>NZ_JCALDT010000011.1:0-157278 GCF_059813005.1 Mycobacterium sp. NGS27
CACATCTTGCGGGCCTCGTCCTCAACGGTCTGGGCGTGCACCTCGAAGCGACCCGCCATCGCCCGCATCTCGTGCGGGTCGGTCATAAAACGAGTTGCCATGTCGGCTGTTCTCCTTGCTACGTAGTTACTGGGGTGATGTGGTGATCAGAGAGCGGCGGCCGCATTAGCTGCCTCGGTGGCTGCGTAGGAACCGGAGCTCATGGACAGGGTGTTCACGAACTGCTCGTGAATCGCGGCAGCCTGGGCGCTCACCGCCTGGTACATCTGCGCGTGTGCGGCGAACTGGGCCGCGGTCAACGCCGACACCTCGTCAGCAGCGGCGGGTACCACCCCCGTCGTTGGGGCTGCTGCGGCTGCGTTCTGGGCGCTCAAGGTCGACCCGATAGCCTGCAGACTCCCGGCCGCCGCGGCCAAAGCCTCTGGCTGCGTTGTCACGAACGACATATTGATTCCCTCCTAAATTGATCTCAAACCATCCACGAGCTGGAAGTAAGCCGCGATCCGTCATAGCCCCGCCCCCGGTGGGGGCCTGCCAGCAGACTCGTGGGATTCCCTACCATTGTTGCAGTCCTGAATGAAACCCAAAGCGAGACAATGCCATCAGGACGACTGGAAATTGTTGACCGCGCGAGTGTCGGTTCTCGATGTGGGGGATTCGGTATGTGACCCTGTCGTCGATGCCATTGAAGACGCCCACAGCCAGCCAGCCAACGTAGGGAACGGTGGACGGTGACGGTAGCCACCGCAGGATTTAGCCGTTTGAACATCGAGGCGTCCTGTACCGACCAGATATCGCGGGTATCCATGACTTCCTCCCTCGCCTGGACGCCTAGTTGCGTCGCAACCTGCATGCGGTACGGGGTAGAAGCCATTAGCGCCGTTTAGCGCGATTCTGACGAGCCTCATCGCCAACCGCAAAGACACTGCGGCTTTAGCCAGGATAGCAGCACACCAGGTCAGCGCGCCAGGAATCACAGTTATTCGCAATCCGGCCGCGGCAGGCCGGCGCAGCGAACCACTATGGCGCGACGGTGCCTCAACCCATCGGGGTCGCGTCTTTGTCTTTTAGACCCGGTCGTGTCTGCAACGAATCTGTTCTGTGCATGTCAGGCTCATCCCCCTACGGCCCAATAGGTTTCGCAGCCCAGCGTATTGTTCGGGTGTCTCAACTCCTTGCTCAGGCGTCCGCAGCGCCCAACAAAGCGACTCTGGCAGGTTATGAGGCGCCCACACGGTGGTTGTCATCACTGCGAACGGGCCGGCGGCCGGCCATTGGTTACGTGCGCCGCGTTGCACTAAGCCGTAAGTCGCAGTTAACATCGCGTTTAGGCGATGAGGCCCGCCTTTGACCGCCGACACCGGCTGATGGCTTCTACCTGTTGAGTGCATCGGGGTAGAAGCGGGGGCGGGTTAGTGATGCGCAAACTGATCATCGCCGGGGTCAGTACCGACCCGTTGCAGCGTCGCCGTGCCCAACCGTCTGACGGCATCGCGCCTGCTCGCGCACCCAAACCATCTAATGCGGCTGGTGCACACGACGAAACAGTGGTCCTCAACTCCGGCCGGCCCGATGCCAGCAAAGCGGCAGCGCAGATTCAGACCACCGCCGTTGTCCATCGACGATTCCTGGGCGGACCCGCGCATTTCGTGGCTGGGCCATGCTGTCCAGTGGTTGATGTATCCCCTTCACGGGTGACAGGCACGTCGAGGTTGCCGCGGCAATCGGAACCAATGAACCGCCTCGGGGCGCTGCGGCCAGTGAAAGCACGTGAGCGACCCTGCAGACTAGTTTCGACTTTGTATCAATCCACAGCCGTCAGTGACACACATCGAGAAGAGTTCCGAGGTGATTTCTCACTAGCCAACGCGAAGCACTGTCTGCGCTATCAGACTGGACAAAACGCATCAATCTGGTGGGAGACCCCGATGCCTCCTCGGCCTTGATCTGAAACGATTGCCAGTGCTGGACTTTGGAGCTCTTCCACCAGAAATAAACTCGGCCAGAATGTATTCCGGGCCCGGAGCGTCACCAATGATGGGTGCCGCAATGGGCTGGGACGCGCTCGCAGTCGAGCTGTCTTCCGTGGCTGCGCACTATGGATCTGTTATCGCCGAACTGGTTGGTGGTCAATGGCTGGGCCCGTCGTCGTCATCGATGGCAGCGGCAGTCACACCCTATATCGCGTGGCTCTACGACACCGCGCAGCAGGCCGAACAGACCGCCGCCCAGGCCAAGCAAGCGGTAGCCGCCTACGAGCTGGGTTTCGCGATGATGGTGCCCCCACCGGTGATCGCCGCCAACCGCAGCCTGCTGATGACGTTGATTGCAACCAACTTCTTCGGACAAAACACCCCAGCCATCGGCGCGACCGAGGCGCAGTACGCAGAGATGTGGGTCCAAGATGCGGCGGCAATGTATAGCTACGCCGAATCGTCAGCTACCGCAAGCATTTTAACGCCATTTCGCACGCCAGCCCCCACTACCGGTCGCTCCGGATTGACCGTCCAGTTCGAAGCTACCGCGCAAGCCGTCAGTAACTCCGCGGCAACCCAACCTGCGAGCCTGCCCCAACTGACCTCCCAGGCAGTAACTGCACCGGCACAGCTTGCCGTACCTGCGGCGTCATCGGACCCACTGGTGACTCCCCAAGCGCTGGTTACTGTCGCGCTCACTCCCCCCAGGTTCGTCAATATGGCGGTGGGATACAGCAGCGCCGCTACCTCAGGGCGCGGGATTGCCATCACTAACGAGCGATTGGCTTTCCGATCCGCACGCAATGCCGCACCGCCGCTCGAAAACGGGGGGATGCGCGCCCCTGGTCGGCCTGGTATATCAATGGTCTCAGCAGGACGGGGCCGCGCGTCCGCCATCGGGTCATTATCGGTCCCACCCACGTGGACCACGGCAGCTCCTGAGGTACGCGAGGTTGCGCTGGCGTTACCCGATCATCCCGCTTCCACCACTGCCACCGCCGCGGATATGCATCAAGTTCCTGGAAATTCATTCAGCCAGGCGCTTCTAGGAACTCTTTCGCGGGAAGAGGGTGCCGAGGCGCGTCGTCAGAAAAGCCGTCCCATCATCGTGCGTTCCCCGGCCGCCGGATAGACAGGAAGACCAAAATGCATAGAACTCATGCCACTCCGAACGTCACCGCCCCTCCCCGCGGCGGCGGAAGTCCAACACGCTGCCGTCGCACCAGAGCAGCTCACCTCACAGCCGGCAACTGCGCATTCCGAACCATCGCTGGACAGTAAGAAAGGGTTTCTCCCAATGGATTACGGCTCCCTACCCCCAGAAATCAACTCAGCCAGAATATATTCTGGCCCCGGCTCGGGCTCCATGCTGGCCGCCGCCGATGCCTGGGACAACCTGGCCAGTGAACTGAATTCGTCAGCGTCGGCGTACCGTTCGGTTATCGCCAGCCTAACCGTCGGCACTTGGCAGGGCCCGTCGTCGGCGGCGATGGCCGATGCCGTCACCCCGTATGTGACATGGATGCACAGCGCCGCAGCTCAAGCCGAGCAGAGCGCCACCCAGGCCCGTACGGCGGCGGCGGCTTATCTGACCGCTTTCGCGACAACCGTGCCCCCTGCTCTGATCGCCGACAATCGAACTCACCTGGCGTCACTGATTGGGAACAATTTCTTCGGCCAGAACAGCCCGGCGATCGCAGCGACCGAAGCCGACTATGACACGATGTGGGCCCAGGACGCCGAAACCATGTACAACTATGCTGGCTCTTCGGCCAGCGCAGCGCAGCTCGCGCCGTTTGGCGATCCACCACGAACTACCAATCCCGACGGACACGCAAGGCAAGCCGCCGCAGTCAGTCAAGCCTCAGGTACACCGGCGGGCCAGGCGCAGTCAACGAGCTCGCAAGCCCTTTCGCAGGTACAGAATGCGGTGCCAGAAGCCGCCGATCCAAGCGCGGCGGCGAACCCGCTAGGTTTTACCCCTGCCGACATTTTCGGCAACTCGGTGGACGTGGGTAGCGCGTCCGCGTCGGTTACCAGCTCGTCGCTCTCGGGAAGCTCCATAGGGACCACGAACCATGCCATTGCCATCGCGGCCGAACGTGATGCCGCCCAAGGCATAGGCCCGTTCCTTGGCGGCCCGGCCGGCCCGCTGACGTCTGAAGCAGCAGGTCTTGGCGGACGGACTGTTTCAGTGGCGATGGGCCGCGCCACATTAGCGGGAACGTTGTCAGTGCCGCAAACATGGGCCGCCACCGCAACTCCGGTAGCGGTTAGCCCTGCGGGACTAGCCGCGCCCAGCGCAGCAGCTGCCCCGGTTGCTCCAGCCGCGGTACCGGCGACCCTGTTCGGGGAGTCGCTGCTGGGCACGCTCGCTGGACGCGCTGTCAGCAATGTCGCCGCCAAGAAGCGCACGCCAAGTGTGGTGCCCCGCTCGCCGGCCGCCGGATGACAGCCACGAGGGAGCTCGGCCCACCGGATGGGAAGAGTTCCACCAACACGTTGGCGCTACGAGTAGGAGAACTGCACGGTGTTAGTGATCCGCGAGATGGCGTCCCTTGGCAGCAGCCTCCTTCGCACGGCTGGCGATTGATTGCCTCATGGAATCAATGCTGTTTCAGGTGGCAGCTGATGGGGTCAGTTTGGTGAGCCCAACCAAGTGTCTATCCGCCGTGGGCGGGGCGGGGCATCGTGAAGGTGCGCCGTCCGTTGCGCAAAACAGGGACACCCGAAGGTCGACCTGCTGAGCGCACCGCCGGCATCGGTCCCACCGCATTGGTCGACGTGGTTTCCAGAGCTGCCGGGATCGCTCTAAACTCTGGCCCTGACACGGTGATTGGACCGTTGACAGCGCCACCAGCCGGGCTCGACGCCGTCCAGGCCTGCGGGACTGACAATCTCCCCACCGGTGCCGCGCGGCCCCTGCTTGCTAGCACCGGGCCACGAACACCGCCGGGAGCCAACGCATCAGCCGTAGAAGCCGTCGCCTTGGCTGCGGCCTTCATCGCCTGGCGGTTCGCTAAGTTAAGGCCCGTCCCAAATTGCCCCGCTGAAAATACTGAGTAGGTTGTCGACCAGAATGGTTGCGCCGGGATGGTAACCAGGGTGTTGAAGATGCTGAAAGCGTTGACTATTGATGTCGCCCCCGCGGGAGGATCGGCCGCCGAAGCGTTCGCGGCTCCTCCCGTCGCGAGGGTTTGGAGCTGCTGCGGCACAGCCGACATCAGCTGGGACAGGGTGAGCTGGCTCTGGCCGGTGGAGCTACCCGCGGATTGTCCTACCGCGGCCGCTTGAGCGGATGGACCATCCGCGTTGGTGGTGTGCGGCGGTTCGGCGAACGGCGTCAGCGTGGACGCAGCAGATGAGGATGCGGCATATCCGTACATGGCGGCGGCGTCTTGGGCCCACATCTCGGCGTATTCAGTCTCGTTGGCCGCGATCGCCGGAGTGTTCTGCCCAAAGAAGTTGGTCGCGACCAGAATCACAAGCTGCATGCGGTTAGCGGCGACTACGGCGGGTGGCACCGTCATGGCGAATGCCGCTTCGTAGGCCGCAGCTGCCACGCGAGCCTGCCCGGCGGCTTGCTCTGACTGCACCGCGCTGGCCGTCGCCCAGTCCACGTACGGTGCGACCGAGCCGGCCATCGCCATTGACGACCCGCCCGCCCATTGGCCCTGCAGCTCTGCGAGCGTTGACGAATACCCGGCCGCGTACAGCTCTAGCTGTGCAGCCAGCGCGTCCCAGGCCGCCGCAGCCGCCATCAGTGGAGCCGAGCCCGGACCTGAATACATCCGGGCCGAGTTGATTTCGGGCGGCAGTGCCCCGAAATCAAACATCGGCATTCCTTTCACCACTGGCTCGACCGTCACGCGCAGCAAGCAGTTGCGGCCGGTGCTGTTTGCATTGAAGAGCGGGTTTGGTAGCTAACCGCCGGACGAAGGACGCGGCATCTTGAATTGCCGTGGCGTCAACCGCAGCACGTTGTTGACTACAGGCCGCGACACCAGGCCCGAAGCGGCCCCCGCACCCGCTGTCGGCCCCCCGTTCCACACGCCAGCCGCCGGTGCGGCCTCATGCCACGACGGGCCGCCCTCGAGCTCGGCATCTGACAACCAGTGCGCCTGGGCAACAGTGGTGACTACCGGATTCGTCGCCGCCCAACTCTGTGGCACCGACAAGCCCCCAACTGATGTCCCACTGCCAAGACCGGCCATCACCGGACCGCGCGTCACCGCGGATGCCGTCGCGCCCCGGGCCGCGCTCGCGGCACCTTCGGCCGCTCTGGCGGCATCGGCGGCCTTGGAAGCATCGGCGGCCGACGCGGCGGCATCCTGCAAATTCGACCGGAACAGTCCGGTACCAAAGCTTCCCGCCGATGTGATCGTGCGGCTGATGCCGTCGCCGAGGTTGACCGGCTGGGTCACGGTATTGAAGTTGCTGATGCCGGTGAGTGCCGACGACGAATCCGAGACCGACGAACTCGCAGATCCGGTTGTGGCAAGGCTTTGCAACTGCTTTGGAACCGTCGACATCAATTGGGACAGCGTTGTCTGAGACTTTCCGGCCGCTGAGGTGCCTGTAGCCTGAGCTACCGCGGCGACCTGCGTAGACGACCCGGAGACGGTGGTGGTCTGTGGAGGGTCGTTAAACTGGGTTAGCCTGGTCGCGCCCGACGAGGACGCGGCGTAGCCATACATCGCGGCCGCATCCTGGGCCCACATCTCTTGGTAAGAGGCCTCGGTCGTCCCGATCATCGCGGTGTTCTGCCCGAGAATGTTCGTCGCGATGAGCTGCGCCAACTGGGTACGGTTAGCCGCTACCAACGCTGGCGGCACCGTCGCGGCGAACGCGGTCTCATAGGCGATCGCCGCCGCTCGAGCCTGACTGGCTGCCTCCTCTGCCTGCGCCCCTGCGGCAGCTATCCACGCCACATACGGCGCCGCCGCGCTCGCCATCGCCACAGAAGCACCGCCAGACCAGCTCCCGCCGTGCAATTGGGTGATGACCGACGAATAGCCACGGGAGACCGACTCCAACTCATTAGCCAAGGTGTCCCACGCCGCTGCGGCGGCCATCATCGGCCCCGAACCCGGACCGGAATACATCCTGATCGAATTAATCTCTGGCGCTAGCGCCCCGTAATCCAGCATTAGCATTCCCCCTTCATCAGCCGACCACTGAGAAGGCGCCACCGCGAGTAAACCGGACCGAGGTCAAGCAGCCAGTCCCTCAAGGCCTTTGAGCCTTTAGCGCGCATAATCATGGTTGGCGACAACAGCTTCTGGAAGCTACCTAGCAACGCCTCGAGGTACAGGAGCGCACACGCACGACAGCTCGATGCGACGGCATCACACGAGCCGGCGCAGCACAAAATCCACTGACTTTGAGACCAGATACGAAGACATAACATATAGCCACAGACGGCTCCTCCTGCGTCACGCTTGGCTACACAACCGCAAGCCAAGTACTGCATGTGTTTCGCAGGGACCGTTGGCCGCCCGATAACGAACGAGCAATTTATGGCGAGCCCCACCGCCGTTGCGTCGTCAACTAGCTACATCCACTGACGGCGCAACTTCACTAACTATTCACTATTTATACCCACAGTAGGAAGGTATGACAACCGTAAAAGGCTGATGTACAGAAGATTTCCAGCGACGGCTTCTGCGGCGGGATACCCCAGCGACACCGCCACACCCTGGCTCCTGGTACGCACGGACCGCGAATCCAGGAAGGACCGAGGGTTTACACCGGCGATCAATCGGGTCGATTTGGCTGCCCATCGCAACGCGGCCTTGCTGGCGTGAACCCCGTCGACCCAACGGCGACAACCCGATCAGCTTTGGTCATCACTGGGCCTGACATGGGGGCGCTGTCAGGACCCACATCGATGATTAGGTGACACGCAAGGAGAGTCATTGGGCGACAACGTCGTAAGCATCTACCCGCCACACTCCATCGATGAGGCTGAGCTCATTCCAGCACGCGGTCCGTTGGCCGATATGGTCCAGTGCTGGATCCAGCCGTGCCAACAAAGCGGTGTTGAACGCATCGTGAGACACCAGAACAAGTGGCCCCGACGCAAATTCGGACACCAATTCGAGGAACGCTCGGTGGGCGCGCTCAGCCAGTGCTGTACGGTCCTCCACACCCGGTGCGGAATCAACGCTGCCGTAACGGCGCTCAACCTCGTCACGGCGGACTCCCGTCATGGGGCCGTAGTCACGATCCGTTAGCCGAGCATCGATGGCGACCGGCGCGTCGGCGGCGAAACCGATTGCTTGCGCGGTCGCGACGGCCCGCTGCAGCGGACTTGAGATGACTGCCCGCGGCTGTCGCGCGGCCAGGGCGTCTGCGAGCCTTGCCACCTCGGCAATCCCAACGTCATCTAGCGGCGGGTCACTGAGACCACGAAGTCGCCCATCCGCATTGAGGGCGGTACGTCCATGCCTGGCCAAATAGACCCGGGTCACGCCGCGAGCGTTCATTGCTTGTCTCCAACTCGGTCACTTGGGGGAACATCTTTAGGTCCAGATGTCTTGACACTGGACTGTTCCATTTCTTCGGTGACGGTCTCACTCGGGGCCACTGGCATGGTGACTTCTAACCGATGTGCGGTAGCGGCATATTCCCGTCTCCGTCGGTCAGGTGCACCGCGTGGATGCCCGGCTTCTTCTTCAACTTCGCGACAAGGCTTTCCAACCCCGCGGTATCGGTGTGCCAGTGTTGGACGTTGTCTGGTTTGTCGGCCATTTCGCCGACGAGGCGCTGTAGATTTTTTGCCGACTCACCCGTTTTTGGTGAGGCATCTTTGAGCGGCGTAGAACGAAAGCGGGCACCGGCACCACCAAAAGCGCTCGGAGCCGCTGCGCCCACAGCGCTTCCGGCCACCCCGGCTGCCGCGATGCCACTGAGCAGTGTCCCCTCGCTCACCGCGCCGGCCGGTATGGCGCCCTCCGCCGCGCCCGAAAGCACCGCGGCCACTGTTCTGATCGCCGGGGTGGCAGTCGCCCAGCTTGGTGGGACCGACATCGCTCCCACCAAGCCAGCGTGGCCAACATTTGCTACGACCGCACTACCCATGCCAGCCGAACCGATCAGAGGGCTGCCCGACGCAAGCCCCGTTGAGGCAACCCCGGCTCCAACGCCCGCCGCCGCTAATCCGTTGAGGTGATTCGTCCCGATCACCAGGCCCATGATCGTGTTAACCAACACGGAGTTCGCCGGAAGGATCAACTTGGGGACGAACTCAAGGTCCGAGGCGATCGTGTTCAAGCTCTGCGATCCAGCGAGATCCTGGACAGTGGTCAGCAGGTTTGACAGGGGCTGGGAACCCGTGGGAGCCGTCGCGAAGCTTTGCAGGGCCGTGGGTACGGCGCTGAAGGGCTGGGATAGTTCTGACCGCACACCGGAGGCGACCGACGAGACTCCGGTGTCCGCTGCCCGAACCTGGGCAAGCACGCCGTCTGGGTTCGTGGTCGTTGTCGGCTCAGTGAACGGTGTTACCGTACTGGCGGCCGCCGACTGGCCGGCATAGGTTGACATCGCCGAGGTGTCTTGGGCCCACATCTGACTGTAATGGGCTTCATTGGCCGCGATCGCCGCGGTGTTCTGCCCAAAGACGTTGGTGGCCACCAAAGATGCCAGTTCACTGCGATTGGCCGCCACCACCAGCGGGGGTACCGTGGCCGCGAATGCTGTCTCATAGGCAGCCGCGGCCGCCCTGGCCTGCGCAGCGGTCTGCTCAGCTTGGCCGGCCGTGCTGCTGATCCACGACACATACGGCGCAACCGCGGCAGCCATCGATATCGATGAGGGCCCCAGCCATGCCGCGGTCAGCCCTGAGATCACCGAAGAGTACGCCTGTGCGGTTGCGTGCAGTTGGGCAGCCAAGGCGTCCCAGGCCTCCGCTGCGCCCAACATTGGCCCTGAGCCGGGTCCGGCGTACATCCGACTTGAGTTGATCTCTGGCGGCAGTAACGCGTAATACATTGCACTGTCCTTAGGTCGTAGCTTCGCCGGGATCTGCGCTCACATTCGAACCTGCCTTATTTGCAAGGCGTTTCATCAGTGCTTCGTGGGCTCCGACGAAGAGGATGTTGATTTTTTGCAACATCTGGGCATGGGCGCTGAACTGAGCGGCGGTAAGCGCCGACACCTCGTCGCCCGCGGGCGGGGCCACGGCGGTTGGCGGACGGAGCGCGCGCAAAGTCTGCGCGTAAGTGTCCAATCGCAGCGCAGTCAGTCTGGACATCGCAACATCTGCCGTCGAGTCCATCTGCCGAGGCGGACTCGACTCAACCCTTCCGTGCGCACTATCGCTCGACGCGGCCTGCCCCGGTTCACTTGCAGCAACTACAGGAATTTTCGGGTGCGGTGTTGACGACATGAGCGCTCCTCATCGTGACGGTGAAACTGGCTGCACCACTGGGTAATTAGCCCGGGCCCAAGGACTGAGCAAGGACATGGCAGTGTCGGCAATAGCGGTCATTGCGGGACCGCCGGGACGATAAAGATATTGACTGCGCCGCTGGCCTGACCGGTAGCGGCGCCGGAGCTGGCACTTGCTGACCGGGCGGCGGTACTGCCGCTAGCGGCGATTGCCCGCCCGGCCAGACTCGACACAGCTATGTCGCCGAATAGTGTGCCCTCACCCGGCCCAGCGGTCGCCAGCGCAGCGCCCGTGGGGCTGGTCTCGGCGAACACCGCCGCCACGGGTTTGACAGCCGGGGCAGCAGCCGCCCAGCCCTGGGGTACTGACAAACCCCCGACGAGTCCCCCGCGGCCCAGTCCCGCCGATACCGTCGGAGCCAGCGCAGGAGTTGGTGAAACCACCAATCCCGCACCACTCGCCGCGGGGGTTGCTGCCAGCTTGTCAGCGGCGCTAGTCAAATTCGCGCCCGCCTGAGGGAGTAGATAGCACTGGGCGCCCAAGAGCTCGGGCGTACCCCCGATGGAGAAGAGCGACACCGGAGATAGCGGCCCGGTGATGAAGCTATTGAGGCTGCTCAGGGACGAGGCTAACGAGGACGAGGACGAGGACGCAGGGTCTGCCGCAGGCACTGCGGCAGACAACGGATTTGCGAGGCTTTGCAACGAGGATTGCGTCGCAGTCATCAGTTGCGGTAGGGACTGCGCGTGCACCTCGCCAACCGCTTCGGTGGCGTGGGCGATGGCGGCGGCTTGCCCGGCATTCCCACCCGGATTGGTGATCGGCGACGGCGCGCTGAAAGGCGTCAGCTGTGAGGCAGCCGCCGAGGAGCCGGCATAGCCATACATCGCTGCCGCATCCTGAGCCCACATTTCGCTGTATTCAGCCTGAGTGGCCATGATCGCCGGCGTGTTTTGACCGAAGAAGTTTGTCGCAACCAAAGCCAGTAACTGCGCGCGGTTGGCTGCGATGGCCGATGGCGGTACCGTTGCCGCAAAACCGATTTCGAAGGCTGCAGCGGCCGCTTTGGCTTGGGTCGCCGTCTGCTCGGCGAGCGTCGCGGTCGCGCTCATCCAGGCCGCATATGGTGCGGCTGCTGCCGCCATCGTCATCGACGAGGCACCTTGCCACCGGGCGAGGATTCCTGAGATCGCCGACGAATACAGTGCTGCTGCAGAGTGCAGCTCTGCAGCCAAGGCGTCCCAAACCGCCGCGACGGCCAGCAGGGGCCCCGATCCAGGACCGGTATACATACGACCGGAGTTAACTTCCGGTGGTAGCATCCCGAAATCGATTGTCATCGACGCCCCCTTACCTCACGTCGTCGTCACAACCTCGCGTTGCGTCTTGCCATCGAGGCTGCCGGCCCCTCCCGGTTCGGCCCAATGACTATTGCGTCGAGGCTCGAACTCTGTTGTGTCTCAACGCCTCCCCCACGCACACGGCGACGAAGGCGCGTGCCCCGCGCGTGCGCCGGTGCCGCTGACGGACTCAAACATTTCCGCCTGATTCCAGCCATTGCGCGCATTCTCGGCCCAGCTTTTCGAGCGCAACGCGGTCGAAGCGTTGGATCTGCTCGGAAGTCAGTTCGGTCCGAAAATCCCGCTTGGGACCTTTGTGGAAGAAGGCTTTAGCGCTGGACATGTGTTCGCCGCCAAACGGCGCCATCTTCTCCGCGCGCCCGCTCATGTAGTCGAAGGAACAGTGTCTGACAATGGCATCCATCTGTAGCGATTCGGGATCAACGGAAAGGAATTTCGCTATCCGTGTGATCTGGCCGGGCAAATCTTCTTTGAGATTCTGGTAGTGGACAAGGAGGACGTTCGGCTCGTCCTTGAGCTTCCACCAGGACGCCATGATGTCGAGCAAGTCGCAACACTGATAACCGTTGGTATCGAGCCACAGATCAAAAAACTTCTGCATGTCGTCCGGGATCACCAACGGGGTTGGGTCGCCGGACCATTCGGCGTGGATTTGGTTGATGGTGTCCATCGTTGGCTTGGAGAAATTGTGGAGATAGTTGTGAAAGCTGATTCCGAGGTCTTTGCCGTTGCGGCCCACAAAGACGTAACGGGCTTCAGGAGCAATCGGCAATGCATCCGCGGGCAGGTGCGATTTGATGACGCGCCGGTTCCCGGCTGCGCGCTGCTGCGCGAGCACGTTGAGCATTTCGGCGTGATTGCCCCAGCTCGAGTCGAGCCACGGCGAGGTATCCGAGAGTCCGGCGTCGTGCTCTTCGCCGTTGCTCAGTATTTGCTGCAGGATGCGCTGGGTCCACGTGGTGCCGGCCTTGAACGGGTCGGCAACCACGATATCCCCGTCGGTAAAGCCGCCCTGGGCCAGAAAGTCCTCCCACACCAAGGAATTGGAAAGGTAGTCCCGCTGGACTCTGGTGGGGGACAGTAACCGTTCCGTCATGGTGAATCCGCCTTTCGGTGCATAATCAGATTTAAAAGTTGTCATACACATACATGTGCGTCGGAAAAATCGCCGAAGCTAAAATTATCGACCAAACAAGCCGCGTCCTTCCCAATAGCTCCCGTTCCCTTTGAGCTCGGGAACGATGCCGACCTTTTCCAAATAGGACACCACCTCATGGGCCAGTGAGTCGGCATCGTTGTGCTGGCCGTCGAGGCGTAATTCCGGCTTCTGCGGGGGTTCGTACGGATCATCGATACCGGTGAATCCCTTGATTTGCCCAGCGCGGCTTTTTTTGTAAAGACCTTTAGGGTCACGCTGCTCGCATATTTCGATCGGGGTATCTACGAATATCTCCACGAAGTCGCCCGGGGCGAGGGTGGAGCGTACCGCGTCGCGATCACGACGATAAGGGCTGATAAACGCGGTTAATGCTACGATCCCGGCGTCACAAAATAATCGTGCAACTGAGCCGATACGTCGGATATTCTCTTCGCGATCCTCTGCGGAAAACCCGAGACCGAAACGCTTGGCGAATTCCGCACCATGGCGCTCTTCCAGGGCGTCGGGGCTGGCATTGAGGCCGTAGCGGACGTTGTCACCATCGAGGAGGTAGCTGCGCACTCTGCGCGCATACAATTTCTGGTCAACGAGGTTTGCGACCGTACTCTTACCGCTGGCGCTGAGGCCGGTAAACCAGAGAACACATCCCCGGTGACCGTTGAGGATCTCCCGTTCGCGGCGAGTAACGGTGGTGTCGTGCCAGGTGATATTCGAGCTCATATAGAAACTCCTTGCATAATGAGCTGCGGCAGGTGTACTTTCTCGACGGAAAGTGACGACGCTCCGAAACCAAAAATTGGCGGGACGCGATGCAAGAGATCGCCGGCGGTTGTCCCATGACACGACGCCACAGCCTCGTCCACCGGCCAGGTCATACACCGGATATGAGGGAAGTCGAGACGGTAGGTACCGGTACTACGGATGGCATGAGGTGTCGCGTGAAAGCCGGGCGAGCGCGTGCACGGCTTTCGCGACAATGGTGCCCTCGGAGCCGGTGCAGCACCGCTTTTGCTCATCATAATTTTAATCGGTGACACCTCCCCCGGTGAATTCGTGCATCTTTCCTACTTCCTAGGTCTTGCCCGGAGCGTTAGTTGACTAGATTTATTTGAAACCGATGACGAAGCTGTCGTTTTTCAGTGTCGCCTTGTTGTATGTCAACGAGGACCTCCGTGGACGACCCTTCCCGGAGTTTCGGTAGATGCAATCGCCGGCCGCCACATCCCATTCCATCGTGGGGTTCATTCGCGGATAGATGTCGGCACGGCCTTCGGCGACCAAACAGAACTTGAGGGAACTGCCCGCGGTGATCCGTTCCTTAATGGGAAGGTCTTTTAGGTAATCTTCCAATTCCGCGGAGGGGTGTGACTTGCTCTCGACCACAGTGAGTCCGTCACTCAGGTTCGGCGGAGCCGAGAATATTTGGACAGGCGAATCGGTGCTGTGCTGTTTCCAGCTGCCCCGTCCTGTTTCGGCATAGTAGAGCAGGTCTTGGGCTGGAAGATAGATGACGCCGAGGGTGGGTTCGAGGTTGTCGATGAGTGCGATGTTGACGGTGAACTCATCGCTGCCTTTGACAAACTCCTTGGTTCCATCCAAAGGATCTACTAGCCAGAAGCGTGGCCAGTTCTTTCGAAGTTCATAGTCGGCCGATGCGGTTTCTTCAGAGATGATCGGGATCTGCGGATCGAGCATTGTGAGGTGCTCGGTAATGTACTGGTTTGACGCCAGATCCGCGTCGGTCACCGGAGATGTGTCACCGGCATGATCGCCTTTTTCGGCGATCTGCGGATTACGGCGGTGCTTGAGGGTGAGTCGTCCGGCCTCGACTGCGATGGCAGCGACTTCTTCAAGGTATTGAATGGGGTTTCTATTCACGGACTAGGCCACTCTCCTGTCGTTGTCCTGGCGGCTTTGTGTTGGATGTTCGACTTATGTGGGGTTAGAAGATTCCCGACGGGGTCCCGGGGGCCGTTCACGACGCCCGCCACCTGCCGCCAGAAGGGGTCATGTCTTGGTCGGTATGTGCCACCTGCGCCGTCGCCCCTTCCCCAGCGGCAGGCAGGGGGCCGCCTGGGCGGACATAGCGCGCCCACGACAAGATCGCTGCGACGATGTAGCAGAGCAAGAAGATCCAGAAGGCGGGGGTTGCGGTACCGGCGCTGGCATAGGACTGGCGAAGAGCGACGTTGATCCCGACCCCCCCGAGGGCGCCGAAGGCACCGGCGAACCCGATTAACGATGATGATCTGACTCGTGCCCAGTCGCGGCGCTCGGCGTCGTCAAGGCCCAGCGTGTGGCTACGCGCCTCGAAGACCGAAGGGATTAACTGATATACCGGTCCCTTACCCGCACCGCAGAATGTGAACAGCGCGATAAATCCGACGATGTAACCGGCCATCGTTAGGGTGGTGAACGAGCCGTCGCGCCCCGCGGTCAAGTCGTTGTGTGTGCTGACCGCAACGAGTAACCCACCAGCCACAATCGCGCCGGCGAAGACGCTGAGAACGACACGGCCGCCGCCGAATCGGTCGCTCAATTTACCGCCGCCTATCCGCGCCAGCGATCCCAAAAGTGGTCCAATAAACGCGATCTGGGCTGCGTGCAGCGATGCTCGTGTATGGCCCTCTCCGGCAGCTGTGAAATCGTGCTGCAGGACCTGCCCGAAGGCAAACGCGAACCCAAGGAAAGATCCTGAGGCACACATGTAGAAAAAGGAGAGTATCCATGTATCGGGCACCGAGAGGATGGCCCGCAGGTTGGCGATCGACAGGCCGGCGCGATGCGCAATGACGTCATCCATAAATAGCGCCGCGCCCACGCCACCGACGGCGAGCAGAACCATGTAGATGCCGCAGACCCAGTAGGGTGCCTGATGGCCGACAGTGGCAAGCACCACCAGACCGACCGCCTGGATAGACGCCGATCCTAGGTTGGCGATTCCACCGGTCAGTCCCAGCGTGGACCCCTTGAGCCGCTGCGGGTATAGCCCGTCGACCTTGGCCAGCGACGCGGAATAGTTACCGCCGCCCAGGCCCGTTAACGCTGCACACACCAGGTATGGCCACAACGGCAAGCCGGGGTGGGCCAGCAGCACAAGAGCACCAGCGGTCGGGATCAGCAGCACCAGCGACGACAAGGTCGTCCATGTGCGACCGCCAAACCAGTTGGCCGCCATTGCATAGGGTATCCGCACCAACGCGCCCACCAGAGAAGCGATGGCATCAATCAGCAGCTTGTCGGCCGTTGAGAACCCATAGACAGACTGCGGCATGAACAGCACCATCACCGACCAGAGGTACCAAATCGAGAAGGCAACATGAACATTCACGAGCAACCAGGCCAGGTTGCGACGAGCGATGGCACGATTACCGCTATCCCATGCCGCGGTGTCTTCGGGATTCCAGTCGGCAATGCGCGAACGCACCATGAATTACGTACCTTTCGGCGAGACATCGGTGGGCCATCGAAGCGACTCGTAGCATGAGCAAGTTCTATTTACATTGGGCGCATTGGCAATTCGGATACCGGCGTGAAACCATGCCCAAAACGTGCGGTTTCATTCGATTCCCGGTCGCCTTCTGCGACCGCCGAGGCTCTGCGACGTGCCCGCACCTTCACATGAGGGCGCCAGCACGCGACGGCACGCACCCGCGTCGGCGGAATGATTTGTGCGCGAATCCCGACCCAACGCAGGAGCCCCAACCGAGGCCTCGCGGCGCCCAGTCACCCACGACGCGACCATCGACGTGGGATGCGTGAACGGGCGCAAATCAGCGAAAGACCCGCCGACCACTGCAGCAGGTTCGACCATGCGGACTTGCAAATCAGCCGTACAGGCAGTAGCTACCACAGGGCTTGCTCGAGCTAAGGCGCCAGAAGGGCATATTCCCCAACTAGGAGCACCGCCACGACGGCATCGAATCGTAGGCGTGCACGAAAATTGAACGGCCACTTATGGTCCTCCGCGTCAGTCTCAGCTGCATGCCTAGCCAGCTGTGTACTGGTTCTGTTCCGCAGGGACCGTTGGCCATCGCTGACGCGACGAACGGTTGTGGCGAGCCCCACCGCCATGGTGCGTTAACATCAAGCGAACGCACCTTAAAACTTACATGATCTTATCCCTTGACACTAGCGTGAACCACCATGATCCACAGCGCCACCGAGCAGACGCACAGCAAGTTACCAGCTTCCTGCGACCGCTCATCCAGCTTGATTCGGACAGCGCCCATGGCCCGCGACGCAATCGGCTGCCCAAGCATGTGCACGCCGCCCCAACAGGTGACCGCTCGCATGAGACGATCGTTGACGGGTGACTGAGATCTCCCTTGACCCAACTGAATTACTCTTGGTTGACTGACACAGGCGATGGAGCCCGCCCTAAACCGCCGACACGGCTGATGGCCCCTGCGAACGAAGGAGTCGCAGTTGAAGCACGTCGCCCTCGGCACATATCGCTGCCCTCGCGGTGCCTTATGACGGCTTGCGTCAGGGACGCAGGGCACGAAAGACGGTGTCCCGCTTGGGATATAGGTTTCCTCGCGGCTCCCCTGTATATGCCCCGCCCCACCGATAGCAGCCACGGTCTGAATGCAGCCGCGGGATCAGTGGCGGAGAACATGCTCGCTAACCAACCGGCCCGACGCAGCCTGGCAGGTCTTGCTACCACAGGCAGGCCTGCATCGCGGGCCAATTCGCCACCACAAGCAATCAATTCGACGTCGGAGGAGCATCCGACCGGCTGGCCTATCCCCCAGGCGCACCCCGAATCAACGCAGTCCGTTCAACTTGATATGCGTCCCCACCAACGCGGCTGCCACGCCTGGGTTCAGGGTCATGCGTGGCGAGTGGCGCCGCGCGCGCCAGTCGCGATTCTTCATACCGAATCCGACCTGGGTATGGCCAGCAGGCTGCCGGACCTTTCGACCATCAACTTCTTGAAACATCCGCGCGCCGGACTGAGCTTGATCGTCCCTGCGCGCGGGGTCAGTCCGAATGAAATCCTCAACACAGTAAGGGAGTAGCGCTATGGAATTCGACGTGACGATCGAGATCCCTAAAGGGCAGCGGAACAAATACCAGGCTGACCATGACACTGGCCGCATGCGACTGGACCGCTACCTATACACGTCGATGGGCTATCCCGCAGATTATGGCTATATCGAAGATAGCCTGGGCGAAGATGGGGATCCTCTCGATGCGCTCGTCTTGCTGCCCGAGCCGGTGTTTCCCGGCGTGATGATCGCGGTCCGGACGGTCGGAATGTTCCAAATGGTCGACGAGGCCGGCGGTGATGACAAGGTGCTCTGTGTTCCGGCCAGTGACCCGCGATGGAACCAGATCAACGACATCAACGACGTCCCGTCGCACGAGTTAGAGGCCATCGAACACTTCTTCATCCACTACAAAGACCTTGAACCTGGCAAGTATGTCAACGCAGGTGATTGGTCTAATAAACAAGCAGCAGAAGCCGAAGTGAAACGATCATTGGAAAGATTTCGCGCGAACGGCCACTAAGATTCCAATTCGAGCAGGCGTTGAAGCCTGGCGTTCGGAGCGCATCGCGCTTGTCGCATGCAACCGCGACCATGACGCCATGGTCACATGTTCTTCGCCGAAAGCAACTGTGCCACACAGTAGTGCGTCGACGGGCACCGTTGGGCTTGGCGTTCGATTGCGGTTGCTGCGACGTGGCCATAGGCGGCTGGCCCAGCGGCCCAGTCGTGTCCGGCAGCTCGCGCGGGACAGCGATCTGACGGGCGCTTCCTTGCTTGTAGAAACAGCCCATACTTCCAGCTTCACCGCCGGTACGGTGAATAAGTACAGTACCGTTGGCCAATCCTCCGCTGCTGTACTGGGTTTCGGGCTTCGCGTTGAAGTCCGGCCGGCGCGCACGTATTTGGGCGGTCCCAGGCTGATCTTTTACGCCTGGCCCACCCGGGCCGGTGACAGAGAGGGTCGGCTTGAACGCCGGTTTGTGCGGTATGTGGCGCGTCCTGAACATCATTGGCGCTCCGGCCGTCTGGCCAATCCGCATGCCGCTGCCCATTATCGTCCTCCTCGGGCCCCACACCGAGTCGATCGCTATCTGGTTCGGTCGATCTCATGAGCCATCGCGGGAAGCCTCGGCGCGATCAGCGCCTGCTCTGCTGTAGCTCCATTAGGTGCCGCAGCAACGCAACCACACCTACCGTAACCGCGCAAGGGACTAGCCCTGCGCAGCTCATCACCCACGCAACTGGCAAAACGCCAATCCTTGTATGGGCCGCAACCATTGAACGCACCATGGCAACAACTGAACTCCGCGCGCTGCGCGGCATCATGCCACCGCTGTCCTGTGCTGGCCGTGATCTGGTGGTCGGTTCCTTTGTCACTGGCCAGTCGCCGCTCACGCAGGCTTCTCCGCTGAATGGCGCACCTTCGAGTGGCTAACCCAGCAGCGTCGATCCCGTGGGGCGATCAGAATATCGAACCGGCACAACGGGAGCAGTGATCGCGCTGCGGATCGGAATTGTCCGTCAATCATAGGACACGGCAAGGTGTAAAGGAACCACGATGGAAGATGACTGCCTAAAGCTGACAGCGTATCTGGCCGAGCGGCGACGGACCGGTGGCGACGTCTTCGTCTCCGATGTACTGCTCGGCCTGTACGAGCAGCACCACATGGCCAGCAGCATCGTCCTGCGCGGCATCGCCGGCTTCGGCACCGGGCGCCACTACAGAACTGATGAATCCCTCACGCTATCCGAGGATCCACCGATCGCCGTTACCGCGATCGACACCCGAGCCAAAGTCGAAGCGCTACTCGATTCCGTGCTGGCCATCAAACAACGCGGATTAGTCACGCTCGAACGTGCCCGGCTGCTGCGCGAGGACATCGGACCGGTGGACTTACCTGAGGAGTTGCACGAAGCCGTCAAGCTGACAATCTATGTCGGCCGTAAGGAACAAGCCTACGGAGTGCCCGCCTACATAGCGATCTGCGATTTGATGTATCGGCGCCGCCTTGCCGGCGCCTCGGTATTTCTGGGCGTAGATGGTATCGCCCATGGCCACCGGGAACGCGCACACTTTTTTGGTCGCAATGCCGACGTCCCGATGATGATCATTGCCGTTGGGTCCGGGGAGCGCATCGGCCGGGTGCTGCCCGAACTGGGCGGGCTGCTGCGGCGGCCCCTTTTCACCCTCGAACGAGTTCGCGTGTGCAAGCGCGACGGTGCGTTGCTGGAACGGCCCCACGCCTTGCCTGGTGTGGACGAACATGGTCTACCTCTCTGGCAGAAGCTGATGATCTACACCTCAGAATCGGCCCGCTACGGCCGCGTGCCAATTCACCGCGCCATTGTTCAACGCCTTCGACAGCGCAAAGCGCCCGATGGGGCAACCGTCCTACGCGGAATCTGGGGTTTCCACGGAGATCACGAACCCCACGGGGACAAGCTGCTCTCGTTGGCCCGTCACGTGCCCGTTGTCACCATCGTCGTCGACACACCAGCCAACATCGCCGAATCCTTCGACGTGGTCGATGAATTGACACGACACGAAGGGTTGGTCACTAGTGAAATGGTGCCCGCCTTAGCCTCCGATGACGACGATCACGGGAGACCGCCCATGGCAAATCATCGGTACTAGCAGCGCCGAACTCAAGCCCACAGCGATTCCACATACAGGTCGCGGCTCTGACTCCAGTTACCGATGCACAAGTCGCCAAAACATGCCTAAAGGCGCGGACGCCCAGTCGCTGACGAGGTTTCGACCCCGGGTCGAAACGCGCTTCGCGTGCTGGATGCCAATCCTTTACAACGCGCGGTCATATTTCACGATGGTCAGCGCAATTGGGTTCGCTTTGGGGGACGACAGATCGCTTCCGGCCAGCAGGCTTACTCGGCATCCCAGTTGCTTTGCCATCTCGGGCTTCTCCACGAACGGTGAAGATTCATCGATCAACGCCAGCACCGCCAGGTGCTTTGCGGATGACCTACGCCGCCCCCGTAGGGGACGGCCGATGAGAGCGGCGTCCACCAAAGTCAGGTTCGGTGATTCCGGGCGGACCAGTTGACTCAGGTGGCGAATATTTAATGTATAGGCCATGTTCGCGGTTAATGGTTGCTGGCGTGGAGTGCTCGAAGCTCGGTTGAAGTTCCAAGACACACGTGGTTGGCGGCTGCCCAAAGCATAGGAAAACAAGGTCAGACGGGAAACTCCAGTAAGTTGACCATCTTAGCTTGTGCTATGGCCAAAATTCGGCTTTACTGAAGACGAACGCACGATGGCGGTGGGGCTCGCCACAACTGCACGTCGGTATCGACGGCCAACGGTCCCTGCGGAACAGATCGGTATTCGGCTACGACTTTCGTAGCCACCTGTGACGCGGAGGATGGTAATTGGCCGTTGTGATTTCGCCTAGTCAGAACCTCCAGCACGTCGACTCAAACGTCACGAATAGACATGTATTGATCGCAGTCCTGCGACACCGCGGGCACCGAGACAACCGCATTCTGGGCGTTCTTGGCGGCGTGTTACACCGTCGCCACATTGTTGTTGATGTGGGTCCACTACGTGCGTCCTCACAGGACGGATGTGACAACAGCGGCGCAGCAAGCACCTTGGGGAACCGGTCGGGACATGACTGCGTCGACAACTTGTTGTGGAGGCCTAGTGCTTGGCATGGGACTGGTCAATGACGCACAGACATCGTGACCGACCAACCCGGCGACACACGATACAGGCCACCGAAAGCAAGAAGGTGAGAAACGAGGTGATGACATGAACTACACGGGTCATGGCGGGAAACCGATCGTCGAAAGAGTGTCCACGGAAAGGGTGGCTAGCCGGGTTGAAGGCATGCCGCACGTTCCCATTTCAAAGGCCACCGCCCACGAAGTGATCAGCCTGTCCTATGGCTTCTTCACCCCGCTGACGGGGTTCATGGGCCGACACGAAGTTGATGGAACCCTGGACAAATTGCGACTTCCAGACGGAATCCTATGGAGCATACCCATCGTCTTCGACATGTCCGCTGAGACCATCGAGAAGCTGAGTGTAAAGGAGGGGGCCAGCGTAGTTCTGGAATATCTTGGCGCACCCATGGCCATCTTCGACATCGCCGAGATATACGAATACGACCTCGAGCGTATGGCCGAAAAGACTTACGGCACAACCGATCCTCGCCACCCTGGGGTCAAAAAGACGTTGGGCTATGAGAACAGGTTCATCGGTGGTGAGATCACGCTGATCAACGAGCCGGTCTTCAACGAGCCGTTCAAGAGTTTTTGGCTCACGCCGAAGCAGCACATGGACGCGTTGGCGCAGAAGCAATGGAGGCACGTGGTCGCCCATCAAACGCGAAACGTTCCGCACACCGGCCACGAAGCATTGATGAAGCAAGCCTGGTTTGCGGCCAACGAGGACATGCCCGTCAGCGATCTGAATACGGGGGTCCTAGTCAATGCCATCATCGGCCAGAAGCGTATCGGGGACTATATCGACGAGGCAATACTGTTGGCGCAGAACGTCCTGAGGACGAGCGGGTATTTCCGCGACAACGTCCATACGGTGTCTTTCACACTCTGGGATATGCGGTACGCCGGTCCCCGGGAGGCGATCTTCCACGCGATCCTGCGGACCAACCTCGGATGCACCCATCACATGTTCGGGCGAGACCACGCCGGGGTGGGCGATTTCTACGACCCCTACGACGCGCAAAAACTGCTCAAGCAGCACAAAACCGAGTTGGGCATCAAACCGGTGTTCCTCCGAGAGAACTGGTACTGCCCAAAGTGCTTGGAAGTGACCAACTCTGCTCTGTGCGGCCACGATTCACAAGCGCAAAGTTTCAGTGGCAGCCTCATACGAAGCATTCTGACGGATGAAGTAAAGCCGACTCAGAAGGTGATGCGCCACGAAGTGTTTGACGTTGTGATGGAGTGTGCTGCCAAGTACGGCGAAGGTTCACCCTTCGTCACCGATGAATACCTCAACACACGCCGGCCGGTCTTTACACTGAAGCAACCAGAGGGGCTGGGTTCATGAGCAGCGCCGAGAAGAAAATCAAAGTCAACGTGTGGATCAACGAAGAACGCTTGGATGCACTGGCAAACGCTGGAATGGCCGACTCGGCGAAGGACGCCTTTGCCGGCATGAAGCTGCTGGAGATCTATGCGACCGAAGAGCAGAAGAATGTCGTGTTGGAGCGGTTCCCTGGCGCCAAGTATGACTCTGCTACTACCAAATCCATCGAGTTGCTCCCCAAAAAGGTGAAAGACAGGCTCCTTGAGCTCTCAATCGCGATGCATTCCACCGGCCCTGATGTGGTGGATCGCTTTCTTCAGGAAGCGCAATCCTGACTCGGGCGCACGCTTGATTCAAAGCTGCGGGATCAAAGGGTGGCGCTCGGCGTCACCGGCCGGCTAGCGCACCTTGCCGGTTATGGCTGATCAGGGTCTGCCACTTCGCCTCCGCCTCCTCATGGAGGCGGTAGTCCTGGCGTACATCGTGGTGGCCGCACAGTGTCACGGTTGGCACTACTTCGTGTTTCCTGGCCTTGCAGCCCTCTCGCATGACGTTTTGACCCGGCCGACAGGCAAGTGGGCGGCTCAGCGGCTGCGCCTAGTCGTGACCCCAGTGCTAGGCGCCACGATCGGTACATTGATCACGCGCACACTTCCTTTTGGTGTGCTGGCCATTCTGCTCATCGTTACTTCGTGCTTGCTTCTTCTCACGCTGCTCAAGTCCAACATCGCCCCAGCGATAGCGGCGGGGGTACTACCACTCTTCTTGGATATCAGGAGCTGGCTGTACCCCGCCTCGATCGCACTGAGCTTGGTCGTGTTGTTTACCATTCTTGTTCTCCTGCAGCGGTATTGCCGCCGGAAGTACCGGCAGCAGGCCTCGGACGCGAGCTCCGACGATGTTCTTGAAACCCTCCCGGGCGGACATACGTGGCTCCTACCGTTCTTTGCGTTTGTGACGGTGATGGCCTTGTGTGCCACGGCTTTGGACATGCGACTTGTGTTGTTCCCTCCACTCATCGTCATGGCTTATGAGATGTTCGCCCATCCCACCACGTGTCCGTGGGCCGGCAAGCCGCTGGCGCTCCCGGCGGCTTGCTGCCTGGCCGCGACGGCAGGATGGGCCGCGGTGGGGGTGTGCGGCAGCGGCGGTGTAGCAGCCGGATGTGGGCTGATGTCCGGTGTTCTCGCGCTTCGCCTGCTGCGGCTTCACATGCCGCCCGCATTAGCGATTGGACTTCTTCCACTCGTCATCAACTCTCCGAGTATCAAGTACCCGGTCTCTGTGGCTATCGGGGCGGGAGCGTTGACGCTTGGCTACCAGTTCTACCAACGCAGCTTGAGCGGCCGCGGTCACCGACATCCCGGCTTCCCCAACAGAATACAAAGTGGGTAGTGCCGAGTACTCAACTGACCACAACGATCTTTCTTCTGCGGCTCGGTGTATGGCCAGCCGCAGCTGGCAACTAGGTGGCCGGACCCCGATCGGTTGACCACATGGGCCAATTCGCGGGGCACGGCCACGAGGCCACCTGGCTCGGCGGTCGCACTCAGCAACAGATCCAAGAAATCTGTCTTATCGACCGCTCAACGTTTGTTTAGAGCGGGTTCCGGTGCCGCCCCCTTCTTCGCACCCGGCAGGGCGATGCGGCCGATAGACATCTCCACCGCCCGGAGTGGTGAGCGATCCGTCTGACAGGCGCAGCCACTGTAGGCGACCCTGCTGCGTCGTCACACAAGGTCGACCTGCACGCCGATAATCGTTACGATAATGCCGGCGACGACGAGGGCCACGGCCCATAGGATTCGGCGGCCTCCCACATGAGTTCCTAAGACGACACCCAGGCCCCCCAGGGCCGCGACCGACACCACGAGTGCAAGCCAGGACAGTCGCGGCAGCAACGTACCAATGATCAGCGGAAGTGCGGCACCGGTGAAACTGGACCCCCCGGCCACTACGGCCGCAGTAATCGAGTCGCGAAAAACCGCCCTGCCCAGGCTTGTCGCCGCGAGGCGCCCAGACTGAGTAAACATCAGCTGGCGTTCGGCCCGCAGCAACTCTACCCGGTTCTGGGTGTATTCCGCGACGAAAAGTGTCACGACCGCTGAGACGAACGCGACAAGGCCGACCCGCGCGCTCAACTGCAGGCTCAGGCCGACGCCGTGCAGCACCGTTGCGGCTGCCAGCGTTAGGGCATTAAGGATGCCATCCGAGACGCCAAGTGCCATGGCGAAAATCAGCCTGCCCGACCGGTGCGGGCGCGTGCCCCGGCGGGGCCTTAACGCATTCACCGGGTGCGAGGTACCCGCTCGATGATGCGATCACCGACAACGAGCTCATCGATGCTGTGCACTGCCGCGCCGGCCTTCTCTATTTGTCTCATCAATTGAGCCGCATCGATGGATCCGCCTTCCACCGTGACCTCGAGGCCGACTGTCTCCAGATCAATTTCTGCGACGGTGATGTTGAGCGCTTCGACACCGGAAACGTCGTTGATCGCTGCGGCCAGTTCCAACAGATCTGGTCTCGAAATTGCCTTATCGACATCCAACTGCATACGACGAATATTCATCCTCACTCCTGTACTCAGCTAGTCAGTTGCTCGTAAATCCCTACCTAATTGCTGGGCTCCAACATGGTCAAACCAGTGCACGGACAACCCCATAACGTCTCTAGTCAACGTGCCTCGGCGACTTTCGCGGCGGACGTCTCGGTGGCCAACATTAACGACACGAGCACCAATGAGGCTCGCTGGTATATCGGAATCAGCACGCACCGCCAGCCATCCAACACTTGGAGCTTGCACACAGACTTTGACGACGACTCGACTGCGATTGAAGGGCCCAGGATGTGGCTGAAACGGTACGAGGCAACGCTCGATGCGGCCGCGATCCTCGTGGTCGCAGATCTCGGGAGAGCGCAGTAAGCGACAATGACAGCCGCTGCGCCCCAGCCGCTTTAGCTGACGCGATCATATCGACGCTGAACCGTTCGTGGGTCTCCCGTCGGTGTATCAGGTCGATGCCATGGGATGTCTGTCTACTAACCACCTGTCGCATAGCGTTGGAAATGGTCGTGCGGATGTGGCTTTGCTGCGAGGTCCCCAGCCGGCATGTTCGAGGTTGTCTGTTGGCGTGCTGATGTTTAGGTGCGCGTGTCATCAGCATCGTCGGTGTTAGAGGGATGCGGTGTGGCGGCGTCGCTCGCGTCGTCGGTAACGGTGATTGACGCAAGGACTTGTCTGAGGTTCGCATATGTCATGGGTGAAATGTCACGAACGGCGTCGACGGTGTCCTGGTCACATCCGTTTGTGATCGCAGCGTCCAGCAGATCTTCCCGGTTTGCGGGGAACCGGATGCCAGTTAGACAACGGCGAAGTTGAGCCTCGGTGGTGGAAGCGATCATCGATTTGGCCTTCCCACCTCAAATGATCGTTTCCTTTCGGTAGCGCCCAGTGTCGCCCCGAAGCAATCAACCCTGGTCACGATTGCGGTCCCCGCGGGATCATGACGCCGGTAGCCGCCTGTGGGAGTGATGAGCTTGGAGCATTCGACGCGGTGGTCATCCGATTCACCCGCGCACCGGCTTTTAACCACGGTCACCGATGCGGGCGTGTATCGGCGGTTAACCTGGGTGCTCGACACCATCGGGGTGGCCGGGTGGCAATCGAGGTTCCAATTCGGAGATCCCAAGGTAATCAGAACAGTCAACTACGTTCCTCCGCTTCACATTCAGCTACGCAATTGGCCAGCCGAAAATCGATGTGCTTCTGCAGGTGCCGTTGGCCGCCAACGTTAGTTGCCTCCTGGGCGAGCAGATCCCGCCGCGGTATTCCAGGCAGAGCGGTTCTTACAACCAAGGTTCTAGTGTGAGAAATCAGCAGCATTGGGGTCTTCGCGGATGGCTTGCTGGGCTTTTGCTGGCAGCGTATCGAGGATCTCACGCACCCGTGCTCGGTGACGCGCGACGGCTTTGCGTTCCGGCATACCCGGTGTGGCGTTGATTTGTGCTGGCACATCCCGAATTTCGTCGACACCGCCGTCGGGATGGCCGGCATCCACCATCGCCTGCTCCTGGGCTATCGTGGCGGCGTCCTTCTCTTCTGACATCCCGATCGGGCCGACCCGGCGGCCATTGAGGAATTGCCGCACGACGGGGTCGTCGCTAGTCAGCAATACTTCACGAGGCCCGAACATGACCAGCTTACGGTGAAATAGCATGCCGATGTTATCGGGCATCGTCCGGGCAATGTTGACGTTATGGGTCACGATCAAGAGTGTGCAGTCAGTTTGGGCGTTGATGTCGATGAGTAACTGGCTTAGATATGCGGTGCGGACGGGGTCGAGGCCCGAGTCGGGTTCATCGACAAGGATGATCTGCGGTTCGAGCACCAGGGCACGCGCCAGGCTCGCCCGTTTACGCATGCCTCCGGAGATTTCGCCCGGGAATTTTCCTTCATCGCCGCTAAGACCCACCATCTCTAGCTTTTCCATGGCGATCCTGCGGATCTCGCTCTCCTTTTTCTTGGTGTGCTCACGCAGCGGGAAGGCCGTGTTGTCATATAGCGTCATCGATCCGAACAATGCACCGTCCTGGAACATCACCCCGAACAGGGTGCGGATTTCGTAAAGCTGTTTGGCAGAACAATTCACAATGTCGGTGCCATCAATGATGATCCTGCCCTGTTCTGGGTGGATCAGCCCCACCAAGGCCTTCAAGAACACTGACTTGCCGGTCCCGGAGGGGCCTAGCAGCGCGCTGACTTCCCCTTCCGGTAAGGACAGGGTGATGTCCTCCCAGATCCGATGATTGCCGAAGGATTTCGTGAGTCCCTCGACGTGCACTGCGATACCCATGGCTCCAAACTCCCCACTCGCTAACGTCATTGACTGTCGCATCGCCCCTTAGCCGAAGGCGCAGGTTATTCACCGGATCTCGAAGTCGCTTCGGGTGGCGCTCGACTCACCGGTAAATCCGTCCGGAACCTTTTACCCCGCGCAACGTGCCCGCTAGTTGGGCGCACTCTGGCCATCCCGGGGCTGGTTGGCCCCGCTCCCCAGCGGTCCTTGACATTTCGCCCGCGAACTATGGGTGGTCTGGCGATACGGTAGATCGGGTGCGGACAGCCGACAGCGGCTGGTATGCAGCATCTTTGGATGCCATAGACGTGACGACGGCGGCCGTGGCTATTGGAATGAAGGCGCCGGCAGGTCATCGCATGGTCACGCTGCTGGCGACGGCTCCACCTCGTGTGGAGAAGGCCAAGCCGCGCCGATATCGATCCGTCCATTCGCTTTTGATGTTCGCCGACGTGTACACGCCGGTCGCCGTGACCGAACACCACAAGCCAAGACCACCAGGGCTGCAACAACGCTCGCGCACCGTGAGACGTAATCTGCCCTGGCGGTGTCCGTCTCACGAGAAGAGCCATCAGCCAAGCACGGAGAATGGCTGCGACATCAGCGGTTATTTCAGGACGGCACCCCCACATGGTGTGCCCGCCGACGATGCGTCCAGCCTCGTTGACCAGACCGAGATCCGCTTGCTGCTTGATTTCCACAGACGCGGCTCCTCCCCATGCTGTGTTGGACAGCAGAGCGCTGACCAACTGCACTACGGGTAGAAGCCATCAACGCCGAACGGCGCAAGTAACGGCGAGCCTCATCGCCGGCCGCCGGCTCGAACGGCGGCTAAGTTTCACGGTAGCAGCACCACCAGCCGTGGTCCACCACGGAATGCGTCACTGCCAGCCGACCATTTGGGCCAGAGCCGTCGTCGCAAACACGACAGGAGAACTGCACACCGGTCGTCGATAACGACCCAACGAGTCCTCAACGGCCGCTGAACCCAAGACGCGCACGGCCGCAGCGGATGGCCACGGCGACACCGCCATGACAACCGGCGCGGTCGGCGCGGCCATCACGGAGGCAAGCCGGTGCCGCTGGGTGCGTGTGCCAGGTTGTCTCGTGGCCTGCGGTCCCTGAGCGTGACGCGCTGTTGGTGTCGCTGTAGCCGTGTTGGTGTCCCTGTAGCCGGGAGTCGGCTCAGAGGCGCGTATTCGGGTTCGAACGTGCGGAAGACAATCTCGGTGCGGTCATCGGTCCCCTGCTCGCCGCCGAGCGGCCGGCGTAATTAGGTATGCGACCGGAGCCCGCTCCACCGGGCTGCTGTCGACGCCCCCAAGGTCAATCGGACCTCACGGCTTTGTGGCTGACCTCACCGCGTGGGGTGTTGGCGAACACCCGCCGAAATGAATCCTGGCCGTAGCTGGTGGGCTCCGGTTGTCCCGGCTCTAACCGGAACGTTCGTACGCCATTGTCGCAACGCTGGGCCCGCAGGAAGAGATAGCGGGGATCGCCTTGCGAGCTGAGGCGATGCGCGAGGTCGTATAGATGCGTGACAAACACTACTTTGATTCCGCTTTCCACCATGGCTCGTATCACATCGCCCGCGATCTGCGATCCCTCCCGTTCATTGGTCGAGGCGAAGGACTCGTTGCACAGCAGGATCGATGTGTAGCCAACCACGTCGGCGATATCACTCATGCGAGCAAGTTCCTCATCGAGCTTGCCGTGGGCGTGGGTGTCGTCTTCTTCGCGCTTGAAGTGCGTGAAGACAGCGTCCCGGACGTTGGCGCAAAACGAGGCTGCGGTCACGAACATCCCGGCTTGCATCATCACCTGCGCTACGCCCATGCTGCGCAAGCACGTCGACTTGCCGCCCTCATTGGCCCCGGTGATTACGATCAATGACGAACCAGCAGCATCGATGTCGTTTCCGACGACCGGTCTAGTGGCGGTCAGGCACAGGCCTACATCGCGCAGATCGCGGCAGCAGAATTGAGGCAGGCCTACTGGGATGGGGGTCGGAAAGCAGGTGGGCGCATCAGCTTTCGTGAGTTGTTCGTAGAGGTTGGTAGATGCCAAATAGAACCCCAGTTCGGTGCGCAGCCGACCGAAGAATCCTTCGACGTGGTCCGCGGCTCGAGTGACGATATTGGCGACGTCATTGATGGCCCGCCCGGCCAATTCGGTGAGCGCTTTCGCGCCAGCCTCGTCGCGGTCATCGACAACGAATCCGCAACTGCCACTGTGATTTCCGGTCAATTTGTCCCACCACTTGCGGATCGGTGGCTGATGAAGAAGATAATCTGTGCCCTTATTGCCCGAACTCAGCGAAACGCTGAGCAGCACCCCTCGCGGGAGATGCAACTCGCGAAGGTCTGCGTCAAGCTGCTCGAGGTACTCGTCGCAGATCTGGATGCCGATCATATCCAGCAACTGCTCAAACCCGGTTGAGCTGAAACTGTTGGCGTGTTCGTCGCATACGGCCCGCAGTTGTCGAAGGTTGCCCACCAGGAGTTCGAGGATACGTACGGAACGGCGCAGGATGGCTTGCGGGTCACGCGACATCAAACCCCCCAGGAAGACTTTGCGCCGGACCTGCACACCATCGACCGCGACGTCATACATCTGCTGCACCGCCGCGCGATTGGCCAGACAATCGCCCAAGACTTGCTGACGGTAGATGATGACGTCGGGGTCGGTGATCGCCAGCGGCACGATCTTTTTCGCAGTCTCCAGCAGGAATTCGTCGCCGCCAGCCATCGCTTGATACACACGCCGCAGCTCGAGGTCCTGATCGACGAGGTCCTGCAACCGCCAAGGAAGACGTGGCGACAAATCCGGGTCGTGAACCGGGTGCAGTAATCGCACTCTCACTGGCGGATCCTTTGCCCCAGGGCATCGTAGCCAAGCCGGTATTTGTCGGCTAACGCGGCAGCATAGGCTAGGCCGTCGGCGGGCCGGCGAACGAACTTAAATGTTCGCTGCGTCGGATCATCGCGAGAAACTTCGCCAACCATACTGACGCACACCGGATCTAGCCTGGAAAGCTCGTCGAGGAAGCTAACATAGACCGCCACACAGCGCAGTGTGATGATTCGTTCAATCACCTCTCGACCAATCAGCAGGGCATCATTGACGGTGGTCGACGAGAAGCTTTCGTTCATAATAATGATGCTGGCATCGGTTGCGCACGAAAGGATGTGATGGATTCGCACCAGCTCGTTGTCGAGCTTCCCGTGCAATGTCGAGAGGTCTTCTTGGCGTTCGAAGTGGGTGAAGATCTGGTCGGGCAAAGTCAGCCTGGCGTTGCTGGCCGGTATCGGACAACCCAGCGAGGCGAGGTAGGCGCATTGGCCGATCATCCGTGCAAACGTTGTCTTGCCCCCCTGGTTGGGTCCGGTGACCACGAAGATTCGCTCGGTTCCTGACAGAGAGAAGTCATTGGCAACAGGACGATCGTGATCTTGGATCGCGGATATGGCCAGCGCGAGATCAAACGCGTCACACACATCCGCCACACCGGGCTCGTCGGTGAGATCGGGATAGCAAAACGCTAGCCCGGCTGCGGTGAAGCGGCCGATGAACGCGAGATATGACAGGTAGAACTGGATCTCGTGCTCAAATCTCGCGATGTTCGGCTCAATAAAGTGTTCGTGGCGCCGGCAGAAGCTACCGAGCAGCTCGAAGGGCTCCGGATGAAGTTTGGCGACACATTCCAGAATCTGTTCCTCGACGTGGTTCATATCGTCGAATTCGGGCAGTCCAACACGATAGTCCTTGCTCACTTCGGTGGCGAAACGTTCGAATCTTTCCGCGATGGCTGCACTGTAATCGGTTTGTTCATCGTAGGTTTCGACATGGACCTGCAAGCCCTCGATGTGCACCATGTAGCGCAGCTTGTGCAGCTGATCTCGCATCGTCTGGGTCTCCGCTGCCAGCGTGGTGAAAACCTCGCCGTCCACATAACTTGTGACGTGTTCGCTGAAGTTACGCAGGCCCGCAGAATGTGCCTGGACGCGGACGAGATCGTCGCGTAGGCGTTTCATTGCACGGCAATAGATTTCGATCGCAGCGAGCAGCCAGCCCTGTCGCTGTAAGCGATGCCAGGCATTTCGGGCCACGCTTAGTTGACCCCGCATGGCACGCATACCGTCAACGAACCTTTGGATCGCTGACCGTGCCTGCTCGTCGTCGAGGTCGCGAAAGACTTGCTGCCGGTATCGCACGGCGCGCAGATCATGCAGGGGCACATGGAAAATACTGGCGATGTCATTGCCCTCACAGGATGCCGTCACCGCGGTGATGATCTGATCCAGGTGCAGATCGCCGCAACACTCCGGTGCGCCGTTGGCCACCGTTCCAGTGCCGGCTGCTGGATCAAGGATGCTCGCAAGAGCCGCCATCTCCCGCTCACCCTCCTTCTACCGCGAGTTGTTCTCCTCGGTAGAAGCCATCAGCCGGTGCGGCGGTTGAGGCGAGCTTCATCGCCTATATCGACAATAGTACCCCGCGATTGTGCGTCATCTGAGGGCCGTGTAACCCGCCTTACCCGACGGGCGGAAACCGCTAGCTGGTGCGGCACTCAAGGCGAGCCTCATCACCTGCGATGTCAATGGCAGGAGAGGCCTCAAGCACAACCCGTGTGCTCAGATCCAGCGGCGGACCCGGCCACAGCGCGCCAAGGTGAGAGAAGGCAGTGGGGCTTGCCGACACTGCGGACGTCGCCAATAGCTCCTGCGCAGTACCAAAGAGGATCATATGACCAGGCCAACCGCAATGGAATTGCGATGAACTCGCCGCGGCGCCCCATCGAGAACCCCGTGCGATTTGACATCACGTTCTGGCTACCGCCCGGCGGTAGCGAATAACGGCGTCTTCGCGGCGTATTGGGCAGAGCTGGCCGACCTGGAATGCAGCGATGTCGAAGCGGTGCTGGCTCTGCTTGCCCAGGGTGACGTGGGCGGGTATGTGGCAACTGTGAGAGGTAAGCTCGGCCATGTCCGGACACCGGTTCACCGTTTGTGGGTGGATTCACTGCGGTACCATCGCGCCGATGATGTCCTGATGGCGTACCTCAACCACACAGTTCGTCCAGACCCGAGTCGCTCCGCCACGTCCATAGCCATCCGCCTACCGTGGCCCCTCGGCCAGACTGAGTCGGGTCCAGCACGCCGTTCGCTGACTTATGTGGCCCAGCAAGGGATTCGCTGTACCCGTAGAGCGATGCCGAAGCATTGGTCGTGGCAGCCCAGCATAGCAGGTTCCGTTCCGAGTCCTGTCACACGCTTAAGAAACCCCGCCGCCGCGCTCGGTTGGTGAGTAGCGCCCCGGATTCAACGTCAGGTGCGGAATCGACACTGCCGTAATAGCGTTCAGGCGTTGTCTGGCCGAAAGTCGATCATGGGCCCATAGTCGTGTGCGTCGAGGCTCGCCGGGTGCCGATTGCCTGCGCGAGGTAAGCGGCTCGTGCCAAGGGCCGCAGACCGCTGCTGGGGGCAGCGTCATGCCGGTGCGCCGGCCCGCCCCTGGAGCCGCACAGATGACCTTCGCGCTCAGCGCGGTGTGCCGGGGCCACATAGACGCGGGGCAGACGCGCTGTACTTACCGGCTTTCTGCGAACTCGGGAACCACGGCAACCGGGCGGGTGCTGTGACGTAAGAGGTTTCGTATCACGGCGCCGGTCAGAAGGTGGCTCAGGGTGGGGGCGATTCTGTGCTGCGAGCGGCCCACCACGATTAAGGTCGCGGCGCAATCATCGGCGGTCTTGAGAAGCGCCTTAACGGGATCGCCGTTGAGAAGGTGATAGTCCCACTGCACGCCGGCCGCGTCGAGCGCTTCGCCGACATGCTGACGTTCGGCGTCGAGCTTTCGTTTGACGGCGTTGGCCGAATCGCCCGATGAACCGGAGATGGCGCCGTCGGATATGTCCACCACATGGACAACGTGAACAGGCACTTTCAGAGCACCGGCTAATTCACTGGCGAAGAGCACTGCGGCCCGGCTCGCGCGGTGGCGGTCATATCCGACGACCAGTGTCATAGCGCGGACTCCTCGCCCGTTTGCACGCCCAAGATCAAACAGGAGCCATCAGCCGAATTGGCGGTTTGGGCACTACCCGGGCGGAGATCCATCGCCTAACGATCAGGCTAGCCGCTTAGACCCAGAAGACGCCAGCGCCAATGTCATTGACCTGGCTCGAAATAGGCGCGTAGCCTCGACAGAACAGGCGGTGGGGCCCGCCAATTCGCCACCGCATCTGGGCGCGAGGAGAGCCTGGCGGTCGCCAACGGTCCCTGGGAATTGAGCAGTGCCGTTCGCGCGGCGCGTTGAGACAAGACACGCCGCGCGGCGCCAATGGACCCAGGAGCCGATCATGAACCGGTCATCACTACCCGCGCCAATGCCGGACCCAGGGCAGGTGCTCTCACATTCGATCTTGTCCCCGCCGGCGCGAATCGCGATCGCGGGTGACTGGCATGCCGATACCGGGTATGCAGTGAGAGCCATCGAGCACGCTGCTAAGCGCGAAGCCACGGTGTTGCTTCACCTCGGGGACTTCGGCTACAACTTCTCCGACGATTTCCTGGATTCAGTTGACCGCGCGCTGGATCGCTGCGGCGTCGTTTTGGGGTTCGTCGACGGCAATCACGAGAACTTCGACCGGTTGCACAGCTGGCCCGTCGATGCTGACGGCCTGCGTCAGCTACGCGAGCGCATCGTTCACTTGCCGCGAGGATATCGCTGGCAATGGGCCGGGACCAGATGTCTAGCGCTGGGGGGCGCGTATTCCATCGACCGCTTTCTGCGCAAGCCCGGACAATCATGGTGGGCACAGGAATGCATCACAGCTGCGCAAGCTCGTGATGCCGGGGCCCCTGGGCCTGTCGATGTGATGTTCTGCCACGACTGTCCGGCGGGAATCACGGTTCCAGGCGCAGCGCACGACCGGTTCGGATTTCCGGCACAGGAGCTACGACGCTCCGAGCTCTACCGAGTGCGGCTGCGCTCCGTTGTCGACGTAGTTCGACCGGCCCGGCTGTGGCACGGCCACTTTCACCGCCGCTACCAAGCGGTGCTGCAGGGCGACGGATACCGCACTGTCGTTGATGGCCTGAGCAAAAACGGTGATCCCATCGACAACAACATGGTGGTGGTCAACCTAGCGCAGCTGGGCACTCACCGCCTCAGCACCACAGCCGGCACCCGACCAGCCCGTTCCGACTTGACCAACCGAATCGCCATTGGTTAACTGACAACGGCGATGGAGTCCGCCAGAAAGCGAAGCTTTCAAACCGCCGCAAGGCTGATGGCACCTGCGAACACCCTAGGAGTCGCAGGTGACTTGTGTCCTTAGCCGCGCCAGCCCGATATGTCGGGCGCCGCGATGAAACCAGCCGATGAATCCCTTGTCGAATCGCGTTGCGCTATGGCAATCGTCGGCAATGATGCGATGCTGCTGTTGCAACGCGACGAGGGCGACTGGGTGCTGTCAAGCGGACGTCCCCGGATGCACGAGAGCATGGGCTCATGGGTGCGGCGAGAAGCCCACGAACAGGGCGGCCTGGATACTGAACACGTTGGCGGTGCGCTGGTTCTGCAAGTCAACGATCCGCACAGCCGCCGACGCGTCGTTGAATTGGGCTTGCCTACAGGCAAGTCCGATGACGCCGCTCCAACGGCGAGTGAGCCGAGGCGAACGTCGACATGGGTGTCGTGGACAGACCTCAAAGACGCAACGCTGTGCTCGCCCGTTGCCGACTTGGTGCGGGACCTCCCACCGGCGGACGCTAGGCACGCTCGCGACTTGGGCGATCTGTGGCGGGCAGGACCGACTACCTCATGACCAGCCTGCCGCTACCGGTCATCCAAGGGTTACAGGTCCTCACTGTCGCCGGCGGCGCACCGGCCATTAGCGGCTTCATCGCTTGGTTCGAAGCGCGTCTGCAGGGCCGCCGCGGACCCCGAATCCTGCAGCCATATTTCGACCTGCGCAAACTCTTCGGGAAAGAGACGCTGGCTCCACATGGCGCAGGCCCGTTTTTCCGGCTGGCGCCACTGACATCGTTCGCCTGCTACCTCACCGTTCCCATGCTCATCCCCGTACTCACCAGCTACGCGTTGCCGCTAGGCTACATGGGTGATATCCAAGGCGGGGGGCTGATCCTGGCATTCGCCAGCTTCCTGGTCGCCGTCGCCGCCGCCGAAACCGGCGATGCCTACGCGCAGCTGGCGTCCAGTCGCGCCAAAACCTTTGCGGCCATTACCGAACCAGTGGTGCTGCTTGTAGTGATCACGGTGGCGCTGATCACCACGACCGACCTTCCCTACGTCCTGGGAGCCACCGTGCGCAGTGGCCCAGACCAGATCGTACGTCCCGCACACTTGTTGGCCTCAGCTGCGCTGTTCATGGTGATCCTGTATGAGACGGCACGGATCCCTGTCGAAACAAACACCGGCACAACAGAATTCGGAATGATCGAGACGGGACGCTCGTTCGAGCATTCCGGGCCGGATCTAGCCTTGCTCCATTGGGGTGCCGCAGCCAAGCAATTCGTCCTGTATGTGATCTTGATCAATGTGTTCGTCGCCCCCTGGGGGATGGCCTCCACCACCAGCCCAGCTGCAGTCGGATTGGCGATCCTTGCATTGTTAGCCAAGGCCGCAGTGTTGGGCTGCCTTGTCGCAGTGATCGATAACAGCTATGCCAAGCTGCGGCTGTTTAAAATCACCGAATTCGTTTCGGCTGCCTTGCTGTTGGCGATCCTGGCGGTATTCACCCTTTACTTGGGAGGCGGCTGATGTCCGTGCTCGCGGCAACGGAGTCCGTTCCGACCGTATATGAAGGCCTCGCGAACACCGTGGCCCTGATCGTCTTGCTGCTGGAGTTCGGAATGCTGCGTGCCGCACTACTGCGGAGCCAAGTGCGCCTGTATGCCGGGCAGTCACTGGCCGTCAGCGTCTTGGCCGCCGTCGTCGCGTTTGGCCGCGATGTCCCCGAACTGTATGCGCTGGCCGGGCTTTCGCTACTGCTGAAAGTCATCGTGGTACCGCTGCTGGTGGTAGGCCTGCTGCGAGAGGCCAACCAAGAAATCGCCGGCAGCGGCGCGCTCGGAGTCGCTAACGAGGTCCTGATCTCCATCGCTGTGGCGGCGTTCGGATTTTTCGCCGTCGGCGTGCTGGGCATCCATTCCCCCGTGCTCCCCACAGCCGCGCTCAGCCTGTCGGTGGCCGTGATCTTAGTTGCCTTCATCTTGATGATCGTCCGACGTGACGTCGTCAGCCAGGCGATCGGCTTCTTCTCACTGGAAAACGGGGTCTCGTTGGCCAGTCTCGTAGTCGCTGCCGGGATGCCGCTCATCCTCGAAGTTGCCTTCTTGTTCGATTTACTTGTCGCCGTGGTGGTTTTCGGGGTCTTAATGCGGACCCATCACCGGCGCACCCAGTCGCTGTCCACCCAGACACTCGACCGGCTGCGGGGATAGCCCATGTCGATACTCGTTGTGCTACTGGTCATCTTGCCGCTGATCACGACCCTGTTGTGCCTGCGCGCACCGCATCGCCTCGCCGCCACCCTGACAGCCATAACCGGCGTTGCCACCTTCATTCTGGCCATCGCACTGGTGCCGCCCGGGATCGGCCACACCATCACGGCACTGCACTACCTCAGGGCCGACTCGCTGTCCCTGATCTTTCTCCTCGCCACCTGCTTCCTGTACGCCACCGTCGGGATCTATTCGATCGGCTACCTCGCCGACGAAGAACGCGTGGTGCGCACACAAACAGCCGAGCAGCAGGCCCGGTTCGCCCGCCATAGCGCCCGCTTCTATATGGGCCTCAACGCCTTCGCGTGGTCGATGATCTGCGCACCGCTGGTCAATGGACTCGCGCTGTTATGGATCGCCATCGAGATCACCACGGTGATTTCGGCGCTTTTAGTGGCATTGGACGATACCGAAGGGGCCACGGAGGCCGCCTGGAAGTACGTGCTGATCGCCTCCTCGGGACTCGGTATCGGCCTGCTAGCGACAATCTTCATGTACTACGCAGGCGCGCAGGTATTGGGGCAGTCCTATGACTTAGCCTTCGACCCACTGATCGCCGCGGCCGGCCAATCTCCCCACACGCCAGTGCGGTTGGCGTTCGTCCTTGCGGTGGTGGGCTATGGCACCAAAGTGGGATTCTTCCCCGTACATACGTGGCTGCCGGATGCGCACGCAGAGGCCCCTACACCGGTCTCAGCGCTGTTGTCGGGATCGCTTCTGGCCGTGAGCTTTTATGCCATCCTGCGCTATTACCAGATCACGGTGGCCGCACTAGGGGCCCGCTTTCCGCAAATGGTGTTGCTGGTCTTCGGGGTGCTCTCGCTGCTTCTAGCTGCGCTGTATCTGCTCGAGCAGCGCGATATTAAACGGCTGCTTGCCTATTCGAGTGTCGAGCACATGGGCATCCTAGCGATCGGGGTGAGCTTCGGCGCGCCGATTGCTCTGTCCGGTGTGCTGTTGCACGTGCTGGCCCACGCCGCGGCTAAGGGCAACGCGTTCATGGGTGCAGGAGTGCTGGTGCGCAAATTCGGCACCAAGGAACTAGCCCGCATGGCCGACGGCATCGCCGTCTTACCGTGGTCGGGTCCGCTGTTTTTGATCGCTGTCCTGGCGTTATCGGCGATGCCGCCCTTCGGCTTGTTTCGCAGCGAATTCCAGATCGTCTCCGGGGGATTCGCCCACCCCCGCAACGCCGCCGCGGCCGCACTCGTCTGTCTGGTCACCCTGGCATTTCTCGGGTTGACCCTGGCAACGACCCGAATCCTGTTCCGCCCTCGCCCCATCGAACCGACCGCTGCCGACCCCCGGATTCCCGGTGAACCCAGCCGATGGATGGTCACCCCCGTTGTGGCAGGAGTCCTCGTGCTGCTGGTACTCGGACTTGCGCCCCCGGCAGACTTGGTCGACCTGCTCAACCATGGCGCCAGCGAACTCGCGGCCGGTGGCCGATGACCTCGGCGACGACGACCGACGCCGTCGACCTGCCGCTGGAACGCTGGCGGGCCGACGTCGTCGAACACGTCACCAACGGCTACCGCTTTGCCGGGGTGTACGCCTCCCACGATATGCAGACCGAACAATTGCACGCACTACTGGTCGGCGGTGCCCGCGTGAGCTGCCTTCGCACCCGACTGACCCCCGACGCCGAGGGCGCGATGACCTACCCGGCGCTGACACCCGATGTGCCGGCAGCGTTTTGGTACGAACGAGCCCTACACGACCTCTCCGGCGTCGTGCCCCTCGGGCACCCCAGGCTCGACCCGCTGCTGCTAGCTCGCGAACCCGGCCAACCCTCACCGCGGCCCGGCTATATCAACCACGCCACGCTGGATCAGCAGATCCATTCCAGCGCCACCGAACCGCGCGGACCCGTAGATGTCGCCGGGGGCGGTGTCTTCACGTTGCCGCTGGGCCCAGTGCGATCGGGAGTCTTTGAATCCATCGAATTTCTCATCGAAACCCCCGGCGAGGACATCCCCCACCTCAACATCCGTCCCCACTACAAGCACCGCGGAATCGCGAAACGATTCGAAGCACTGCCGGTTGCCAACGGGGTTCTGGTCGCTGAACGGGTAGAAGGAATCTCCTCAGTGGCCCACGCGTTGGCCTTCGCCCATGCCGCAGAAGCCCTCACCGGCGCGACCCCGCCGCGCCGGGCGCGACTGGTTCGAGTGATCTTCGCCGAGCTCGAACGCATCGCCAACCACCTCGACGTCGTAACGCGGCTGTGCGACGCCGCGGGAATCGCAATACCGTTGGCGCGCTTCGGGTGGCACAAAGAAAGCATTATGCGATTGGTTTCTGCCCTGTGCGGCAACCGGTTTGGCCGCTCGGTTGTGCGGACCGGCGGGATCAACAACCCACCGCGGTTGGAACCGGCCGAAATCTCCGCCCGCCTGGCGGTGATCGTGCGCAGAATCCGTCGCGACCGCGACGCACTGATGGTGGACGCTTCATTTCTCGACCGGCTGCGCGGAACCGGGCATCTGGACCTCTCGTTGGCAACCTCACATGGCGCGCTGGGCCCAGTGGGCCGCGCGTCCGGCGTTGACGACGATGCACGCAAACGCGCCTACGACGGCTACACAGAACTCCCTGTTATCGACGGAGCCGTAGTCGATGATCACGGCGACGCGCTGGCTCGGCTACGAGTCCGGTGGGGTGAAATCGATATCTCCGCCGAACTGATCCGCCGCGCCTGCGATCGGCTCTCCGCGATCGCCGATACCGACACCGCGATCCTGGTGCCGGTTGAGATCGTCGACGGTTTCACACTGGGGTGGGCCGAAGCGGCCCAAGGCGAGGTGCTCTACGGCCTAGAGGTCCGCGACCGCGCGATCCACCGGTGCTTTGCCCGCTCAGCCTCCCTCCATAACATGCTGCTTTTCCACGACGTTTTCGGCGGCGACATCTTTACCGACTTCCCGTTCATCGAAGCCAGCTTCGGCTTGTGCTACGCCGGGGTGGCGATGTAGATGCCATGGATATTCCGAGGGCTGCGCGATGGCATCATCACCAGCGGCTGGCCCAAACACGCCGACGACTACTTCGACCAATTCCCCGCAGCAGTACGCGTTATCGCAAACCCGCCCACGCGTACTACCTCCCCGGCAGCCGCCGCTGCCGAAGCCTGCCCCACCGCGGCCATATCGGTTCAGCCGCAACCACAGCTGGACCGCGGACGCTGCATCATGTGCGGACGCTGCGTGGAACTCGCCCCCCAGTGGTTTACCTGGGCGGGCGGGGCTGCCACAGCACGATTATCCCGCGACACACTCGTCGTCGGAAACGTTACCGACAGCGACGAGGCGCTCGTCGAGCTGCGATCGGCTCTGGCCAAGCGCGTGCGCCGGCTACGCCGCTCGGTGCATCTTCGCCACATCGACACCGGATCCGACGGCAGCGACGAATGGGAAATTCAGGCCCTGACCAACCCGGTCTATGACCTACACCGGTTAGGGATCTTCTTCACCGCCAGCCCTCGCCACGCCGACATCTTGTTGGTCACCGGAATAGGCGCCGCGGCAATGGTTGAACCGCTGCGACGCACGCTCGAAGCCATGCCGGCCCCCACAGTCGTGATTGCCATCGGCACCGATGCCCTCAGTGGAGGATTGATCGGCCGCGGCTACACCGGCGGCGTCGGGATCTCCAACATAGTGCCCGTCGACGTATGGATCCCCGGCGCACCCGCCTCTCCGTTCAGCATCCTGCACGGCATCCTGCTGGCACTGGGCCGCGTCACGCTGCCCGCAGCCAGGAGCACGCCATGCTGATCGCGGGACTGGCCCTACTGGCTACGGCGGCGTTGATCAGCGCATGCACAGGACGCCGCCGCGGCCACGGCGCACAAAGGCGTCTAGCCGCGACGGCCTGGACCGCGAACACGGCCGGCGCCGCGATCCTGCTCGCCGCCGGCGCTGAAGCGGTGGCCGGTCATCCGCAACGAGTCAGCCTCGGCGGATTGGCGGGCCTGGGCCCGGCTGCACTGCGCCTCGACGCGTTATCAGGGCTGTTCCTCATCGTGTCATTCGGGGTCGCCGTGCCGGCCCTGATCGCCGCGGCCGCATCCGCTAACCAACCCCGTCCGCGCCTACCGGCCACGATTGCCGTGACGTTGACCGCGGTCGCGATCATTCTCGCCGCCGACAACCTGTTTGTTCTGCTCTTCGGCTGGGAGCTCCTGACCGTCGCGTTCTACCTGGTATCGGGATACGACCGCGACCTGCCGGGCAGAGCACGCGGCTCCGTTATCACCGTGGTATTCGGCAAGGCCAGCGGCGCGGCGCTGTTGATGGGCGCTTTACTACTGGCTGCGCACACCCACACCTTCGCCTTCACCGCCGCCACAATCGACCCACACAGTGCCGCGGGCCAAGCCTCCTATGCACTGTTGCTCTTGGGATTCGGCATCAAAGTCGGCCTAGTACCCGCCCACATCTGGATGCCGCGGGGATATTTCGCTGCGCCTGGACCGGCCCGTGCTGTGATCGCCGGTGCTGCCGTCAATGTCGGCTTCTACGGGATGTGGCGCACCCTCAACGTCTTTGGTGCCCCCCCGGTTTGGCTGGTCTGCGTGGTCCTCGTCCTCGGCGGCGTGACCGCGATTCTGGGCATCGCCCACGCCGCGGTCAATCCCGACCTGGCCACCCTGATCTCGTGGTCCAGTGTGGAAAACGCCGGCATGATCACCGCCGGGTTCGGCGTGGCGCTGGTGGGTGCTGCTGCTAGTGAACCCAAGCTAGTGGCAACCGGACTCATCGCCGGCACCGCCCAGGTGATGGCCCATGCCTTAGGCAAGTCGCTGATGTTCGTGTCCGCATCGACAATCGAGCACGCCACCGCCACCACCGAGCTCGACCGACTGGGCGGGATCGTACGCCGGCTGCCCTGGGCAGGCACGGGTCTGGTGATCGGGTCGCTGACATTAGCCGGGTTACCGCTGACCGCAGGCTTCGCCTCAGAATGGTTCACCCTCGAGTCACTGATGCAGCAGTTCAGAGTCAGCAGTCTGGCAATGCAACTGTCCACCGCCGCCACCGGGGCGTTGATCGCGCTGACCATCGGTATCGCCGGGGTGACCTTCGTGCGGGTCGTTGCGCTCACCGCATTTGGTCCGGCCCGCATCGATGAGCCGCCATTGATTCCGACAGCCGCCCGTGTCGATCGCCAGTGGACCTACCGATTCGGTATAGCCGTTCTCGTCATCGGCTGCCTGGGTGTCGCGGCCGTGGCTCCGCTGCAGGTGGGCTTAATCGCACGCGGCCTGCGGCCCATCGTGGGTGATCAGGCCGCCGCCGCCAACGCCGACCCCTGGGTATTGCAGCCCGTTTTCGCGAAGTTCTCCGCCTTGTCGCCCTCGTGGCTATGGATCGTGCTGCCCGCGATGGCCCTATTCATCGCCGGCTGCACCGCAGTATTCGCCGGCCGCAATCCATTTCGGGCTCGCGCCGTCACACCGTGGTCCTCGGCATCACCGGGAGTCGACCGTGGTGTCGGCTACACGTCCTCCGGTTACGCCAACCCGGTGCGCAACGTGCTCGCTACGGTCCTGCTGACCCGAACCGCCCTCGAGGAGACCGAAGACGAACCCAACAATCACCACGATTCACCGCACCGCTACACCTACCGCATCGACGTCGTCGACGTCGTCGAGCGCTTCTTCTACCGGCCGCTGACCCGCGGTGTGCTCGTGGTGTCACACACCGCCAAAAAATTGCAGTCCGGTCGCCTGGATGCCTACATGGCGTACATGCTCCTCGCGGTGCTAGCCGTTCTCGCCGTTGTGATCGCGACATCATGATGGGTGTGCACTCAAATCCGAGAGTCAGACATGAACCGGGGTCAACCCGAATGGCAACTCCGGGGCGGCCGACTCGATTATCAGAAGCCGGTTGTATTTCGAGACGCGTTCACCCCGAGCAGGAGCGCCCGATTTGAGCTGACCGCACCCCGATGCCACCGCAAGGTCGGCGATGAACGAATCACCGGTTTCTCCCGAACGGTGCGAGACCATCGCGCCGTAACCGGCCTGCCGACACAGGGCAAGCGCTTCAAGGGTTTCCGACACCGTTCCAATCTGGTTGACCTTGATCAGCGCAGCGTTGCCGATACCCGCACGCACGGCGAAAGCGATCAAATCCGGATTGGTCACCAAATTGTCGTCGCCAACCAGCTGCACTCTGCTCCGCAGCGCGTTCGTCAACTTCCGCCAGCCTTGCACGTCGTGTTCGTCCATTCCATCCTCAATACTCCAGATCGGGTAACGATCGACCATGGCGGTGTAGCGATCGATCAGATCCTCGCTGGTCAACGACTCGCCGTCGATCTGATAGCGACGGTCACGGTAAAAGCCGTTCGCGGCCGGATCCAGCGCGATCGCGACGCCATCCCGCCCTGCGACATAACCGGCGTCGCCAATCGCCTGGGACAGCAACATTAAAACATCTTCAGGACAACTGATTTCGGGGGCAAAACCGCCTTCGTCCCCCAGTCCGGTCGTCAAGCCGCGATCGGTCAACGTCGAACGCAGCTGGCGATACACTTCAGCACCCGCGCGCAGCGCTTCCGAAAATGACGGCGCGCCAATCGGTGCGACCATGAATTCTTGAAAGTCGAGCTCATTGGCTGCATGAGCGCCGCCATTGATGACGTTGAAATGCGGGACCGGCAGCCGGGGATGCGCGGCGGCAGGAGTCAGCCACTGCCACAACGGTTGTGCAGCCTCCAGCGCGAATGCCCGAGCGGCCGCCATCGAGACGCCGACAATTGCATTGGCCCCCAATCGGGATTTATTGGGTGTACCATCCAGCGCTTGCAGCGCCTGGTCAATTTGCTCCAGAGCGGTAAACGGCCGACTGGTCAGCAATCCTGCGATCGGCCCGTTGACATTAGCCACCGCTTGGCGCACCCCCAGACCGTCGTAACGCTCGTCATGATCGCGCAATTCGACGGCTTCCCGACTGCCGGTCGAGGCCCCAGACGGGACACCCGAATACACCTGGTGGCCATCGGCGAGCGTAGCCGACACCGAAAGAGTTGGTCGGCCACGGGAATCCAGGATTTCGACTGCAGATATCGACAAAAATTGGACGGCCATGTGTGTTCCTCCGCGTCACATTCGGCCGCGCAAATAACGGGCCAAACTGATGTGTTCCGCAGGGACCGTTGGCCGCCAATACTCGACGCGCAATTATGGCGAGCCCCACCGCCGTCGTGCGTTGCCAATCTACAGCATACCCAACCCACATGTACGCCATACCTGCGCAGGCTATCTGAAAACTCCTACACGGCAACGATAGGGAGATGCACGGATCAGGCGGCGAGTGTTCTACCTGGCCGCGCTGTCCAGCCTTCGCGTCGACGGACCCTCGCGTTGCTTTTACGATCGCAAACGCGAAGAACGACTCATCCATACCCAAGCGCTCCTCGCGCTCGCTCGCCGTCTGGTCGATGTGCTCTGGGCGCTGCTGCGCGACGGCCGCGAGTTCACCCCCGAAAAGCCGACCACAGCGACCGCGGCGGCTTGACTTAATCATTGAGAGTCATTTCTTCAGGCGCTGCATTTGGGTGGCTTTAGCAAGCTCTGGTCATCGCTCGGCGCCGCCGTCAGCATGAACACCATTACGTCACGTGACAGCGACTAGAGGGGCGGACACTTCAGCGCAGAAGCTGGTCGACGTTACTTCGCACTGCGTCATGGTTATTGAAACACGTTGTCCGAGAGCGGGTCAGCGCTCAGGTTCATGGATTGTTGCCGTTATCAATCATATCGTGCGACGATTGGTTCATGACACGCCGCGTCCCGGCCACAACAATGGGGAATCCAGTTACCCACCATGGTTTTTGGAATTCCTCGCCGATCGCGTCATTCGCAAGCCGTCACCCCATTGTTTGTCCGGATCGGGAGCCTGTCGGTACTGCGCGACGGTCTGGGCATGGTTGACCTTCTCCATGATGCCGACCCAACCGAATACGCGTCCGCATGGCCCAGCGCAAGAGCCGCTCGACCGATGTTTCCCGACAGCCCGAGCGTGACGTTCATGCCGTACTCACGGAATTCGTCGAGGATGGTGAAGACCCGGCGGATCTTGCGGATGCCCTCATCGTCGCCGCCGAGCGGAGAAAAGCGCACCTCGATGGTGGTGATACCGGCGCCGGCGTACTCGGACGCTAGGTTCATCTCCAAGCGCCCGAAGGCGGTGGTCGATAGCGTGAGTACGGCACGCGTCGGGCGGTCGTTGCCGACCAGCAGTCGCGTGCGCTCGGCGAGGTCGACGTTCAGATGTGCGGTCCGATCATCGGTGACGTAGAAGTGCGGAGCAGTAACGTGGGTAACCGGGCTTGGGTGGTTCTCGACGGTGAGGTCAACGAGCGCTGCACGCGCGGTCGCACCCGAATCCCTGGACAGTGCCTCGGTGTCGTATGGCTGCCCAGTCCACAAGGGGAACTTCTCGAGGCCGAAGCCGGGCGCCGCGAGCCGCTCGACACCCGGCTCCCAGTACACGTGTAGGCCCACATCGACGGCAGCTGCGGCGGCATGATGCTGGTGACGGGCGGCCTTAGTGTCCAGGGTAATGGCCGATGTGCCCGCGTGCTCCCGCGACAAGAAGTCCTCGACCGGTTTGTGATCACCGGGACCGAGTCGGAATGGATGCCCATCGTTGTCGAAGTCCCTCTCGCGTCGAGGCGCTGTTTCATGTCATACTATAGGACAGAATGGATGACAGAAAGAAGACAAGCCGACTATGGGATTGAATGCGCTCGCCTCGACCGTGTCGAGCGCGATCGAGCGTCTGGGACTGACCTACGAAGAAGTTGGTGACATCGTCGAGGCCTCCCCGCGCTCTGTGGCGCGGTGGACGTCAGGCCAAGTAGTTCCACAACGACTAAACAAGCAACGTCTGATCGAGCTGGCTTACGTCGCCGACGCCCTGGCTGAAGTCCTCCCTCGCGACCAGGCGAACATGTGGATGTTCTCGCCCAACCGATTGCTAGAGCACCGCAAGCCGGCCGACCTCGTCCGAGATGGCGAATACCAACGAGTGCTGGCCCTCATCGACGCCATGGCCGAGGGAGTGTTCGTGTGAGCGATGCCCTCGATGAGGGGCTCGTCCAGCGCATCGACGCACGCGGCACCACTCCGTGGTCCGGCACGTGCTACCGATACACGACAGCTCATCGCGACGCGCTCTCCGGCGAAGGCGCACGACGGTTCGGTGGCCGATGGAACCCCCCACTGCTTTTTCCTGCCATCTATCTCGCCGACTCCGCCAAGGCCTGCATGGTCGAAGTCGAACGCGCCGCCAACGCAGCTGCCACCACCGCAACCAAGATGCTGGAGGCGGCCTACCGCTTGCACCATATCCAGATCGAAGAACTCAACGTTCTCGACTTGCGTACACCCGAATCTCGAGACGGGGTCGGTCTCGATGACGACGACGCCTACGGCGACGATTGGTCCGCTTGCCAAGCAGTCGGACACGCCGCTTGGTTCCTGCACATGCAGGGAATCCTTATTCCGGCCACCGGCGGCATCGGCCTCGTCATCTCTGCCTATGAACAGCGAACGCGCCCAGGACAACTACGTCTCACCAGCAGCGAAAACCTGACACCCGCGCTCTACACGCAATACCGCTCTGACTAACTCCGACGATGCCCGCCCCGTGCGCGCACAAAGTCCACCGGTGTACCTCATGCACGCGGCCTATAGCTATTAGGCGTATGCACCAAGGAGACGCGTACGTTCACTGCGGTCGGAACATCGTGCGATCGTGCATAACCGTTGACCTCCAGGATCTCCGCGCACTCCCCTGCTGGCGTCGCGCGGCACGCGGGATATTTCGTGGACAACTGCTTATCCACCAAAAAGTGCGAACATTGCGATTGTGGCGAAGACCTCTCCTACGTCTAGTACAGGCTTGACCGTAGAACCGGGCTACCCGCAGTGGTTCTCGGCCTTTCTGGCTGATCGCGCGGTACGCAAGCCCTCCCGACACACAGCCAAGGCATACCGGCAAGACTTCGCCGCGATCGCTGAGCTCTTGGCTGGCGACCGCACCCTGATCAGCGAGCTACCGGCTGGCGCTATCACGAAGGACGCGATGCGAACAGCGTTTGCCGCCTACGCCGATAACCACGAGGCCTCCTCGATCCGGCGCTGTTGGTCGACATGGAATACGTTGTGCAGCTTTCTGTACACCAGCGAGTTGCTTGAGTCCAATCCCATGCCGCTGATAGGTCGCCCCAAGGTCCCCAAGTCGTTGCCGAAAGGCCTTGGCGCTGAGATCGTTCGAACCGGCCCGCAATCCCTGGTTTTCTAATACCGCTGCCAACGCTTTCCGCGCGGCGTCGTACACCAACGCGTACGCACCAGTGGCATCGAAGTCTGCGATCTGCGCTGCCGATTCCAGGTGCGCACGAGCTTCACCTAGCATCCGATCGGCAGCGGCCCGATCCGGTTGCACCTGTTCGATCTGCTTATCCGCGATCAATGCGTCGACCGTCTCGCGTCCCTGATTCCACCTCATTCGTTGTTCCCCAATGCAATAAGCACGCGCGGTTTGCTGCGGACATCGGCCAGGAACGCGTCATCGGGCGCCTGGCTGTCCCACCGCTCAGGCAGAATTCGGATGATGTGCACGGGAAGCTGCAGGATTTTCTCCACCCGACGGGCCGCCTCATCGAGGTCGTCGAGGTCTGTGCTTCCGACGACGAGGACGTCGACGTCGCCGGGTGGCGGTCCGGGCTCACCGCCGTAGCGCCGCGCCCAAGAACCAAAAAGGTATGCCTGGCGTATCCCCTGGACCGCGGCGAGTTCGTCTGGGAGCACCGCAATCGGCCCGTAAGTCAAGGCCAGTAGCTCGGTCAACGGCCGAGCCAGCCGGCTCTCTCCGGCTCTAATCAGTCGCATGTTGCCGTACCGCCGCTCGTCGACAAGTCCGGCGGCAACCAAGCGCCCAACCTCGTGGTGCACCGCGGTGATGCTCGCCCCAAGGTACTTGGCGATCTCCGTGAGGCTGTATTCGCGATCCGGGCGCAGATACAACTGCGCGAGAAGCCCGCCCTGGAGCTGCGACCGTAGGATCGGCAACAACGCCGAAGTTTTCATAACTCACAATGTACCATGTGGGTTATATAAAATCGCATGTTAGAGGGTCCAGCCCGCCTCGTCATGCGTCACCGCTCGCGCCTTCCAGCGTCGGCGGCCTGGCGATCACCACCTTCTCGCGATGCTCGATCGGTAGATATGCCGATGCCGACGCTAGCCAGCAACACCCGTCGCGGATGTTATCCATGAGGTTTTGGATGCGCGCCCATTAGAGGACCTGCCCGACTCAGCGTCGATAATGACCAATTGCGCCGGATCGACAAGGTTGGCCTCGCGGCCACAGGAGAAGAATGCCCGGTTTTGGCCACCGAAGCTCGGAGTTCAAGTCCCCCTTCGACTCTGGTGGCGTGACGCAGCTCGGGAGGCATAGCTCGCCAAAGGGGCTCCCTTCTTCTAGCTGAGCTCGGGGAAGCTGTCGCGGTGGCTCGTCACAAGTACATCCCTGCCGGCAACTGGGCCCGGTATCGCCCGGTGCCGACTTCGGATAGCAACGTCGCGGTACTGATGCTTCCCTCGTCACCGGGGGCGAGCACGGCACGACGCACAACTTCACGAAGGTCACTGCCGCTGGTATTTTCAGGCAGCGCGGCTACGACGGTCGCAATGTCAATGGTCTGACCGCCAGGGATCTCGTTGATCAACACCGAGAGGATCCGGGCAGCCTGCGTGCTGTTTGGATAACCGACCTCGACGATGGAGTCGAATCGCCCCGTGCGGATCGCCGCCTTATCCAATGTGGCGGCATCGTTGGTGGACGCCAGTGTCAGGATGCGGGCGTTGGGTTCGATGTCCATTGCCTGCAACAGTTCCGACAGCCCCCCGTCACCGGTCGAGCGGTCCCGACACCAAAGGTCGACGTCCTCCAGGACGAGCAGCACCGGACCGTCGAGGCGCTGCGCCTCCTCGACGACGGCGGTCAGCAGCTCAGCACCCGCCTTGGCTTCGACGTAGATGACGGTGAAGTCGCCGACGACTTCGCTGGCCACGACCGCGCTAATCGCTGACTTGCCGGTGCCGGGTGGTCCGCACAGCAAAACCCCGCGGCGGACCCCCAAGCCGTGCCCGTTGAGCACGCTGTGGCGGTCGCGTACCGCGGTGACACCAAGATCGACCTCGGCCCACACCTCGTCGCCGACGATGACGTTGTCGCGCGTCGCGGTTGCGGGCAGGTCGATGACGTCCAGGCTCAGTCCGCGTTGGTAGGTGGCGCGCACCGCGCGGCCGCGGTACGGGTTGAGTGCGTTGGCGCGTTCGGCGAGCCGATCCAATAGCGCGCAAGCATCGGCTTGCTTATCGGGCGTCACGAAGGCACTCACGTGAGCGGACCGCATGACGTTCTCACGGGTCTCGATGTGGATGATGCATCCGGTGTCGTCGAGCAGCGTCCCGGCGGGAAAGTGCACACGCAGGCAGAGTGGATGGCGGTAACGTCGGGCGCCGATCTTGGCCTGCGTCCACGTTGGGGGGTGGGTGAATTCGCCTGGACCGATCTCGCAGTCCGGCCTGTGTTCCTCGATCCATTGCGCCAACGCCAGTGCAGTGGTCAGCCGTGATACCGGATGCAAGGGGCGTTCCTCGTCGAGCAGGTGCCCGCAGTCCGGTACGCCGAGGCAGCGGGCGGTGAATCGCTCAGCGTTCTCGGCACTGTCTTGTTCGGCGACGCCGACCAGCAACTCCCCGAGTGCGCGCAGCGCTGATCGCACATCGCCATGCTGGCTGTCCAGCCAGGCGTTGACGTCGGAGATGGGTCGGCGGACGAGGTCCGCGCTTCCGGTGAGCCCGGCAGGCAGATCGTTCGATTCGCTAGCGTTGCGGTTCATCGCGTTTGGGGTGATTCGGGGACAGGGCAGGCCAGCAGATTCTCACCTGCCTGCCGGGTCGTCAACGGGATTTCGTGTCGACGGCCGCGTATCGATCTCAGCGCTTCGCCGGTGATGGTTTGGCACTGAATACGTGCGTTGGTTGCTGCGGTCACGAGGTGGATAGGCGGGTTCCGCAAGCTGGGCACCATCTGAGCACATTGCCCAGCGATGCTTGTATCGAGCGCAGGTTGTCGCGGTGCAGTGTGCATGCTTGGCGGGCGAGATGGACGCGGATGGTGTCGATGATGAAGTCTGCCCGCTGTGCTGGGGTGCTGCCGTATCCCTCAACATCGATTGTGCCAGAGTCGATTACATCACCTTCGTCCAGTTCACGCTCGTAGCATTGGGGCGCACCATCACTGTCGCCCTCCGCCAGAGTACGGACGAAGCGACCGCTTGGCCGCAGGTCGAGTTCGATGCGCCACTCGCCGCGGCGTTCACAGAAGTAGAAGCTGCGGCCGTCGACTTCTCCGGTCCACTCTTCGGGGAACCACCCGCCATGTCGACGCACGATGACATCGCGCTGGCCCGCCAGCCAGGCCTGCAGGTCGGCTTCGGCGCTTTGCGCGTCGGCTTTGATCTGTTGGCCCTCTGGCGATTCCCAGAACGCCGCCAGGCCCTGGCGCCACTTCTGCCACGAGCGGCGGCGATCCTCGGACGTTCGTGTGCACACGCAATCAAATCCGTAGTCGTGAAGATCACTTTCGGGTAGCCGCGGGTGGCAGCCGCACCGGCATCGCTCGCCGCTGTCGATGTAGCGCCAATCCGTGAGTGCGTTGAGCGCGAGGTCGGCAAGCGTCTCGGGTTGCGGGGAGCGGTGCAGCTCGAATGCCGCCGCCAGGTGGTCGCGGTAGCGGCGGCGCGCCTCGGCGCGAGCGTTCTCGAGCTGTTCTCGGTAGTCGGCCTCACTTCGGACATGGGCGAAATCGACCATATGCATCTCCGGTTGGCCATCCATACCGTCGCGGCTGGCATGAGATCGCCATGGCGTCAGATTGATTTCGAGTTGACCGGTGATCGATATCGATTCGCAGCAAGAGCGACTGCTCGCCGCCCGTGGGATCACCCTCTGAGCGCCGTGACCGAAAACCCTTCAACGTCGACCTATGGTGAATAGTGTTTGGCCTCAATGTCTGCTTCATCAATCACCGTGCGGGTAGCCGGGAGACCAACTCGCGCTCCATGCAACACGATCGCCCGGTATTCGGTGAAGGTGGTTGCCCCACTGCTGAATTGGGTGAGCCGTTTCACGGATCGCGCATCAGGATTCCAGCCCTCCAACGTGCTGTCGGCAATGGCGCTGCGGTGCGCGCCTCGCTGGTCGGGTATGAGGTTGTTGGCGGTGTCGAGCCACTCCCGCCCAACCATGTGGTGACATGCCCAACCTCCATCACGCTCGCGCCCGCCCGGGAGCGGCAAGGTGGCCGCGGTGGCGGGTGGACCTGGCCGGCGGCACTGCGGGGCGTCTGATCGGCGGTGAACCGCCCCTTGCGCGGCCGGATCCTCACCCGTTGTCCGACTCTTCAGGTCAGTCAGCAGACCAGGTCCAATAGGGAGTGTAGCACTAGTAGGGCAGAACACCTTGTTTGCGTTGCATCGGATCGCGCATCTGGCCGCAGAAGTCGACACCCGCCTACGTCAACCGGAATGCAGCAGTATTTCGTAGGAGGCTTGGGATGTCGCTTACGCGCTGGTGCCGGTTCGGGCACGACAAGCAAATTAGCGACCGGCACATCGAGGGCCTCCGCGAGGCCGAAAAAGCTGCGTAAAGCAGGCCACGCCAGCCGAATTCGACACTGGATCAGCACATTGCGGGGTACACCCGCGTGCAGCACATAGAGAGCGTCCGCCTGCCCTCCGACCCCGCAAGTCCTCAGCTCGAGGAAACACTGTTGACAACAAATCTCGACCGAGTGGGTCAATAACCCCGACAGCAGTCATTTTATGCCCTCGAGCAGCTCCGAAGCGGACACGCCGAGGGCCTTCGCGATATCGAACAGTCTTTCGTGCAGGATGCCGCGGCGGCCGTACTCGAGGTCGATTAACACGTTGCGCGAAACACCGGACCTCAACGCAAGCTCCTCTTGGGTGTAGCCGCGCTCGATGCGCAGGGTCTGTATTCGAGTGCCCACCTGACGGCGTCGTCTCTCCCACACAACGACCCGTTTCGGGTCGTTTTGACTGGGGCGCGTCGGCACGCATACCAGTACCGCTGCAGATCCCGGAAAAGTCTGCCCTACTAGTAGGTCTAAATTATTAGTAAGGCCGCCCACCGAGCGTGGACCCCCGGATCTCGGTGCATGCGACGCGTTCACTGGCCTCGATACGCGAGTTTGCTCGGATTGGCGGGGGCGAGACTTGACTCTGCACAATTAGGACGCCGGAGCCCGAAATCCCGACATCCCAAACGCGCAGCACGGCAATAGCGAAACAACCCAGGATGCACTACTAGTAGTGCATCCTGGGTTGATGGTCACCGGGTGCTGCCACACGAGGTCGTCCCTCGCGGCGGCGGCGTAGAACGTTGGCGCGCAGTGCGGACTCTGCCGCTCCGGGTGAAACCGTTGCCAGAAGAGAGCCTTGAGTCGTGGCTGGAGGCGTTGGCTAGCCGCACAGACGCGACCTGGGGTCAAATTCTGCGCGCAGTAGAGATTTCGGGAACGCGGGGCAATACGGCCTCGCACTGGGCGGGGCGGGCCAACGTGTCGCTGACACCGGGGCAGGGGGACACCATCAGCTACTGCACGGGCGTCGAACCCCGCCTGCTTCAGGCGATGACTCTGCAACCGTGGATCAACGACACAAGCTGGCAACGCCCGTCTGCAGCCTCACTGCGCATGACTGGTTCGCGGTTCTGTCCCAAGTGCCTCGAGGAGCGCGGTGGCAGATGGCGGGTGTGGTGGCGGTTGCGGTGGGCATTCGTGTGCCCGACGCATGGATGCTTGCTCGCCGACGCGTGCGGCGTGTGCGGCGGTCTGCAGCGCACGGCACCGCCTCGCTTCAACGAGGTACCGAAGCTGGGGTCGTGCACCCGGGGTGTGACCCGATCCGGCGAGGGACCACGGTGCCGTGAGCCGTTGTCGGGTGCTCCTGCCATACGCCTAGGGACAGATCCGGCGGTGGTGACCCAATGCGAGCTTCTCCGCGTGCTTCGCGCGGGCTATGCGTCGGGTGGCATCTACGGGTCGTCGCCAGTGCCATCGACGATATTCATGGGAGATCTACACACGCTGGGCAGTTGGATGTTGCGCTACGCGCAGCCCTTTGATGGGGCCGCCCCGATCTCCGATCTGCTCTGGGAGCAGTTCGTGCTCGCAGCAAAGAACGGGTTTGCGCGGCCTTTGGTCACGGGTGGCGGTGCGCGGGTGGCGTGCTCGAGCGCCGCCGCCGATGCCGTTACCGCTTGTATGGCGATGCCCGTCCTCCAGGCTGATGACACCGAGATCGCCGCCCAGCGCCTGCAATGGCTGACGACGTCGATGCGCCGGCGTGGATTCTCACCGATGGATTCCCGGAACTGTTGGAACATCGGGCACAGCCTGTCACTGGACGCCCTTCGGCGGACGGTGCTTTCGTCGCGCAGGTTGCACCAATATCGGACGACTCGACCAATTCCCGGGGACTGGGCCGCAACTCAGCGCCGTGTGATCGGCAGCGTGCAGGCAACCATCGCTCGCCGGCTCTCGACGCGGTAGGTGGTCACGGAGCTGGTCACGCAGAGCGGTAAACGTCTCTCATGCACGCTGAGAAGACTGGCGCCGTTTGCGGGGGTCTCGGCAGACCGGGATGCCGTACTTTCTCGCTGCTCGACTCAAAGCGGAAAGAGAGACGCCGATGTCTTGAGCTATAGCGGTGAGGGTGCGCTGCTTGACGACGTGTTCTTCGTACAGCCAGTCCAAGATGTCCGGATCAATTTTGTAGTAGTGGCGAATTGGGATGCCATACTTTCGGGCTAGGTCGCCGACCGCCTCTCGCCCGGCGCCGACCTCGGCCGCGATGGCCGTCAGCGTCATGCCCTCGCGGCTGTACATGCGAAGGAGGTCTGCTTTTGTCAGGCGCGTCTCGGCGGGGTCGTTGCGAATCCGCCGGCGTGTCGCTGGTCGTACAAGCGGAAATTGCTCCAGCAGATACCTCACGACGTCGGCGGAAACCGCCAAATTGCGCGCGATTGCAGCCGTGGTCATTAAGGGATCCTGAGCTAGCTGGTGCACCTGCGTGACAGAAATCGAGTTGAGGTCCGATCCCGGCAACTCAAGGTCGTTAATTAGGGAGAACGGCGGCGCCCAGGTAAGGGGCTCGCCTATCACGTTGTTGTGCGATAGGTATTGCAGACCGGCACTGTTCAGAGCATCGATCAAGGCGGGTGTGAACATAGCGATCATCTCGGCGCGCACAGCATCGCGGTATTGCGTTGTCGTTTTAAATGGGGCAGCGCTTCGGGGCAGCATACTTATCCGCTCAAAGAGCCATGATCGCGCAATGTCGCCGACCCGGTTTCTCCAGGCGGGTCCGTGATAAGCGTTGTCGTAGATGGCATTCCATTGCTGGGCCGGCAGCAGGTCTCGGTAATCAAGCAGGCGACGTCGTTGGTAGTCGATCGGACTCGGGTTTTCGCGAAGATAGTCGGCCAGCCGCATCATCGTGGCGAGGATGTTTGGCCACAACCGGTGAGGGCGCAGTTCTGCGACCATGTAGGCGAATCTCCTGTCCGTCATCGACAGGCTCAGTCTGCGGGCGGCACTTGGCACCGTTGTCTGATGTCCGTGGCACACGAGCATGATCGAGAGCACTGGGCGGATCACGGAAAGAGTGCCGCGTCCGACGGTCAAGCGAAAAGACCACTCGCGCCAGAACAAGGTGGGGATTGACCGCAACGAGTTGGGGGTCAACGTGCGCGGATAGCGCGGCAAGCACGACGCTGTGCCGTATCGCATCCTATCCAACACCCCGAACGAAGGCTCGAATGCACGGATGTGAACGGCGTCCATCGTTGCAGTCGGGCCGCCGCAGCGAAGAAGCGTCGGCGTGAGCTCTCGTCCCGTTGCCTTCGCCCTTTCTATGAGCGGGCGAAGCCGCGACGCGGCATCTTCTACACTTTCACGTCCAATGACATCGAGGGCCAGCATGATTCCAAGCCCGGTGACCAACGCAGGTGCGCTCGCTGCGAAGGCCCCAGGTGTCGACCAGCGGTCCAGATTCAAACCGTAAGCTGCCGAATGCTCTCGAATATGACTATCTCCACGCATCTCGAGTGACTCTGCGATGTAGTCAAGCTTTGCCATCGACAGCATTCGCGCCGAAAGCAGTCGCACGTCTCGGAGGAAGTCAAGGGTCGACGTTGGCATCGCCTGATATATCCCACAGTCGATCACCGGCCGCGACAGCAGTCCCGATAGACGGCACTGCGCCACCATGATTGGGTGCTGCCGGGCTAAGTGTGGCGTCGCTGCATACGCGAGATCGCCGCCGCATCGGCGCTTCTCACCATCTAATTCAATATTCCTTGAACATCGACAGAGGTCCGGAATCTCGTGTGCCCGCAGCCACCACGGCATCACACGCTGAAACATTGCGCATTCGGGGCACACATCGACGAGCAGGCAACTGTGTACCTGGCAGGTGAAGATCCACGGAAGTCGCCACGATAATTGCCAGCGGCCGTTCGAGACGCGAAGACACTGCGGGCAAAATCTCGATCGCACGGACTTCCAGGTCGACCGCACCCGTCCGGTGGATCGATCGACGGTGATCAGATGCCCGTCGTAGTGAACGAGCGTCGAGGCTTCGACCGCAGCTTGCCAGATCCCAGTGGCATGGGCGATTGCTGCGGCTTCGCGGGTGTGAAGGCAGGCCGTGAGGTTCTCTCGAACGAGACCTGGCGGGTCGGCTGGCGTCGGCTCGAGCGCTGCGAGTAGATGGCCCCAAGGAGTTTCGAGCCTCCGCGCAATTGCACCCAACCACGACTCCAGGGCCTCTCCAGGGACCGGAGCCACCCTGATGGGCAGTGTGCGTGGCGGCATCGCTCAGCAGCGCCTGAATCTATGACACACGTGGCGGTCGCGCAGATCGCGCTCGCAGGCGGCGAGTGCGGAACGCTGCAGCGAGTTCTTTGCGCGCTTTTTCGGCTGCACTGTCAATCCTGAACGAGTCCAACACTTTCCGGCTCAATGTTTCAGTGCCGGTTCGAACCGCGCGGGCACATCCACGTCGGATGAGCTCCATGAGCGATCCGATGTGACCGGTGCTTCGTTCATAAAGATACTCTGACAAATCTTCCACCAGCATGCCCTGATGTTTGGCCCCCAGGACCAGTCGCTGCTCCACGGTGGCTAGAAGCGCGTTCCATTGGCGTCGTTCTTTGTCGTTTTGCAGACCGTAGGGCCGCATCTCCAACATTGTTGTGCGCCGGGCAGTTTGTTCTAGCACGATGTCGCCGTAACCTGCTCCCTCGAGGCTGCAGCACAGGTCCTCCATCAATACTCCGCGATCACCGAGCCCAATGCCGATGAACAGCAACGTTACTGGGAACTCGTTGGCGACATACTTGAAATGGTTGCTGATCTCCACTCCACCAGATCGCTGCCAGTGCAGGAAGTGGAGGTCATCGATGATCAGTAGCCTTGTCTCGCAGCTCAGTACGCAATCGAGCGCTTGCCGCCCTAGTTGATCGGTACTCCTGTTTCCGCGACGGTAGCCTGGATGCGCGTAAAAGTCGCACAGCGCGGCATTGAAGTCTTTCATACTGGTATTGCCGCGCATACCGATCCGGCAGACCGGCCAACGCTCGTTCCCGGCGACCGTGAATTCACCGCGCCGCCCAATCTCGCGCTTATGAAACTCCTTCGCGAAGGTTTCCGCCGCCCAGGTCTTGCCTAAGCCGGGGTAGCCGTCTATTGCCACTGCGCCCTTGGCATGATTTCCGTCCTGGGTGCTGCTATCCATGATGTCCCACAGATCTTCATGCAGCATCGCGAGCTGAGGTGTTCTTAACGGGCCGATGTTGTTGTGCCAGTCGGCTCGTCGCTGATTGTAGATGTCGGCTGCTGCATCGCCGAGACGGCGGATTTGGCTCCTTGAGAGTTCTTCGGGCCTGATCCGCCTGGGCGCCTCGACATACTCCCGCCATCCCTCCTTGCGCGACAGCGTCAGGTTGTCTAAGTTAACGGTCCTTTTCCGGCTCGCCACCCCGGTCGCGCTCATACGTCCTCCAATACATCCTCATAGAAGTGACCGTCGTCGATGCGCGGATCGTCGTCGAGTTCGTCGGCCAATCCCGGGTCATCTGGCCCAATCTCCGTCGCGGGCAGTGCACCGAGGATCCTTTTGGCCGTGGGCAGTTCGGGAACGCGCGCCGCTTGCTTGACATCCAGGGCCAAACTGGACTGCTCGCGAGACAAGCGCAGGGCAGCTCGTCGCTCGGCCATGGTGTGTCCTTGACCAAGGTTGCGGCGTTCGAGAAATTCAGACAATGCCAATTTGTCATCGAAATACCGGTGTTTAGCCTTCACCAGTTCACGGGCGAACAACAGCCCGTCCTCGTTCATTGGACCATCACACAGGTCGGCATGATCCCACATCAACGCGTGCCACCGACGGGTCGATTTGTGGTCGAAGAAGTAGATGAAGCGCACGTCGTTAGGGTCGACATGAAACGGCCACTGCCCGTGATGTTCTCGAAAGGAACTCTTCTCCCCCGGCCGATATCCCGTCAGTCCAGAACCGCGGTAGATACGGTTGTCGACCTGAACACCGTAATGCTGAATCGTCCGCCATTCCACTTTCAGGAAGTTATAGGCGAAGTCGGGTTCGCGCGGCGCCTCGATGTACCCGGCGCGCGCGACGCCATGCTCGAACATTTGCGCCGGGCTCAGTCCCAGTTTCCACAGGCCAACCTCTCCAACACCGTTGTGCGGCTTATTGTGGTAGCAGACGGCTATCCATTCACGAAGTAGTGCCTCCAACTCGTCGATGAAGAAGAAGGCCTCTCGTTCTGGAGCGGCGCCGCGGGAGTACACATCAGGGCCCTTGTAGCCAGGCAGCTCCTGCAAGAACCTTTGACGGACGGTCAGAAAGAACCGCTCCACGGGGCCTTTGTCGTACGCGACACGCACACGTGCGGGTTGGATCGAGATGCCAAGTTGCCGGCAGGTGCTCGCCACTTGCTCTGAGACGTAGATCTTGCCGTGATCAACGACCAGTGTCTCCGGCACGATTGCGGGCGCCGCCGCGAACACGCTTTTGCAGTGAAGCGCTTCGTCTTCGACCAGCACTGATCGTGGCACACCGTGCGGTGGCCACACGGCCTCAGCGGGCCAGTCCGCACCGGCCGGCGCTGGGCGAAATGATTGATAAAGGACTGCAGCGACATCGATCGACTTCGTCGTCGGGCTCAATCGCATACCGGTGATGCACCGCGAGTACCAGTCCATCGACACGGTGAGTTCCACACCTACCCATTTCAGGGTGTGTGGATCCATGGCGTACACATCAAGCGGTGTGGTGTCCATCAGCAGGTACTCGCCCGGCCGGGAAGGGTGCAACTGTCCGTACGGCCGATCCGGGCGGGCCGCGATGTCACGGATGCGCTTGGTGCTCGGCCGAAACAGTGGTTGGGTCAGCTCAAGCCGTCGCAAGATTCGATACGCCGTAGCTGGTGAGGGCAACCGCACGACACCCTTACCGTAGGTGGCGTTCAATCGTGCTTCGGCGTGGTTGATGATCAGGTCCATCGTCGGCTTCGACAAGTCCGTGTATTCGCGCATGATGTCTGATGCGGTCTGTTCGAATAACGCGAACTTGTTGCTGCCCAGAGCAGAATGAATCGCCTTCGCCGACAGCAATCCGACCTCGCCCTCGGCTTCATAGGCGCTAACCCAGCGCTCGATCGTACGCCGTCCGATGCCCAGCTCGTTCGCCTTGACGGCGAGACGTTTCATCCGCGGATTGGCGCTTTTGTAAGCAGACCGCGGTTCGTGCGGTAGCGCCGTTGCAGCGGAACCGGATCGATAACCCGTCACAACCTCGCGCACGTGTGCTGCGCGATCACGTGCATCGCAGCGCGCTTGCTCGGACACCGCGGCCCATTTAACCGATGGCGGGTATTCGGTGGAGCCGGTGATTTCGATGTCGAGGTCGTCGCTCAAGAGACGGCATCTCTGAGAGGGTCTCACTTCATCGAGCGCGAAACGGTGCACCGTGTCCCGTCGCAGCTCTCTCGCAAGGACCTCCGGCATGCCGGCGACCGGATGCATCTCGATGACTTCCAGGACCTCCCCGTCATAGATGAATTGCGTGCCCACACCTATGCGCACAGCGGCGGGCTTCACGATGCCCACTCAAGCACTGTTGATCGTTCAAGCCGAACATCTAGGTTTACCTCGAGCTCGTGGCGCCACAGCATGCTCAGCAACGCCGAACGGACCAGTGGTCGCGGGTGTCCCTCGATGAGCTTTTCAGCCTCGTCGATTGACCGACCGGCGAGATCTGCTCGCCGACAACGCAATTCAGCTAGAACGTCCTGGTTTATGAGCCACTCGCGCCGATAGCCCGCCAGGAAACGCACGTTGGCGAGGCGCACGGCGACCGGCTCATTCACCACCAAGTAGGACCAGCCCAACGATTCGACGATGTCCTTCGTCCACGCGCACAACCTCACGATCCGTGGATTAGTCACCCTTTCGGAGCGCACGACGTCCACCACAACCGGTCCTTCGTCGCTGTCCCAAAGGTAATCCAAAATGTGGCGCCGTTCCTGCCCGTCGACCTCGGCGGTCAATCGAAAAGGCTGCGCCACAATGCGATGCACAGTCACATCAAAATCTGCCAGGATAAGGTTCGCCAGCTCCAGGCGCGACTCGTAAATGACGTGATCGCGCTCAGTCGCCGACCAATACGTGCCCGAGTAGTGACGCTGCCCGAAATACCAGCGGAACGTGCGCCACGGCGCTGCGCGAAACAATGCTGCCGGCGACACCTCACCAGCCGGCACACACCGTTGCTCCCCCGCCGCAGACCGATACGCAACGGCCGCGGAACTCAAATCAACCCTGACTGATTCCGACATCACCACACCACGCGGTTAACCGCGACACCCCAGCGTCTCACCTTCTGCGGGTTTTGGCGCGAAAACAGTGTTAATAAGCGCGGTGCACCAACTAGCGCGACTAACTACTTTCTCAACTTCATGACGGAATCGCCAAGCGTTCGCCATTCCTGTGAGAAGTTCGCCATGCAAAATGAGAACCTACACGAGCGTCACGCCAGCGTGGCATGCAAGAGAAGCCTGGTTGACATCTTGGGCCCATTGTCGTACGAATGAGACATGGCTGCTGTTATGTCTCACGAAGCGCCGGTCAAGTTTCAGCTGGCCACCGCCGACACGTGGCCCAATCCGTGGCCGATGTACCGCGCTCTGCGAGATCACGATCCGGTGCACCACGTCGTTCCGGCGAACCATCCCGGCGATGACTACTACGTGCTGTCCCGGCACGCCGACGTGTGGGCCGCGGCCCGGGACCACGAAACCTATTCGTCGGCACAGGGATTGACCGTCAACTACGGCGACCTGGAAATGATTGGGCTGCAGGATAATCCGCCGTTCGTGATGCAGGATCCTCCGGTGCACACCCAATTCCGCAAGCTGGTCTCGCGCGGCTTCACGCCACGGCAGGTCGAGGCGGTGGAGCCCAAAGTGCGGGAGTTCGTCGTCGAGCGCATAGAGGGGTTGCGCTCGGCCGGTGGCGGCGACATCGTCGCGGAGCTGTTCAAGCCGCTGCCGTCGATGGTGGTGGCGCACTATCTCGGTGTGCCGGAGGAAGATTGGGCCCAATTCGACGGTTGGACCCAGGCGATCGTCGCGGCCAACACCGCCGATGGCGGCGTCGCCGGTGCGCTCGAGACGGTCGGCGACGCGGTCGGGTCGATGATGGCCTACTTCGCCGGGCTGATCGAACGGCGCCGGAGCGATCCCGAGGACGACACGATCTCGCACCTGGTGGCCGCCGGCGTCGGGGCAGACGGTGACATCGCCGGCACCCTGTCGATCCTGGCGTTCACGTTCACCATGGTCACCGGCGGCAACGACACCGTCACCGGCATGCTCGGCGGTTCGATGCCGCTGCTGCACGAACGACCCGACCAACGTCAGCTGCTGGTGGACGACCTCGACCGCATCCCGGACGCGGTCGAGGAGTTGCTGCGGATGACCTCACCCGTGCAGGGGCTGGCCCGCACCGTCACCCGTGACGTGACCGTCGGTGCGACGACCATCCCGGCCGGCCGCCGGGTGTTGCTGCTGTACGGTTCGGCCAACCGTGACGAACGCCAATACGGTTCGGACGCAGGCGAACTCGATGTGACCCGCTGTCCACGCAACATCATGACGTTCAGCCACGGCGCCCACCACTGCCTGGGCGCCGCCGCCGCTCGGATGCAGTCCCGCGTGGCGCTGACCGAACTCCTGACCCGCTGCCCGAGCTTCGAGGTGGACGAATCCGGCATCATCTGGGCGGGCGGCAGCTACGTCCGGCGCCCGCTGTCGGTGCCGATTCGGATGAAGTCCTGATGCCTGGGAGCGACTGGCTTTCCCCGCACCCCAACGAAGCCGCCGTCGACCGGATACTCGACGCGGCCGAGCGGCTGTACACCCAGCGCGACTCGGATTCGGTCGGCATGAATGAAATCGCCAGGGCCGCTGGGTGTTCCCGTGCGACGCTGTATCGGTATTTCGACAACCGCGAGGCGCTGCGCACTGCCTATGTGCACCGGGAAACCCACCGGCTGGGTCGCGAAATCATCGCGCGCACCGGCGACATCGGGGATCCGCGCGAACGGTTGGTCGCGAGCATCCTCGTCACACTGAGGATGGTTCGCGAAAGCCCGGCGCTGGCTTCCTGGTTCGCCACCACCCGTCCGCCGGTGGGTGGCGAACTGGCCGGACAGTCCGAAGTCATCGCGGCATTGGCGGTGGCGTTCCTGCATTCGCTGGGACCCGACGATCCCGCGGTCATCGAACGTCGCGGTCGCTGGATGGTGCGAGTGATCGTCTCGCTGCTGACCCACCCCGGCCACGACGAAGCCGACGAGCGAGCGATGATCGAAGAGTTCGTCGTCCCGATCGTCACGCCGGTCGCCGCGCGCGATTAAGCCCGCTCCGGGCGCCCGACACCACTATTGGAATTGCCCGCCTCCTAGCGACAACCCGTTTCCGCTGGTCACACCGGCTAACGAGGTTGTCGCTGTGAGGCGGGCAATCGCCTGTCCACCCCGCGGCGAGACGCCCGGGGCCGCTGTTACGAACGGTGCGCGGCGGCGCCCGGCGCCGCCTCCGACCGACGGCGCCGCCTCAATCACGGACGCGGGTGAACCGGTGCAACAGCCACGCCAGCGGGATCGTCACGACCAGCGTCGCGACGTACAGGTACAGCATCGATCCGGTGTAAACACGGGCGCCCACGATGTAGTCCATCGCGAATTCCATGGTGATCAGGTGGATCAGGAAAATCTCGTAGGAGATCTCGCCCAGCCACACCATCGGGCGGCTGGCCAGTATTCGCGAATACCAGCCTTGAGCACTGGCAGGGCCACCAAGGGCCAGTGGTGCCACCGCGAGTGCGGCGATGACGGCATAGAAACACGTCTTGAACAACGCTTCGCTCAGCGTCGCCGGGGAGGTCGTGGGCGCGCCGGCAATGGGCGTTGACACGATGAAATAGCAGACGACCGCCAGCGGTATGGCCACGACGCCGTAGGCGCGCACTCCCATCTCCTGCAGCACGGTCAGCATCATGCCGGCGAGGAACCACGCCAGGTAGGTGGGCAGCCACAGCCGTGCGCCGTCGGGAAACCAGTGATCGGTGTGCACCAGGACCAGCCAGGCGGGGCTGACCAACGCCATTCCCGCCAGGGCGCCCAGGACGAGTTTCGGCTGCCATTGTCGCCGGCAGATCACCACCAGTAACAGGTACGCCAGCAGCGGCAGCACCACGTAGTACGAGCCCTCTACCGCAAGGCTCCACATCTGGGTCAGGCCCTGGTGCAGATACTTGCCCAGGTAGCCGTTGCAGTAGATCTGCGTCAGCGTCAGGTTGCGCGCCAGCCCCAGCCAGCTGTGTCCCGGGTTCGGCCCGGCATCCCGGTAGTGGTAGAGCACATAGGCGAACAAGACGGTGATCACGTAGGCGGGCATGATTCGGCGAACCCGGTGCCACGCATAGCGACTCAGCGACGGCGGCGCTCCGCCTCGCGCCGCCGACTTCACCCACGGGCGGAACAACAGGTAGCCGGAGAGCACGAAGAAGATCGGCACCCCGATCTCCATTCGGGAACCGACCAGGCCCCAATATCCGTGCGTGTATTTGCCGGTGGTATATGCAGCGTGGGTGCCGACGACGAGGAGCGCCGCGACCGCGCGGATGCCCGTCAGGGACGCGATCCGGTCTACGCGAGAGGTCTGCTCGAGCCCGCCCTGGGCGTCTTGCTCTTCCGACAGCGTCATCCGCCGTGTTTCCTGCGCGGCTTCCCACCATCTCGGCCGTGGGGCTTGTTGGTGGACGAGCGCTCCGGCTGAAGGTTGATCAACACCCCCGAAATCCGGGTGTGCTCAAGCCTTTTCAACGTCGACTTGCCCAACTTGGCCGGCAGCTCCACCAGTGAGAAATCCGGTCCGATCGCGATGTGGCCGAAATCGCTGCGATGTAACCCGCCCTCGTTGGCGATGGCCCCGACGATCGCGCCAGGGCCGATCTTGTGCCGCTTGCCCACCGCGATGCGATAGGTGGCGAAAGGCTTGGCATTTCTTGGTCTTTCGGGACGCTCACGCCGTTCTGCGCGCCGCTCGCGCCGTTCCGGTGGCGGTTCGGGCGACATCAGGAATTCCTCGCCGTCGCGCGACTGCACCGCCAGCGCGGCGGCGATGTCGGCCATCGGCGTGTCGTGCTCGCGTTCGTAGTCCTGCACCAACTTGCGGAACAGGTCGATTCCGGGCGAACCGAGCGCGGTCGTGATGGAATCGGCGAATTTGGCCACCCGCTGGGCGTTGACGTCCTCGACGGTGGGCAATGCGGTCTCGGTGAGCGCTTGACGCGTGGCCTTTTCGATCGCTTTCAGCAGGTGGCGCTCGCGCGGGGAAACGAACAGCAGCGCCGTTCCCGAACGACCGGCCCGACCGGTGCGCCCGATCCGGTGCACGTATGACTCGGTGTCGTGCGGGATGTCGTAGTTGAGCACGTGCGATATCCGCTCCACATCGAGCCCGCGCGCGGCCACGTCGGTGGCGACCAGGATGTCGATGCTGCCGTCCTTCAATGCGGCGACGGTGCGCTCGCGCTGACCTTGCGGGATGTCTCCGTTGATGGCGGCCGCGGAAAATCCCCTGGCCCTTAGCCTTTCGGCGACTTCCTCGGTGGCCTGTTTGGTCCTGACGAAGATGATCATCGCCTCGAACGGCTCGACTTCCAGCACCCGGGTCAGCGCGTCCATCTTGCGTGGGCCGGCGACCTGGATGTAGCGCTGCGAAATGTTCTCGGCCGTAGCGGTTTTCGCTTTGGTGCTGACCTCGAGCGGATCATGCAGGTACTTGGTGGTGATCTTGCGGATCGCGGGCGGCATGGTCGCCGAGAACAACGCAACCTGTTTGTATTCCGGGGTTTCGGACAGTATGCGATCGACTTCTTCGGCGAATCCCATGGTGAGCATCTCGTCGGCCTCGTCGAGCACCAGGTAGTCGACGTGGGACAGGTCCAGCGTCCCGCGCTCGAGGTGGTCGATGACCCGGCCCGGGGTGCCGACGACCACATGGGCGCCGCGGCGCAGCCCGGCCAGCTGCACAGTGTAGGAGGATCCGCCGTAAATGGGCAGCACGTTGATCTTGGGCAGGTGGGCCCCGTACCGGCTGAACGCCTCGGCCACCTGCAGGGCCAGTTCCCGGGTGGGGGCGAGCACCAGCGCCTGGGTGGCGGTGCTGGTGACGTCGATCTTGGACAGGATCGGGATCGCGAACGCCGCGGTCTTGCCGGTTCCGGTCTGGGCCAGCCCGACGACGTCGGAGCCCGCCATCAGCGCCGGGATGGTCGCCGCCTGAATGCCGGTGGGCGACTCGTAGCCCACGTCAGCGATCGCCCGCAGGACCGAGGGATCGATCTGCAGGTCGGCAAACGTGGTTGAGGCAGCTTCAGTCGAGCTGTCCGAGAGGGTCATCGTCCAAGGAGTCTAGTGGTGATCGCGAGCTCAACGGAGTTGAGCGCTGCGGGTCACCACCAGAAAGCCCAGTGGTGATCGCGAGCTCAACGGAGTTGAGCGCTGCGGGTCACCACCAGAAAGCCCAGTGTGATCGCGAGCTCAACGGAGTTGAGCGCTGCGGGTGATCGTCGGCACACCCGGCCTGCCTGCCACAGTCGCGGGCCCATTGACGGTACGGTGCGTCGATGTGTGGTCGCTACCGTGTCGTGCCGAGCCACTGACCGGCTCGGCCGCTGTCGCTCTCATCGCCCTCACCATGACCGGCTGCGGTTCGGGGGACTCCACCGCTGCCAAGACGCCCCAGGCCAGGACCCCGTCGGAGGTCGCGTCGATCACGGCTCCGGCCACTCTCCCCGCGGCCGCGCCACCAGGCAACGCGCCGCCGGCCGATCCCTGCGCGGTCAACCTCGCCTCGCCCACCATCGCCAAGGTGGTTTCCGAGCTGCCTCGCGACCCGCGCAGCCAGCAGCCCTGGAACCCTGAACCGCTCGCCGGCAATTACAACCAATGCGCGCAGCTGTCGGCGATCATCATCAAGGCCAACACCAACGCGGTGAGTCCGACCACCCGGGCGGTGCTGTTCCATCTTGGCCAATTCATCCCACAGGGCGTGCCCGACACCTACGGATTCAACGGCGTTGACGCGGCGCAGACAACGGGCGACACGGTGGCGCTGACCTATCCCAGCGGGATCAACGGCTTGAACACCGACGTGAAATTCCACTGGAACGGCAACGCGGTCGACCTCATCGGCAACACGCCCGCGCGCTGATCCGGGGCACGCGCCACCCTCCTGTCGGGGCGCTGGCCTACTGTGGCTCGCGTGTTGGTCTCCGGCGACAGCATCATCTACAGCGCATCGGATCTGGCCGCCGCAGCCCGCTGCGAATTCGCGCTGCTGCGGGATTTCGACGCGAAGCTAGGCCGCGGGGCCGCTCCCGTCACCGCCGAGGACGAGCTGCTCACGCGGACGGCCGACCTCGGCAGCGAGCACGAGCGACGGGAACTGGCCTCGCTGCGCGACCGCTTCGGACAGGCCGTCGCGATCATCGGCCGCCCCGCGTACACCCCCGCCGGCCTGGCGGCGGCCGCCGACGCTACCCGGCGCGCCGTCGCCGACCGGGCGCCGGTGGTGTATCAAGCCGCCATGTTCGACGGCCGCTTCGTCGGCTTCGCCGACTTCCTGGTGCGTGACGGCGAGTGGTACCGGGTCGTGGACACCAAGCTGGCCCGCTCGGCCAAGGTGACCGCGCTGTTACAGCTTGCCGCCTATGCCGACGCGTTGGCCGCCTCCGGCGTCCCCGTTGCGCCCGAGGCCGAGCTGCGGCTGGGCGATGGAACCACTGTGCGGCACCGGGTTCACGACCTGATCCCCGTCTACCGCTTGCAGCGGGCCCGCCTGCAGCGCCTCCTCGATGAGCACTACGCGGGCGACGCCACGGTCCGCTGGGACGACGAGGGTGTTGCCGCCTGCTTTCGGTGCCCACTGTGCCTCGAGCAGTTACGGGCGTCCGACGACGTGCTGCTGGTGGCCGGCATGCGAGTGAGCCAGCGCGACAAGCTCTTTGATGCCGGGATCAGCACCGTCGCCGACTTGGCCGATCTTCGCGGACCCGTTCCCGGCCTGGCGGCCGGCGCGCTGAGCAAGCTCGCCGTCCAGGCCAAACTGCAAGTCCGCCAACGTGAAACCGGCGTTCCGCAGGTCGAGGTCATCGACCCGCAGCCGCTGACCCTGCTGCCCGAGCCCGACCCCGGGGACCTGTTCTTCGACTTCGAAGGCGACCCGCTGTGGACCGCCGATGGCCGCGAGTGGGGCCTGGAATATCTGTTCGGTGTGCTCGAAGCCGGGCCGGCGGGGAAGTTTCGCCCGTTGTGGGCGCATAACCGGGCCGACGAACGCAAGGCGCTGATCGACTTCCTGGCGCTGGTGGCCAAACGCCGCAAGCGCCGCCCCAACATGCACATCTATCACTACGCGCCCTACGAGAAGACCGCGTTGTTGCGACTCGCCGGACGCTATGGGATTGGCGAGGACGAAGTCGACGAACTGCTGCGCAGCGGTACGCTGGTCGACCTTTACCCCTTGGTGCGCAGGAGCATTCGCACCGGTGCGGAGTCCTTCAGCCTCAAGGCGCTGGAGCCGCTCTACATGGGGGCTCAGCTGCGCGTGGGTGACGTGACCACGGCCACCGGGTCGATCACCTCCTACGCACGCTACTGCGAACTCCAGGCGGACGGCCGCAGCGACGAGGCCGCATCGGTGCTCAAAGAGATCGAGGACTACAACCACTACGACTGCTCCTCGACACAAAAACTGCGGAATTGGTTGATGTTGCGCGCGTACGAATCCGGCGTCCTGCCGATCGGCGCCCAGGCCGTGACGGACGGCAACACCGTCGATGACCGCGACCAACTGGCGATGACGTTGTCGGCGTTCGCCGGTGCCGCCGGCGTCGACGACCGCACGCCCGAGCAGACGGCGGTGGCCCTGCTGGCCGCGGCGCGCGGCTACCACCGGCGCGAGGACAAACCCTTCTGGTGGGCGCACTTCGACCGGCTGAACTTCCCGATCGACGAGTGGGCGGATAACACCGATGTTTTCGTCGCCGAGCACGTGTCGGTCAGCGTCGACTGGCACACGCCGCCACGCGCGCGCAAACCGCAGCGGCGGCTGCGGCTGCGCGGTGAGCTGGCGCGCGGCGACTTGAAGAGCGAGGTCTTTGCGCTCTACCACCCGCCTGCTCCGCCCGGCATGACCGACAGCCCGGACCGGCGGGCGGCCGGGCGGGTCTCGGTGGTCGAGGCCGACGATCCGGCGGTCCCAGCCGAAGTGGTGGTACTCGAACGAGTTGGCAGCGACGGCAACACTTTTCACCAGCTGCCGTTCGCACTGACCCCAGGCCCGCCCATCCCGACGACGGCCCTGCGGGATTCGATCGAGGCGACCGCGACCCGCGTGGCCGCCGGATTGCCGCAACTGCCCCGCAGCGCCGTCGTCGACGTGCTCCTGCGTGCCGCGCCCCGTCTGCGCGGCGGCACCGCCCTCCCCCGTAGCGACGACACCGTCGCCGACATCACCGCCGCGCTACTGGATCTCGATTCGTCATACCTTGCGGTGCACGGTCCGCCCGGCACCGGCAAGACGCACACCGCGGCGCGCGTGATCCAGGATCTGGTCACCGAACACGGCTGGCGGATCGGTGTGGTCGCACAGTCACACGCCACCGTAGAGAACGTGCTGGACTGTGTCATCGACGCCGGTCTGGATCCGCAACGGATCGCCAAGAAGCGCAACGACCACCGGGCACCGCGCTGGCGGGAGATCGACGGCGGCGCCTACGCCGCGTTCCTCGCTGACACACCCGGTTGTGTGATCGGCGGAACGGCATGGGATTTCGCCAACGCCAATCGGATACCGCCGGGGAGCCTGGATCTGCTGGTGATCGACGAAGCGGGCCAATTCTGTTTGGCCAACACCATCGCCGTGGCCCCGGCCGCCGCAAACCTGCTGCTGCTCGGGGATCCGCAGCAGTTGCCGCAAGTCAGCCAGGGCACTCATCCCGAGCCGGTGGACGCCTCCGCGCTGGAGTGGCTGGTCGACGGTCAGCGCACGCTGCCCGACGAACGCGGCTACTTTCTGGACCTCTCCTACCGCATGCATCCGGCGGTCTGCGCCGCGGTTTCGGCGCTCTCCTACGAGAACAGGCTGCATTCCCACGACTGCACCGCCGCCCGCCGGCTCGACGGCTATCAGCCCGGTGTGCAGCTGCTTCCGGTTGAGCATCAAGGCAATTCGACCGAGAGCCCCGAGGAGGCCGACACGATCGTCGCCGAGATCGACCAGCTGCTCGGCGCGTCGTGGACCGATGAACACGGCATCCGGGCCTTGGCCGCCACCGATGTGCTGGTGCTGGCGCCCTACAACGCCCAGGTGGCGCTGTTACGTCACCGGTTGAGCGCCGCAGGTCTGGTTGGAGTGCGGGTCGGGACGGTCGACAAGTTCCAGGGCGCGCAGGCACCGGTGGTTTTCATCTCGATGACGGTGTCGTCAATGGACGTGGCGCCCCGCGGGGTCTCGTTCCTGCTCAACAGGAATCGGCTCAACGTCGCGGTAAGCCGGGCTCAGTACGCGGCCGTGATCGTGCGCTCCCCGTCGCTGACGGAATATCTGCCCGCCACCCCCGAGGGCCTGATCGACCTGGGCGCCTTTCTGGCTCTCACGCAGCCCGTTCTGCGGTGAACGGGCTAACCGGTCGACGAGTGCCGGCCCGGACCGGTGGGGTCATCGTCGGGATCGGGGCGGTGATGCTGGCCTCGCAACGATTCACCCTCGGAAAACTGCCGCCCCGCCGTGTGTTGGCGGCGCGGCGGCCGGGTGAGCCGATCGCCCGGCGGGAGGGAGTTGGGCGGGCGCCGCACGGCCACCTGTCGAAGGCGTTTACCGCTATCCACATGAGAACCGTTGTGGGCGTGGCCGATTGGTTGAGCCGGCGCGGCCGGGCCGCGTCGCGAGACCCCGGTGGTCGCCGGGCGCGGCCGTTCGACCGGTTGCCGGGGCGGCTCGGGATGACTCCTTTGCTCGACGTCGGATTCGCGCACCAGAAGGAATTCGACGTATTCGTCATCGTCGTAGTCGTCGTCGACGACGTCGTCGTCAGGGCCGGGCGGATCGTCGCCTCCCCTGCCGTCGCCCTTGCCGGGCCACGGCGCAAAGCCCACCACAAACAGTGCGGCGATGATCCCGAACAGCGCGATGAACGCCGGCAGCAGCACCGACTGCGACATCGCGGCGGCGAACGGGTCGCGCAGGAACCCGGGCAGCTGCAGGGTGAGCGCGTCCTCGCCCACCGCGTCGCCGGACGGCCGGCGCGGCATCTCATCGGTGATCCGCCACGTCATGAACGCGGCCATGCCCGCGCTGCCGAGCACCGCACCGAGCTGGCGCACGGAGTTGTACACCGCGGAGCCCGCGCCGGCCAGGTGTGGCGGCAGGTTACGCGTCGCGGTGGCCGTCAACGGTGACCACACGAAAGCCATCCCGACGCCCATCGCGAAGAACGGCAAAACCAGTCGCCAGATCGGCGTCGTCGGCGTCATCTCGAACGTGATCCAGGTCAGCGCGATGGCCAGCACCGAGAAACCGAAACCGAGCACGGGCTGCGGATGGTATTTATCGACGATCTTGCCGACGAGTGGCGCAAAGACGCCGTTCGCGATCGCCATCGGCGCGATCAACAAGGCCGAGCGCGTCGGCGAGAGCCCGCACACGGCCTGCGCGTAGAACGTCAGCGGCAGCATCATCGCCGTGGCGGTGAACGAGACGATGGCGACCCCGACGTTGCACAGGCTGAAATCGCGGTCGCTGAAGATGACCAGCGGAATCAGCGGCTCGTGGGCGTTGAGCGATTGCCAGAACGCGAAGGCCGTCATGAACCCGACGCCGGCCACGATCAACGCCCAGATCCAGGGTTGCCAGTGCGCTGCCTGACCCTGTTGCAGCCCGAACACGATCAGGAAGATGCCGATGCCGGACAGCGCAACCCCGATCAGGTCGAAGCGATGCGACTGGGTGGGCAGCACCGGAATCAGCCAATACGCCAGCCCCAGCCCGAGGACGCCGATGGGCACGTTGACGAAGAAGATCCACTGCCAACCCAGCCCGTCGACCAGGACACCGCCCGCCAGCGGGCCCACCAGGCTGGCGACACCGGCGGTGGCACCCCACAGGCTCACCGCGACGCCGCGACGCTCCGCCGGAAAGATCCGCGTGATGGTCGACAGGGTCTGCGGGGTCAGCAGCCCGGCGCCGACGCCCTGCACCACGCGCGCCGCGATCAGCATGGCGGCGCTGCCGGCCAGCCCACACCACACCGAGGAGGCGGTGAACACGACCAGACCGATCAGATAGAGGTTCTTGGGGCCGAACCGGTCACCGAGGCGCCCGGCCACCAGCAACACGACGGCATAGCCCAGCAGGTAGGCGCTGGTCACCCAGACCACGGTGTCGTAGCCGATGCGCAGGCTGCCCATGATGGTCGGGTTGGCGATCGCGACGATGGTCGAGTCGACCATGATCATGAAAAAGCCGATCATCATCGCCCATAGCGGGTTCCAGGGGTTCTGCGACTGCGGTGAACTCCGGGTAAGGAAGTCCCAGCGGTTGGCGACCCGGGCCGGTGACGGCCTCGCGCTTCCCCCGGGCGTGCGGGGCGTAGCCGTCGTCATCCACCCCACCTCGTTTCGCTTTCGCTCCCGGCGATGCCGCTCAGCCGAATCGACCCGGCTCATCGACCCGCCCCGCAGGTGATACACCGCGCCCGGCGCGGTAAACAGCATGAGGACCGGCGAACGGCACGGACCGTCGCAGACATCCAGCCCGCATTATTCCCGGTAAGGCAATAGGCCGGCAGCCAAGGACCCGGTCGGGGTGCATAACGAGTCAGGATTTGCCACGGGCGCGTTAGCCTGGGGGGACGCCATCTGCAGGAGAGAGAATATGCGGGGTCGACGGAAAAGGTCGCCGAACCGGTTCTTCACCATGTCCGACGCGGGACAGCAGCCGACCGCCAACGACGGTCGACCCAAGATGTCCGCGCGGGCATTGGCGCAGGTCATCGAGCGGAGCTCGTGGTTGCAGGGCCCGGCCGCCGAGGCCTATGTGACCCGGCTGCGCAACGCGAACCCGAATGCCGGCCCGGCGGAGATCCTGGCCAAGCTGCAGAAGCGATACCTGGCCATCGTGACGGCCGGCGGTGTTGCGGTGGGGGCCGCCGCGACCGTCCCCGGCATCGGCACGATCAGCGCCCTGTCGGCGGCGGCCGCCGAAACGGTGACGTTCCTGGAGGCCACCGCGTTCTTCGTGTTGGCGGTGGCGGTGGTTTACGACATCCCGGCCGATCATCGGGAACGCCGCCGTGCGCTGGTGCTGGCGATCCTCGCCGGCGACAACAGCGAGCACGCCGTCGCGCAGCTGATCGGTCCGCGCCGTACCAACGGCGGCTGGATCTCCGAGGGACTGGCCGCCCTGCCGCTGTCGTCGATGTCGAAGCTGAACTCACGACTGCTCAAGTCGTGGGTCCGCAAGTACACCGTGCGGCGCGGCGCGCTGTTGTTCGGCAAACTGCTGCCGGTGGGCATCGGGGTCGTGGTGGGCGCCATCGGCAACTACCTCGCCGGCAAGAAGATGATCCGCAACGCCAACCGGGCGTTCGGCGCCCCGCCCGCGCGGTGGCCCCGCGCGCTGCACCTGGTGCCCCCGGTCCACGAAGCCGGCTAGCGCCCGGCCGTCCTCCTGTTACCCGGTCGACCTGGCGGATCGGCGGCGAAAGGTTAGCCTTTATAGGGCGGAACAATGGGTATCGCCGTCGGTGTGAGGTGTTCGGTCGTCCGGGACCGACAAGGGTGCAGGCGCCGCGGGAATGCGCTTGCGGAACAGAAGGATTGAGGCGAACTGCGGTCGTGAGCAACATAAGTTCACCATTCGGGCAAAACGAATGGCTGGTCGAGGAGATGTACCGCAAGTTCCGCGACGACCCCTCGTCCGTCGATCCGAGCTGGCACGAATTCCTTGTCGACTACAACCCCGACCCCGCAGGCGAATCCGCGCCGGCCGCCCCGACCAGCGCCGATGGGCCGCCGGCCGCCGCCCCTGCCCCGGCGAAGCCGGCCCCGGCGGCCCCGCAGACCACCGAGCCCGCCAAGCCCGCGGCCCCCGCGGCCGGCAACGGGGTCGCGCCCCGACCGGCCAAAGCCCCGACTCCCCCGCCGGCCGAGGGCGACGAGCTGCAGACGCTGCGCGGTGCCGCGGCGGCCGTCGTCAAGAACATGTCGGCATCGCTGGACGTGCCGACGGCGACCAGTGTGCGCGCCGTTCCGGCCAAGCTGATGATCGACAACCGGATCGTCATCAACAACCAGCTCAAGCGCACCCGCGGCGGCAAGATCTCGTTCACCCACCTGCTCGGCTATGCGCTGGTGCAGGCGGTCAAGAAGTTCCCGAACATGAATCGGCACTACGCCGAGATCGACGGCAAGCCCACGGCGGTGACGCCGGCGCACACCAACCTCGGCCTGGCCATCGACCTGCAGGGCAAAGACGGCAAGCGTTCCCTGGTGGTCGCCGGGATCAAGGGCTGCGAAACCATGCGCTTCGCCCAGTTCGTGACCGCATACGAAGACATCGTGCGGCGAGCCCGCGACGGCAAGCTGACCGCCGAAGACTTTGCCGGCGTTACCATTTCGCTGACCAACCCGGGCACCATCGGCACCGTGCACTCGGTGCCGCGGCTGATGGCGGGCCAGGGCGCCATCATCGGCGTCGGCGCCATGGAGTACCCCGCAGAATTTCAGGGCGCCAGCGAGGAACGCATCGCCGAACTGGGCATCGGCAAGCTGATCACCCTGACGTCGACCTACGACCACCGCATCATCCAGGGCGCCGAATCCGGCGACTTCTTGCGCACCATCCACGAGATGCTGCTCTCGGACGCGTTCTGGGACGAGATCTTCCGCGAGTTGGGCAACCCGTACCTCCCGGTGCGCTGGAGCACCGACAACCCGGATTCGATCGTCGACAAGAACGCCCGGGTGATGGAGTTGATCGCGGCCTACCGCAACCGCGGTCACCTGATGGCCGACATCGACCCGCTGCGACTGGACGGCAGCCGGTTCCGCAGCCACCCCGATCTGGAGATCCTCAACCACGGCCTGACGCTGTGGGACCTCGACCGGGTGTTCAAAGTCAACGGCTTCGCGGGGTGCGAGTACAAGAAGCTGCGCGACGTGCTGGGCCTGCTGCGCGACGCCTACTGCCGCCACATCGGCGTGGAGTACACCCACATTCTCGAACCCTCACAACAGGAATGGCTGCAGCAGCGCGTCGAGACCAAGCACGTCAAACCGACGGTGGCCGAGCAGAAGTTCATCCTGAGCAAGCTGAACGCCGCCGAGGCCTTCGAAACCTTCCTGCAGACCAAATACGTTGGCCAGAAGCGGTTTTCGCTGGAAGGCGCGGAAAGCATCATTCCGATGATGGACGCGGCGATCGACCAGTGCGCCGAGCACGGACTCGACGAGGTGGTTATCGGGATGCCGCACCGTGGCCGGCTCAACGTGCTGGCCAACATCGTCGGCAAGCCGTACTCGCAGATCTTCTCCGAGTTCGAGGGCAACCTCAACCCGGCACAGGCGCACGGCTCCGGGGACGTCAAGTATCACCTGGGCGCCACCGGCGTGTACCTACAGATGTTCGGCGACAACGACATTCAGGTGTCGCTGACCGCCAACCCGTCACACTTGGAAGCCGTTGACCCGGTGCTGGAGGGTCTGGTGCGGGCCAAGCAAGACCTGCTGGACCACGGCGCCGAAGACCAGGGCGACGAAAAAGCGTTCTCGGTGGTGCCGATGATGCTGCACGGCGACGCCGCGTTCGCCGGTCAGGGCGTGGTCGCCGAAACCCTGAACCTGACCCACCTGCCCGGCTACCGCGTCGGCGGCACCATCCACATCATCGCCAACAACCAGATCGGCTTCACCACCGCGCCGGAGTACTCGCGGTCCAGCGAGTACTGCACCGACGTCGCGAAGATGATCGGGGCGCCGATCTTCCACGTCAACGGCGACGACCCGGAAGCGTGCGCGTGGGTGGCCAAGCTGGCCGTCGACTTCCGGCAGGAGTTCAAGAAGGACGTCGTCATCGACATGCTGTGCTACCGCAAACGCGGGCACAACGAGGGCGACGACCCGTCGATGACCAACCCCGCGATGTACGACGTCGTCGACACCAAGCGCGGGGTCCGCAAGAGCTACACCGAAGCCCTGATCGGCCGCGGTGACATCTCGATGAAAGAAGCCGAGGACGCGCTGCGCGACTACCAGGGCCAGCTCGAGCGGGTGTTCAACGAGGTCCGTGAGCTGGAGAAACACGGCGCGCTACCGAGCGAATCGGTCGAGGCCGACCAGATGCTGCCGGCGGGCCTGGCCACCGCGGTGGACAAGGCGCTGCTGGCCCGCATCGGTGACGCCTTCCTGGCCGCCCCGGACGGTTTCACCGCACACCCGCGGGTGCAGCCGGTGCTGGAGAAGCGGCGCGAGATGGCCTACGAAGGCAAGATCGACTGGGCCTTCGGCGAACTGCTGGCGCTGGGCTCGCTGGTTGCCGAAGGCAAGCTGGTGCGGCTGTCGGGTCAAGACACCAAGCGCGGCACCTTCTCCCAGCGGCACTCGGTGATCATCGACCGCAACACCGGCCAGGAGTTCACGCCGCTGCAACTGCTGACGACGAATGCCGACGGCACCCCGACCGGGGGCAAGTTCCTGGTCTACGACTCACCGCTGTCGGAGTACGCCGCCGTCGGCTTCGAGTACGGCTACACGGTGGGCAATCCGGACGCTCTGGTGTTGTGGGAGGCCCAGTTCGGTGACTTCGTCAACGGCGCGCAGTCGATCATCGACGAGTTCATCAGCTCCGGTGAGGCCAAGTGGGGCCAGCTGTCCAACGTCGTGCTGCTGCTGCCGCACGGTCACGAGGGTCAGGGGCCCGACCACACCTCGGGCCGCATCGAGCGCTTCCTGCAGCTGTGGGCGGAGGGTTCGATGACGATCGCGATGCCCTCGACGCCGTCCAACTACTTCCACCTGTTGCGGCGCCACGCCCTCGACGGCGTGCAGCGGCCGCTGATCGTGTTCACACCGAAGTCGATGCTGCGCAACAAGGCGGCGGTCAGCGACGTCCGGGACTTCACCGAGATCAAGTTCCGCTCGGTGCTCGAAGAGCCGACCTACGAGGACGGCATCGGTGATCGCAGCAAGGTCACCCGTGTCCTGCTGACCAGCGGCAAGCTGTACTACGAGTTGGTGGCCCGCAAGGCCAAGGACAACCGCGAAGACGTGGCGATCGTGCGGATCGAACAGCTCGCCCCGCTGCCCAAGCGGCGGCTGGGCGAGACGCTGGACCGCTACCCGAACGTCAACCAGTACTTCTGGGTGCAGGAGGAGCCGGCCAACCAGGGCGCGTGGCCCCGGTTCGGGCTGGAGCTGCCGGAGCTGTTGCCCGACAAGCTGACCGGGCTCAAGCGCATCTCGCGCCGGGCGATGTCGGCCCCGTCGTCGGGCTCGTCGAAGGTGCACGCGGTCGAGCAGCAGGAGATCATCGACACGGCCTTCGGCTGACCGGGGTGATCGCTGGATCTGCGACCCGCGGGAACCGGGGACCGCTGGTACCGGCTAGCCTCGACGCAAACGTGCCGAGAAGGAAGGGTGCTCATGCAAGGGTTCGCCGGCAAGGTCGCGGTGGTGACGGGCGCGGGTTCAGGTATCGGGCAGGCGCTGGCCGTGGAGCTGGCCCGCTCGGGCGCCAAAGTGGCGATCAGTGACGTCGACCTGGAGGGCCTGGGCCACACCGAGGAACAGCTCAAGGCGATCGGCGCGTCGTTCAAGTCCGATCGCCTCGACGTGACCGAGCGGGAGGCCTTCTTGGCCTACGCCGACGGCGTCAAGGAGCACTTCGGCAAGGTCAACCAGATCTACAACAACGCCGGCATCGCCTTCACCGGCGACGTCGAGGTCAGCCAGTTCAAAGACATCGAACGGGTGATGGACGTCGACTTCTGGGGCGTCGTCAACGGCACCAAGGCGTTCCTGCCGCACCTGATCGCGTCCGGCGACGGGCACGTCGTCAACGTGTCCAGCGTGTTCGGGCTCTTCTCGGTGCCCGGGCAGGCGGCCTACAACTCGGCCAAATTCGCCGTGCGTGGCTTCACCGAGGCGCTGCGACAGGAGATGGCCGCGGCCGGCCACCCGGTGGCGGTGACCACGGTGCACCCGGGTGGCATCAAGACCGCGATCGCGCGCAACGCGACGGCCGCCGAGGGGCTCGACCCCGAGCAGCTCGCGAAGCTGTTCGACAAGCGACTCGCCAGGACCAGCCCGCAACGCGCCGCCACGATCATCCTGGACGCGGTCCGCAAGAAGAAGGCGCGGGTTCTGGTTGGCACGGACGCCAAACTCCTGGACGTGATGGTGCGGGTCGCGGGCCCGTACTACCAGCAGCTCTTCGGCCCGGTCATGGGCCGGTTGATGCCGAAGGTCTAAAGCCTCAGCGGCCGAGCGGATGCTCGGCCAGCCAGCCGGCCGCCACCGCCTGCGGATCGGCACCGGTATGCACCTGCCGGCGCATCTCGACCAGCGCCGCGGTGTCCAGCACGCCGGCCACTTCGTTGATCGCCAGCAGCTGCCGATCGCTGAGCGCGTTGCGGCGATAAAGCGGCACCACATTCTCGGCACGGATCAGCGCGGGTTTGCCGTCGGCCAGCGCGACCAGGTCGCCGGGGATGCCGGGGTCGGCCGAGGTGGTCCACCCCGCCGTCAGCTGTCCGCTCCGAATTGCAGCGAACATCGTTGCGGCATCGGGAAATTCGCGCGGCTGAGCAAGCCGGCAGGAGCCGACCGTCGACGGTTCCTGATGTCCGGCGACCGTCCCGACAACGAGGCCATCGCAGTGGCGGGGCAGCGTGCTCAACTCCGCACTGACATCACTACCGCCCCACGCCTTGGCGGTGGGCCCACTGACCAGCAACACGGGCTTGTCTTCGGCGGCCGTCGTGTAGTCGCCCGCCACCACTCCTTCGGGCAGCGCAGCGATCATTGCGCGGTAGACGTCTTTGTCCGACATCGCCGTCGCGCCGGGCTGCAAAGCTTGCAACGTGCGGCCGGTGAGGGCGGGGACGACGGTGAATGCGCCGGAATCCAATTGGGGCTTCGGCTCGGCCGCCGCCGCGGCCCGCGCACCGAAACCGTATGACCGCAGGGCGGCGACGTAGACGCCGGCCAGCAGTGCCGAATCGGCGTCAGGCCGGGATCCGACCACGACTTCGGCGCTGGCACGACGGTCCGCGGTGCCGGGTGCGCAACCGGCCACAGCGAGTGCGGCGGCGAGCAGCGGCACCGCCAGCCTGCCGACCCTCACCCCCGGGCGACGGAAGTGTCTGGGGCATCCGTGGCCAGTGCCACCGCCCTGGCGACGGCTTCCCCGACCCGGGTGTCCAGCGGGCTCGGGACGATCCGGTCGAGCGCCAGATCGTCGCTGGCGACGGAGAAGATCGCCTCGGCCGCGGCGACCATCATCTTTTCGGTGATGCGGCGCGCGCCGGCTTCCAGCGCACCGCGGAACACCCCGGGGAAGGCAAGCACGTTGTTGATCTGATTCGGGAAATCGCTACGGCCGGTGGCCACCACCGCCGCGTATCTGGCCGCGATATGCGGGTGGATCTCCGGGTCCGGGTTGGACAGCGCGAACACGATCCCGCCGGGCGCCATGGTGGCGATCATCTCTTCGGGAACCACGCCCCCCGACAATCCCAGAAACACGTCGGCGCCCCGGATGGCTTCGGCGAGGCTGCCGGTCAGGCCGGCCGGGTTGGTGCGCCGCGCCAGAGCCACCTTGACGTCGTTCATGTCGTCGCGACCGGTGTGCAGAACCCCACGCGAGTCGAGCACGGTGATATCCGAAACACCCATCACCATAAGGAGATTGGTGCACGCGACGCCGGCCGCACCGGCTCCGGACACCACCACCTTCAGCGAGCCCATGTCGCGACCGAGCACCTTGCTGGCCCCCATGAGCGCGGACAGCACCACGATCGCCGTGCCGTGCTGGTCGTCGTGCATCACCGGGCAGTCCAGCGCCTCGATGAGACGACGCTCGATCTCGAAACAGCGCGGCGCCGAAATGTCCTCCAGGTTGACTGCGCCGAACGTCGGGCGCAGGCGCACCAGTGTTTCCACGATCGCGTCGGGATCCTTGGTGTCCAGCACGATGGGGATGGCGTTCAGCCCGCCGTACGCCTGAAACAGGGCGCACTTGCCCTCCATGACCGGCAGCGACGCCGACGGCCCGATGTCGCCCAGGCCCAGTACCGCGCTGCCGTCGCTGACCACGGCCACCAGCCGGTTCGCCCAGGTGTACCGGGCGGCCTGGGTCTGGTCGGCGGCGATCGCACGGCTGACCTGTGCCACGCCGGGGGTGTAAGCGATCGACAGAGCGCGCTGGGTGTCCAGCGGGGATGTCAGGCCTACGGAAAGCTTGCCGCCTACGTGTGCCTCGAAGATCTCCGCGTCGGTGATCACGCCGTTCCCGGCTTGCGTCTGTATCGATTCAAGCAACTCGGACACGCGCTTCAGCGTACTGACTACCCATTAGTAGCCCTAATTGGTGAGGTGGGTCATACCACCGCCCCGCCGTCGCTAGATCAGCTTCAGCTCGGTGACCGCGCTGCGCTCGTCGACCAGCTCGGCGGTGGTCTTGTCGATGCGGCCGCGGGAGAACTCGTCGATCTCCAGCCCCTGCACGATCGACCAGTCGCCGTCCTTGGTGGTCACCGGGAACGACGACACGATGCCCTCCGGCACGCCGTAGGAGCCGTCGCTGTAGACCGCCATCGAGACCCAGTCCCCCTCCGGGCTGCCCAGCAGCCAGGACCGGGCGGCGTCGACGGTGGCCGAGGCGGCCGACGCCGCCGAGGAGGCGCCGCGCGCGTCGATGATCGCCGCGCCGCGCTTGGCGACCGTCGGGATGAAGTCGTTCTCGATCCAGTTCTGGTCGTTGACCACCTCGGCGGCGTTCTTGCCGCCGACCTCGGCGTGGAAGATGTCGGGGTACTGGGTGGCCGAGTGGTTGCCCCAGATGGTCACCTTCTTGATGTCGGTGACCGCCGCGCCGGTCTTCTTGGCCAGCTGCGAGATCGCCCGGTTGTGGTCCAGGCGGGTCAGCGCGGAGAACCGCTCCTTCGGGATGTCCGGGGCGTTGCTCAGCGCGATCAGCGCGTTGGTGTTGGCCGGGTTGCCGGTCACGCCGATGCGGACGTCGTCGGCGGCGACCGAGTTCAGCGCCTTGCCCTGCGCGGTGAAGATGGCGCCGTTGGCCTCCAGCAGGTCGCTGCGCTCCATGCCCGGGCCGCGCGGCCGCGCCCCGACCAGCAGCGCGAGGTTCACACCGTCGAAGATCTTGTTCGCGTCCGCGCCGATCTGGACACCGGACAGCAACGGGAATGCGCAGTCGTCCAGCTCCATCACGACGCCCTCGAGCGCCTTGAGGGCGGGCTCGATCTCCAGGAGACGCAGCTCGATCGGGCGGTCGGGGCCCAGCAGCGAGCCACTCGCCAGGCGGAACAACAGGCTGTAGCCGATCTGGCCGGCGGCGCCGGTGACGGCGACCTTGAGAGGACTTGCGCTCACGTCGATGTACTCCTTGTGGAGATGTTCGTGCAGGTTCGGGTTTCGGCTCGAAACTAGCGCACTCTTGTCGGCCGCCGATGTCCGGTCCGCTACCAGGGCTTTCCCGATACCAGATCGTCGCGTTTCGATCAGCCGGAACGCGTACCATTGACCACCGCCCGGTGGGAGCTGCGCACGGTGGGAGGTGGATGTGTTCCAAGGATTTGACGCATTGCCCGAAGCGCTTCGGCCCCTTGCGCACGAACCGCACCCCAAGCCGGACCCGGCCCCCGAACCGCCCAAGGAGACGCTGGTTGACTGCGCCGTCTACGCCGACGGCGAGCGGTTGCCGGGCAAGCTCGGGTACGCGGCCGCCCTGGACAAGGTGCACGAGATCGAAACGTCGGGGCACGACGCCTTCGTGTGGGTCGGCTTGCGTGAACCCAATCAGTCCGAGATGCAGGAAGTGGCCGACGTGTTCGGGCTGCACCCGCTGGCCGTGGAAGACGCGGTGTGCGCGCATCAACGGCCCAAGGTGGAGCGCTACGACGACACTTTGTTTCTGGTGCTCAAGACCGTCAACTACGTGCCCCACGAATCGGTGGTGCTGGCCCGCGAGATCGTCGAGACCGGAGAGATCATGGTCTTCGTCGGCAGGGATTTCGTGGTCACGGTGCGGCACGGCGAACACGGCGGACTGTCGGACGTGCGCAAGCGGATGGACAGCGACCCGGAGCAGATGCGGCTGGGCCCCTACGCGGTGATGCACGCGGTCGCCGACCATGTGGTGGACCACTATCTCGAGGTGAGCAGCCTGATGCTGTCCGACATCGACGGCATCGAGGGGCTGGCGTTCGCGCCGGGCAGCAAGATCGACGTCGAACCGATCTATCTGCTCAAGCGCGAGGTGGTCGAACTGCGCCGGTGCGTCAATCCGCTGTCGACGGCGTTCCATCGCATCCAGATGGACAACAAGGACGTGATCTCCAAAGAGGTGCGGCGCTATCTGCGCGACGTCGCCGACCACCACTCCGAGGCCGCCGACCAGATCGCCAGCTACGACGACACGCTCAATTCGCTGATCCAGGCGGCACTCGCTCGGGTCGGCATGCAGCAGAACAACGACATGCGCAAGATGGCGGCCTGGGCCGGTATCTTGGCGGTTCCCACCATGGTCGCCGCCATCTACGGGATGAACTTCCACTTCATGCCCGAGCTGAATTGGACGTGGGGCTACCCGGCGATCATGGCCGTGATGGCCGTCGCCTGCGTCGGACTGTATTTCCAGTTCCGCCGCAACAACTGGCTGTAACGGTTTGTCGGCGAGCAGACACAAAAGCGCCCGAATCGTCGGCGTGTCGCGGACTTTTGCGTCTGCTGGTCCGTCATCAGCGGGGTTGTGCCGCTGGGCGTTTCGGATCCAGCACGTCGACGCCGTCGTTCTCCCACGCCTGGCGCATCGCCGCGGCGCCCTTGAGCCGCACCCACGCCGCTTCGGTCGCGGTGATGGGAGTCGCCGACAGGAACTGCACCGGGTCGCGGGGCGGGTCCAGCGGCAGATCGCCAATCCCGCTGCGGCCCAACAGGACAGCGGTGAACGGCACGCGCGAAGAAGGGGACGCCCAGATCGGCGAGCCGAGATCGATCAGCGCGTCGGCGCCCAGCACCACACCGTCGACGGCCGGCGTCGCCGCCAGGATCGCCATGCTGCGCGCAACGCCGGTCACCGGACCGGGATCGCGCAACTGCAGCACGATTTCGGCGCGCGGACCGCGCAAGGGATCGGCGATGTCGAGCGTCGGTTCGGTCATCGGGTGGCGCGAGCATCCGAGCGTGACGTAGTGCACCGTGTGGTCCGGCTCGCGGAAACGCAACACCTCGATGGTCTCGGTGCCCAGAAACGTCACGCTCGCCGCATCGGGCGCGACGTCGGTGAAGTAAGCCCGCAGGTGTGCGCGCACCTGATCCGACGTCACGGTGACTCCGACGGCGCGATCGTCAGGTTGACACCGGAATCCGCATCGAAGACCACCAGCTTGGCGGGGTCGAACGCCAGCTCGATCGGTTGTCCGATGGCCGCCTTCGATTCTGCGGGAACCCTTGCCACGAACTGGTTTTCATGGGCGTTCGACTCGGCGGCCAGGTCGTCCAACTGAGCCGAGTGCGCGGCCCACGCCGCGGTGGAGAAGTAGACGTACTTGTCAGCGCCCAGCGACTCGACCAAGTCGACCTTCACCTGGAAGGTCAGCGCCCTGATGCGCTGGTAGCCGTCGATCAGCGCGGCGTCGGACAGATGCTCGGGGCGCACGCCGACGATGACGTTCGCGGGTTCCGGATGCCGGCCGATCACCTCTTGGATTTCCGGGGCCAGCATCACCTCGCCAAACGGCAGCTTGAGTCCAACGGGCGTCAGCGTGGCGGGAAAGAAATTCATCGCCGGCGAGCCGATGAAGCCGGCGACGAACAGGTTGGCGGGCTGCTCGTACAGCTCGTCCGGTGTGCCGATCTGTTGCGCGACACCGGAATGCATCACCACCACGCGGTCGCCCAGCGTCATGGCCTCGGTCTGGTCGTGCGTGACGTAGACCGTCGTGGTGCCCAGCCGCTTCTGCAGCCTGGCGATCTCGCCACGCATCTGAACCCGCAGTTTCGCGTCCAGGTTGGACAGCGGCTCGTCCATCAGGAACGCCTTGGGATGGCGCACGATGGCGCGACCCATCGCCACCCGCTGTCGCTGACCGCCCGACAACTGCGAGGGCTTGCGGTCCAGAAGATCGGTCAGGTCAAGGGTTTTGGCGGTCTCTTCGACCTTCTGGGCGATCTCGGACTTCTTCATCTTGGCCAGCGTCAGGGGAAAGGCGATGTTCTGCCGCACCGTCATGTGCGGATACAGCGCATAGGACTGGAACACCATCGCGATGTCGCGGTCTTTGGGCGCCTTCTCGTTCACCCGTTCGCCGCCGATGCGCAGCTCGCCGGACGAGATGTCCTCCAGCCCCGCAATCATGTTCAGCGTCGTGGTCTTGCCGCAGCCGGAAGGGCCCACCAGGATCAGGAATTCGCCGTCGGCGATGGTGAGGTTCAGGTCATGCACCGCCGTGGCGCCGTCGGGGTAACTCTTGCTGACGTGATCCAGCGCAATCTCGGCCATCGAGTTATCCCTTCACCGCGCCGGAGGTCAACCCGGCGACGATTCGTCGTTGGAAGATTAGAACAAACACGATGATGGGAACCGTGATCACGACGGCACCCGCCGCGATCGAGCCGGTCGGCTCCTCGAACTGGGAACTGCCGCTGAAGTTCACGATCGCCACCGGTGCGGTGATGGCCGCTTTGGTGGCCGTCAGCGTCAACGCCAGCAGCAGATCGTTCCAGGCGAAGATGAATACCAGGATCGCCGCCGTCACCACGCCGGGCGCCGCCAGCGGCACGATCACCTTGCGGAACGCCTGAGCCGGCGTCGCGCCGTCCATTTTCGCCGCCTTCTCCAGATCCCAAGGGATCTCCCGGAAGAAGGCCGACAGCGTGTAGATCGCCAGCGGCAGCGCGAAGGTGATGTACGGCAGGATCAGGCCGGGCCAGGTATCGAACAAGCCGATGAATCGTTCGATGTTGAACAGCGGTGTCACCAGCGAGATCGCTGGGAACATGGTGATCAGCAGGGTGGTCCCCACCAGCAACCGTTTGCCCGGAAAGCGCAGCCGGGCAATGGCATACGCCGCCATCGCACCGAGCACCACCGCGATCACGGTGGTGATCAACCCGATTCCCACGGAGTTGATCAGCGCCGAGCTGAAGAAGTCGCCGCGAAAGATGCCGCGATAGTTGTCCAAGGATGCCGATGACGGAATCAGCTTGCCGTCCTTGACCGTTGAGCTCGGTTTCAACGACAGGCTGAAGATCCACAGCACCGGAACGAGCGCGTACACCGCCACCAGGGTGTCGATGACGGCCCAGATGGCGGTGCGCCGGGCACCCGCCCCGTTAGCTGCCATCGACGTCGCCCCCGGGCGCCGCCGCGCCGAACATCTTGATGTACACCCACGCGATCAGACCGGCACACAGGAAGATCAGCACGCTGATGGCAGAGCCGAGGCCGACATTGAAGCCCTTGAACAGGTTGTCGTAGCCGAGCATCGACACCGATCCGGTGTTGTTGGCGCCGTTGGTGATCACGTAGATGTTGTCGAAGATGCGAAACGCGTCCAGGGTCCGGAACAACAGGGCGACCACCACAGCCGGTTTGATGATGGGCAGCGTGACTCCGGTGAGCCGCCGCCACGCGCCGGCCCCGTCGACTTGGGCGGCTTTCAGTAGATCTTCTGGGACCAGTGCCAGGCCGGCCAGCAACAGCAGCGACATGAACGGCGTGGTTTTCCAGACCTCGGCGAGGACGACGATCGCCAGCGACGGGATCTGATCGGTCAGCGGCGCACTGCCCTGCGGCAACAGGTTCGCCAGATAACCGGTGCCCGGCGTCCACGCGTAATACCAGCTGTAGGACGCGACCACGGTGACGATGCCGTACGGGATCAGGACCGCGGTGCGCACCAGGCCTTTGCCGACCACGGAGCGGTGCATGACGAGCGCCAGCGCCAGGCCCAGGACGAACTCCAGGGACACCGAAACCACCGTGATGCCCAGGGTCACCGCCAGCGCGGTCCACCAGTACCGGTCGGTCAGGATCGTCACGTAGTTGTTCAGGCCGACGAACGCGGTGTCATTGGGGACGGCAAGGTTGTTGCGCTGCAGGCTCAACCACACGGCGTAGCCGATCGGATACGCCGTCACCACCAGCATCAGGATCGCCGCCGGTGCGACCAGAAGGAGTGCCAGCCGCTGTTCGGGCGGCCTGCCGCGCAGTCGTGGCATCGCGGAAGGCGTTCGCGCGGCGCCGGTTTCGGGGACAGCGCGCGTCACGGAAGCAATCCTTTTCCGTCGATCGCCTTCTGCACCTGGGTGCTGAGCTCGTCGGCGGTCCGCTCGGGGTCGATCTGGGCGATCGGGCTCAGCGTCGCGGCGAGCCGGATGGCCACACCCTGGTACACCGGCGTCGCCGGGCGCACCGCGGCATCGGTGAGCTGCCGGCGAATGATGGTGTACATCGGGTACTTGCTCTGGAATTGCGGATCGGAATACAGCGACGTGCGCACCGGCGGCAGGCCGCCTTCGATCGATACGTACTTCTGGTGCGCCAGATTACGCAGGCAGCGAATGGCTTCGAATGCTTCGGCACGGTGACGGGTGGTGCTCGCCACCGCCAAATTGGCCCCGCCGATGGTCACCTTGGCCGGACGGCCCGGCGCCACACCGGGATACGGCGCGAAGCCGAACACCTGCTGGCTGGCTTGATAGGCAATCCGGAACTGCTGGTCGTTGGGCACGAACGTGCCGGCGGCGTTGAGGCTGCCGGCCAGCTCCGGATTCCGGTTGAGCGGCAGGAAGGGCACCCCGCCCTTCACCGCGTTCTCCAGCATGGACGCCAGCGCGTATGGCCAGTTGACGGCGAGCGCGGCCCGACCTTGCTCGACCGCCAACCGCGCGGTGCTCTCGTCGGTCCGGCTGATCGACGGATCGGCGCCGGGCGCGACGGCCACCGACTTGAGGATGCGCAGCGCGTTGACGGTGGCGGCCCGGTGCACCGGCGTGTCGGTGAGCGTGACGCGGCGCCCGTCCTCGGAGAGCACCTGGCCGCCCCCGCTGACCAACAGCGAGTTGAACCAGACGACAAGACCTTCGCCCTCGTTGGCCTGCACGCCGATCCAGCTGGGCTGCCCCGCGTCGTGCAATCTGGTGGCCTCGGCCACCATGTCGTCCCAGGTTCGCGGCGGCTGAGACACCAAATCGGGCCGATACCAGAGCAATTCGGTGTTGGTGGTGACGGGGGCTCCGAACAGCTTGCCTTGCCAGCGCGCAGTCGACAAAGGCCCCGGCAACGTGTCCGCCGTCGCGTCGGCCTCGGCTCGCCCTGCTGGATCGTCGGACAACGGCACCGCCCAACCGGCCTCGGCGAACTCGGCCGTCCACACCACGTCCAGCGACATCACGTCGAGCGTGCGGTCGTGTCCGGTCAGCCGGCGGGCCAGCTGCAAACGCTGCTCGCCGGGGGCCCGGGGCAGGCTGATCTGCTGGATGGCGAAGCGGCCAGTGAATTGTTTCGTACAGTCCTGGGCCACCGCGGTGAACGTCGCACCGTCGGCGGCCGTCGTGTAGAAGCTGATGACCAGCCCGTGGCCCCCGGAACCGCACGCCGCCAGCCCCCCGGCGATGATCGCCGTCGCGAGCGCGATTGCGCCCGTCCGGCGCACGCGCCCGCGCCGACTCACCACTGCTTCACACCTCTCGCGCGCGCCTCAGATCGCCAAGCGCGCCAACAGGTCCCGCGCCTTCTCTGCGTTTTGCGGATCACAGAGCACGTCGTACCGCCCGGCTACCAACTGCATGGTCGAGCTGAAATCCCTTGTGCCGCGGGCCATCGAATAGGGAACAGCGGAAGTGATCAGCCCGAAGAAGACACCGGCGACCAGACCCGTGGCCAGCGCCCCCCACGGGTTCGGGCTGAAGAAGCCCAGCACGAGGCCGATGAACAACCCCAGCCACGCTCCGCTGAGCACGCCGCCGCCGAGCACCTTCGGCCACGTCAGCCTGCCGGTGACCCGCTCCACCTGCATCAGGTCGACGCCGACAATGGTCACCTGCTGCACCGGGAACTGCTGGTCCGACAGGTAGTCGACGGCGCGCTGCGCCTCGGCGTAGGTGGGATAGGACCCGACCGGCCAGCCCCGCGGCGGCGTCGGCAGTCCCGGCGTCCCACGGCGCCCCGCCGCGCCCGGAGGCGTAGCGCCGGGAACCTGCCCCGGCTGGAAAGGATTAGTCATCGCCGCTCATTGTCCTCCGCGTCGGCCGTGGTTTCATCTCAAGCCTGTCCACCCTATCCACCGACGTTTCGTCACCTGCGAAAACATGCTGCGTCCCGCGTTGCAAAGTCGGGCCCCGGCCGCGACGAGCCGGGATTTCGCTGCTGCCGGCCCCGAAATGTCGGTGTGCCCGTCGGCGATTCGCGGCGGCAACCGCCACCTGCGCATGGGCTAGGTTGAACACCATGACAGCACCCGGGCGCGGCTTCGGCGAGGGTGGCCACGACGACAAGGCCGACTCGCCCGCCGGCGGCGCGGCCGGCGAGCAGCCGGACGCGACCGCGCCCTGGCATCCGCCCGCCGCGCCGCCGCCCGAATCCGCGCCGCCGTACCCGCCGCCAAACCCCGAACACGTATCCGGCTATCCACCGCCGTACCCGCCGCCCGTTGCTCCGCCGCCCGGGTACGAGCAGCCGCCGGGCTATGGCGCACCGGCCTATCCGCCGCCGCCTCCGCCCTATGGCGGCCCGCCCACCTACGGGCCGCCCGCTTATTCGGGCGGCTTCTACCCGACGCCGGATTATCAGGGCGGCTACTACCCGACGCCCGATTATCACGGTGGCTATGGATCTGTCCCGCCCCAGAAGCCTGGGACGAACGCGCTGGCGATCGCCTCTCTCATCTCTTCGTTCACCGGCCTGTTGTGCTGCGTCGGGTCGATCGTGGCCATCGTGCTCGGTGCGATCGCCGTGAGACAGATCAAGCGAACCCGGCAGGACGGCTTCGGCCTGGCGGTTGCCGGCATCGTCATCGGAATCGCCACGCTGGGCGTGACTTTGGTGTTTTTGCTCTTCGCGATGCACACGCGTTAGCGCATCAGACCCAGCTCGGCCGCAGCGGGGTTGTCTGTCACCGGGCCGACGGCTGCCTAGGCTTTACTTCCATGGGATCGGTCAGCAGGGTGTACGTCGCGCGGCTGGCGCGGATGTTGGTGTTGGGTCCGCTCGGCGAATCCGTCGGCCGAGTGCGTGATGTCGTGATCAGCATCAGCATCGTTCGCCAGCAACCGCGGGTGCTCGGACTGGTCGTCGACCTCGCGACGCGGCGCAGCATCTTCATCCCGATTTTGCGCGTCGCCTCCATCGAGCCCAACGCCGTGACGCTGAGCACCGGCAATGTGTCGTTGCGTCATTTCGTTCAACGGCCCGGGGAGGTGCTCGCGATCGGCCAGGTGCTCGACACCGTCGTCAAGGTCAACGACCCCGAATTGCCCGAGTTGGCCGGCCTGGACGTGGTGGTCACCGACCTGGGCATCGAGCAGATCCGAACGCGCGACTGGATGGTGAGCCGGGTCGCCGTGCGCAGCCAGCGCCGGCTGGGACGGCGGGGCCCCGTCCACGTCGTCGACTGGCACAGCGTGCAGGGGTTGACGCCCTCGGCCCTGGCGCTGCCCGGCCAAGGCGTGGCGCAACTGCTGGACCAGTTCGAGGGCCGCAAACCGGTCGACGTGGCCGACGCCATCCGCGGGCTGCCGGCCAAGCGTCGCTACGAGGTGCTCAAGGCGCTCAACGACGACCGGCTGGCCGACATCCTGCAGGAACTGCCCGAGCTGGACCAGGCCGAGGTGCTCTCGCAGCTGGGCACCGAGCGATCCGCCGACGTGCTCGAGGAGATGGACCCCGACGACGCCGCCGACCTGCTCGGCGTGCTGAATCCGACCGATGCGGAAATGCTGCTGACCCGCATGGATCCCGGGGATTCGGCCTCGGTGCGCCGCCTGCTCACCCACTCGCCCGATACCGCGGGCGGATTGATGACCTCGGACCCGGTGGTGCTGACGGCGGACACGGCCGTCGCCGAGGCGCTGGCCCGCGTCCGCGATCCGGATCTCAGCATCGCGCTGTCGTCCATGGTGTTCGTGGTGCGGCCGCCCACGGCGACGCCCACCGGGCGCTACCTGGGTTGTGTGACGCTGCAGCGACTGCTGCGGGAGGCACCCGGCGAATTGGTCGGTGGGATCGTCGACAGCGACCTGCTCACCTTGACGCCGGAGACGCCGCTCGTCTCGGTGACCCGCTACCTCGCCGCGTACAACCTGGTGTGCGGACCCGTCGTCGACGACCAGAACCATCTGTTGGGAGCGGTCACCGTCGACGACCTGCTCGATCACCTGCTGCCGCACGATTGGCGGGTGGATATGCAGGAACTCGACACCGCCGGCCGGCTCGAAGGACTGGGAGGACCCGCGTGAGCAAGTCCACGACACCACGGGGGCTGTACACGCCCCGGACGTCGCGCAGGTACTCGCCGCGGCTGGATCCCGATACCGTCGGGCAGTTCACCGAGTCGATCGCACGCTTCTTCGGCACCGGCCGCTACCTACTGCTACAGACGGTCGTGGTCTTCGTGTGGATCGCGCTGAACCTGTTCGCCGTGGGACTGCGCTGGGACCCGTATCCGTTCATCTTGCTGAACCTGGCCTTCTCCACGCAGGCCGCCTACGCGGCGCCCCTGATCCTGCTGGCCCAGAACCGCCAGGAGAACAGGGACCGCGTCGCACTGGAAGACGATCGCCGCCGGGCCGCGCAAACCAAGGCCGACACCGAGTACTTGGCCCGCGAACTAGCCGCCGTGCGACTGGCAGTCGGCGAGGTGGTGACGCGTGAATACCTGCGCCACGAGCTCGAGGATTTGCGCGAGATGTTGGCTGGATTGCAGCCGGAAAGCGCAGCTGGCGACACGATTTCGGACGGCGACGCCCTCGAGCGAACGACTAAGAAATCCAGGTGAGAACCATTTCGACCATTGCGCCACTCGTGTCACAAGAGTTATGTATGGTGATCTGGTTCACCGAGCTAACAGAAAGTTGACCCAGCTCACACATCTAGGACGGTCGAGTGCGCATAGGGGGAAGCCGGGGTGAAAGCCCCGCCGCCGCGTCTCTGCGGCAGCGAGCACTTCGGAACACGCGCAAGCCGATTTTCGGCGTGGCAATGATTGCTCCATTGGTCTTCGCGGGGGCGGTCAGCGCAGCGGCTCCCTCCCTTCCGGTGCGAATGCCGCCGCGGCATGCCGCCGTCACCCCGGTGGCCGCGGTCTCCCCGACCTTCCCCGATCTCACCGGGCCCGCCGTCGTCGCGATGGACCGGGGCCCCACCGCCTTTCACGTCGCCGGGCCCGCGTTGTCCGCTCCGCCGCCGGCGATGATCGTGAATGCGCGTGGCGCACTGGGCATTCCGAGCATCGCGCTCGCCGCCTACCGCAATGCGGAACAGAAGATGGCCGTCGCCGCGCCGGGCTGCGGCGTCAGCTGGAACCTGTTGGCCGGAATCGGGCGCATCGAGTCGGGCCACGCGGGCGGCGGTGCGGTCGACTCACGCGGCACCGCGATCACCCCGATTTACGGTCCGTCCCTGGACGGTTCGCTGCCCGGCAACGAGACCATCATCCAGAGCAGCGCGGGCAACCGCGTCACCTACGCCCGCGCGATGGGGCCGATGCAGTTCCTGCCGGGGACGTGGGCGCGCTACGCCTCCGACGGCAAGGGCGACGGCGTGGCGGATCCACAGAACATCTTCGACTCCACCCTGGCGGCCGCCCGATACTTGTGCAGCGGCGGACTCAACCTGCGTGAGCAGTCGCAAGTGCTGACCGCGATCCTGCGCTACAACAACTCGATGCCCTACGCGCAGAACGTATTGGGCTGGGCGGCGGCCTACGCCACCGGCGTCGTGCCCGTCGACCTGCCGCCGATGACCGGGCCGCCGCCGCCGCTGGGCGACGCGCACCTCGAGCACGCCGAAGGGCTCGGCCCCAACCTGCCGATGAACATCAACGGCCTGCCGCTCGACGACCCGCTGGCCCGCATTCCGCTGATCGACTTGAGCAGCCCGGGGCTCCCCGGTTCCCAGCCGACGTTCCCGTGGATGACGCCCGCGCCTGCGCAGGCGCCCGCCCGGGTTCCCGGTTGCACGGTGATCTGCATCGGTTCGCAGGGCACGCCACCCACGGGTCCGGCGCAGCCGTTCGCACCTCCACAGCCATTCGGTGCCCCGCCACCAGCGGCGCCGGCGCCGTTCGGCGCCCCGCCCCCTGCGCCGCCGCCGATCGCGCCCCCGGCGCCGCCGCCGTTCGGCGCACCACCCCCGGATGCCGGCCCACCGCCGGCGCCCCCGGTCGCGGCGTCAACGCCCCCAGCCGCCGCGCCCTCCCAGGCGGCGCAGGCGCCCAAGTCCGCCGGCCCGTCGGGCGCGGCGCCCGGCGTCCTCAAGCCGAAGCACCCGGGACCGGTTTCGGCCAGCTAACCAGCCCGTGGCGAAGGGTCGCCGCGAAACCGGATCGTCGCGCACGCCTACACTCGGCGGTGATGTCCCGCCATGACTCTTCCGATTCAGCAGCCGACCTGAGCGCGGCGATCCGCACCGCCCTGGGCAAGGTGATCGACCCCGAACTGCGGCGTCCGATCACCGAACTCGGCATGGTCAAGAGCATCGACACCGAGCCAGACGGCGCGGTGCATGTCGCGATCTACCTGACCACCGCCAGCTGTCCGAAGAAGACCGAGATCAGCGACCGCGTCAGCCAGGCGGTCGCCGACGTCCCGGGCACCGGCGCGGTCAAAGTCACCCTGGACGTGATGAACGACGAGCAGCGCACCGAGTTGCGCAAGCAGTTGCGCGGCGATGCCCGCGAGCCGGTTATCCCGTTCGCCCAACCGAATTCGCTGACCCGGGTCTACGCCGTCGCGTCCGGGAAGGGCGGGGTCGGCAAGTCCACCGTCACGGTCAATCTGGCGGCGGCGATGGCGGCCCGCGGCCTGTCGGTCGGGGTGCTGGACGCCGATATCCACGGCCACTCCATCCCCCGGATGATGGGCACCACCGACCGGCCCACCCAGGTCGAGTCGATGATCCTGCCGCCCATCGCGCACGAGGTGCGGGTCATCTCCATCGCTCAGTTCACCGAGGGCAACACCCCGGTGGTGTGGCGCGGGCCGATGCTGCACCGCGCGCTGCAGCAGTTCCTGGCCGACGTCTACTGGGGCGATCTCGACGTGCTGCTGCTCGACCTGCCGCCGGGGACCGGGGACATCGCCATCTCGGTGGCGCAGCTGATCCCGAACGCCGAGATCCTGGTGGTGACGACGCCGCAGCTGGCCGCCGCCGAGGTGGCCGAGCGGGCCGGCAGCATCGCGCTGCAGACCCGGCAGCGCGTCGTCGGCGTCGTGGAGAACATGTCCGGGCTCACCCTGCCCGACGGCTCCACGCTGCAGGTGTTCGGTGAGGGCGGAGGCCGGCAGGTGGCCGAGCGGCTCTCCCGGGCGGTCGGCGCCGACGTGCCGCTGCTGGGGCAGATCCCGCTGGATCCCGAGCTGGTGGCCGCGGGCGATTCCGGCACGCCGCTGGTGCTCAGCGCACCCGATTCGCCGGTCGGCAAGGCGCTGCGCGGAGTGGCCGACAGCTTGTCGTCGCGCAAGCGCGGGCTCGCCGGCGTATCGCTGGGGCTCGACCCGACGCGGCGCTGAGGCTCTGACGACGCCCGCGGCGCGCGGTGGCGCTCAGGTCGCGTCGGCGTCGAATGGCGTGTGACCGCTGGGCCGCTGTTCGGCCGCCATCGCCTGGCCGTTCGCCGCGGCGGAGTCCGACGGCGCGATGTGCGGCGGCGCGCCGTTGACCGGTTTGTCGAAGCTGCCGGTCAGGAAGGAGTCGTCGCCGTCGAGCAGATGCTTGGTCAGCGCCGCACGCGGCGTCATGCCTCGTAGCTTCTGCAGTTCGCTGAGCGGAACGCGCAGCTCGTCGAACTCCGGGCCGAGGTCCTCGCGCAGCTGATTGGTCACGCCGCTGAGGTAGTCACGCGCCTGACGCAAGGCGTTCGACGTCCACCGGATGGCGCCCGGCAGCCGCTCCGGCCCAAGGACCACCAGCCCGACCACGACGAGGACGAGCATGTGCTCCCAGCTCAGGCTGCCGAACATCAGCTGCCGTCAGGGTCTGGTTTGACGGTCAGCGTGACGTGCCGGCCGTCGCGGACGACCTCGATCGGGGAATCCTGGCCGATGGTCAACTGCCGCACGGCGACGACGAACTCGTCGGCGTCGGCCACCTTGCGGTTACCGACCTTGACGACGACGTCGTTCTCCAGGATTCCGCCCTTTTGCGCGGGGCTGCCGGCCTTCACGTTCGCCACCTGGGCGCCGGAGGCGATCGCGTTGCTCACCGACCGGGTGCTGACCCCCAGCGTGGGGTGCACGATCTTGCCATCCTTGATCAGCGTCTCGGCGACCTGCTTGGCCTCGTTGATCGGGATCGCGAATCCCAGCCCACTTGCGCTGTCGGACAACGACTTACCCGCGGTATCGATGCCGATCACCTGCGAATCCATGTCGATCAACGGACCGCCGGAGTTGCCATGGTTGATCGACGCGTCGGTCTGCAGCGCGTCGATCACCGTGTCGGTGTCCGAGCCCTCCCCCGACAGCGGCACCGGTCGGTGCAGCGCGCTGATGATGCCGTGCGTCACGGTGCTGCGCAGGCCCAGCGGCGCACCCGCGGCCAGGACCTCGTCACCCACCCGCACCTTGTCGGAATCGCCGAGGCGCGCCACCGACAGATTGTCGACGTTGTCGACCTTGAGCACGGCCAGGTCGGTCTTGGGGTCGCGGCCGACCAGGTTCGCCGGCACCTCTTTGCCGTCGTTGAACACCACCGTCGTCTTGAACTGGCTCGGGTTGTTCGCCGCCTCGGAGATGACGTGGTTGTTGGTGACGATGTAGCCGCGGCCGTCGATGACCACGCCGGAGCCCTGCATGCCCTCCTGGTCGCTCTTGGATTCGATGGTCACCACGGAGCCCGCCGTCGCGGCGGCCACCTTGGCGAAGCGTCCGGCCGGGCCTTCTCCGTTGCCGTTCGTCGACAACGTCACCTTGGAGGTGGTGAACGCCTCGGCGACCTCGGCCGTCTTGCGACCGATCACGCCGCCGAGCATGCCGATGACCAACGCGATCAGCAGCAAGACCAACAGCGCGAGGTAGGACACCTTGCCGCCGAACAACACGTCGCGCACACCAAGTTTGCCGCCGTAGCCCAGCGCGGTCCCGGACCGCGAGGGCGCGACCGCCGGGGTGCCCAACGCCGCCGCGGCCCCCGGGTCTCGCCAGGGATCGTCGAGTTCTTCGGGCTCGGCACCGTCTTTCTCGGCGGCCAACGCGTTGGCGTCCACCGGATGGCGCTGCAGCGAGTCGGGGCTGCCGTCCGGACGGTGGAACGCCTCCTGCAGGACAGGGTCGGCCGGTCGGTCGCTCGGCCGGAATTCGGCCTGGTCACGGTACTTCTGCGGACGGACCCGTTCGGCCACGAACGACCCGCGTAGGCCGGCGGGACGACCGAACTCCCGGCTCGATGCGGGGTCGACCGGCGGACGCGAGATGGGGCGCGGCGCCAAGCGGCTACCGCTGTCTTTTGCTTGGTCGTAGCCTTGGTCGGAGGTCACGTTATCCCTTTGGATCCTCTACTTGAGCGCTCGAGACAGGCCTTTGCCAAGCGAAACCCGCGGCACCGGCGTTGTCCGTGTCCACCCTAGTATCCACGGCGCGCCGCCGGTCGGCATGAACCGCGTGTGGGGTGGGCTGGACGCTACCGGCGCTTGCGCCGCTCACGTCCGTCACGGTCGGCGAAGCGGTCGGTTGCCTGCGCGGAGGAGTCGTCGGGCGACTCATAGGGAATGTCGGCGAGCATGCCGAGCAGCGTGCTGGGGATGCGGATGGGGCACGAATCGCGCAGCGCAGCGCGCGCCCGGCTCTGGTCCTCGACCTCGCGCGCACACTGGGCGCACAACGACAGATGATGCGCGGCCCGCAGGTGCGCGTTCATCCGGAGCTCGCCGTCGACGAACGCCGCGATCGCTTCGACGGACAGGTGCTCGGTGGATCCGAACTGGCGCGGTGCCCCGATGGGCGCGTCGCTCTGGGAGGCGAACTGAGCGGGGAGCCAGGAAAACGCGCGACGGAACACATGTCCACGATCGGGCATCACCAACTCCTCGCCATTCATTTCTTAACGCCGCCTTATTCGAATGTAACGCGAGAGGGCGCGCGATGCCGAGGCCAAGACCGCAAAGCCGCTGAATAGCTGCCCGACCGTTAGGCGGGCGGTCGGCGATTACGCCGACTTGGCGCGCACGGCGTCGTGATCGGGATGCGCGGCCAGGTAGTCCCGCAGCGCCTGGCGGCCGCGGTGAATGCGGCTGCGGACCGTGCCCAGTTTGACGCCCAGCGTGGCACCGATCTCCTCGTAGGACAGACCCTCGATGTCACACAGCACGACGGCGGCACGAAATTCCGGCGGCAGCGAATCGAGCGCGGCCTGCAGGTCGGGGCCCAGCCGGGAATCGTGGTAGATCTGCTCGGGGTTCGGTTCGTCGGCGGGCACCCGCTCGTAATCCTCGGGCAGCGCCTCCATCCGGATGCGCGAGCGCCGGCGCACCATGTCGAGGAACAGGTTCGTGGTGATGCGGTGCAACCACCCTTCGAACGTTCCCGGCTGGTAGTTCTGCACCGACCGGAAGACCCGGATGAAGGTCTCCTGGGTGAGGTCCTCGGCGTCGTGCTGATTGCCGGAAAGCCGGTAGGCCAGCCGGTACACCCGGTCGGCGTGCTGGCGCACCAACTCGTCCCAGGACGGCATGGCCGCCTTGTCGCCAGTCGCGTCGAACACCGCAGTCCCTTGCAGCACGTCGGACGGCTCCACCCACTCGTCGGCGGGGAGCTCCTGCGCATGAGACATGCTGGACGGGCTGAGAAGCGTGGTGATGATCAAATCCTCCGAATCCGGCGTGCCGAACAATGGCACTTCGTCACTGGCGGCAACAGGTAGTTCCCATTCGGTATTCCCGGTCCAACGCCCTCCGCGATCCATAGGGCTACCGTCGCGTACCGGAGTATGTGCGGTATATGAACAATCTGAGCTGACCCTGAGAAACCGTATCGTTACCTGCGCTGTGCAGGAGATATCCATCGCGCAGTGACCTTAAACGCAGTTGGACAGTTGGGCGTGTCACCCCGATCTGATTCAGGCGCGCCTGTCGGACTGCGCGCCGAAGTGGAATACGCTGCCCGCATGGACGGCACCGACGCAGAAGCCCCCGGCCAGGCAGCGCCCAGCCGGGCCGAATCGCTCTTCGCGCACGCCGAAAGCTCGATATCGGAAGACGCGCTGTTGGCGGCCGCGCGGGAGCGGGCCGAGGACATCGGCGCCGGCGCGGTGACACCGGCGGTCGGCGCGCTGCTGAGCCTGCTCACCAAGCTGAGTGGCGGCAAGGCCGTCGCGGAGGTGGGCACCGGTGCCGGCGTCAGCGGGCTGTGGCTGTTGTCCGGCATGAGCGACGACGGCGTCTTGACGACGATCGACATCGAGCCCGAATACCTGCGGCTGGCCAAGCAGGCGTTCACCGAAGCCGGCGTCGGTCAATCGCGCACCCGGCTGATCGGTGGCCGCGCGCAGGAGGTGCTCACCCGGCTCGCCGACGAGTCCTACGACCTGGTGTTCATCGACGCCGACCCGATCGATCAGCCTGACTACGTCGTCGAGGGCGTGCGGCTGCTGCGCCCAGGCGGCGTGATCGTGGTGCACCGCGCCGCGCTGGGCGGCCGTGCGGGTGACCCGGCCGCCCGCGACGCCGAGGTGGTCGCGGTGCGGGAGGCGGCGCGGCTGATCGCCGAGGACGAGCGCCTCACCCCGGCGCTGGTGCCGCTCGGCGACGGCATCCTGGCCGCCGTCCGCGACTGATCCGGCCGACTCGGACCGCCCTATTTGCCGCTGACCACCCTTTTTGGGGTGCCCGCCACGCCTTTACGAAATCTTGACGCGTGTCTTCCTTGACCGACGACTGAACGTGCGTTTAATGTCCTGAACATGCGTTCAGCCGACTTGACGGCAGCCGCCCGGATCCGCGATGCGGCCATCGAGCAATTCGGCGAGCACGGGTTCGGCGTCGGGCTTCGCGCCATCGCCGAAGCTGCCGGCGTGAGTGCCGCGCTGGTGATCCACCACTTCGGCTCCAAGGACGGCCTGCGCAAGGCCTGCGAGGACTACATCGCCGAGACCATCCGCGGCACCAAGTCCGAGGCGCTGCAATCCAACGACCCGGCCACCTGGTTCGCCCAGATGGCCGAGATCGAGGAGTTCGCGCCACTGATGGCGTATCTGGTGCGCAGCATGCAGACCGGTGGAGAACTGGCGAACATGCTGTGGCGCAGGATGATCGACAACGCCGAGGAATACATGGAAGAGGGCGTGCGCGCCGGGACGATCAAGCCCAGCCGCGACCCGAAAGCGCGGGCCAGGTACCTGGCCATCACGGGCGGCGGCGGCTTTCTTCTCTACATCCAAATGCATGAAACGCCAACGGATCTGCGCGCAGTACTGCGCGATTACTCACGCGACATGATATTGCCCGCACTCGAGGTCTACACCGAGGGACTGCTGGCCGACCGGACCATGTACGACGCATTCCTGGCCGCTGAAGATCAAGGAGAATCCGATGCCAAGTGACACATCCATTCGTACTGCGCCCATCGAGATCCACGGTCTCACCAAGAGTTTCGGTGCGGTGCGGGCGCTGGACGGCCTGGACCTCACGGTGCAGGAAGGCGAAGTACACGGGTTCCTCGGCCCCAACGGCGCCGGGAAGTCGACGACCATTCGCATCCTGCTCGGCTTGGCGAAGGCCGACGGCGGCAGCGTGCGGCTGTTCGGCGGCGACCCATGGACCCAGGCCGTCGCCCTACACCGTCACATCGCCTACGTACCAGGCGATGTGACGCTATGGCCGTCGTTGACCGGCGGCGAAACCATCGACCTGCTGGCGCGCATGCGGGGCGGCATCGACAAGAAACGGCGCGCCGAGCTGATCGAACGCTTCGACCTGGACCCGCACAAGAAAGTCCGCACCTACTCCAAGGGCAACCGCCAGAAGGTCTCGCTGATCTCGGCGTTCTCGTCCCAGGCCAGGCTCCTGCTCCTGGATGAACCCAGCAGTGGGCTGGACCCCTTGATGGAGAACGTGTTTCAGCAGTGCGTGGCGCAGGCCCGCGACCGGGGTGCGACGGTGTTGTTGTCCAGCCACATCCTGGCCGAAACGGAAGCGTTGTGCGAACGGGTGACGATCATCCGCGCCGGCAAGACCATCGAAAGCGGTTCGCTGAGCTCCATGCGGCACCTGAGCCGCACCTCCATCAAGGCCGAAATGACCGGCGATCCAGGCGATCTCAGCCGGATCAAGGGTGTCGAGGACATCAGCGTCGAGGGCAACACGCTGCGCGCCCAGGTCGACAGCGAAAGCCTGGGCGAGCTTATCCGCGTGCTCGGCGATGCCGGGGTGCGCAGCCTGGTCAGCCAGCCGCCGACCCTCGAAGAGCTTTTCCTTCGCCACTACGACACATCGGACGGCGACGGTCGGCACGGCCGCGACGAGGCCAAGGTGTCGCTGTCATGAGCACCACTACGCTGGACCGGCCATTCGCGTCGGCATCGCCTGTGCCGCAGAAGAGTTCGAGTTTTTCCGGCACGCTCGCCATGTTGCGGCTCTATCTGCGGCGTGACCGGATCTCGATGCCGCTATGGGTGTTGCTGCTGTCGGTGCCGTTGGCGACGGTGTACGTCGGCAGCATCGCGAAAATCTACCCCACCACTTCCGCCCGCGCCGGGTTCCAGGCCTCCATCATGGCCAGCCCGGCCCAGCGCGCCCTCTACGGCCAGGTCTACAACGACAGCCTTGGCGCCGTGGGTATTTGGAAAGCCGGGATGTTTCACACGCTGATCGCGGTGGCCGTCATCCTGACAGTGATCCGGCACACCCGCGCCGACGAGGAGAACGGGCGGACGGAGCTGGTGGATTCGACCGCTATCGGCCGCTTCGCCGCCCTGAGCGCGGCGCTGCTGCTGTCGTTCGGAGCCTCGATTGCGACCGGCGCGATCGGTGCTGTCGGCCTGCTGAGCACCGACGTCCCGGCCGCCGGCTCGCTGGCATTCGGGGCCGCGCTGGCCTGCACCGGCCTGGTGTTCACCGCCGTCGCCGCGGTGGCCGCCCAGCTGTCGCCGAGCGCCCGGTTCGCCCGCGGGGCGGCCTTCTGCGTGCTGGGCGCCGCGTTCACCCTGCGTGCCGTTGGTGACGCCGGTGCCGGCACGCTGTCGTGGCTGTCTCCCCTCGGTTGGTCGCTTCAGGTCAAACCGTATGCCGGCGATCGCTGGTGGGTGCTGCTGCTGCACCTGGTGACGACGGCCGCGCTGACCGCCCTGGCGTATCGGCTGTTGGCCGGCCGCGACGTCGGCGCCGGGCTTGTCGCGGAACGCCCCGGCCCCGCCACCGCGGCGCCCGCGCTGGGCGACGCCTTCGGGCTGGCGTGGCGGCTCGACCGCGCCGCGCTGCTGCTGTGGACAGTGGGACTGTGCCTGTACGGCCTGCTGATCGGCAGCGTGGTGCACGGGATCGGCGACGAGCTGGGTGACAGTGGCGGGGCGCGCGACATCGTCGCACGGATGGGCGGCACCAGTGCTCTCGAGGAGGCGTTCATTGCCGTGGCGTTCGCGATGATGGGCATGGTGGCCGCCGCGTTCGCCGTCTCGCTCACCCTGCGACTTCACCAGGAGGAGTCGAGCCTGCGGGCCGAAACGGTGCTGGCCGGCGCGGTGTCGCGAACCCGTTGGCTGGCAAGCCATCTGGTGATTGCCCTAGCTGGCTCCGCGGTCGCGATACTGGCCAGCGGAATCACCGCCGGTGTCGTCTATGGCGTCGCGGTCGGCGACGTCGGCGCCGAACTGCCCACCGTCGTTGCAAGCGCGGCCGTCCAGCTGCCCGCGGTGTGGCTCTTGTCGGCCGTCACCGTCTGCGTGTTCGGCATTGCGCCACGCCTGACGCCGGTGGCCTGGGGTGTCCTGATCGTCTTCATCTCCCTATACCTGATCGGGTCGTTGGCCGGGTTCTCCCAGTGGTTGCTCGACGCGGAGCCCTTCGCGCACATACCGCGGATCGGCGCCGATTTCACCGTCGTACCCCTGCTCTGGCTGTCGGCCATCGACATAGGGCTGATGACGCTGGGGGCCATGGCTTTTCGACGCCGCGATCTACGCAACTAGGAGCATGATGAAAACCGGCATCCGTATAGCGGCGTCATCGGTGTGGGGCATCCTCTCGCTGGCCCTGATCCTGCTACTGCCAGCCGGCACGCTGCACTACTGGCAGGCGTGGCTCTTTGTCGCCGTGTTCACGGCTGCGACGCTGATCCCCACCGTTTACCTGGCCCGGACCAATCCCGCGGCCCTGCAACGCCGCATGCGCGCGGGTCCGCGGGCGGAACCCCGGAAGGCGCAGAAGTTCATCATCACCGGCTCGTTTCTCGGCCTTTTCGCGACGATGGTGTTCAGCGCTCTCGATCATCGGTTCGGCTGGTCGTCGGTGCCTCCCCTGGTGTCATTGCTCGGCGACGTGCTGGTGGCGGCGGGCCTCGGCATCGCCATGCTGGTGATCGCCCAAAACAGTTATGCCGCAGCCACAGTCACGGTGGAAGCCGGCCAGACGGTCGCTTCCCGGGGCCTCTATCAGTTCGTCCGCCACCCGATGTACGTCGGGAACGTGACCATGATGATCGGTATCCCCTTGGCGCTGGGCTCTTATTGGGGTTTGCTCTTCGTCCCCGCGGGCGCCCTGGTGCTGGCGCTGCGCATCCTCGACGAGGAAAAGCTGCTCGTCCGGGAACTACCCGGATACCGCGAATACGCGCGGCGCGTGCGCTACCGGCTGGTGCCCTACCTCTGGTAGCCGCCGGATCAGCCGCCGAAGGCGTTCGCGCGCTGCGCTACGCGCTGCAAATCAACGTCTTTCGCGCCCGGATCAAATCGCATCGCCGGTGCGTTAGATCCAGACGCCCTTGCCCACCGCGACCACACCGCCGGCGCTGATCGCGAAGCGCTCCCGGTCCCTTTCCAGATCCACACCCACCATCTCGCCCGGCCCCACGACGACGTTCTTGTCCAGGATCGCGTGGCGCACCACCGCGCCGCGGCCGACCCGGGCGCCGGGCATGATCACGCTGCCCTCCACGATCGCTCCGTCGTCGACCACCACGTTGGACGAGAGCACTGAGTTGCGCACCGAGGCCGCCGAGATGATGCTGCCCGCGCCCACCACCGACTCCTGCGCGGAACCGCCGTTGACGAACTTGGCCGGCGCCAGGTTCTCCGACTCGCCGCGGATCGGCCAGCGCTTGTTGTACAGGTTGAACACGGGATGCACCGACACCAGGTCCATGTGGGCGTCGTAGAACGCGTCCAGCGTTCCCACGTCCCGCCAGTAGGCGCGGTCACGATCGGTGGCGCCGGGCACCTCGTTGTCGCTGAAGTCGTACACCGCGGCCATCCCGTCGTCGACCAGTCGCGGGATGATGTCGCCGCCCATGTCGTGGTCGGAGTGGTCGTCGTCGGCGTCCGCGCGGATCGCGTCGATGAGCACCTTGGTGGTGAAGATGTAATTGCCCATCGATACGAACGTCTGCTCGGGGTCGTCCGGGGTCCCCGGCGGATCCAATGGCTTTTCGATGAAATTGCGGATGCGGCCCGACTCGTCGGAGTCGATGCAGCCGAACGCGGTCGCTTCGCTGCGCGGCACCCGGATGCCGGCCACCGTCGCGCCGGCGCCGCTGTCGATGTGGAACCGGACCATCTGCTCGGGGTCCATCCGGTACACGTGGTCGGCACCGAAAACCACGATGTAGTCGGGGTCTTCGTCATAGATCAGGTTCAGCGATTGGTAGATCGCATCGGCCGAGCCGGTGTACCAGCGCGGGCCGAGCCGCTGCTGCGCGGGCACGGGAGTGATGTACTCGCCGGCCAGACCGGACAACCGCCAGTTCTGCGAGATGTGACGGTCCAGTGAATGCGACTTGTACTGGGTGAGAACGCAGATACGCAGATACCGGGCATTGACGAGGTTGGACAGGACGAAGTCGATCAGTCGGTAGGCCCCGCCGAAGGGAACTGCGGGCTTGGCGCGGTCCGCCGTCAGCGGGTACAGCCGCTTGCCCTCACCGCCGGCCAGGACGATGCCCAGCACGTGTGGCGCTTCCCTCATGGTTTCAAACCTATCGGCCGTTGCGGAGGGCTGCCAGGGGGACGGGGTGATTAACGACGTTCTGTGGGGCTGTCCGTCAAGGTATTTGGCTGCGCACACCGCGGAGAGCGCCCCACGGTGTGGCGAACCCGACTCGCGGCGGGCCCGGTCGCCGAACTACCGTTCGGGTATGCGGGTGGCCATGATGACGCGCGAGTACCCACCGGAGGTGTATGGCGGAGCGGGAGTACACGTCACCGAACTCGTCGCCCAGCTGCGCCGGCTCTGCGCGGTCGACGTGCACTGCATGGGAGCACCGCGTCCGGGCGTTCCGGGAGTGCACGTTTATGAGCCCGACGCGCGGCTGCGGGGCGCGAACCAGGCGGTGTCGACTCTGTCGGCCGACCTGATGATGGCCGATGCGGCGAAGGGGGCCAGCGTGGTGCATTCACACACCTGGTACACCGGCATGGCCGGGCATCTGGCCTCCCTTCTCTACGGCGTCCCGCACGTCTTGACCGCGCATTCGCTCGAGCCGCTGCGCCCGTGGAAGGCCGAGCAACTCGGTGGGGGTTACCGGATCTCGAGCTGGGTCGAGCAGACCGCGGTGCTGGCCGCGGACGCCGTCATCGCGGTCAGCGCCGCGATGCGCGAGGACGTTCTGCGTGTCTATCCCGCACTGGATCCCAGTGCCGTGCACGTCATCCGCAACGGCGTCGATACCGACGTCTGGTACCCGGCCGGGCCGGTTCGAACCGGATCGATGCTGAGTGAACTCGGCGTCGATCCGGCCCGGCCCATCGTGGTGTTCGTGGGCAGGATCACGAGGCAGAAGGGACTGGCGCACCTGGTGGCGGCCGCCCACCGATTCAGCCCGGAGGCGCAGGTGGTGTTGTGCGCCGGCGCTCCCGACACCCAGGAGATCGCCGACGAGATTCGCGACGCGGTGGCCGCCCTGGCCGCCGGCCGCACGGGGGTGTTCTGGATCCGGGAGATGCTGCCCATCCGGGATCTGCGCGAAATCCTCTCGGCGGCATCGGTTTTCGTGTGCCCTTCGGTGTACGAGCCGTTGGGCATCGTGAATCTGGAGGCGATGGCCTGCTCGACGGCGGTGGTGGCCTCCGATGTCGGTGGGATTCCGGAGGTGGTCGCCGACGGGATCACCGGGACGCTGGTGCATTACGGTCCCGACGACCCGCGGGACTATCAGGCCGGATTGGCCGATGCGGTCAACGAGTTGATCGCCGACAGGGAGAAAGCGCAACGCTACGGCGAGGCAGGACGCCAGCGCTGCGTCGAAGAGTTCTCCTGGGCCCACGTCGCCGAGCAGACCGTGGAGATCTATCGAAAGGTGTGTGCATAGCGCCGCCGGCGGCAGGCCCTAGGTGGAGCTTGTGACACCCTTGAGTTCGTCACCGAGGGCAGCGGCTTCGTCGGGCGTCAGCTCGACGACAAGTCGACCGCCTCCCTCAAGTGGTACTCGCATCACGATGCCGCGCCCCTCCTTGGTTGCTTCCAGAGGACCGTCTCCGGTCCGGGGCTTCATCGCCGCCATCGAGTGCTCCCTCCGGGTTCGAGCTGGCCCGCCCGTGCGGACCTGGTCGGCGCCGAGCATGCCCCGCCAGCGAAATTCAAGCCATGCCCGGCATCGAACTGCCTTATCACCCCCCCATTGTTCCCTATCCAGGTCGCCACTTGAACAAAGACCCGCATCTGTGTGCTCAACGGGCGGTTGCGGGCACCCAGCAATCACGAATGTGATCGTCGACCATCCCGGTCGCCTGCATCAGCGCATAGGCGGTGGTCGGGCCGACGAACCGAAACCCGCGCCGCTTGAGCTCACGGGCCATGGCCCTCGATTCGTCGGTGGCCGAGGGGATTTGGGACGGGTTGGCCGGGCGTGACCGCGGCGATGGCGCAAACGACCACAGCAGGTCCGCCAGATCCGCCGGACCGCCCAGCTCGGCGGCCGCGCGCGCGTTGGCGATCGTCGACTCGATCTTGGCGCGGTTGCGGACGATTCCCGGATCCGCCATCAGCCGCTCCACATCCGCATCGGAGTATTCAGCGACCGTGGTGATGTCGAAGTGGGCGAACGCGCGCCGGAAGTTCTCCCTTTTTCGCAGGATGATCAGCCAGGACAGGCCGCTTTGAAAGGCCTCCAGGCTCATCCGCTCGAACAACGAGACGCCGTCGCGCACCGGTTGGCCCCATTCGCGATCGTGGTAATCGCGATAGAGCTCGAAATCGGGTCCGGGCCGCGCGGTCGCCCAACCGCAGCGAACCAGTTTGTCTTCATTCACACTGAATCCTGACGATCCTCGCCGTCGTCTGGTTCCCCCGATTCGTCCTCGGTCTGGTGCCCCGCGCTCGACGCGTGCACAGCTTCGAGTTGTCCGCGCAGCGCCTCGAGCTCGCGCGCGAGCCGATCCAGCACCCAATCCACCTCGCTGGTCTTGTAACCGCGCAGGACCTGGGTGAACTTGACGGCGTCGACGTCGGAGCCGGTCACCCCGAACGCGGGGAGGACGGTGGCCGTCGTCCCCCGCGGCAGGGGCGGCAGCTGCTCGCCGCGACCGAACAACAGGCTGGCGGCGCCGAACAGCACGACCGCCACCAGCACCAGGACCACCAGGTACAGCAACACCAACGCCACGTGACCGATATTGCCCTACGCCGCCGACAGGGCGGCGGTCAGCGTGACCTCGCGCGCGGCTAACGCGGCCTGATCGCCTGCATCGGCGGTCGGTCCGCCAGCGACACCGGCGACGTGTGCTGTGTGTAGCCGTAGCCCTCGGGGCCGTCGGCCGTGAACTGCGTCAGCCCTACGCCCGAATCCGGGATCCCGCAACGCGACAGCAGGGTCGCGATGACCTGTCGGCTCATCACGCCAAGCTCGGCCAGCGGGCGGTTGCGGTGCGCGCGGACCCCCAGGTTGGCCTGGGCGATCGCGTCCAGCCCCAACCGGTCGAACGTGTCCACCAGCAGGCCGATTTCCACGCCGTAGCCCGGGGCGAACGGCACCGAGGTCAGCAGCTCGCGGGTGGCCGCGTATTCGCCGCCGAGCGGCTGCACGATGCAGCCCAGTTCCGGACGCAGGGCCGCGAGCAGCGGCCGGGCCACCAACTCGGTCACCCGCCCACCGCCGGTGGCACTCGCGTCGGTCGCCACGTCGCCGAGATCGGCGAGCTCGCTGCCGCGCAACGGCCGTCGATAGAAGCTCTTGACCAGGTGGATGCGGTCGTCGGTGAGCAGCGGAGCGACCAGCCAGGGCACGAACATCGGGTGCGGATCGATCAGGTCGGAGTCGACGAACACCACGATGTCGCCGCGGGTGGCCGCCAGCGAGCGCCACAGCGCCTCGCCCTTGCCGGGCCGGATCGACACTTCGGGCAGCGCCTGCTCGCGGCTGACGACGCGGGCGCCTGCGGCGACGGCGCGGATCTCGGTGTCGTCGGTGGAGCCGGAGTCCAGCACGATCAGCTCGTCGACCAGCCCATCGACCAGCGGTGAGATGCTCTCGATCACCGACTCGATGGTTTCTTCCTCGTCGAGGGCCGGCAGCACCACCGAGATGGTTCGCCCTGCCTTCGCGGCCTCCAGCTCGGCGATGGTCCAGCTCGGCCGGTTCCAGCTGCGGTCGGCCAGCCAGACGTCGCCGGGGCGTGCGGCGAGCATGCCGGCGTCGGCGACATGGCCGGCGACGAGGTCAGATGTCGTCATGCCAGGCCCCGCACGGTGCGCGCCGGCGGCCGGGTGCCCTGGATCGAGGCGACCATTTCCAGCACCCGCCGGGTGGCCGCGACCTCGTGTACCCGAAACATCCGGGCGCCGGCGGCCGCCGCCAGCGCGGTGGCCGCCAACGTCCCCTCGAGCCGCTCGGTCAATTCCACCCCCAGAGTCTCCCCGACGAAGTCCTTATTGCTCAAAGCCATCAGCACGGGCCACCCGGTCTCGACAAGATCGCTCACGTGGCGCAACAGCAGCAGCCCGTGGAAGGTGTTCTTGCCGAAGTCGTGGGTGGGGTCGATCAATACCCGATCACGGGCCACTCCGCACGCCACCGCCCGCTCGGCGGCCGCGGTGACCTGGGCGATGACGTCGTCGACCACGCCGCGTGTGGTGATTCCGTAACTCACCCGGAAGGGGCGCGTGCGCGGCAGCGCGTTGCCGGTGTGCGAGCACACCAGGCCCGCCCCGAACTCGGCGGCCACCTCCGGCAGCGCCGGGTCGATGCCGCCCCAGGTGTCGTTGATCAGATCCGCCCCGGCCGCGCAGGCCACCTTGGCCACCTCGGAACGCCAGGTATCGGCGCTGATCAGCTGGTCCGGGTAGGCGTCGCGCAGCCATTCGATGAACGGCACCAGCCGCGCGATCTCGGTGTCGGCATCGACCTCTTGACCGGGGCCGGCCTTGACACCGCCGACGTCGATGACGTCGGCGCCGTCGGCGACGGCCCGGTGCACGGCCGCCCTGGCAGCCTCGTCGCTGAAGGTCGCGCCCTTGTCGTAGAACGAGTCCGGGGTGCGGTTGATGATCGCCATGATCAGCGCACGATCGCCTGCGACCGGGCGGCCGCACAGAGTTGGACGGCCGGCTGGCGCCGGCGGTGTCGAGTGCACACGTATATGGTGCCCGGTCGCCGCGTCGCGCGCGGCCCGGGGGATCGAGTGTACGGCCAGGGCGCGCTGTCGCGGCGTGTCGTCGCCGCGAGCGCACGGGCGACGTCAGCGCAGGGGTCGCGCCCTACGGACGCTTGCCCTCGGCTACCTCGTCGGGATACTCGTCGTAAAAGGGCACGTAGCCCTTATCGCGCCCGGCCAGCACGTACAGCGGGTCCTTCACGTCGGAACCGTAGGCCTGCTCGCGCAGCTCCACCTTGCGGCTCTTGAAGGTCGTGGTCTGCTCGATGGACTCCACCACCCGCACGAACAGCGGCAGCGCGTAGGCAGGGAGCTGGTCGTACACGGCGCGGGCCAGCGACTGCCCGTCGAACTCGGCGCCCCCGCGCAGTTTGACCGCGGCCATGCCGGCGCGCCCGCCGGTGCGCGGAACCTCGACCCCGAAGACGGTGCAGTCCTCGACGGAGTCGTCGGACGCCAGCGCCGCCTCGACCTGCGTGGTGGCGACGTTCTCGCCCTTCCATCGGAAGGTGTCGCCGAGCCGGTCGACGAACGCGGCGTGGCCCATGCCCTGCGGGCTCATCACATCGCCGGTGTTGAACCAGCAGTCGCCCTCACGAAAGGCGTTGCGCACTAACTTCTTTTCGCTCGACTCCTGGTCGGTGTAGCCGTCGAAGGGCTGCAGCCGGTTGACCGGGCTGAGCAACAAACCGGGCTCGCCGGCCGGCACGCGGCGCACCCGCCCGTTGTCGTCGCGCAGCGGGGCGCCGGTGTCGGGGTCGTACTCGACGTAGGCCAGCGGCATCGGGAAGACGCCGGTGGAGCGGGGCACGTTGAAGACGTTGATGAACGCCGCGTTGCCCTCGCTGGAGGCGTAGAACTCGCAGACGCGCGCGATGCCGAATCGCTCGGTGAACTCGTCCCAGATCTCCGGGCGCAGCCCGTTTCCGGCGATCACGCGCACCTTGTGCGCGCGGTCGGTGGGTTTGGCCGGCTGGTTGAGCAGGTACCGGCACACCTCGCCGATGTAGATGAACGCGGTGGCCTTGTTGGCGATCACGTCGTCCCAGAACTTCGACGCCGAGAACGACTTGCCCAGCGCCAGCGTCGCCCCCGAATTGATCACCGACGACAACGCCACCGTCAGCGCGTTGTTGTGGTAGAGCGGCAGGCAGCAGTAGAGGGTGTCGGAACTCTTGAGCCGCAATCCGATACCGCCGAACGCCGCGAGCGCCTTGAGCCACCGCAGGTGCGTCATGACGCTGGCCTTGGGGAATCCCGTTGTGCCCGAAGTGAAGATGTAGAACGCGGTGTCCCTGGCGTGCACGGCCGACGCCGAGGCGGGATTGGTGGCGGGCGCGCTCAGCGCGAACCGCTCCAAGTCCTCGACGGTCAGCGTCTCGGTGCTGCCCGAGCCGCCGCACTCGGCCACGGCGCTGACCAGATCCGTCTCGGCGATGAGCACCTTGGCGTCCAGCAGACCGAGGCTGTGCGCGAGCACCTCGCCGCGTTGGTGGTAGTTGAGCATGCCGGCGACCGCGCCGCACTTGACCGCGGCCAGCATGGCCAACACGGTGTTGGGCGAGTTGCGCAGCATGATGGCGACGACATCGCCCTGACCGACGCCGCGCGCGGCCAGCACGGCGGCGTATCGGTTGGCGGCGGCGTTGGCGTCGCGGTAGGTCAGTTGCTGATCGCCCATCCGCAGGAAGATCCGGTCGCCGTAGCGGGCGGCCCGGTCGGCGAACACCGTGCCGATCGACTTCTTGGAGCCCGGCTGGGCCAGCAGCCCGGTCATCGCGCCACGCGCGATCACCGGCAGGTCGGCCAGCACGGCCGGCGCCCGGAATGCGATGTCGGTCAGTTTGACCGCCGTGCGCGCTCCACCGTCACGATCGGACACGTGATCCCCTCGATTCGTTTCCAAAGGCAAGCTCGGCGGACAGCCTAGTAGGGGTGGCAAACCCGTCGGCGGCCTCAGCCCGGTGCGCAGGCTTGCAGCGCCGCGCTCACCTTGTCGACCAGCACCAACCGGTCCATCGCCGCCTGGGAGACGTAGCCGCTGTCCAGCAAACCGCACAACCAGGTCCACAGCCCTTCGTAGTGGCCGAAGGGATCCAGCAGCACGATGGGTTTGTCGTGCAGACCGAGGAAGGCCGTCGTCCATGCGTCGAGCAACTCGTCGAGGGTGCCGATGCCACCGGGCAGCGCGATGAACGCGTCGGCGCGGTCTTCCATGGCCTGCTTGCGTTCGTGCATGGTGTCGCTGACGATCAGCTCGTCGGATTCCACGTCGGCGATCTCGCGGCGCATCAAGACCTTCGGGATGACGCCGACGGTTCGGCCGCCCCGGGCGCGCGCCGCGCTCGCCACCGCGCCCATCGCCGACACCCGGCCCCCGCCCCACACCAGCGTCCAGCCGCGCTCGGCGATCGCCTCACCGAGTTCCGCTGCGACTGAGAGCAATTCGGGATGTTCGGGGCCTGATGCGCAGTACACGCACACCGACCACTCGGCTGATGCATCGCGTTGGCCGGGCATATCCGCCAAAGGTAGACCAACCGCATCCGGGCCGTCATATCTGGGGCTTTCGCCTTGCCGCCCGGCTCTCGCACCATAAAATTCGGCGGTGCCGATTCGATGGAACGTCCCCCGACATGCGACGGCCTCAGAGCGGCTGGATGCGGCTCTGGCCGACGGGGCCCGGGGGGCGGTGGTGCTGGGGCCCGACGGCGTCGGCAAATCCACCCTGGCCCGGGTGGCCGCCGAGCGTTTCGCGGATCGGCACCCGAACACGCTCGTCCGTTGGGTCACCGGCACCCCGACCGAACGCGCGGTCCCGTTCGGGGCGTTCAGCCATCTGGTGCAGATCTCCGACATCGGCAAGCCGGCCGCACTGCTGCGGGCCGCCCGGGCGTCGCTGGGCGGTGACGACCTGTTGCTCGTCGTCGACGACGCCCACCACCTCGACGTGCTGTCGGCCACGCTGGTCTACCAGCTGGCGCGCGACGGCGCGGGACGGCTCATCGTCACCGCCCGCGCCGATCCCGCTCCCGAAGCGATCGCGGCGCTGTGGAACGACGGGCTGCTGACCCGGGTCGACATCGAGCCGCCCGCCGGGGCGACCGCGCCGGCGGAGATCGAGACCTTCCTCGACGAGCTTCCCGCCGCGGCGCGCTCGGTCCTGGATTATCTGGCGGTCGCGGAGCCGCTGACGGCCGCCGACTTGACCGCACTCGCCGGCGAAGGCGCGGTGCACGACGCGGTGACGTGGGGTGCCGCGGAGACCCGGGCGCGGGGCGGATCCTCCGACGACCCGGTCGTCTACACGGCCCACCCGCTGTTCGCCGAGCGGACGCGGGCCGGGCTCGACCCCGACGAGGCCCGGCAACGACGCACCGACCTCGTCCGGCTGCTGTCGCAGCGACCGTCCGAGCACCTCAGCGACCGGTTGCGGCTGGTGTCGCTGGCGCTGGACAGCGACACTCCCCCGCGCGTGACCGACGTCGTCGCCGCCGCCCAGCAGGCGCTGCGGCTGGGCGACCTGACGCTGGGCGAACGACTGGCCCGTTGGGCGCTGCTGCGGTCGGGCGGGTTATCGGCGCGGCTCGCGCTGGCGCATGCCCTGGGCTGGCAGGGCCGTGGCCGCGAAGCCGATTCGGTGCTGGCCGAGGTCGACTCCACCGCGCTGACCGAAGCGGCGCTGATGGACTGGGCCCTGCTGCGCGCGGCCAACCAGTTCTGGATGTTGAGCGAACCGGAGCGCGCCACCGCGTTCCTGCGGACGGTGCGCAACCGAGTCACCGACATCGGCCCGCGGACCACGCTCGACGCGCTCAGCGCGACCTTCGCGATGAACGCCGGCAATGTCGGGCATGCCGTAAAAGTCGCCGCCGAGGTCCTCGCGTCGCCGGCGGCCGATGACCAGGCGGTGGCCTGGGCGGCCAGCGCGGCCGCGTTGTGCGCGGCACGCGAGGGTCGATTCGACGACGTCGAGCCGCTGGCGCAGCGCGCCTTGACCGCCGAACACCCTGGGCTGCTGCGCTTCACGATCGGACTAGGCCAGACCACCGCTCTGTTGATGGCCGGGCGGCACGAGCAAGCCCGCCACGTCGCGCAGCAGTTCACCGACTTCGCCGAACTGCAACAGCCGGGCCGCGCCATCGGCGAGGTGCTGCTGGCGCATGCGCTCATCGCCGGTGGCGATTTCGCCTCTGCGGCAGCATTATTGGTCCCGGCAGCCGCCACCCTGGAGCGCACCGGTTACTCGTGGGGGCCGCTGTCGCTCACCCTGCTTGCCACCGCGCTGGCCCAGCAGGGCGACACCGCGGCCGCGGCAAAGGCATTGAGCAGGGCCGAATCTCGGCACGGAACCAAGTCGGCCCTGTTCGCGCCGGAGCTCGGTGTGGCGCGGGCTTGGCGGCTGGCCCTGGTACGGGACACGCACGGCGCGGTGACCGCCGCGCGTGACGCCGCCCGGATGGCCGAACGCGGCGGGCAGCGGGGTGCGGCGGTGCGGGTCTGGCACGAGGCCGTGCGGCTGGGCGACATCCGGGCCGCCGATCCCCTGGCTCGGCTCTGTGGTGAGATCGATTGTGTCGCAGGCAGACTCGCGTTGTCCCATGCCCGCGCGCTGGCCGCCGGCGACGACGCGGGGCTGCGGGCCGTGTCGGAAGAGCTGACGTCGATCGGCATGCACGCGGCCGCCGCCGACGCCGCCGCCCAGGCGCAGCGGTGTGCGGCGGGGGAGGCTCAGCCGCTCAGGTAGCCGCGCAGCACGTCCACCGCGGCGGTGATGTCGGCGACCGCGACCCGCTCGTCGCGCTTGTGCGCCAGGTTGGGATCACCGGGCCCGAAATTGACCGCCGGTATGCCCAATGCGGCGAACCGCGCCACGTCGGTCCAGCCGTATTTGGCCCGGACATTGCCACCCGCCGCTTCGACCAGGGCCTTGGCGGCGGGCTGGGAAAGTCCGGGCAGCGCGCCCGCCGCCGCATCGGTCTGTTCGATGTGCACGTCGAGCCCGGCGAACACGTCGTGCACGTGTTGCAGCGCGTCGGGCAGCGAACGGTCGGGCGCGAAACGGAAGTTGACCGTCACCGCGGCCGCGTCGGGAATGACGTTGCCCGCCACGCCGCCGTCGATGCGCACCGCCGACAGGCCCTCACGGTAGACGCAGCCGTCGATGTCGACGCTGCGCGCCTGGTACGCGGCAAGCCGCTCGAGCACAGCGCCGAGCTTGTGAATGGCGTTGTCTCCCAACCAGGATCGCGCCGAATGGGCGCGGGTCCCGGTGGCGCTGACCACCACGCGCAGCGTGCCCTGGCAGCCGGCCTCGATGTAGCCGCCGGTCGGCTCACCCAGGATGGCCACGTCGGCGGACAGCCAGTCCGGCAGCTCGCGTTCGATGCGGCCCAATCCGTTTGCGGCGGCCTCGATTTCCTCGCAGTCGTACATCACCAGCGTCAGATCGTGCACCGGGTCGGCCACGGTGGCGGCGAGATGCAGAAAGACCGCGTCGCCGGATTTCATGTCCGCCGTGCCGCAGCCGTACAGGTCACCGCCCTCGCGCCGGCTGGGCAGGTTTGCGGCCACCGGCACGGTGTCCAGGTGCCCCGCGAGCAGCACTCGCGACGGCCGCTGGTAGTGCGTGCGCGCCAGCACGGCATCGCCGTTGCGCATGATCTCGAACCCGGAGGTCTGGGCCCGCAGCGCGGCCTCGACCTCGTCGGCCAGCCGCGCTTCGTCCCGCGATTCGCTGGGGATGTCCACCAGCGCCGCGGTCAGCGCGATCGGATCGCCGCGTAAGTCCAGCACGGTCTTTAGGGTAGGCGATCGCAAGCGCGGGCTAGACGAGCAACTGCGTGGGCATCACCTTGGGCTTGACGCCGTAGCGCGGCCCCACGCCGTAGCCGCCCCGCCCCGCCGAGGCGACCGCCGGCATGCCGGACGCCCACGTGGTGTGCGCGTCTTCGGTGGGTGCGGTCCACCCCGTACCCGCGACGGTCGCGGCGGGGACCCGAGGCGTGGCCGCCGACCACGTGGCCGGCGTCGACAATCCGCCGACCGGGGACGCCGAGCCCATGCTCGCCAGCACCGGTGCGGCACCGACGCCCGCGGTGCTGACCGGCGCCGGGGCACTGACCAGGGCGCCGGAGCCGACCACGCCGCCCAGGTCGCCGGCCACGCTGGCGGAAGCCGCCGCGTCGAGGGTGTGGTTGTACAAGATGTTGGACACCATCGTGTTGAACACGTTCCACGACACCACGTCGAATCCGGCGTTGCCGATATTGGACACCAGCGGATCGCCCAGCACGCTGTCCAGCGCGCTCGCGCCCGGCGCGGCGGGTGCGGCCGGCGCCGCGAACGACTGCACGGCGTTGGGCACATTGGAGACGACCGAGCGCAGCCCACTGGTCTGCGCGGCCGTGGCCGCCGTCTGCGCGTCGAGCCCACCCGGGCTGTTGGTGGGCGCGGGCGATGTCAACGGGCTCAACTTGGCCGCGGCCGCCGACGCCGCGGCGTAGCCGTACATCGCGGCGGCGTCTTGGGACCACATCTCGCCGTACTGCGCCTCGGTGGCCGCGATGGCTGGGGTGTTCTGTCCCAGAACGTTGGTCGCGACGAGGGCCGCCAGCTGGGCCCGGTTGGCCGCGACCAGCGGTGGCGGCACCGTCATCGCAAAGGCCGCCTCGTATGCGGCCGCGGATGCCATGGCTTGGGCGGCCGCCTGTTGCAGCTGCGCGGCGGTGGTGTGCATCCACATCACGTACGGCGCGGCGGCGGTGGCCATCGCGGTCGACGACGGTCCGATCCACTCCTCGCCGGTCAGATTCGCAATCGCCGCCTGGCTGGCCGAGGCGGTCGTGCTCAGTTCGTCTGCCAGGCTGCTGAAAGCCGCGGCCGCGGCCATCATCGGACCGGCGCCCGCGCCGGTGTACATGCGCAGGGAATTGATTTCTGGGGGCAGTGCTCCGAAGTCGAAAGTCATTGTCGTGCTCCTGTTCTTGCTGACCTTGCGGGTTGTTAGACGGCCGGCGTGGGCATCACGGTGGGCTTGACGCCGTAGCGGGGCGCGCCGAGGCCGTAGCCGCCGCGTCCGGCGGTGGCCATCGACGGCACGCCACCCGGAATGGCGCTCACCGTCGTCGCCTGGGGCGCGGCGCTGGTGAACCCGGCGCCGGTCAGCGTCACCGGGGTGGAGCTGACCTCGGGGACACCACTTGCCGCCCAGCTCGGTGGTACCGACAATGCGCCGATCGAGGGTCCGCGGCCCATGCTCGCCAGCAACGGCGCCCCACCAATGGCTGCCGGCGCCGCCGGGGCGGGCGCGCTTGCCGGGGTTGCTGACGCGAGCCCGCCGGTGAAGTTGGGGATACCGGCCGCGCCGGGGACGGGAGCGAATTGCCCCTCGCCCAAGGTGATGAAGTCCGAGGCGGCGGCACCGGTGTTCTGACCCCACTCGATGAGGGTGCCGGCCGCGGCGTCCCCGGGGGGTGGGTCGGCGGCAGCGGCCGGTGCGGCGGGCAGCGCCGCGGCGCTGGTGGTGACTTTGTTCGCGGCTTCCGTCGTTCCATACGAGCCGGCGTTGCTGTCCAGGTTGTTCACCAGCGTCTGGTGAACAGCCTTCGCCTGGGCGCTGACCTGCTGGTACCACGCGCCGTAGGCGGAGAATTGCGCCGCCTGCAAAGCGGACACCTCGTCGGCGGCCGCGGGAGCGATGCTCGTGGTGGGAGCCGCGGCCGCGGCGTCCTGGGCGGCCATCGAAGAGCCGAGGCCTTCGAGGGTGCTCGCCGCGAACAACAGCGCCTCGGGCCGTGTGGTGACAAAGGACATGTTCTTCTCCTCGCGCAATCGGGCGGCCACGACGGGCCGGCGACAAAGGGACCTGCGGCTAGGCCGGTAACGACCCCGGAAGCTGCGTACCCGATACGCCGAAATTCACGCCTTGACCTGCTGAGACCGCCACCGTCGAGCGTCCCCGGCCGCGGGCGACGCATCCCGCGGTGACGAATTATCTTGCGCGCGTGGGTCTTTGGACGCAGGCCGGGGTGACTGCGCGGCCCCCGGCTTCGCCCTCGCGCAGGGCGGGCGGGGCCCGATGCCGGCCCACGAAGTAACCTGTCCGCCGTGACAAGAGCAGCAGGCGCCGAAGGAATAGGCCTGGCGACGCTGGCCGCCGACGGATCGATCCTCGACACGTGGTTTCCCGCACCGGAACTGACCACCACGGGTACCAGCGCGACGTCGCGGCTGGCGCTCTCCGATGTTCCCCCGGAGCTGACCGCGCTGATCGGCCGTGACGACGACCGCGGCACCGAGACCATCGCCGTGCGCACGCTCATCGGCTCGCTGGATGACGTGGCCGCCGACGCCTACGACGCCTACCTGCGATTGCATCTGCTCTCGCACCGATTGGTGGCGCCGCACGGGCTGAACGCCGGCGGCTTGTTCGGGGTATTGACGAATGTGGTCTGGACTAATCGCGGACCGTGCGCCGTCGAGGGTTTCGAGGCGGTCCGGGCCCGGCTGCGGCGCCACGGGCCGGTGACGGTCTACGGCGTCGACAAGTTCCCGCGCATGGTCGATTACGTCCTGCCGACCGGTGTGCGCATCGCCGACGCCGACCGGGTGCGCCTGGGCGCGCATCTGGCGCCGGGCACGACGGTGATGCACGAGGGCTTCGTCAACTACAACGCCGGCACCCTGGGGGCCTCCATGGTGGAGGGACGGATCTCCGCCGGCGTGGTGGTGGGCGACGGCTCCGACATCGGTGGCGGCGCCTCGATCATGGGGACGCTGTCCGGCGGTGGGACCGAGGTGATTTCGATCGGCAAGCGCTGCCTGCTCGGCGCCAACGCGGGCCTGGGCATCTCGCTGGGCGACGACTGCGTCGTCGAGGCCGGCCTGTACGTCACCGCGGGCACCAAAGTCCTTACGCCCGAAGGCAAAACGATGAAGGCGCTCGAGCTGTCCGGCGGCAACAACCTGTTGTTCCGCCGCAATTCGGTGAGCGGGGCGGTGGAAGTCGTGGCCCGCGGCGGTCAGGGCATCGCCCTCAACGAGGACCTGCACACCAACTGAGGGTGCACCTATAGGTCGGCGGGCACCCGCTCCGCGGCCGGGGCGGCGCCGAGCGCGGTTCCTTTGGTCTCGGGCAGCAGAGCGACGCACACGAGGCTGGTCGTTACCAGGGTCGCCATCATGAGCCCGATCGCCCAGCCGCCGTAGGTCGCCAACAAGGTGCCCGCCAACAGCGGCGGCACCGCGGCGCCGAGGATGCCGGCCAGGTTCATCGCCACCGCCACGCCGCTGTAGCGGTAGCGCGTGGCGAACAGCTCGGGGACGAAGGCCCCCGTGGGACCGTTGGCCATCGCCGCGCAGGCGAACATGCCGAGGACGGCCACCGCGTACGTGGCGGGGCTGCCGGTATCCATCAGCGGGATGACCACGAAGGACCACGGCAGACACGCCGCCAGCCCACACAGCATCACCCGGCGACGCCCGACGCGGTCGGACAGCCAGGCCCCGAACGAGACGAACACGATGCTGGTCAGCCCGGCCAGCGCGCCCACACCCCAGATGAAGCTGCGCGAATAGCCCAAGTGGGAGTGGGCGTACATGACGAGGAAGGTGTTGCCCAAATAGACGAAGCCCATGCCGCCCAGGAAGCAGCCCGCGACCAGCACGATCTCGCGGCGCTGCAGCCGCACCAGCTCGGCCAGTGGCGCTTTGGGCACCAGGTTGCGGGCCTTCTCCTCGACGAACAGCGGGGTCTCCTCGATGTTGAGCCGCACATAGAGGGCGATGCCGATCAGTCCGCTGCTGATCAGGAAGGGCACCCGCCAGCCCCATTCCAGGAACGCGGGGCTGCTCTCCCCCATGGTGAGGCTGACGGCGAGGAACGTCACGCTGGCCAGCACGCCGGCCGTGCCGCCGCCCAGCGAGGTGAACATGCCCCACCAGCCGCGTTTTCCGGGGGGCGCGTATTCGGCGCTCAGCAGCACCGACCCGGCCCATTCGCCGCCGACGGCGAAGCCCTGCAGCAACCGCAGCACGACAAGGATCAAGGGCGCCGCGACCCCGATTGACGCCGTGGTGGGGACCAGGCCCACGCTGACGGTCGACGCGCCCATGATGAGCAGGGTGGCGACCAGCGTCTTCTTGCGGCCCAGCCGGTCGCCGAAGTATCCGAAGACGGCCGCTCCCAATGGGCGGGACAGAAACGCCGTCGCGAACGTCGCCATCGAGGCGATGGTGGCCACCGTCGGCCCGAGGTGCGGGAAGAAGACCGCGGGAAACACCAGTGCGGCCGCGGTTCCGTAGATCAGGAAGTCGTAGAACTCGATGGCCGAGCCCACCAGGCAGGCCGCCGCGATCCGCCGCATAGGGGTCCGCCCGGCGGCGGCCGCGGACCGCGCCGGCTCACCCATGGTGGCGGCTCGCCGTCCGGTTGCGTCGATACACGGATACGACGGTAGGTGAAGCAGCGCGGGCACGCTCGGCCCTGAAGCTGGCAAGTTGCTGCGTGTCTCGGCGTCAGGCTGACCGGGCGCTGCCCGGGTGAGCGGTCGGTCAGCCGTCGGTCAGCAGCTGCTTCTTGAGGACCTTGCCCATGGCGTTGCGCGGCAGCGCGTCGACGATGCGCACCTCGCGCGGCCGCTTGTGCACCGAAAGCTCTTGGGCGACATAGTCGATCAGCTCGTCGCCGTCGGCCGACCCGACGACGTAGGCGACGATGCGCTGGCCCAGGTCCGCGTCGGGCATTCCGATGACGGCGGCCTCCTGCACGCCGGGGTGGCCGAGCAGCGCCGTTTCGATCTCGCCCGCACCGATGCGGTAACCGCCGGACTTGATCAGGTCGACCGACTCGCGTCCGACGATGCGGTGCATCCCGCCGGCGTCGATCACCGCGACGTCGCCGGTGCGGTACCAGCCGTCGGTGTCGAACGCCTCGGCGGTGGCTTCCGGCCGGTTCAGGTAGCCGTCGAACATCATCGGCCCGCGCACGTGCAGCTTCCCGACGGTCTCGCCGTCGTGCGACACCGGGCCGCCGTCGTCGTCCACCACCCGGGTCTGCACACCGGACAGCGGCAGGCCCACCCACCCCGGGCGTCGCTCGCCGTCGGCGCGCGTGGACACCGTGATCAGCGATTCCGACGCGCCGTAGCGTTCGATGGGTTGATGCCCGGTGAGCCCGGCCAGCCGGTCGAACACCGGCACCGGCAGCGGCGCGCTGCCGGAGACCAGTAGCCGCGCGGGGCGCAACGCCCGGGCGGCGGGCTCGTCGGCCCCCACCCGCGACCACACCGTGGGCACCCCGAAAAACAGCGTGCCCCGGTGCTCGGTCGCCGCCTGCGCGTAGCCCGCCGGCGTCGGCTTGCCGGTGTGGATGAAGCGATTGCCGATCCGCAGCGAGCCGAGCAGGCCAAGCACCAGGCCGTGCACGTGGAACAGCGGCAGGCCGTGCACCAAGACGTCGTCGGCCGTCCATTGCCAGGCTTCCGCCAGGGCATCGAGGTCGGCCGCGATCGCCCGTCGGCTCAGCACCACGCCTTTGGGTAGCCCGGTGGTGCCCGAGGTGTAGATGATCATCGCGGTGGCGTCCGGCGACGGCTCGGCATAGCGGTGCCAGGAGCGGGCGTGCAGCCGGACCGGGATGTGCGGCAGACCTTCCGGCTCGTCCGGCACCGGGCCCAGCCACGCCCGCACCCCGGAGTCGGTGAGCATGTGCCGGCGTTCGGCGGCGCCGACGTCGGCGGGCACCGGGACGAACGGCACCCCGGCGATCAGGCACCCGGTGACGGCCAGCACGGTCGCGGCGCTCGGGGCGGCGAGGATGGCAACCCTGCCCGCACCGCCCGCCCGCTCGGCCACCGAGGTGGCGGCGCCGACGAGGTCGCTACGGCTGAACACGGTTCCGTCGATGCGCACCGCGTCGGCGATATCGGTGGCGGTGAGCGCCGCGGGATTCAGGGACGCCAGCAGCACGTGAGCAGGCTACCCCGCTGCCGAGAAGGTCAGCCTCGCTCGTCCCAGATCTTCGTCAGGGTGGACAGGATCTCCTCGCCGCGGCCCAGGCCGCCGAGGTGGCTTTCGCCGGGGAGCACGATGAGCTCGCAGTCGGGCAGCCGGTGCACGACGTGCTCGCCGTGCGCGAACGGCACGATGTGGTCGCTGTCGCCGTGCCACCACCGCACCGGGACCTTGACCTCCTCGAGCCGGAATCCCCAGTCCTGGGTGAACAGGATGATGTCGTTGAACGGGGCCGCCAGCTGCTTGCGGCTGCCGTTGAGCAGGTCGTCGAGGAACATGGCCGCGAACTCGGGCCGGGTCAGCAGGCGCCGGTCGCCCTCGGGCGATATCGCGGCATAGAGATAGAGCGCGGGGTTGGCGACCGGACGGATGGACCGGATCACCAGGCTCGCGCCGATGCGCAGCGGGTCACCGCCCAGCCGCAGCAGCGGGGCCACCCGCTTGCCCAGGTTCATCAGGCCGCTGGTGATCCCCTCGTCGCCCAGGAAAGGCGCGACGCCACCGAGCACGCCGAGGGCTACCACCCGGTCCGGCAGCACCGCGGCGGACGCGAGCGCGTACGGGCCGCCGCCGGACAGGCCGATGACCGCCATCTTGTCGATGCCGAGGATGTCCGCGATGGTGCGCAGGTCGTCGCCGAACGCGCGGATGTTCTCGTATCGGTGCGGCGTCGACGAGCCGATCCCGGGCCGGTCCAGGCCGATCAGCCGGATCTTGTGCTGTTCGGCGTACAGGCGGGCCTCGACAGGGATCTGCCGACGGGCGCCGGGGGTGCCGTGCAGCCAGAAGAACGCGCGGCCCTGCGGGTCACCGAACTCCGCGAAGCCGATCTGGCGGTCCTCACCTACGGCGACGTTTCCTTCGAGCTTGGGGCGGGCGATCTCGATCATGTCGAGCAGCTTGACATGTCAGGTGTGGTTCACCCAAGCGGGCCCAATCGCTGGCGCGCGGGTCACCTTACGCGGGAACCCCGATGGCCATCGGTTCCATGTACTGATGCAACCCGCCGATGCCGCCGCCCTCGCGGCCCAGCCCGCTGAGCTTGAAGCCACCGAACGGCGCCCCACCGGGACTGACGCCGTTGACGGCGATCTGGCCGGTACGGATGCGGCGGGCCACGCCGACGGCGCGGTCCACGTCTTCGCCCCACACCGCACCGGAGAGGCCGTACTGCGAGTTGTTGGCGATGGCGACGGCGTCGTCATCGTCGCGGTAGCGCAGGACGGTCAACACCGGCCCGAACACTTCCTCTTGCGCGATAGTCGAATTCGGCTCCACATCGGACAGGATCGTCGGTTCGACGTAATAGCCGACGTCCAAGCCGGCGGGCCGGCCGCCGCCGGTCACCAGCTTCGCGCCGTCGCTGCGCGCTCCGGCGACGTGCGCCTCGACCCGGTCGCGTTGCGCGGCGCTGATCAGCGGACCCATCTGCACGTCGGGATCGGTGGGGTCGCCCACCTTGACCTCACGGGCCAACGCCGCAAGGCGATCGACGATGTCGTCGTGCAGCGAATCAGGCAACAGCAGCCGGCTGTGCAGAATGCAGGCCTGTCCGGCGTGCAGCGAACAGGATTCGAACAGCATCTGCTGCAGCATCTCGTCGCTGATGTGCGCGTCGTCGAGGACGATGCTGGCCGATTTGCCGCCCAGTTCCAACAGGATTCGCTTCATGGTGTCCCCGGCGGCGGACATGACCTGGCGTCCGACGACCGAGCTGCCGGTGAAGCTCACCATGTCGATGCGCGGATCGGTGGTCAGCAGCTTGGCCGCCTCGACACCCGAGGGCGTGACCACGTTGACCACCCCGGGCGGGATGTCGGTGTGCTCGTCGATGAGCCGTGCCAGCGCCAGCCCCGCCAGCGGTGTCAGCGGAGAGGGCTTGAGCACGACCGTATTGCCCGCGGCCAGAGCGTGATTCAGCTTCATCACGTTCAGGCAGTGCGGAAAGTTCCACGGCGTCAGCACCGAAACGACACCCAGCGGCGCATGCCGGAGCAACGTGGTCCCGGCGCTGCTGCCGCTGACCTCTTGGTCGACCAGCTGGGTGGCGAGCTGGGCGGCATGCATGGACATGAACCCGGCACCGTCGATCTGCATCATGCGCTCGTTCGAAACGCAGCCCCACTCCGCCTGCGCCAGCGCGAAGAAGTCGTCGGCGTGCTTGGTCAGCGCCTCGCCCAGCTGGTTCAGGCACGCGGCGCGCTGCTCGGCGGACGTGGTGCCCCACGGTCCGCTGTCGAAGGCGCGCCGCGCGGCCGCTATCGCGTCGCCAACCTGCGCGACGCTCGCGTTTGGTGCGGTGGCGATGACGGCCTCGGTGGACGGGGACACGTCGTCGTAGCGGCCGTCCTGCGGCTCCACCCAATTGCCGTCGATGTAGAGCTGGTAGGTCTGGACAAGAGCGGGCGAATCGGCCATGTGCTTCCTCCGGTCATCTGATCACTTGGTGTACTCGCCCCGGCAGCCGCCGTCAATCATCATTCGCGCGAATTCACCGCTGTCGCCGTGCTTTGCTGTCGTATTGACAGCGCGCGACGGCGCAGAGTACACACATTTCGTCGAGACAGATCGCATCAATCTGTCGGATCACCTGTCCTGCGAGAGGGGCTTTGCCAAGTGGCCGACTCAGAAACCGTCAGCGCCAAGGTGCGGGCCCTCGTCGGGCAGCCGACCGGCGGTACCGAAAAGCCCTCGCTGGCACCGGACCCGGTGAACCAGCCGATGATCCGGCACTGGGCGTACGCGATGGCCGACATGAACCCGGTATACCTCGACCCGGAGTTCGCGGCGTCGTCACGGTTCGGCGGCATCGTGTCGCCGCCGGTGATGCTGCAGACGTGGACGATGCCGTCGCCCAAGCTGGAGGGAATCGGCGAACGGGGTGGGGCTCCAGTTGAAATCCACAGCAATCCAACGGCGTTCCTCGATGAGGCCGGCTACACCAGCACCGTCGCGACCAATTCGGAGTTCGAGATCGAGCGGTACCCCCGGCTGGGCGACGTGATCAGTGCGACGACGGTCTACGAGTCGGTCTCCGACGAGAAGAAGACGGCGCTGGGCACCGGCTTCTTCCTCACCTGGCTGACCACCTACACCGACCAGAACGGTGAAGTGTTGGGGCGGCAGCGGTTTCGGGTGCTGCGATTCAGGCCGGCGAACTGATGGCGGCTCGTCTCGCGCCGGCGATCACCCCGGACACCGAATTCTTCTGGAATGGGTTGCGGGAGAATAAACTTCTGATCCAGCGCTGCGGTGGCTGTGGGAAGCTGCGGCATCCGCCGCGCCCGATGTGCCCGCACTGCCGTTCGCTGGAGTGGACGACGATCGAATCCTCCGGCCGCGGAACGGTCTACAGCTACGTGATGCCGCACGAGCCCAAGTTTCCGTTCTTCGAGTACCCCTACGTCGTCGTGCTGGTGGAGCTCGAAGAGGGCGTCCGTCTGGTGTCCAACCTGACCGGGGTCGATCCTTCCGATGTGACGCCAGGGTTGCCGGTCGAGGTCTACTACCAGGCGTTCGACGACGGCCTCGTCCTGCACCAATTTCGGCGCGGCGGCCAAGCGTCGCCATGAATTTCGGCTTCACCCTCGGTCCGGCTTCGGCCCAGCCGGCCCACCCCGGCGCAACCTACTCGGAAGGACCCGCATGACGCCAACCGCCGGCCGCACTTTGCAATGGCAGGACATTTCGGTCGGTGACGAGGTCACGCCGCTCGAAATCCCGATCACCACAACGATGATTGTCGCCGGCGCGATCGCCACCCGCGACTTCATGCCGGTGCACCACGACCGCGACTACGCCAAGCAGCAGGGCTCGCCCAACCTGTTCATGAACATCCTGACCACCAACGGCTACTGCGTCCGCTTCCTCACCGACTGGGCCGGCCCCGAGGCGATGGTGAAGAACCTGTCGATTCGCCTTGGGGTGCCGTGCTTCCCCGACGACCCGCTCAAGTTCACGGGCGGCGTCACCGGCAAGACCGAAGGGTCGGACGGCGAAAACTTCGTGGAGGTGTCATTCGCCGGCGCCAACAGCCTGGGCGACCACGTGTCCGGCACCGCGGTGCTCAGCCTGCTCGACGGGTCGGGCGCATGAGCCGGACGCGTCCGGGCAGCCTTCCCGGAAGTTGCGCCATCGTCGGGATCGGCCAGACGGAGTTCTCGAAGGAATCGGGGCGTAGCGAGCTGCAATTGGCATGCGAGGCAGTCAGCTCCGCACTCGACGATGCCGGCCTGGCCCCCGGCGACGTCGACGGCATGGTCACGTTCACCATGGATGCCAGCGACGAGATCGACATCGCCCGCAACGTGGGCATCGGCGACCTCAGCTTCTTCTCCCGCGTGCACCACGGCGGCGGTGCGGCCGCGGGCACCGTCGTACACGCGGCGATGGCCGTCGCCACCGGCGTCGCCGACGTCGTGGTCTGCTGGCGCGCGTTCAACGAGCGGTCGGGCTTCCGGTTCGGTGGCAGCGGTCGCAGCATGGCCGAAACACCCTTGTTCATGGCGCATTACGCGCCGTTCGGGCTGCTCACCCCCGCGGCCTGGGTCGCCGTGCACGCACAGCGCTACATGTCTACGTACGGCGTCACCAACGAAGACTTCGGCAGGATCGCTGTCGTCGACCGCAAGCACGCGGCGACCAACCCCGACGCGTGGTTCTACCAGCGCCCGATCACCCTGGAAGACCACCAGAATTCGCGCTGGATCGTCGAACCTGTGCTCCGCCTGCTGGATTGCTGCCAGGAGAGCGACGGCGGCGTCGCGCTGGTCATCACCAGCGCCGAGCGCGCCCGCGACCTGCGGCAGCCGCCGGCCATCATCGCCGCCGCCGCCCAGGGCGCGGCCCATAACGGCGAGATGATGACGAGCTACTACCGCGATGACATCACCGGGCTGCCCGAGATGGGTGTGGTGGCCCGTCAGCTGTGGCGCGACTCGGGGTGCAAGCCGCAAGACATCCAAACCGCCTTCATCTACGACCATTTCACGCCGTTCGTGTTCGTCCAACTCGAGGAACTCGGATTCTGCGGGCGCGGCGAGGCCAACGACTTCGCCACCATCGAGCGGCTGTCGCTGGGCGGAGAGTTCCCCATCAACACCAACGGCGGCCTGCTCGGCGAGGCCTACATCCACGGCATGAACGGCATCACCGAGGGGGTGCGCCAGGTGCGCGGCACCTCGCACAACCAGGTCGGCAACGTCGAACACGTGCTGGTCACCTCCGGAACCGGCGTGCCGACCAGCGGTCTGATTCTCACACCGGCCGGCTGAAGGAGAGTTGATGCCGTGGCTGGCGCTCCTGACCGCCCGCGACGGCGTTGAGCTTGAGAGCGAGCGTCGAGCGTGCAGCCTCGGCGGGCTTCATCGGCGTGTCGCCTACCGGTGTGCACGCTCAACGCCAAGGATGCACGCTCAACGCCGCTGCGCCAGCGCCCGCAGGAAGAACGCGAGATTGGCCGGCCGCTCGGACAGCCGTCGCATGAAGTAGCCGTACCACTGGGTGCCGAAGGGGACGTACACCCGCAGCTGGTTACCGGCCGCGACGAGACTCCGCTGCTCGTCGTCGCGGATGCCATAGAGCATTTGATATTCGAATTCGCCGCTGCGGCGGCCTGATTCGCGCGCCATCTCCGGCACCGCGCTGATGATCTCCGGATCGTGGGAGGCCACCATCGGGTAGCCGGACCCGGTCATCAGCACTCGCAGGCAGGCCAGGTAGGAGTCGTTGACCTCGGCGGGCGCGCGGCGAGCCAGCGAGGCGGGTTCGTCGTAGGCGCCCTTGCACAGCCTGACCCGGGCGCCGGAGTCGGCGAATTCTTCGCAGTCGTCCAGGGTGCGCCGCAGGTAGGCCTGCAGAACCACGCCCAGCCAAGGAAATTCGGTGCGCAGGTCGCGCACGATGCGCAGCGTCGAATCGGTGGTGGCGTGGTTCTCGGCATCGACGGTGACCCACACAGCCGCGCGCTGGGCGGCCGCGCAGATCGACCAGGCGTTCTCCCGCGCGATCTTGTGCCCGTCGCGTCCCAGCGACTGCCCCAGCGCCGACAGCTTGACCGAGACTTCCAAAGGCCGGACTACGCCGCTCGTGGGACCGAGCCCATCCAGCGCCTCGATCAGGTCCAGGTAGACCCGCACCGCCGCGTCGGCGCCGTCGGGGTCGGCGACGTCCTCGCCCAGATAGTCGACGCTGACGAAGCGGCCCGAATCACGCAGGGCCGCTGTGCAATTCAGGGCCGAGTCAATCGTCTCCCCGGGGACGAACCGGTGCACCACTTTCCGGGTGACCGCCAGCCGTTCGGCGGTGCGGCGCAAGCCATCGCGGCGGCTCGCGGCCCTGATCGCCGGGCGCAGCGTGGCGGCGAACAGCCCGGCCATCAGTCGGCGCCCATATGCGGATAGGTGTGGTCGGTTGCGGGGATGAAGGTCTCCTTGATGGTGCGAGCCGACGTCCAGCGCAACATGTTCAGCATCGATCCGGCTTTGTCATTGGTGCCCGAGCCGCGCGACCCCCCGAACGGCTGACGCCCGACGACCGCACCGGATGGCTTGTCGTTGATGTAGAAGTTGCCGGCCGCGAACCGCAGCCGATGCTGGGCGGTGAGCACGGCGTCGCGGTCCTCGGCGATGACCGCGCCGGTCAACGCGTAGCGAGACCCGGTGTCGACGACGCCGAGGATCCGCTCGTAATCGTCGTCGGGGTACACGTGCACCGACAGCAGCGGGCCGAAGTATTCCGTCGCGAACGACTCGTCGCCCGGATCGTCGGACAGTAATACCGTGGGCCGGACGAAATAGCCTTCGCCGTCGTCGTATTCGCCACCGACGGCGATGGTGACGTGCGGCGCGCCCTTGGCCCGTTCGATGGCGTCGACGTTCTTGATGAAGGCGCGCCGGTCGATCAGCGCCCCCCCGAAGTTGGTCAGATCGGTGACGTCGCCGTAGCGCAACGCCGCGGTCTTGCCCAAAAAGTCGTCACCCATGCGGCGCCACACCGACTGCGGTATGAAGGCCCGCGACGCCGCCGAGCACTTCTGGCCCTGGTAGTCGAAAGCACCGCGGATCAGCGCCGTGCACAACACGTCCGAGCGCGCAGAGGCGTGTGCGACGACGAAGTCTTTGCCGCCGGTCTCGCCGACCAGCCGCGGATAGCTGTGATAGCGGCCGATATTGGCGCCCACCCGCTGCCATAGCTGCTGAAACGTCGCCGTCGACCCGGTGAAGTGGATTCCCGCCAGCCGCGAGTCGTCCAGCGCCACATCGGACACGGCGAAGCCGTCGCCGGTCACCAGGTCGATCACCCCGGGCGGCAATCCGGCCGCCTCGAGCAATCGCATGGTCAGGTAGGCCGACAACGTCTGGGTGATCGACGGCTTCCACACCACGGTGTTGCCCATCAGCGCCGGAGCGGTCGGCAGATTGCCCGCGATCGAGGTGAAGTTGAACGGCGTGATCGCGTACACGAAGCCGTCCAGCGGCCGGTATTCGCTGCGATTCCATTCCCCCGGCCCGCTGATCGGCTGCTGCGCCAGGATCTGCCGCGCGAACGCCACGTTGAATCGCCAGAAGTCGATCTGCTCGCAGGGCGCGTCGATCTCGGCCTGGTAGACCGACTTGGATTGGCCGAGCATGGTCGCGGCGGCGATCTTCTCCCGCCACGGCCCGGCCAGCAGGTCGGCGGCGCGCAGGAATATCGCGGCACGCTCGTCGAACGGCATTGCCGCCCAATCGGATTTCGCAGCGGTTGCGGCTTCGATGGCGGCGGTCGCATCCGCGTGCCCGGCGTTGGTGAGGGTGCCCAGCGTCGCGGCGTGCCGGTGGGGCTGGACGACGTCGATGCGCTCGCCGTCGCCCATGCGGTGTTTGCCGCCGATGACATGCGGGAGGTCGATCGGGTGGTCGGCCAGAGCGGCCAGTTCGGCGTTGAGGCGGGTGCGCTCCGGGGAGTGCGGTGCGTATTCGTGGACCGGCTCGTTGGCCGGCATCGGGACCTGGGTTATCGCGTCCATGCCGCAAGGATCCCCGCGGCGGGCGCGCAGTGAATTAGCCGATCGGACAAGATGAGCCGCTAGCGGTAGTAAGATCGGACAACATGTCCGGCGTGGGGCTGGGACAGCTGCTACTTGCGTTGGACGCGACCCTGGTGAGCCTGGTTGACGCGCCCCGGGGCCTGGACCTGCCGGTGGCGTCGGTGGCGCTGATCGACTCCGACGACGTGCGGCTCGGGCTGGCGGCCGCGGCGGGTTCCGCCGACGTCTTTTTCCTGTTGGGTGTCGTCGGCGACGAGGCCCTGCGGTGGATGGACAGGCAGACGCGCGAACACGTGCCGGTGGCCATCTTCGTCAAGGAACCCTCGAATGCCTTGGTGGCCAAGGCGGTTGCGGCCGGCTCGGCTGTGGTGGCCGCCGACCCGCAGGCCCGCTGGGAGCGGCTCTATCAGCTGGTCAACCACGTCCTGGAGCATCACGGTGACCGCGCGGACGCGACGGACGACTCGGGCACCGACCTGTTCGGGTTGGCGCAGTCGCTCGCCGACCGCATCCACGGCATGGTCAGCATCGAAAACGCCCAATCGCACGTCCTGGCCTATTCGGCCTCCAACGACGAAGCCGACGAATTGCGCCGCCTCTCCATCCTGGGCCGGGCGGGTCCGCCCGAGCACCTCGAGTGGATCGCCCAGTGGGGCATTTTCGATGCGCTGCGGTCGGGAGGTGACGTGGTCCGCGTCGCCGAGCGGCCCGAGCTGGGACTGCGACCGCGACTGGCCGTAGGGGTCTTTCAGCCCCCGCCCGACGCGCGGCGATCCCCGGTGTTCGCCGGCACCATCTGGGTACAGCAGGGCTCGCAACCGCTCGCCGACGACGCCGAGGAAATGGTGCGCGGTGCCGCCGTGCTGGCGGCCCGCATCATGTCGCGGTTGGCGGCCCGACCATCGACGCACGCCCGCCGGGTGCAGCAACTTCTCGGCCTCGCCGATGCGGATGCGGATGCGCATGTCGACGCGGCCGCCATCGGCCGTGAACTCGGTCTTGCCGCCGGCGGCGATGCGGCCGTGATCGGATGGGACGTGGCGGACGGCTCGCCGCGTCACGCTCGGCTCGCTGACGTCATTGCGCTGAGCGCCAGCGCTTTTCGTCACGACGCCCAGGTCGCCTCGCACGGTGCGCGAACGTATGTGCTCCTCCCGCAGACGCACAACCGGGCCGTCACCTCATGGGTGCGCGGCACCATCGGCGCCATGCGCGCCGAACTCGGGGTGCAGCTGAGGGCGGCGATCGCCGCACCGATCGCCGGCCTTGCGCGGGCCGCCGCCGCGCGCATCGAAGTCGACCGCGTGTTGGACAGCGCAGAGCGGCATCCGATTTCGTTCGGACAAGTCACGTCGTTGGCCGAAGCGCGTACCGCCGTGCTGCTCGACGAAATCGTGACCCTGGTCGGTAGCGACGAGCGGTTGATCGATCCTCGGATCGCGGCGTTGCGCGCTGACGATCCGGTGCTGGCCGAGACGCTGCGGATCTATCTGGATGCCTTCGGCGACATCACCGCGGCCGCGCAATCGTTGCGAGTGCACCCGAACACGGTTCGCTACCGGGTGCGCCGGATCGAGAAGTTGTTGTCGGCGTCGCTGGCCGATCCCGAGGTGCGGCTGCTCTTTTCGCTGAGTTTGCGGGTGCTGGAGAGCGACTAACGCGCTCGGCGACGGCCCCTATTGGCTGTTCGCCGTCTCGGATTCCTCGAGAAAGTGACCCACCACATCCGGGCCGGTGGAGTGCATCTTGATGGAAAGCTCCAGCAGCCTGTCCTTGGCCTGCTTCGGGAGCAGTTCGATCGAGCGGGTGGTCGCCGAGTCGTACTTCGCCCCGGGAAAGCGCTGCAGCAGAACGTCTTTCTGCTCCTCGGTGGCGTAGATCTCGAGCAGCTTCATGCCGGCGAACGCCTCGATCGCCCGGTCCGCCATTCCCGCATTGGCCAGCGCCTCCAGGCGTTCCTCGTTGATCCAGACGTTGACCTTGATCCTCTTGCCACCCGCGCTCATGAGTTCTCCAATTGGTTCAGCGTAAAGACCGGCAGTCTGTCTTTCAGATACTCCTCGGTGACGAACGGCGAACCCTGGCCGTACTTGGCGGCGCTGTCCATCACCACTTCGAACACCTCGTGCCGCATCACCTTTTGGGTCGGCTTGACCTCGTCGGTCAGGATGCTGCGAATCAGGCTGCCGCTGAAGCTTTGTGACTTTTCGTCGTGGCCGCACAGCGCCGAGTTGGTGACCTCCTGGCACACCGGGCAGTACCAGTTCTCCCGCAAGAACACCGGTTTGATCCCCAGCTCGCCGCGGTGCTGCTTGAGGATGTTCTGGGAATCGTACGGGTGGTAGAAATCCCCGACGCCGGCGTGGTCGCGGCCGAACATGTGATGTGTGCAGCCGAGGTTCGTCCGCAAGATCGCATGGAAGATGGCCTCCCGGGGCCCCGCATAGCGCATGTCCCACAGCGTGAACGACACCAGGTGGACGTCCTCGCGGAAATACCCGCTGGTCCGCAATGCGTTCTGCGCCAACAGGATTGCCTCGTCGATGTAGTCTCCTACACGTTTCTGGCCGATGATGGCATTGACCAGCACACCGGTGTTCAGGTTGTCGACGGGCTGGTCCTCGTTGGCCGCCAGCCACGCCTGCTTCATCAAGGCCTCGTGGCCGGTGTGCGGAACGTTTCGGGTCTGATGGGCGACCGCACGCTTCCAATCCTTTTTCGCCAGCGCATCCTTGTGCTGCCGCGGAGTCAACCAGAAGCTCTTGAACGGCTCGTTGAACACCGGCTCATTGATGAGCGTGATATCACCGCCGATGAAGCGATTCGCGTAAGCCAGGGTCTTCTTGACTCCCGGGTGCCGCGGATCGGTGGTCCCGTAGGTCTTTTCGGCCATCCGCTCCAAGTCGTACTCGTAGATCTCGGAGACCTCGAAGATCGCCATCGGGGCATCGAGATATTCGAGCACGACGCGTTCGCCCTCTTTCACCCCGAACTTTTCGACGTCTTGCGCGGACAAATCGAAGACGATCGGGATGCTCCACAGCGTGCCGTCGGGCAGTTGAAAGTCGTCCAGCGTGCCATCCACTTCGCGCCGGCCCATGAACCCCGACAGCGGGGTGAAGAACCCGTACGACAGGCTGATCACTTCGTGCGCGGTGGCTTTGGAGATCGGGATGCGCGCCAGCCCATCGATCTGACTCGCCGCATTCTGCGTGGACACCCGTTCCACGATCGGCTTCCCGTTATGACCCTGATAGCTCATGAACATGACCTCGTTTCGGTAATCAGCGACCGGACGACGCCGTCACTGCCGGACTGTCCGCTACGCGTCTCGGCGGACCGGGCCCGAGATGACACCGACCCGCTCGAGGTGGGCGATGACCTCCTCGGCCAGCGTGTCCGCGTCCTTGCTGCCGCCTTCGAGCCTCAGTTCCGGTCGCGCCGGTGCCTCATAGGGGTCGTCGATTCCGGTGAATCCCTTGATCTCGCCGGCCCGGGCTTTCTTGTAGAGCCCTTTCGGATCACGCTGCTCGCAGATCTCGATCGGGGTGTCGATGAAGATCTCCTGAAAATCACCGTCGTGCAAGGTGGCCCGAATGGCGTCACGATCGCGAACGTAAGGGCTGATGAAGGCCGTCAAAGCGATGACGCCCGATTCGCAGAACAGCTTCGCGACGGCGCCGATCCGGCGAATGTTCTCCTCGCGATCCTGGGCGGAGAATCCCAGACCGAACCGCTTCGCGAACTCGGGCCCATGGCGCTCTTCGAGCAGTTCCGGGCCGGCATTGAGCCCATAGCGGACGTTGTCTCCGTCCAGCAAGAAGCTGCGTATGCCGCGCTCGTAGAGCTTCTGCTCGACGACGTTGGCCACCGTGCTCTTGCCGCTGCCGCTCAAGCCGGTGAACCAGATGACGCAGCCCTTGTGCCCATTGAGGCCCTCGCGCTCGGCGCGGCTTATCTGATGTTCGTGCCAGGTGATGTTGTTGGCCATCTCCAGCTCCTGTTCACGACGTTTCGGCCGCGTAGACGCGTGCGCACGAGCGGGAACCGACCGTCTCGACAGACGATGACGAAACCCTTACGGCCACTTACCATCCTTCGCATCGCATCGATCCTGGCCACCCACTTACCCATATTGTTTATCAATCAATCCGGATCAGAACCAGTCCACAAGTAAAGATGGCCAAATTAAGCCGGTTTTTCCTGACGACCATCCTGCGGGAAACCGCCTAGGGGCCGCGGAGCTACGTCTCGCTGGTTTGTCCGGAATCCTCGGACTCGGTGTCCTTCGCCGGATCCTCGATGACGTGATAAGTCGGATCGATCAACGACATGGGCCGGTTGCCGGATTGCTTGGGCTTGCCCGTGATCCGCAGAACCTGACCGGGCGCGATGTCGGCCCCACCGTGCCCGGAGCGGAACGTGACGCCGATTTCGCCGCTGTTGTCGCCTACGACGACGTGGCGGCGAGTCCGCCTGCCTTCGTTGATGTCTTCGATTTGATTCACCCGTCCTTCAAACGTGGCGCGCTGCCCGGGTATCAGACCCGATACGGTGATCAGCGCGGGCCCGCGGTCGGGGTGTTCATACGCTTCCACAACCTGGTCTTCGTCCTGGCTGATCCAGGCTTCCATCTTGTCGAGCTCGCGTGCGACCCGTTGCTCGAAGTTGTGCGGGTACGCCTGCTGGATCCGCGTTTGCACGTCGTAAGGCACGATCGTCGCCGCAGCGTCCGGAATCAGGCTGACCGCGCGGGAGACTTTGTCCGCGGTGCGGTCGTGCAGAAGGCGACCCAGCAATGGTGCGTACGTGCGGCGCGGTAGTAACACCGTGACGTTGGTGTTCCGATGCTCATCGCGAGCTTTGGCGACCAACACCTGCGCCGCCCGGGTGATCCGCCGGTCTGGGCAGTCCACCACTCGCAACGGGGTGTCGAGTTCGAAGTGGTCCCAGCGCTTTCGCAGCTGCGCCGCGTGGGCCGGGTCGACCATGAAATGCACCGCGATCAACTCGTCGGCCCGCAGTCCCCTGCCGTAGCGCAGCGCCTCGATCACCGCCAGGTCAACGGAGTTCACAAACACGAAGACCTTGTGCCGCGCGTATTTCACCAATTCCGGACGGTCGGTGCGGAACATCTCGAGAATCGCTGCCTCGGCACGGTATTCGCGATTGAGTCGCATCAGCACGAACACCAGCAAGGGGAACACGACGACCACCAGCCACGCACCCTCGGTGAATTTCGCGACCGCGAAGATGCCCACCACGATCGTCGACAGAATCGCCGCGGACAGGTTGATCGCCAGCCGGCGCCGCCAACCCCGCTCCCGGTGCGTGAGATGGTGTTTGGTCATGCCGTAGCCGGCCATCGAAAAGCCGGTGAACACGCCGATCGCATAAAAAGGCACCAGCGCGTTCACCGAACCGCCCGTCACCAGCAACAGAAGCACCGACAGGCCGGTCAGCGCGATGATCCCGTTGGAGAACACGAGTCGGTGCCCACGTTTCATCAGCTGGCGTGGCAGGAACCGATCTTCCGCAACGAAACTGGCCAGAGCCGGAAATCCGTTGAAACTGGTATTCGCCCCGGTGAACAAGATGGCGGCGGTAGACGCCTGAACCAGCGTGAAGAAGACGTCGCCGAGCACGCCGTGCCCGAACACCGCTCGCCCGATCTGCGACAAGACCGACGGATATTCTTCCAGATATGGGGTGGCATGGGTGACGTACGCGAGGAAGGCGACACCACCGAGTAAGAAACCCAGAATGGCTGCCATCGCGGTAAGCACCCGACGTGCGTTGCGCCCCTGAGGCTTTCGGAACACGTCGACGGTATTCGAGATCGCCTCGACCCCCGTCAACGACGAACCCCCATTGGCGAACGAGCGCAACAGCGTCAACACCGTGGCGCCCATCACCAGGCCACCGCCCTGATGGACCGGCACCGTCCCGGCCAGGTGTGCCGGGTCGTATACCGGCAGATCGCCGAATAGCGCTCGCACCACCCCAACGATGATCGTCAAGCCGACCATGGCGGCGAAAAAGTAGGTCGCGAACGCGAACTGCCATCCCGCTTCCTTGAGCCCGCGCAGGTTCAAGTAGCAGATCATCACCACCACCCCGACGGTAATTTGCAGACTATGCGGGCCAAGCGCAGGGATGGCGGACACCACCGCAACCGTCCCGGCCGCCGACTGCACAGCGACGGTGACGACATAATCGATCAACAGTGCCGCGGCCGCGACCTGCGCGACCCGGGGCCCGAAATTCTCCCGTGCGACGATGTACGACCCACCCGCTCGGGTGTAGGCCATCACGACCTGACGATAAGACGCGGCGACCAAGACCAAAATCAGCAAGATGACGCCGGTGATGGGAAGCAACAACACGAATGCCGCAAGACCTGCATGCGGCAGCAATTCGATCAAGACCTGTTCGGGGCCATAGGCCGTCGACGAGATCGCGTCCGGCGACAGGGCCCCCAGCGCCACCGGATTCGAAAGCTTTTCCGATGCCAAGTCTTCGGTGATCAGCGGCTTCCCAAGGAACACCCGTTTCGCGATGTCCCCTACCGAGAGCGGGATGCGCAGCTTGCCGGTCGAACTGGTCACGACCACCGTCCTTACCCCGAGAACGTGAAATGCCTCCGATGCATTGTGCACGCAAGGGCGGGCTCTAGATGCCCAGGTGGTGGAGTCGGCTAGGAGAGCCGCTGCACGGCGGCGGCGATCCGCTCATCCGTGGCCGTCAGCGCAACCCGCACGTGTTGCGCACCGCGCGGCCCGTAGAAATCACCCGGCGCCGCCAAGATGCCGCGCTGCGCCAGCCAGGCAACGCTGGCATGGCATGGCTCGCCGCGCGTGGCCCACAGGTAGAGGCCGGCTTCAGAATGGTCGATGGCGAAGCCGGCCGAACGCAGCGCGGGCAGCAGGGCCGCGCGGCGCCGTTCGTAGCGCTCCCGCTGCGCCAGTTCGTGAGCGTCGTCGTCCAGTGCGGCAACCATGGCCGCCTGCACCGGCGTCGGCACCATCATCCCGGCGTGCTTGCGCACGGCCAGCAGTTCGGCGATCACCTCGGGGTCTCCGGCGACGAAGCCGGCCCGGTACCCGGCCAGCGACGAGCTCTTCGACAAAGAGTGGATCGCGATCAGGCCCGTGTGGTCGCCTTCGCACACCGAGGGGTGCAGGATCGACAGCGGCTGGTCGTCCCAGCCCAACCCCAGATAGCACTCGTCGGAGGCCACCAGGCAGCCCCTGTCGCGGGCCCATCCGACCACTTTGCGCAAGTGATCGACGCCCAGGACGCGTCCGGTCGGATTGCTCGGCGAGTTCAGGTAGTACAGCGACGGCGATTGCGGGCCCAGCTGGGTCAGGGAATCCGCGCGCAGCACCCGCGCCCCGGCCAGGCGGGCCCCGACGTCGTACGTGGGATATGCCAGCTCGGGCACCACGATCACGTCCACGGGCCCCAGGCCCAGCAGCGTGGGCAGCCACGCGATCAGCTCCTTGCTGCCCACCACCGGAAGCACGGCCTCCTCGGTCAGCCCGGTGATGCCAAACCGGCGGTCCAGCGCGGCGACCGCCGATTCGCGCAGCCGGGCGGTGCCTGCGGTGGCGGGATACCCCGACGCCGATGCGGCGGTGGTCAGCGCCTCCTGGATCACGGGGGCAACGGGGTCGACCGGGGTGCCGACGGAAAGGTCGACGATCCCATCCGGATGCGCACTGGCCTGCGCTTTCGCATCGGCCAGGGTGTCCCAGGGGAACTCGGGCAGAGACGCCGACACCGCCGGCCGGCCCTTTTTGAGCTGGTGGGGCACCGGGCCGCTCAGTCGCCTTCTCCCTGGGGTGGCAGATCCTTGACCACTTGCGGGTCGTTCTCGGTCATGCCCACCTTGGCCGCGCCGCCGGGCGACCCCAGCTCGGCGAAGAAGTCGGCGTTGATCTGCGTGTACTGGCTCCACTGGTCCGGCACATCGTCTTCGTAGTAGATCGCTTCGACGGGGCAGACCGGCTCGCACGCCCCGCAGTCGACGCACTCGTCGGGGTGGATGTAGAGCATCCGAGCGCCTTCATAGATGCAGTCGACCGGGCACTCCTCGATACAGGCTTTGTCCTTGATGTCGACACAGGGTTCGGCGATCGTGTAGGTCACAGACGTCTCCTCCAGGTACTCCGGCTGAAATGTGGGCTGCTGTTCAGCTCGCACCGGCGTGTACGACCGCCTCCGGTGAAGCTTTCGGTTACTGATACTAGACGTTGCAGATACAGGTCAACCATTCGGCGCGCCTGTCGGTTCACCGATTTAAGACCGTCAGTCTCGGACGCTGCGAGGCGGCCCCGTTTCGCTGAGCGCGAACGCCGTGAACAAGCGCTGAGCTGCACAGAGTAACGGCCCAGCGGCGGCCTGCGATATCCGTTGCGTCACAAGCACCCTCGCGGGGCCTGGTAATCTCGGGCGAGAGCCGGCAACCGCTTGGCAGATGTCACCGCCGTAGCGCGGTGCATTAATTGGGGAAGGGTTCCACACATGAGGCTGTCGTTGAGCAAATTAGGCGTTGCGGTTGGCAGCGCAGCGGTGGCGTTGACCGCCGCGGCCGGGGTCGCATCGGCCGACCCGGTCACCGATACCACCTGCAACTACGGGCAGGTCATGGCCGCGCTGAACGCGACGGACCCGGCCACCGCCCAGCAGTTCAACCAATCGCCGGTCGCCCAGAGCTACCTGCGCAAGTTCCTCGCCGCGCCGCCGGCGAAGCGCGTGCAGATGGAGCAGGAGATCCAGGCAATGCCGCAGGCCGCGGCGTTCATGGGCACGATCCAGCAAGTCGCCACCGTCTGTAACAACTACTAGGCCGACCGGGCGCGGACTGCTCAGTAACCGCTGAGCAGTCCGCGCACCCGTCCTAGTTCTTCGGCGCCGGCGCGGCTGCGGATGCGTGACGGATCGGCCGGCCTGCGGCCCCACAGCAGCAGCACGCGCGCGGCGGCGTCGGTTTCCAGGGTGGCCGGGCCTTCCGGCTCGGCAAGGCCGATGCTGACCTGATCCGGCTCGGCGGCCAGGACCACATCGTCGGTGCCGTCGGCTCGCAGGCGAGCCTCGATGCGCTCACCCGGACCCAGCAGCTTGGCCCCTTTCACCAACAATGGCCTGCCGACGGCCACGACGCTGTGGGTGGTCATCCACGGCTCGGCCAGCCGGGCCTGGGCGGCCGGCTCGTCGCCGGTGATATCCCAGCTGTGCAGGACGAGTTCTTCGCGCATGTGCTCGGCGAACCAGGGCACTTTCATGGTGCGCCCCGTCCAGGCGACGTCGGTGTCGGCGGGCACGCCTTCGGCCGCCACCGCGACCTCGTTGAGCGTGGCCATCCTGTCGGTCAGCGCGTCCCACAGATCCGCGTCGTTCAAGGCGCGCAACGGGCCCTCGCGCTCCTCGAAGCTGCGGGTGGCCACGGGCTGACCGTCCAGGTGCGCGCCGAGCACCCGCGCGAGTTCTTCGGCGTTTCCGGCCTGATGTACCACGATGTCGCGCACGGTCCAGGCCTCGCACCACGTGCCGGCGTCGGGCCCGCGCCCGCGTACCGCATCCACGAACGGTGCCCACTCGGGAAATCGGTCGTCGTCGATTCGTCGCTTCACGGCCTCGGGTATACCCGCCGCCTGTGACAAGAAAGCGAACTACGCGGCCATGGGCGTGTAGTCCGTGGTGCGCTGCCGCGCCGGGCGGCCGATGCCCGCGGCGATCGCGGTCAGCTCCGCCACCGTCTTGGACGAGCCGTGTTCGGAACCGGCCATCCGCGAGATGGTCTCCTCCATCAACGTGCCGCCCAGGTCGTTGGCACCGCCGTTGAGCATCACCTGCGTGCGCTCGACGCCGAGCTTGACCCAGCTGGTCTGGATTTGAGAAATGCGGCCGTGCAACATGATTCGCGCCAGCGCATGCACCGCCCGGTTGTCACGATGGGTGGGCCCGGGGCGCGACGCGCCGGCCAGATACAGCGGTGAGCTCTGATGCACGAACGGCAGCGGCACGAACTCGGTGAAACCGCCGGTGCGGTCCTGGATGTCGCGCAACACGTTGAGGTGGCCCACCCAGTGCCGCGGGCTGTCGACGTGGCCGTACATCATGGTCGACGACGACCGCAGCCCGACTTCGTGTGCGGTGCTGACGATTTCGATCCACAGCGACGTCGGCAACTTGCCCTTGGTGAGCACCCAGCGCACTTCGTCGTCCAAGATCTCGGCGGCGGTGCCGGGGATGGTGTCCAAGCCCGCTTCGCGCAGGCTGATCAGCCACTCACGAATGCTCATCCCGCTCTTGGTGACACCGTTGGCGATCTCCATCGGGGAGAACGCGTGCACGTGCATCGAGGGAACCCGCGCTTTGACGGCGCGGACCAGGTCGGCGTAGCCCGTCACCGGGAGCTCGGGGTCGATGCCGCCCTGCATGCACACCTCGGTGGCGCCTTGGACGTGGGCCTCCCACGCGCGATCGGCGACCTCGTCGGTGGACAGCGAGTAGGCGTCGGCGTCGCCCTTGCGCTGGGCGAACGCGCAGAACCGGCACCCGGTGTAGCAGATGTTGGTGAAGTTGATGTTGCGGTTCACCACGAAGGTCACGTCATCGCCGACGGTCTCGCGGCGCAGCGTATCGGCAAGGGCGGCAACCGCTTCCAGGGCCGGACCGTCGGCGGTCGCCAGCGACAGGTATTCGGCGTCGGAGCAGCCGGCCGGGTCGCGCTCGGCCGAGCGCAGCGCCGCGAGCACGTCGGTGTCCAGGCGTTCGGGCGCTTTCGCGCCTTGGGCGGCCAGTTCGTGAACGTGGGCACGGATCGATTCCCAGTCGCCGAAGGCGCTGTCGATGTCGCTGCGGGTTTCGGTGTTGCGGCCCTCGCTGTCGATCGCCGCGTTGAGGTCGACCCGGCCCGAGGAGCCGACGTCGTCGGGCTCCTGCCAGGGCATGCCTACCGGGTTGACGTCGCGGGCCAGTCCGGTCGCCGGATCGGCCAGCGCGCTCACGTGTCCCTGCACGCGCGGGTCGATCCAGGCCGAGCCCGCCTGCACGTATCGGGGCTGCGCGGTCAGCCGCTGCACCAGCTCGTAGCCGGCCGCGGCGGTGACGGCGGCCAGGTCGTCCAGGGCAGGCCACGGCCGCTCCGGGTTGACGTGGTCGGGTGTCAGAGGTGAAACCCCGCCCCAGTCATCGACTCCGGCGCCGATCAGCGCCAGGCACTCATCGCGCGACACCAGGTTCGGCGGGGCCTGGATGCGCATCGCAGGCCCGAGCACCAACCGCGCGACCGCCACCGTCGCCAGGTAATCCTCGATGCCGAGGTCGGGGACGGCGGCCATCGCGGTGTGTTCCTTGGCCCGGAAGTTCTGCACGATCACTTCCTGCACGTGGCCGAACTCCTTGTGCGACTTGCGGATCGCATGCAAGGTGTCGGCCCGCTCGGCGAGGGTCTCGCCGATGCCGACCAGCAGGCCGGTGGTGAACGGAATCGACAACCGGCCCGCGTCGGTCAGCGCGCGCAGGCGCACGGCCGGGTCCTTGTCCGGGCTGCCGTAGTGCGCAAGCCCTTTCGTCTCGAACAGCCGGCGCGATGTCGTCTCGAGCATCATGCCCATCGACGGCGCCACCGGCTTGAGCCGCGCCATCTCCGACCAGCTCATCACGCCCGGATTCAGGTGCGGCAACAGCCCGGTCTCTTCGAGCACCCGGATCGCCATGGCCCGCACGTAGGACAGCGTGGAGTCGTAGCCACGCTCCTCGAGCCACTCGCGCGCTTCCGGCCAGCGATCCTCGGGCCGATCGCCGAGGGTGAATAACGCTTCCTTGCAACCGAGTTCGCCGCCGCGCTTGGCGATGTCGAGGATTTCGTCGGGCTCGAGATACATGCCGGCCCCTTGGGCGCGCAGCTTGCCCGGGACGGTGACGAAGGTGCAGTAATGACAGCTGTCCCGGCAGAGGTGGGTGACCGGGATAAAAACCTTGCGCGAGTAGGTGATCGGCAGGCCGCCGCCCGGCCCGCGCCGGCCGGCCGACTCCAGGCCCGCGTCGCGCACGCGGGCCGCGCTGGCACACAGATCCGCGAGATCCGCCCCGCGCGCGGTCATCGCGACCGCCGCCTCGTCGATGTTCAGCGCAACGCCATCCCGAGCCCGTCGCAATACCCGTCGCAGCGCCGAGGCGCTGACCTCAGCGGAGGCCTTACCCGGAACCACCGGGTTGGGCAGAGCAATAGGCTCCTCGCCCGGAGTCAACAGCACCTTCGTGTAACTTCCCCACGATCGAATTTCATCCGTGCGTCCCAACATAAATCGTGGCACCCGCTGGCGGGTCCCGTCTGGGCAACAGTCAACAGTAGCGGCACACCCGGGTTAGCACGCGGGCGACATCCCGGCCGAGCGTCAGGCGCCCTGGCCGCGCCGCCATAGCACCCATACGGGTGGTACGACGCCCAGGACCAGCAGCAATAAGGCCCCGTATGCCATCAAGCCGCGACCGCCCAGGATGACGTCATCGGCCGGGCCGCCCATGCTGATCACCGCCACCGTCAGCAGCCACGTCCACAACGGCAGGGCCGCCGCGCGGGGTGAGCCGGTCCAGCGACCGGCGGCCCACACCAGCGCCGCGTTGACCAGTCCGGAGACCAGTCCGCTGACGGGGAAGGGAACCGTACCGAGGTAGAGCGGCAGCAGCAGAGCTCCGGCGAGTGCGGAGAGCACCCCGTCGACCGCCAAGAGGGCCAACACGACGAAACGGATCGCGGGGTCGGTGGCACCGCTGTCGTCGACGGAGGCGACGCGTGGCTTGGTTTCGGTCAGGTCGGGACGCTGTCGATGTTGGACAAGATGGAGCCGATAACCCACTGAAAGTTGTCCAGCCGGTCCTGCCAGTGCTGCTGGTTAGGGTCCAGGTCGGGGTCCATGCGAATTCCTTCCGTGGCTGCCTGTTTGGCAGCTTACCGCGTCGAGGCCTCCGGGAGACCAAGCCCCGCGAGCAGGTCCGTTTCCCAACCGCGCTCGTCGCGCTCTCCCGCGGCACCGGCGGCGAGCACGTAATGCTCGTCCCCCGATATCGGTATCGCCACGTTGTTCGATAGCGCGCAGGCCCGACCGGTCGGCCCGACCACCACCTGGGTGGCGTGCGCGGCCAGCGCCGCCCGCTTGGCCGCCAGCGCCTCCGGTCCGGTCTCGACGACGGCGTCGATGTCGTCGTCGGCGTAGCCGAAGGTGAACTCCTCTTTGGGCGGGATCGACCACTCCGGCCGCAGATCCGCGGGCGTCAGCGCCGACATGGCCGCCTCGAATGCGCGGCTCGCGAAGACCGACCAGTACAACTTCGGTGCGGCCCAGGCCTCGCCGGGGAAGTCGGCGGCGCCGGGTCCCGGGCCGGCCGCCGCCACGGCGGCCACCGTGATGCGGTGCGCGTGCACGTGATCGGGATGGCCGTAGCCGCCGCCACGGTCGTACGTCACGACGACGTGCGGGCGCTGCTCGCGAATGACGGCCACCAGCGCGCCGACGGCCTCGCGCTCGTCGGCATCGATGAACCGTTGCCGGTGCCGCGCCGGCGTGCCCCGCATGCCCGAATCGCGCCATCGGCCGGCGCCGCCGAGATAGCGGGGTTCGTCGATGCCCAGCGCCCGCAGCGCGGCGGTCAATTCGCCGATCCGGTAGCCGCCGAGCTGGTCCGCGCGATCGACGGCGAGTCCGGCCCAACGGTCACCGATCACCTCGCCCTCCTCGCCCAGCGTGCAGGTGACGACGCGGACGTCGGCCCCGCGGGCGGCGTAGTGGGCGATGGTGGCGCCGGTGCCGAGGCTTTCGTCGTCGGGATGCGCGTGGACGAACAGCAGCCGCGGCGTCTCAGGCATGGTCGGCACCCTACCGTCAGCGGCCACGATCGCGGCGGCCCGGCGGCTACCCGTCGGTAAGCGGCGGATAGGAACGCGCACGGCTACTATCAAGGCGTGCCCCAGCTCACGGACGAAGACCAGACCACCAACCGAAGCCGCCGGCGAGGTGAGGTCCTGGAACGCGCCCTGTACGAGGCCACCCTCGCCGAGCTGACCGAAGTCGGTTACGGGGGCCTGACCATGGAGGGAATCGCGGCGCGCGCCCACACCGGCAAGGCCGCGCTCTACCGGCGCTGGGACACAAAATGCGAGCTGGTGCATGCCGCTTTGGTTTTCGCGCTGCCGCCGCTGCCCGAACTGCGTTCCGGCCGGTCGGCCAGGGAGAACCTGCTGGCGATGTTTTCCGCCCAGCGTGACCTACTGGCCGGGAAGACCGGCTTCCCGGGGCTGGACGTCATCCATCAGCTGTTGCATGAACCCGAGATGCGGGCCATCTTCGCCGATGCGGTGGTGCGGCCGCGGATGAAAATCGTGGAATCGATCCTGCAGGCCGCCATCGAAGACGGCGACCTCGATCCGAAGGTCGTCACTCCACTCACCGCACGCATCGGGTCGGCCCTGATCAACCAGCACTTCCTGCTGAATGGAGCACCACCGAACCGGCGTGAGCTGGCGCTGATCGTCGACACCGTGATCCCGCCGCGGGCCGCGGGCCCCGCAGGCTGACCCGCGAGTTACGGCCCGGTCTTGACCCATTGGCCGGCATCGCCGACGATGCCGACCGGAACCGCACCGGACAAGCTGACGTTCTGCACGCTGGGACCGGCCCCGACGATCGTGGTGTCCTGCAGGATCGGCAGCACGGTCGACATGTTCCACAAGCGCGGCTCGACCGCGGTGATCACGTCGTTGATGTTCTTGGTGCCGTTGAGGGCGGCGTCGATGTTGGACTGGATGCTGCGATCGCAGATCCCGGTCAGGTTCGACGGCGCCTGCACCAGGGCGCCGGGATCGGCCGGACGGCTGGGGGGCGGCGTCGTCGTCGGCGTGGTCGACGTGGCGGTCGGCCCGGTGGATGGCGTGGGACCGGCGGTAAGCGACGGCGAGGGCGCCGGCCCGTTGGAAACGGGCACCTGGGTCGATTCCAGTGCGCGACAGCCGTACCGGGACGCGAGCCGGGTCGCCAGGTTTCCGCCGGCCTGATGCCAGCCGACGATCGCGTCCACGCGGTTGTCGTTCAGCGCGTCGTGATACAGGGTGACCGGGTCCAGGGCCAGCACGGTCGCGGCGATGCCGACGTTGCGCAACCGGTCGGCGGCGGTGTTGGCCACCGCGACCGAGGTCGGGTCATTCGCCGCGACCCCGATGACCAGTGAGAGCTCTTGGCCGTCCTTGCTGATCCGGCCGCGGATGACCTCGGGCGGCCCGGTGTTGGGCGGGGCGGGCGCGGGTGACGCCGAGGAGTTGGGTTCCACCTTGTAGCCGGCCCCCTCGAGCAGCGCCAACGCAGCCGGCGTCGACATCGCCGGTGGGGCGGTGGGCTCATATCCCGGGTCGCTCGGCGCACGGATCTGGGCCTGGTCCAGGGTGACGGTGTTGTCGCTGCCCGCGCCGACCGCGGCGAGCAGGTCCACGTCCAGCAGCCCCAAGACCGCCTTACGGACTTGCGTGTCAGCCAATTTGGGCTCGTTGGCCCGCAGCGTGAGCTGCATGACGCGCGGCGTCACGATGCGGGCGGTCCGGACATCGGGAATGGCGGACAGCTGCGCGAAGGCCGCTGACCCGCCGTGCACCTGCGCCACCTGGGTGTCGCCGTTGCGCACGGAATCGGCCAGCGCGGCCGGCGCTCCGGCGCGCCGGAACAGGATGAGCGCGGGTTTGGCCGGTGGCCCCCAATAGCGGTCGTTGCGCGCCACCAGGATCTCGTCGCGCTGCGGGTCGATGCTCTCCACGCGGAACTGCCCGCCGGTGACCGGAAGCGCCCGGGCCAGCCCGGCCGCGAAACCCCCTGGCACGTCCTTGACGATGTGCGCCGGAAGGATGTTGCTGAACAACTCCTTCCACGCCGGATATGGTTCGGCGAAGGTGACCACCGCCTGCTTGCCGCCCTCGAGGGACTGCACGCCGGTGATGAGGTCATAGCCCGCCGGGTCGACGACGCCGGGCTGGCTGACCATCTGGTGCCACAGGTACCAGAAGTCGTCGGCGGCGATCGGCGCGTTGTCGGTCCACTGCGCCTCGGGCCGGATCTTGTAGGTGACCGTGAACGGGTTCTGGCTGGTCACGTCGGCGGACACCAGTAGGGTCGGGTCCATCTCCCAGCGCGAGCCGGTCGGCATGTTGGTGTCGGGGACCGGCCGAAACGCGCTCGGCAGCACCAGCGCGCTGATCGCCGCGTTCACCGGGGACAGGTCGGACAGCAGATGCGGATTGAAGCCCGCCCCGATCGAGTCGATGCCCATGATGATCTCGCTGACCCGGGGCGGCGGCGGCACCGAGTTGTGCGGCGTATCGGTGCTCTGCGGCGCCGGCGGCGGGTTGACGGTGCAGGCCGAGAGGACGAGTCCGACCAGCAAGATCAGGCCGGCGAGCACCATCAACCAACGGCGGACTCGTCTCGGCACGCTGCTCAGGGTATCGAGCAGCCGCGCAGCGGGCCGTCCGGCCACGCGGTGTTAACCCCGTGCCTTGGCGCGCGACCGGGTGCGAGCCCGCGCCGTGGCGTCCAGCTCGACCTTGCGCACCCGCACGATCTCCGGGGTCACCTCGACGCATTCGTCTTGCGCGCAGAACTCCATGGCCTGCTCGAGATCGAGCTCGAGCGGCCTGGCCAACGTTTCGATGACATCGGCGGTCGACGACCGCATGTTCGTCAGCTTCTTTTCGCGGGTGACGTTGATGTCGAGATCCTCTGCGCGCGGGTTGATCCCGACGACCATCCCCTCGTAGGTGTCCTGGCCGGGTTCGACGAAGAACTGGCCGCGGTCGGCGAGCTGGATCATGGCGAACGGTGTGATGGTGCCCGCGCGGTCGGACACCAGCGACCCGGTGTGGCGGGCCCGGATCTCTCCCGCCCACGGCCGGTAGCCGTCGAACACGGCGTTGGCGATGCCGGTGCCGCGGGTCAGGGTGAGGAAGTCGGTGCGGAAACCGATCAGGCCGCGGCTGGGCACGACGAAGTCCATCCGGACCCAGCCCGCCGCGTGGTTGGTCATCTCTTCCATGCGGCCCTTGCGGGCGGCCATCAGCTGGGTGATGGCGCCGACGAACTCCTCGGGGCAGTCGATGGTCATCGCCTCGAAGGGCTCGTGCAGCTTGCCGTCGATCGTCTGGGTGACGACCTGCGGCTTGCCGACCGTGAGCTCGAAACCCTCGCGACGCATCTGCTCGACGAGCACCGCCAGCGCGAGCTCGCCGCGGCCCTGTACCTCCCAGGCGTCGGGCCGGTCGATATCAACGACCTTGATGGAGACATTGCCGACGAGTTCGGCGTCGAGCCGCGACTTCACCATGCGAGCGGTCAACTTGTGGCCCTTCACCTTGCCCGCCAGCGGCGAGGTGTTGGTGCCGATGGTCACGGAGATGGCGGGCTCGTCGACGGTGATGCGCGGCAGCGCGTGCGCGTGGTCCGGGTCGGCCAGCGTGTCGCCGATCATGATCTCCGGAATGCCCGCGACCGCGACGATGTCGCCGGCGATCGCTTCGTCGGTGGGGGTACGTTCCACGCCCTCGGTCACCAGCAGTTCGGTGATCTTCGCGTTCGTGATGACGGGATGCCCGTCCACCTCGCGCATCCAGGCCACCTGCTGGCCCTTGCGGATCCGGCCCTTGTAGATGCGGATCAGCGCGAGCCGGCCGAGGAAGGCCGAGGCGTCGAGGTTGGTGACCAGCGCCTGCAACGGCGCCTCGGGATCGCCCTGCGGCGGCGGGATGTGCTCGAGCAGCACGTCGAACAGCGGATCGAGGTTGTCGCCCTCGGGGTTCTCACCGTTGGCCGGTTCCGTCGTGCTGGCGATGCCCGCCCGTCCCGACGCGTACAGCGTCGGCAGGTCGAGGGCGGCCTCGGCGGCCTTCTGGGCGTCCTCGTCGAGGTCCGATGCGACGTCGAGCAGCAGGTCGTGGCTCTCCGAGACGACCTCGGAAATCCGGGCGTCCGGCCGGTCCGTCTTGTTGACCACCAGGATCACCGGGAGGTGGGCGGACAGGGCCTTGCGCAGCACGAAACGGGTCTGCGGCAGCGGGCCCTCGGAGGCGTCGACCAGCAGCAGCACCCCGTCGACCATGGAGAGTCCGCGCTCCACCTCGCCGCCGAAGTCGGCGTGGCCCGGGGTGTCGATGACGTTGATGACGGTCGTCGTTCCGTCCTCATGCTTGCGATGCACGGCCGTGTTCTTGGCCAGGATCGTGATGCCCTTTTCTTTCTCCAGGTCCCCGGAGTCCATGAGGCGTTCGACAGCGTCGTCGCCGCGGTGGTGCAGCGCGCCCGACTGCCGCAGCATCGCGTCGACCAGGGTGGTCTTTCCGTGGTCGACGTGGGCGACGATGGCGACGTTGCGAAATAGCACGTCGGTGATTGTGGCAGCGGGCGCCCGGGATAGCGAACCGGCTGGTTGCCGGGCGCCCTTAGCGGGCGGCTACGGCGTTCAGTGTGCGGTGGCGGCGGGCCGGGTCGGCGTGTCGTCGCCCTGGCCGCACAACCAAAGCGCAGGCCGAACGCTTACCAGCCCCGCCGGCGCGGTGCGGTACCGACGAGTTCGCCCTTGGCCGCGGCCTCGCGGCTGCGATAGACGATGTAGGGCCGAAACAGGTAGACGACCGGGGCGCTGAAGACGTGCACCAGCCGGGTAAAGGGCCACAGCGTGAACAGCACCATGCCGATCAGGGCGTGCAGCTGGTAGTCCAGCGGCGCGTTGATCATCACCTCACCGTGCGGCTGGAATATCCAGATCCGGCGGAACCACATACCGACGGTGTAGCGGTAGTGGAATTCGCCGCCGTGCGGGCCGGTGCCGATCAGGTCGCAGTACAGGCCCACCACGATGGCCAGCAGCAGCACCACGTACATCACCTTGTCGCTGCGGCTGGTGGCCATGGTGACCGCCGGGCGGGTGAACCTGCGGTAGATCAGCAACCCGATGCCGATCAGCGTCGCGATGCCGGCGATCGACCCGGCGATGACCGCCTGCAGGTGGTAGAAGTGGTCGCTCATCTTCATCATCTGGGTGACCTTCGGCGGGACGAAGAGCCCCATCACGTGTCCGGCGAACACCGCCAGGATGCCGAAATGGAAGATGGGGCTGGCGATGCTCAGCAGTCGCGACTCATAGATCTGGGAGGACCGCGACGTCCAGCCGAACTTGTCATAGCGGTAGCGCCACCAGGTGCCCACGATCAGCACCGACAGCGTGACGTAGGGCGCGATGTCCCAGAACAGGACGTTGCTAAACACTCGGCGTTCCTTTCCGGGGTGGCACGGTCAGGGTAAACGGTTGCAGCCCAACGGCTTCCGCCGGAGGTCCGGCTTTCGCCAGCCGATCGGCGCGACGGGCTTCCTGATCTGTTGCGGCGGGCAGGGTCTCGCAGACCGCCGCCACGGTCGGCTCGTAGACCGACTTGGCGTCGGCCAGCGCGCCGCGCAGCACTTCGATGGGCACTCGGTGCTGGTTCAGCAGTCGCCGACCGGCCTCGGGATCCACGGTGGCGGCGAATTCGAGCACCACGGTCAGATGATCGGGCGCCTCGCCGCCCGGCGGCGCCACACCGGCCTCGCGGTAGGCGGTGGCGAACGCCAGCATCTCCCGTCCCCGGTTGCGGGTGTCCCCCGCGGTCCAGTAGGTCAGGTACATCGTGGCGCGCCGGCGCATGTCGAAGGTGGCGACGTAGTCCATCGCGGCGGCCATCGGCTCGCGGGTCCGCAGCGACGCCACCGTCTGCCCGAGCAGCGACGCCGCGGAACCCCCGATATGGCTGAGCAACTCGTCGACGACGTCCAGTCGCTCGCTCAATACGTCGTCCGGGTAGGCCAGCAGCAGCGACGCCGCCTGCCACACCAGACGATCCTGCATCGCCCGGCTGCTGGAGCGCTCACGGAGCGCCGAAAGCAATTTCATCGGTGCTGCTCTTCGGGAAACATTCCGGACGGCACCTGGCCACCGTCCCAGTTGAGCAGGTTCACCCGCGTCGATCGCCGGCTGTTGGCCGGATCGTCGCCGCGCTGCTTGAGGGTGTGGAAGGTCTCCACCGACACCACCGGATCCGACTCGTACATGCCGGGGCCACCCTCACCCGTCAACGAGCAGCCCATGTCCTCGAGCTCGCGCGCCTGCGGCGCAAACGCGGTCGGAATGACGTAGCGCTCTTCGTATTTCGCGATGGCGAGCAGCCGGTACATTTCGTAGATCTCCTCTTCGGTCAGCCCGACCGAATGGGGGATGTGCGGCTGGGTCTCGCGGCCGAGGTTGATGTCGCGCATGTAGGAACGCATTGCCGCCAGCCGCCGCAGCACGCCCTCGACCACAGCGGTGTCTCCGGCGGTGAACAGTTCGGCCAGGTACTGCATCGGGATGCGCAGCGCGTCCAGCGCGCCGAACAGGTTGCCGATATCTTCCCCGTCGTGCCCGTCGCGGCTGACCGCGTCGACCACCGGCGAGAGCGGCGGGATGTACCAAACCATCGGCATGGTGCGGTATTCCGGGTGCAGCGGCAGCGCCACCTGGTAGGTGTGGATCAGCGCGTACACCGGCGAACGCTGCGCGGCCTCGATCCACTCGTCCGGAATGCCCTCCGCCCGCGCGCCGGCGATGACCTCCGGATCGTTTGGGTCCAGCAGGATTTCGCACTGCGCCGGGTAGAGATCGGTCTCCTTTTCCACCGAGGCGGCTTGCAGCACCTTGTCGACGTCGTAGAGCACCACGCCCAGGTAGCGCAGCCGGCCCACACACGTCTCCGAGCAGATGGTCGGCAAGCCGACCTCCATGCGGGGATAGCACAGCGTGCACTTCTCGGCCTTGCCCGTCTTGTGGTTGAAATAGACCTTCTTGTAAGGACATCCGGATACGCACATCCGCCAGCCGCGGCAGCGGTCCTGGTCGACCAGGACGATGCCGTCCTCGCTGCGCTTGTACATCGCACCCGACGGGCACGACGCCACGCAGGATGGGTTGAGGCAGTGCTCACAGATGCGGGGCAGGTAGAACATGAAGGTTTCTTCGAGCGAGAGCTTGACCTCTTCGCTGACCTTCTTCAGGATCGGGTCTTCGGCCAGGATCTCCGGCGACCCGGCCAGGTTGTCGTCCCAGTTCGGTCCCCACGAAATCTTCGTCGGCTCACCGGTTATCAGGCTCTTGGGTGCGGCGGTGGGAAAGGTGTCGCCCGCGGGCGCCGTGGTCAGGTTCTCGTAGTCGTAGGTCCAGGGCTCGTAGTAGTCGCCGATCAGGGGCAATTTCGGATTGGCGAAGATCCGCAGCAGCTTGTGCAGGCGGCCACCGTCGCGCAGCCGCAGCCGGCCCTTCTTGTCGCGGATCCAGCCGCCGCCCCATCGCTCCTGGTCCTCGTAAGTGCGCGGATACCCTTGTCCGGGACGGGTTTCGACGTTGTTGAACCAGACGTATTCGGTGCCGGGCCGATTGGTCCACGCCTGCTTGCAGGTCACCGAACAGGTGTGACAACCGATGCACTTGTCGAGGTTCATCACCATCGCCAACTGCGCCATGACCTTCATCGCGCTCCCCCCTGCCGCGTCGCGTCGGTGCGCATCAGTACCGCACCTCCTGGCTGCGACGGCGCACGACGGTAACCTCGTCGCGCTGGTTACCGGTCGGCCCCAGGTAGTTGAACGCGAACGCGTGCTGGCCGTAGCCACCGGCCAAGTGGCTGGGCTTGATCCGCACCCGCGTCAGCGCGTTGTGGTTACCGCCGCGCTTGTTGTTGGTTTCGGAGCGCGGCGTGTCCACGGTGCGCTCCTGGACGTGGTAGACGAAGACCACGCCGTCGGGCATCCGGTGCGAGACGATCGCCCGACACACATAGATGCCGTTCACATTCACCGCCTCGACCCAATCATTGTCGCGCACTTGAATTTTGGCGGCGTCGCCTGGGCTCATCCACATCGTCGGGCCACCTCGCGACAACGAGAGCATGTACAGGTTGTCCTGGTAGGTGGAGTGGAACGACCACTTCGAGTGCGGGGTCAGATAACGCACGGTGAGCCCGATGCCGTCCTCGCATGGGCCGAGCGTGGGCTGGCCGAACAGGCGCGCCATGTCCAGCGGCGGCCGGAACACGGGCAGGTGCTCGCCGAGCTCTTCGACCCAGTCGTGCGCGAGATAGAAATGCATCCGTCCGGTGAGGGTGTGGAACGGCTTGAGGTTCTCGATGTTGATGGTGAACGGCGCGTAGCGACGGCCGCCCGTCTCGCTGCCCGACCATTCCGGGCTGGTGACCACCGGAACCGGCCGCGCCTGCGTATCGGCGTAGCTGATGCGCTTGTCTTCGCTGCCCTCGGCCAGATGCACCAGCCGTTGACCGGTGCGCTTCTCCAGTTCGTGGAAACCCTCGACCGCCAGCCTGCCGTTGGTCGTTCCGGACAGCAACAGCAGCACGTCGGCCATCCGCGAGGCGCTGGTGATGGCCGGACGTCCCGCGGCCACACCCGATTTCAGCACCCCGAACTTGGCGGCGAGCTCCTCGACCTCCCGGAAGGGGTGCACAGTGACGCCCTTGGTGGTCAAGCCGAATTTGTCGACGAGCGGGCCCAGGGTCCGCCACTTGTCGTAGACGGCGGTGTAGTCGCGTTCCACCACGGTGAGCTTGCCCATGGTGCGGCCGGGCACCGGCGTCGCGCCGGAGTGCAGCCAATCCTGTTCGGTGCCATCGGGATAGGCCATCGCATCCGGGGTGTCGTGCTGCAGCGCGCTGAGCACCACATCGGTGCGGGTGCCCAGGTGATCCTTGGCCATGGCGCTGAAGGCGCGGGCGATCGCACCGAAAGCATCGAAGTCCGAACGGGTTTCCCACGGCGGATCGGTAGCGGCGCTGAAGGCGTGCACATAGGGGTGCATGTCGGTGCTGGAAATGTCGGCCTTCTCGTACCAGGTCGCCGCCGGCAGCACGATGTCGGACACCAGCGTTGTCGAGGTCATCCGGAAGTCGATCGACATCATCAAGTCGAGCTTGCCCTCGGGGATGTCGCCCTCACACGTCACACCGGTGGGCCGCACGCCGTCCTCCGGCGGCAGCGCCGAAGCGTTGGAATCGGTGCCTAACAGGTGGCGCAGGAAGTATTCGCCGCCTTTGCCCGACGAGCCGATCAGGTTGGCGCGCCAAACGGTAAGCACCCGTGGCCAATTCACCGGGTTGTCGGGGTCCGTCACGGCAAGCTTCAGCTTGCGCTGGCCCAGTTGTTCGGCGACGTAGTCGGCGACGTCGCGATCGGCGGCGCGCGCCTCGTCGGCGACGTCCAGGCTGGACCGGTCGAACTGGGGGTAATACGGGCTCCATCCCATGGCCACCGCGGACGCCAGCAGGTCCATGGTGTGCTTGCCCGCGAACCTACCTCGCCCCACCGGGCTGGCCAGCTTGTCCGCCCCGTATCCGTCGTAGCGCCATTGGTCGGTGTGTGCGTACCAATACGAGGCGCCGGGCACCTGTCGCGGCGGGCGCACCCAGTCGGTGGCCATTGCCATCGTCTGGAAGCCGGTGAGCGGCCGGACCTTTTCCTGGCCTACGTAATGCGCCCAGCCGCCGCCGTTGCGGCCCATCGATCCGGTCAGCATCAGCAGCGCCAGCACCGCACGGTAGATCGCGTCGCTGTGGAACCAGTGGCAGATGCCGCCGCCCATGATGATCATCGAGCGGCCGCCGGATTCCTCGGCGCTGTGCGCGAATTCCCTTGCCACGCGGATGGCCTGGGCGGCCGACACGCCGGTGATCGCTTCCTGCCACGCCGGCGTGTTCTGCTGGGTGGCGTCGTCGTAGCCGGTGGGCCATTCGCCGGGCAGCCCGGGCCGCGCGACACCGTATTGGGCGAGCATCAGGTCGAAGACGGTGCACACCAGGTGTTTACCGATACGGCGTACCGGGACACCGCGCGCCACGGTTGTGCCCTCGCCGTCGACGGTGTCGAAGCTGGGCAGGTGCACCAGCGCGGTGCTGAGGTCCCCGTTGGCGCCGTGTGCGTCTCGCACACTGAGCGCCGGTACCAGGTCGCCGAGATCCAGGTTCCACTTCCCGACCCCGGATTCGCCGTACCGGAAACCCAGCGAACCGTGCGGCACCACAACCGAATCGGTCGTTTCGTCCAGCACCGCGGGTTTGAGCGCCGCGTTCTCCGAGCTCTTGAAGGCCTCGCCCAAATCCGCTGCCGTCAGGTTCTTCCCCGGCACCAGCATGTCGCCGCGTTCTTCCAACTTGATCAAAAACGGTAGGTCGGTGTAGCGGCGGGAGTAGTCGATGAAGAAAGGAACCTGCTTGCTCACATAGCATTCCGAGAGAATGACGTGACCCATCGCCATGGCCAGCGCCCCGTCGGTCCCGGCCGCACAGGGCATCCACTCATCGGCGAACTTGGTGTTGTCGGCGTAATCCGGGCTGACGGTCACCACCTTGGTGCCGCGGTAGCGCGCCTCGGCCATCCAGTGCGCGTCGGGCGTGCGGGTGATCGGGACGTTGGAGCCCCACATCATCAAATACGCCGCGTCCCACCAATCCCCGGATTCGGGCACATCGGTCTGGTCGCCGAACACCTGCGGCGAGGCCACCGGGAGGTCGGCATACCAGTCATAGAACGACGTCATGGGGGCGCCGATCAGCTCGAAGAACCGCGAGCCGGCGGTGTAGGACACCATCGACATCGCCGGGATCGGCGAGAATCCGGCGACGCGATCCGGTCCGTACGTCTTGATCGTGTGCACGTGGGCGGCGGCGATCAGTTCGGTGGCCTCGGCCCAGGTGACCCGAATCAGCCCGCCCTTCCCACGCGCCTGCTGATAGCGGCGACGACGTTCCGGATCGGCCTGGATGTCGGCCCATGCCAGCACCGGGTCGCCCAGCCGCGCCTTGGCCTCCCGATACATTTCGACCAGCACGCCCCGGGCGTACGGGTAGCGCACGCGGGTCGGCGAGTAGCTGTACCACGAGAACGACGCACCTCGCGGACAGCCGCGGGGCTCGTACTCCGGCCGGTCCGGACCCACCGATGGGTAGTCGGTCTGCTGGGTCTCCCAGGTGATGATCCCGTCTTTGACGTAGATCTTCCACGAGCACGACCCGGTGCAGTTCACCCCGTGCGTCGAGCGCACCACCTTGTCATGGCTCCACCGATCGCGGTAGAACACGTCGGCTTCGCGGCCGCCCTCGCGCGTGACCGTGCGCAGGTCGGCCGAGATCTCGCCCGGCGTGAAAAAGCGCCCACTGCGCTCCAAGAGCTCCTCGAGCGCTCCGCCGATGTGAGGTGTGACAGTCAAGAAGTACTCCTCCTAGTCGGTGTCGCGCCTCGCCGCCAGGCCGTTTGTTCGGCTCCGTACGCGTTGTGCTCGGCAACCGGCCTTGTGAACCACGCGCCCGCACCAGCCCGGATCGCCTCAACGCGGCTTCGCAGGCCCGCGGGCTGGAGGGCAATACAGCACCAGCATAGGTCTGGATCGGGGGCGAGATCAGGTCCGCCGCGCGACGAAAAAGGCATCGTGAGCATCGGTTTTTGCGCACCGGCGAGCGAACCGGCCCGGCCCGGTGGCCGCGTCGGCATGGTCTTAACCAGCATTCGGCTCGCTATCGGCACGCACATTCAGGGCAGCTTCGTGTGGCGTCGTTATTACAAGTCATATTGTTCTATTCAGTTCACCGCGAGGACCTGCAACGCGGCTGTACATAAGCTGCCGGAAGTCTGTGGACTTGTTATGAGGTAGCCGTCAAAGGGCCCGGGCCAGGTCTGCCAACCAGCGGCGATCGGCCGGCACCCAGTCGAGATCGTGCAGCTCAGCCGCCGTGATCCAGCGCAACGCCCGGTGGTCGCGGGCGTCGGGTTCGCCCCGGATCAGGCGCACGCGGTAGGCCCGCAGCGTGAACCGGCCGTCCACCGCGATGTCGTCGCCCAGCCTGTCGCCGACGGCGACGTCGACGGCCGCCAGGCCCAGCTCTTCGGCCAGCTCGCGGGCCAGCGCGTCGCGCTCCGTTTCACCCGGCGCCACCTTGCCTCCGGGCAGTTCCCAGCGACCGGCCAGCTCCGGCGGTCGGTCGCGTTGTGCCACCAAGACCTTGGCGTCGCAGATCAGGGCGGCGGCGACGACGATCTGGGTCGGCATGGCCAGTGACGGTATACCGTCGGGGCCCTCAGCCGGGCACGACGCCCGTGCCTCGCGAAGGCCGACATCAGCCTCAATGCCATCAAACCGGCGTGATGTGGATCGAAATCCCTTGCAGCACAGTGGCTCTCTTACAGTTTGAGCGCGACCGTGGGATACTCGGTCCTAGTCGTTCACCATCTCTAATGGGCACTTCCCGGAATGGGGGTTGGCAATGAGCACCGAATCCGCAACGACGTTCCCCCGCACCTTCAGGGGCTATGACCCGGCCGCGGTCGATGCCTACATCCAAGTGTTGCTCGCCAAGCAGCAGTTCCTCGTCGACGGACTTCAGAACTGTCGGGCCCAGCGGAACGAATTCAGCGATGAAGCGGCCGCGCTGCGGATTGAAGTCGCCTGCCTCACGGATGAGGTCGCCCTGCTCTCAGACACCTCGCCGTCGCCCTACGCGATGCAACATCGGATGGCGAAGTTGCTGCGGCGTGCGCTCGATGAGATCTCCCAGATGCAGAGCGAGTCGCGCGCCGAGGTAGACGCGCTGATCGCCCAGGCGGAGGCCGAGACCGAGGCCGCCCAGCGAGAGCACCGGGAGTTGCTGGCGGACATCACCGCGCAGCGAAAGGCGGTCGAGACGGAGTGCGCGGCAACCAGGAGAGAGTTCGACGCCGAACTCGCCCGGATGCGGGCTGACGCCCAATCGGCCATCGATGAGGCTTGGCAGCAAGCCCAGCATGAGCGCGAACAACTCCTCGCCGAGGCAAAACAGCGGGCTCGTCATTCCGATGAGCAGGCCAGGGCGGCGCTGGCCGAGTCGAATCAGCAACGGATCATGATCCTGGAAGAGTTGATGGGCGTCGCCCGCGACCTTCAGCGGGTTCCGGACATCCTCGAGTCGGCGTACCAGGAACGAAACAACCCGCCGGAGGAAAGCGTCGTGGTGCAGCTGGACCAGAAAAATCAGGCGCCGGGTCCCGCTGTCGCCTCGTAGCCGACCACTCGGTCGGGCGACGGGACGCAATCCGGGGGTCTGTGCCTAATCCTTGATCGGCAGCGAAATCATCTCCCCCGGCATGGCCGGTTGACGGTATACCGTCGAGGCATGGCTGTGTTAACGGATGAGCAAGTCGACGCCGCACTGCCGGATCTCACCGGATGGGAGCGCGCCGACGGCGCCCTGCGCCGCTCGATCAAATTTCCGAGTTTTCTCGCCGGCATCGACGCCGTGCGCCGGGTGGGCGAGCACGCGGAGAGCAAGGACCATCACCCCGACATCGATATTCGTTGGCGGACAGTGACTTTCGTTCTCGTCACGCACTCCGAGGGCGGCATCACCAAAAACGACATCGAAATGGCTCGCGACATCAACGGCATCGTCGACGGCTAGCGCTCCGAAGCCTGACGCTCGGCGTGGGTCGTCACGCTGGCGTGACGCTCGGCGTGGGTCGTCACGCTGGCGTGACGCTCGACGCGGGTCGTCACGCTGGCCTGACGCTCGGCGCGGGTCGTCACGCTGGCGTGACGCTCGGCGCGCTCGCGGCCTCTCGGCTGCCGGTTGCCGCGATCCAGATCAACGTCGCCACCGCCGCCACGATGTACACCAGCCCGGCCCAAGCCAGATACCACGGCCGGCTTATCTGCCAGATGGTCGGCTGGGCGAAGCTCAGCAGCCACGGCACACCGATCAGGGTGAGCGCCAGCCAGCCCCAGCCGACGATGCGCGCTCCCCTTCGCTCGCGCGCCGGGCCGTGGATCGCCCAGATCATCAGCGGTACCAGCCACACCCAGTGATGGGTCCAGGAGATCGGTGAGAGCAGCAACCCGAACAACTCCACGGCAAGCAGCCTGCCCAACCGGTCCGAGGGGTCCAGGTAGCGCCAGGCCAGCACGGCCAGCACGGCTGTGACGGCGACGGCGACCAGCAGCGGTGGACCGAATCCGACGTCGTGGCCCAGGATTCGCGAGATTCCGCCGCGCCAGGACTGATTGAACGAGGTGGCGATGGGTCCCACCCGGTGGGCATCGCCCAGCAGCTCGGTGAAGTAGTACCGGGCCTGGTCACCGACGACCAAAGCCGAAATCCCAATCGTGGCAACGAAAACGACCGCCGAGAACACCGCGGCTGCCCACCGGCGGGCGCCGACCAGATAGACGCCGGTGATCGCGGGGGTCAACTTGATTCCCGCCGCCACACCGACCAGCAGCCCCGACAGCCACCATCGCGGGGTGCACACCGCCCACAGCACCGCGGCCATCAGCAACACGTTCACCTGGCCGTAATCGAATGTGCTGCGCAGCGGCTCGATCCAGATGGCGACCGCCGCCCACGACATCGCGACGCGCCGGCCGGCGGCGCCGGCCGCGACGCCCATCAACCGCTGACTGAGCCGGATCGCCCCGTACAGCGCGGCCATGGTCGCGACCTGCCACAGGGAGGCAACGAGGCCGAACGGCAGCAGGTGCAGTGGGTAGAACACGACCGCCGCGAACGGCGGGTAGGTGAACGGCAGCGGGAAGTCCGGCGTCTGGTCGGCGTAGACGTAGCTGTATAAGGTGCCCGGGTGGTCGATCGCGGCGGATCCGCCGAGGTAGACGTGCAGGTCGACGAAGTTCGCGCCGTTGGGAGCCAGATACGTCCAGGCCAACCGCGCGGCGATGCTCGCGATGAGCAGCATCGGCGCGGCCACCTGAAGGGCGCCCGTCAACCGCTGGGGCTTGCATGCCGCCGGAGCGGCCGAGGTGGTGTCTATCCGCCCGACTTTAGCGAGCGGGCAACGCGTAGCAGCGCCATCGGGTCGCACGCCCACCGATAACGGGCCGTTGGGCGCTTATTCGACGCGTTCGGTCACCGATCTCACTCGTATCCGTAACGAGTCTATAAATGCCACACGTGTCACTTGAGTCCCATCTGCATCAAAGTAACTTCGGCGACGGGACCTGTAATCGATCAATCAGGGAGAGTCATGCCAACCATCTGGACTTACATGCGTGCAGCCGCCGTCGTGGTGGGCTCGTCCGCAGCGCTATTGACGGGCGGTATCGCCCACGCCGACCCCGTGCCCGCCCCGGCCGTGCCGAACATTCCGCAGCAGCTGATCAGTTCGGCGGCCAACGCACCGCAAATCCTGCAGAACCTCGCGACCGCACTCGGCGCCACGCCGCCGGCGGCTCCGGCCACCCCGGGCATCAGTTTCCCGGGTGTTCCGGCAGCCACCTCGCCGGCAACCGCGGCGGCTCCGGCGGCGGGTCTTCCGTCGATTCCCGGACTGACCGCGCCGACGAGCCCCACCGCCCCGGCGTCGTCTCCGGCGGCCAGCCCCCTCGTTCCGGGACTGGCGCAGTCGGCGGCCCCCGCCGCGCCATCGACGGCGACCGGCGGCATTCCGGGGATGCTCCAGGGCCTCACGGGTGCGCAGCCCGCGGCTGCGGGCCCCGCCGCCCCGGCCGCTCCGTCGATCCCGGGCCTGCCCGCGATCCCGGGGCTGTCGTCACCGGCGGCACCGGCCACTCCGCCCGCCCCGCAACTACCGCAGGCGCAGGTCAACATGCCGGCGATGCCGGCCGGCCTGCCGGTCAGTGTGCCTCCGAAAGTGACGCTCCCGCAGGACCTGCCGGCGCTCGCTTCGGGTCAGGCTCCTGCCGCGCCCGGGGCACCCGCGCCGGCGCCCAGCCCGGCAGGACCGGCAGCGCCGCTGCTGGCCGCCCTGCCCTGATCAGTTCGTAAACGGCTAAACCACTACTGAGAACCGAGGACACCGTGGCAACCACTTGGAA
>NZ_JCALDT010000012.1:0-130625 GCF_059813005.1 Mycobacterium sp. NGS27
CCCCCCGCAACCGCCCCACCAACACCTCGACACTGGCGGCATCAAACACATCAGTGCGAAATTCCACGGTCCCGCCGATTCCGTCGGGCTCATCGGCCTCGGTCCAGCGTTCGGACAGGGTGAACGTGAGGTCCATTCGGGCCGTGTGCGTGTCCACCGGCATCGGAGTGACCCGAAGATCGCCCAGAGCCAACCCGGCGGCGGGGTAACCATCCTTTCCGGCGAAGTTCTGCCACGCCAGCAGCACTTGCACAAGCGGGTGATGGGTCAGGCTCCGGCTGGGGTTGAGCCGATCCACCAACGCCTCGAAGGGCACGTCTTGGTGCTCGTAGGCGGCAAGGCTGCGGTGTTGCACCTGGGCCAGCACGTCGGCGACGGTGGGATCTCCGGCGAGCTCCACCCGCAGCACCAGTGTGTTGACGAAGAACCCGACCAGCCCATCCAGCGCGGGATCGCGGCGCCCTGCGACGGGGAACCCGATGGGCACATCACTGCCGGCGCCGAGCTTGGACAGCAGCACCGCGAGGGCGGCCTGCACCACCATGAAACTGCTGGCTTTGTGCTCGCGGGCCAGCCGAGCTATCCGCACCTGGAGTTCGGCCGGCCAGTCCACCTCCACGGTGGCGCCGCGGTAGTCGGCGACCGGCGGGTAGGGCCGATCGGCGGGCAATTGCAGGCGCTCGGGCATCCCGGCCAGATGTTGCTCCCAGTAAGCCAACTCGGCGGCGATCCGGCTGTCGCTGTCGTCGAGGTCGCCCAGCTGCTCGCGCTGCCACAACGTGTAATCGACGTACTGCACGGGCAAATCGGTCCAGCCCGGTTTCTGCCCAACCGATCGGGCGCCGTACGCCACACCGATGTCTGCGGCCAGCACGCTTAACGACCACCCGTCGGCGGCGGAATGGTGCACCACGGCCACCAAGACGTGTTCTTCCTCGCCGAGGCGGAAAAGCCTTGCCCGCAAGGGAATTTCGTTCGCCAGATCAAACTTGTGGCCCGCCGCCGCAGCAATGGCCTCTTCCAGCCCCTCGCCCGACCAGCCGGCAGCATCGGTGATCTGCCAACCAAAGTCCGCCCGCTCGGCGGGCAGCACAACCTGTTGGGGCACGCCATCAGTCGCCGCAAGCAGAGTGCGCAGGCTCTCATGGCGGCCCACCACGTCGGCCAGCGCCACGCCCAACGCCTCGGTATCGAGGCGCCCCTCCAGCCGCAACGCCATCGCCATGTTGTAAACGGGCGACGGCCCCTCGAGTTGATCGATGAACCACAACCGGCGCTGAGCAAACGACAACGGCACCAGCGCAGGCCGCTGCCGCGCGGTCAACGCCGCACCGGCGTGTTTTCCGGCATGCGCGCTGATCCATTCGGCCAACCCGGCCACGGTCGGTGCGTCGAACACCGCCCGGATCGGGACGTCGACACCACGTTCGGCGCGCACGCGCGCCACCAGCCGTGCCGCCGACAGGGAATGCCCACCCAGGTCGAAAAACGACTCGTCGATGCCGACCTGCGTCACCCCGAGCACCTCGCTGAACAGGCCGGCCAGCACCAGCTCTCGGCCATCACGCGGTGCCCGGTAGGCGACCGCAGTGACGAACTCCGGGGCCGGCAACGCCCGCCTGTCCAGCTTCCCGTTGGCCGTCAACGGCAGCGATTCGACCACCATGATCGCCGCCGGGACCATGAACTCCGGCAACCGGCCGGCCACATAGCCACGCAGCTCCGCGGCCCGTTCAATCGCGGCGGGATCGTTGACATGCCCACTCAACGAACCCACCGGGGTAGCCGGCAGGTACACATCCGACCAGACCGCGTCGGTGGCGCGGGTGAAGATCACATCCATCAACCCCGCTATCGGCGACCAAGTCACCGCCGTCGCGTATCCCAGTTGCCGGCCCAGCAGATGACATTGGTGCGGCGACAACGTATCCGGAGTGGATAGCCCGGCGCGCACCGCGCTGACCGCCACGCGCTCGTCGGCGCCGGCCAACGCCGCGGCCAGGGCCACATCGGACCAGATTCCCGCGTGCGGCACCCCGCTCACCCGCAACCCCGGCAACTGCTGGGAGCGCAGAAACTCCCCCAGCACCGACACGCTGCCGAACCGCTCCCACTGCTGCGACGCCAGATCCGCCAGCGAGTGCGCCGCCACCGGCGCCTTGCGCAACACCACCTCATAGCGGTAGCCGCTCAGCTCGTTGGCCGCCCGCATCTGCTTGAGCCGCACATCCACCGCACCGATCTCGGGCACATACTGCGGCAACCCGGCGAAGAATTCGGGCGCCAGCAACAGTTCCTGGTCGGCCAGCATCTCGCGGCGCACCCGCTCACGCACCATCGCCGCGGTGTCCTCACCAACGGTCGTGTCGGCGCACACCACCCCGGTGGTAAACGCCCGCAACAGCGACAGGTTGCGCACGTCGCCGATGAACACCGCGCCGCCCGGTGCCAGCAGGCGCATCGCCAGCGCCAGCACATCCATCAGATAGCCCGCGCTCGGGAAGTACTGCACCACCGAGTTGAGCACGACTACGTCGAAGTGCCCCTGCGGCAACCCCTCTGCCACATCGGCGGGCTGCACCCGCAACCGCACGCGATCAGCCCACGACTGCGAAGCCACCGCCGCTTGCAAACTCCGGATGCTCGGCGCGGAGAAGTCCGTACCCCAATACTCGTCACATTCCGGGGCCAGCTGGGCCAGCAACAGCCCCGAACCCACCCCGATCTCCAACACCCGGTGGGGATGCAACCCGCGGATCCGGTCCACCGCGGCCGCGCGCCAGTCGCGCATCTGCTCCAGCGGAATCGGCGCGCCGGTATAGCTGCTGACCCAGCCCCCGAAATCGTCGCCCAACTCCGCCGGCGCGCCGGACGAATACAGACCCTCGTACACGCCGGACCACTGCTGGACGAGCTGCTTTTCGCGCTCTGGCTCGCGGACCAGCATCATCTGCTGATCCGGCACCACATAGCCCACCAATTGCTCGCCACCCGCGCCGTCCGCACGGGCGATCACCGCCGCCTGCGCCACCCGCGGATGGCCGGCCAACGCCGCCTGGACTTCGCCGAGTTCGATGCGGTACCCGCGGACCTTGACCTGCTCGTCGGCGCGCCCCAGATACTGCAGCTGTCCGTCGGCGCCCCAACACACCAGGTCCCCGGTGCGGTACATCCGCGTCCCCGCCGGGCCGAATGGGCATGCCACAAACCGCGCCGCCGTCAGCCCGGCCCGGCGCAGGTACCCGCAAGCCACGCCCTCGCCCGCCACATACAGCTCGCCGACCACGCCCGCCGGCACCGGCCGCAGCCACCCGTCGAGCACCATCAGGGCCGCCCCGGGCACCGGCGAGCCGATGGGCGCACCCAGTCCCGCCCGCAGCGGCGCACTCGTCGCCGCGTACACCGTGGTCTCGGTCGGGCCGTAGGCGTTGATCATCACCCGGCCGGGCGCCCAGCGGTCCACCACATCGGCCGGGCAGGCCTCACCGGCCACGATCAACGCCGTCGACTCCAGCCCGTCGGGCGACAATGCCGCGACCGCGGAGGGGGTCTGGCACAGGACGCTGACATGTTCGGCGACCAGTAACGCGCGCAAGTCATCCGGGGACCCGGCCACCTCTTCGGGCACCACCACCAACCGCCCGCCGCGCAACAGCGCGCCCCAGATCTCCCACACCGAGACGTCGAAGGCCAGCGAATGCCACTGCGACCAGACGCCTTCGCGGGGCGATCCGGCATCCAGCGTTGCGACCAGCTGGGTCACGCTGCGGTGAGTGACCGCCACGCCCTTGGGGACGCCGGTCGTGCCCGAGGTGTAGATGAGGTGGGCGATGTCGTCGGGGGCCGGTCCGGGTAACGCGCTGCTGGGTTGGCTCGCAACGGCGGGGTCGTCGACATCGATGACCGGCAGCGCGTACCCGTCTAGGCGGGCTCGCAGCCCGGGTGCCGCGATCGCCGCAACCGGCGCGGCGTCGGCGAGCATGAACTCGATGCGGGCCGCCGGAAGCGCGGGGTCGACCGGCAGATACGCCGCCCCGGTCTTGAGCACCGCCGCGAGACCGACGATCGCCTCGGCCGATCGCGAAAACAACAGCGCGACATACTCACCCGGTTGCGCGCCCTGAGCGCGCAGCAGGTGGGCCAACCGGTTCGCGGTCTCGTCGAATTCGCGGTACGTCCACGAACGCTCCCCGCATGTCAGCGCCACCGCGTCGGGGGTACGCGCCACCTGCGCGGCGAATAACTGCGGAATCGACGCCGGTGCGCTCGTCGGGTTGGTCAGCACCGCCCGGTTGCCGAAGGCATCCAACTCGGCGTGCTCACCGCCGGTCAGGACGCCTATTGACGACAACGACCGCCCAGGGTCGGCGATCATCGCCGCCAGCACGCGTTCCAGCCGCCGCGCCAAATCGTCGACATCGGAATTCGTAAACAGATGCCCAGCGCCCGCGGTGCTCAGGAAAAGCTGATCGCCGTCCCTGGTAAACAGCAGCCCGAACTGATCCACGAGGCCGGAATTGGTCAGCGTCGCCGATGCCGGGGAGCCGGCGAGATCGGACATATAGGTGGGCGGGATGAAATTGACGATCACCCGGTTCGGCGTCCGCCCGGAGTCGCGGGAACGGGCGGCCAGCTCCATCGCATGCACCGGGAATCGCTGATGCCGCAACGCCTCTCCCATTCGGGTGCCGACGTGTTCGCAGAAGCTGGCGACCGTCGCGTCCGGCGGAGCCCTGAACACCAGCGGGACCACCCCGGAAACCATCCCGGGCACCAGTCGTGTTTCCGGACGCACCCGCCGGTTTACCGGAAGGTCGAGCACGACGTCTGTGCTTTCCGCGTCATATCCGCGCACGAGCAACGCACACGCCGCCGTGATCACCGCCGAGCGGCGAACCCCCAACTTCTGGGAGAACTCACGAATCCCGGATACGACGACGGGATCCAGTTCAACGGGTGCCGAACACCCATCCGAATCAGTCCCGTCTCCGGCATGCGTTGACCGATAGCGCACTTCGGTTTCCGGCGGCAGGTTTTCAGTCCAATACGCCTGATCGTCGAGATATTCGGCCGACGCCTCGTACTCGAGTTCGGCGTCGATCAGATCGCGCAGCGTGCCGAAGAATGCGGGAGGAATCTGTTGTCCCGAGGCAATTGCGTTGTAAACAGCCGCAATACGATGGCAGAAAAGGCCCAGGCCCAGCCCATCCGCCACGATGTGATGGCAGCACGCAAAGAAATAGAATTCGTCTGACCGGGTCTGCAACAACGCGAACTTGAACAGCGGGCCGCTGAACGGCATCAACGTGCCCTGGATTGAAGCCGCCAACCGATACGCGTCCTGTGCGGGATCCTGCGATCCCACCAGGTCGTAGCGAGCGAGCTCGACGTCCGGATAATCGACGACCCTCTGGAAAACGTGGCCATCCACCTGGAAAACGGAAACCCTGAACGATTCGGCCTCGCGCACCACTTGGCGAACCGCCGACTCGAACAGACGGGCGTCGACCGGACCCGCGATTCGCACCAGCACGCCCAGTTGCCACTTGGCGCCGAACCGACCCGTTTCCTCGGCCAGCCAGATGTCGCGTTGTCCCCGCGTGAGCGGAAATACCCGACTGCTTAGTTCCCCCGAAGTCCCCGACTCCGGCCGGGTCACCTGTTAGAAGACCGCGTTGCTAACAGCCGCTCGCGCAGATTCGTCGGCCGTATATCAGTCCAGTTGAGTTCGATGCGGCCGACGCGAGCGATCCGGTCCGATTTGCCGTGAGCCGTCCCCCAACCGGCCGGCACATCGGCGAAGGTCGGCCACAGGCCGTGTTGCTCCTCGCCATCGACCAAGACCCGAAACCTGCCATCGTCATCGTCAAGCGGATTGAGACTCACCACTTCTCCCAGATCTCCCGAACATCTAGTCGACATGAGTGGAACAAGATGACTACCCTACTTGAGTCCAATAGCGGGTCAACAAGGGGGGTGACCGGGGGTCATCGTGTGATGTCGATCACACCGGAAACCCTGGCCCGCGCGGCCCAAGCCTCGCCTCGGACGACCAGTCCGTCTTAGCCATCGCTGACCGGCCGGGCGTACTTTTCCACCAAATCAGCTGCCGCCGCAGCGCTTTCGGCCGAGGTGGTCATTCGGGCGGCCAGCTCGCGGGCCCGCGCGACGACATCCGGGGCGAGGATCTGGCGCAGGTCCTCGACAAGCGATTGCTCGGTGGCGCTCGAAAAGCGCCGGGCGGTGCCGACGTTCAGGCGTTTGACCCGCGCGCCCCAAATCGTCTGATCGATGTCCGTCGAGAGGATCAGCGTGGGAACTCCGGCGCGCAGCCCCGAGGCCGTGGTGCCCGTGCCGCCGTGATGCACGACGGCGCGACAGGCCGGAAAGATCGTCGCGTAATTCAACGCATTGACGACCTTGACATGCTCGAAACGGCCGGCGTCGCCGAAGTCGGTCCCGGCGGCGCACACCAGCGCACGCTCGCCCAACTGCGCGCAGGCCGCGCCGATCATGGCGATCGTGTCGGCCGGAGACTTGACCGGGGTGCTGCCGAAGCTGAAGAAAATCGGCGGTGTTCCCGCGGCGATCCACGACGCGACGTCGTCATCGGCCGACGTCGGCAAGTCCAGCGTCAGCGCACCGGCAAAACTCCGGTGGCCGTCCCATTCCGCCCATTCGGCTGCCAGCCCGGGAAAGCAGACCTCGTCGAAGGCCTGGATGTCCACCCAGCCGCGCTCGGCGATCCGCCGCGGCAGCGGGCCAGTCGCTTTCGGAAGGCCCAGTGCGGCGCGCTGGGCGTCCTCGAGCTTTTTCGCCGCGCGCCAGGCGACCGACTCGTACACGCGCATCGCTCTACGTCCCACCGGCGCCGGCAGAACGGACAGGAACTGCCCGCTGGCGCGAACGGGAAAGATGTGCACCGTGGCCAGTGGAATGTCGTGGTACTCGGCGACATTGGCTGCGGCCTGCTCGAAATTCAGCCCGCTGACCAGGAGATCGGCACCGTCGGCCAGCGACTTCAGCGAGGCGCAGATCTGATCCCAGCGATGAATGACGGGGTCCGCTATCTCGTGCCGCAGCCTGACCAGGTGCCGGACTCTCCAGAAGTTGCGGAAGAAATCCGTCCAAAAGGTGCGGTGCGCGTCCAGGATGGGCTGCACCTCCGGCCCGAAGGCGACCGCCGCAAGCCCAACCGACTCGGCGAAGCCGACCAAATCGGGTGGGACGGCGATGCGCACGTCGTGCCCGCGGCGCAGCAGCTCACGCCCGATCGCGACGCACGGCTCGACATCGCCGCGGCTCCCGAAGGTTGCAAGCGCGAATTTCATTGCTGGTCTTGGCCTTTCACTTCCGGTGCGGCTAATCGAAGCGGCCTGTCTAGGCCCAGGTGCCTTTGCGCCGGTGGGCGAGTGCGGCGAGTTCGAAGATGAGTTTGCGCGGAACGAAGCGCTGCGCCCTGACTACGCGCCGATAGTTGTCGAACGCGGTGCGCAGGCGCTGTTCGCCGGCCCGGTAGTCGGAGAAGACCTGGTCCAGCTCCTGGTGGCTCCACGTGTCGCCGCCAGCGGCCCGGCGCAGATTGCGGTAGGTCGTGGTCAGCCACTCGGTGCCGAATGGTTCCGGGCATGGGGAACCGTCGGCCCGCTGGTGACGATCGTCGGCGGCGAGGAATTCGTTGATGGCGGGCTCGTCGGGGTTGAGATCGACATCGAGGGTCGTGGAGATGCGTTTGACCTCCCGGCGCCAATCCTCGAGAAGGTAGGAATACTCCACGAACACGCGCGGCCGGCCTCGGGTGTAGCGCTCGGCGAGCAGGCTGTTTTTCAGCCACAGCGCGGCGGCGAGTTCGGGTTTGACGATCGGCATCATCGCGGTGACGGATTTGATGACTTCGTGGGGATGGCGTAGCGCGATCACGGTGCCGACCTGGTAGCCGGCTATACGTGCGGCCTCGAACCACAGCGGGGCGATCGGGGCCATCTGCAAATCCTTGATGACGTAGAGGTCCGACGGCGGCAGCTTCGCGAGATAGGAGTTGATCTCGGCGATGTCGCGTCCGTCGGCGGCTTCTTCGTGGAGGCGCAGGGTGGGGTCGGTGGCGGCGCTGTCGTGGCGGCGCAGGATTTTCTCGTTGAGGTAACTGGCCTGGCGTGGTTCCCAGAAGCCGCGCGGATTGGCTTTGGCGGCGCCGATCATGCCGGGCGGAAGTGCGGCACCAGACAGGGATAGAACGCGCGTCATCGCGGAGGTGCCGGATCGGGCCATCCCGAGCACGAACAAGACGGTTGTCATTGGCCTCTCCTCGATCCCTCGGCTGCCGCACCGCACCGAACCCGGTCAAACGGGGTAATAGTACGTGTGTGTAAAAGCGCTCGCGACAGCGAAGGCCCCGCACCGACGCTGGTGGTCGTCGTCAGCGGTGTGCGACCGGGGGCGCCCCGAGATACGTCCCGGTGAGCGAGAAGTCAGTCAAGGCGGTCGAAAGGTCTTGGCGCAAAGCTTCATTCGAATTGGCATAGCCCGGGTGATGGACGGTGACCGAGATGAAGACCAGGCCCTGCGCGGTGCCCGACAGCACGTACAGGGCTCCGCCCAGACGGTGCATCAACTCCTTGGTCACGCCCCGGTAGGAAAGCCTCGCGGCGAAGAGGTCGGCGTCGGTACCGTCCGGCCGCACGACGGCCGGGCTGATCACCCCGAGGTTGGACGAGACGACGGCGTTGTCGACGAGCCGGACAAGACGCTTGGGCAACAGGCCCAACAGGGGAACGAACGCCAGCACCGCCCGCTCGTCGTCGCGCGACTCCTGATGGCTCGTCAGCGCTCCCTTGACCGCGGTCCGAATCTCGCACAGGTCAGTGGTCGCGGGTGCGGCATCGACCGTGACGGTGAGATGGCTGACCGCGTTGGCGCGCGTGTCCCCGCCGGCGCGCTCATTGACCGGCATCTTCACCAGGACCGACCCGTCCGCGGTGACCCGTCCCATTCGCTTTGCCAGGTGCGCCGCCAGTCCCAGCAGCAGCACGTTGCTGGTCCCGCCCAGCGTGCGGGCACGGGTCTCCCATTCGCCGGCATCGATGAAGACCGTTGCGGTTGGGGGCGTGAGCGGTTCGTCGTAGCCCGCGGGGAGCCGAAGTGGCGTGGTGGACGGCGCGGCTGCGGCGCCCTGGCGCAGGGCACGCCGGGTCAGCCGTGCCGCCGCCGCGGCGCCGCGGCCGAGAGCGGGGATGTCACGCACGGTTTGACCGGCATCTTCGCGCACGGCCTGCCACCGCCGGCGCGACCCGGCGCCGGGCCAGCTGCTCGGGTGATCGCGGCCATCGGCCGCATCCGCCATCGCCTCCAACAACCCGACCCCGTCGACGAGGCAATGCGAGACGGCCAAGCTCACCGCCGCGCCGCCGTCGCTGAAGGGCAGCACAGCAAGGCGCCATTCGGGCCCGGTTCGGGCATCGATCGGTTTGGCGGCCTGCTCGTCGAGCCAGGCGTCGAGTTCCGCACGTGGGCGAGGCGTCGCGGCGATCTCGATCTCGGACGGACGCCCGGCTGATACCCACCGGTGGCGTCCGAACCGCAATCGTGACGGTTCGATGCGGCGGGCCAGCCGTCCCCGCTGGAGATGATGATGAAACCTCCGCAAACCGTCGATGTCGACCGGGTGGCTGTACACCCAGAACGGATGCGGAATCGACGCGACTCCCGTCGCTCGCTCCGCGTCGAACGTGAGCTGGTCGAACGGATCGAGCACGTTGTCCATCGTCGTACCGTACTTCCGGCCGGCGTCTTCCTGACCGCTGGTCCCGGAATTGAGCGTAACCCGTTGCAGCGCAACATTGTTGATCGTCATGCCGGGGGGCGCTCTCGCGGGAATCCTCGCAGGAGCAAACGGCCAAGGTAGTGTGTCCGGCCATGTGGGGCTCGGTGCTGGCGCTGGCACTTGTGACGGCACTGAACCCAGTGCGCCTCACCATCATGCTTCTGGTGATCTCCCGGCCGCGGCCCATTCACAACCTGCTCGCCTACGGCGTCGGCTGCCTGGGCGGGTGCATTCCGGCCGTGGTGGTTCCGCTGACACTGCTGCACGTCACGCCGACGTTCAAATCGCTTGCCGACGATCTGGCGACGGGCACCATCGTCCGGGAGGTCCGGATCGGGATGGGAGTGCTTGCGCTATGCGTCGCCGCGCTGATCATCGTGCGCTCGGTGACCCGCCGGCGTCAGCCCGAACACCAGCCGGTAGGCGGCGACACCTCGACCCGGCTGCTGGACCGCAACACACCACCCATGATGTCGCGGGTGCTGGACCGCGCCCGGGATGCGGCCACCGAGGACAAGCCGGCATTGCGGCGGCTGCTCGGCCGCGTCCACCACGCCTGGGAAAACGGATCCTTGTGGGTCGCGTTCGTGATCGGCTTGGCATTCGGCGGCGTGGAACCCGATGTCGGTCTGCTGCTGTTCGCCATCATCGTGGCCTCGGGAGCCGCGCTCGGCACGCAGGTCGGCGCCGCCATCGCGTTCGTCATCGGGGTGCTCGCGATCGCCGAGGTCACCCTCGTCAGTTACTTGGCCATGCCGGCCAAAACGGAGACACTCCTGCAACGGCTACACGACTGGGCATTGGCGCACCGCCGCAAAATTTTGGTGACGATGATCGCGTTGGGCGGGATGTCGCTGATCGTCGGCGGCATCGGCGGCAGATGAGGCGGGTCAGTTGACAATTCGCGGCGGCCCGGGGTCACCACTCCGTTATAGTCACATCGCGATTAGCCGTAAACGGCCTAAAGCCAGACATATAGCGCAGTTCGCTGCAGCTTAGAGGGAGATTCCGATGCCGCGGGGTGCGCGATGAAATGTGTGCTGGCGAGCTACGGGACGCGTGGCGATGTGGAGCCGTGCGTCGCTGTCGGCCGCGAACTGCTGCGCCGCGGGCACGACGTGCGCATGGCAGTGCCGCCCGATCTGGTCGGCTTCGCCGAGGCCGCTGGACTCACGGCCGTCGCCTACGGACCGGATACGCGCGAGTGGTGGGGCGCGCACCGCGACCTATGGACACGCTCATTCCAGAACTTCTGGAAGGTGCGGGATCTGATCCGGTCGTGGCGCGAGATCGGGGAATCCGTCACCAACTACTGGGCGGAGATCAACGCTACGCTGCGGTCGCTGGCGGACGGCGCCGACCTGCTGATCACCTTTCTGAATTTCGAGCAGCCCGCCGCCAATGTCGCTGAGTATTACGACATTCCGTTGGCCACACTGCATCTCGCCCCGGTACGGGTCAACGGCCAGGTCCTGCCGTTCCTGTCGCCGGCATGGTGCCGCTCCGCGGTAAGGGCGTACGAGTGGGTGGGTTGGCGCGGGATGAAGAAGTTCGACGACGTGCAGCGCCGGGAGCTGGGCCTGCCGAAGGCGACGCGCTCCGCTCCGCGACGGATCACCGAGCGCGGATCGCTGGAAATTCAGGCCTACGAAGAAGTCTGTTTCCCCGGGCTGGCGGCCGAATGGGCGGCATCGATCTCCCAACGCCCCTTCGCCGGCGCGCTGACGATCGAAATGCCCACGGACGCCGATGAGGAGGTCGCGTCATGGATTGCCGCGGGAACGCCACCCATTTTTTTCGGCTTCGGCAGCACCCCGGTCAAATCTCCGGCCGACACGCTCGCCATGATCGGCGCGGCGTGCGCCCAGTTGGGCGAGCGAGCGGTGGTCTGCTCCGGCTGGAGTGACTTCGGCGATCTCCCGCAATTCGACCACGTCAAGGTCGTGGACGCGGTGAACTACGCGGCCGTGTTTCCCACTTGCCGCGCGGTCGTGCACCACGGCGGCATGGGCACCATAGCCGCGGGACTGCGTGCCGGAGTCCCCATGTTGATCCTGTGGACGGCGCCCGATCAAGCACTTTGGGCGGCACAGGTGAAGCGGCTGAAAGTTGGCTTCGGGCGCCGCTTTTCAGCCGCCAGCCAGGAATCGCTGGTTGCGGACCTGCGCACGATCCTCGACGACGACTATGCCGCGCGGGCACGCGACGTGGCCACCCGGACAACGAAACCCACCGAAAGCGTTGCCAACACCGCCGATCTCCTGGAGAACTTCGCTGGCTTGAGACACGCCGGCTGACCAGCGGGCCCCGTGTAGGAAGGCCGTCGACGCCGGCCCGCCGTGCGGACCGGGACCGCGACCCCCGCGGCCGGGAGTCGACAGGGTAGTGTCTCGGCCGGTGTGGGGTTCCGTGCTCGGGATGGCGCTTCTGTGGGCGCTCAATCCCGTGCTTCTCGGCCTCATCCTTCTCCTGATTTCGCGGCCGCGGCCGGTGCAAAGCCTGCTCGCCTGCTGGATCGGTTGCCTGATCACAAACGTTCCCGCCCTGTTGGTCCCGCTGGTGGCGCTGCACGTCATGCCGGCGTTCAGATCTACTGCACATGAATTGGCCACCGCGGGCCCGAATTCCATGGCCCGGCACATCCAACTCGGCCTGGGTGTACTCGGGCTGGCGATCGCAGCGCTGATCGTGGTGCGCTCACGCGCGAGGCGAAGCGCGCCGGCACCGGTCGCCAACTCCTCGACCGTGGTGCTCGACTCAACACCGGCCGCGGTTTCGCTGCCGCGGGGCGGCGAAACCGATGCGGCGAACGAACGCGGATCTGCCATACGTCGGCTGGTCGGCCGTGCCAACGATGCGTGGGAGAACGGGTCATTGTGGGTGGCGTTGGCGGTCGGCATGTCCATCCTGCCGGGCCCGCTGTTGGTCCTGCTCGTAGACACCACCATCGTGGCGTCAGGAGCCCCGATCGGCACGCAGGTGATCGCCGCCATCGCATTCGTCGTCGGAATGCTTGCGGTTTTCGAGATCACCCTGTTGAGCTATCTGCTCACGCCGCAGAAAACCAAAGCGGCGCTGCAACCGCTGCATGAATGGGCGTTGGCCCACCGTGCGCAGGTTTTGGCGGCGATCTTTGCGGTGGTTGCGCTCTCGCTGGTGGCAAGGGGCGCGGGGGCCATCTGACGGGATCACTTGGCCCGCAGGACAAAACCCTTCTGGTCGCCGCGGCCCTGGCTGTTGAGCCGATCCGCGCGCTTTGCCCACTTCCACATTTGCCTTGGCCCGAACATCCGAAGGATCTGCGGGTCGGTCACCCCGACGTCTCTTCGATAGGCTTCGCTCCCCAGAAACTGACCCAGATTCGAATCATCGATCGTCTGTTCCACCCGCAGCCCGGCCCTCTCGGCTGCCAATGCCATTGACTGACACGACGGTATGACGAAATGCCGAGGGGCATCGATCTGCACCCAGTCGGCCGCATAACTGGCCCACGCGTCCGACGAGGTCGTCGGAACGCGAGCCAGGCACATGCCTCCGGCGGCGAGCTTCTCGCGCGCGACCTTGAGCATGGCGACCGGGTCCGGAACATGCTCGAGCGAATGATTGAACATGATGAGATCGAATTCGCCTGTCACCTCGCTGAAATCGCGCTTGAGCAGCGGCACTCCTCGCGGCGTCCGGCCATCGCCCGCGATGAACGGATCCACGCCGCACAAGTCGCTGAATCCGACCCTGGCCAATCGGTCGAGCAGCAAACCGCTACCGCAGCCCACGTCCAGAATCCGCGCGTCACCGTCAAGCGGAAGCGCAGCGAGCATGCCGAGCACGTCTCCACCGAGCAGAAGGCGAAGGATACCGTCGGGCAGGCGCCGGGTCAGCAGACGGCCGACGAGCCGGCCGCCGGCGCGCAACTTGTAGCGGTCCTGCTGGGTGATGAGCCATCGGAGAAGCCGGGGCTCGTTGTACGAGTGATAATTCCGGGGATAGTGGCGCATCAGCTCATCACCCTCGAGCACGCGCACGATTTGTAACGTCTCACATGCGGCGCAAAGGTAGTAGTCGAACCGCTCGCGGGTCCCGAACATCATTTCGCGAACCACAAGAGGCCGATGTGGGCCAGTCGATCCGCATAGGCGGCACTCTTTACTGATCTCGTTCAGTTGAACCTCCAGCAACAGATTGATGCGCGGCAAATCCCTTGAGATACCAGGGATTCGCCCGTGCCCAATCGATGGTGCGACGAATCCCCTCCTCGAGGTCTATCTGGAGGCGCCAACTCAACTCCCGCTGCGCCTTGGTCGAATCGGGGATTCGGCGCGGGATGTCCTCGTAGCGATCCCCGTAACGCGCTGCAGTGTCGACAGTTTCGGCATCCGTCACCGAGGCGACATCCGCGATCTTGATCGCCAGAGCGACGGCGTCGCGCACCGTCGTCTCGGTCATACTGCCGATGTTGAAGGCCGCACCGATCGCCGCGCCGCTCTCGGCCGCGAGCAAGGTTCCGGCGACCGCGTCGTCGACATAGGTGAAGCACCGCGTCTGGTCACCGGAGTCGTAGAGCAACGGCCTGCGGCCATTGAGGATCCGGTGAATGCTCTGCGAAATCACGAAAATCGGAGGTTGCCGCGGGCCATAGACGTTGAAGTAGCGAACCACCGTCACCGGCAACGCGCGGGACGCATGCATCGCGAAGACGAGATGTTCGGCCATGGCCTTGCTGGTGCTGTAGCTCCACCGCGCGGTTCTTGTGGAGCCGAGGACGCGATCGTCGTCCTCGGCGAACGGCGGGTTCGGGTTCTTCCCGAACACCTCGGATGTGCTGGCGAACACCACATGCGCCTGGTGCCGATGGCTCAGTTCGAGGACGTTGCGAGTGCCGGTCACGTTGACATCGAGAACCCGCAGCGGGTCTTTGAGATAGTTTTCGACGCCGACGATCGCGGCCAGGTGGAAGACCCTGTCGACGTCGGGGGTGAGCGCCTTCTCGAGCGCGTCCATATCGGTCACGTCGCCCTGCACGAACCGGAAGTTGGGGTGCCGCTCGAAGTCGAGATCGCAGTCGCGCGTGTCCTTTTGAAGGTCGAACACCGTGACCGAGTCCCCGCGGCCCAGCAACGCGGCGACCAGGTGCGATCCGATGAAGCCGTAGCCGCCCGTCACCACGACATTGGACATGAACGCCCTCTCAGTTCGGGTTTGGGCACGCCTACCGGCCGATGCCCTTGTAGACGAAGCCAGCCGTGCGCACCGCTGCCGGGTCGAAGCTATTCCGCCCGTCGAGGAACACGCACCGGGGCCCCGCCAGGTCCGCGAGCCGGACCAGGGGCATCTGGTGGAACTGTCGGTGGCCCGCGAGGACCACCAACGCGTCCGCATCCTCGACCGCGGTCTCGATGTCTGCGGTCAGGGGGATCTTTGTCACCGTGCGGGCCTCCGCGTCCGTCACCCACGGGTCATGGATGGAGAGCCCGCAGCCGGACTCCTCGAGCAAGTCGACGACGGACTTGGTGGGTGTGAGCCGGCAGTCGCCGGTGTTGTTCTTGAACGCGATACCCAGCACCGCGATCCTGCTCGTCTCGAGCGGCTTGCCCTGATCGGCGAGCAGCTGCTCGAGCAGCCCAAAGGTGTATGCGGGCATTGTGTCGTTGACAGTCCTCGACGTCCGCGGAATCGCCAGCTCCAACCCCACGGACTCGCCCAGATGGTTGACGAACCACGGATCCTTCGTCAGGCAGTAACCGCCGACGCCCATGCTCGGCCGCAAGATGTTCACGTCGCCGCCGCCCTTGGGCATCGTGTTGGCCGCGTCGATGACTTGCAGGGCGTCCATGCCGAGTCTGTCGCATACCTTGGCCAGCTCGTTCGCAAGCGCGACGTTGAGGTCCACCCAGAGGTTGTCGGCCAGCTTGACCATCTCGGCGGTGCGGGGGTTGTCGACGACGACAGAGTCGACTCCGAGTGCATGTCGCCACAGCGTCGCGCAAGCGCGGGCGCTGCGCTCGTCGACGGCGCCGACCACGACGGGAATCGACGTGAGCTCGTGGATCGCTTGGCCTTCGGCGAGCCGCTCGGGGCAGAACGCCAACCCGAAGTCGACGCCGGCGCGTAGGCCCGAGGCCTGTTCCAGGATCGGCAGCACAAGGGTTTCGGTGGTGTCGGGCGGCACCGTGCTCTTGAGGATCACGATGTGGCCCGGCTGCAGGTGCTCCCCCACCGCCCGGGCGGCCGCCTTGATGTCGTCGACGATGGGCTCGTAGCCCGGACCGAGCGGCGTACCGACGTTCACGATCACGAAATCGTTGTCCGCGACGGCGCCGAAATCGGTCGTCGCGCGAAGCCGGCCGATCCGTACGTTGTCAGACACGAGCTCGCTGAGCCCCGGCTCGGGCACGGTGGTCTTGCCCAGGTTGATCTCGTCGACGACGCTCTGCCTCACGTCGATCCCGGTCACCGGCCAGCCTCGGTCCGCCAGCACGGCACCGATCACGGTGCCGATGTAGCCGAAGCCGACCACCGCGATCCCCGACTGTTGGCCACGCACCAGGAAGTCGACCTCGGCGTCGGTACGCCCGAATACGCATGCCGGCATTGACCCGCCCATCTAGCGTCATTCCGCTCACTGCACAGACGTGCAATAGGGTGCCATGCCCGCCCAGGCATCGCGCATCCGGGGCCGATGCTCAGCTCACGGTCGGCGCGCGGCGAGACCTTCCAAAAGGTCCGCGGCGGCGGCAATGCTTTCGCCGGATTTGGTCATCCGGGCCGAGATCTCACGAGCCCGGGCGACGCATTCCGGGGCCAGGACGCGGCGCAGGTCGGCAACCAGCGATTCGCGGGTGGTGCTCGAAAACCGCCGAGCAGAACCGACTTTCAGCCTTTTGACCTGATTTCCCCAAAGCGTCTGATCGCCGAAGGTCGGAAGGACCAACGTCGGAACTCCGGCGCGCAGACCCGCCGCCGTGGTGCCGGTGCCGCCATGGTGCACGACCGCGCGGCAGGCGGGAAAGGCGGCCGCGTAGTTCACCGCACCCACGGTCTTGACGTGCTCGAGATGCGGAACGTCGCTGAAGTCGGTCTCTGCGGAACAGATCAACGCCCGCTCGCCGATCTCCGCGCAAGCCGCGCCGATCATGGCCACCGTTTCGGCGGGAGACTTGACCAGCGTGCTGCCGAACCCGAAGAAGATCGGCGGTGTTCCCGCGGCGATCCATGACGCGACCTCCGCATCGGCTTCGGTGGGCAATTCGATCGTCAGCGCACCGACGAAGGGGCGTTGCCCCTCCCACTTCGCCCATTCGGCCGCCAGCCCGGGAAAGCACACGTCGTCGTATGCCTGGATTTCCAGCGCTCCGCGTTCGGCGATCCGTCCCGACCACAGGCCCGTTTCCTTCGGTAGCCCGAGTTCGCGACGCTGCACGTCATCACGCCTCTTCATCATGGGCCAACTCAGCCGCTCGGACAGGAGCATCGCGGAACGGCCCACCGGCGTCGGCAGGCCCGGAAGGAGCTGGCCGTTGGCCCGTATCGGGAAGGTGTGCAGCATCGCCAACGAAACGTCGTAGTACTCAGCGATGTTGGCCGCGGACTGCTCACCAATGGCGCTGGCGACCAGCACGTCTGCCCCGTCCCCCAGCGACATCAGCGTCTTGTTGATCTCCTCCCAGAGCTGGTTGAACAGCTCCCGATCTTCGCGGATTGCGCCTTTGAGCTCGCGGACCTTCCAGGGCGCGCGGAACAACCGCGTCAAAAGGTCGCGGTGGACGTCCTGCCAGGCCCGCGCATCCGGCCCGTAGGCGGTCGCCGTAAGGCCCGCCGACTCAACGAAGCCAACCAGGTCGGGCGCGACGGCCATACGCACGTCGTGCCCTCGGCGCAACAGCTCACGACCGACAGCTACACCGGGCTCGGCATCGCCGCGCGTTCCATAAACGGCCAACACAAATTTCATCGCGGAGGTTTCGGCCTTTCGGTGATCGTGCGGCGGAGGGGCATCAGTCATGATGCCTGGTTATCCGGCCGGCCGGCCGGCTGGGCGGGCGCCGAAAGGCTGCGGCGCACCGGCGCCGACGCACCATCGCCGCTCGCGCGAGTCGGCAACGCGCTCGAAAAGCCCTGTCGCACCGCGCTATTCGAGCCGGCCGATGCCGTTGCCAACCAGTCGACCGAGGCGAAAACGGCCCTCTGCGCAAAGGCGCAAACCGCTTGATCCCGCACCGCGCCGGCCGACAGGCTGGCTCGGCTACCCTCATCTGATGAATTGGCCTGGCCGGGCGCGCGCATTCGTTGAGGCCCTCGCATCACGCGGTGATGCGAGGGCGGACAACCGGCTCGCGCTGGTGGATCAAGGCTTGTTTGCCGGCCACCGCGCCGCCGGTCTGAACCTCGTCATCCAATGCGTATGGATTTATGAGCACGCTATCGACTTCGCCGAACTGCGAAGTTTTCACCGCAATCTCAGCCACGGGCTGGTGGGACGCCGCATCGAGCGCTCGCCACTGCCGTTCGGCCGGCCGCGCTGGGTCTTGGAGCGTGGACCGTCGGACATCGATGTCGCAGACTACGCGCGCCCACGAACCGAACTCAGCGACTGGGCCGACGAACGCTCACAACTGCCGATCGATGCAGAACAGGGCAGCGGCTGGCATCTTGGCGTGCTTCCTCTTACCGACGGCTCGACCGCGGTCAGCTTGGTCCTTTCCCACTACCTGCTCGACGGCCTCGGGCTCGCCCTTGCAGTTGTCGATGCCGCCCTGGGCAACCGTGCCGCCCTTGACTATCCACTCCCGGGATCACGTACTCGTGCGCGCGCGGCGGTGCAGGACGCCCGCGAGACCGCGCGCGACGCCCCAGACGTGGCCCGGGCTCTCGTCGTGGCGATGAAGGTGGCCCGTCGTGCGCGGCGCGAGCTCGCACGGTCGCCGGCCCCGCGAGCCGTCCCGCTCCGCGCGTGTGAGGGCGATGACCCTATCGTCGTGCCGGCCGCATGGATCCAGATCGACGCGGCCGAATGGGACGCCCGCGCAAAGGAACTCGGCGGAACGGGTAAGACGCTGGTCGCGGCGTTCGCCGCGAAGTTCGCTGAGCACGCGGGGCGTCGGCGTGACGGTGACGGTGTGGTCACCTTGCATCTGCCGATGAACGACCGCACTGAGGGTGACATGCGTGCAAACGCAATGTCGATTGCGATCGTCCGCGTCGATCCGACACGGGTAACGACGGACTTGAGTGACCTTCGTGCCGGGATCACGCGGGCGCTGGCCACGCTGCGGGAGACTCCGGACGAGGCGCTGAAGTTACGCTCGCTGATCCCGTTCACCCCGAAGCAGGCGCTGAAACGGATGGTCGACGCGGGATTCACCGACCCCGACGCGCCGATGCTCTGCTCCAACCTCGGCGACTTCGACCCGTTGGTGTGCCGCCTCGACGGCACCTACGGCGAACTTGTCATGACCCGGGCGACCGGGCAGCACGTGACGCGACAGTGGCTCGAGCAGACCCGCGGTCAAATGACCCTCCAGTCTTGGCGCAGCGGCGGCTCGAAGATCTATCTCACCATCAACGCCTACCAACCCGGTGCCGAGAACACCAAGCAAGCTGTGCGTGAGCTGGCTCGGCGCACCCTTGCCGAGTTCGATCTGACCGGCGAGATCGACTAGGAACTCGCAGCCTTCACCTTGGATCGATGGTGCTCGACGACCAAGCGGGCGATCTCGACCAGTTTCGTGTCGGACTTTTGCGAGAGACGGGTCAGTAGCCTGAACGCCTGCAGCCTGGTCAAGTCCAACCAGTGCATGAGTATGCCTTCGGCCTCGCCGATGACGTCGCGGGTAGCCAATCCGGCCGCGAACTGTGCTTCCGCTGCGGCCCCGAACATGGCCACCGCGGCGTGCTGGGCCAGCACCTTGCCCTGGACGATCGAGTCCGACGTGAAGGCGCAGCTCTTGTCGCTGTAGATGTTGAGCGCGCCAAGGGTGTTGCCCTCGACGAAGAGCCGGAACGACAACAGGCTGAGAAAGCCCTGTTGCCGTGCCGCATGGACATATCTGGGCCAGCGCGGATCGGTGCGCATGTCATCAACCAGCACGGTGCGGTGGCCTCGTAACGACGTCAAGCACGGCCCGTCATTGAGCTCGGACTGCATCTCGTCAAGCTCCGCCACAGCGGGGCTGGTTGGGACTTTCGGCATGACGGTCTCGCCGTCGACCAGCGAGATGCCCGCCCACCGCGCCCCAGGAACGATCCGCGCCGCGGAATGGACGATCGATTGCAGCGTGTCCGGAGATCCCCGATCGAACTGCAGTTCAGCGGCGAGGTCCGCGAACGCTTCGGCCAGGTTTTCGTGGCCCAAAGGCATACTCATTTACTTACCCGATTCGACCCGGCCAAATTCAACGGCACGCCGGGGGTTCAGCGGAATTGTTAGACATGTATATAACCGGTCAGGTTACCGCGTTGATCCCAGCAGCGCATCCGCCGCGTCGATTCGACGGGCGCGAGCCACCCGTTGCCGAGCCGCGCGGCGAAGATCCGCCGCCAATCAGAGGTCGGGAGGGCCGGGGCCTTCGTACCGCCTGTTTTCCACGCGAAGTCAAGACCGTCCATACACGATTGCACGGTGAATCGCTTCTCCGACTCGGTCACCGAATGGCAACTGCTGGATATCGATTCGCGCAACAACATAGGAGTTCGACGTGACATAGCTCACGATCGACGGAGCAATTCGCGGCGCCCTAACCGCAGAGGTGGTACCTGATGTTCTGTCGGCTTGGTCGTGTGGCTGGTGCCGTCGCCGGGGCTGCCGTGCTGGTGCTGTCGGCGTTCACCGCGCCGAAAGTGTCCGCCGCCGTGGTGATGAGCCCGAATTTGTTGATGAATCCGGGTGCCGAGTTCGGTGACCCGTCGTTGTCGGCGTACAGCTCGGTGTCCATCCCGGGGTGGACCGTGACCGGCACACCGACCGTCATCAAGTACGGCACCATGCGCCGGCTGCCGTGGCCACTGGGGTCGCCCGGCCCGACTCTGCCAGCGGCCCTGGGATTTCCGCGGCCCCAGAATGGGCCGCCCGACGGCGCGGCGCAATTCTTCGGCGGTGGGAATGTGGCGACGTCGACGCTCACCCAATTCGTCGATCTGTCCGGTGCGGCGCCGCAAATCGACACCGGCACAGTGCCATACATGCTGAGCGGATGGCTCGGCGGCTTCCTTGAAGACCCGTCCGAAGCGTCGGTCACCGTCACTTTCACTGCCGCCGACCACCAAACGCCGCTGGGCGCCGGCAAGATCGGGCCGGTCACTGTGCTGGACCGCCGCTTGAAAACCGCGCTCCTGCAACGCGAGACGACCGGGATGATTCCCCGGGGAGCCCGCGGCGCGAACGTGGTGGTCACCCTCAAAGACAGAAACCCGGTGATCGGCAACTACAACAACGCCTACGCCGACAACATCTCGTTGACCGTCGGCGCCCCGTTGCCTGTCCCGCCGCCGCCGACACCGCCGGCGTCGAAAGTCGGCCCCCTCGACCACGTATTCATGATCTATCTCGAAAACCATGGCGTGAAAGACATCGTCGGCAGCCGTAATGCGCCATACACCAACGGCCTCATCAACAACTACGGGTACGGCAAAAATTACTACGCGCAAACGCATCCGAGCCTTCCGAACTACTACCCGATCCTCGGCGGCTCCGATTTCAGCTTCAACTACAACTGCGAGCTGGACTGCTTCGACAAACCCAACCTGGTCGACAACATCGAAGCGGCGCACGGGGGTTGGGCCTCCTACGAGCAATCCATGCCGCAGCCATGCTTCAAGCAGTCCGCGGGTCCCTACAGCCCCGGTGAACTACCGTTCCTCGCCTTCCACGACATCGTCGCCAATGACGCTCGCTGCCAGGCGCACGTGCTGCCGCTGGAGCGGATGGCCACGGATCTCGCTTCGCCGGCCACCACCCCGAACTACGTGTGGTGGGCGGCCGACGAAGACCACAACATGGAAGGCCCCGTCAACCTCGAGTTCATCCTGAGCCTGCTGACGACCCACCAATACAACATCAAGGCCGGCGACCAGTTCCTCGCGGCCACGCTGCCCACGATCCTGAACTCACCCGCATTCCAAACGCAGCGCAGCGCCATCTTCATCACGTGGGACGAGGACTACAACAACCTGTCACTGGGCATCGGCAACGAAGGCAACCACGTCCCCATGATCGTCATCCCATCACCGAATTCCGGTATGCGCCAAGGTCACATCGTTGCCACCAACTACAACAACCATTACAGCTTGCTCCGCACGATCGAAGACTCACTGCAACTTCCCAGGCTCACAAACAATGACAAATTCGCCCAGCCGATGAACGAATATTGGCAAGCGGGCTGAAGCGGAGGTTGCCACCCGATGCGGCGGATGAGTCCTAATGCGCATCTGGATTCAGCGCCGAGCAATCGGTTGGGTGTCATTCTTGCACCGTTTGCCTGCGCATTTTGCCAATGAACGAGTGAGCCGCCGCGCTCACCGGGCATCCGACTATGCCGACATCGCTCAACGGTTATCAAAAAGTGACTATTCGCGGCCGGAATTTGGCGCGTCGTTGGGTCGAGTCGACGGAGTCCTCTCATACGCTCTGTGCATGTCGCCGCGTTACCGGGGCGGTTGCGTCGGCCTGCCGGGCGCAAGCCGAAGATTGGAGAACTGACGTGTCACATCTACAGCAAGCCGTTTTTGTGACGTTGGCGCTGCTGGCCCCAATCTGCGCGGCGAGGCGGCCGATCGCGTGGTTTGCTCGCTGCCGTGGAATGAAGAAGAGCCGGTTACGGACCCAGCGCCGACAGCACCCCAGGCCACTCGCAGCTGCCCGGTCGGGCGCCCGGTCGGTCGATCGCGGATATCGCCGCGAAGCCTTGGTTCGTAAAACCGAATTGGTCGAAAGTCGGCCGATTAGCGAGTCGGTGCGGTACGCGAAATGGCGACCGCCGATGGCGAGCTAGTCGCGGGAATCATCCGGCCGGGCGTTCCGCTCATTCGCGAGTTTTCCTAAGGACAGCCGACAAGCGTGCAGCGCAGCGGTTACGCTTACTTGCGTGGCGGCCAAGAAATGTGGTGCCCCACCCACACGCCCAGACGGCTCGTCGGAGCGCCCGGACTGCGTGGCCGTGGCGCGCGCCCAGTCACGCGACCGCAATCAGCATTACGCCGACAGCGCCGCACGCCAGTATCGAGTGCTCACGATCGCTGCCTGGCTGGCGGTCATCGTCAGCACCAATTTCGTGGTGCTGCAGGTGGTCACCGGTGCCTGGATATGGCAGATGCTTGTCCTGAACGTCGTCGCGGCCTTGATCTTCGCGAGCGTGCCGTGGCTGCACCGCTTCGGTGACCTGGTCGCGCCGCTGACCTTCATCGGCGCGGCCTACGTCACCGTGTCCGCCAGCTGTTGGGATGCGGGCACGTCCTCGGGCTCGCAATATTTCTTGGTGGTGGGTGCGTGCCTGGTGGTGTTGCTGCTGGGCCTCGAACACATCGTCTTGGCGGCAGGCCTGGCGGCGATCGCCGCGGGCCTCGTCATCGGGTTGGAGTTCCTCGTGCCCCGCAACACTGGTCTGGTGCCCGCGTGGGCACAGTCCATGATGTTCATCGTCACCATCGTCTCCGCCTGCGTCATGGTGTTCATCACGGTGTGGTACGCGCTGCGCGACACGCAGCGCGCCGAGGCGGTGATGGAATCCGAGTTCCAGCGGTCGGAGGCGCTGCTGGCCAACATGCTCCCGGGCAGCATCGCCGAGCGTCTCAAGAGCGCCGACGGAAACGTCATCGCCGACAAGTACGACGAGGCCTCCGTTTTGTTCGCCGACATCGTCGGCTTCACCGAACGCGCCAGCAGCACAGCCCCGGCCGACCTGGTGCGGTTCCTGGACCGGCTGTACGGCGCCTTCGACGAGTTGGTCGACAAGCACGGCCTGGAGAAGATCAAGGTCAGCGGAGACTCCTACATGGTGGTCAGCGGGGTTCCACGGGTGCGGCCGGATCACGCCTCCGCGCTGGCCGATTTCGCGATCGATATGGCCAATGTCGCTGCCACGCTGCATGATCCGTATGGCGGGGCCGTCCCATTGCGGGTGGGCATGGCCTGCGGGCCCGTCGTGGCCGGTGTGGTGGGCTCGCGCCGGTTCTTCTACGACGTGTGGGGCGACGCGGTCAACGTCGCGTCGCGGATGGAGTCCACCGATTCGGTGGGCCGGATTCAAGTGCCCGAGGCGATGTACGAGCGCCTCAACAACGACTTCGTTCTGCAAGAACGCGGCCGCATCGAAGTCAAGGGCAAGGGCGTTATGCGCACCTGGTATCTAATCGGCCGCACGGCAGGCGAAGAGCCCACCGACCTGCGTGCCGAGGATCCCCGCACGGTCCACGTCTGACCAAAGTCCCTGTACCACGGCGCACGTTTGTGCCAGACTGCGGCCATGACTATCTCCCCTGGCACTCCTGGAACCCACCCCGTTCCGAGCTTGCTGCCGCATCTGTGGAAATCCGCTCTGCTGTCGGGAATGCTGTCGCTTGTCGTTGGTGTCCTGGTGTTGGCGTGGCCGGGAATTTCCATCCTGGTCGCCGCCGTCGCCTTCGGCGTTTATCTACTGATTACCGGTATCGCGCAGGTCGTCTTCGCGTTCTCACTTCACGTCTCGGCGGGAAGCCGGATCCTGCTGTTCATCAGTGGCGCGGCGTCGCTGATTCTGGCGTTGCTGGCTTTCCGCCATTTCGGCCAGGGATATGCAATCCTGCTGCTGGCCATCTGGATTGGCATCGGATTCATCTTCCGCGGTGTCGCAACAACGATTTCGGCGATCAGTGACCCGCACCTTCCCGGACGGGGCTGGAACATCTTCGTCGGCGCGATCAGCCTGATCGCCGGCATCGTCGTCCTGGCGTCACCTTTCGATTCCATCGTCACCCTGGCCATCGTGGTCGGCGCGTGGTTCGTGGTGATCGGCGTGTTCGAGATCGTCTCGTCGTTCGGAATCCGTAAGGCGTCCAAGACCCTCGCCGGCTGAGGGGGCGCGGGTAGCGCTGGCGCCGACATATCTACTACACTCTGTCGTAGCCGTTGATCGGGCCTCCGCAGTCTCGGGAGATGACAGATGAATGTCGTCGATATTTCGCGGTGGCAGTTCGGTATCACTACCGTCTACCACTTCATCTTCGTGCCGCTCACCATCGGTTTGGCGCCGCTGATCGCCATCATGCAAACGGTGTGGGTGGCCACCGGTAACACCGCCTGGTACCGACTGACCAAGTTCTTCGGCAAGCTGTTCCTGATCAACTTCGCCATCGGCGTGGCAACGGGGATCGTCCAGGAATTTCAGTTCGGCATGAACTGGTCTGAGTACTCGAAGTTCGTCGGCGACATCTTCGGCGCGCCCCTGGCGATGGAGGGCTTGTTCGCTTTCTTCTTCGAGTCCACGTTCATCGGGTTGTGGATCTTCGGCTGGAGCCGACTGCCGAAACTGATACACCTCGCCTGCATCTGGATTGTCGCGTTCGGGGTCAACGCGTCGGCTTTCTTCATCATCGCGGCGAACTCGTTCATGCAGCATCCGGTCGGCGCGCACTACAACCCGGCGACGCGTCGCGCCGAGCTGGACGACATCTTCGCCCTGCTGTCCAATAACACGGCGCAGGCGGCGTTTTCGCACACCATAACCGGGGCGTTGCTGGTTGCCGGCACCTTCGTCGCCGCCGTCAGCGCTTGGTGGATGGTGCGCTCACGCGAGCCAGGGTCGGTCGCGCCCGATGCGCAAACCGACGCCCGCACCATGTTTCGTCCGGCGGCCATCCTCGGCTGCGGGGTGGTGTTGCTCGCCGCGATCGGCTTGTTCTTCACCGGTGACCGTCAGGGCAAGCTGATGTTCGTGCAGCAGCCGATGAAGATGGCGTCGGCCGAGGGGTTGTGTCACACGCAGACCGATCCCGACTTCTCCGTGCTGACGATCGGAACGCACAACAACTGCGGCAGCGTCGCCGAAGTCATCAAGGTGCACTATGTGCTGCCGTTGCTGGCCGAGGGCAAGTTCAGCGGCGTGACGTTGCGCGGGGTCGACGATTTGCAACAGGATTACCAGCAGCGCTTCGGACCCGACGACTATCGGCCGAACCTGTTCGTCACCTACTGGTCGTTCCGGGCGATGATCGGGCTCCTGGTGATCCCGGTGTTGTTTGCCCTGACCGTGTTGTGGGTTACCCGCGGTGGGCGAACACCCAGGAGCCGCTGGATGTCCTGGTTCGCGCTGCTCACCATTCCCACGCCGTTCCTGGCCAACATTTCGGGGTGGGTATTCACCGAGATGGGCCGTCAGCCATGGGTGGTGGCGCCCAATCCCACTGGGGATCAATTGGTTCGGATGACGGTCCGCGAAGGAGTGTCGAATCATGTGCCCGGCATGGTGATTACCTCGCTGGTGACTTTCACCCTCGTCTACGCGGTGCTCGCGGTCCTGTGGTTCTTCTTGCTCAAACGTTACGTGGTCGAAGGGCCACTGGAACACGATGCGGAACCCGCTCCCCCGCAGGCCCCCAGCGATGACGAGGTGGCACCTCTGTCCTTCGCGTACTGACAACGACCTAGCCCGACGCCGAAAGGAGTTGACACGGTGGGACTGCAGGAGTTGTGGTTCGGCATCATCGCAATGCTGTTCCTGGGATTCTTCATCCTCGAGGGCTTTGACTTCGGCGTCGGCATGTTGATGGAACCGTTCGCGCGCATCGGCATCGGCGAGCCCGAACCGCTGCGGCGCACGGCGCTCAACACCATCGGACCGGTGTGGGACGGCAACGAGGTCTGGCTGATCGTCGGCGGCGCGGCCATGTTCGCCGCCTTTCCCGGCTGGTACGCCACCGTGTTCTCCACGCTGTATCTGCCGCTGCTGGCGATCCTGTTCGGCATGATCGTGCGCGCGGTGGCGATCGAGTGGCGCGGCAAGATCGATGACACCAAATGGCGCGGCTGGGCCGATGCCGGCATCGCGGCCGGGTCCTGGTTGCCGGCCTTCTTGTGGGGCGTTGCCTTCGCCGTCCTGGTGCGTGGACTCCCGGTCGAGGCCAATGGCCACATTCACCTTTCGATCTCCGATGTGCTCAACGCCTACACGGTGCTGGGCGGCCTGGCCACGGCCGGATTGTTCTTGTTCTACGGAACGACGTTCGTCGCGTTGAAGACCTCCGGCGCAATCCGCGACGACGCGTACCGATTCGGCGTCTGGTTGTCCCTGCCCGTCACCGGATTGGTCGCGGCCTTCGGCCTTTGGACGCAGCTGGCCCATGGCAAGGACTGGAGCTGGGTGGTGCTGGCCGCGGCGGTGCTGGCGCAGCTGGCGGCGGTGCTGCTGGTGTGGCGGCGCGCCTCCGACGGGTGGGCGTTCACCTGCGTCGCACTGGTGGTCGCGGCCGTCGTGATCCTGCTCTTTGCGTCGCTGTATCCGAACCTGGTGCCCTCGACGCTGAACCAGCACTGGAGCCTGACCATCTACAACGCCTCCTCCACCCACTACACCCTCAAAGTCATGACGTGGGTGACGGCGTTCATGGCTCCGCTGACGGTGATCTACCAGGCATGGACGTATTGGGTATTCCGGCAACGGATCTCGGCCGACCGGATACCCGCGCCCATCGGCCTGGCAAGGCGCGCGTCCTGAGCGGTACGGACCGTACCAGCCGGGCGCCCCTGGACCCGCGACTGTGGCGGGCGTCGGCGGCGTTGCGCCGCTACCTGGTCGCCGTGGTGGGCTGCGGCGTTCTGATCTCGGGCTGCGCGATCGGCTCGGCGGTCGTCCTGGCGGGCATCGTCGCGCGCGCCGTCGGCGATTCCGGCGCCCGCGGTTTGCGCGCCTTCCTGGTCCCGCTGTCAATCCTGTTGGCGCTCTGGGTAGTCCGTGCCGTGACGCATTGGCTGCAGGCCCGGCTGGGGCAACGGGGGGCCAGCGCGGTCATCGCCGATCTGTCCGGCCAGGTGCTTGCCGCGGTGACCGCCAGGCAACCCAGCGAACTCGCGACGCAACGCGACTCGGCCGCCGTTGTGGTCACCCGCGGACTGGACGGCTTGCGCCCCTATTTCACCGGCTACTTGCCGACGTTGCTGCTCGCCGCGATCCTGACCCCGGCCACGGTCGCCGTGATCGCGGCGTACGACCTGAAATCGGCGGTGGTCGTGGCGATCACGCTGCCCCTGATACCGATCTTCATGGTGCTGATCGGACTCGCCACCGCTGACCGGTCGGCCGCGGCGCTGGCCGCGATGACGACGCTGCAGGCCCGGTTGCTGGACCTGATCGCCGGCATCCCCACCCTGCGCGCACTGGGGCGCGTCGTGGGGCCCGAGCGCCGTATCGCCGAACTGGCTGCGGCACATCGCCGTTCGGCCATGGCGACGCTGCGGATCGCATTCCTGTCGGCTTTGGTGCTGGAGCTGTTGGCCACGCTCGGGGTGGCGCTGATCGCGGTCGGGATAGGTCTTCGGCTGGTGTTCGGTGAGATGACCCTGACCACCGGGTTGACGGTCCTGCTACTGGCTCCCGACGTGTACTGGCCGCTGCGCCGCATCGGCGTGGAATTCCACGCCGCGCAGGACGGCAGGACCGCGGCCGCTGCGGCGTTCGCCCTCATCGGCGAGCCGACCGCGCCGAAGGCCGGGACTTTGACGGTCAGCGCGCGCGGCGCGCGGATTCACCTCGATCATCTGACCGTGGGCGGCCGCGACGGCCGGGCGCCGCGCGATCTGAACGCGGTCATCGAACCCGGCTCGGTGACGGTGCTGACCGGGCGCAACGGCGCCGGCAAGAGCACCACCCTGCAGGCGATCGCCGGCATCAGCGTGCCCTCGTCGGGCCGGGTCAGCGTGGACGGCGTCGACGTCGCCGACCTGGAGCCCACCGGATGGTGGCCGCAACTGTCCTGGCTTCCGCAACGTCCGGTGCTGGTGCCGGGCACCGTCGATGAGAACCTGATGCTGCTCGGGAACCTCGACGACGTCGAAAAGGCTTGTGCCGATTCCGGGTTCGACGCGGTGCTGGCCGAACTGCCAGATGCCGGCGGCACCGCGCTCGGGCGCGGCGGTGCCGGTTTGTCGCTGGGACAACGACAACGGCTGGGTCTGGCCCGGGCTCTCGGCTCGACGGCCGCCGTGCTGTTGCTCGACGAACCGACCGCCCACCTGGACGCCGCCACCGAGGAGCGCGTCTTGCGGGCCATCGTCGAGCGGGCGCGGGCCGGTGCGACCGTGATCGTCGTCGGCCACCGTGCGCCTGTCCTGGCCATCGGCGACCAGGTCGTCGAGGTGGTCGCCGAGCGCGGGGTGCGTTATGTCGCAACCTGATCCGCTGATCGACGGTTTGGCACTGCTGTGCCCGCGGCTAACCCGCGTACTGGCGGCGATCGCGCTCGGGGTGCTCTCGCTAAGCAGCGCACTGGCCTTGGCCGGCGTTTCGGCATGGCTGATCACGCGCGCCTGGCAGATGCCGCCCGTCCTGGACCTGTCGGTGGCGGCGGTCGCGGTTCGCATGTTCGCGATCTCGCGGGGCGTGCTGCACTATTGCGAGCGACTGGCCACCCATCACACGGCCCTGCGGACGGCCGGCACCGCACGCGTACAGATCTACCAACGGTTGGCGCGCGGACCGGTGGCGGCCTCCGTCCGGCTGCACAGCGGTGAACTGGTAGCCCGCGCGGGCGCTGACGTCGACGAGCTGGCCAACGTCCTGGTTCGCGCCGTGGTGCCGATCGGCGTCGCGGTCGTGCTGGCGCTGGCGGCAACCGCGGTCGTCGCGGCCATTTCGCCGGCGGCGGCCGTGGTGCTGGCCGTCTGCCTGCTGACCGCCGGCTTGGTCGCGCCCCGAATCGCCGGCCGTGCCGCCGCAGCCCAGGAAGACGTTGCGCGACAGCATCATTCCGAACGAGACACGTCGGCCATGCTCGCCCTTGAGCACGCGCCCGAGCTCCGGGTGGCCGGCCTGCTTCCCGATGTCATCGCCGAATCGCAACGCCGGCAACGCGCTTGGGGCGATGCGCTGGACGCCGCCGCGAAACCGGCGGCTGTCGCAGCGGCGATGCCGACCGCGGCGATCGGGGCGAGCGTGCTGGGCGCGGTGGTGTGCGCGATCGGGTTGGCGCACGCGGTCGCGCCCACCACGCTGGCCGTGCTGATGCTGCTGCCGCTGTCCGCTTTTGAGGCGATGACGCCGTTACCGGCCGCCGCGGCGCAATTGACGCGGTCGCGGATCGCCGCGCGCCGCCTGCTCGAACTGGCACCGCCCGGGTCCGAGATCGCGACGGCGAGCGTACCCGCACCGGTCGGTACCGGACGGTTGTCGGCCGACGTACGTTCCGGTCATGACGGCGCGGCACGCTCGACCCGCATCAAGGTGGATCTGCCGGCCGGCGCGCGGCTGGCCGTCACCGGCGCCAGCGGTTCGGGGAAGACGACCCTGCTGATGACGCTCGCCGGCCTGCTGCCACCGCTGGGCGGGCGGGTGAGGCTGGGCGACACCGACGTGAGCGAGTTCGACGAATCCGACTTACGCAGCGCGATCGGGTTTTTCGCCGAGGACGCCCATGTCTTCGCCACCACCATCCGCGACAACCTGCTGGTCGCGCGCGGAGACTGCGACGACGAAGAATTGACGGCAGCGCTGGACGCGGTCGGACTGCACTCGTGGATCGCCGGTCTTCCCGACGGCTTGGCCACGGTGCTCACCGCTGGGGCGCAGGCTCTTTCGGCCGGCCAGCGCAGGAGGCTGTTGCTCGCGCGGGCGGTGATCTCTCCCGCGGGGATCGTGCTGCTCGACGAACCCACCGAACATCTCGATGTCACCGACTCGGAACGGATTCTGCGAGATCTGTTGACCCCGAACTCACGGTTGTTTTCCCCGCAACGGACGGTGGTGGTCGCGACTCACCACCTGCCCACGGGGCTGGGCTGTCAGCAACTCACTGTGACACAGGCGCAGACACACTCAGAGGTGTCGCCGGCGCGGCATGAACTCCAGCGACAACAGCACGAACAGTAGCGGGACGATCTGCGCCATGGAGATCAGCGCGTAGCGACGGGCGTCGAGGGCATGCCACTTGCGTAGATACCGATACAACGACTCGAGGGCGATCAACGGGTCGAGCACGTGGATCAACCGATAGAAGACGCGCTGGGTCCGGCCGCGGTTCTTGTCATCGAAGATCTCGGGAAACGCGGCGAACGCAAGCGATACCCGCTGTGCCCCAGTCTCTTTGCCCGCCATGATCATGTCGACACTGAGCCGCTCGTCAAGCCCGTTGGGGGCGCTGCGCCGGCGCCACGGCACGTCGAGGGTGATGTCGCTGCCGGCGCCGGCCGTGGCGTATCGGTGAAACGCCTGCACGGTGCCCGCTTTGTCCCTGGCGATGATCAGCTGGATTCCGGGGAACCGGCCTTCCAGTACGCCGTCGAGGTTCATGTGGAATCCGCGGTCGGCGTGGGCCCCCTTGGACGACTCCCGGACCACCTCCGTGAGCTCGGCCAGCGACTTCTCGTCGAGCTCCTGCTCCGCCACGATTTCGGTTGTCACACCGCAGTTGTGGGTCCGCTTCACCGCTTGACGCAGGTTGCGGAATTTGCGGCCCACCATGTCGAAACCGGTAACATCAACGACTACATCACGGCCGATCGGTATGGGCCGCAACGGTTGTCCTAGCACTGACGAATCGGTCCACAGGCTCAGCCGCCGCTCACTGCACCCCACTACGGCGATGCGCCATCCGTGCGCGTGGCAGGTGGCGGCGAAATCGGCGACCAGTTCCGGAAAGCGCGCCTCGTCGCCCACCGGGTCGCCCCCCACCACGGCGATCCCCATCCGCGTGCGGTACGCGAGCGCCGCGGTGCCGTCGGCGGTGAAGTGGTAGCTCTTGCCGGTCTGCATCGTGAACGGGGCGAGCGCGTCGCCGCAGGTCGCGTTGATCAGCTTCCACAGCCGGGGCAGATCATCGGGACGTGGGTGGGAGGCCGTCGGCCACATCAACACCAGACCGGAGCTGGCGATCACCACGTCGCCGAACAGATCGAAGGACAGCACATGCAAGCCCAGCCCGGCCAGCACGAATAAGGCGGCGACGACGGCATGCATCGTCGTCACTGGCCGGCCCAGGAAGATACCGCGAGCCATCCACGCCACCGCCACCAGAACGGTCAGTGACCAGGCCAACCGGTCGGTGTAGTCCCAACTCGGATGGGTGTGGTGCCGGGCGAGTATCCCGATGAACCAGCATGCGGCGCACAACAGCGCCAGAGCGCCGATCAGCCGGGCCCCGAGTGAATCGACGGAGACGACAACGCGTTCGCGCGCGCGGGTTCTCGCCGCCGTGACGTCGACCACTGGCCCGTTCACCATCACCTCCCGATGCAATGACACGGCGGCTTGTGGCCGCCCTTTGCACCGAATACCCGACTACGTCAACGCTACGCCCGACGACGACCGTTTCGCGGCCGAATTCGAACGAGAGGTTATGCACCTATTCGATAACGTTTTATCGGCCGGATGGAGGGAAGTATTTGAGCACTCCTTCTTGCATCACCGTGGCCAGCGGTTGCCCGGAGCGTGCGAAGAAGTGCCCGGTGCCCAGCCCGCGCGAGTCGGCCGCCACCGGCGACGATGTGGAGTACAGCACCCAGTCGTTGAAGTTGACCTGCCGGTGAAACCAAATGGAATGATTGGCCGACGCGGCGAATATGCGGTCGAATCCCCACGAAAGACCGTGCGTGGTGATAACCGAGTCCAACACGGTGGTATCCGACGAATACACCATTGTTGCCGTGTGCAATACGGGGTCGTCGGGAAGGTCGCCCAGGGCCTTGACCCAGACCCGATTGTGCGGCAGCCGGTCGCCCTTGGTGCGCATCACCCATGCCGGGTCGTTGGTGTAGCGCCATTCGATCGGCTGCAGTGCGTTGACGAAGTGCGGAACCGTCTGCTCGTAGCCGCGCAGCAGTTCGCCGATCGTGGGCTGCGTGTGCGGCTCGGCAACCTGCGGCGGCTCGATGCCGTGCTCCAGGCCGCGGCCGCCTGACATATAGGAGATCAGCGCCGACGACAGCAACGTGCCGTCTTGCATCGCATCGACGCGCCGATTGGCGAAGCGGCGCTCGTCGCGCAGGCGGGTGACGTGGAATTCGATGTCCTTGGCGGTGTCTCCCCCGTTGATGAAGTGCACCGACAGCGCGCTCGGCGGCAGGTCGGCGCGAAGCAGGCTGCGGGTGCTCGCGACGAATGACTGCGACATCAGCTGGCCACCGAAGGTCCGCATCGGGTTCTTGCTCGGATGCGAGCCGATGAACAAGTTGTCGTCGACGCGATGGAGGTCGAGAGTCGCCAGCAGCTCCGCGAAATCCGAATGGGCCTGTGTGGCGGCTTCTCCTGGCCTTTCAGACTCACAGCCGGCCGCCACACGCTCTCCTCTAGCTAGACGTCGTCCTCCCCGATCCTGTGCACATGGATGAGGTTGGTTGACCCTACTGTGCCAGGTGGCGCGCCGGCGACGATGACCACCAGGTCGCCGCGCTTGTAGCGACCGAGCTCCAGCAGCGACTTGTCGACCTGGCGGATCATGCCGTCGGTGGAAGTCATCATCGGGACGATGAACGTTTCGGTTCCCCACGTCATGGCGAGCTGGCTGCGCACCTCGGGCCACGCGGTGAAGGCGAGCAGCGGCAGGGGGGTGTGCAGGCGCGCGAGGCGCTTGACCGTGTCGCCGGACTGGGTGAACGCGACCAGCGCCTTGGCGTCGAGCCGCTCGCCGATGTCGCGGGCCGCATACGAGATCACCCCGCGTTTGGTACGCGGCACGTGTGTCAGCGGTGGCGCGGCCGTGGAGTTGTCCTCGACCGCGCAGATGATGCGTGCCATCGTCCGAACGGCCGCCAGCGGGTACTTTCCCACCGAGGTTTCCCCGGACAGCATCACCGCGTCGGCGCCGTCGAGGACGGCGTTGGCGACGTCCGAGGCCTCGGCCCGGGTCGGCCGAGAACTCTCGATCATCGAATCGAGCATCTGGGTCGCCACGATCACCGGTTTGGCGTTCTCCCGGGCCATCTGGATGGCCCGCTTCTGCACCAGCGGAACCTCTTCCAGGGGCAGCTCGACGCCAAGGTCGCCGCGGGCCACCATGATCGCGTCGAAGGCCAGCACGATGGCTTCCAGATTGTCGACGGCCTCCGGTTTCTCCAGTTTGGCGATCACCGGCACCCGACGGCCGACACGGTCCATCACCTCGTGCACCAACTCGACGTCGGACGGCGAACGGACGAAGGAGAGCGCGACCAGGTCGACGCCGAGTTCCAGGGCGAAGGTGAGGTCGTCGACGTCCTTCTCCGACAAGGCCGGTGCCGACACGTTCATGCCGGGCAGCGAGATGCCCTTGTTGTTGCTGACCGGGCCGCCCTCCACGACCGTGCAGACCACGTCGTCGCCCTCGATGCCATCGATGACAAGGCCGACCTTGCCGTCGTCGACCAGAATCCGATCACCGACGGCGGCGTCCTCGGCCAGCTTCTTGTAGGTGGTCGACACCCGGTCGTGGTCGCCTGCGCAGTCCGCGACGGTGATGCGCACCGTTTCGCCGTCGGCCCAGTACGTGGGTCCGGTGGCGAAACGTCCCAGCCTGATCTTGGGGCCCTGCAGGTCGGCGAGCACGCCGACGGCTCGGCCCGTGGCGTCGGAAGCGGACCGGACGCGCTCGTAGGCGGCTTTGTGGTCGGAGTAGTCGCCGTGGCTGAAGTTCAACCGAGCGACATCCATGCCGGCCCCAACCAGGGCCAGGATCGACTCATCCGAACTGGTCGCGGGGCCAAGGGTGCAGACGATCTTTCCGCGTCTACTCACGCCGACCCAGCATAGTCGCGTGCAACCCCCGCGGCCCGCACATAATCGCTCGCGCGCGGTGTGCTCTTACCCACCAAGAACGGTGGGAAACAACGGGAAGGCCGGCAGGTTACGCAGCACCGTCCAGGCGATCGTCGCGACCACGACCACCAGCAACGCCGCCGTGGGCGGCAGCCCCTTGCCGCGCGCGCGGCGCACCAGCAGCCAGGCGGCCAGCAGCGGGATTCCCACCAGCGCGAAGACGTTGTCGTGGATGGCGGCCATCAGGTCGCCGTGCATCAGGTCATGCGTCATCCGCAGGCCACCGCAAAACGGGCAATTCCAGCCGGTGAGCAGCTTGAACGGACACGCCGGGTAGACCGAACTCGGGCTGTGCGGGTCGACCAGCGCGACGTAGCCGAGCGCGCCACCCAGCACCACGCCGGTACCGGCCCTGATGAGCAGGCGGTGACCCCGCCCGCCGCGTGGACGGGGTTGTCCCGGAGCATGCGCGGGAGTGTGAGGCTGCATCACCTAGCCCGCTGACCTCGCGTTGGTCACGCCTCTCAGGATGCCAGATCCGTCGCGCCCGGCCGCGGGAATCGGGACACGGGCGGCCGTTAGCGGCCCGACAACCGGTTCCGCAGCCGCGAGCCCCATCGCCGACGGGGTTCCGGTTGGGCAGGCGTCGTTTCGGCGGGCTCCTGGACGGCGGGCTTTCCGTCCGATTCCTCGTCGACGGGCTCGTCTTCGGTTGCGGCTTCCGGTTCTTCGGTTTCCGGTTCTTCGGTTTCGGCTTCCGGTTCTTCGGCTTGCGGTTCTTCCGCTTCCGGTTCTTCGGCTTCGGCTTCAGGCTTTTCCGCTTCAGGCTCTTCCGATTCCGGTTCCTCCGCTTCGGCGTCGGGCTCTTCCGCTTCTGCCTCTTCCGGTTCCCCGTCGACCAATTGAGCCTCGGCTGTCGGCTCGTCCGATTCGGAGGCCTCGGCCAACGCCTCGGTTTCGGGCTCGACTTCCGGCACTTCGGCTTCCGATTCGACCTCGGGCTCGTCTGCCCCGGCTTCGCCCGAGTCGACGGCGGCTTCCGTCGAGTCCGCGACCGGTTCTTCGGCTTCCGCGGCGGCGGCGGGGGTGTCGTCAGCCTCCGCCGCCTCGGCCGAGCCCGGCGACGCGTCGGCTGTGGCCGCGGCGCCCGCCGCAGTCGTCGCGACCGCCACCGTTGCGGGCTCATACTCCGACTCGACGCCGGCCGCTTCCTCTTCGAGGTACTCGTTGCCGCGCAGTGTGGCGGGGTCTTCGCGGCCCTTTGGCGCCGCCATCAGACACACCACGGCCCCGATGAACACGAAAGTCGATGTGAACGAGTTGATCCGGATGCCGGCGATGTGGGTTGCGGTGTCATCGCGCAGCAACTCGACACAGAATCGCCCCACGCAATAGCCCGCCACATACAGCGCGAACAGTCGGCCGTGGCCCAGATTGAAGCGCCGGTCGGCGTAGATCAACGCGACGAAAACCAGGACATTCCAGATCAATTCGTAGAGGAACGTCGGCTGCACCACGAAGGCAATCTGGCCCGTCGAGATGCCATCCAGCGAATGGGGGTCGATGTATCCCGAGGGGTCTCGGCGGTAGAAGACCTCCAGGCCCCACGGCAGCGTGGTTTCGCGGCCATAGAGCTCCTGGTTGAAGTAATTGCCGAGCCGACCGATGGCCTGCGCCAGGATGATTCCCGGGGCCAGCGCGTCGGCGAAGGCAGGAAGCGGGATCCCGCGCCGGCGGCAGCCGATCCAGGCGCCGACGCCGCCGAGCGCCACCGCGCCCCAAATGCCCAGTCCGCCGTCCCAGATCCGCACGGCCGCGCCGACTCCCGCGCCGCCCGGGCCCCAATAGGTGCGCCAGTCGGTGGCCAGGTGGTAGAGCCGACCACCGATCAGCCCGAACGGCACCGCCCACAGTGCGATGTCGTAGATGACGCCGCGCTCGCCGCCGCGGTCCGCCCAGCGCCGGTCACCGATCAGCAATGCGACCACGATGCCGGCAATGATGAACAGCGCATAGGCCCGGATGGGCAGCGGCCCGAGGTGCCATACGCCCTGCGACGGGCTCGGAAAATAGGCCAGTAGCTTCGTCATGAGGCGGCCGCCCTCTGACGAACACCGGCGGCGAGTTCTTCAGTCAGCGCACGCAATGCAGTCAACCCTCCGTCTCCCAGCGCAGACACCAGCGCCGACCCGACAATGACACCGTCTGCGTAGCTGCCGATCTGGGCGGCCTGCTCCCGCGATCGCACCCCCAGTCCGACACCCACTGGTATGTCGGATATCTCCCTTACCCTGCTCACCAATTCGGGTGCCGCGTTGGACACGACGTCACGCGCCCCCGTCACGCCCATCGTCGAAGCCGCGTAGACGAAGCCACGCGACGCCTCCACCGTCATCGCCAACCGCTGCGGCGTCGAGGACGGCGCGACGAGAAAGATGCGGTTCAACCCATAATCGTCAGAGGCCGCCAACCACTGCCCGGCTTCGTCGGGGATGAGATCGGGGGTGATCAAGCCGTACCCGCCGGCCGATGCCAGGTCCCGCGCGAATGCGTCAACCCCATAGCGCACCACCGGGTTCCAATACGTCATCACCACGGCGTGGCCGCCCGCCGCGCTGATCGCCTCGACCGCGGCAAGCGTGTCACGAACGCGCACACCACCGCGCAGCGCGATCTCGGTGGCCTTGGCGATGGTCGGGCCGTCCATGCCGGGATCCGAATAGGGGACGCCGACTTCGATGATGTCGCAACCCGATTCGACCAGGGTGGTCATCCCGTTCACCGACGTCGACACGTCGGGGTAGCCGGTGGGCAGATAGCCGATAAGCGCCGCGCGGTTGTCTTTGCGGCAGCCATCGAAAACCGACTCGAGCTTGTCCGCCTCGCTGTGTTTGACCGTCATCGATCGCTGGATCCCAACAGCCCGAACCACTTCGCCGCGGTCTCGACGTCCTTGTCGCCGCGGCCGGACAGGTTCACCACGATGATCGAGCCCCGCCCCAACTCGGGGCCCAATTTCAGGGCACCGGCTACCGCATGCGCCGATTCGATCGCCGGGATGATCCCTTCGGTGCGGCACAACACGCGGAACGCGTCCATCGCCTCCGAGTCGGTGATCGGACGGTATTCGGCGCGCCCCGTCTCGCGCAGATACGCGTGCTCTGGACCCACTCCCGGGTAATCGAGACCGGCTGAGATGGAATGGGATTCGATGGTCTGCCCATCCTCGTCCTGCAGCAAATACGAGAACGATCCCTGAAACGCCCCGGGTGAGCCGCCGCTGAAAGTCGCAGCGTGCCTTCCGGTTTCGACCCCATCACCGGCGGCTTCGAATCCGATCAACCGCACGTTGGGGTCGTCGATGAACGGGTGGAAGATGCCGATGGCGTTGGAGCCGCCGCCGATACAGGCCACGACGGCGTCGGGCAACCGGCCCGCCTGGGCCTGGATCTGGGCGCGCGCCTCGAGGCCGATGATGCGTTGGAAGTCGCGCACCATGGCGGGAAAGGGATGCGGGCCGGCAGCGGTGCCGAAACAATAGAACGTGGTGTCGGCATTGGTAACCCAATCCCGAAACGCCTCATTGATCGCGTCCTTGAGCGTCTTCGAACCGCTTTCGACCGAGACGACCGTGGCCCCCAGCAGGCGCATGCGCGCCACGTTGAGCGCCTGACGCTCGGTATCGACGGCGCCCATGTAGATCACGCATTCGAGACCGAGTAAGGCGCACGCGGTGGCGGTCGCGACGCCGTGCTGGCCGGCCCCGGTCTCGGCGATCACCCGTTTCTTACCCATCCGCTGAGCCAGCAACGCCTGGCCGAGCACGTTGTTGATCTTATGAGAACCGGTGTGGTTCAAGTCTTCTCGCTTGAGGAAGATGCGCGCGCCGGCCTGTTCGGACAACCGGGGCGCCTCATACAGCGGTGACGGTCGGCCCGCATAGTTCGCCTGCAGGTAATCGAGGGTGTCCAGGAAATCCTGGTTGACACGTTCCTTCTCGTAGGCGGCGGTGACCTCTTCGATCACGGCCATCAACGCCTCGGCGACGTAGCGGCCGCCGTACACGCCGAAATGCCCGCCCGCATCGGGTTCGTGACGGGTGGGTTCTGCGATGGCTGCGCTCGGGAGCGGAAGGTCCGGGCGGGACAGGTCCACCATCACCAAGGCTCTACGCGGGGATGGCTCATGGGTTCAACGTATCAGCGCAGGGGCTTCTGGAGTGACGTAGTGACTAGCGAGCCGGTTTCGGACAGGACGGGTGGGTGCCAGCGGTAACCAGGTCGGCGACCGCGGCGCGCGGATCGCCGCTTTTGACCAGGCCTTCGCCGACCAACACCGCGTCGGCACCTGCACCGGCATACGCCAGCAGGTCTCCGGTACCGCGCACGCCGGATTCGGCGATCCTGATCACGTTGCTGGGCAGCCCGGGAGCGATGCGCGCGAAGCAATCCCGGTCCACCTCCAGGGTCGCCAGATCGCGGGCGTTGACGCCGATTACGTTGGCCCCGGCCTTGAGTGCCCGGTCGGCTTCCTCTTCGGTGTGCACCTCGACGAGCGCCGTCATGCCCAGCGATTCGGTCCGATCGAGCATCGACACCAACGCCGACTGTTCCAGCGCGGCGACGATGAGCAGCAGCATGTCGGCGCCGTGCGCACGCGCTTCGTGGATCTGATAGGGCTGCACGACAAAGTCTTTGCGCAGAATCGGAATCGAGACCGCCGCGCGAACCGCGTCGAGATCGTCGAGCGAGCCGTGGAAACGGCGCTCTTCGGTCAACACGCTGATGATGCGGGCGCCACCGTCTTCGTAGGCACGGGCCAGCTTGGCGGGATCGGCAATGGTCGCCAGGGAACCCGCCGACGGGCTCGCGCGCTTGACTTCGGCGATGACGCCGATACCGGGCTCGCGCAACGCCGCCATCACATCGCGGGGCGGGGGTGCGGCCGCTGCGGCGGCTTTGATCTCCGACAGGCTGATGAGCGCTTCGCGGGCGGCAACGTCGGCCCGGACTCCCTCGAGGATGGAGTCAAGCACGGTTGCCGGACTCATGCCTGTCGTTTCCCTTCGCCCTGTCGTCCGCTGTCATCCCACGGCCACTTCGTGTCCCCAGCCGATTGCGACGACGTCAATGAAGGGTAGCGGCCCGCGGCTTGCAGCCCGTCACCGACCCTCGGTGTCAGACTCACCTGCCTGATCGGTTGGGTCGCGTCCCTCGTCAAGCGCGTCCCAGATCATCCGCTCCGACATTCCCGGCGTCTCCGGCTCCTCCAGCATCGCCCCGCCGGGCTGTCCGCGCCGCACATTCGACCGGCGCGTCGCCGGTGCCGCGTACTTTATTGCACTCGACCGTGCCGACCCCGAGTCCGACGCCGACCGCATGAGTAGGACGGCGGCTACCAGCGTGCACGCCGCAGCGATGACGGTGACGCCCGCACCCCAGTACCGCCGCTCGCTTCCGACCAGCGACATCACCGAGACGTGCGCCAGCTCAGCGCCGCGGACCGCCACGTCCGGCAGTGCCCACAGGCTGACCCCGAGGTAGCCGACCGCCAGACTGACCAGCGCCAGCAGGCCCGCGAGCGCGCGCAAGAGCCGGCCCCGCACGGCGATGGCGGCGACGGCCGCGGCCAGCAGCAGCAACGCCAGCGGAAGCAGCGCCGTCGACCACGCCGCGCCGGCCAATGTCACCTGCTTGGGCGGTCCCAGCCCGTCGAACGACCGGATGACGACCCACGGCAGGCGCGAGGCCACCCACAACGTCCCGGCGGCAACCACTAGCACTGCCTGGGCAATTCGGATCAGCCACCGGCTCCTCGGCCGTCCGGTGTCAGCCATCGCCCACGGGTTCGGTCAACGTCTCGGCGGCGGCGATCGCGCTGAGCACCGCGCGGGCCTTGTTGGTTGCCTCGGTGTATTCGTAGGGGCCGTTGGAGTCCGCCACCACCCCGCCGCCGGACTGCACGTAGGCGGTGCCGTCGCGCATCAGGGCGGTGCGAATGGCGATCGCGAAGTCGGCGTTGCCGGCGAAGTCCAGGTAGCCGACCACGCCGCCGTACAGGCCGCGGCGGGTCTTCTCCACCTCTTCGATGAGTTCCATGGCCCGTACCTTCGGCGCGCCCGAGAGCGTGCCGGCGGGAAAGCAGGCGGTCACCGCGTCCAACGCGGTACGGCCCTCGTCGAGCGTGCCCGTCACCGTCGACACCAGGTGCATGACGTGGCTATAGCGTTCGATATGGCTGTAGTCCTCGACGCGCACGGTGCCCGGTGCGCAGACCCGGCCTAAGTCGTTGCGGCCCAGGTCGACCAGCATCAGGTGCTCGGCGCGTTCCTTCTCGTCGGCCAACAGTTCCTTTTCCAGCAGCTGGTCCTCTTCCTCGGTGCCCCCGCGCCACCGCGTTCCGGCGATCGGATGGGTGGTCGCGGTGCCGTCGGCGACTGTCACCAGCGCCTCGGGGCTGGAGCCGACGATCGAAAAGTCAGTTCCGCCAACGTCATTCGGGATGTGCAGCAAATACATGTAGGGGCTCGGGTTGGTGACCCGCAACATCCGGTACACGTCGATCGGATTGACATGGGTGTCCATTTCGAACCGTTGCGAGGGCACCACCTGGAAGGCCTCGCCCGCGGCGATCTGCTCGACGAGGTAGTCGACGATCTTTCCGTACTCCTCGACGCTGCGCTGCGCGCGATAGCGCGGCTCGGGTCGCTCGAACGTGCCGACGGTCGACGGCAGCGGCTGGCCCAGCGCCGCGGTCATCACGTCCAAGCGGGCGATCGCGTCGTCGTAGGCCTCGTCGACCCGCTCGTCGGTCCCGTTCCAGTTCACGGCGTTGGCGATCAGCGTGATGGTGCCCTCGTGGTGATCGACCGCCGCCACATCGGTGGCCAGCAGCAACAACATGTCGGGGAGCTGCAGGTCGTCGACCGCCAGTTCGGGCAGTCGTTCCAGGCGCCGGACCATGTCGTAGGCGAAGAACCCCACCATGCCGCCCGACAGCGGCGGCAGCCCCGGGAGCGGGCCGGTGGCCAGCAGCTCGCACGTGGCCCGCAAGGCCTGCAGCGGGTCGCCCCCGGTCGGCGCGTCCTGCGGCACCACGCCCAGCCAGACGGCTTCACCGTCACGTACGGTCAGCGCCGACGGCGCTCCCGCGCCGATGAACGACCAGCGTGACCAGGAACGGCCGTGCTCGGCGGATTCCAGCAGAAAAGTGCCCGGGCGGTCGGCGGCGAGTTTGCGGTAGGCCGACAAGGGCGTCTCGCTGTCGGCGAGCACCTTGCGGGTCACCGGAACCACGCGGTGCTCGGCCGCCAGCTGGCGGAAATCCTCTCGTGAGGTCGTCGCGGCGAGGTGGGCGTGCACCGAACCATCCTCCCAGACGCGTGGAAGCCCGAGCGGAGAGCTTGGCGGCGTAGCGTGTCCGCCATGAAACCTGGTGACACCGTCGCGGACTTCGAACTACCGGATCAGACCGGGACGCCGCGCACGCTCAGCGAACTGCTTTCCGGGGGGCCCGTGGTGTTGTTCTTCTACCCGGCGGCGATGACGCCCGGTTGCACCAAGGAAGCGTGCCACTTCCGCGACCTGGCCGCCGAGTTCGCCGCGGTCGGGGCCAACCGGGTGGGGATCAGCGCCGACGCCGTGCAGAAGCAGGCCAAGTTCGCGGACATGCAGAAGTTCGACTACCCGCTGCTTTCGGACAGCGACGGCAGCGTCGCGACCCAATTCGGCGTCAAACGCGGCCTGCTCGGCAAGCTGATGCCGGTCAAACGCACGACGTTCGTCATCGACACCGACCGCACGGTGCTCGAGGTGATCTCCAGCGAGTTCAATATGGACACCCACGCCGACAAGGCACTGGCGACGTTGCGGGCCCGCGCGTAAGCGTCAGGGGTTGATCGCCAGGAACACGTAGGCAGCCAGCAGCACCAGATGCACCTCGCCCTGCAAGCGGGTCGCCCGCCCGGGCACCACCGTCAGCATGCTGATCACGACGGTCAGGGCAAGCAATACCAGTTGGATGGCGCCGAGGCCGAGCAGCAGCGGCCCTTTGAGCCAGATCGACGCCAGCGCGATCGCCGGGATGGTGAGCCCGATGCTGGCCATCGCCGAGCCGTACGCCAGATTCAAGCTGATCTGGATGCGGCCCTGCCGCGCCGCCCGCACGGCCGCGAGCGTCTCGGGCAGCAGCACCAGCGCCGCAATGATCACGCCCACGAACGACTGCGGAAAGCCGACCGCGGTCACCGCTCTCTCCACGGCCGGCGACTCTTCTTCGGCCAGGCCCACCACCGCCACCAGAGCGCCGAGCATCAGCGCGAGGCTGGTCAGCGCGGCGCGGGTGGTCGGGGGGTCGGCATGGCTTTCGTCGGCGAACAGGCTTTTCTGGCCCTTCTGCGCGATCGGCAGGAAGAAGTCGCGGTGCCGCACGGTCTGCGTGAAGACGAACACGAGGTAGAGCAGCAGCGAGGCGACGGCGGCGAAGGCGAGCTGGCCGGGCGAGAACTCCTTGCCCACGGTGGTGGTGGTGAACGCGGGCAGCACCAGACTCAGCGTCGCCAGGGTGGTCACGGTTGCGAGCGCGGCGCCGCTGCCTTCGGCGTTGAATATCGTCACGCCGTAGCGCCGGGAACCCAGCAGCAGCGACAGCCCGGCGATCCCGTTGGTGGTGATCATCAGCGCGGCGAACGCCGTGTCGCGGGCCAGGGTCGCCGTCTCGTTACCGCCGGACGCCATCAGCTCCACGATCAGGGCTACCTCGATGACCGTCACCGCCGCCGCGAGCACCAACGACCCGAACGGCTCACCGACCCGGTGTGCGACCACCTCCGCGTGGTGCACGGCGGCTACCACCGCACCGATGAGAAACAACGCCGTCAGCCCGACCAGCACCGGCCCGAGCGTCTTGCCCCAGATCAATGCCAGCACGACGACGGAAAGCACCGGCACGACGACGTTCCAGGACGACCATTTCGACATTGACCGCCATTCTTGTCGAAGTGATGTGCCCACGCCCGCGGAAAGTGACCCTACACACGCCTCGCGCTGCCGAGCGAGGGTCAGCGCTCCGGTGCCAGCAACACGTCGGCGTCGAAGCAACTGTGGTCGCCGGTGTGGCAGGCGCCGCCCACCTGGTCTACGGTCAGCAGCACGGCGTCGCCGTCGCAGTCCAGACGCACCGAATGAACATATTGGGTGTGACCGGACGTGGCTCCCTTGATCCACTGCTGCCCGCGGGACCGTGAAAAGTAGGTCGCCTCACGGGTTTCCAGTGTTCGGGCCAGGGCGGCGTCGTCCATCCAGGCGACCATCAGCACGTCACCGCTGCCGCGCTCCTGCACCACGGCGGTGAACAGGCCCTCGGCGTTGCGCTTCAGCCGCGCGGCGATCTGGGGGTCGAGCGTCATCGCACGGTGATCCCTTCTGCGGCCATCGCGGCCTTCACCTGGCCGATGGTCAGCTCCCGGAAGTGGAACACGCTGGCCGCCAACACAGCATCGGCGCCGGCGGCGACGGCGGGCGCGAAGTGTTCGGCCGCACCGGCGCCCCCGCTGGCGATGACCGGCACCGTGACCGCAGAGCGCACTGCGCGCAGCATCTCCAGGTCGAATCCGGCTTTGGTGCCATCGGCGTCCATCGAGTTCAGCAGGATCTCCCCTACCCCCAGATCGGCTCCGCGCGAAGCCCATTCGACCGCATCGAGCCCCGTGCCGTGTCGCCCACCATGGGTGGTGACCTCCCAGCCCGATGGTGTCGGCACCGCGCCCGGCGGAACCGTTCGCGCATCGACGGACAGCACGATGCACTGGGAGCCGAACTGCCGCGCCATCTCGGCCAGCAGCTCGGGACGGGCGATCGCGGCGGTGTTGATGGAAACTTTGTCGGCGCCCGCGCGCAGCAACACGTCGACGTCGGCCACCGTGCGCACCCCGCCGCCGACCGTCAGCGGAATGAAGACCTGCTCGGCGGTGCGGCGCACCACATCGAGCATGGTGGCCCGTCCCGACGAGGATGCGGTCACGTCGAGAAAGGTCAGCTCGTCGGCGCCTTCGGCGTCATAGGCCGCCGCGAGCTCCACGGGATCGCCGGCGTCGCGCAGGTTCTCGAAATTGACACCCTTGACCACCCGGCCGCCGTCGACATCGAGGCACGGGATCACTCGCACCGCGAGCCCGTTGGGGGCAGGGGGCATCTCAGTAGTCCTCCGGTCGGCCGGTGGCGCGCAGGATTTCCAAGATCTCGGCGTGGGCGGCGGGGCCGGCCGCCAGCGCGGAATCGGATGCGGGAGTCCACGGTTCGCCGGCCAGATCGGTGACGACGCCACCGGCAGCCCGGACCAGCGCGACTCCGGCGGCATGGTCCCACACGTGGCCGCCGAAACTTATTGCCGCACCGAGTATTCCGTCGGCGACGAACGCAAGGTCGATTCCGGTGGACCCGTGCATGCGCAAACGCGACGAGACCCGGCTGAGGTTCTCCAGCAAGGCGATTCGATAACGTCCGGGGAATCGGCCCCGCGCATCCGCGCTGAACGACCCGGCGCCGACCAGGGCGTCGGCCAGATCGACGGGGGTGAGCGGCGGCTGCGGCACCCCATTCTTGCGCAACGGACCGCCCGCCACCGCGGTGTAGCGCTGGTCCATGAACGGCAGCCAGGTCAATCCGGCCACCGGTTCGCCGTGCCGCAGCAGACCCAGCAGGATGCCGGCCATCGGCGATCCGGCCGCGTAATTGAACGTGCCGTCCACGGGATCCAAGACCCACACCCATGGCGAGTCGACGGCCGAGCCGCCGAATTCCTCACCGTGCACCCCGATCCCGGTGGCCTCGACGAGCGCGGCGACCACCTGACGCTCGATCGCGAGGTCGACATCGGTGGCAAAGTCGTTGCCCTTCTTGCGGACCGCGGAATCGGCGCGGTGACCGGCAAGGAACGGCTCGGAGGCATCGTCGAGAATCGCCGACGCCTGCGCCACCAGGGTGTGCACGTCCATGCGGTGCTACTCCGCCACCGCGGCCAGCGCCTGCGGCAACGTGAATCGCCCCGCGTAGAGGGCCTTGCCGACGATGGCGCCCTCGACCCCGCGGTCGGTGAGGGTGGCGATCGCACGCAGGTCGTCGAGGCTGGAAACCCCACCGGAGGCGATCACCGGGGCGTCGGTGCGCTCGGCGACGGACGCCAGCAAGTCCAGATTGGGACCGCCCAGCGTGCCGTCCTTGGTCACATCAGTGACCACGAACCGCGAACATCCCTGCCCGTCAAGGCGTTCCAGCACGTCCCACAGGTCGCCCCCGTCGGTTTCCCAGCCCCGCCCACGCAACCGGTGCTCACCGTCGACGATCTGCACGTCCAAGCCCACCGCGACCTTGTCGCCGTGTTCGCTGATCGCCCGGGCACACCACCCGGGGTTCTCGAGGGCCGCGGTGCCCAGGTTCACCCGCGCACAGCCGGTGGCCAGGGCGGCGGCCAGCGAATCGTCGTCGCGAATCCCGCCGGACAGCTCAACCTGCACGTCGAGCTTGCCGACCACCTCGGCCAGCAGTTCGCGGTTCGATCCGCGTCCGAACGCCGCGTCCAGGTCGACCAGATGGATCCATTCGGCGCCGTCGCGCTGCCAGGTCAGCGCGGCATCCAGCGCCGAGCCGTATTCGGTTTCACTGCCCGCCTTGCCCTGCACCAGCCGCACGGCGCGGCCGTCGACCACGTCGACCGCGGGCAACAAGATCAACACATTCCCTCCTGTGTGCCGAGACGCGTCACGCAGCACCCCGGCTTGTGCTTGGTAGAAAGCGCTTTCGCGAGGTCCCTCACAATGCCTGGACCCAATTGCTCAGTACGGCCGCGCCGGCATCCCCGCTCTTCTCCGGGTGAAATTGGGTGGCCGACAGCGGCCCGTCCTCGACCGCCGCCAGAAACGGGCCCTCGTGGGTGGCCCACGTCAGCACCGCGTCGGGCGAACCCTCCCACTGCTGCGCGGCGTAGGAGTGCACGAAGTAGAACCGGGTGTCCGCATCAAGCCCCTTGAACAGCACTGTGCCGGGCCCGGATTCGACGACGTTCCAGCCCATGTGCGGAATGACCGGCGCCTGCAGTCGCGTGACGTATCCCGGCCACTGACCGCATCCCTGCGTCTCCACGCTGAATTCGACGCCGCGGGCGAACAGGATCTGCATGCCGACGCAGACGCCCAGCACCGGGCGATCGGCGGCGATCCGCTCGGCGATGATGCGCTCGCCGCCGATGTTGCGCAGCCCGGTCATGCACGCCTCGTAGGCGCCGACGCCCGGCACCACCAATCCATCGGCAGCGGCCGCGGCATCGGCGTCGCCGGTCACCTCGACCGATGCACCGACCCGCTCGAGGGCGCGCTGGGCCGACCGCAGATTGCCCGAGCCGTAGTCCAGGACAACTACTTTCTTGTGTGCCGTCACAGAACCCCTTTGGTGGACGGCACATCCGACACCCGGGGGTCGGATTCCACCGCCTGGCGCAGCGCGCGGGCTACCGCCTTGTACTGCGCCTCGGTGATGTGGTGTGGATCCCGCCCATACAGGACGCGCACGTGCAGCGCGATGCGCGCGTTCATGGCCAGCGATTCGAACACGTGCCGGTTGATGACGGTGTGATAGGGCACCGAGCTCCCGGCAATCGTGGTGTGCTGCAGGTGATCCGGCTCTCCGCTGTGCACGCAGTAGGGCCGGCCGGACACGTCGACCGCCGCGTGGGCCAACGTCTCGTCCATCGGGATGAAGGCGTCGCCGAACCGCCGGATGCCCCGTTTGTCACCCAGGGCCTGGCCGAGTGCGGTGCCCAGCGCGATGGCGGTGTCCTCGATGGTGTGATGTCCCTCGATCTCTACGTCGCCCTTGGTGCGCACGGTCAGGTCGAAGCTGGCGTGACTGCCCAGGGCCGTGAGCATGTGGTCGTAGAACGGCACACCTGTGTCGACGTCGACCTGGCCGGTGCCGTCGAGGTCGAGTTCGACGACGATGTCGGATTCCTTGGTGCGGCGCTCGATGCGCGCACGGCGGGTAGCGGTCGCTGTCACGGTGCTCCTACGGGGCTGGGGGCGAGTTCGGTGGTGGCCAGCTGGGCGCTGGCGCGCAGGAAGGCGTCGTTCTCCTCCGCCAGGCCGGTCGTGGCGCGCAGGTAGCCGGGGATTCCGGCGTCGCGGATCAGCACGCCGGCATCCAGATAGCGCTGCCAGGTGGCGGGCGCGTCGGCGAACTCCCCGAACAGCATGAAGTTCGCGTCGCTGGGAATCACCCGAAACCCCATGCCGGCCAAGGCCGTTGAGACACGTTCGCGTTCGGCAATCAGGGTCGCCACACTGCCGAGCGTGTCATCGGCGTGCCGCAGCGCGGCGCGTGCGGCGGCCTGGGTGAGCACCGACAGGTGATAGGGCAGCCGCACCAGCAACATCGCGTCGATCACCGCCGGGGTGGCGATCAGGTAGCCAAGCCGGCCACCGGCGAACGCGAACGCCTTGCTCATGGTGCGCGAGACGATGAGTTTGGTCGGATACTCCTCCACCAGTCTCACCGCGCTGGGCTGCGAAGAGAATTCGCCGTAGGCCTCGTCGACGATCAGGATGCCGGGCACGACGTCGAGCAGCCGGCGCAGGTCCGGCAGCGAAACGCTCTGCCCGGACGGGTTGTTCGGGCTGGCGACGAACACCACATCGGGCCGGCGGTCGGCGATGGCGGCCACGGCGGCGTCGACATCCAGGCTGAAGTCGTCGGCGCGGGCGGCCTGCAGCCACTCGGTGCGGGTGCCGTCGGAGATGATCGGGTGCATCGAGTAGGACGGGACGAACCCGATGGCGGTGCGGCCAGGCCCCCCGAACGCCTGCAGCAGCTGTTGCAAAATCTCATTGGAACCATTTGCCGCCCATAGATTTTCGACGCCCAGCTGAACACCGGTCTGGGCGCTGAGGTAGGCGGCCAGGTCGGCGCGCAGGGCCACCGCGTCGCGGTCGGGGTAGCGGTGTAGTTCGGCGGCGACCGCGCCCACCGACCGCACCACGTCGTCCACCAACGCCTTGCTGGGCGGGTGCGGGTTCTCGTTGGTGTTCAGCCGCACCGGGACATCCAGTTGTGGTGCGCCGTAGGGCGATTTACCGCGCAGGTCGTCGCGCAGCGGCAGATCGTCCAGCGTGGGCTCCGATTGTCCGCTCATCGCTCGAACCTCCGCCGCACCGCTTCGCCGTGTGACGGCAGGTCTTCGGCCTCGGCGAGCGCGATCACATGCCCGGACACGTCTTTCAAGGCCGCTTCGGTGTAGTCGACGACGTGGATGCCGCGCAAGAAGGTCTGCACGGACAGGCCGCTGGAATGCCGGGCGCTGCCGGCGGTCGGCAGCACGTGATTGGACCCGGCGCAGTAGTCACCCAGGCTCACCGGCGCATACGGTCCGACGAAAATGGCGCCGGCCGAACGGATTCGGCCCGCGACGGCGGCCGCGTCGACGGTCTGGATCTCCAGATGTTCGGCGGCATAGGCGTTCACGACGTCGATTCCGGCGTCCAGGTCGTCGACGAGGATGATGGCCGACTGGCGTCCGCCGAGCGCCGCCGTCACCCGTTCGCGGTGCACGGTCGTCTGTAGCTGGGCGGCCACCTCGGCGTCGGTGGCGGCGGCCAGGTCCGCGCTGGGCGTGACCAGCACGCTGCCCGCCATCTCGTCGTGTTCGGCCTGGCTGATCAGGTCGGCGGCCACGTGCGCCGGGTCGGCGGTGTGGTCGGCCAGGATCGCGATCTCCGTCGGCCCGGCTTCGGCGTCGATCCCGACGCGCGACCGGCACAGCCGCTTGGCCGCGGTGACGTAGATGTTGCCCGGCCCGGTGATCATGTCGACGGGCGCCAGCTCGGCGCCGTCGACGTCGGTGCCGCCGTAGGCCAGCAGCGCCACCGCCTGCGCGCCGCCGACGGCCCACACCTCGTCGACCCCCAACAGCCGGGCGGCGGCCAGGATCGTCGGGTGCGGCAGGCCGCCGAACTGGGCCTGCGGCGGGCTGGCGACCACCAGCGAGGCGACGCCGGCGGCCTGGGCCGGCACCACGTTCATCACCACGCTGGAGGGGTAGACGGCGTTGCCGCCGGGCACGTAGAGGCCCACCCGGTCGACGGGGACCCACCGCTCGGTGACGGTCGCGCCCGGGCCGAGCGTGGTCGTGACGTCGGTGCGACGCTGGTCGGCGTGCACGGCGCGGGTGCGTTCGATCATCACCCGCAGCGCGTCGGCCACGTCCGCGGCCAACTCGGTCAAAGCCTTCTCGAGCGCGGCATCGGGTACCCGCACGGCCGGGGGCCGGACCCCGTCGAAGGTGGCGCCGAACTCCAAGGCGGCGGCGGCGCCGCGCTCGGCGACGGCCTGCACGATCGGCCGGACCTTCGACAGCACCGTCTCCACGTCGGCGCCGCCGCGGGGCAGCGCCGCCCGCAATCGGGCAGCCGTCAACTCCGCGCCCCGCAGGTCGATGCGGGCCATCGGCGACGCTTGGATGGTGCTCACGGTGTCCATTGTCCCAGAGGAACTCAAGTCGATATCCGACCGGTACAGTGCCGGTATCGAGGCCATACCCCGCGCTGAAAAGTAGAGCCGACTCAGGGAGCCGCCATGTCCGCCAAGGATCACCCCAACAATGCCCCGGGCGTCCCGATGGTCTTCCCGCCGTGGTTCGAGCGTTTCCAGATCAAATACTTCAACCCGGCGCTCAAGCCGATAGCCCGCTTTCTGCCCGGGACGGCGACGATCAAGCATCGCGGCCGAACCTCCGGCAAGGCGTACGAGACGATCGTCACGCCGTACCGCAAGGGCAACACCCTGGCGATCGCGCTGGGCCACGGAAAGACCAACTGGGTGAAGAATGTGCTGGCGGCCGGTGAGGCGGACGTGGAATTCAGCCGCAATCGAACGGTGCACCTGATCAACCCGCGGATCCTGCCGGCCGGCTCGGACGGCGATGGCCTGCCCGGGATGGCGCGCATGCAGCTGCGCCGGATCGGGGTATTCGTCGCCGACATCGCCTGAGGCCGTTCGCTTTCCGGGCCGCCGGTTCTGCGTCGGGCGTGCGCTGGCGGGGTTGAAAGCCCCAGCTACATGTCGAGGCCGATGTCGAGCACCCGCACCGAATGGGTCAGCGCGCCGACGGCCAGGTAATCCACCCCGGTTCCGGCGTAGGCGGCCGCGTTCTCCAGGCTGAGCCCGCCCGACGATTCGAGCAGCACGGCGGGTGCGCGCGCGTCGCGGCGCTGCACGGCCATCTGCGTCTGCCACACCGGAAAGTTGTCCAGCAGGATCAGCTCGGGCTTTTCGGGCAGGACCTCGTCGAGCTGCTCGAGTGAGTCCACTTCCACCTCGCACGGCAGCTCCGGTGCCGCGTCGCGCACGGCACGCAGCGCGTCGACCACCGAGCCCGCGGCCACCACGTGGTTGTCCTTGATCAGGGCCGCGTCGCCCAGCCCCAGCCGGTGGTTGACCCCGCCGCCGACCCGGACCGCGTATTTCTGCAAGGCGCGCAGGCCGGGCAGGGTTTTGCGGGTGTCGCGCACCTTGGCCTTGGTGCCGTGCACGGCGGCCACCCAGTGCGCCGTCGTGGTGGCGATCCCGGACAGGTGGCAGATCAGGTTCAGCATCGTCCGCTCGGCGGTCAGCAGGCCGCGGGTTTCGGCTCGCAGCGTCAGCACCGGCTGGCCCGGCTCCAGGCGGGCCCCGTCCTCGACGCGGTCGACCACCTCGTAGCCGCGCGCACCGAGGACCTCGTCGAGCACCAACAAAGCGATATCGATGCCGGCGATCACACCGGGCTCGCGGGGCACCATGGCCGCGGTCGCCATCGTTTCGGCGGGCACCGTCGCCAGGGTGGTGACGTCGGGTCCGTGGCGCAGATCCTCGGCCAGGCCGCGCTCGATGGTTTCGCGCGCCGCGGTCAGTTCACAGTCGGACATCGTGGTCATACGACCGCCGCCAACGCCTCCACCAGCACCGCGTTCTGGTCGTCGGCCAAGCGCAGCACGTTGCTGCGTCCCAGCTCGGATGCGGTCTGCGGATATTCCTCGCGGTGGTGGCAGCCCCGGCTCTCGGTGCGGGCCAGGGCGGCGGCGGTGACCGCGCGAGCGGCGACGGCCAGCGCGACATCCTCGAAGTCGCGGCGGCCGGACACCGGCCGGATCCGCGCCTGTGACAGCGCGGTGGACAGCCGGGTCAGCCCAGCGGCATCGCGCACCACCGAAGCGTCGCGGCTCATCGCGCGCTGCAGTTCTGCGCGCTCGGGCGCGGTGTGCACGACCGGATCCGGCGCGACCGCGTGCACTCGCCCGGTCGTCGCGGCATGCGCGGCCGCCGATTTGCCGGACCGCCCGCCGACCACCAAACCTTCCAACAGGCTGTTGGACGCCAGCCGGTTGGCTCCGTGCAGTCCGGTGCGTGCCACCTCGCCCGCGGCGAACAGCCCGGGCAGCTCCGTTCGGCCGTACACATCGGTGACGATGCCCCCGCAGCTGTAGTGCGCCCCGGGCACGACCGGAATGGGTTGCCGGACGGGATCGATGCCGGCGGCCCGGCAGGCCGCCGTCACCGTCGGAAACCGGTTGGCGAAGTCGTCGATGTGGCGGGCGTCGAGGAAGACGCAGGCGTCGCCGGTGGCCTTCAATCGCGCGTCGATGGCCGCGGCGACGACGTCGCGCGGCGCCAGATCTCCCATCGGATGAACACCGGCCGTCACCGAATCGCCTTGCCGGTCAATCAGTTTCGCACCCTCGCCGCGGATGGCCTCGGTGACCAGCGGACGCCGCCCGGTGGGGGCGTCCGGGGCGAAGAGCATCGTGGGGTGGAACTGGATGAACTCGAGATCGCTGACCGCGACACCGGCCCACAGGCCCAGCGCGAGTCCATCGCCGGTGGAGCCCTCGGGGTTGGTGGTCGCGCCGTACAGGTGCCCGAGGCCGCCGGAGGCGAGGATCACCGAAGGCGCGCTGATGATTCCGCACCCGTTCGGGGTGCCGACCAGGACACCGGTCACGGCGGCGCCGTCGTGCAGAACCCGCAGCACCACATGGCCGGTGCGAATGTCCAGCATGCGAGCGGCGTGGTCGAGGGCGCGCTGCACTTCGGCGCCGGTGGCGTCGCCGCCGGCATGGACGATTCGCCGCCGGGAGTGTCCCCCCTCCCGGGTCAGCGCCCACTTGCCGGGCGAGGATTCGTCGAATCGTGCTCCGTCGCCTACCAATTCGGTGACCGCCGCGTATCCGTCGGCGACGATCGAGTAGACCGCCTCGGGATCGCACAGGCCCGCCCCCGCGACCACGGTGTCGGCGACATGGGCTTCCACCGAGTCGTCATTGTCGGGCAGTACTACCGCGATGCCGCCCTGCGCGTAGTGCGTCGCCGTCGCCCCGCGGGCCTGGTCGGCCTTGCTCAGCACCACGACGCTGCGCCCGGTGCGGTGGGCCGCCAGCGCGGCGGCCAGTCCCGCGACGCCGGTGCCGATGACGACGACGTCGGCGCTGTGCGTCCACTGGGGTCGGGCGGTCATTCGCCGCCGCCCGGCTGCCCGATCTCGATCATTCGCTGCACGCTGCGCCGCCCGGCGGCGGCGATCTCGGGGTCGACATCGACTTCGTCGGCCCCCTCGACGAGGCAGCGCAGCAACGCGGCCGGGGTGATCATCTTCATGAACTTGCAGGAGGCCCGGTCGTTGACCGCGCGGAAGTCGACTTGCGGTGCGGCCCGGCGCAATTGGTACAACATGCCGACCTCGGTGGCGACCAGCACCTTGCGCGCGTCGGTCTGGTTGGCGGCCTCCAGCATGCCGCCGGTGGACAGGATCTTCACCCGGTCCGGCGGGAAGGCGCCCTCGCCCGCGAGATACAGCGCCGAAGTGGCGCAACCACATTCGGGGTGCACGAAGAGCTCGGCATCGGGATTGGCGCGGGCCTGGTCGCGCAGTTCGTCGCCGTTGATCCCGGCGTGCACGTGGCATTCGCCCGCCCACACATGCAGGTTCTCGCGACCGGTCATCCGACGCACGTGGGCGCCGAGGAATTGATCCGGGCAGAACAGCACCTCGCGGGCCGGGTCGATGGACTCGACGACCTCCACCGCGTTGGACGAGGTACAGCAGATGTCGGTGAGCGCCTTGACCGCCGCGGTGGTGTTGACGTAGGAAACGACGACCGCGCCGGGGTGTTCGTCCTTCCAGGCGCGCAGTTCGTCGGCGGTGATGGAGTCCGCCAGCGAGCACCCGGCGCGCTGGTCCGGGATGAGCACCGTCTTGTCGGGGCTGAGGATCTTGGCGGTCTCGGCCATGAAGTGCACACCGCAGAACACGATGGTGTCCTCGGGCGCCTCGGCGGCGATCCGTGACAGCGCCAGGGAGTCGCCGACGTGATCGGCGACGTCCTGGATCTCGGGCAGCTGGTAGTTGTGCGCCAGGACGGTGGCGCCACGCTGCTTGGCCAGGCGGCGAGCCTCGGCCGCCCATCGCTCATCACCGGCCACCCCGGCGTACCCGGTGGGTGAATCCGTGATGTCGGCAACCATGCTTTCGGCGAGCGTGTCCATGCGATTGATAACCGTCATGGCGGGTCCTTTCAGCCCAGGAGGTTTTCGACTTACAATCGAAAACATGGCCCATGGTAGCACCGCCCACGAAGTGCTCGCGGTCGTGTTCCAGGTTCGCGGAGTGACCGGACGGGTCACGAAGGGACGCCACACGGCAAAACCACAGCTGAACGTGCTGTTATGGCAGCGCGCCAGGGAGCCACAGCGGGGCAAGTGGTCGCTGCCGGGCGGGCAGCTGCGCAACGACGAGGACATGATCACCTCCGTCCGGCGGCAACTCGCCGAGAAAGTCGACCTCAAAGAGCTGGCACACCTGGAGCAGCTCGCGGTGTTCTCCGACCCGCACCGGGTTCCGGACACCCGGGTGATCGCGTCGACCTTCCTGGGCCTGGTGCCCTCCCCCGCCAGCCCCGAGCTGCCACCGGATACCCGTTGGCATCCGGTGAACTCCCTGCCGCCGATGGCCTTCGACCACGGTCGAATGGTGGACAACGCCCGCACCCGGCTGATCGCCAAGCTGTCCTACACCAACATCGGTTTCGCCTTGGCACCAAGGGAATTCGCGCTTTCCACGCTGCGCGACATCTACGGCGCCGCCCTGGGCTATCAGGTCGACGCGACGAACCTGCAGCGGGTGCTGGCCCGGCGCGGCGTGATCACGGCGACGGGCACCATCGCACAATCCGGGCGCAGCGGCGGCCGTCCGGCCGCGCTGTACCGGTTCACCGACGCGGCGCTGCGGGTGACCGACGAATTCGCCGCGCTCAAGCCGCCGGGGCTCCCTGGCTAGGCTGATGGAAAAGCGTCGTCGGGCGACGCGGGGGCAATTCGACTTCAGTAGCGCTCTGACCTGGCCAATGTGACGAGAAGTCGCTCACACTGCGGCGATTACGTTTTGGTTACCTGCCGTTCGTGCGCGAGAATGCCGGGTGGCCACGAAGGGAGCCTCAATGGCTGAGCTCGGCAATCTGGCAGGCACGCACGGGGCGGAATGGATCGCCCGGCCGCCGCACGAGGAACTGCAGCACAAGGTGCGTCCGCTGCTGCCCTCCGACGACCCGTTCTACCAGCCGCCGCTGGGGTTTCAGCACGCCGAGCCCGGCACCGTGCTGCGCTCGCGCGACGTCGAGCTGGCGTTCCTGGGGCTGATCCCGCAACCCATGAAAGCCGTCCAGCTGCTCTACCGGACCATGGACATGAACGGCGAGCCGGAAGCCACCGCCACCACGGTGATCGTCCCCGCCGACCTCGCTCCGGGTCAGTCGTGCCCGCTGCTGTCGTACCAGTGCGCGATCGACGCCGTCTCGTCGCGCTGCTTTCCCTCCTACGCGCTGCGCCGCAGGGCGAAAGCACTGGGCGCGATCGGCCAGTTCGAGCTTTTCCTCATCGTCGCCGCCGTCGCCGAGGGATGGGCCGTCTCCGTGCCCGACCACGAGGGCCTGCGCGGCCTGTGGGGCGCGCCGTATGAACCGGGCTACCGCGTTCTGGACGGCATCCGGGCGGCGCGGAGCTCGGAGCGCCTGAACCTGTCCTCCTCGGCCCCCGTCGGGCTGTGGGGATACTCCGGTGGCGGACTGGCCAGCGCGTGGGCTGCCGAGATCTGCGCCGAATACGCGCCCGAACTGGACATCGTCGGCGCGGTGCTGGGCTCGCCCGTGGGGGACCTCGGTAACACCTTCCGCCGCCTCAACGGCAGCTTCCTGTCCGGGCTTCCGGCGCTGGTGGTAGCCGCGCTCGCGCACATCTATCCCGACCTGGACCGGGTGATCCGGGAGCACACCAACGAGGAGGGTCGCGCCCTGCTCGACTCGCTGGAGAAGATGACGACGGTGCAAGCCGTGGTGCGGATGGCCGGCAAGAACATGGGTGACTACCTCGACGAGCCGCTCGAGCAGATTCTGTCCACCCCGGAAGTCACCTACGTCTTCGACCACATCAAGCTCGGCGCCGCGGTCCCCACACCGCCGGTGCTGATCGTGCAGGCAGTGCACGACTACCTGATCGACGTGCACGACATCGACGTGCTTGCCGATGCGTATTCCGCCGGCGGCGCGCACGTCACCTACCACCGTGACGCCTTCAACGAGCACATGATGCTGCATCCGCTGTCGGCGCCGATGGCCCTGCGCTGGCTGACGGATCGCTTCGAGAGCCGCCCGCTGACCGAACACCTGATCCGGACCACGTGGCCGACGATGTTCAACCCGATGACCTACGTCGGGATGGCCCGGCTGCTGAAGATCGCGGCAAAAGTCGTCACGGGCCGCAAGATCGGCCGTCGCCCGCTATGACGTTGGCACTTCCGCGGCGCCTCCGCCTTTCACCGGCAGCGTCTCGGAAGGCCTAGGCTGCGGCGGAAGCGCCCCCAGGTCGTCGCGGGCGTCCGCGGCCGTACGAACGGCGTAGACCAGAGCCGCGATACCGGCCGGCCACAGCAGGGTCACCGCGATCTGCAGCGGGCCGTCCGAGAAGAACACCGGCGGCGCCTGGACGACGTACGCGACCGACGGGCTTTTCGTCAGCGGTATCGCATCGAAGTTCAGGGCGCCAAAGCGCAGCCGAACCAGCCCGGCCCCCACCGCCGAGGCCGCGGCGGCCGCCGCCACCATGCCGCTCGACAGGGCGATCACCATTGCCGGCCCGCGGTGTTCGCGCCACTGCCACACCCCGACCGAGGCCACCACCGCCAGCACGGTCAGCAGCCCCAGCATCAGGGCCGGCGCGACGAAGAAATGCTCGGACTCATTACCCAGGTAGTCATGGACGCGCTCACCCGAGCGGGTGAGCGCCACCACGGCGTGAATCGGCGGGGCGATCCACGCCCACACCCCGCCGATCACCACACCGGTGAGCGCCGAGCCCAGGACGACGACCAGGAGCGCACGCGTACGCGCCCGGCGGGAAGCGGGAACATCCACAGCCTCCGGCCCGGCCGGCTCGGTCACCGCTGCGTCTCCAGATCACCGGAATCGACCTCACCGTGCCGCGAGCAGCGCGCCCGCCAGCCGTCGGGGCGAACCTGCACCACCATCCGGCGCCCGCACGCCGCGCAGAACCGGGGAGGCTCGAGACCCAACTGAGCCGCTGTCGGCACGGAGGTGCCCCCTAATTCCCCGGTGTAGACGTTGTAGACGCCGGCGCTCACCGCAGCGCCCAGATCGCCAACCACAAGTCTCCAACCCTAGCCGCGACAGCCGGCCTACAAGCTGGCGTTGAGGCCCTTGAGGGGCATCTGCAGATCGTCCAGCAATTCCAGGTCGGATTCGGCGGGACGACCCAGCGTGGTCAGGTAGTTGCCCACGATCACGGCGTTGATGCCGCCCAGGATGCCCTGCTTGGCACCCAGATCCCCCAGCGTGATCTCGCGGCCACCGGCGAACCGCAGCATGGTGCGCGGCAGCGCCAGGCGGAAGGCGGCCACCGACTTCAGCGCCTCGCTCGCCGGCATGACCTCGAGGTCGCCGAACGGGGTTCCGGGCCGCGGGTTGAGGAAGTTCAGCGGCACCTCGTCGGGGCCGAGTTCGGCCAGCTCCGCGGCGAATTCCGCGCGCTGCTCGAGGGTCTCCCCCATGCCGAGGATGCCGCCGCAGCACACCTCCATGCCGGCGTCACGGACCATCGACAGCGTCTCCCAGCGCTCCTCCCAGCTGTGCGTGGTCACGACGTTGGTGAAGTACGAGCGGGCGGTCTCGAGGTTGTGGTTGTAGCGGTGCACGCCCATCTCGGAGAGCTGCTCGACCTGCTCGGCGGTCAGCATGCCCAGCGAACAGGCGATGTTGATCTCGACTTCGTTGCGGATCGCTTCGATACCGGCGGCGACCTGGGCCAACAGCCGCTCGTCGGGACCGCGCACCGCCGCCACGATGCAGAATTCGGTGGCGCCGGACTTTGCGGTCTGTTTGGCCGCCTCGACCAGGCTGGGAATGTCCAGCCGGGCGCTGCGCACCGGCGACGCGAACAGGCCCGACTGTGAGCAGAAATGGCAGTCCTCCGGGCAGCCGCCGGTCTTCAGGCTGATGATGCCCTCGACCTCGACCTCCGGTCCGCACCAGCGCATGCGTACCTCGTGGGCCAGCGCCAACAGTTCGTCGAGCCGGTCGTCGGGCAGCTGCAGCACCCGCAGCACCTGGTCACGGCTCAATCCCTGGCCGTCCTCCAGCACCTGCTGCCGGGCCACCGCCAAGATGTCCTCGTCGTTGCCGGTTTCGGCCGTCGGTCGAGTTGCCGCTTGCGTCACCAGGTACTCCCCTGCCTCTTTTTCGTGTCCGCGCGTGGGGACACCTGCCACATGGTGATGGCAGCCGGAATGAAAAGTGTTCAAAATAGGGTAACGGCCGAACGACCCGACCTAGCTATGGGTATACGACCTTGGTGACTCCGCACGCCGAAATCCTGGCGCACCACATGCTGCTGTTGGCGGCGCCGGCCTTCCTGCCTGCGGTGATCGTCGTAGGGGTGATCTTGTACATCGCCCTGCGCGACCGCCGCGAGGGCCGCAATGCCACACGTTCGACAGGCGACGGCCCCCATTCCGACACGCCCGACCAAAAGCGTGATTGACGAGCGCTGCATCGGGGCATTAAACAAGCAATCGCAGACCTACTTGACAGTAATAAGCGGTTGACTTCAATCGGATCCTCCGGGGCAGCCCGGCGCGGTTGGGAGGCACGACGATGCGGTCGAATGAACTGACGATTGTTGCCGAGGCACCGGCTCGCGGTGCGGGGCTGAATCAGGTGATCGGGCTCTCGATCGCCGCGGTGGTGATCACCCTGCTGTTGCTGTGGGTGGGCCATGCCCATCGCACCCGTCGCATCACCTGGTTGACCCGCCTCGCCGACAAGCTCGGCGAGAAGTTCCACCGCCCCGGCTGGGTCGCCCTGCCGGTTCTGGTGTTCACCACGTCGATCATCTGCGCGTTGTTCGGCTTCATCTGGGACGTCAGCTGGCATATCGGCAACGGCCGCGATCCCGGGCCGCTGGCCAACCCGGCGCACTACTTCATCATCATCGGATTGTTCGGCATCTTCCTTGGTGGGATGACGGCGGTCGTGCTGCCATTCGACCAGCCCGGCCCGGCGGCAGTGCGGATCACGCAGAACTGGCGCGCGCCGGTCGGCGGCGTGCTGATGGCCGGTTGTGGGATGTACGCGATGATCGGGTTCCCGCTCGACGACATCTGGCACCGAATCTTCGGCCAAGACGTCACCCTCTGGGGCCCAACGCATTTGATGATGATCGGCGGCGCCTGCTTTTCGCTGTTCGCGGTGCTGATGCTGGAGCGCGAGGGTGAGGCCGAAGAAGGCGAAGACGTCTACCACGGCGTCTTCATCACCTTCCTGCGTTACCTGTCGTTCGGTGGGTTGTTCATCGGCCTGTCGGTCTATCAGATCGAGTTCGATTTCGGCGTCCCGCAATTCCGCCTGGTGTTCCAACCCATGCTGATCGCCGGCGCTTCAGCCCTGGCGGCGATCGCTGCCCGCATCACCATGGGACGAGGCGCGGCCCTGATCTCGGCCGTCTTCGCCATCGCCCTGCGTGGTGGTGTCGCCTTGCTGGTCGGGCCGATACTGGGCGCTCCCATCAACTGGTTCCCGCTCTACCTCGGACCCGCGCTGGCAGTCGAGCTGGTCGCGCTGACCCCGCTTCTCAAGCGCCCCATCCTGTTTGGCGCCGTCGCCGGGCTGGGCGTGGGCACGGTCGGGCTTTGGCTTGAGTCGCTGTGGATCGCGGCGGTCTACCACTACCCCTGGCCGATGAGCATGTGGCCCGAGGCCCTGGCCATGGCCGTGCCGGTTGCGATCCTGATGGGTATGTGCGGCGCCATGTTCGGCATGGTGCTCACCGGACAGCGCCTCCCCGGGCGCGCCATCGGCATCTCTGTGATCGTCGTGACGGTGTTGGTGATCGGCGGCGCGGTGGCCAACGGCTTGCACATCGTGGTGCCCGGCCAGAACAACGCCACCATCACGTTGACCGATCTGCCCAGTCCGCCGGGGCAGCGCATGGTGTCGGCCGACGTCCAACTCCTACCCGCCGACATGGTCAGCGACAATCCGGACTGGCTGACGATCCTGTCCTGGCAGGGGCGCATGAACAACGACCGCGGCCTCGTCATCGACCGGCTCGCCAAGGTCGGGCCGGGACACTACCGCTCCACCCAGCCGGTCCCGGTCTGGGGAGATTGGAAGACCCTGCTCCGCGTCCAGGACGGCCGCACGATGACGGCCGTGCCGATCTGGGAACCGGCAGACTCCGCCATTCCGGCCCCCGAGGTCCCCGCGCTGGCATCGAGCACCCGGCCGTTCGTCCTGGAGGTCACCATCCTGCAGCGCGAACGCGACCAAAGCGCGCCGGCGTGGTTGTTCACCGCGGGCGGGATCGTGGTGCTGTTCCTGACGCTCATGGTGATCGCCGGCTTGACCTGGGGCGCCGGCCGACTCAACAACTCCCTCGCCGAGCCGGAACCGGTGGAAGACAAGCAGCCGATTCCTCGGGCGGCGTAGGGCCATGTCACTACGGGGCACGCTGGGAGCGGCGGGCGCAGCGGCGCTGGCCTGCGGCCTGGTCGCCTGCAGCGGCGGTTCTACGGGCAAATCTCCGGCCGCACCGCTGACGATCGACGTGACCATCGCAAACGGGCAGGTCACTCCGACCAACGCCACGTTGCAGGCAAAGGTGCACCAGCAGATCACCCTGCACGTGACCAGCGACGCCGCCGATGAGCTGCACGTGCATTCGACGCCCGACCATAAGTTCCAGGTCGCGGCCGCGCCCAACCAGACGTTCGGGTTCGCCGTCGACGTTCCCGGCAACGTCGCGGTGGAGCTGCACCATCTGGACCGCACCGTCGCAACCATCCAAGTGCGGTCGTGAGCTCCGCCGCCGCGGCGGTGGTGCTCGCGCACGGACTCGGGGGGTCGGGCGACCTCCCGGTGCCCTACGCCTACGCGATGGTCGGGGCGGCCTGGGCGCTGACGTTCACCTTCGCCCTGGTGGCTTTCGCGTGGCGCCGGCCGCGGTTCGATCCGCTCAAGCCGGGGCGTCCCTTGCCGGCGGCGCTGACGACGTTGGTCGATTCCCGGGCGGCGCGGTGGTCGGCGGCCGCGGTGGCCCTGGCGTTCGCGGCGTGGGCGGTGGCCGCCGGGGTGTGGGGTCCCGAATCGGAGTCCAACGCGCTGCTCGGCGCGTTCTACGTGCTGCTGTGGGTCGGGCTGGTGGCACTGTCGTTGGCCTTCGGACCGGTGTGGCGGGTGATTTCGCCGATGCGCACGGTGTATCTGCTGCTGCGACGCATCGCCCCGGAGCGGCTGGGCCGCCCACGGCTGTCCTACCCCGAAGGCTGGGGCTATCGGCCCGCGGCGGTCGGCCTGTTCGCCTTCGTCTGGATGGAGCTGGCCAGCCCGAATTCTGCGTCACTGCCGTGGGTCAGGACATGGATAGCCTGCTACGCCGTGCTGATGCTGGTCGGCGCGTGGCTGTGCGGGCAGCGCTGGCTGGCCCGCGCCGACCCGTTCGGCGTTTACAGCGTGGCCGTCTCCCGGCTCTCGCCGTTTCGGCGCAACCGGGAGACCGGCCGGGTCGTCATCGGGAACCCGCTCGACCATCTGCCGTCGCTGCCGGTGCGGCCGGGTGTCGTCGTGCTGCTCGCGGTGCTGCTCGGCTCGACGGCGTTCGACAGTTTCTCGTCGTCGCCGACGTGGCGCGGCTTCTCCGACCAGGTCACCCGCGAATTCGGGGCGCCCCCGACCTTGGCGTCATCGACGCTGCGCACCGTCGGCCTGATCGTTTTCATTTGCGTTGTGGCACTGACGTTTTCACTCGCCGCACGCGCCACCGGCGGGGTGACCGCAGAGCATCGCCGCGAATTGCCCGGCGAGATGGCACATTCGCTGATCCCGATCGTGGTGGGCTACATCTTCGCGCACTACCTGTCCTATCTCGTGGAGCGCGGACAACAGGCGCTCTTCGCGCTGGCCGACCCCTTCGGCCACGGGTGGAATCTGCTCGGCCTGGCGCATCTGCACGTCGCCTACGTGTTGTCCATGCACCCCCCGGTGCTGGCCGCGGTCAAGGTGACCTGTGTGGTCACCGGGCACATCGTCGCGGTGATCGCGGCCCACGACAAAGCGCTGCGGCTGCTGCCCACCGGCCACCAGCTCACCGGGCAGCTGACGATGATGCTGGTGATGGTCGGCTACACCTTCACCGGTTTGTATCTGCTCTTCGGGGGGTAGGCGTCGGGGCGTGCGCTTCGTAACGCCATCGCGAGAAGCGGCGCCGTGGCGTCGGGGACACCAGGGGAGTTGATGCGCCCGAAAGAGTCGGCTCCCCCGGACGAGCAGGCCGCGGCCCCCAAGAGGCACCGCCCGCGCGCGCTGTCGTGGGTCAGCATTCAGTCCAAAGTCATGCTGATGTTGCTGGTGTCCAGCCTGGCGTCGCTGGGTGTGATCGGGACTGTCGAGTACGTCGCGGCGCGCAATGCGCTGCTGCCCGCGGCTTCCGAGCGCATGACGCAGTTGCGCGAGGCGCAGAAACGCGCGATCGAGACGCTGTTCTCGGACTTGTCGGACTCGCTGGTCGTCTACAGCCGCGGATCCACCGCGCTGGACGCGGTGCAGGCCTTCACCGCCGGCTTCGACCAGCTGGCCAACGCGCCCGTCGACCCCGGGCAGCAACGCGCGCTGGTGGACTTCTACAACGAGCGGCTGATCAAACCGCTGGAGCGCGACACCGGAAACAAGCTGGCTCTCGATGCCTTGCTGCCGACCAACAACTCACAGCGATATCTGCAGGCGCACTACACCGTTGCGGCACATGGGACTCCGAATGGATCCGCACCCGACGACGCGGGCGACGGCAGCGCCTGGTCGGCCGCCAACGCCCGCTTCAACGACTACTTCCGCGAGATCGCCACCCGCTTCGAATACCGCGACGCGCTGCTGCTGGACACTCGCGGCAACGTGGTCTACACCGTCCGCAAAAGCGCCTCGCTGGGCACCAACGTGCTCACCGGCCCGTATCGACAGTCGAACCTGCGCGGCGCCTACGAGAAGGCGATGGCGGCGAACTCGGTCAATTTCGTGTGGATCACCGATTTTCAGCCCTATCAGCCCCAGCTCGGGCAGCCCATCGCGTGGTTGGTCGCGCCCATCGGGCCGCCGGGCAGGCCCGCCGGGGCGCTGGCGCTGCCGCTGCCGATCGCGAAGGTGAATCGGATCATGACCGCGGACAAGCAGTGGCGTGCCGCGGGCATGGGCCAGACCGCCGAAACCTATCTCGCGGGCCCGGACAATCTCATGCGCTCCGACTCGCGGCTGTTCATCGAAGACCCGCAGCGATATCGGCGGGAGGCACTCGCCGCCGGCGCTCGCCGCGAGACCGTCGACACCGCGATCAGGTGGGGCGGCACCACACTGGTCCAGCCCGTCGCCACCCCGGCCGTGCTTGCCGCGCAACGCGGCGAGACCGGAACGGTGACCGACACCGGCTATCTGGGCCGGCGAGAGCTGGCGTCTTACGCTCCCTTGTCCCTGCCGAATTCCGATTTGCACTGGTCGATCGTGGCGACCAGGGAAACCTCGGAGGCCAATGCCCGGGTGGCGTCGCTCACCCAGACGCTGATATTGACAACTACGGCAATGGTATTCGTCATCTGCGTGGCCGCGCTGCTGGTCGCCCAGATATTCGTGCGGCCCATTCGCCGGTTGCAGGCCGGGGCGCGTGAGATCGGCGCCGGCAACTACGACGTCGCGATCCCGGTCACCTCACGCGATGAAATCGGTGAACTCATGGCCGCTTTCAACGACATGAGCCGCAACCTGCAGATCAAAGAGGAACTGCTGACCGAGCAGCGCAAAGAGAACGACCGGCTGCTCGCTTCGTTGATGCCCGAGCCGGTGGCGCGGCGTTATCGCGACGGGGAACAAACCATCGCCCAGGAGCACCAGGACGTCACCGTCATCTTCGCCGACATCGTCGGTCTCGACGACATCTCCGGCAAGCTCTCCGGCCGCGAACTGGTGGGCATCGTCGACGAGTTGATCCGGGAACTCGATTCGGCGGCGGAATCCCTTGGCATCGAGCCGATTCGCACACTGCACAACGGATACCTCGCCAGCTGCGGCCTGAACTTCCCCCGGTTGGACAGCGTCCACCGCACCGTCGAATTCGCCATCGAGATGCAAGACATCATCGCGCGCTTCAACAGCAGGACGGGTTATCACCTGGGACTGCGGGCCGGCATCAACACCGGCCATGTAATCAGCGGACTGGTCGGGCGATCCAGCATCGTCTACGACATGTGGGGGGCGGCCGTCAACCTGGCCCACCAGACACGCAGCAGCACAACGCAATCCGGAATCTTCGTCACCGCACAGGTATACGAGGTGATGCGTGACATCCGCCGATTCACTCCGGCGGGCACCATCACCGTCGGCGGGACCGAGCAACAGATCTGGAAGTTGTCGGAAGGGCAGGAATAGTGACAACCTTCGACTCGTCATCGCTTTATTGGGCCGCCGGTGTGGTGTTCGGCCTGCCGCTGCTGCTGATCGCGCTGACCGAATGGCACCAGGGGCTGGTCCGCAAGACGAGTCCACTGGCGCGGCCCGTCCTGCTGTTGCGCAGTTATCTCATCCCGCTTGGCGCCCTGCTGGTGCTGCTGGTGAATGTGGCCCAGATGCCCGCGCAGTTCACGTCGGTTCGGGTGCTTGCGACGGTGTTCGGTTTCGTGGTGCTGGTGCTGGTGTTATCCGGGCTCAAGGCAACGGTTTTCGAAGGTGCACCGCAGGGGTCCTGGCGCCAGCGGATCCCGCGCATCTTCCTCGACGTGACCCGATTCGTGCTGATCGGGGTCGGGCTGGCGGTCATCTTCTCCTACGTCTGGGGTGTGCGCGTCGGCGGCCTGTTCACCGCGCTGGGGGTGACCTCGGTGGTCATCGGCCTGATGCTGCAGAATTCCGTCGGCCAGATCGTGTCGGGCCTGTTCATGTTGTTCGAGCAGCCGTTCCGGATCGGTGACTGGCTGGACACCCCATCGGCCCGCGGCCGGATCGTGGAGGCGAACTGGCGGTCCGTACACATCGAGTCCGGTCACGGGCTTCAGATCACCCCGAACTCGGTGCTTGCCACCACCTCGTTCACCAATCTCAGCCGCCCGGCCGGCGGGCACCAATTGACAATGACCACAACGTTTTCCGAGATCGACCCGCCGGATCGGGTGTGTGCGCTGCTGGAACGGATTGCCAACGCATTGCCGCAGCGCAGGCCCGGCGCGGTGGCGGCGTCGGTGCCGACCGGAGGGGCCGAGTACCGGGTCAGCGTCGGGCTGACGTCGCCTGCGGACGACTCCGCCGCGCAAGCCGCGTTTCTGCGTTGGCTCTGGTACGCCGCGCGGCGCGAGGGCCTGCACCTCGACGGCGCCCAGGACGACATCTCGACGAGCGAGCGCATCGAGAGGGCGGTGCGGACCGTGGTGGCACCGGCGCTGCGGCTCAGCCCACAGGATCAGCAGGCCCTGGTGTCGCACGCGAAAATCGTTCGCTACGGGGCGAATGAGATCGTCGAGCAGGCCGGTCACGTTCCCGCCAGAATGACGTTTCTGCTCGAGGGCGGCGTGCGGTTGACCGCCACAGCGACGGATGGAACGGTGGTCGCGGTCGGGGGGCTGGACGAGGGCTCGTTCCTGGGTGTGACCGCGCTGACCCGACAACCCAACCTGGCCGACGCCCAGGCCATCGGCGAACTGACCGCGCTGGAGATCGATCGCGATCACCTCGTCGAGCTGGTCATGGACAAGCCGCTGCTGTTGCAGGACCTGGGCCGGGCCATCGACGAGCGGCGCGCCCGGGTGCAGGCGGCCACCGCGCCGGTGCTGGCGGACGCCTAGCCACCGATCAGGTGTTCGACCTTTTTGTTGCCATCCCAGCGACGCAAACCCGCGAAATTGCCCTCGATTTGGGTGGGCCGGCCCGCGACGCGCAACGCCCGCCCGAGTTGGGCGCCGCCGACGCGGCGCGCCAGCGTGACGTGCCCGGTCCACTGACCGGGCAGGCTGTTGGGCATCGGGCCGGGCTTGCAGTGCGGAGCACACACCCGGTGCACCTGCGCGTGCAGGGCCAGCAGTTCGCCGGTCGGCACCACCAACCGCGCGAAAACCGCACTGGCGCGCCCGAATAACACCGGTGCACCGATGAGGCAGCGCTGCGGCAGCCGCTCAGCGACGGGGCGCAGCAGCGCGTCGACGTCGGCGGCGATGCCTTCGGCCACGGCCAATGTCACATGCGGCCGGCTGGCGGGCGCCTGACTGGGTATCCCCGCCGTGGCCAACGCTTCCCAGATGTTCCGGATAGCCACCTCGGTATCGCGGTCGAAGACCAGCTCGATGGAGTGGACCATCAGGCCACCAGGGCGGTGACCCAGTCGCGGTCGAACGCCGTGGCGCACAGCGTCGCGAACTCGGCGGTGTCCAGTAACGCCGCACCTTCGGGCAGCACCGCGCGCACCGCGGCCAGCCGGGCCAGCGCGGACCGGTTGGTCGTCTCGACCACCCCGGGCCGCCGGGGCCAGCTGCCGATGACCAGGCCCGCACACGAAAGCCCCTGTGCGGCAATAGATTCCAGGGTCAGCGCGGTGTGGTTCAGGGTGCCCAGCGCCGGGCCGACCACGACCAGCACCGCGGCGCCCAGCGCGACGGCGAGATCGCGTGCGGTGACACCGTTTTCGCCGAGTTCGACCAGCAGCCCCCCGGCGCCCTCGACCAGCGTCAGCCGCCCCGGGCGGTCCAGCTCGCCGATGAGCGCCAGCAGCTGCTCGCGGGTGGGCAGCGGCATTCCGGCCGCCTCGGCGGCGGCCACCGGCGCCAGCGGCTGCGGATACCGGCCGAGTCCAGCCAGCTCGCTCACCCCCGACAGCCGGGCCACCTCGGCGAGGTCGTCGTCGCCGGCGTCGGTGCCCGTCTGAACCGGTTTGCACACCGCGACGTCGAGGCCGGCCTGACGAGCGTGACACGCCAGTGCCGCGGTGGCGACCGTCTTGCCGACCCCGGTGTCGGTGCCGGTGACGACCAGGACCGTCACCGGCGCGCCTCAGCCGAGCGTGGCGAGCACATCGGTCAGCACGCGCCGCGCGACCTCGAGTTCGGCGTCGTCCAGCGACGCGCGGGCGGTCAGCCGCAGCCGCGACGTCCCGGCGGGCACGGTCGGGGGCCGGAAGCAGCCCACCCGCACGCCGGCATCCAGGCAGGCGGTCGCGGCGGCCACCGCCACGTCCGGGTCGCCCAGGATCACCGACACCACCGCCGACTGCGGCACCTCGGCCACCCCGCACGCTTCGGCGAGCATGGCGGCATGGCGCAGCACCGCGGCCGCCCGCCAGGGCTCCGACCGCAGCACGCCCAGCGCGGACCGTGCGGCGCCCACCGCCGCCGGGGTCAGGCCGGTGTCGAAGATGAAGGTGCGCGCCGCGTCGATCAGATGGGCGCGCACCGACGCCGGCCCGAGCACCGCGCCGCCCTGACTGCCCAGCGCCTTGGACAGCGTGGTGGTCATGACCACGTCCGGCGAACCGGCCAGCCCGGCCTCGTGCAGCAGCCCGCGCCCGCCGCCGCGCACCCCCAAGCCGTGTGCCTCGTCGACGATGAGCAGGGCGCGATGGCGACGGCACGCCTCGTGCAGTTCCCGAAGCGGCGCCAGCGCGCCGTCGGTGGAGAACACCGACTCGGTGATGACGACCGCGCGCTCCTCGGGGCGCGCGGCGAGCGCCGCCTCCACGGCGCCGACGTCGCGATGCGGCGTGATCGCCACCCGCGCCCGCGACAGCCGGCAGGCGTCCACCAGCGACGCGTGCGAATACTCGTCGGAGACCAGCAGCGAACCCCGGCCCGACAACCCGACGACGGCGCCCAGGTTGGCCGCGTAGCCGGAGGAGAACAGCAGCCCGGATTCGGCGCCGGCGTAGTCGGCCAGCTCGGACTCGAACTGCTGGTGCAACTCGGTGTCCCCGGTGACCAGCCGGGACCCGGTCGCCCCGGCACCCCACATGCGCAGCGCGGCGATCCCGCCATCGATCACGTCGGGGTGTTGCGAGAGCCCGAGGTAGTCGTTGGAGGCCAGATCCAGCTCGGTGGCGACCGCGGGACGCGGCCGCAGTGAACGGCGCAGCCCGGCCTCCCGGCGTTGCCGTTCCACCGCTTCCAGCCAGGCCAGCGGGGAAACCTCGATCGGTGCCTTCATCGGCGTTCAGCCTACGAGGTGGGCGACCTGCACCATCGCCGAGGTGATCTGGGCGACCTCGTCGGGCGTGCAGATGTAGGGCGGCATCGCGTAGACCAGGTTGCGGAAGGGGCGCAGCCAGACGCCGCGGTCCAGGGCCGCGGGGGTGGCGACGGCCAGGTCGACGGGGCGCTCGCACTCGATGACGCCGATGGCGCCGCACACCCGCACGTCGCTTACGCCGGGCAATGCCCGCGCCGGCTCGAGTCCGGCCGCCAGGCCGGCGCCGATCTCGCCGACCCGCGACCGCCAGTCCTGCCCGAGCAGCACCTCGACGCTGGCCACTGATACCGCGCAGGCCAGCGCGTTCGCCATGAACGTGGGGCCGTGCATCAGCGCTCCGGCCTCGCCGCCGCTGATGGTGTGGGCGATGTCGGCCGTGCACAGGGTGGCGGCCAGGGTCAGATATCCCCCGGTCAGCGCTTTGCCGACGCACATGATGTCCGGGCTCACGCCTGCGTGGTCGGCCGCGAACAGCTCGCCGGTGCGCCCGAAGCCGGTGGCGATCTCGTCGAAAATCAGCAGCACCTCGTGCCGCCGGCAGATGTCGCGCAGGTCGCGCAGGTATCGCGGGTCGTGGAAGCGCATGCCGCCGGCGCCCTGCACGACGGGCTCGACGACGACGGCGGCCAACTCGGCGGCGTGCCCGACCAGTTGCTCCTCGAACTCCGCGCTGTAGCCGGCGTCGTAGTGCCGCGGCACCTGCGGGGCGAACACCTGGCGGGCCAGGATGTCGGTCCACAGCGAATGCATGCCGCCGTCGGGGTCGCAGACGCTCATCGGCGTGAACGTGTCGCCGTGGTAGCCCCCGCGCCAGGTCATCAGCCGGTGCTTGCCGGGCCGGTCGCGGCTGCGCCAGTACTGCAGCGCCATCTTGACCGCCACCTCCACCGACACCGATCCGGAGTCGCTGAAAAACACCGTCTCCAGACCCGCCGGGGTGATGTCCACCAGCAGCTGGGCCAGGCGCGCGGCGGGTTCGTGGGTCAGCCCGCCGAACATGACGTGGTTCATGGCGCCGAGCTGGGCGGACAGGGCCGCATCGAGCACCGGGTGGCCGTGCCCGTGAATCGCGGTCCACCAGGAGCTCATCGCGTCGAGCGCCTCGAGCGGCCTGCCGTCGCGGATCAGGGTGAGCCACGCGCCGCGGGCGCCGACCGCCACCACGGGTGCGACGGATTCGGCGCCGATGGTGCTGTAGGGATGCCACAGGTGCGCGGCGTCGATCGCGCTGATCTGATCGGGCGTCAGGCCGGCCTTTGCCGCGGGCATAGTGATCGAGGGTAAAGCAGCCGATTCGCGCAAAACTCCGACGTCGGGAAGCATGGGACATCATGGCCACGCCGCAGCAGCCCGACAGCGCAGCGCCCGGAGCCGAGGCCGGGCCGCCGCCGGGGCCAGGCTGGTCCCCCGACACCCACTACCCGCTGCTCGAGTACGAGGACGAAGCTCCTCGGGTGCTGCGCGTGCGGGTGGCGCCCTGGGACATCGCCTGCACGGTAGCGCTGCTGATCCTGCTCGCGGTGCTGGCCACGGCGACGACCTGGCCGACGCGGCTCTTCGGCTTCTTGGCGAATGTGTGCGAGGACGAGACCTGCGGGCCGGTTCCCTATGGGCTCGACCTGTATATCCACCCGGTGGTCTGGGGCGGCATCGGTGCGGCCATGACCGCGGCGGTCATCGGGCCGGTCGTTTCCCTGCTCAAGGGCTGGTACATGTCCTTCTGGCCGGTGCTGTCGCTGGCGCTGGTGATGGTCAGCTCGATAGCCGGATCGCTGCTGACGATGTTCAGCGAACGCTACTGGCTTTGATCACGCCGCCGCCGGCCGTTGGCGGACGTGCGAATCCGTAGCCGACTGAGACCGAAATCACAACTGCGCATACGGAATTGGGCGCGCCCGTCACCATCCGGTCACGGTACGACAAAAAATCCCGCGTGGACCTGGCGGCTAACACCATCTGTTGTCAAAGTGGCTTTTGTGACTGATGTGAATTGAGCGGCCCGACCGCTGATTCACTCGCAAGTGCCATGGACCGCGTTCGGCCCCAGCGTGGGGGCCTCGCTTTGGTTCATGAACCGGGGCGGACGCGCGAAGTCACCGCGCCGAGGCCAGTTGAGCGCCTGGAGAGGCCAGGGAAAGGCCATGAACATGAAACGCATCTACGCCTTCGCGATCGGCTTAGCCCTGCTCGGGGCGCCGATGGTGGTTCCCACCACCATCGCGACCGCCGACCCGGGCGCCAGGTCGATGGACTACCAGCAGGCCACCGACGTGGTGGTCGCCCGCGGTCTTTCGCAGCGCGGTGTGCCGTTCTCCTGGGCCGGTGGCGGCATCAACGGCCCCACCCGCGGCACCGGCACCGGCATCAACACGGTCGGTTTCGACGCTTCCGGGCTGATGCAGTACGCCTACGCCGGCGCCGGCATCAAGCTGCCGCGCTCGTCGGGCGCGATCTACCGAGTCGGCCAGAAGATCGTGCCGCAGCAGGCCCGCAAGGGCGATCTGATCTTCTACGGCCCGGAGGGCACGCAAAGCGTCGCGATGTACCTGGGCAACAACCAGATGCTCGAGGTCGGCGACGTCGTGCAGGTCTCGCCGGTGCGCGCCAACGGCATGACGCCCTACATGGTCCGGGTTCTCGGTGCCTCCGCCCCGGCCCAGCAAGCGCCGCTGCAGCAGGCACCTCAGCAACTGCCCGCCCAGCAGGCACCCCAGCAGGCCCCGCTGCAGCAGTCGCCGTACCAGCAGGCACCGCAGCAGCTGCCCGCCCAGCAGACGCCGCTGCAGCAGGCACCCGCCCAGCACGCGCCGCTGCAGCAGTCGCCGTTCCAGCAGGCCCCGGTGCAGCAGGTGCCGACCCAGCAGTCGCCGCTGCAGCCGACCGGCGCCGGCATCGCCAGGTAATTTCGCGGTCCGTTCTCGACCGTCCGACGCCCGCCACCCGCTCCCCCGCAACCCGGCGCGGAAGCTCAGCGACCCACCTGAGCAGCCGCCGCGCCGTGAGCAGTCGGGAGCCGGTGGCGGGTTTTCGGTAAATTGACTGTCGATCATGCAGACCCCGCCACCGCCTCCTGCGCCGGACGCCATCGCCGATCCGCGGGTCACGGGGGTGCGCAAAGGGGGGTCCGAGGGGTTTTATCGGTACGACCTCGACGGCCTGCGCGGTATTGCGATCGCGCTGGTCGCGGTCTTCCATATCTGGTTCGGCCGGGTGTCGGGCGGCGTGGACGTGTTTCTGGCGCTGTCCGGGTTCTTCTTCGGCGGCAAGGTGATTCGCGCCGCGCTGAACCCCGCTGGGACACTGTCGCCGGTGTCCGAGGTGATCCGGCTGGCCCGACGCCTCGTTCCCGCCCTCGTCGTGGTACTGGCCGGGTGCGCGGTGTTGACCATCCTGGTTCAACCGGAGACCCGGTGGGAGACGTTTGCCGATCAAAGCCTCGCGAGCCTCGGCTACTACCAAAACTGGGAGCTGGCCAACACCGCATCCGATTATTTGCGCGCGGGCGAAGCCGTCAGCCCCCTGCAGCACATCTGGTCGATGTCCGTGCAGGGCCAGTTCTACGTCAGCTTCCTGGTGTTGATCGCCGGCTTGGCCTATCTGTTCGGGCGCCGGATGGGCGCCCGGTTGCGCACCGTGTTCGTGGCGGCGCTGTCCGCGTTGACGGTAGCCTCGTTCGGCTACGCGATCATCGCGCATCAGCAGGACCAGCCGGCCGCCTACTACAACACTTTCGCGCGAGGTTGGGAGCTGTTGCTGGGCGCACTCGTGGGCGCGCTGGTCACCCGCGTCCGCTGGCCGATGTGGTTGCGGACGGTATCGGCCACGGTCGCGCTGGCCGCGGTGCTGTCCTGCGGGGCGCTGATCGACGGCGTGCACGAGTTCCCCGGCCCGTGGGCCCTGGTGCCGGTCGGCGCCGCCATGCTGATGATCCTCGCCGGAGCCAATCTGCGGGGTGGTCGGTTGCCGCTGCCCAATCGGCTGCTGGCGACGCGCCCGTTGGTGGAGTTGGGCGCCATGGCGTATGCGCTGTACCTCTGGCACTGGCCGCTGCTGATCTTCTGGCTGTCCTACAGCGGCCACAAGCACGCCGGCTTCGTCGAAGGCGCGGTTCTGCTGCTGGTGTCTGGTGTGCTGGCGTATCTGACCAATCGGCTCGTCGAGGACCCGCTGCGCTACCGCGCGTCCTCGAAGCCGGCCGCGGCGGCACCGACCATTCCGTGGCTGACGCGCCTGGCCCGGCCGACCATGGCGCTGGGATCGGCCATCGTGTTGCTGGGTGTGACCCTGACGGCGACGTCCTTCACCTGGCGTCAGCACGTGACGGTCTTGCGGTCGGCCGGCAAGGAGCTCAGCGTCCTCAACCCGCAGGACTATCCGGGTGCCCGAGCCCTCACCGAACACCTGCGCGTGCCCGCGCTGCCCATGCGGCCCACGGTCTTAGAGGTCAAGCAGGACCTGCCCGTTTCGACCCGGGACGGGTGCATCAGCGACTTCGTCAACCCCGCGGTGGTCACCTGCACCTACGGCGATGTGGCCGCCGACCGGACCATCGCACTCGCCGGTGGGTCCCATGCCGAACACTGGCTGCCCGCGCTGGACGTCCTGGGCAGGCTGCACCGCTTCAAGGTCGTGACGTACCTCAAGATGGGTTGCCCCCTGTCGACCGAGCAGGTCCCGTTGATCATGGGCAACAACGCCCCCTATCCCCAATGCCGGGAATGGGTGCAGGGAACGATGACCAAACTGGTCACCGACCGGCCCGACTACGTCTTCACCACCACCACGCGGCCGTGGAACATCAGGGCCGGCGATGTGATGCCTGCCACCTATATCGGGATCTGGCAAACGTTGTCCGACAACAACATTCCCATTCTCGGCATGCGGGACACGCCCTGGCTGGTCAAAAACGGTCAGCCGTTCGACCCGGCGGACTGCCTGGCCAAACGGGGCGGCACCGCGCAGTCATGCGCCATCAAGCGTTCCGATATGCTCTCCGACCGCAACCAGACGCTCGACTTCGTCGCGCAGTTCCCGCAGCTCAAGGTGCTCGACATGTCGGACGCGATCTGCCGCGCCGACGTGTGCCGCCCGGTCGAGGGAAACATCTTGATTTATCACGGCGCCCACCACCTGTCCCCCACCTACGTGCGGACCATGGCACCCGAATTGGGCCGCCAGATCGCCGAGGCCACGGGCTGGTGGTGACCCGCCTTACTCCCTGGTCTCCAACGCGCGTGAGCGCAACCGGGCGCGGATAAGGTCGATGGGTGTCAACAAACAGTCCCGCTTCAGAAGCAGGCGGTAACCACCAACCCAAACTCGCCACCGTGTGGCCGGGTGACCCGTATCCGCTCGGCGCCTCCTACGACGGCGCGGGAACCAACTTCTCGTTGTTCTCCGAAATCGCCGAGAAGGTCGAGTTGTGCTTGATCGACCATCACGGCGGCGAGTCGCGGATTGCCTTGGAAGAGGTGGACGGATTCGTCTGGCACGCCTATCTGCCCAACATCAACCCCGGCCAGCAATACGGCTATCGGGTCTACGGCCCCTTCGACCCGGCAGCCGGTCACCGCTGTGACCCCAGCAAGCTGCTGCTGGACCCGTACGGCAAGGCTTTTCACGGCGACTTCACTTTCGGCCAGGCGCTGTTCTCCTACGACATGAAGGCGGTCGACCCGGACGGACCCAACGCCGATGGAGCCGATCCGGGCATTCCCCCGATGGTCGATTCGCTGGGCCACACCATGACCAGCGTGGTGAGCAATCCGTTCTTCGACTGGGGATCCGACCGCGCACCGCTGACGCCCTATCACGAAACCGTCATCTACGAAGCCCATGTCAAGGGGATGACGCAAACCCATCCCAGCGTTCCCGAGGAGCTTCGGGGCACCTATGCCGGGCTGGCCCACCCGGCGATCATCGACCACCTCAAGTCGCTAGGGGTCACGGCCATCGAACTCATGCCCGTGCATCAGTTCATGCACGACTCGCGACTGCTGGATCTGGGGCTGCGAAACTACTGGGGCTACAACACTTTCGGGTATTTCGCGCCGCACAACCAATACGCGGCCAACCGAACGTCCAGCGTCGCCGAGTTCAAGTCTATGGTGCGCAGCTTTCACGAAGCCGGCATCGAAGTGATCCTCGACGTGGTCTACAACCACACTGCCGAGGGCAACCACCTCGGGCCGACCATCAATTTCCGCGGCATCGACAACGCCGCGTACTACCGGCTGGTCGACACCGACCTGCGCCTGTACAAGGACTACACCGGCACCGGCAACAGCCTGAATCCGCGCCACCCGCACGTGCTGCAGCTGATCATGGACTCGCTGCGGTACTGGGTGACAGAGATGCACGTGGACGGTTTCCGCTTCGACCTGGCCGCCACGCTGGCCCGCGAACTGCACGACGTCGACCGATTGAGCGCGTTCTTCGATCTGGTGCAGCAGGATCCCATCGTCAGTCAGGTCAAATTGATCGCCGAACCGTGGGACGTCGGCGAGGGTGGCTACCAAGTCGGAAATTTCCCGGGTTTGTGGACCGAGTGGAACGGGAAGTATCGCGATACTGTGCGCGACTACTGGCGGGGCGAGCCCGCAACCCTGGGCGAGTTCGCTTCCCGGCTGACCGGGTCGTCGGACCTGTACGAGGCGACCGGCCGGCGTCCGAGCGCAAGCATCAACTTCGTCACCGCGCACGACGGTTTCACGCTGGCCGACCTGGTGTCCTACAACGAGAAACACAACATGGCCAACGGGGAGGAGAACCGGGACGGGGAAAGCCACAACCGATCGTGGAACTGTGGCGTCGAAGGCCCCACCGACGACCCGGACATCATCGAGCTGCGCTGCCGCCAGATGCGCAACTTCTGGGCGACCCTGATGGTCAGCCAGGGCACGCCGATGATCGCCCACGGTGACGAGTTCGGCCGCACCCAGAACGGCAACAACAACGTGTACTGCCAGGACTCCGAATTGTCTTGGATGGACTGGTCTTTGGTGGACAAGAACGCCGACCTGCTGGAGTTCGCACGCAGGGTGACCACGCTGCGCAAGCGCCATCCGGTGTTCCGCCGGCGCCGGTTCTTCGAAGGCGAACCGATCCGCAGCGGCGACGAGGTGCGCGACATCGCCTGGCTGAATCCAAGCAGCCGCGAGATGACGCATGAGGACTGGGGCGAAAGCATTCACAAGTGTGTCGCGGTGTTCCTCAACGGCGAGGCCATCACCGCGCCCAACGCCCGCGGTGAACAGGTCATCGACGACTCATTCCTGTTGTGTTTCAACGCCGGTGAAGATCCGGTGGACTTCGTGACGCCGAACAGCGACTATGCGAAAGAGTGGGCAGTGGAACTGGACACCAACGAACCGACGGGGCGCAAAGAAGGAGCCGATCAGGTGGTGACCGCCGAGGAGAAGGTGTCCCTGCCGTCGCGCTCGCTGCTGGTCTTGCGTAAGACGCAGTGACGCATGGCTTTACCCGTCATCTCCACCTATCGGCTGCAACTGCGTGGTGAATCGAGTGGGTTCGCGTTCACCTTCGCCGACGCGGAAAACCTGCTCGACTACCTGAACGACCTCGGGGTGTCGCACCTGTACCTGTCTCCGATCATGACCGCGACGGCGGGATCGAGCCATGGCTACGACGTCACCGACCCGACGAGGGTGTCCCCCGAGCTCGGCGGCGCCGACGGCCTGGCACGGTTGTCGTCGGCGGCCCGAGCGCGCGGCATGGGCTTGATCGTGGACATCGTGCCCAACCATGTGGGTATCGACGATCCTCGGCAGAACCCGTGGTGGTGGGACGTCCTGCGGAACGGCCGATCTTCGCAATACGCAACGTTTTTCGACATCGACTGGGACCTCGACGACGACGGCCGCATCGTGCTGCCGGTGCTGGGTTCCGACGACGACGCCGCCGACCTCACGGTCGACGGGGACGTGTTGCGCCTGGGCGATCTGGCGTTTCCGATCGCGCCCGGCACCGCGGGGGGCAGCGGCGCGCAAGTGCACGACCGCCAGCATTACCGGCTGGTCGGCTGGCGCAACGGCGTGTGCGGCTACCGCCGCTTCTTCTCGATCACCTCGCTGGCCGGGTTGCGCCAGGAGGACCGCGCGGTGTTCGACGCCACTCATGCCGAGGTCGGCCGGTGGTTCGCCGACGAGCTGGTCGACGGCATCCGCATCGACCACCCCGACGGCTTATCCGATCCGTGCGGGTACCTGGCGTGGCTGCGCGAACTGACCGGCCCGGAAGCCTGGATTGTGATCGAGAAGATCCTGGCCGTCGACGAGGCCCTCGAGCCCACCCTGCCGGTGGGCGGCACCACCGGTTATGACGTGCTGCGCGAAGTCGGCGGCGTCCTGGTGGATCCGGGCGGGGCCCGGGCACTGACCGAGCTGGTCGAATCCACCGGCGTGGACTACTCGGCGATGCCGGACATGCTGGCGGACCTCAAGATTCGTTCGGCCACCGACACCTTGGCCAGTGAGCTACGCCGCCTGCGCCGCAGCATCGTGGCCGCGGCCGGCGTCGACCACCCGTTGTTGCCCGACGCTGTGGCCGCGCTGCTCACCCGTATCGAGGTCTACCGCTGCGACTATCCCGGCCTGGCCGCGCTGCTGCCCACCGCGCTGGCCGAAACCGAGGCGGCCGCACCGCAGTTGGGCCCCGCGCTGCAGGTGCTGGCGGCGGCGCTGGCCCGCGGCGGGGAGCCGGCCACCCGGCTGCAGCAGCTGTGCGGCGCCGTCACCGCCAAGGCCGTCGAGGACTGCTTGTTCTACCGCGACGCGCGGCTGGTCTCGCTGAACGAGGTGGGCGGCGAACCGCACCGCTTCGGGGTCGGCGCGGCCGAATTCCATCACAGCGCCGCCAGCCGGGCCCGGCTGTGGCCGCAGACCATGACCACACTGACCACCCATGACACCAAGCGCGGCGAGGATGTGCGGGCCCGCATTTCGGTGCTGTCACAGGTGCCCTCGTTGTGGACCGAGTTCCTCGCCCGCTGGGAGATCGACGCGCCCTCCCCCGATCCGGCGACCGGACAGTTCTTGTGGCAGAACATCTTCGGCGTGTGGCCCGTGAACGGTGAGGTCACCGAGGCCCTGCGCGAGCGGTTGCACAACTACACCGAGAAGGCCATCCGGGAGGCGGCCTGGCACACCTCGTGGAACGAGCCGGACGCCGATTTCGAGGGTGCGGTGCACCAATGGCTGGACACCGTGCTCGACGGCCCGGTGGCGGGCCAGCTGACCGAGCTTGTCGCCCAACTGAATCCGCACGCCGCCAGCGACGCGCTGGCCCAGAAGCTGCTCGCGCTGACCGTGCCCGGCATTCCTGACGTGTATCAGGGGACCGAGCTGTGGGACGACAGCCTGGTCGACCCGGACAATCGACGGGCCGTCGACTATGCCGCCCGCCGTGCAGCCCTGCAGGCCCTGGAGCATCCGAAGATCCGGGTCGTCACGACCGCACTTCGCGTGCGCCGTAACCACCCGGACACCTTCCTGCACGGCGACTACGTCCCGCTACTCGCCAACGGCGACGCCGGCGATCACGTGCTGGCCTTCCGTCGCGGCGAGGACATCGTGGTGGCGGTGACCCGCTGGACCGTGCGCCTGGCCGAAACGGGCTGGGGCAACACGGTTTTGCCACTGCCGGACGGCACCTGGAAGGACGCCCTGACCGGGGTGATCGCCGACGGCCCGACGTCGGCCGCCCAATTGTTCGCCGACCTGCCCGTGGTTCTGCTGGAGCGCCACCATGACTGAATTCCGGGTCTGGGCGCCCATACCCGCGCAGGTTCGACTCGACGTCGAGGGCCAGGTGCACGCCATGACCCGCTCTGCAAGTGGTTGGTGGCACACGACCGTCGATACCGCGCCGGACGCCCGCTATGGCTACCTGCTCGACGACGACCCCACCGTGCTGCCCGACCCGCGCTCGCCCCGCCAGCCCGACGGCGTGCACGCCCGCTCGCAATTGTGGGACCCGGCCGCCGCGACATGGACCGACGGCGGGTGGGCCGGCCGCGCGGTCGAGGGCGCCGTCATCTACGAGCTGCACCTGGGCACGTTCACCGAGGCCGGAACCTTCGACGCCGCCGTCGAGAAGCTGGACTATCTGGTCGACCTCGGCGTCGACTTCGTCGAGCTGATGCCGGTGAATTCCTTTGCCGGCACGCATGGTTGGGGATACGACGGTGTGCTGTGGTACAGCGTGCACGAGCCCTACGGCGGACCCGACGGGCTGGTGCGCTTCGTCGACGCCTGCCACGGCAAGGGTTTGGGGGTGTTGATCGACGCGGTCTTCAACCACCTCGGCCCGTCGGGCAATTACCTGCCGCGGTACGGGCCCTACCTGTCGTCGGCGAGCAACCCGTGGGGCGAGGGCATCAACATCGCCGACGCCGATTCCGACGAGGTGCGCCGCTACATCATCGGCTGCGCGCTGCGCTGGATGCGCGATTTCCACGCGGACGGCCTGCGGCTGGACGCCGTCCACGCCCTGGTGGACACCACCGCGATCCACATCCTCGAGGAGCTCGCCACCGAAACACACTGGCTGGCACAGCAATTGAGGCGGCCACTGTCGCTGATCGCCGAGAGCGACCTGAACGACCCGCGGCTGATCACCCCGCGCGACCGGGGCGGCTACGGTCTGACCGGGCAATGGGCCGACGACATTCATCACGCCATCCACACCGCTGTTTCCGGCGAGCGTCAGGGCTACTACGGCGATTTCGGCAGCCTGGCCACCCTGGCGCAGACGCTGCGCCACGGCTTCTACCACGCCGCCACCTACTCGTCGTTCCGGCGCCGCCGCCATGGGCGGCCGCTGGACACCAGCGAGGAAACGGGCATCCCGGCCACCCGGCTGGTCGCCTACACCTGCACGCACGACCAGGTCGGCAATCGCGCCCTGGGCGACCGTCCTTCGCAGAACCTGACCGGCGGCCAGCTGGCCGTCAAAGCCGCACTCGCGCTCGGATCCCCCTATACCGCCATGCTTTTCATGGGTGAGGAATACGCGGCCTCGACCCCTTTCCAGTTCTTCAGCTCGCACCCCGAACCGGAGCTGGCCAGGGCCACCGCCGAAGGACGCAAGGCCGAATTCGCCGAACACGGCTGGGACGCCGACGAGATCCCCGACCCGCAGGACCCCCAGACGTTCGCGCGCTGCAAACTCGACTGGAACGAGGTGGACACCGGCGAGCACGCCCGGCTGCACCGACTGTATCGGGACCTCATCGCGTTGCGGCGCAACCACCCCGACATGGCGGATCCCTGGCTCGACCACCTCACGGTCGACTACAACGAGGACGAGCGCTGGATCACCGTCTCCCGCGGCCGGTTGCACATCGTGTGCAACCTCGGAGCCGAGCCGGTGCGGGTCCCGGTCAGCGGTCACGTGGTGCTGGCCTGGGACGAGCCGACCACCGACGCCGGCGGCACTGTGCTACAGGGCCATTCGTTCGCCATCCTGTCGGCTGTGGATAGCTGACTGGCGGCCGCGCCGCCTTACCCCCGAAGATGCCGCCATGAGTCAATTCGGTCAACGACGGGTCTGCCTGCACAACCCGAGCCTTCGCGCGAACACGATGTCGGGTCGGCGTACCGTGCGCCACGACATCGCGCCCACTGCGGGCGTCGATCCGTTGTGCAGCGGCCCCCGGCCCGCTGCGGCGACCGACGACGACGAGGACGCCTGAGCCGCTACACGATCGCCCGGCCATCGGGGTGCACCGCGCGTGCGACCGCGCCGGCGAGTGGATCGATCTCATCGAGAGCGAGCTCGGAGATCGTGATGCGGATGCCCGCGGGCGTGTTCATCCGGAACCGGCTGCCCGGTGCCGCGGCCCAGCCCGCGCCGAGCAGCCGGGAAACCGCGACCGCCTCGTCGGGAACCGGCACCCACACATTGAGCCCCGAGCGGCCGTGCGCCGGCAGCCCGCGTTCGGCCAAGGCGTCACATAGCCGTTGACGCCTGGCGGCGTACTGCCTTTCGGCCGTCGCGACCAGCGCCACCGCCGCGGGGTCGGACCACAAGTCGACGGCGAGCCGCTGCAGGAAGTGGCTGACCCAGCCAGGTCCGAGCCGCAACCGGCCATGCACCCGCTCGACGGTGCGATGGTCGCCGGCCAGGACGGCCACCCGCAGATCGGGGCCGTAGGCCTTGGACGCCGACCGGACGAACGCCCAGTGCGCGGTGCAGCCGGCCAGGGCGCGCAGCGATACCCCGGCAATGCCCGCGCAGTGATCGTCTTCGACCAGCAGCAGGTCGTCGGCCCGCCGCCCCAACAGCTCCCGCAACGACTCGGCCCGATCCGCCGAAAGCGCGGCGCCCGTGGGGTTTTGCGCGCGGTTGGTGAGCACCAGGGCACGTACCCCGCTCCCCAACGCCCGGGCGAGGTCGTCGGGCAGCGGACCGTCGTCGTCGACCTGCACCGGCTCGGCCGAAAGCCCCAGTGCCGCAAGGAGATCGAGCAGGTTCGCCCAGCCGGGATCCTCGACCGCGACGCGATCGCCCGGGCGCAGGTGTGCGGTGAGCGCGCGTTCGATGCCGTCCAGCGCGCCGCTGGTCACGGCCAGGTGATCGGCGGGAATCCCATCCGCGGCCAGCGCGCGGCGGGCGAATTCCGCCAGCTCGGGCGAGACGGCCTGCTCACCGTAGAGGACCGGTTGGCCGGTACCCGAGCCGGCCGGCGAGGCGCCGGTGATGGGCAGCAGGTCCGGGTTCGGGTTGCCGGTCGACAGGTCACGCACGCCCGCGGGCACGTCCAGACCGAGCAGCGAGCGCGGGCTGGTCGCCGGGCGGTGGCGCACGCGGGTGCCGCGTCGGCCGGCCGTCTCGACCGCCCCGCGATGGCGCAGCAGGCGGTAGGCCGCGGCGGCGGTGTTGGCGTTGACGCCGAGTTGGCCGGCGAGCTCGCGGACCGGCGGGAGCGCGTCGCCGGGTGCCAGCGCCCCGGCGGAGATCGCCGCTTCGATGCTGGCGGCTATGGACTCAGCGCCCGTTCCGGTTATCCTGTTTTGTACTGGCACGCAACTAATTATGTACTAGAACAAATACGAGGGCAATCCTGTGGACACCGCATATCAGCCGACGGCACGCACCACCCCGACCCGCTACCGGGAGCGCGCGCACTACGACCGCCACACCATCCACGCCATCCTCGACGAGGCGCTGATCTGCCATCTGGGTTACTCGAGCGACGGTCGGCCGGTGGTCTTGCCCACGACGCATGCCCGGCGCGGCGAGACCCTCTACCTGCACGGTTCGACGGGCAGCGGCCCGTTGCTGGCGGCCAAGGCGGCCGGCGCATCGGGGGCTGGGCTGCCGGTCTGCGTCACCGTCACTTTGGTCGACGGTCTGGTGCTGGCCCGGTCCGCGATGCACCACTCGGTGAACTTCCGCTCGGTGGTCGTGATGGGTGATGCGCGCGTCGTCGACGATCCCGCCCAGAAGGCGCAAGCGCTGCGTTGCCTGCTCGACCACATCGCGCCCGGGCGCGCCGAAGACTGCCGCGCCCCCGACGCCCGCGAGCTCGCCGCGACGGGGGTGCTCGCGCTCGATCTCGTCGAGGTGTCGGCGAAGGTGCGTAGCGGCCCCCCAGCCGACGATCCGCAGGACGTTCCGCTGCCTCATTGGGCGGGTGTGGTGCCGCTGAGCCTGTCTGCCGGAACGCCGGTGCCGGCCGACGACCTCAGTCCCGGCACTCCCGTGCCGGGGTACCTCGGGAAGCACCGCCTCTGAGCCGTCACGGATCCGGCTGCCGTTTGCCGGTCCGCGTGGTGTTGTCCCACCAGAATCCGGCGAGCATGACGGCGCCGGCCCAAGCCACGCCCAGCATCCAGCCGGCGAGCACATCGCTGAGGTAATGGACGCCGAGATAGACGCGCGAGAACCCGATCAGGAACACCGACCCGATCGCCGCCGTCCACACCACCACGCGCCCGGTCCACCACGGGATCAGCCAGCGGGTCAGGACCCACGCAGTGATGGCCATGGTCGCCGCGGTGCCGGTGGCGTGTCCGGAGGGAAACGAATACCCGTCGGCGTCGACCAGGGCGAATGGCACGGGCGGGCGTTCCCGCCCCACCAAGGCTTTGGCGGTGAAGAGGATCAAGGGAATCCCACCGCCACAAACGAGAGCAAGCACCAGGGGCCGCCACGACCTGCATCGCCAGGCGGCGGCAACGGAAATCGGCAAGGCGACCGCCGCCAGCAGAAGGGGACCACCAGCGTGGGTGACCACCCGCAGGGTGCTGGTCAGCCATAGATCACGGTGGGCCGCAAGCCACCCGGTTGTCGGCTGGTCGATTCCGGCGACGCCGTCGCCCTCGAGCACGTCGTCGAGCACTTCGGTGAAGCCGACCGCCAACGACACGACCGCGGCGAGCCCGAGAAGCACTGCGATGCCGGCGACTTCGCTGGTGGGCAACCGACCGATTCGCCCCCGCACCCATCGCATCGCTTCGCCGATCGCGGGAACGTCGGACATCCGCGCCGTGAGTGCCCGTAACCGCGGCCCACGGCGAGCGACCCAGATCGCTGCCCACCCAAGCAGTGCGAGCGACGCTACCGTGGCAGCGCTGACCAGCCCGAAACCGGCGGCACCGGGTCCAGACGGTGGGTGCATGTCGGCGGGGAGGCCCTAGAACAGCAGGTAGCGATAGGCGGGCGAGCCCGGTTTCAACGTCTCGACGTGAAGTTCCGTCGCGCGCATCCGGGCCAGCAGGCCGTCCAGGTCGGCCGAGGATCCCAACTGGATGCCGACCAGCGCCTCGCCGGTCTCCCGGTTGTTGCGCTTGACGTACTCGAACAGGGTGATGTCGTCGTTCGGCCCGAGCACCGTGTCGAGGAAGCGGCGCAGCGCGCCGGGCTCCTGCGGGAAGTCGACCAGGAAATAGTGCTTGAGGCCGAGATGGACCAGCGAGCGCTCGAGCACTTCGCCATAGCGCGACACGTCGTTGTTGCCGCCCGAGACCAGGCAGACCACCGTCGAGCCCGGCTCGATGTCGGCGTCCAGCAATCCCGCGACCGACAGGGCTCCCGCGGGCTCGGCGATGATGCCCTCGTTCTGATAGAGGTCGAGCATCGCGGTGCACACCGCCCCTTCGTCGACGGCGGTGATCGACACCATGTCGCCGGCCGCCGCCAAGGCGGCGTAGGTCAGGTCTCCGGCCCGCCGCACCGCGGCGCCGTCGACGAACTGGTCGACGACGTCCAGCGTCACCGGCTCCCCGGCGGACAGCGCGGCCATCATCGCCGCGGCGCCGGCCGGTTCGACGCCGAGCACCGACGTGTTGTCGGTGCGCTCGGCCAGGTAGGTGGTGATGCCGGCGATGCAGCCGCCGCCGCCCACCGGGACGACCACTAGATCCGGCTCGCCGTCGAGCTGGTCGAGCAGTTCCGCGGCGATCGTGCCCTGGCCCGCCATCGTGCGCAGGTCGTCATAGGGGGGCACCAGGATGGCGCCGGTGCTTTCCACGTCGCTCTGCGCCGCCTCGGCGGCGAGGTCGTAGGTGGCGCCACCCACGATCAAGTCGATGAACTCCCCGCCGTGGTAGCGGATCCGGTCGCGCTTCTGCATGGGCGTCTTGGCCGGCACGTAGACGCGGCCGCGCACCTGCAACATCCGGCACGCGTAGGCGAAGCCCTGCGCGTGGTTGCCGGCCGACGAGCAGACCACGCCCGCGGCAAGCTCCGCCTCGGACAGCTGGACCAACAGGTTGTAGGCGCCGCGCAGCTTGTAGGAGCGCACGATCTGCAGGTCCTCGCGCTTGAGGTAGACCTGCGCGCCGGTGATCGCCGACAACCGGTCGCTGAACTGCAACGGGGTCGGCGTAACCACCGCCGCGATCCGCTTGGCCGCGCCGTCGATGTCAGCCGCGGATAACGGCGAGACGCTCGGGGGACGGCTCAATTCGGCGGACACTGGTCAATGGTGCCACGACAGCCGACCAACTCTGGAATTCAGCCGACCGGGGTCAGCACGAACACCGGGATCTGGCGGTCGGTCTTGGTCTGGTATTCGGCGTAGTCCGGCCACGCCTCGACGGCACGCTCCCACCACGTGGCCTTCTCGTCGTCGAAGACCTCGCGGGCGTCGTAATCGCGGGTCACCGAGCCGTCCTGCAGCTCGACGCGGGGGTTCTTCTTGATGTTGTGGTACCAGACCGGGTTCTTCGGCGCCCCGCCCAGGGAGGCGACCACCGCGTACTCGCCATCGTGCTCGACGCGCATCAGCGGCGTCTTGCGCAGTTTGCCGGTCCTGGCGCCGACCGTAGTCAGCAAAATGATCGGCTTGCCCTTCATGTCGGCGGCCTCGGTCCCCCCCGACTCGGCGTACTTGTCAGCTTGCTCGCGAGACCAATCCCATGGCGACGGCTCGTACTCTCCTTCTAGCGGCATGTCATCAACTCTAGGCGCGGATTTCCCGGCTGTGATCGCCCGCGATCACGGTAACGAGCCGGTGAGGTAGTGGGCGAGCACCGGGCGCAGCCACTCCGTCAGCGTCGTGTCGTCCATCGCGACCAGGGCCGGAACGCCAACAACGTTGCGCGCCATGGCGATTCCCAACACCTGCGACCCCACCATCGCGGTGCGCTCAGCGGCGCGGTCGGGAGTGACGGTGGTCAGGGCCGGCGCCACCTTCTCGACGAACACTTCCAATAGGGCGTCGGCGGCGGCCCGGTTGGTTGCGGCAGCGCGCAGCAGCGGCAGGAAAGATCCATCCGGATCCCATACCTGTACCAGGAACGGCACCAGGACGTCGGCGATGCGGTCCGGGGCGAGCCCGGCGAGGTCGGGGAAGGCGATGTCGAGCCGGGAGACCGCGGCGAACAAGTCGGCCTTGTTGCCGAAGTAATGCATGACGAGCGCTGGATCGACACCGGCCTCGGCCGCGATCGAACGGATGGTGGTCCGCTCGAAGCCGTGGGCGGAGAACAGGCTGCGCGCCGCACTGAGGATTGTCGCGCGGGTGGCTTTGCCGTCCCGGGTGGGCATGTCGAAAATTGTAGTTCAACAACTGTTGACATCGCTACTACATGGGCTTACGTTGATTTCAACAGTTGTTGAATCGGTTCATCGAGGGGGCCGGACATGACCGTGACCGTCATCCAGATCGGGCTCGATCCCGAGGTGATCGACTACTCGTCACCGGAGTTCGCCCAGTTCGCGGGCCTGTCCAAGGAGCTGCTGCGGGCCGCCAACGACGACAATGTCGCGGGGCTGCGCGCCGCGGGCTACCAGGTCGACAACTGCCTGATCGACTTCGGCGCCCCCGGCGCCGCGAAGGCCGGCGAGTGGCTGCGCGCCAAGCGCTACGACGCGGTGCTGATCGGCGCCGGAATTCGCCTGGTCGCCGGCAACACCCAGCTGTTCGAGTCGATCGTCAACATGGCGCACGCGACCCAGCCCGGCTGCCGATTCGTCTTCAACCGCACAGCCCAAGCCACCCCCGGCGACATTCGTCGCTGGTACCCCGAACCGGAAGGAGCGATCCGATGAACACAACCCCTGTTCGCGACGTCGACGTCCTGGTGGTGGGCGCGGGCCCCACGGGCCTGACCGCCGCCGGTGACCTGGCCCGCGCCGGGCGGGCGGTGACCGTGCTGGAGCGCTGGCCCGCCGAGAACACGACCAGCCGCGCGTTCGCCGTCATGCCCCGGACGCTGGAGCTCCTCGACGCGCGTGACGCCGCCGACGAACTGCTGGCGCAAGGCCAGCGCGGACCGGACGTCACGCTGTTCGCCAAGGCCCGCCTCGACCTGACCCGCCTCGACTCGGCCTACCCCCTCGTCTTGGTCACCCCGCAGACCAACGTCGACACGGCACTGCGCCGCTACGCGGTGTCCGAAGGGGCCGAGATACGGCGCGGCGTCGAGGTGATGGCACTCGAGCAGGATGCCGACGGCGTCACCGTCACCGCCCGCCCCAAGGGCGACGACGACCCCGCGCACCGCCAGACGTGGCGGGCGCGCTACGTGATCGGCGCCGACGGCGCGCACAGCACCGTCCGAACGCTGCTGGGCGCCCGCTTTCCCGGCAAGACGGTGCTGACCTCGCTCATGCTGGCCGACGTCAAGCTGGCGCACCGCCCGTCGGCCAACGGGTTGGTGGTGGGCACCACCGCTGACGTGCTGGGCTTCTTGGCCCCGTACAACCGTCACGACGAGGACGGATCGTGGTACCGGGCTCTGGTATGGGACCGCGACCATCAGCTGCCCGACAGCGCGCCCGTCGACGACGACGAGATCGTCGACGTCCTGGGCCGCGCCATGGGGACCGACTTCGGTGTGATCGAGATCGGCTGGAAGTCGCGATTCCATTGCGACGAAAGGCAAGTCGCGCAGTACCGGCACGGGCGGGTATTCCTGGCCGGCGACGCCGCGCACGTGCACTCCCCCATGGGCGGCCAGGGCATGAACACCGGTATCCAGGACGCGGCGAACCTGGCCTGGAAGCTCGACGCCGTGCTCGGCGGCGCCGACGATGGGCTGCTGGACACCTACCAGGACGAACGCCACCCGATCGGCAAGCGGGTGCTGTTGCAGTCCGGCATGGTCGCCCGCGGCGCGACGCTGCATCGACGGCCCGCGATCTGGCTGCGTAATCTGCTGGTGCCCAACCTGTTTCGGATTGCTGCCGTGCAGGATTTCGTCGGGGGCAGCTTCGCGGGCACGACGTTGCGTTACGGCCGGCGCGGCCTGGTCGGCACCCGCGCCGATGCGATCCCCCTCGTCGAGGGGCGGCTGACGCACCTGCAGCGCGGCGGCGGCTTCGTCCTCATCCGCGAATACGGCGCCGCCCCGGTTGAGACACCCGGGACGTTGCAGGCCGAGCGGGCCGACGGCGGGCCGGCCGTGCTGGTGCGCCCCGACGGCTACATCGCGTGGGCGGGCGCGTCGGCGCAGGCGGCCGCCGCGGTCATGAACATCACGAACCGCGGCGGTTACCCTGCCCGCGAGGTGATTTCGTCCTAGCCCCCGTTCTCGGGCCGATGCGTAGCGAACGACCGCAAGCGACGGCGGGTTTGGTGGTCTTCCGCACCGGGCTCGCCGTCGCTGTGCCGGCCCCGCGTGTAATCGCCTTGCCAGGGCGCCTTCTCGTTCTCCGCGGCTTCCTGTTCGCGGCCCAGCGCGCCACGTGAACCGAGGAAGTGCTCGTGCTTTGCGTACAGCTCCTCGTCGGATTCGATGGGCCTGAGCTCGGGTGCGAACTCCTCGAGCTCGGCCCTCCGTTGCGGCACGATCATGCAGATCGGCTCGTCGACCTCGAATCGCACCGGCATGAATTCGCGGGTGAACTTCCAGTTCATGCTGAAACTCGAGCTGGACCAATCGGTTTCGACGATGCCCTCCAGCGGCGAGATGGCATCCTTCGGATGGTTGGCCGGCCCACGGACAAGCAGGTTGTAGCCGGGCGGGGTGCGAAACAGCATCGGCAGGTGCCAGGTCAGGATGCCGTAGCCGAAGTGGCTGGAGGGCAGGAACTGACCGCTCTCGCGGGTGTCGGGCGCGATCATCAGGTTCGCGCGGTCGTTGCCGCCCATCCAGGTCGCGGTGAACGCGCTGCGGTTGCGCACCTCCCAGCCGCTCTGGTTGGCGATCAGCATCGGCAGGCACCGGTGCGGCCAGCCCTGCCGAATCTCGGACATCCACGTCCGGCCTATCGGCGCGGGGCCGATCGGGGGCGCGATCTCGTGGGTGACATAGCCGATCAGCGGGCGGGACTGCCCACCGGATTTCTCGCTCATCACATCCTCGCTCCACCGGCCTATGCCGACCATCACTCGCCAACGCACTATCGCGACCAAACGTTAACGGTCCGTGAACCCCGCCGCTCGTCGGCAAACAGCGTCTCAGCGCGATCCGGCCAGCTCCGCAATGGTGTTGACCCGCCGGACAGCCGCCGCGATCTCGTCGGCGAACTCGCGACGCCGCCGGGCGATATCCAGGTCCTCGACGCCGCCCACCAACTCGCGATGCCGTGCCAGGCGCAGCGCCGTCTTGAACAACTCCATCGACCTCGATTCGGCGCTGGCGATCCTGCGTTGCAGCTCCCACTGCTTGCCCACCTCGAGGCACTCGGCCAGAAAAGCGTTCTCGTCGAATGATTCGTCGTCGTAGGCGGCGAGGCGGTCGGCGACGATGTGGTAGGCGTCCAGGAACGGGCGCAGCACGAGGTGCGCCAGCAAGACGTCGGCCTTCTCCAGCAGCCCGCGCACGTCGGCCGCGCCGGCCGCCTTGCTGGTGTCATCGACCCGCCCGAGCAGGCGCACCTCGTCGGCGAGTTCCTTCTCGAACTGCGCGCGCGCCGAGAACAAGAACTCGAATTTGAGCAACTCGCGCAGGCTCAGCGCCTCATCGCGCACAGCCGTCGGTTGCACCAATCCGTCCACCGAACCCTCGGCGTCCTCTATGGCCGCCAGCAATGCAGTCTCGGCGATCGCCCGGTCGACCACGATATGAATGGCGGCGTTGCGGTAGAACGCGGCGACCAGGTGCTGCTCCGCCCCGATGCCCCAGACCGGTTCGGTGCCGGCGTCGTACACGCTGACGACGCCGGAGGCGACCAGCTGGTGCAGGGTCCAGCGGATGGTCGAGCGATTCGTCAGGTCGGCTGCGCCGGCCACCGCCCAGTTGCGCGCCGCGATGTAGCTGGCCAACGGCCGCACGGTGGCCAGCACCTCGCTGATGGACAGTGAGCGATCGGCGCCCAGCAGCGCCAGGCTCACCACCGCCGTCGGGGTGACCGGCGTGGCTCGGTTGATGCGGTGCTCGACGTCCAGGGCGATCCGTTCGATCTCAGTGCCCGTGCCGGCCTCCTCGGCGCGCAACTCCTCGAGCCGCTTGCGCAACGGCAGCGGTTCACCGAAATCGAGGTAGGCGCGGCCGAGCCGCTCGCCTTGCTGTCGCGCCAAGCGGACCAGGAAGCGAAAGTCTTCGGGCCGCTTGGTCGCACCGTAAGCCTCGGTGGTCATGGCCTCCACCTCGTGCAGTTGGTCGTACACGATCGAGGTCGGCACCAAATACACCTCGGGGCCCTCGATTTCGTCGACGGCATCGCTGATGTAGCGCAGGATTCCGAACACCGGCGGCCGCAGCTTGCCCGTCCTGGTCCGGCCGCCTTCGATCGACCAGGTCAAATTGGCGTGGTTTTGCACCAGCTGCGCCGCATAGGCCCGCAGCACGAAACGGTAGACGGGAAGGTCCTTGGTCTGCCGCCGGATGAAAATGGTTCCGGTGCGTTTGGCCCAGGCGCCCATCGGAAAGAAGTTCAGGTTGGCGCCACCGAAGGTGAGCGCGGGCGACAACCGATTGGCCTGGATCACCTCGGGCAGCAACAGCCCATCGAGATAGGAGCGATGCGAAAAGGCAAACGCCAGCGTGGCTTTGCGGTCCAGCTTGCGCAGGTGCGCGATCTGGTCCTCATCGGTCAGCACATCGTAGGCACGCATCAGCCAACAACTGAAGCTGCGCCACGCCTTCACGGCCCGCTCGTCGAGCGAGGGCGCCATTTCGCGCAGGTAGCAGGCGGCCTCGGCACGCACGCTATCCGGCTCACGCCCGAGCTGGCGGGCCAACTCGACCAGCCGGTCGTCATACCATGGGGCGCTCAACAATTCGACGACCTCGGCCGGATCCGTCGACAGCGGTGACGCCGATTCCTCGAACATACCGGTGCGCTGCAACAGCTTTCGCACCCCCAGCCGGCCTATTTCCCGGGCGGTCGCCGCCGGTCCCCCGCTCATACCGGCTGCACCTTGGCGGCTTCGGCGGGCTCGTGCACCTCCGGATGCGGTTCGGGTGCATAAAGCTGCTCGATCTCGTCGGCGTATTTCGCCATGATCGGCTTGCGTTTGAGCTTCATCGTCAGCGTGATCTCGTCACCGCCGGGCTCCCACACGGTGGGCAGGATGCGGAACCGCTTGATCTGTTCAACCCGGGAGAGTTTGTCGTTGCCCGCCGCAACCCCGGCCGCGATCTCCGCGACCACCTCCGGGTCAGCCGCCAGGGCCGCGGGCGAGGCGTCGGTCAACCCGCGCTGGGCCGCATACGGGCCGACGGAGTCGGCGTCGAAGACCATCAGCGCGGTGTTGTACGGCCGTCCCTCACCGATGGTGATCATCACCCCGACCATGGGGCAGGAAGCCAGGATGGCGTTCTCGATATTGGCCGGCGACATGTTCTTTCCGGCCGCATTGATGATCAGCTCCTTCTTGCGGTCGACGATGCGCAGGTAACCCTCGGCGTCGACCTCGATGATGTCGCCGGTGTGCAGCCAGCCGTCGGCGTCGATCGCCTCGGCGGTCTTCGCGGGTTCCTTGCGGTAGCCCTTCATCACCAGCGGACCGCGGATCAGATATTCGCCGTCCTCGGCGACTTTGCCCTCGAGGCCGGGAAGCAGCTTGCCGACCGTGCCCAGCCGCGTGTCGTCCGGATGTGCCACGCTGGCAGCGCAACTCAGCTCCGACATGCCCCAAACCTCGCTGATCGGGATCCCGATCCCGACAAAGAACGCCAGCGTCTCCTTGGGGATCGGCGCCGCGCCGGACACCGCCCAGCGCAATTCGCCGAACCCGAGCCGCTCGCGCAGCTTCGACAACACCAGCTCGTCGGCTTGGGCCCATTCGGCGGCCAGCTCCTCCGAGATCTCACGGCCGGCCACCAGAGCGTCGGCGCGCTTGCCGGCCACCGACAGCGCCCAGCGCAACGCCTGGCGCTTTGTCTCGTCGGCTTCGTTGGCGACAACGAATTCGATTGCGGCCTTGAGCTTCTCCCACACTCGCGGCACGGCCCCCCAGACCGTGGGCCGCACGTCGGGCAGGGCCGCGGCAACGGCACGCGCGTCAGCCACGGGAGTCACCTGGGTGCCGAACACCTCGAGGGGATACAGGGCCATCATCCGGTCGGCAATGTGGGCCGACGGCAGGTACGACGTGGTCCGATCGCCGAACCGGCTGCCCAGCACGGCGTCGAGTCCGTACGCCTCGAACAGCAGACTGGCGTGCGTCATCTCCACCCCCTTGGGATTGCCGGTCGTCCCGGAGGTGTAGATGAGGGTGATGACGTCCTCGGGCCGCACCGCCCGCCAGGTCGCCTCGAAGTCGAAATCCGTTTGCGCGGCGCCATACAGGTCGTCCACGGAGAGGGTGCCGGGCGGCGTACCGTCGATGCAGACGATGTGCTCGATTGGCGCACCGCTGGCGCGAATGCGGTCGACGTACTGCTCCTCGCAGATCGCGACCTTGGTGCCGGCGTTGTCGAACAGGTACGTCAGCTGCTCGGCCGGCAGCGTGTTGTACACCGAAAACGATGTGGCCCCGAGGTGTTGGGCGCCGATCTCGAACGGGTAGAACTCGATTCGGTTGGCCATCATCAGCGACACCGTGTCGCCCCGCCGGACCCCCAGGCCGGCCAGGCCGGCGGCGACCTTGCGCACCTGCGTCGCGAGCTCTCGCCACGTCAACACCTGGGTGTCGCCGGGCGTCCGGAGCGCGACGGCCTCCGGATCGACCGACGCGGTGCGCTGGAAAGCCTCGCAGAAGGTGACCGGATCCTGCGCTGTCGTCATTTCCGTCCTCCTCGGCGGCGCGACATCAGCCCTGCCTTCGTGAGCCTACGTCCAGTTCGCACGTTCACGACCCGGGACGCCAGAGTTGCACCGTGCTCGTCGCGCCGCCGGGCAGTTCCACCAGCTCGATCGGCGTCCCGTCGGGGTCATAGACGAAGAACATCCGCACGCCGCCGATGTCGACGGGCGGCTCGGCGCGGACGCCGGGGTGCTCGCGCGTCACCGTCTCGTAGGCGGCGTCGAGATCGTCGACGCGAAACGACATGTTGGTGTAGCCCAGGTGCGGTCCGCTCGGGCACTCGGGCACCACGCCCAACGACAACAGCTCCACCATCGCCGTCCCGATCAGCCCGCCGATCATGCGGCCCCGCTGGGCGGCACCGCCGGTGACCGAATCCAGTCCCGCGCCCTCGAGTTCGACGTCGAACACCACGTCCATGCCCAGCACCGCGGTGTAGAACGCCAGGGAGGCCTCGATGTCGGAGACGCCGATGCAGACGTGGGAGAAGTTCTGCACCGCGATGGGATGGGTCATGCGGACTCCTTGTCGACGTGGGGTGGATGAATGCCGCAGGTACAGGCGTCAATGGAGGGACATGTGCAGCGCATCCCCCACTCGATGACGGCGCGGGCGCGCGCCAGCGACTCCATGTGCGCGTCGATCTCGGCCAGTTTGGCCTCGGCCAGGGCGCGGCTGACCGGCCGTCCGGGAGCGTCGTCGGCGAACAGCAGCTGGATCTCCTCCAGCGAGAACCCGGCGGACTTGCACAGCGCGATCACCTCGAGGCGGGCCAGAATCGAGTCGTCGTAGCGGCGCTGGCCGCCCAGCCGCGCCGGCTCGGGCACCAGGCCGATCTGCTCGTAGTAACGCAACGCCGTCGCGGCCACCCCGGCCTGGCGCGCCACCTCCCCGATCGTCAGGCTTGGCGCCATCGCAATCTCCCGAGAATTGGATGCTTGACTTAGAGCCAACTCTAAGTCATTGACTGGCGTCATGACCATCCCCCGATACGCCGAACTCAACCGTTCTCGCTATGCCCTGCTGCGATCATTCCGCCGCGACGGCACGCCCGTCGGCACCCCGATCTGGTTCGCGTTCGACGACGACGGCGGCGTGTTGTTCCGGACCAAGGTCGGCCCGAAGACCAGGCGGCTGGCCGCGCGCCGTGGCGTCGAACTCGTCCCGTGCGACTACCGGGGCCAGGTGCACCCCGGCGCGACGACGGTGGCCGGCCGCGCCACGGTGCTGTCCGGCGCCGCGGCCGCCCGCGCCAACCGCGTGCTGCACCGGCGCTACGGCTGGCAGTGGAACATTCTCCCGCTGATCAAGCTTCCCGGCGTGACCAACGTGCACCAAGACCTGTGCGCGCGAGAGAAGCTGCGGCGCGCCCGCGATCGCGGCGTGTGGCCGGACAGCGTCATCGTGCGGGTGGAGCTGCCATGACGCGCACCACGACGTCGGACCCCGTCCGCTCCCCCGGCTTGCGCCAATGCTGCGGTGCGGCAGCGGGATTGGTGCTGGGCATGGTGCGCCCTAGGCGGCCCGACGAGCGGTTCCTGCGCAGCGTCGTCGACGCGGGCCTGCCGGATCCCGGCCGCACCGTGACGGTGACGGCGCTGCCCCAACTGCCGCGCCCGGTGCCGACCGCCGCCATCGTGGAGGGCGCCTTCACCCCGGCGCGCATCGAGAACTCGCTCACGTCGTTCGTCGTCACCCACCCGGCGGCGACGTTCATCGTAGACCCCGCGGTCTGCGGCGACGTCGAGCGACGAGCGATCGCCCAGCTGCCCGCCGTGCTGCGGGTGGCGGTCCGCCCGCCGGCCGGCACGATCCCCACCCGCACCGCACTGAACGGCCTGCCCGACGCTCGCCTGGATTTCGCGCTTCCCACCCACGCGCACTGGGACCATGTGTCAGGTCTGCTGGATCTACCGGGCCTCCCCGTGCACCTGCACCGCCGCGAGCACAGCTGGATCGGCTCGGGTGGCGTCGCTCCCGTCGGCGGCGTGCGCGATTCGCTGCGCGACCGGCCCGTCAACGAATACGACCTGGACGGTCCGCCGGTGCTGACCTTCACCGCCAGCCATGACCTCTTCGGCGACCACTCGGTGCTGCTGGTCGACCTTGCCGGGCACACCCCGGGCAGCGTCGGGGTGCTCGCCCACACCGCACGAGGATGGATCCTGATCGCGGGCGACGCCGCCTGGCACTACTTGCAGATCGACAAGATCCGGCAGAAGTCAAGCTATCCAGGCAATTTGGTGGACGAGGATCGTGACGAGACCTTCAAGACCCTGCAGCGCCTGCACCTGGCGCGGCATGCGGTCACAATCATCCCGACCCACGATCACCAGGCCGCGTTGCGATTGGCCGGTTAGCGGTTCGGGGTCGAACGTGAAGTTAGTTTCACATTCGAGCGCGAGTGTGAAACTAACTTCACACTCGCGGAGGAGCGGCGGAGGGCGCGCCGGCGTCTACCCGCCCAGGCAGCCCGGGCCGAGCAACGCCTTGAGGTCCCCCATCAGCGCCGGCGACGGCGTAACCCGAAGGGAGGCATCCAGTTCCAGGGTGGTGATCCGGTCCCCGCTGATCAGCCGCAGATGCACCTGTGCCGTGCCGGGATGACGAGCCAGCACCTGCTTGAGCGCGGTGACCTTGTCGATGGTGCACTGCCGTGTCGGCAGGCTGACCGCCAGCGGCCGGTTCGGCTGCGCATTGGAAAAGTCCGGCACCACAAGTTCATTGGCGATCAGCGCGACGCGGTCGTCGCGCAGCGATACCTTGGCCTTGATCAGCACCACGGCGTCGTCGGCGATCTCGGCCCCGTACACGGAGTACGCCTGTGGGAAAAACATCACCTCGATCCCACCGGTGAGGTCCTCCAATTGAGCTGACGCCCAAGGCATCCCGTTCTTGTTGACCCGCCGGTTGACCGACGCGAGGATGCCCCCGACCCGCACCTGGGCGTCGTTGGGGACATCACCGTCGAGGATGGCCGGGATCTGGGTGTCGACCTGAGCGGTCAACAGGTGCGCCACCTGGTTGAGCGGATGCCCGGACACGTACAGGCCCAGCATCTCTCGCTCCAGGGCGAGCTTGTGCTTGTCCTCCCACTCGTCGTCGGGCACCTTGATGTTGAACACGGAGTCGCAGCCGACCCCGTCTTCCCCGCCGCCGAACAGGTCGAACTGGCCCATCGCCTCGGCCTTCTTGGTGCCCAGCACCGAGTCGACCGCGTCGGTATGCACCAGGAACAGACCCTTACGGGCGTGACCCAGCGAATCGAATGCCCCCGCCTTGATCAGCGACTCGGTGACCTTCTTGTTGCAGGCCGCGACGTCGATCTTGTTCAGGTAGTCCGAAAAGTCGGTGAATTTGCCTTTGCCGTTGCGGGTGCCGATCAGCGAGCCGACCACGTTGGCGCCGACGTTGCGCACCGCGCCGAGCCCGAACCGGATGTCGCGCCCCACCGAGGCGAAGTTCACCAGCGACTCGTTGACGTCCGGCGGCAGCACGGTGATGCCGAGCTTTCTGCAGTCGGCCAGGTAGACGGCCGCCTTGTCCTTGTCGTCGCCCACCGACGTCAGCAGGCCGGCCATGTACTCGGCCGGATAGTTGGCCTTGAGGTAGGCGGTCCAGTAGGAGACCAGGCCGTAGCCGGCCGCGTGCGACTTGTTGAACGCATAACCGGCGAACGGAAGAATGGTGTCCCACAACGCTTTCACCGCTTTTTCGGAGAAGCCGTTGGCGGTCATGCCCTCGTAGAAGCCCTTGTACTCGGCCTCGAGCACCTCGAGCTTCTTCTTACCCATCGCCTTACGCAGCGCGTCGGCCTTGCCCATCGTGTAGGAGGCGACCTTCTGGGCGATGAACATGATCTGCTCTTGGTAGACGATCAACCCGTGGGTTTCGGCCAGGATCTCGCGCAGCGGCTCCTCGAGCTCGGGGTGGATCGGCTTGACCGCCTGACGACCGTTCTTGCGGTCCGCGTAGTCGTTGTGCGCGTTCATGCCCATCGGCCCGGGCCGGTACAGCGCCAGCACCGCGACGATGTCGTTGAACTCGGTGGGCTGCATGCGGCGCAACAGATCTCGCATCGGCCCACCGTCGAGCTGGAACACGCCCAGGGTGTCGCCGCGGCCGAGCAGCTCATAGGTGGGCTTGTCGTCCAGCGGCACCGATTCCAGGTCGAGGTCGATTCCCCTGTTGCTCTTGATGTTCTCCAGGGCGTCGCCGATGATCGTCAGGTTTCGCAGGCCCAGGAAGTCCATCTTCAGCAGGCCGATGGCCTCGCACGACGGGTAGTCCCAGCCGGTGATGATCGCGCCGTCCTGGGGCCGCTTCCACAGCGGAATGGCCTCGGTCAGCGGCTCGCTGCTCATGATCACCGCGCACGCGTGCACACCGGCGTTGCGGATAAGGCCCTCCAGGCCGCGCGCGGTCTGGTAGATGGTGCGCACGTCCGGGTCCGTTTCGATCAGGCCGCGGACCTCGGCGGCCTCCTTGAACCGCTCATGGCCAGGGTCGGTGATGCCCGACAGCGGAATGTCCTTGGCCATGATCGGCGGCGGTAGCGCCTTGGTGATCCGGTCGGCGATCGCGAAGCCGGGCTGGCCATAGTGGATGCGGGCCGAATCCTTCAGCGCCGCTTTGGTTTTGATGGTGCCGAAGGTGATGACCTGGGCGACGCGGTCGGAGCCCCACTTCTCGGCGGCGTAGCGCACCATCTCGCCGCGACGACGGTCGTCGAAGTCGATGTCGATGTCGGGCGCCGACGGGCGTTCCGGGTTGAGGAAGCGCTCGAACAGCAGACCGTGCGGGATCGGGTCGATGTTGGTGATGCCCAGCGCGTAGGCCACCAGCGAGCCCGCCGCCGAGCCACGCCCCGGCCCCACCCGGATGTCGACCGACCGCGCGTAGTTGATCAGGTCGGCGACGATCAGGAAGTAGGACGGGAAGCCCTTGTCGCAGATGACCTTGATCTCGTACTCGGCCCGGTCGATGTAGTCCTGGCCGACACCGGACGGAAAGCGGCGCGCCAACCCGGCCAGCACCTCGTGGTGCAGCCAGCTCGCCTGGTCGTGACCCTCGGGCACCGGGAAGATCGGCATCCGGTCGCGCGGCGCCCACACCTCGTCGTAGGACTGCACCCGCTCGGCGATCAGCAGGGTCGAGTCGCAGGCACCGGGGACCTCGCCGTCCCAGATCTGTCGCATCTCGGCGGCCGACTTCAGGTAGTAGCCGTCGCCGTCGAACTTGAACCGGTTGGGGTCCGAGAGCGTCTTGCCGGTCTGCACGCACAGCAGCGCCTCGTGGTTGTGGGCGGCGTCGCGGGTGACGTAGTGGCAGTCGTTGGTGGCCAGCGGCGGAATGCCCAGCTTGCGGCCGATCTCCAGCAGCCCGTCGCGGACCCGCGTCTCGATGGACAGCCCGTGGTCCATCAGCTCCAGGAAGTAGTTGTCGGCGCCGAAGATCTCGCGCCACTTGGCGGCCGACTCCAGCGCCTCGCGCTCATGGCCCAGCCGCAGCCGGGTCTGCACCTCACCCGACGGGCAGCCGGTGGTGGCGATGATGCCCTCGGCGTGTTCGGCGATGATCTCGGCGTCCATCCGCGACCACTTGCCGAGCTGACCCTCGAACGACGCCAGCGAGGACAGCTTGAACAGGTTGCGCAGGCCGGTGGCGTTCTCGGCCACCATCGTCATGTGCGTGTAGGAGCCGCTGCCCGACACGTCGTCCGACTTCTGGCCCGGGTCGCCCCACAGGATGCGCCGCGTGTCGAAGCGCGAGGCCGGCGCGATGTAGGCCTCGACGCCGATGATCGGCTTGATCCCGGCCTTGGTCGCCGCGTTGTAGAACTCGCTGGCGCCGAACATGTTTCCGTGGTCGGTCATCCCGACCGCGGGCATTTGCAGCCGGTCCACCTCGGCCAGCATCGGCGCGATCTTCGCGGCACCGTCCAACATCGAATACTCGGTGTGGTTGTGCAGGTGCACGAAGGACGAGTGGTTCATAGGGACGCCAGTCTATGACCGCGGACCGACACGAGTTCGGCGTGTCGCGGCGTGTGTCTGTGTTTATTGGTGGCGACCCGCCGCGCCCGGCTTCGCCGCGCTTGCGATCGCCACGAACCGGTTTATCCGTACAACTCGACGAAGTTCTGCAGTGACTTCGCGACGTCGCCCTTGACGGCGCGCGCCGCCGCCGAGCCCACCGGACCGAACAGCGGCCGTCCGCCCAGTTCGAGGCGCAGACCCAGCGTCGACCCCTCCGCGGTGGGCCGCACGCTGAGGGTGACGGCGTATTTCGCCCCGCCCTTGCCGGACCCTGACATCGCCATCTCGTGCGGCGGGTCCCACGTGGTGACCGTCCAAGTCACCCGGTTGCGCAGTCCCTTGGCCCGCGCCACGCCGACGATCTGGGTGCCCTCGGCGATCTCGTCGGGCAGTTCGCCGCGCCATCCCTCGTGCATGATCAGCCAGTCGCCCAGGTCCGACAGGTCGGAGACGTGGTCCCACATGTCTTGCGGGGTCATCGGGACGTCGGCGGTCAGGTCCACAGCGGCCACGCGAATCCTCCTTGCTCACTCCCCGACCGCCACGCTGGCGTGACGCTGGGTGCTCGATGCCACGCTAGCGTGACGTCCGCAAGCGGGAGGTGCCCCCAGCTCGGCGAAAGATTACTTCTTGGGCCCGCCGCGGAATCGGTTGCCGATCCGAATGCCGGGCAAAAGCAGGCTGCGCGGCGCGAACCGGCCGCCGGTGCTGACCACCTTGGGCACCACGCCGGGCACCACCGTCCGCCGGCCGGACAGCATGCCGCCGATGGCCGCCTCGGCCACGTCGCGCGGCGACACCTGCGCAATGGGGATGCTGAACCGCTCGGCATTGGCGATCTCGGCCCACTCCGTCGGCACCGGCCCCGGGCACAGACAGGTGACCGACACGCCGGTCCCGTGTAACTCCTCGTGCACCGCTTCGGAGAACGTCTGCACGAAAGCCTTGGTGGCCGAGTACACCGCCATGAACGGAACCGGCTGAAACCCCGCGATGGACGCGATGTTCATCACCGCGCCGGCACCGCGCTTGACCATGCCCGGCAACGTCGCGTGGGTCAGTTCCATCAACGCCAGCGCATTGAGGGTGACCTCTTCGCTCTCGCGCTCCAGCGGCAGCTCGTGAAACACCCCGCTGGTCCCGAAACCTGCGCTGTTGCACAGGCCGGCGATCGGCTCGCTGCGCAACCGGTCCGCCAATTTGCCGCGGCCCTTGCTGTCGCCGAGGTCCAGCGGCAGCACCTCGATGGCGACCGAGTACTCCTGGCCGACCTCGTTGGCCAACTCGTCGAGGCGCTCGCGGCGCCGCGCGACGAGCAACAGCGGGAAGCCACGACGGGCCAGCCCGCGAGCCAGTTCGGCGCCGATGCCGGACGACGCGCCCGTGATGACAACGGTGGTTTGAATGTCAGGTTTTGGAAGGCTCATGGTGTCACCAATGTATCCCTCGGGTCGCCCGCACGAAGTTCTCGCTGCGTCTGTCGAATTCCGTTGTGTCGCTTGACTTCTCATCGCCCTTTGCGGCGCTCGAGTCGCCGAACATGGCGAACGCCCGATTGCGCACCCGATCCATCACCGCCGGGTTGACCGCATCGGCGACGGCGGCGAACTGCCCGAACGGCGAGCTGGCCCGGCGGGGCCGGTGCACGATCGCGTCCGCGATCACCCCGGCCGCCTGGTCCGGCGTCAGCGCCGGGAACTTGTCGTAGAGCGTGGTCGGGCTGATCATCGGGGTGCGCACCAAAGCCATGTGCACCGTGGTGAACTTGACGCCGTCGTTGACGGTCTCGGCCTGCAGCGAGTCGCACAGGCTGTCCAGCGCGGCCTTGCTGGCGATGTAGGCGCCGAAGCGCGGCGCGCGGGTCTGCACGCCCACCGAGGAGACGTTGACGATGTGCCCGTGTCCGCGCTCGCGCATCCCGGGGATGAACTTGAGGATCAGCTGGACCGCGCCCAGGTAGTTCAGCTGCATGGTCCGCTGATAGTCGTGAATGCGGTCGTAGGACAGCTCGAGTGAGCGCCGGATCGACCGCCCGGCGTTGTTGACCAGGATGTCGACGCCGCCGACGTCGCTGAGCACCTGGTCGGCCATGGCCGCGATCGCGTCCATGTCGGACAGGTCGCAGGGATACACCTCGGCGGTGCCGCCGTCGCCGCGGATCTCGTCGGCGACCTTCTCCAGATTCTCCCGGGTGCGGGCGACCAGCGCCACGGTCCCCCCGGCCTCGGCGATCTTCTTCGCGGCGGCCTCACCGATGCCCGACGATCCCCCGGTGATCAGGACGGTCTTGCCCTTGACGGCCTCCTCGAGCGTGCGGCCCTGCACCGCGTCCAGCAGGTTCCGCAGATAGAACGGCCGGTACCGTCCGGCCGAGTTCGGGGTGTTGACGAGGTGAGACACCGTAGCCAGCGGCTTTTCCACCAGGTTTCCGATCGAGTTCTCCACCAAGTTCGTTAAGTCACCAAGATTCATCGGCTTTCGCTCCTGATGATGTGAGCCCCCCGACCACAACTGGCCTGCCCGTAGACCACGACCGCCTTGCGGGGCTGTGCGAGTGATGTGACGTGCATCATTAAGCCAACCTAGGACATCGGCGGCTCACCCCGATGCGGATTGCGGTCATGTAACACCGCGACCACTCTCACGGCCCGACCAGTACTACCGCCAGCGTTGGGCAATCCGCTTGTTACACAAGGCAATCCGGCCGTGATCGCGCACTTACCGACGAGCAACGCCGAGATGTTCCAATCGTGCTCATGAAAATTCTGGCGCGCTTCCGCAAGCCGGCACCGGCACCCATCTATGACCGCATCGGTGGACACGAGGCGATCGAAGTCGTGGTCGAGGACTTCTACGTTCGGGTGCTCGCCGACGATCAGCTGTCCGGCTTTTTCACCGGCACGAACATGAACCGCCTCAAGGGCAAACAGGTCGAGTTCTTCGCCGCCGCCCTGGGCGGCCCGGAGCCCTACGCCGGCGCCCCGATGCGGCAGGTACACCAAGGCCGCGGGATCACGATGCACCACTTCAGTTTGGTGGCCGGACATTTGGCCGACGCGCTGGCGGCCGCGGGGGTGCCGTCCAAGACCGTGACCGAGATTCTCGGCGCGATCGCACCGCTTGCTCCAGAGATCGCGACGGCCGACGCCGGCAAGGTCAACGTCTGAGCGGTTGCCGCGGTTGCGCCGAGATTGCCGCGGCGGCTGCGGTCATGGGGGGATCACGACCGTGGCGGCAATCTCGGCGCGTCCCCGGCATCGGCGCGTGCCCGGCAGCGGCGCCTAGCATGCGTGACATGCGGCGCACATTTGACGACCTGATCGCCGAGGCGGACGCCGCCCCGGTCGAGGGCTGGGATTTTTCGTGGCTGGACGGCCGGGCCACCGAGGAACGCCCGTCGTGGGGTTACCAGCGCCTGCTCCGGGACCGGTTGGCGACGGTGTCGGCCGCGCTGGACATTCACACCGGCGGCGGGGAGGTGTTGTCCGGCGCGGCGCCGTTCCCGCCCACCATGGCGGCCGTCGAGACCTGGCCGCCTAACGCCGCGCTGGCCACCCAGCGCCTGCATCCGCTCGGCGTGGTGGTCGTCGCGACTTCCGACGAGCCGCCGCTGCCGTTCGGCGATGCCGCCTTCGACCTGGTGACCACGCGTCATCCGATCTCCGTCTGGTGGACCGAGATCCTGCGGGTGCTGCGGCCCGGCGGCACCTACTTCGCCCAGCAGATCGGGCCGGCCACCATGGGCGAGCTGGTCGAGCACTTCATCGGTCCGCAACCACAGAAATGGGCCGAGTTCCACCCGGACGCCGTGCGCGCCCAGGCCGAGGCGGCCGGCCTGCAGATCGTGGATCTACGGATGGAACGGATGCGCGCCGAGTTCTTCGACATCGGCGCCGTCGTGTATTTCCTGCGCAAGGTGATCTGGACGGTCCCCGACTTCACCGTGCAGCGCTACCGCGAGCGGCTGTTCGAACTGCACCAGCGCATCGAATCCGAAGGGCCGTTCGTCACCCATTCGGTACGCCTCCTCGTCGAGGCCAGAAAGCCGGGCTGAGTCAGCCCTCGTCGCGCAGCACGTCGAGCGCGTGCTGCAGATCCGGCGGGTAGGGGCTGACGATCTCAATCCGCCTGCCGTCGGCGGGGTGGGCGAAGCCGAGCGAACGCGCGTGCAGCCATTGCCGTTCCAGCCCAAGCCTTTTCGCCAGCTTCGGGTCGGCACCGTAGACGAGGTCACCGCAGCACGGGTGGTGCAGCGCGGAGAAATGCACCCGGATCTGGTGGGTGCGGCCGGTTTCCAGGTGCACGTCGAGCAGACTCGCGGCGACGAACGCCTCCACGGTGTCGTAGTGGGTGAGGCTGTGCCGGCCGTCCTTGGTGACGGCGAACTTCCACTCGCCGCCGCGATGACGCCCGATCGGCGCATCGATGGTGCCGCTGGACGGGTCCGGATGTCCTTGCACCAGCGCGTGATAGCGCTTGTCGACGGTGCGCTGTTTGAACGCCCGCTTGAGCACGGTGTAAGCCCGTTCGGACAGCGCCACCACCATCACCCCCGACGTGCCGACGTCGAGGCGATGCACGATCCCCTGCCGCTCGGGCACCCCCGACGTGGTGATCCGGTAACCGGCGGCGGCCAGCCCACCGAGCACCGTGGGCCCGGTCCAGCCCACCGACGCGTGCGCGGCCACCGCCGCAGGCTTGTCGACAGCGACGATGTCGTCATCGGAGTACAGGATCGTCATGCCCTCGATGTCGACGGGCGTGTTCTGCAGCGGCGCGGGCGCCTCGGGCAGGCGCACCTGCAGCCATGCGCCGCCGGTCAACCGGTCGGACTTGCCGGCCTGCACACCATCGAGTTCGACACCGCCGTCTTCGGCAAGAGCGGCCGCCGCGCTGCGCGACAATCCCAGCAGCCGTGCCAGCCCGGCATCCACGCGCATACCCGCCAGTCCCTCGGGGACGGGCATGGAGCGGTCACTCACCCGTACGGTCTCCGCCGTCGCCCTTGCGCCGACCGACGGAGTCGAAGTCGAACCCGAAGATCGACAGCACCACCAGCAGGATGGCGCCGCCGACCACCGACGGATCGGCGACGTTGAACACCGGCCACCAGCCGACCGACAGGAAATCCACGACATGCCCGCGCAGCGGTCCCGGGGCGCGAAAGAAGCGATCGACCAAGTTGCCCATGGCGCCGCCGAGGATCATGCCCAGGCCCACCGCCCACCAGGGCGACACCAACCGCCGCCCCATCCAGAAGATGCCGACAACCACACCGGTCGCGATCAGGGTCAGCACCCAGGTGTAGCCGGTCGCCATCGAGAAGGCCGCGCCCGAATTGCGCACCAGGGTCCAGGTCACCGTGTCGCCGATGATCGGCACCGGCTGGCCGGGCGGCAGCAGTTTGACGGCGAGGACCTTGGTGACGACGTCGAGGATCAGGACTATCGCCGCGATCGACAGCAGCAGCCGCAGCCGCCGTGGCGCAGGTTTGGGTGCCGCGTCGGTCCCCGGCAGCGCGTCCCGCTCAACCGGGGCGGCCGCACCGGCCTCTTCGGCCGAGGTCACCGGCTCGGTCGACTTCGTTGGTTCTTCAGGCACTTCCCCATCATCCCCTACTGTCCCACGCAGGCTAGTCATGTTCGCGCAGGGGCGATGCGCAATGATGCCAGCATGGCCCGGCTCACCGTGATCGCCACCGGAGGCACGATATCGACCGGCACCGGCGCCGACGGGGTGCACCGACCCTCGTACAGCGGGGCGGATCTGACGGCGCCCTTCCGCGAACAACACGACGTGGACGTCGTGGACCTGCTGGCGGTCGACAGCTCGGAGCTGACGCTGGCCGATTGGGACCGGATCCGTGACGCGGTGACGGCCGCGGTCGACGGCGGCGCCGACGGTGTGGTGGTGCTCCATGGCACCGACACCATGGAGGAGAGCGCGCTCTGGCTCGATCTCACCTATGCGGGCCAGGCGCCGGTCGTGCTGACCGGGGCGATGCGCAGCGCCGACGCCGCCGATGCGGACGGCCCCCGAAACGTGCGCGACGCGCTGGCGGTGGCGGCCAGCCCGGCCGCCCGCGGCTTAGGCGTGGTGCTGTGTTTCGCCGGCCGGGTGCTGCAGCCGCTGGGCATGAGCAAGGTGGCCACCGATGACCTGAGCGGCTTCATCGGTCAACCGCTCGGCGCCGTGACCGGCCAGGTGACACTCACCGGCCCGAAGACCCGGCCGTACGTCGGCGATCTGCGGGCGGCCGCCGCGCCGCGCGTCGACATCGTTGCGGCGTACCTGGGCAGCGACGGGGTGGCCCTCGACGCGTGCGTGGCCGCCGGGGCGCGGGGCGTGGTGCTCGAGGCGCTGGGTTCGGGAAACGCCGGGCCGGCGGTGGTCGAGGCGGTGCGCCGGCACTGCGGCGACGGGGTCGTCGTCGCGGTGTCCACCCGCGTCCCGGGCGGGCGGGTCGGCGCCAGCTATGGCCCCGGGCACGAGATGGCGGCCGCCGGGGCCGTGCTGGTGCCGCGGCTGCGACCGCCTCAGGCGCGCGTCCTGCTGATCGCCGCGCTGGCCGCGGAGCTACCGGTCGCCGACGTCGTCGCGCGGTGGGGCTGACAGCGCCTCGGCCTGCAGCCCGCCGGTGTAATCGGGCCAATCCAGTGAGTCCACCGGGTTGGCGCGCACCAGGTCGCCGCCGTCGGCGGGGAACGTCCGGGCCGGACCGGGACCGGAGCTGCGGGTTTCGAATCGCGCGGTGACGACGCCGTGGCCCGCCCCCTGTACCCAGCCGTGCCCGAGCTCCCGGTGGGCCACGTCGTCGCCGATCCGCCACCCCGCGGCCTCCGCTGGGCCCGGGGCGAACATCGCCTCGGTCGCGGTCTCGGCCGACGGTGAATCCGATTGCGGCTCCGGCAGTTCCAGGTCCGGAAACAGCGACTCCTGGCGCACGTCGCTCAGCCCCGAAAAGCCCACGCCGAGAAGGCGAATGGGGCCGATCTCGCGCGGATCGAGCAGCAGCCGGCGGGCCATGCCGACCAGCGCGCCAACCTCGGTGGTGGCGTAGGGCAGCGTCGCGGACCGGGTCAGCGTGCTCATGTCGGATTTCTTCAGCTTGACGGTCACGGTGCGCGCGCCGCGGCCATCGCGCAGCAGGCGGTGATGGGCGTGCTCGGCGATCGGCTCGATGGCCTCTCGCAACTGCTCCAGGCTGGTCAGGTCGACGGCAAAGGTCGATTCGGAACTGATCTGCTTGGCCTCGGCGCGCTCGGCGACCGGGCGGTCGTCGATGCCACGCGCCAGCCGGTGCAGCGCGGGCCCGATCGTGGCGCCCAGGATGTTGGCCGCCTCGACCTCGGTCAGCGCGGCCAGCTCGCCGATGGTCTCGATCCCGAGACGATGCAGCCTCTCCTCGGCGACCGGCCCGATACCCCACAGCCTGCGCACCGGCAGCCCGCCGAGCAGCAGTCGTTCCTCCTCGCGGCGCACCACCCGGACCCCATCGGGCTTGGCCAGTCCGGACGCGATCTTGGCGATCTGCTTGCCCGAACCGGCGCCCACGGAGGCGATCAGGCCGGTGTGATCGCGGACCACCCGCCGCAGGTCCTCGCAGAACGCCTCCACGTCCTCGGCGGACGCGCCCGCGAGTTGGGCGGGTTCGCCGAAACCCTCGTCGAAGGACAGCTGCTCGACGACGGGCACCACGGCGCGAATGGTGTCGAAGACGCGCCGGCTGGCCAGTCCGTAGACCACGCCGCGCGGCGGCAGCACCACTGCATTCACACCGACCAGCCGGCGGGCCTGATGCATGGGCATGGCAGAACGCGCTCCGAACACTCGGGCCTCGTAGCTGGCGCCGGCCACGACGCCGCGCCCGCCCACCCCGCCGACGAGCACCGGGCGGCCGCGCAGCGTCGGGCGGGTGAGCTGCTCGACGGAGGCGAAGAACGCATCCATATCCAGGTGCAGCACCCACCGCGACTCCACTCCCTCGATGCTAGGGCCCACCCGCCGGGCCAGTTCGACTAACGTTTTCGCCATGGCCATGAACCTCGCGCACCGCCGGATCTGCAGCTCGAACCGCTGGGCCAAGGCGGTCGAGGAGGATCTGCTGCCGTGGGCGCTCGCCGATGTGGATTTGGGCGACAACACCCTCGAGATCGGGCCGGGTTACGGCGCGATCCTGCGGGTGCTCGTGGACAAGACGCCGCGGCTCACCGCGGTGGAGATCGACCCCCCGATGGCCGAGCGCCTGCAGCGGCTCTACGGCGACCGGGCGCGCATCATCAACGGCGATGCCACCGCGACGGGATTGCCGTCCGACGAGTTCAGCTCGGTGGTGTCGTTCACCATGCTGCATCACGTCCCGACGCGCGAGCTGCAGGACCGGTTGTTCGCCGAGGCGTTCCGGGTTCTCCGGCCCGGCGGCGTGTTCGCCGGCAGCGACAGCGTGACCTCGCTGTGGTTCCGGATCCTGCATTTTCGTGACACCTGCAACACCGTGTCACCGGATACCCTGCCGGATCGGTTGCGCGCGGCGGGGTTTGGTCGCGTCGAGGTCGAAGTTCGCGGAGGCCGGCTGCGCTGGCGCGCAGTCAAATAATGGACACCGGGCCCGGCGACACGGCCGTTCCGTCCGGGGGCTCGCCGCCCTCGACGCGGTGGGCGCGGCTGCGTCATCAGTGGGACCAGCGGCTGCAGCCCGGGGAACAAACGACGGTGCTGGCCTGGGCGTCGTTCACCCTCACCTTCGCCGGCCTGCGCGGCCTCACCCACTGGATTCGCGCCGGCCATGGCCCCTCGGGTGGCGGTATGTCCCTGGGCGGCAATCACTTCCACCACTACAACATCGGCATCGGCATGCTGGCGACGGTGGCCGGCATCGGCCTGCGCGGCACGGAAGCGCAACGGCGTCATCCCGCGGCCGCGGTGGCGTACGGCGCCGCGAACGCCATGATCGTCGACGAGCTGGCGCTGCTGTTAGACCTCAAGGACGTCTACTGGGCATCGGATGGTCGCAAGAGCGTGGACGTCGCGGTCGGAGTCATCGCCACCGGCGCGACCGTGGTGGCCGGCATGCCGTTCTGGCCGCATGCTCAGCGGGCGCTGCGGCCCTAGAATTTTCCGCGAAACTGTAAGTGGCGGCCGGTCATCTCGGAAAACGTGTTGCCAGTTGCAATCTCGCTGTCACACTGGACAGCCGGCGGCCGCCAAAGCACGTCGAACTCGGTCCACGACGACCTCCGGCCGATGTCGTAGTAGGTCGGCGCTGACCCGGACCAAGCGCCATCCCCGTCGCTCCAGTTCGGCGGTGCGATCGATATCGTCGGCGCGAATGCGCGGATCCAGCCAATGCTGCGCGCCGTCGTATTCCACCCCGACAAGCCACTCCTCCCAACCCATGTCGATCCTGGCCAACACCGCGCCCCAGAGGTTGCGCACCTCGATTTGGGTCTGCGGCCTGGGCAGACCGCCGCGCATCAGGACGAGCCTGGTCCGCGTCTCCTGCGGCGATTCGGCACCCGCGTCGATCAAGGGCAGCACGCGCCGCAACTGCTTCATGCCGCGGGCGCCACGGCGGGAGTGCACCAGCGGATACACGTCTTTGGCGGTAACTCCCGTGGCCCGTGCAAGAGCATCGATCCGGATCACCGCGACCGTCAATCCTGGCCGCCGCCCAAGGTCAAACGCCGTACGGGCTGGCGAGGTGACCGGCACGCCGTTGACCGCTGTAATCTCCCCGTCGCTCAAGGTTTCGTTGCGGGTGATGATCAACGACGGCGGACGGGTGCGATCACATACCAATTCAGCAGGCGTGTGGGGGTCGATCCACTCAGTGCCGAGCAGCGCTGCTGCAGAGCAGCCTGCCACCACGGCTTCCTTTCCCGACCATAGCCACGCGGCGATCGCACGATCCCGGGCAGTCAGCTCCCTGCCCGGCCGCTGATACACGTTCCGGTAGATGCGGGTGCAGGAGCGCCGAAGCTCACGTTCCGTGTACGCTCCCGCGCGAACGGCTTCAGTACCGACGAAAAGTTCTGCGCTCACGACAGCAGGGTGCCAGACGCCCCTGACATCTCACGAAACTGCAACTGCCGACAGCTCCACTCGGGAAATGCGACGTGGAATACAGTTTCGCGGTCAGGATTTCGAAATGCTCACCCGCACGCCATCACCGATCTCGGCACCGTCGGCCGGATCGCCGAATTCGAAACTGGTGGCCAGGATTTCACCCGCGATGAGGTCGCGGTGAGTGAGCGCCCAGTCGGCGCGCTCGTCCGGCACCGCCATCACCACCGAAATCCGGTCGGAGACATCCAGACCCGACGACTTGCGCAGCTCCTGCAGCTCGCGGATCCGGTCCTTGGCCCAGCCCTCGGCCTCGAGTTCGGGGGTCACCGTCCCGTCCAGCACCACCAGGCCCGCCCCGTCGGGCAGGGCCGCGGTGAATTCCGGGTCGGCGGCGACCAGTCGGGAGCTGTATTCCTCGGGTTGCAGCACCGCGGGCCCGGCGGTCAGGGTGCCGTCCGCATTGACGACGCCCTCCCCCGCCTTGACCGCCTTGATGGCCGCCTGCACGTCCTTGCCCAGCCGCGGCCCGGCCACCCGCGCGTTCACGGTGAGCTCGAAGCGGCCGTAGGTGTCGATCGCATCGGTCAGCTCCACGCTCTTGACGTTGAGTTCGTCGGCGATGAGGTCCACGAATGGCTCCAGTCGCTGCGGATTGTCCACCGCCACGGTCAGTTTCGGCAGTGGTAGCCGCACCCGCAGCTTCTTGGCCTTGCGCAACGAGGACGCGGCCGAGCAGACCTCGCGGACCTGATCCATCGCGGAGACCAGGTCTGAATCGCCCGGCACGTCGCCGGCTTGCGGCCAATCGGTCAAGTGCACCGACCGCTCGCCGGTGAGGCCGCGCCAGACGATCTCGGTCACCGAGGGAAGCAACGGCGCGGCCAGCCGCGCGGTCACCTCCAGCACGGTGTGCAAAGTGTCGATGGCATCGACATCCTCCGCCCAGAACCGCGAACGCGACCGTCGCACATACCAGTTCGTCAACGCCTCGGTGAACTGACGCAGTTGCTCGCAGGCCCGCGAGATATCGCAGGTGTCCATCTCGTGGGTCAGGTCGTCGCGCAGCGCGGCGAGCTTGGCCAGGATGTAACGGTCGAGCACCTGCGTTGAATTCGTCCGCCAGGTACCGACTTTGGGCGCGTATAGGGCCAGGAAGCTGTAGGCGTTCCAGAACGGCAACAGCACCTGGCGCACGCCGTCGCGGATGCCCTGCTCGGTGACGATGAGGTTGCCGCCGCGCAGAATCGGCGAGGCCATCAGGAACCAGCGCATGGCGTCGGAGCCGTCGCGGTCGAACACCTCGCTGACATCGGGATAGTTCCGCAGCGACTTGCTCATCTTCTGGCCGTCGGAGCCCAGCACGATGCCATGTGCCACACAGGTTTTGAAGGCGGGGCGGTCGAACAGCGCGGTCGCCAGGACGTGCAGCGTGTAGAACCAGCCCCGGGTCTGGCCGATGTACTCGACGATGAAGTCACCCGGGTAATGACCGTCGAACCACTCGTCGTTCTCGAACGGGTAGTGCACCTGCGCATACGGCATCGATCCCGAGTCGAACCACACGTCGAGCACGTCGGGGATGCGGCGCATGGTGCTTGCCCCGGTCGGGTCGTCGGGGTTGGGCCGGGTCAGCTCGTCGATGAAGGGCCGGTGCAGGTTGGTGGGCCGCACCCCGAAGTCGCGTTCGAGTTCGTCGAGGCTGCCGTACACGTCGATGCGCGGATAGTCCGGGTCGTCGGACTTCCACACCGGAATCGGGGTGCCCCAGTAGCGGTTTCGCGAGATCGACCAGTCGCGGGCGCCCTGCAGCCACTTGCCGAACTGGCCGTCCTTGACGTGTTCGGGGTACCACGTGATCTGTTGGTTGAGTTCGACCATCCGGTCCCGGAATTGGGTGACCGCGACGAACCAGGACGACACCGCCCGATAGATCAGCGGGTTGCGGCAGCGCCAGCAGTGCGGGTAGGGGTGCTCGTAGGTTTCGTGGCGTAGCAGCACCGCGCCGTTGGCCGCGGCCGGACCGCTGCCGTTCTTCAGGTCGCGGATGATGTGCGGGTTGGCGTCAAACACGTGCTGTCCCTGGTAATCCGGGACGGTGCCGTCGAATCGCCCCTTGGAGTCGACCGGCGTGACCGGGGTGATGCCGACCTTGTCGGTGGTCGCCATGTCGTCCTCGCCGTAGGCGGGCGCCATGTGCACGATGCCGGTGCCGTCCTCGGTCGTCACGAAGTCGCCGGCCAGCACCTGAAATGCGTTGGCCGCATCCATGAAATACGGGAAGGGCGGCAGGTAGCGGGTGCCGAGCAGGTCGGCGCCGAGATAAGTGGCCAGGATCTCGGGTGCATCTCCTTTTTCGAAGCCCAGCTCCTTCGCGTAGGCGGCCAGCCGCGCTTCGGCCAGCACGAAACGCCGCTCCCCAGAGCGCACCTCGACATAGGTCACGTCGGGGTTGACGGCGACCGCGAGGTTGGAGGGCAGGGTCCACGGCGTCGTCGTCCACACCAGCAGGTGGGCCCCGTTCAGCGGTCCGCCGACCACCTTGAATCCGACCGTGAGGGCCGGGTCCTGGCGGCTCTGGTAGACGTCGTCGTCCATCCGCAATTCGTGGTTGGACAGCGGCGTTTCGTCGCGCCAGCAGTACGGCAGCACCCGGTAGCCCTCGTAGGCCAGCCCCTTGTCCCACAGCTGTTTGAACGCCCAGATCACCGACTCCATGTAGGGCAGATCGAGCGTCTTGTAGTCGTTGTCGAAGTCGACCCAGCGCGCCTGGCGGGTGACGTAGGCCTGCCACTCGTCGGTGTAGCGCAGCACCGAGGCGCGGCAGGCGTCGTTGAACGCGGCGATGCCCATGTCGTCGATCTGCGATTTGTCGGTGATGCCCAGTTGGCGCTCGACTTCGAGTTCGGCCGGCAGGCCGTGGGTGTCCCAGCCGAAGCGGCGCTCCACCTTGTACCCGCGCATCGTGCGGTAGCGCGGGACGATGTCCTTGACGTAGCCGGTGAGCAGGTGCCCGTAATGCGGCCGGCCGTTCGCGAACGGCGGCCCGTCGTAGAACACGTATTCCGGTGCGCCATCGCGCCGCGCGATGCTGGCCCGGAAGGTGTCGTCGCGGGCCCAGTAGTCCAGCACCTCGAGCTCAAGCGCGGGAAAGTCGGGCGCTCCTGGCTTCGGGTAGGTGTTGACGTCGGCCTTGTCGGTCACGATGCGCGTTGTCTCCTGTGCCACGGTGCAAACCGGGGACGACGACGCGCTGGCTGCGCGAGCGCCGCGGTACCACCCCGCTTGCCGCGCTTTCGCGTGGCCACTCGATGACGGCTGTGACGGGCCTACCCGTTCGGTTCTACTGAGCCGCCGACGGCTGTTCTTCCGAAGGCTCCCCGGTGATGGCCGGATCGACGCCAGTTGATTTTACCGCGAGACGGCAACTGCCCACGCGAACGCCGAGTGAAGTCGTCGGCAGTTGCAGTCTCGCGGCAAGGAAAGTCAGGCCCGGACCTCGAGGACGCCAACCCGCCACAGCGCGGCGTACACGTGACGCAGCGGCACGCTCAGCAGCCGAGCGGCGCCGTCCACCAGCAGGTCGCCACTAGCGGCAAACTGCGGGTTGTCCGCCCGGCGGCGCACCTCGGGAGCCGGAGCGGCCGCCGGGAAGGTGTCGGTGTCGCGCACCACGGTCAGCGTGCGGACGGGCGCTACGGTCGTTACTTCGTCGTAGAAAGCTGCGGTCATTTTCGCCTCCTAGAGGGGAGATCCAACGCGGACTGTTTGGACTGACGTGTCCCGCCCCGTGTCGGTTCCGATCTCGAGAACGCTTGGCCGATAACCACTTAGCGTTGCGACGACTCAGCCGAGAAGGTCGCGCCGGAGACCGGATCGGGACGAAACACAGTTCGGACTTCGATCCGGACTGTCGCTAGAACGCATCTGTCCCTCACCTCCTCGCGGTCACGACGCACACGCGGTTCGCATGCGATCTATGCGCAGCAAAGGAGCAGAACCCGACGACCGTCGGAGAACCGCACCCCTCTCGTCAGAGCTTCGGCACCACACGACGTGTCCTGGCCTGGAAAACCATCCGAGCCGGAAGCCACCTGGGCTCAACCCTTAAGCCGGGAGGAGCTGTCCTGACCCGGGGCGTCTTTCGACGTTCGGGGTCAGTGGCCTGTATTCGTGTAGACGCCTCACCTAACGAGGTGCTTACCGGACCGATCATGCACGACGGGTATGTCGCGGTCAAATCCCTGGATGGCGTGTCGGGGATTCTGTACGGATTCCTGCGGCGAGCGCACAGCATCCGGTCAGGTTTGCGACCCTGACCTGGACAAACGCCCCGGGATCACTTCTCGACCAGGCCGTCGAGCCGGCCGATGGTGTCGATGAACTCGTCGACCATGTCGAGCACCACAGAGCGCGTCGGGCGGATCCGGTCGAGCGACCCCACCACCTGGCCGACGAAGTAGGTGGCCAGCTCACGCGCCTTGGCGCCCTGGTGCGCGGCGGCCTGGTTGATGCGCATCTGGGGCTCGGTGATCAGCGCGGTCTGTAGGGGCATGCCCAGCGGATCCGGATTTTCCGGCCGCTCCCACTCGTCGGTCCAGGCCGTGCGCAGCATCCGTGCCGGTTTGCCCGTCATCGAGCGCGATCGCACCGTGTCCGAAGAACTGGCGGCCAGGAATTTCTCCTTGACCACGGGCACCGTCTCGGCTTCTTCGGTGGTCAGCCACACCGAGCCGCACCACACGCCCTCGGCGCCCAGGGCGAGCGCCGCCGCGATCTGGCGACCGCGGGCGATTCCACCGGCGGCGAGGACGGGCACCGGCGCCACGGCATCGACGACCTCGGGCACCAGGACCATCGTCGCCACCTCGCCGGTATGACCGCCCGCCTCGGTGCCTTGGGCGACGATCAGGTCGACACCCGCCGCGGCGTGCCGTTGCGCGTGCCGGGTGGTGCCGGCCAGCGCGGCCACCAGCACGTCGTGGTCATGTGCCCGGCGGACGACGTCCGCCGGGGGCGGCCCGAGTGCGCTGGCGATCAGCCGGATGTTGCTGGAGAACGCCACGTCGAGCAGCGGCTCGTACATCTTGGGCGAGATGCTCAGGCCGCCCCTTGAGCCGGGCGATTCCTCGGCGGACGCCGTGACGCCGTAGCGGGCCAGGAGGTCCTCGACGAACGCGCGATGCTCGTCGGGCAGCAGAGTGCGGGCCTGTGAGGTGTCGATGCCGCCTTGCTCGGCGCCAACGTATTTGGGCGGAAGCAGCAGGTCGACTCCGTAGGGCTTGCCCCCGGTCTGCTCCTCGATCCAGGCCAGCTCGCTCTCCAGGCGCCGGGGACTGTGCGCGGTGGCGCCGAGGACCCCGAAGCCGCCGGCATTGGTCACCGCCGCCACCACGTCACGGCAGTGGCTGAAGGCGCAGATCGGGAATTCGACTCCGAGCAGCTCGGCGACTCTGGTTCTCATTGCCCGACGCTAAGGAGATACGAATTGATATGTCAATCGATTACGGCCTGCGTTGGCCCTCGGCCGTCCGGGGGCCAGCTGGACACGCCCTCTTCAAGCGGGACCTGCAGACTGTGCAGGATCGACGAGACCATCCGCCACGCGCCGATGGCGGTGACGAGCTCGATGAGAACCGTTGTGTCGCCGTTTAATTCACGTTCGCAGGCCGCCCAGCTGTCGGCGCTCACCGCACCGTGGATCACCACGTCGTCGGTCGCGGCCAGCACAGCGCGCTCGGTGGGACCGAAGCCGGCGTGACCTTGCCAGTCGCGCACTCCGAGCAGATCGTCGGCGGCCACGCCCAGCCTCGACGCAACCCGCCAGTGCTGCGTCCATTCGTAGTCGCACGCGGTGAGCCAGCCGATTCGCATGATGACCAACTCGCGCAACCGGGGGTCGAGCGCGCCGTGCCACAGCATGGTGGCGAGCAGATCGTTGATGGCGCGCGCCAGCGGCGGATGGTTGAGAAGCACCTGAAAGATGCTGAGTTCGGCCATGTAGTTGGGCACTGCGGCTTCGTCGGCGGCGGCTTGGGCCTCACCGGGCGGCAGTCCCGGTACACGGGCTGTTGTCATGCTCTGAGCATCCCACGCGCCCGGCGCAAATTCCGCCGACGCCCCAGTGCCTAGGCGTCCAAGCGGGCGAACTGATTCTGCCGGTACTGCTCGACGCAGGCCGCTCGCCTGACCTTGCCGCTGGTGGTGATCGGAATCGAGCCGGGAGCCACCACAACCAGGTCCGCCACGCCCAACCCATGTGAGTTGGATATCGCCGAGGCGACTTTGCGTTTGACGGCGACAAGCTTCTCCGCCGCGACCTCTGCGGAGTCGCCGTTCTTCTTGAATTCGATTATCGCGACCAGCTTTTCGGTCTCCTTGTCGGGAACCGCGATCGCCACACACCGGCCCCGCGTGATCTCTTGGATCGTCGCCTCGATGTCATCGGGAGAGTGGTTGCGCCCGTAGACGATCAAAAGATCCTTGATGCGCCCCATCACGAACAACTCGCCACCCGAAACGAAACCCAAATCGCCGGTCCGAAGCCAAGGCCCCTCGGGTGTGCCCGTCGACGGATCGACGAGTTTCGCGCGGAAGGTTTGTTGCGTCTCCTCGGTTTTGCCCCAATACCCCGACGCGACATTGTGGCCGTGCACCCAGATCTCGCCGGTCGTCCCGTCCGGACACTCGATGGTGGTCTCGGGATCGACGATCCGCACCATCGGCGAGGGCGGCAGCTCGTAGCCGACCAGCGGAGCACCCCCGCTGGCACAAGGTTCCGCACGCCCGGCGGACAACGCATCGGAATCGAAGCGGACGATCCGTGGGGGTTGACCCGAGGCGCTGGTCGCCACGTACAAAACCGCCTCGGCCAGGCCATACGACGGGCGAAGCACCGTGTGGTCGAGATTGAACTTGGCGAACCGCTCGGTGAAACGCCGCAGGGTCGCCGCATGTATCCGTTCGCTACCACTGATGAACGCCACGACGTCGCCGAGATCGAGCCCGGCCATGTCCTCATCCGTGGTTTTGCGCACCGCCAGCTCGTAGGCAAAGTTCGGTCCCGCCGTGACGGCGCGCCTGTGGGTCGCCATCAGCTGCATCCATCGCGCGGGGCGCTCCAGGAAAGCCACCGGGCTCATGAGAACGGCGTGTACTCCGCCGATCACCGGCTTACAGATTCCCGCCATCAGGCCCATGTCGTGGTAGAAGGGCAGCCACGACACCACAGTCATGTCCATGCCGGAATCGGCGAAGTAGGCCTGTACCCACTGTTGGAAATTGGCCAGCACGTTTTCGTACGAGATCATGACGCCGGCGGGCCGGCGCGTCGATCCGGACGTGTATTGCAGGTATGCGATATCGGACCTGCCGCTGCCGCCGTCGGACGCTGCTCTTGAGTCCAGGTCCAGGGCGTCGATCTCGATGACCGACGCACTGGAACCACCGCCGTTGCGCGCCTCGACGTACTCGGCGACATTGCCGACAACCGCCGACGTCGTGAGGATGACCGAGGGCGAGGTGTCCTGCAGGACCGCGTCCACACGCTCGTCGTGGACGCCGCCGGTGGGCGCCGAAAGCGGCACGGCGATAAGCCCCGCCTGCAATGCGCCGAGAAATGCGACGATGTACTCCAGCCCCTGTGGTGCCAAAATCACCGCGCGGTCACCGCTGGATGCGCTGCGGCCGAGTTCGTGTGCGACGTTTGAAGTCCGGCGATACAGCTGAGACCAGGTCAGGGTTTCGGGGACTCCGGCCCAATCCTGCTCGTAATCCATGAACGTGAACGCTGGGTCATTGGGCTGCAAACTTGCACGTTCACGCAGCACATCCGGGATGGACGTCTCAAACACGTGCCTGAGATTACCGGGGCCGTCGCAGCGGATGTTCGGAAAAGGGCAAATTGGGTGGACAGTGGTTCACCCGGCGCCCGGCCGCGTTCGCAGGGTAAGCGAGGCGCGACGGCGGCTACAGGTCAGCGGCCATTTTGGCTTCCTGCGCCCGCGCCACGTCTTGCGCGCTGTAGCCGATGAACAGCGCCACCGCCGCGAGCAGGACGACCGCCCCGGCGAGCCACAGCAAACCATAGGTATAGCCGCGGTCGAGCGCGTGGAGCTGGGCGGCGTTCATGGATTTCGCCGGACCGCTGATGCCGCCCAGCGACAGTGTGTGGGAGGTGATGGCGGCCTGGATGACGGAAAGCACCACCGGCCCGCCCAGACCCTGCAGCACCACCGCGATGGCCGAGGTGGGCCCGATGCGATCGGGGCCGACGCTGGCGATCACCGACAGCGAAAGCGGCACCACGATCAGGGCGACGCCGACACCGGCGACGACGATCGGGAACGCCAGGTTAGGAAAATATGGGACTCCACGGTGGAGATTCGACGCGTACAGAGCGCCGCCGAACATCAGGATGCTGCCGCCGAGCACGAGCACCCGCGGCGGGAGCGACACCACCAGCCGCGAGGCCGCGCCGAGCCCGACGGCGGCCGCTACGACGAACGGGATGAAGGCGAGGCCGGATTGGAGCGTGTTGTAGCCCATGATGTCTTGCACGTACACGGTGACGACGAGCATCAGGGCCATGATCAGCCCGCCGGTGAGAAACAACGCCGCGAATGTGGCCAGTCGATTGCGCTCGGCGAACAAGCTGAACGGCAGCACCGGGTTCTCCGCCCTGCGCTCGACAACGGCGAAAGCGGTGAAGGCCGCCAGCGCCACCGCGCCCGCGCCGATGGTGCCGGCCGACAGCACTCCCTTCCCCGACTGCATCGAGAAGCCGAGGACCACCGCCGTCACACCCAGCGTGGCCAGCACGGCCCCCGCGACATCGAGCTTCATCCGCTCCTTCTGCGTTTCCCGAAGCGCGATGTGGGCTAAGTAGAGCGCCAGCAGCCCGATCGGCGCGGTCACGAAAACCGCCAGCCGCCAAGACACTTCGGTGATGATCCCGCCCACCACCAGGCCGAGCACGGAGCCGACGCTGCCCATCGCGGTGAACACCGCCATGGCGCCATTGCGTAAACGGCCCTTAGGAAAGGTCGTCGCGACGAGGGCCAAGCACGTCGGTGCGAGTATCGCGATCGCGACGCCTTTCAACATCCGCGCCACGACGAGGCTGCCTTCGTCCCACGCGATCGCGGACATCACCGATGCGACGGTGGAGAGCACGGTGCCAATGACGAAGGCGCGCTTGCGGCCGATGGTGTCGCCGAGGCGACCGCCGACCAATATCAATCCGTTGCAGGCCAACAGGGTGGCGAACACAACCCAGTTTCGCCCGGCGCTCGACAGGTTCAGCTCATTCTGGATCTTGGGAAGCGCCACTATTCCGATCGTCAGCTCTATCGACGCCATCAACTCCGCGCTGCCGAGAGCGACGATCGCGGCGATGAACCGGCCCCGTGGCAGTTCTTCGCGCGCAGAAGCTGTCTGGGCGACGGCATGGCCATTGCGAGTGACGTCGGGGCCGCTGATCCTGCGAGTGATGTCGTCCAGCGAGATCGTGCCGGCTCTGGGCCGATGGGAACCCCCCGCCATAGCGGGCTACGGTACAGCAAACGTGCAACGCGCAGGCCACGTTCCGTAAATCGCTGGGCTGAACCCATTTTGGCGGGCTCGGCGGCGAGTCGTTTTCTGTCTCGAGGCGTTCACCCCCGCGCGGCAGGGCCGTCAGCAATCCGCATATTGGCGCTGAAGCTCGTCTATCTGCTGCTGGCTGAGTCCGGTAAGCGCGATGTCGGAGGGAGTCAGCCCGCCCCCACCACGGCGCACGTGTGCGCAGATGCCGGCGAGGGCGTCGAACCACAATTGGCCGAGCCGGGCTACCTGCGCATGATTGAGGGCCGAGGGCGCCCACGTCCAGTTGGCATGCAAGCTCGGGCCCGTCTCGGTGTCCATGGTGGCCGCATTGAGCTCTAGGGTGTGCATCAGCGGCATCGGGACCGCTGCGGCCGCCGCGGTCAACGACAAACTCTCGGGGCTGATCTGCCACAGATCACCCGAGGTTTGCGCGCTCGGCTCGCCGAACCGCCCCAGGTAGTTGAATCCGATTGCGGCATCAAACCCATCGAGGTCAACGTCGCTGTTCGAATACCGCAGCAGCCCATAGGTCACACCGTCCGGAAGGTCCCGCAGCTGTTCTTTGGCGCGTTTGATCAGCGCCCCCAGCGCGGCGTCACCCGATCGCACCTGTGCCCAGCTCAGCCGACCAACCGCCAACGACACCGGATATTGAGTGGTAAACCAGCCCACTGTGCGTGACAGGTCGATGTCGAGGCCCAACTCTTCCTGACGCCCGTGGCCCTCCACGTCGATGCCGATCGGCGACCCGCCGGTGCCTAGAAACTCCGCCAACGCCATCCCGAACGCGATCAGCAGAATCTCATTAACCCCGGCATGAAAGGCCGCGGGCGCCTCGCTGAGCAGCATCCGCGTGGTCTCGGGATCCAAATCGGCCGACAGGCGCCCTGCCGTGGCAAACGTGTCTACCGCCGGCTGCACCGCCGGCAACACCGAGGGCGTCGCGGCCACTTCCCGCCATCTCTCGGCCTCCTTGACAACCGCCGCGTCCCCGGCATACCCGGCCAGCAGCGACGACCACCGCGCAAACGACGTCCCACCCGCCGGCAACGCCATCGGCTGGCCGCTCTGGCGTTGTGCCCAGGCGATGTTGATGTCCTCGAGCAATATCCGCCAGGACACCCCGTCGACGGCCAAATGGTGAATGACCAACGCCAACTGCCCCGTCGAGCCCACCCATACGGCGCTGAGCATCACGCCGGCACCCAGGTTCAACCGCGACCGCGCCTTGACCAGCGCTTCCTCGGACATCACGTCCACCGATTGCAGGCAGCCGCCGGCATCGACGGCCCCCGCCTCGGGCACCTGCAGCGACCAGCCCCCGGCCCCATCGTCATCCACGCGGAGCCGCAACATCGCATGCCGATCCAGCAACGCCTGCAGAACCGCCACCACATCCGTCTCGCAGACCCGTGCGGGCGCCTGAATCACCATCGTCTGGTTGAACTGCTCGACCCCGCCGCCCACGCCTTGCAGCCAGCGCATGATCGGGGTGGCCGCCACGGGGCCCAGACCGTCATCGGCCACAGCGCCCTCACCGTCGACCACTCGCGCGACCCCCGCCAACCGGGCCACCGTCTGCTCGACGAACACGTCGCGCGGCCGGCACATCACCCCGGCCAGTCGCGCCCGCGCCACCACTTGCATGGACAAAATGCTGTCCCCGCCAAGCTCGAAGAACGACTCGTCAACTCCTACGCGCTCAAGGCCGAGCACCTGCGCGTAAATGGCGGCCAAGGTCTCTTCGACCGCGGAGCCCGGCGCGCGATAACCATCGACGTCCTGATATTCCGGTGCGGGCAGCGCACGAGTGTCCAATTTCCCGTTGACCGTCAACGGCAGCACGTCCAGCACCACCACCGCGGCCGGCACCATATACGCCGGGAGCCGATCCACCAGGCTCGCCCGCGCGGCAACCGGATCCACGGCCCCGGTCACATAACCCACCAGACGCTTATCGCCCGGACGGTCCTCGCGGGCAATCGCTACAGCCTGCTCCACCCCGTCCAGCGCGGCCAGTGCCGCACCCACTTCGCCCGGCTCAATCCGATATCCGCGAATCTTGACCTGCTCATCGGCACGCCCGTGGTAACGCAACTGGCCATCGGCACCCCAAGACACCAAGTCCCCCGTGCGATACATCCGGGCGCCAACCCCGCCGAACGGGCACGCCACGAACCGCGACGCCGTCAACTCGGGCCGGCGCACGTACCCGCATCCGACGCCTCGGCCCGCCACATACAATTCGCCGATCACACCGACGGGCACCGGCCGCAACCATCCATCCAGAACAAACAATGCTGCGCTGGACACCGGATAACCGATGGGCGGACCCGCGGAATCCGAACCGAGAGGGCTGGACATGGTGACGTCAACAGTCGTTTCCGTCGGCCCGTACTCGTTGATCAGGGTGGCGACAGGACCGTACCGGTCCACCAGTTCCTTTGTGCACGCCTCACCCGCCACCACCAGCGTCATCCCGCCCAGTTGATCGGGCGGGAGGGCTGCCAGCGCCGTGGGCGTGAATACGGCGTGGGACACCTGCTGCTGACTCATCAATTCAACTAGCTCCATGCCGGGAAGCGCTTGGTCCTCGACTGGGATCACCGCGGCCGCTCCAGACAGCAGCGCGTACCACAGATTCCCGACGGACGTGTCGAACGACAACGGCGCAAACTGCAGGATCCTGCTGGCGGGCGTAATGCCCAGACGTTCGACGTGAGTAGCGACAAGGTCGGCGATGCCGGTATGGGCGATGGCTACGCCTTTGGGGATGCCGGTGGTGCCCGAGGTGTAGATGATGTAGGCGATGTTGTCGGGCGCAGGCGCCGGCAGCCCCGTGCACGCACACGCCTGGATCTCGGCGGCACCGACATCGATGACCGGCAGATCACAGCCATCGAGGCGCTCCACCAAATCCTGGGTCGTGACCGCCACAATCGGCGCGGCATCGGCAAGCATGAACTCCAACCGCGCCGTCGGCAACGCCGGATCCATCGGCAAATACGCCGCCCCGGTCTTCAACACCGCCAAGATCGACACAATCGCCTCAGCCGAACGGGCAAACAACAACGCCACACACTGCCCAGGCCCCACACCCCGACCGGCCAGATGATGCCCCAACCGGTTGGCGGCCTCATCAAGCTCGCGATAAGTCCACCGGCGCTGCCCACACACCAGCGCCACCGCCTCGGGAGCGCGAGCCACCTGAGCGGCGAACAACTCCGGAACCGACGCCGAGGACCCCACCGCCGCGGCCAACACCGACCGATTACCCAACTCATCGAGCCGCGCCTGCTCGGCCCCATCAAGCAGACCCATCGACGACAACCGCCGCACCGGATCGGCAGCCATCGCCACCAACACCCGTTCTAGCCGCGTGGCCAACTCCCCGAGATCGCAATCGGGCAGCAACTGCCCCGCACCCGGCGTGGACAAAAACAGCTGATCCTCGTCCCGGAAAAAGACCAGCCGGAACTGATCCCCCAACCCGTCATGAGTCAACGTCGCCGTCACCGCAGAGCCATTGAGGTCCGAAAGGTGCGTGGTGGGGATGAAGTTGACGGCCACCCGATTCGACGCCTGCCCGGGACCCCGGAAATGCCCCGCATTCTCCAACGCGTGCACCGGGAACCGCTGATGCTGCAACGCTTCTCGAATCCGCCTGTCGACGTGTTCACAAAAGCCGGCCACCGTCGACCCCGGTGACGCCTTCAACACCAGCGGCACCGCCCCAGAGATCATTCCCGGCACCAGCTTGGACTCCGGCCGCACCCGCCTGCTCACCGGGAAATCGAACACGATCTCCGAATTCTCGATATCGCACCCGCCGACCAGCAGCGCACACGCTGCAGTAATCACCGACGACCGACGCATCCCGAACTTCCTGGCCAACTCGTCAATTCCAGCAACCGCCGAAGGGTCTAATTGCACCGGTGCCGCGGACTCGTTCTCGTTGGGACCTGTTACTGCTTCCACCGACCGATATTGCGACTCGCTTGCCGATTGGAGAATCCGGGTCCAATACTCCTGGTCATCAAGATAATCGCTGGAAGATTCATATTCCAGCTCACAGTCGATCAGATCAGACAGCGATCCAAAAAAGGTCGGCGGAATCGACGTTCCGGAGGTAATTGCGTTGTAGATGGTCGCGACCCGATGGCAAACAAGAGCGAGACTAATGCCGTCGACCACAATATGGTGGCAGCACGCGAACCAGTAGAATTCATTCACGCCAGTCTGAAACACCGCAAATTTGAATAGCGGCCCGCTGAGCGGCATCACTGTGCGTTGAATAGATGTCGCCAGTCGATAAGCTTCCCGCTCGGGATCCTGCGAGCGTGTGAGGTCATAACGGGCGAGCTCGACGTCGGGATCGTCGATCACCCTTTGGACGATCTGACCATCAACCTCGAAAAAAGCAGCTCTTAGTGGTTCGGCCTCACCAACCGCCTGCTGTACCGCGGTCTCGAACAAATCGACGTCGAGCGAGCCCGCGATTCGCATATACACGCCCAGCTGCCACCTCGCCGCGAAGCTGCCCGTCTCCTCCGCGAGCCATATATCCAGCTGGCCGCGCGTCAGTGGAAGTGGTCGGTCGTCCAGTCTCACATGCTCTCCCAAAGCGCACCCTTTACTCGTCAGCAACCCGGCAATACCGGTCCGCAAATATTTGCCTCTGCGTCAGCGGCTTTCGATTCCTTCGTCTACGTCGCCGGTTGCCAGTGCTCACGCAACAGGTGATTGTCGAACGAAGTTCTGCCGCAAACTGCTGGTTTGGTTATACTTGTGTTCAATACCTGCGGTCGGTATGACTGCTGTCAGCATAATGAAGGTCACCAAGCCGGACGCGGTTTTCAGCTAATGTGTGCGAGACCACAGTCATTCACCGCACGGCAGGTCAGGGGTGCGAAACGCAACCGCTACGCTGGCGGCTATCACTGGCCCGCCAAGCCATGCGGTCCAAGGGGCCAGGTACAGGGATAATTCGGTCGGAACTCGTGGGACCGGCGGATGCATCAGGCAACGCAGCTCGGCGCGCCGATGTATGACGACCTTCGTTATCACGGAAATCGGCAAACTCGCGCACGCGCGAGCGTCGCTCGCCGGACGGTTTCGAGAGCGGCTCCGGCTCGAACCAGTGGCGGCACCCGCTATGGCGCTGAGATGGGCGGCTAGGCGGAATTTATATGCGCAATCGTCAATTGCTGGGCTGGCGGCATGGCCCCAGTGCCGAGTTGGAAAGACGCTTTGCTGGCGTAAGTGGCTATTGTTGCCGGAAAAGTTGCCGACAACCGATCTCGGGCCGCATCGCCAATGACTAGGTGCACGACCTGGTCGATGACCAGCCGGCAGACGCACTCATCACACCGACACCCGCGGGCCTGCGCCCTCGCTGGAGCCCTACAGCACTCAAGGCCGCCACAGCGCACTCAACGGCTAGAGCAGGCCGAGCCCCTGCAAGTCGGTGACGTACCTGATGATGATCGGCGCCGAGATGTGCGGAATGTCGTTGTCGGGGCCGATCTTGGCTTCTTGCACCGCAGCACGGAATCGGTCGGCCGGTGCAACGGACGTGCGCTCGGGTTCGAAGGGCCGCACCTCGGCGGCATTGCGCAACACCGCACGCAACACATCCAGTATTGAGTGCTGGCGCTGTCGATCCGGCAGGGCAACCAATGCGGCCTCGAACTGCTCGACCCAGTCCGCAAAGTCATCGATGCGCCGGATCGGGTATCCCGCCTCGATCAGCCAGTCGACGTACTGGTCGAATCCGATCCCGTCGTCGTGCGGATTCATCACATGGTAGGTCTGGAACCCGCTGACCGTTTGGGCGCCGAGCGTGGCGACCGCTTCGGCCACAAATCCCACGGGCAGCCCGTCGTAGTGAGCACGCTGGCGGTTCCCGTTACTGTCGAGCTCGTACACGGAATGGGGTGCGATGCCAGTAGCGACGACGCTCAGTACCATCCGGGTGAACAGGTCCGGCACGTTGATCTGACCCTGGTAAGAGGTGTCGACCATGATCCTTCCGCTGCGGAACACCGCGACCGGCAGCCCACACAAATCGTTTGCCTCGCGCAACAGCACCTCGCCCGCCCACTTGCTGTTGCCATAGCCGTTGCCGTAGCTGTCGTCGATCGCGCGGGTGGGGCTGATGACCCTGATGTCGCCGTCCTCAGTGAACGCCGACGCATCGATCTGATCTCCTACGTTGACAGTCGACACGTAGCTGTAGGGCTTCATCTTCGTGGTGAGCGCGATGCGGATCAGCTCGGCGGTGCCCTCCACGTTGGGGCCGAACAGCTCGCTGTACGGCAGCAGACCGTTGACAAGGGCCGCTGAATCAATGATCAAATCGACTGTGGCCGCGAGCCGCTGCCAGGTCTGCTGGTCCAAACCGAGGTCGGCTTCGCCCTTATCACCCGCGATGACCTCTAAATGATCGGCTGCCAACTCACGGAAATAGGCAAGTAGGTCGGGGTCGCCAGAGTCGAAGACGCTCTCAAGACGCCGCCACGCATCCTCATTGGACTTAGCTCGCACCAGGCAAATCAGCGTGCCGTCCACTTGCTCTAACTGCTTCAAACATTCAAGAGCCAGGTAGCGCCCCAGGAAGCCGGTCGCCCCGGTTAACAGGATTGTCCGCACCTCGGCGCTTGGGCCAGGGAGCGTGGGGGCTCCGTTCAGCGTCCCGACATCGAGGAATTTATCCAGCGTGAGGTCACGAGCGTGCACTTCCGCAACATCGCGGCCGTGCACGGACACAAAGCTGTCCGAGAAGGTTTGTCTGGCCAGCTGCTGGCTCAAGCTTCGAACAGACGGCGCGTTGAACAAGGTCGGTACCGCCAGGCGCACGTCTAAAGACTTGTTAATTGCGGCGACCACCCGCATCGCCAACAGCGAATCCCCGCCCAGATCGAAGAATGACTCTTCGACCCCTACGCGGTCGAGGCCTAGCACCTGGGCGTAGATGCCTGCCAGGGTCTCTTCCGTCGCGTTGGCTGGCGCCTGATAATCGCCGGCATCTTGGTATTCGGGTGCTGGCAGGGCACGTTTGTCCAGTTTGCCGTTGACCGTCAAGGGCAGAGCGCCCACCGACACTACGGCCGACGGCACCATATACGCCGGCAGCACATCGACCAGAGCGTTCCGCACCGCCACCGGGTCCGCTGCGCCGGTGATGTAACCAACCAGGCGTTTGTCGCCCGGGCGGTCCTCGCGAGCGATCACCACCGCCTGCTCCACCCCGTCCAGACCGGCAAGGGATGCCTGCACCTCGCCCAGCTCGATGCGGTGCCCACGGATCTTGACCTGCTCATCGACGCGCCCGAGGTACTGCAGCTGTCCGTCGGAGCCCCACCGCACCAGATCCCCAGTGCGATACATGCGCGTCCCGGATGTGCCGAAGGGACAAGCGACGAAGCGCGACGCGGTCAAACCGCCTCGGCGCCAATACCCGGCGCCGACCTGCGGACCGGCCACATACAATTCGCCGACCACTCCGGCGGGCACCGGCCGCAACCACCCGTCAAGGACGAACAATGCCGCCGTCGGCAGTGGCGATCCGATCGGCACCGCGCCCGACCCGGGTTTCAGCGAGGCATTGATCGTGACCCACATCGTCGTCTCGGTCGGGCCGTATTCATTGATCATCACCCGTCCGGGCGCCCACCGATCCATCACCTCTGGCGGGCAGGCCTCCCCACCCACCAGCAAAGCCACCGACTCCAGGCCCTCTGGTGACAGTGCCCCGACCGCCGAGGGGGTTTGGCTGAGGACATTGACGCGCTGGGCGAGCAGTAGGGCGCGGAAGTCGTCCGGTGAGCTGGCGACCGACTCGGGCACAACCACCAGCCGTCCACCTCGGAGGAGAGCGCCGAAGATCTCCCAGCCCGAGATGTCGAAGCTATAGGAGTGCCACTGCGACCACACACGTTCGGGCCCCGACGGCAAACCTGTGCCGTCGAGTGAGTTGGCCAACTGGGTGACATTGCGATGGGTGATGGCCACGCCCTTGGGCACACCGGTGGTACCCGAAGTGAAGATGATGTAGGCAAGATCATCAGCCGCCGGCGCGGGCAAAGCGGAGGCGGGTCTGGCGTCCACCGGAGCGTTGACATCGATCACCGTCAGGTCGATCTCGTCCAGCCGGTCAGCCAACTCAGCGGTTGTGACCGCCGCGATCGGCGCGGCATCGGCAAGCATGAACTCCACCCGGGACCGCGGGTGCGCGGGGTCGATCGGCAGATACGCCGCGCCAGTCTTGAGCACAGCCAGTATTGACACGATCGCCTCGGCCGACCGGGAGAACAGCAATGCAACACACTGCCCTGGACCCGCACCCTGCGCAGCCAGCAGGTGCGCCAACTGGTTAGCTGCCTCGTCTAGCTCGCGGTAGGACCACGACCGTTGTCCGCAGACCAATGCCACGGCCTCCGGGGCGCGCGCCACCTGCTCGGCAAACAATGCGGGGATGGACACATCTGGCATAGCCGGCTGGGTCAACACCGCTCGGTTGCCAAGGTGATCCAGCCTGTCACGCTCGGCCGTATCGAGCAGATTCATCGACGACAACCGGCGCCCTGGATCAGCTGCCATCTCCAGCATCACGCGCTCTAGCCGCTCCATCAACGCGTCGATGCTTTCCGCATCAAACAGCTCGGTGTCGAATTCGACGCGGAGGTTCAGTTCACTACCCGGAACCGCCTGCACCGCAAGGGGGTAGTGGTTGTATTCGCGCGCAGCGAATTCAGTGATGGCCAGCTCACCGACACCCGACAATGCGGCCGTATCGACTGGGTAATTCTCGAACACGAGGAGGGTGTCGAATAACTGGTCATGGCCAGCCGCGCGATGGATCTCGCTCAACGCCAAGTGCTGGTGCTCAAGGGTCTGGTTGTGGACGTTTTGCAGCTGGCTCAGCAATTCGGCGGTGGTAGTGGCGGGCGTGATGTTCGCCCGGACCGGCACCGTATTGATCAGCAAGCCCACCATCGAGTCTGCGCCGGGCAGTTCGGCTGGCCGGCCCGACACCGGGACGCCGAACGCCACGTCGTGCTGGCCAGTGAGCGAAGTCAGCACCTGCGCCCAGGCGCCTTGCAGCACGATGTTGACTGTGGTGTGGTGCGAGCGCGCCAATTCGACGAGCGCCCGTGTCGTTACTTCCGGCACCCGGAACGATGCGACGCTCCGCCGTCCGACCCCGGGCCGGCTTGGCCCGGCGACCAGCGTCGGCGTGTTGAAGCCATCGAGCACGTCGCGCCAGGTCGTGAAGGCGGCATCGCGATCGCGATCCACCAGCCAACTGACGAACCTGCGATATGGGACCGCCGCGGGCAGCCGCTGACCGTGGTAACTGGCGAAGATCTCCCCCAACAGAACTGGCATTGACCAGCCATCAAGCACGATGTGGTGATTGCTCAGCACAAATCGGTGCCGGTCTTCCGCGATCCGGATCAACGCCACCCGAACTGGCGACTGGTCCAGGTCACAGGCGGCCGCGCGCTCCGCGACGCACACCTGCCGCACCTGCTCATCTACCTCGTCTTCTGCTGCGCTGAGGTCAACATAACGCCAAGGCACCACGGGATCAGCCGGGATGATCTGGACCGGTTCGTCGAACTCTTCGCTGAATCGGGCCGCCAGGTTCGGATGCCGGTTGATAACCGTCTGCACCGCGTCGCGCAAGCGCTGCTGGTGGAGTGGACCGCTCACGGTGATATCCAGCTGCACCGCATACAACTCACTCAGATCGCCGGGGCTTTGCGCGAAGCTGGCGTGAAATAGCATGCCCTCCTGCAATGGCGTGAGTGGTAACACGTCGGCAATCGAGTATTGCGTCTCGAGCTCGTCGATCTGTCGCTGGCTGAGCCTGGCAGGCGCGATATCAGAAGGAGTCAACCCGCCTCCGCCGCTCTGCACATGGGCGCAGATACCGGTCAGGGCGTCGAACCACAACTGGCTAAGCCTTCTGACCTGCGCTTCGTCGAGCGCTGAGGGCGCCCACGTCCAATTGGCATGCAGGTGCGGGCCGGAATCCGTATCCACGGTGCTGGCGTTCAGCTCCAGCGTGTGCGCCAACGACATGGGCACCGCCGCGGCAGCGACGGTCAACGACAAGCCGTCCTCGCTGACCCGCCACAGTTCGTCCGATAGCTGGGTCGCCGGGCCACCCAATCGGCCCAGATAGTTGAAACCGATCGGTGGATCGAACTCGCCGAGGTCAGCGTCGGCGTTCAGGTAGCGCAGCAGACCGTAGCTGAGCGGGTCGGGCAGGGCGCGGAGTTGTTCTTTGGCGTTCTTGATCACCGCTCCCAGCTCAGCCTCGCCGGCCACGATCTGCTCCCACGACAGCCCGCCCACGGCAAGTGACACCGGGTAGATCGCCGTGAACCATCCCACGGTCCGCGACAGGTCCACGTCGGGGGCCAGTTCGTCGTGACGCCCGTGTCCCTCGACGTCGATGCCGATCGGCGCGGCTCCGGTTCCCAGAAACTCCGCCACCGCCATCGCGAACGCGATCAACAAGATGTCTTGCACCCCGGCGTGGAACGCCGATGGCACCTGACCGAGCAGCATGCCGGTGGTGTCGGCGCCCAGCTCCACCGACAGCAACCCTGCGGTGGCGATCGTGTCCATCGCAGGCTGTACCGCTGGCAGCATGGCGGGAGCAGACTCCGCGACCTGCCGCCAGGCACGGGCCTGCTCTACTATTTCTGGGCGGCGCGCGTGCTCGGCCAACAGCGACGCCCACCGGGCAAACGACGTCCCGCCGGGTGGCAACGCTACGGGCTGACCTGAGTGATGCTGCGCCCAAGCGATATTGAGGTCTTCGAGCAGGATCCGCCAGGACACCCCGTCGACGGCAAGGTGGTGGATGATCACCACCAACCGCCCCGTGGAGCCCTCCCACACCGCGCTCAGCATCACCCCAGCGGCCGGGTTCAACGAGGACCGCGCCTCGACCAGCGCCTCTTCAGACAGGACGCCCACGGACTGCAGGCACCCGCCGGCGGCCACCGAACCCGCCTCGGGCACGTGCAGCGACCAACCGTCTGCACCGTCGTCCTCGACGCGCACCCGCAGCATGGCATGCCGATCCAGCAATGCCTGCAGCATCACCACGACATCGGCCTCGCCGGCTCCCACCGGCGCCTGCACCACCATGGTCTGATTGAACTGATCAACCGCACCATCCAGCCTGTGCAGCCAGTGCATGATCGGCGTGGCCAATACCTCCCCGACGCCCTCATCGATCACGGTTTCCGAGCCGTCGGTCACGGTGGCTACCCTGGCCAGCCGGGCAACGGTCTGTTCCACGAAGATGTCACGCGGCCGGCAAACCACCCCGACGGCACGGGCCCGCGCGACAACCTGCATCGACAGAATGCTGTCGCCACCCAGTTCGAAGAAGGAGTCGTCGACCCCGACCCGCTCCAGCCGAAGGATCTGCGCGTAGATGTCGGCCAGCTTCTCCTCGACGGCATTGGTCGGGGCACGGTAGCCACCGGCCTCCTGGTATCCCGGTGCGGGCAGTGCGCGGGTGTCCAGCTTGCCATTGGGAGTCAGCGGCAAGGCGTCGATCGGCACTATCGCGGCGGGGACCATGTACGCCGGGAGCCGCTCGGCCAGGGCCGTGCGCAGCGCGGCGGGCTCGGCGGTCCCGGTGACGTAACCGACCAGGCGCTTGTCGCCAGGGACGTCCTCGCGTGCGATCACCACCGCCTGCTGCACCTCGTCCAGCGCGGCCAATGCCGCTTGGACCTCACCGAGCTCGATGCGGTAGCCGCGGATCTTGACCTGCTCATCAGCACGTCCCAGATATCGCAGTTGGCCGTCCGCGCCCCACGACACGACGTCCCCGGTGCGATACATACGACTTCCGGACGCTCCCGCTCCGCCGAACGGGCAGGCCACAAATCGTGACGCCGTTAGCCCCGCCCGACCCACATACCCGTAGGCCAGGCCGGCACCGGCGACGTACAGGTCACCGACCACGCCGGCGGGTACCGGGCGCAACCAGCTGTCCAGCACAAAGAATCCGAGGTGGGCCAGCGGCACGCCGATCGGGCTGGCGTTTCGCTCGACGTCGCTGCTGACGATCTCCCTGAACGAGGCGTGCACCGTCGTCTCGGTGATGCCATACATATTGATCAGCCGGGCCAATCCCGGATGGTTGTCCAGCCACGTTGCCAGACGCTGGGGCTCGAGCGCTTCACCACCGAATACGACGGTGGAGAGCTTGAGTTGGTCTGCGAGTTCGGGGGCGAGCGCGTCGGCGGTCTGCAGTGCGTAAAACGCCGAGGGCGTCTGACTCAACACACTGACTTGTTCACGAACCAGCACGCTGAGCAGGTCTTCCGGTGAGCGGACCACCGACTCGGGCACAACCACCAGCCGGCCGCCGTACAGCAGCGCACCCCAGATCTCCCACACCGAGTAGTCGAACGCCAACGAATGACACTGCGACCACACCTGCCCCGAAAGTTCGAGGTCGGCGTCCAACGTCTCCAGCAGCCGGGTGACGTTGCGGTGACTGACGGCCACGCCCTTGGGGACACCGGTAGTGCCCGAGGTGTAAATGAGGTAAGCGATGTCGTCCTCTGCCGGCCCGGGCAGTCCGGTGGCCGGTTGGGTGCCGATGCTGGGATCGTTGACATCGATGACGGAGAGGTTGTAGCTCTCCAGACGCTCGGCGAGATCGGCGGTGGTGACGGCGACGACCGGAGCCGCATCGCCGAGCATGAAGTCCATCCGCGCCGCCGGCTGT
>NZ_JCALDT010000013.1:0-79469 GCF_059813005.1 Mycobacterium sp. NGS27
ACGGGGGTCTGACGCATGCATCCGGCAGCGCCCGGGCCCGTGGTGAACACGGCGTTGATGGCCGGTCTGCCGGCCAGTCCCGGTACCGCCAGCTACACCGCCTTCCAGCGCGCCGCGCGTCGTACGTTCAAACGACTGCGCGAAATACGGTCCAGCCCAACGTAATCCGCTGCGCCCGTCGTTGTTGGGCTCGGCGGATCAGCGCCAGTTCGGGTCCCACGGGCCGTTGTGCCAGTGCCCCTGGTCGTGGACTTCACCGTCATACCAGTGGTCACCGTGGCAACGACCCGCGTCCCAGTTACCGCCCCAGCCCGGATCCCACCATTGGCCAGGGCACCAGTGGTACTCCGGTGAGGGCGCGGGATGCGCGTGTGCGATGGCGGACGCCCCCGAACCGGCGAGCCCCAAACCGGCGGTCAATGCGACCACCGATGCTGCGATGCGCACGATCTTTTTCATGACAGGCAGTTACCCGCTCCGGCACTGCCTAATCCAGCTCGACGGCCATACTTGGCACGGCACCGCCCGGCTTGCCACATCCGCCGAGCGGGAACGGATTTGGCAGAAGGGCGCCGAGCTCCATCCCGGCCTCATCAAGGAGCGGGCGGGGGCCGGCAACCTGTGCTCCTGAAAGCCTGCTGAGAACCAGCTGCGACGCAGTTTGCGCAGCACGACCCGGGGTACACAGCCGTTGCGCTTCGGTCGCGACGCGTCGTCGAGACCACTTCGGTTGAAAGACACAGCTGGGCGCTTTCAGTTCTCTGGGCAGCTTTGGCAACCAGTGTTGTAGTGACAGCGCCGGGACCGAAGCCCGCCGGAGCGTGGTTTCAGCCGAAGGCGAGGTCGTTCATGGACACGACGACAGAATTCGTCGGCGGACCCAGCACCGAAAGCGTCAGCGGGTTCCCGCAGTCACCGAATGACGGCGCCGTCGGCGCACCGAACGCGGCCAACCTCCCCACCAAAGAAACCAGCCGGCACCGGTAAACCCCGGTCCGGGCAAACGCGCGCGAGAAAGGACGACACATGTTGTTGCTGGGCGACGGCGGACGGCGAAAAGGCCGCACCGCCGGCAGCGACGGATTCGGCGAGGTACAGCATCTGGCCGGAAGGGCGTTGTACGACGTCGCGCACGGCCGTTTCGAACGCTCGCTGTCTGGGCTCACCGCCGTCGCGGCACTCGTCACGACGGCCGAAATCTACTTCGAGCACTACAAAGCCAGCTTCGGCAACAAGTGGATGTGGAGCCCGATCGTGGTGACCCCGCCGGTGGTCGTCGCCGGAGTCGGTGGGGTGTTCTCGCGGCGCTGGGCCAAAGTCTGGCTGCCGATCACCGCGGGCATCTACACGGCCAACGGACTGCTGGGTGAATACCTGCACGCGCGCGGGGTTGCCCGCAAGCCGGGCGGGTGGAAGAACGCGTCTTACAACGTGCCGATGGGCCCGCCGATCGCGGCACCGGGACTGATGTGCATGGTCGGCGGGATGGGATTGCTGGCGTCGATCCTGCGCCGCGAGCGGTTCCGGGATTAGGGGCGCTGGGATTCCCGAGATGGCCGACACCTCACGCCCCGACCACCTGCCCAACCTGCGTCCCGATGGCAAGCCGCCGCACCCGTCCTGGCTGCCCAAGCAACGTCGCGGCACCACGCCGCAGATGATCGGGCGCTACCCCGATTACGACGTGCTCGAAACCGCCGACAACTGGGACGCTGCCACCAGGAAGGTGGTGCTGGCCCGGCTGGAACCGCCCGGGCCGCTACGGTTTTTCACTCCAGAAGAGGAGCCCTGCCTGCGCGCGTTCTGCGACACGGTGCTGGCGCAGGACGTCGAGCCGCGGGTTCCGGTGGCTGAGTCCGTCGACTCCAAGCTCGCCGACGGGCGCCTCGACGGCTACCAGTACGTCGACATGCCCGACGACCGCGACACCTGGCGGCTCGTGCTGCGCGGGCTCGACGAGACGGCGTCGGCCAAGCACGGCAAGCCCTCGTTCGCCGAAGCCGATCCCGCCACCCGCGAAGCGATCATCGACAAGTTCTCGCAAGGGGATCTGCAGGGCGGGGCGTGGGAGAGCCTGAACGTCAAGCGCGCGTGGTCGGTGTGCATGCGAGCGACGTTGTCCGGCTTCTACTCTCACCCCTGGGCGTGGAACGAGATCGGCTTCGGCGGGCCGGCCTACCCGCGCGGGTTCATGCGCCTCGGTGGTGCCACCGGGCCGGCCGCCGCGCGGGAACCGTACGAGACCCCCGGCGCCACCGACGAGGATCCGGTGCAGATCGTGAACAACGGGGAGCTGTGATGGGCGATCTGCTGCGCGGCCTCTTGAAAGGCGCGGTCGAACCGAAAGACAACGATTCGCGCTTCCTGCTCGACGTGCACTCGCGCGATCTGCCCGGTGAGAAGACCATGCGCCGCTACGCCGACGACGACGAGGTCGACCTGGTGGTAGTCGGGGCCGGGGCCGGCGGCTCGGTGCTGGCGCAGCGGCTGGCGCGGGAGGGCTGGCGGGTCGTGATTTTGGAGGCCGGCCCGTTCTGGCACCCGGACGAGGACTGGGTGTCCGACGAGGCCGGGTCCCATGCGCTGTACTGGACGCAAAAGCGCATCCTCGGCGGCGATGACCCGATCGAGCTGGGCAAGAACAACTCCGGGCGCGGAGTCGGCGGCTCCATGGTGCACTATGCCGGGTACACCCCGCGGTTTCACCCCAGCGACTTCGAGACGTACACCCGTGACGGCGTCGGGGCGGACTGGCCGATCCGCTACGAGGACATTCGCCGCCACTACGAACAGGTCGAACTCGAGCTGCCCGTGGCGGGCCAGAACTGGCCCTGGGGCGACCCGCATCGCTATCCGTTCGCACCGCACCCTATTTCGGGTGCCGCCGCCAAGATCTGGCGCGGAGCGCTCAAGCTCGGAATCGAGATGCGCGTCGGGCCGGTCGGCATCGTCAACGGCACGTTCGGCAATCGGCCGCATTGCATCTACCGCGGTTACTGCCTGCAGGGCTGCAAGGTCAATGCCAAGGCCAGCCCGTACGTCACGCATCTGCCCGACGCGCTGGCCCACGCCGCGGAGATCCGCGCCAACTGCATGGCCTCGCGGGTCGAGCTCGACGAGAGCGGCGCGGCGCGCGGCGTGGTGTACTACGACGAGATCGGCGGCAAGGAGCGGCTGCAGCGCGCCAAAGTCGTTGCCATTGCCGGTTATTCGATCGAGACGCCGCGCCTGCTGTTGAATTCGGCCAGCAACCGCTTCCCGAACGGGTTGGGCAACAACGACGATCAGGTCGGGCGCTACGTCATGGTGCAGGGCGCCACCCAGTCCGCCGGCCGGTGGTCCGAGGAGGTCCGCATGTACAAGGCGCCTCCGCCGGAGGTGACCTCCGAACAGTTCTACGAGACCGACGTCTCTCGCGGCTTCGCCCGTGGCTTCGCCATCCAGACCGTGTCGCCGCTGCCCATCGGATGGGCTGAACACGTTCTTGCCGAAGGACACTGGGGCCGCGCGATGCGGGAATACATGCGCGACTACAACCACTGGGCGACCGTCGGCGTGCTCAACGAGCTGCTGCCGCTACCCGACAACCGCGTGACCCTGGCCGACGAGAAAGATCCGTACGGCATTCCGGTGGCCCGGTTCGACTACACGCTGTGCGACAACGACAAGGCCAATATGGCCTACTCCACCAAGGTGATCGGTGACATCCTGCACGCGGCCGACGCCCAGGATGTGCTCACCATCGAGCGCTTCGCCCACCTGATCGGCGGCGCCCGCATGGGCACCAGCCCGCAGCAGTCGGTCGTCGACTCCGATCAACGCGTGTGGGGGGTGCCGAACCTGTTTCTCGCCGACGGCTCGGTGTGCCCGACCCAGGGATCGGCGAACCCCGCGCTGACCATCATGGCGCTGGCCTCGCGGCTCGCCGAACGGCTGGCCGGTGGGAAGATCGATACCACCGCGGGACGGAGGTCGGAGGCGAGAGCCCGTGGCTGACCAGACAATGGACGTCGAGACTACCTTCGCGCCGCGGGTGCTGCGCGAGTACGCGCTGCTGGCCGACGGCGAGCGCGGCGCGCTGGTCGGGCCGCAGGGGGACGTGGCCTGGATGTGCGCGCCGCACTGGGACTCCGACGCCGTCTTCTCCAATCTCATTGGTGGCGGCGGAATTTACGCGATCACGCCGACCGACATCCGGCACGTGTGGGGCGGTTACTACGAGCCTGGCACCCTGATCTGGCGCAACCGCTGGATTACCCGCGACGGCACCGTGGAATGCCGTGAGGCGCTGGCCTTTCCGGGCGATCCCGACCGGGTGGTGCTGCTGCGGCGCCTCATGGTCTGCCGCGGCACGGCGCGGGTGCGGGTGCTGCTGGCGCCGAGTGCGGGATTCGGCCGGCACGGTCTGGGCCGGCCGAGTTGCGACGGTGGGGTGTGGAGCGGCCGGTCGGGCCGGTTGCGCTGGCGTTGGCAGGCCGGCTGCGACGCGCGCACCGTCAAAGCCTCGCACGACAAATCCGAACTGCTCACCTGCGAGATCACCCTCGAGGAGGGCAGGCAGCACGACCTGGTGCTGGAGTTGTCCGAACGCGCCCTGCCCGATCAACCGCCCAACCCGGACCTGGCCTGGGACGCCACCGCGGCCGCCTGGCGGCGGAGCGTGCCCCAGCTCGACTGCACCATCGCCCCCCGCGACGGTCGCCACTCCTACGCGGTGCTGCGCGGGCTGACCAGCAGTGGCGGCGGCATGGTGGCCGCCGCCACGATGAGCCTGCCCGAACGCGCGCACACCAATCAGAACTACGACTACCGGTATGCCTGGATCCGGGACCAGGTCTATGCCGGGATGGCCGCCGCCACCGTCGGCACCACCGAACTGCTGGACCGGGCTGTCGAATTCGTCGGCGCCCGGTTGCTCGACGACGGTCCGAACCTCAAACCCGCCTACACCGTCACCGGCTGTGCGGTGCCCAGCGAAGAAACGCTCGACCTCCCGGGCTATCCGGGCGGCACGGACAAGGTCGGCAACTGGGTCAATCAACAGTTTCAACTCGATGTATTCGGCGAGGCCCTGCAGCTGCTGGCCAAGGCGGGTGACGCCGACCGGCTCGACGCCGACGGGTGGCGAGCCGCGCAGACGGCCATCAAGGCCATCGAAAAGCGTTGGCGCGAACCGGACGCCGGGGTCTGGGAGATCGACGATGAGCACTGGGCGCAGTCGCGGCTGGCCTGTGTAGCGGGATTGCGTGCCATCGCCAAGGTGGCCGGCGCCGGCCCCGAGGTGGCAGCCTGCGCTTCCCTGGCCGACGCGATCCTGGCCGAGACCGCCTCGAGCAGCCTGCACCCGCACGGCTACTGGCAGCGCAGTCCGCGGCGGACGGGGGTCGACGCGTCGCTGCTGCTTCCGCCGGTGCGCGGCGCCGTTCCCGCCGAGGATCCCCGCACCCGGGCCACCCTGGACGCCGTGCGGCGGGAACTCACGCAAGACGGGTTCGTGTACCGCTTCCGGCACGACGAGCGCGAACTCGGCGACGCCGAGGGGGCGTTCTTACTTTGCGGATTCATGATGGCGCTGGCCGAAAACCAACTGGGACACGGCGATTGCGCGATGCGCTGGTTCGAACGCAACCGGGCCGCGTGCGGCCCGCCGGGACTGTTCTGCGAGGAGTACGACGTGCGCCAGCGCCAGCTCCGCGGCAACCTGCCGCAAGCGTTCGCGCACGCGCTGATGCTCGAATGCACGGCAACCCTCACCGACGACGACGCCCACCATGACTGATTACTCGGACCGAGCGAAAGGCAGTACTGCGATGACACAGACAGTGGTGATCACCGGAGCCAGCGCGGGCATCGGCCGCGCCACCGCGAAGGCGTTCGGGCAGCGCGGCGACAACGTGGTCCTGCTCGCCCGCGGCGCCGCGGGGCTCGACGGCGCCGCTCGCGATGTCGAAGCCGGCGGCGGCAAGGCGCTGACGATTCCGACCGATGTGGCCGACCACTCGGCCGTCGAGGCCGCGGCCGACGAGGCCGAATCCGCCTTCGGTCCCATCGACGTCTGGGTCAACGTCGCGTTCACGTCGGTGTTCGCGCCGTTCAGTGAGATCAGCGCCGAGGAGTTCAAACGCGTGACCGAGGTGTCCTACCTCGGGTACGTGCACGGCACCATGGCGGCGCTGGGCAAGATGCGACCCCGCGACCGCGGCACCATCGTGCAGGTCGGGTCGGCGCTCAGCCAGCGATCGATCCCGCTGCAGTCGGCCTACTGCGGCGCCAAACACGCCATCAACGGGTTCACCGAGTCGGTACGCTGCGAGCTGTTCCACGAGGGTTCGAACGTGCGGATCACCGTCGCTCAGATGCCGGCGGTCAACACCCCGCAATTCTCCTGGGTGCTGTCCCGGCTCCCCCGCCATCCGCAGCCCGTGCCGCCGATCTACCAGCCCGAGGTGGCCGCGCGCGGCGTCCTGTACGCCGCCGATCATCCAGGGCGCAAACAATATTGGGTCGGTGATTCCACCGCCGTTACGCTGCTGGGGCAGAAGTTCGTCGCGCCGCTGCTGGACCGCTACCTCGGCCGCACCGGATACGACTCGCAGCAGACCTCCGAACACGTCAGCCCCGACCGGCCCAACAACCTGTGGCAGCCGCTGGATCAGGAGCCGGGCACCGACCACGGCCCGCACGGCCAATTCGACAACCAGTCGCACACGCACAGCCCGCAGCTGTGGGCTTCCCAGCACCCGGTCGTCAGCGGCACCGGCGCGCTGAGCGCCGCCGGGGTGGGTGCCTGGCTCGTGGCGCGGGCGGGACGACGGTGGGCGCGATGACTCCCGACGCGCAGATCGAAGAGGTCACCGCGCAGGTTTACGAAATCCCCACCGACGCACCGGAAGCCGATGGCACCCTGGCCTGGTCGTCGACCACGCTGGTGCTCGCCGAGGTTGTGGCCGGCGGCCGGCGCGGGGTTGGCTACACCTATGCCGACGGGGCCTGCGCCAAGCTGATCGGCGGCAAGCTCGGCAAAGCGCTCACGGGGCACAGCGCCGTGGATATCCCGGCGCGGTGGGGGTCGATGGTCAGGGCGATGCGCAACAACGGGCGGCCCGGGCTGGTGTCTTGCGCGATCTCGGCGGTCGACACCGCGTTGTGGGATCTCAAGGGCAAACTGCTGGACCTACCGGTGTGCCGGCTGATCGGGATGGCGCACCCCGAAGTACCCATCTATGGCAGCGGCGGCTTCACCACCTACGACGAGTCCACCACCCGCGCCCAACTCCAGCGCTGGGTCGACGAATGGAAGATCCCGCGCGTCAAAATCAAGATCGGTGAGTCATGGGGCTCCGACGTCAGCCGGGACTTGGATCGGATTGCATTGGCGCGCAAGGTGATCGGTCCCGATGTCGAACTGTATGTGGACGCCAACGGGGGTTACCGCCGCAAACAGGCGATCCGGGTGGCCCACGCCATGGCCGACCACGGGGTCACCTGGTTCGAAGAACCTGTGTCCTCCGACGACCTGGCCGGGCTGCGCGAAGTGCGCGACCAGGTCAGCCCGGACGTCACGGCCGGTGAGTACGGTTACGACCTGGCCTACTTCAACCGGATGCTCGCCGCCGACGCGGTCGACTGCCTGCAGATCGACGTCACGCGCTGCGGGGGGATCACCGACTGGGTGCGCGCCGCGGCCGTGGCCGCCTCCTACAACGTGGACGTCTCGGGGCACTGCGCTCCCAACCTGCACGCCCACGTCGCCAGCACCATCGGAAACCTGCGGCATTTGGAGTACTTCCACGACCACCACCGCATCGAGCACATGCTTTTCGATGGCGCGCTCTCGCCCGAGGGCGGCGCGCTACGACCCGATCAGCAACGCCCCGGGTTCGGCCTGGAGTTCAAGCACCAGGATGCCGAGCGCTATCGGGTGGCCTGACCGTCGAGCAGCTTTCGAAATCCCCTGGCCGGGCAGGAATGGACGCGCTCAAAAACGGGAATGATATGCCAAGGTTTTCACAGCGGGAATTGGGGAAACGGCGATGACGGTGAACTCCAACGACGAGACTGTTGAGCGCCGCGAGGCGCCGGCGTCCGACGTCGTCGAACACGACGACCTGAGCGCGGTCGACGAGGTGCTGGGTCTGGGCGATCCGCAGCGTGTCGGCCGGTTCCGGTTTTTTCTGGACGGCCATCGCTGGGAATGGTCGGACGCGGTGGCGCGCATGCACGGCTACAAGCCGGGACGGGTGCAGCCCACCACGGAACTCTTGCTGCAACACAAGCACCCCGAGGACCGCGAACGGGTGGCGGCCGTGCTCGAACGGGTGATGAAGGGAAAGCCGTTCAGCAGCCGGCACCGCATCATCGATACCGCCGGGCGCACCCACTGCGTCGTCGTCGCCGGCGATCGGATGGTCGACGACACCGGCGCGCTGGCCGGCACCTCCGGCTTCTACGTCGACGTCACCGACTCGCTGCACTCCGATATCACCAATGTGCTGTCGGCGGTCGCCGACGCCCGGGCCCGCATCGAGCAGGCCAAGGGCGTGCTGATGATCGCCTACGGCATTTCCGCCGAGCGTGCGTTCGACATCCTGGTGTGGCGTTCCCAGGAGACCAACCTCAAGGTGCGAGACGTCGCCAGCCGTTTCCTGGACGCCGTGGCCAGCAAGGCGTCAGCGGAAACGCAAAGCCACGTGGACCAGGCGCTGCTGACGCTCATGTAGCGCCATAGGGTCGGGCCGGTGGCGCACCTACTCGGAGCCGAGGCCGTACACCTCGAATACCCGACCCAGGTGGTGTTCGGGTCGATCACGGTCGGCGTCAACGACGGCGCGCGCATCGGCATCGTCGGGCGCAACGGCGACGGCAAATCCAGCCTGCTGCGGCTGCTCACCGGCCAGCAACGGCCCGATTCGGGCCGGGTCACCCGGCGCGGCGGGTTGCGGGTCGGCGCGCTGAGCCAGGCCGACACCCTGGACCCGGACCACACCGTGGGCTGGACCCTGGTCGGTGCGGCGGCCGAACACCAGTGGGCCGGTGACGCGCGAGTCCGCGACGTGGTCGCCGGGCTGGTCTCCGACATCGCCTGGGAGGCAACGGTTGCCACGCTGTCCGGCGGTCAGCGCCGCCGGGTGCAGCTGGCCAGGTTGCTTGTTGGCGAGTGGGACGTCATCGCGCTCGACGAGCCCACCAATCACCTGGACATCGAGGGCATCACCTGGCTGGCCGGCCACCTGCGCCAACGCTGGGCACGCAACACCGGCGGCCTGCTGCTGGTGACCCATGACCGCTGGTTCCTCGACGAAGTCGCCACCACCACGTGGGAGGTGCACGACGGCATCGTCGAACCGTTCGACGGCGGATACGCGGCCTACGTCCTGCAACGCGTCGAACGTGACCGGATGGCCGCCGTCGCCGAGGCCAAGCGGCAAAACCTGATGCGCAAGGAGTTGGCGTGGCTGCGCCGCGGGGCCCCGGCGCGCACCTCCAAGCCCAAATTCCGGATCGAGGCGGCCAACCAGCTGATCGCCGACGTGCCGCCACTGCGCAACACCGTCGAGCTGGCCAAGCTGGCCACCGCCCGGCTGGGCAAGGACGTGGTCGACCTGCTCGACGTGTCGGTCTCCTACCCACCTCTCAGTGGCCGCCCGGTGCTGCGCGACATCGAGTGGCGGATCGCGCCCGGCGAGCGGACCGGCATCGTCGGGGCCAACGGCGCCGGCAAGTCGACGCTGCTGGGCTTGATCGACGGCACCGTCACGCCGGACGCGGGGCGCGTCAAACGCGGCAAGACGGTGCGGCTGGCGGTGCTCGACCAGCAGGGCGATGCGCTGGCCGGCGTGGGCGGCGACCGGATCGCCGATGTGCTGGGCAGGCTGCAGGGGGGTTATCAGGTCGACGGACGCGAGGCCACCCCGGCGCAGCTGCTGGAGCGGCTCGGGTTCGCGCGCGGCCAGCTGTCCGCCCGCGTCGAGGATCTCTCCGGCGGTGAGCGGCGGCGGCTGCAGCTGATGCTGACGCTGTTGGCCGAGCCCAATGTGTTGCTGCTCGACGAGCCGACCAACGACGTCGACACCGACACCTTGGCCGCGATGGAGGATCTGCTGGACTCGTGGGCGGGCACCCTGATCGTCGTCTCGCACGACCGCTACCTGCTGGAGCGGGTCACCGATCAGCAGTACGCGGTGCTCGACGGCCGGCTGCGCCATCTGCCCGGCGGCGTCGACGAGTATCTGCAACTGGCCGGCCGGCGCACCGTTGCGGCGCCGGAACCCACGCCGGAGCGCGCGCCGGCCGGTTCGTCGGAAATGTCCGGCGCGCAACGCCGCGCCGCGGAAAAAGAGGTGGCCTCCCTCGATCGCCAACTTGCGCGGTTGGCGGGCCGGATCGAGGACAAGCACACGGAACTCGCCGCGCACGACCAATCCGACCATGTCGGCATCACCCGGCTCACAGGCGAGTTGCGCGCGCTCCACGACGAGGTCGCCGAGACGGAGACCCGCTGGCTGGAGCTCTCCGAGCTACTCGAATGACAGTGATGCGCAGGGGATTTCGCGAGCCGGCCCTGGAATTCAGTGCCAGCGCAGCAACACCAGTTCGGAGCCGAAGCCGGGACCCATCGCGAGCATGAGCCCGGGGCTGCCGCTGGGCGGCGGCTTGGCCATGGTGTCGCGCAGGATGTGCAGCACCGACGCCGAGGACAGGTTGGCGACCTCCCCGAGCGAGCGCCAGGTCAATTCCTGCGCGTCGGGCGGCAGTTCGAGGCTCTTGGCGATCGTGGTGATCACCTTGGGGCCGCCCGGGTGGGTCACCCAAACGCCGATGTCGTCCTTGGTCAGGCCATGTTGGGCGAGGAAACCGTTCACGTCGTCGGCCAGGTGACGGTCGATGATGTCCGGCAGTTCGGGCGACATCGTCAGTTGCATGCCGTCCGCGCCGATGTTCCAGCCCATGATGTGCAGCGATTCGGGGTACAGACGGCTGCGCGAATCCACGACGTCCGGCCCTGCGGAATTCAGCCGCTCGGCGCGACGGTCGCCGACTGCGACCACGGCCGCGGCGCCGTCACCGAACATGGCCGTCCCGACCAGTCCGGACACGGTCGGCCTGACCGTCGGAAAGGTGAGCGAACACAGCTCGACCGACAGCAGGGCGGCGACGCCGTCGGGCGCACCCCGCAGGTAATCGTGCAGCCGTCCGACGCCCGCCGCGCCGGCCGCGCAGCCCAGCCCGAACAGCGGGGCCCGGCGCACGTCCGCCCGCAGGCCGAGCCGCCCGACGATCCGGGCGTCGAGCGACGGGACCGCGATGCCGGTGACCGTCGTGGTGGCGATCATGTCGATGTCGTGCGGTTGTAGCCCGGCCTCGTCGAGAGCGCCCAGCAGTGCGTCGCAGCCCAAATCCACGGCTTTGTCGATGAAGATCTCGTTGGTCGCGTCGAAATCGGTCAACTCGCCGTACCGCTCGAGGGGCAGCACGAAGTGGCGCCCGTTGACCCTGGCGGCCGCGTGCAGGCGCCGGACGACGCCTTCATGCTCCTTCAACGCGGGCAATTCGACTAGCGCGTCGGTGATTTCACGTTGGCTATACCGATGTGGCGGCAACGCGCCGAATACACCCGCGATGACGCTCATCTTCTACCCTCTTGATTGCCCAGCGGAAAAGGACCTCTTAATGCGAGGAAGTTTATGCGGTTCCGTTTGGTGGCGCAAAGACTCGCGTATTCAACACGTGTCTGATCAAGCTGATCTTGGGTCCGCGTAATCATATCCGCCAGAGCAGAATTCGTCATTCGGCGTCATCCTCGTCCGCCGGGCTGAGCGCCATCGCGATTAATGCCTCGGGGCTCAATGAGTCGATCTCGTCGGCACTGACATTTCCGTCGGGGACGGCAGTTTCCGGGGCGCCGGCGAGCAATAGCAGTTTTTCGAGCAATCCGGTTCTGCGAAGCTCGCGCACCGGAATCCTGCGCACCGCCGACCAGATCTTCTCCTCCTCCGATTCGCCCGCCTCGTCATGCAGCAGCTGCCGGCGAAGATGGTCGGCCAGCGCTGCCGGCGTCGGGTAATCGAAGATCAGCGTTCGCGACAAAGCCAGGCCGGTATGGCCGGTGAGGCGGTTGCGCAGCTCGACCCCGACCATCGAATCGAAGCCGAGGTCGCCGAATGCGCGATCGGGGTCGATCGCGTCGGCGCCCGGATGCCCCGACACCGCCGCCGCATGCTCGCAGACCAGCTCCACCAGCAGCCGGTGCTGGTCGTCGGGCGCCAGTCCGTGCAGCCGGTGCGTCAGGTCGGGTGTTCGGGTGGACGTGGCCGGCGAACTCCCCGCCGCACCGGCGCCCAGCCAAAAACTTTGCCGCGCAAAGCCATACGTCGGCAACTCGACCCGTCGCGCGTTGCGCCCGGCGAACAGGGCCGCCCAGTTCGGATCGAGGCCGCGGGTGAACAACTGGCTGACCGCACCCATCAGCGATTCCGTCTCGGGCCGGTCCTTGGCCATCGTGGGCAGCGACAGGGCGCGCTCGGCGCTCAGCGATTGGTCCACCGCTGCGGTGAGCGAGGCGCCCGGACCCAGTTCCACGAAGAGTTCGGCACCGGCCGTCTCGGCGGCGCGTACGCCCTCGAGAAAGCGCACCGGCTGACCGACATGCGCCGCCCAGTACTGCGGCGACCCATACCCGGCGTCCGCCAGCCGCCCGGTCACGTTGGACACCAACCCGATTCGCGGCGCCGCCACCTCGATGCCGGCCACCGCCGCGGAGAATTCCGCCATCATGGGCCGCATCAGAGCCGAATGAAACGCGTGCGACACGGCCAGCCGATGCACGCGCCGGCCCTCGCGGGCGAGCCGGTCCGCCACCGCTTCCACCGGCGCCTGCGCGCCCGAAAGCACCACCGCGTTGGGACCGTTGACCGCGGCGATGCTCACCTCGTCGGTCAGCAACCCAGCCACCTCGGCCTCACCGGCGCCGACGGCCACCATCACCCCGCCGGCGGGCAGCCCCGCCATCAACCGTCCCCGCGCCGCCACCATGCGCGCGGCATCCGCGAGCGACAGCACGCCGGCCACACATGCCGCGGCGATCTCGCCGACCGAGTGGCCCATCACCACATCCGGCGCTATGCCGACCGACCGCCACAACGCCGTCAGCGCGATTCCGAGCACGAACAACGCCGGCTGGGCAAACTCGGTGCTGCGCAACAACTCCGGGTCCGCTCCCCACATCACCTCACGAAGCGGCAGCCGCAGATGGGCGTCCACCGCGGCGACAGCCTCGTCGAAGGCCCGGGCGAACACGTCGAACCGGTCATAGAGCTGTCGTCCCATTCCCAACCACTGCGACCCCTGGCCCGGGAACACGAAGACGGTCTTGCCCGACGGCGTCTCGCGGCCCACCGCCACATCCGGCGATGACTCGCCCGCCGCGAGGGCCGCCAAACCCCTTGCCAGCGTAGGGCGGTCGTCGCCGACTACCACCGCGCGGTGCTCGAAGGCCGTCCGGGTGCTGACCAACGACCAGGCGATGTCGAGGGGGCTCAGATCAGGCCGTTCGCCGACATGGGCCGACAACCGTTGCGCCTGGTTGGCCAGCGCCTGCTCGGAGCGGGCCGACAGCACCCACGGCAATGCCCCGCCTGCGTCCGCCGGCGGTTCGGGTCGGCCCGATTTCTGCTGGACGGGGGGCTGCTCGAGGACGAGGTGCGCGTTGGTGCCGCCCATTCCGAACGAGGACACCCCGGCTCGCCGTGGATGGTCCGCCGGCGGCCACGGCGTCAGCGCGGTGTTGACCTGCAGCCCAAGGCTATTGAGGTCACCCTGGGACTCGGCGTAGTTGAGGCTGGGTGGGATGGCGCCATGTTCGATCGCCAGTACGGCCTTGAGCAGGCCCGCGATTCCCGCGGCGGCTCCGGCGTGGCCGGTGTTGGTCTTCACCGATCCCACCGGCACCCGATCGTGGGCGCGCTCGGCGAAGATCTCCCCCAGCGCCTGAGCTTCGACCGCGTCGCCAACCTTCGTCCCCGTGCCGTGGGCCTCGATGTAGTCGATGTCGCTGCCGCGCAGGCCGGCATCGGCGAGCGCGCGCCGGATCACGTCGGCTTCGCTGCGCGCCGACGGCACGGTCTGGGCGGTCGCGCTGTGTCCGGCATTGACGACGGCGCTGCCGCGAATGACCGCGCGGATGCGGTCACCGTCTCGCAGCGCAGACGGCAAGGGCTTCAGCAGCACCAGCCCGCCGCCTTCACCCCGCACGTAGCCGTCGGCGCGCCGATCGAACGCATAGGTGTGGCCCGACGCCGACACCGCGCCGAATTCCCGTTCCAGCATGGTGATTTCGTCGGCCAGGTTGAGGTGGACCCCGCCCGCGATCGCCAGCGTCGACTGGCCGGAGGCCACGCTTTCGCAGCCGAGGTGCACCGCCACCAGAGATGACGACTGGCCGGAATCGACGGTCATGCTGGGCCCCTGCAGCCCGAAGGCATACGAGATACGGTTGGCGATCATCGCCCGGCTGATCCCGGTGAAGGTGTGGTGGTCCAGGTTGTCGGCGAGGTCGCGCAGCGTCAGCGCGGCATAGTCATCCGTCATCGCCCCGAGGTACACCGAAACCGGCTCTCCCCGAACCAGTTCCGGCAGCAGGAAGGCGTCTTCGAACAACTCCCAGCTCAGTTCGAGGGCCAGGCGTTGCCGGGGATCCATCGCGCACGCCTCGCGCGGTGACACATTGAAGAAGTCGGCATCGAATCCGCCGGGGTCACCGCTGAATTCAGTGGCCTCCCGCCCGTCGCGGATCAGGCGCCAGAACGCGCCGGGGCTCGCCGCGGCGGGGAACCTGCATGCCAGCCCGATGATCGCTACGTCTGTCGATGGCAAGATCAGGGGCCGACTTCATCGTCGAGGATCGCGAAAAGCTGGCTCTCGGTGGCGGTGGAGATGTCGTCGTCGAACGCGTCCTCGGGGGCCGGCAGGAGCGGCGCGGGTGACGCCACCGCCACGCCGCCCAACAGGCCTTCCAGCCGGGCGATGACCTGCGCCTTGTCGCCGGGACTCAGATCGGCCTGGTTGAGCAGCGCCTGCAGCTCTCGGGCGATGTCGTTGAAGCGGGTCATGCGATCGGGCGTCGTGACAGTCGCCCCTTGCGGGGCACTGGTGGCCAGCTGGGTCTCGAGGTGTTCGGCAAGCGCGCCCGGCGTGGGCTGGTCGAAGATCAGCGTGGGCGAAAGGGTAAGGCCGGTGGCGATTTTCAGCCGGTTGCGCAGTTCGACGGCGGTCAGCGAGTCGAAGCCGAGGTCGCCGAACGCATCGTCGGCGTTGACGTCCGCGGTGCTGTGGCCCAGTACCGCGGCCGCGTTGCTGCAGACCAGTTCGACCAATTCGCTGTGCCGCTGTTCGGGGGTCATGCCCTCCAGGCGCGCCCGCAGGCCAGTCAGGGACACCATGTCGGTGTGTTCCAGGACGCGCCGCGCCGGCCGGGCGGCCAACTGGCTCAGCAACGGCGGCAGCGTGTCGCTGTGGTGGGCCAGCGCCCCCCTGTCCAGTCGGGTGCCCACCACCATGGGGTGTTCGGTCAGCAGCGCAGCGTCCAGCAGGTCCAGCGCCTGCCGAGTGGACAACGCGCTCAGACCGGCCCGGGTCATCCTGGCCTTGTCACGCTCACCGAGGTGTCGGGTCATCGTGGAGGCCTCCTCCCACATCCCCCACGCCACCGACAGGCCCGGCAGGCCGTGGGCGCGGCGATGCGCCGCCAGCGCGTCGAGGAAGCTGTTGGCCGCGGCGTAATTCCCTTGGCCCGGCGCGCCCACGATGCCCGCCATCGACGAAAACGCCACGAACGCCGACAAATCCAGCGCTTTGGTGAGCTCGTGCAGGTTCCAGGCGCCATCGACTTTGGCCCGCAACACCGTGTCGATGCGCGCGGGCGTCAGCGACGCGATCACCGCGTCGTCGAGCACGCCGGCCGCGTGGAACACCGACCGCAGCGGGTATCGTTCCGGTACTTGTGCCAGCAACGCCGCGACGGCGTCGCGGTCGCCGACATCGCACGCCACCACCGCCACCGAGGCTCCCGCCTCGCGCAATTCGGCGGCGAGCCCGGAGATGCCGTCGGCGCGTTCACCGCTGCGGCTGACCAGCATCACGTGGGGCACCCGGTGCCGCCCGACGAGGTGCCGCGCCACCGCAGAACCCGCCATGCCGGTGCCGCCGGTGATCAGCGCGGTGCCGCCGGCCAGCCCGGCGGGCCCGTCCGGCATGGTGAGCACGACCTTGCCGATGTGGCGGGCCTGGCTGACGAACCGGTAGGCGTCGGCGGCGCTGCGGGCGTCGAAAACCTTGACGGGCAACGGCGCCAGGACACCCGCCGCGAACAGCCCCATCAATTCCGCCAGCATCTCGGCGATGCGGTCCGGGCCGGCCTCCATCAGATCGAACGCGCGATACATCACCCCGGGGTGCGCCGATGCGACGGCATCCGGGTCACGCAGATCGGTTTTGCCCATCTCGATGAAGCGCCCGCCGGGCCCCAGCAGGCGCAGCGACGCGTCGTTGAACTCCCCGGCCAGGGAGTTGAGCACCACGTCCACGCCGGCGGCGAATTTCTGTTCGAAATCCAGCGTCCGGGAATCGGCGATGTGCGCATCGTCGAATCCCATGGCGCGCAACGTGTCCCACTTACCCTGGCTGGCGGTCGCGAACACCTCCGCGCCCCAGTGCCGGGCCAGCTGCACCGCCGCCATGCCCACGCCGCCGGTGGCGGCGTGCACCAGAACTCGCTGCCCTGCCCGCAAGCCCGCCAGCACCGACAGCCCGTAATAGGCCGTCAAGAACACCACCGGCACGGCCGCGGCCTGAGCCGTCGACCAGCCCTGCGGCGCCCGGGTCACCAAGCGGCGATCCACCACTGCCTCGGAGCCGGCCAGCCCGAAGATCCCCATGACCGCGTCCCCGACGGCCACATCCGTCACGCCCGCGCCGAGTTCGGTGACGATTCCCGCGCCCTCGGCGCCCAGCTGCGCGGCCCCCGGGTACATGTTCAGCGCCACCAGCACGTCGCGGAAGTTCACCCCGGCCGCGCCGACCGCCACCCGCACCTGACCGGCCTGCAACGGCGCCGGCCCGGTCTCCTGCACCGCCAGATCCTCGAGCGTTCCGGCGTCGCCGGCGGCCAGCCGCCACACCGACGGCGGGTCGGGCAGCTGCAGCAGGGGTCGCCGGTCGGCCGGTTTCAGCCGGGCGCTGTAGGCCACACCCGCGCGCACCATCAATTGCGGCTCACCACAACCGATCACCGTTGCGACATCGAGTGTGCCGTCGGTGTCGACCAACACGACGCGGCCCGGGTTCTCGGCCTGGGCGGACCGCGTCAGCCCCCACACCGCGGCGCCGGCCAGGTCCGCGACGTCCTCGCCCGTCAGGCTCACCGCCCCGCGGGTCACCACCGCCAGGACGCCGGCCGCCTCACCTGTCAGCCAGGGTTGCAGCGCGCCCAGGGCCTGGTGGGTCGCGGCGTAGACGGAGCGCACCGTGCCCGAGCCCGTGGCCGGTAGCTCCCAGACGGTGAACTTCTCGCCAAGGTCGTCGCCGGGCAGCGGGACCGGCGACCACACCACCTCGAGCAGTTCCCCGCTGCCGGAGCGGGCCGCCACGGCCGCGGTCAGCTGATCGGCCGACACGGGGCGCGTCACCAGCGCGCCCACCGACAAGACGGGCAGCCCGGACGAGTCGGCCAGCTCGACCGACACGGCACCCGAACCGACCTGCGCCAGCCTGACCCGGACCCGCGATGCGCCGGCCGCATTCAAACTCACTTGCTGCCACGAGAACGGCAACACTGTCTCGATCTGCGCGTCGGACACTCCCAGCCCGTGCAGCGCCGCATCCAGCACCACCGGATGGATGCCGAAGCCACCGGTCGACACTCCGGCCTGGTGCGACAGCTCCACCTCAGCGAAAGTCTCGGTCCCCCTTCGCCAGACGGCCCGTAACCCCCGAAAGGCGGGTCCATATCCGTAGCCCCGGGCGGCCAGGCCGTCGTACGCACCGGTCACATCCACCGGGTCCGCACCCGGCGGCGGCCACACCGACAGGTCGGCGCCCGGCGCGGGTGCACCGTCGCTCAGCACGCCTTCGGCGTGCAGCACCCAATCGGATTGCGCGGCACGCGAATACACCGCGACCGAACGCATTCCGGCCTCGCCGGCGGCGGCTACGACCACCTGGAGGTGCACCACACCGGCCGCCGGCACCGACAGCGGCGCGGACAGCGTCAACTCCTCGACCACCGAGCAGCCGACCTCGTCGCCGGCCCGCAACGCCAACTCGACGAAGCCGGCCCCCGGAAACAGCACCGTGCCGGCGACTGCGTGGTCGGCCAGCCACGGCTGAGCGGCCAGCGAAAGCCGGCCCGTCAACACCACACCGCCGGAATCCGGGCGGTCCACCACCGCGCCCAACAGCGCGTGGTCGGCCTCGGCCAAACCCAGGCTGGCGATGTTGGCCGAGCCCACCGAATCGCTGGATAGCCAAAAGTGGCGCCGCACAAAGGCATACGTCGGCAGCTCGACGCGCCGGGCGTTGGAGTCGGCGAAGGCCGCGGCCCACCGCACCTCGGTCCCGGCCGTGAACAGCTGGCCGGCCGCCCGCAGCAGCGACTCCACTTCGGGGCGCCCCTTGGCCATGGTCACCACCGAGGCCGCGCGGTCGGTCGTCAGGGATTGCTCCACCGCGGACGTCAACGCCGCGCCCGGACCCACCTCCAGGAAGACACCGGCACCCAGGGATTCGGCCACCCGCACCCCGTCGACGAATCGCACCGGCTGGCGCACGTGGTCGACCCAGTACCCGGTGGACCCGTAGCCGGGGCCGGCCAGCTGCCCGGTCAGGTTGGACACCAACGCGATTCGCGGCTCGCCCGCCGCCACGCCGTCGGCCACCGCCGCGAAGTCCCGCGTCATCGGCTCCATCAGCGGCGAGTGAAACGCGTGCGAGACCGCCAGCCGGTGCACCCTGGCGCCGCCGGCCGCCAGCCGGTCCTCGATCGCCGTCACCGCGGATTTTTCGCCGGAGAGCACCAGCGATCGGGGGCCGTTCACCGCGGCGATGCTCACCGCGCCGTTGAGCAACGGGGCCACCTCCGCTTCCGTCGCGGTCACCGCGACCATCACGCCGCCGGCGGGCAGCGCGGCCATCAACCGGCCGCGCGCCGCCACCAGCCGTGCCGCATCGGGCAGCGACAGCGCCCCGGCCACGTGCGCCGCGGCGATCTCGCCGACCGAATGGCCGATCACCACATCCGGTGTCACACCGAAGGACTGCCACAACGCGGCCAACGCGACTTCCAGGACGAACAACGCCGGCTGGGCAAACTCGGTGCTCTGCAACAACTCCGGGTCGCTGCCCCACATCACCTCGCGCAGGGGTAACCGCGCATGGGCGTCGACCGCCGCGACGGCTTCGTCGAAAGCGCGGGCGAATACGGGAAATCGCCCGTACAGCTCGGCGCCCATCCCGAGCGACTGCGAGCCCTGGCCCGGGAACACGAACACCCGCTGGCCCACCGACCGAGTCCGGCCGACCAGCGCGCCCGCGTCCGGCCGCCCGGACGCCAGCCCCGCCAACCCCGCCGCCAGGGCCTCGCGGTCGGCGCCCAGCAGCACCGCCCGATGCTCGAAGGCCGCCCGGGTGGTCGCCAGCGACACACCCACGTCGACCGGCCGCACGCCCGCATCGGCGTCGAGCCGATCCAGCAGTCGCTGCGCCTGACCGGCAAGGGCTTCGGGCGAGCGCGCCGAAATCACCCACGGGATAACCGGATTCGCATCGTCAGGCGCAGGCTCCGGGACCGGTTCGGAAGGCGCCTGCTCGACGATCACGTGCGCGTTGGTGCCGCTGATCCCGAACGACGACACGCCCGCCCGCCGTATCCCGCCGTGCTCCGGCCACGGCCGCGGCTCGGTCAACAGCGACACCGCCCCGGCGGACCAATCCACGTGCGGTGACGGGATATCCACGTGCAGCGTCTTGGGCAGCACCCCGTGCCGGATCGCCTGCACCATCTTGATCACCCCGGCCACACCCGCCGCGGCCGAGGTGTGCCCGATGTTGGATTTGATCGAGCCCAACCACAGCGGCCGGTCCGCGGGACGTTCCTGCCCGTAGGTCGCCAGCAGGGCCTGGGCCTCGATGGGGTCCCCGAGCACCGTTCCGGTTCCGTGGCCCTCGACCACATCCACATCCGCCGCCGCCAGTCCGGCGTTGGCCAGCGCCGCCCGGATCACCCGCTGCTGTGAGGGCCCGTTGGGAGCGGTCAACCCGTTGGACGCGCCGTCCTGATTCACCGCCGTGCCGCGCAGCACCGCCAAGACGGGATGGCCCAGGCGCCGCGCGTCGGCCAGCCGCTCCAGCACCAGCACACCCGCGCCCTCCGACCACGAAGTCCCGTCCGCCGCACCGGCGTACACCTTGCAGCGACCGTCGGGGGCCAGCGCGCGCTGGCGGCTGAACTCGACGAAGGCCGCGGGCGTGGCCATGACGGTCACCCCGCCGGCCAGCGCCAAATCGCACTCCCCGGACCGCAGCGACTGCGCGGCCAGATGCATGGAGACCAACGACGACGAACACGCGGTGTCCACCGACACGGCCGGGCCTTCCAGGCCCAACACATAGGACACCCGGCCCGAGGTCACGCTCAGCGTCGAACCGGTCAGCCCGTAGCCCTCGAGCTCTCCCTTGACCTCGCCGCCATAGCCGGCGTGAATGACCCCCGCGAACACCCCGGTCGCCGAGCCCCGCAACGCGAACGGGTCAATGCCCGCGCGCTCCAACGCTTCCCAGCAGATCTCCAGCATCACCCGCTGCTGGGGATCCATGGCGAGCGCCTCGCTGGGCCCGATGCCGAAGAAACCGGCGTCGAAGTCGCCCGCGCCCTGCAGGAAGCTGCCCTGGCGGGTGTACATCTTTCCCTTGCTATCGGGGTCGGGATCGTACAACCCCTCGACGTCCCAGCCACGGTCGGCGGGGAAATCCGACACCGTGTCGCGGCCCTCGATCACCAGTTGCCACAAGTCTTCTGGCGACTGGACACCACCGGCGTAGCGGCACGCCATGCCCACCACGGCGACGGGCTCGGAAAGCCGGTCTTCCAATTCCGCGACGCGCCGCCGGGTCCGCCTGAGATCCGCCGTGAGGCGTTTCAGGTAGTCGACATGCTGCGTGGTGCCCGGCATCGTTGCTCCTTGTGGGGTGTCAGCGGCCGAGTTCTTCATCGAGGATCGCAAAGAGTTGGCTTTCGGTGGCGGCGTCGAGGTCGTCGTCGAGGTGTTCGGCGTCGGAATGATCGTCCGGGCCGAGCGCGGCGAGCAGGTTGTGAATGCGGGCGCGCAGCACCGACTTGTCGTCGGCGGTCCAGTTCGGGGCGCCGAGCAGCGCCTGCAGTTCCCGGGTTATGTCGTTGAAGCGACTCAGGCTCGGCTGATCGACGGCGCCGGCGGTGCCGGCCAGTTGGGTGTCCAGCTGCGTCGCCAGCACGGCAGGCGTCGGGTAGTCGAATATCAAAGTCGGTGAAAGGGTAAGGCCCGTCGCGTTTTTGAGGCGGTTCCGCAGTTCGACCGCGGTCAGTGAATCAAACCCCAATTCCTGGAAGGCGCGGCCGGCGTCGATGTCCGCCGGATTGGGCACGCCCAGCACCATCGCCGCGTTGCCGCAAACCAGGTCGACCAGCTCGCGCTGCCGTGCCTCGGGAGTCAGGCCGTGCAGACGCGCCGATAGCCCGCTCGTCGAGGCGGTGACGTCCGTGTCGTCGATGACGCGCCGAGCCGGCGCGGCCACGAGTTCCCGCAGCAGTCCAGGCAGCGCGGCGGCGTTCTCGGCCAGGGCGGCCCGGTCCACCCGGGCGGCAACCAGCACCGGCCTGTCGACCAGCATCGCGGCGTCGAAGGCCGCCAGCGCCTGTTCGGTGGACAGCGGTGCCAACCCGATCCTGCTCATCCGGGCCTTGTCGCGATCGCCGAGGTGCGCGGTCATCGCGGAGGCCTGCTCCCACAGGCCCCAGGCCAGCGACAGTCCCGGAAGTCCGTGGGCGCGCCGGTAGGCGGCCAGCCCATCGAGGAAACTGTTGGCCGCCGCGTAGTTGGCCTGGCCCGGGGTCCCCACGATCCCGGCCATCGACGAAAACACCACGAACGCCGAGAGATCCAGGTGCCGGGTGAGCTCGTGCAGGTTCCAGGCCCCGTCGACCTTGGCGCGCAGCACCGCGTCCACCCGATCCGGGGTCAGCGACGAGATCAACCCATCGTCGAGAATGCCCGCGGCATGCACGATTCCGCGCAGCGGATACTGCGCCGGTATCTCGGCCAGCATCGAGGACGCCGCTTCGCGGTCCGCGACATCGCAGGCCACCACCGACACCTGCGCGCCGGCCTCCCGCAGTTCGGCCACCAGTTCGGCGACCCCGGCGGCCCCGGCGCCGGCGCGGCTGACCAGCACCACGTGGGCCACTGCGTAGCGGTCAACGAGGTGGCGGGCCAGCGCCGAACCGGCCATTCCGGTGCCACCGGTGATCACCACGCTGGCCCCCGCCAGCCCGCCACCGCAGCCGCTGAGCGCTGCGCCCGGCCCGGACGGGACGGTCAGCGCGACCTTGCCGATGTGACGCGCCTGGCTGACATACCGATAGGCCGCCGAGGCGCAGCGAACGTCAAAGGTCTTCAACGGCAACGGTTTCAAGACGCCTTCTGCCAACAGTGCCACGATCTCGGCCAGCATGGCCGCCGTGCGCTCGGGGCCGGCCTCCATCAGGTCGAACGCCCGATACCGCGCGCCCCGATACTGGGCGGCGACGGCGTGCGGATCGCGCACGTCGGTCTTACCCATCTCGATGAATCGGCCGCCGGGAGCCAACAGCCGCAACGACGCGTCGGTGAGCTCGCCGGCCAGGGAGTTGAGCACGACGTCGAACCCGTGGCCGTTGGTGGCCGACGCGAATTTCGCCTCGAAATCCGTCGTGCGCGAATCGCCGATGTGGTCGTCGCCGAAACCCATCGCGCGCAGTGTGTCCCACTTGCCGCGGCTGGCGGTGACGAACACCTCGGCGCCCCAGTGCCTTGCGAGCTGTACCGCGGCCATGCCCACCCCGCCGGTGGCGGTGTGCACCAGGACCCGTTCGCCGGCGCGCAGCCCGCCCAGGACCGACAGCCCGTACAGCGCCGTCAGGAAGACCACCGGCACCCCCGCCGCCGCGACCAGCGGCAGTCCCGGCGGCACCGGTGTCAGCACGCGTTGATCCACCACCGCCTCGGAACCGACGACCCCCAGCAAGCCCATCACCGCGTCGCCGACGGCCAGACCGGTCACGCCGGGCCCCACCTCGACGACCACGCCGGAGCCCTCGGCCCCCAGCTGCCCGCCCCCCGGGTACATGCCCAGAGCCACCAGGACATCGCGGAAGTTCACCCCGACCGCGGCCACCGCCACTCGCACCTGCCCGCCGGTCAATTCGGTTCGCGGGCAAGAGCTTACGACCAGATCCTCCAGCGTTCCCTCCCCGCCGGCATCCAGCCGCCAGACCGCGTCGGGCAGCCCGACGGCGGCGCGCACCGGGCGCAACCGCGCCGCATACGCCACACCCTGCCGGATCACGACTTGCGGCTCGCCACAATCGATCACCGCGCGGGGATCGATAGAGCCGTCGGAGTCGATCAGCACCATCCGCCCCGGGTGCTCGGCTTGCGCGGAGCGCACCAGGCCCCACACCGCGGCGCCGGCCAGATCCGAAACATCCTCCCCGGCAGGGGCGACCGCGCCGCGCGTCCGCACGGCCAGCATCGCGTCGCTTTCGTCGCGCACATGAGACTGCAGCGCCGCCAATATCTCGGTGGCCGCGGCGTGCACCGCCTTCACGACGTCGCCCCCGTGATCGCCGAGTTCCCACACCGAGGCCTCGGCGCCACCGGCGCCGCCGCCCAGCGCGATCGGCGACCACGTCACGTCGAGCAGTCCCTCGGAGCGCTGCGCGGGAGCCGCCGTCAACTGCTCGGCCGAGACCGGACGCATGGCCAGCGATCGCACGGTCAGCACCGGGAGCCCTGTCCCGTCGGCCAATTCCACCGAGACCGAGCCGGCGCCGGCCGGTGCGATGCGGACCCGCGCGCGCGACGCACCCGATGCGTGCAACGACACACCCTGCCACGAGAACGGCAACACGGTCTGATCCTGCTCGGTGGCGACGCCGACCGCATGCAGCGCGGCATCCAGGAGCACGGGGTGCACTCCGAAGCCGCCATCCTGGGCGCCGGCCTCGGGCACCGCGACCTCGGCGAACACCTCGTCGCCGCGCCGCCACACGGCCCGCAGACCCTTGAAGGCGTCGCCGTATTCGTAGCCCCGCTGCGCCAGCCGCGCATAGGCCCCGGTGATGTCCACCGCGGTCGCCCCGGCGGGCGGCCAGACCGAAAGGTCCGCGGCCGGCGTCACCGTGCCGGGCCGCAGCGCTCCCTGGGCATGCAACACCCAGTCCGAATCCGGCTGGGCACCAGCGGAATACACCGACAACCGCCGCGCGCCCGACTCGTCGGCCGCGCCGACCACCAGTTGTACCCCCACACCCTCGGCGGCCGGCAACAGCAGCGGAGCCGACAGGGTCAGCTCGTCGAGCACCGCGGCGCCGACCTCGTCGGCCGCGCGGATGGCCAGCTCGACGAATCCGGCCCCCGGGAACAACACGGTCTCGCCCACCGCGTGATCGGCCAGCCACGGATGGTCCGCGGTCGACAAGCGGCCCGTCAGCACCACACCGCCGGAATCGGGCCGCGGTACCACGGCGCCGAGCAATCCGTGCTCGGCGGCGGCCAGCCCCAAGGTGGTGACGTCTTGCGAGCCCGTCGCACCACCGGGAAGCCAAAAGTGTTGGCGGACAAACCCGTACGTCGGCAGGTCGACGACCCGGCCACCCAGGCCGGCCATCGCGGCGCGCCAGTCCACGGCCACGCCCGCGACGTGGGCTTGGGCGACCGAGAGCCAGAAGCGGTCCAGGCCACCGTCATCGCGGCCGAGCGAGGGGATGACGCACCCCCGCTCGCCGTCGGGCATGGTTTCTTCGATGGCGGCCATCAGCACCGGATGCGGGCTGCATTCGATGAACGTGCTATTGCCCGCGTCGCACGCGCTGCGCACCGCGCGCTCGAATTGCACTGTGCGCCTGATGCTTTGGAACCAGTAGTCGGCGTCCAGGCGCGCGGTGTCCATCGGTTCGCCGGTGACCGTGGAGAAGAAGGCGACCGCGGCGGACCGCGGCTCGAGGCCGTGCAGCGCCTCGGCGAGGGGCTCGCGAATCGCGTCCACCTGCGCGGAATGCGATGCGTAGTCGACGTCGATCCGGCGGGCACGGAGATTCTCGGCTTCGCACCGTTGCATCAGTTCGCCCAGTGCGTCTACCTCGCCGGACACCACCACCGCCGCAACACCGTTGACTGTCGCGATATTCAGTCGTTCGCCCCAGCCGGCGATCAGCTGCTCGGCGCGCGCCAGACTGCACGCCAACGAGACCATGCCGCCGCGGCCCGACAACCGCACCAGCAGCCGGCTGCGCAGCGCGACCACCCGGGCGGCGTCCTGAAGCGACAGCGCCCCCGCCACATAAGCCGCCGCGATCTCGCCCTGCGAATGGCCGATCACCGCATCGGGGACCACTCCCACCGAGCGCCACAGTTCGGCCAGCGACACCATCACCGCCCACAGCGCCGGCTGCACCACGTCCACCCGGTCCAATCCGGGTGCGCCCGGGGCACCGCGGATCACGTCGATCAGCGACCAGTCGACGTAGTCGGACAGCGCGTCAGCGCAGCGCCGCAGGTGCTCGGCGAACACCGTTGAACTGTCCAGCAATTGAGCGCCCATGCCGGCCCACTGCGACCCTTGGCCGGGGAACACGAACACCGTCTTGCCCACCGGCTGCGCCCGGCCCGTCACCAGGCCCGCACCCTGTTCACCGCCCGCCAACGCCGTCAGCCCACGCAGCAACTGCGCGCCGTCGGCGCCCACGACGACCGCCCGGTGCTCGAAGCTCGACCGCGTCGCGATCAGCGACCAGCCCACGTCCAACACCCGCGCCCCGGGATCGGCCTTCACTCGGGCCAGCAGGCGCGCGGCCTGATTCGCCAGCGCATCGCCCGAGCGGGCCGAGAGCACCCACGGCACCACCACGTCATCATTTGGGCGCGTGCCGATTTCCGGCTGCGGGACATACTGCTCCACGATGACGTGCGCATTGGTGCCGCTGATGCCGAACGAGGAGACACCCGCGCGGCGCGGCCGGTCCACCGCCGGCCAGGGCAGCTGCTCCGTCAGCAGCGAGACCGCCCCGGCGGTCCAATCCACGTGCGGCGTCGGCTCATCCACGTGCAGCGTCTTGGGCATCACGCCGTGGCGGATCGCCTGCACCATCTTGATCACCCCGCCGGCACCCGCGGCCGCCGAGGTATGGCCCATGTTCGATTTGATCGATCCCAGCCGCAGCGGCCGATCCGCCGGGCGGTCCTGCCCGTAGGTCGCCAGCACCGCTTGAGCCTCAATGGGATCGCCGAGCGTGGTGCCGGTGCCGTGGCCCTCGACCAGATCGACGTCGGCCGTGCCCAGCCGCGCATCGGCCAGCGCCGCCCGGATCACCCGTTGCTGCGACGGCCCGTTGGGCGTCGCCAGGCCGTTGGACGCGCCGTCCTGATTCACCGCGGACCCGCGTATCACGGCCAGCACCGGATGCCCGTGCCGCCGGGCGTCGGACAGCCGCTCCAGCACCAGCACACCGACGCCTTCGGAGAACCCGGTGCCGTCGGCGGCACCCGCATAGGCCTTGCACCGGCCGTCGGCGGCCAGGGCGCGTTGCCGGCTGAACTCGATGAACATCGCCGGTGTGGCCATCACCGTCACTCCGCCGGCCAGCGCCAGATCGCATTCGCCGCCACGCAACGACTGCGCCGCCAAGTGCAGGGCCACCAGCGACGACGAACACGCCGTGTCCACCGAGACGGCCGGCCCTTCGAACCCCAGCGAATAGGCCACCCGGCCCGAGGCCACGCTCAAAGTCGAGCCGCGCAGGCCGTATCGCTCCAGGTGTCCCGGGACCCGTCCCTGCCCCCCGTAGGAGCCGTGGAATATCCCGGCGAACACACCGGTCGCCGACCCGCGCAGGGTGGCGGGGTCGATCCCGGCCCGCTCCAGCGCCTCCCAGGACACCTCGAGCAGCAGCCGCTGTTGCGGGTCCATGGCCAGCGCCTCGCTGGGGGCTATCCCGAAGAACGCCGCGTCGAAATCCGCGACGTCCGAGAGGAACCCGCCGCACCGCGCGTAGGACTTGCCCACGGCGTCGGGATCCGCATCGAACAAACCCGTCAAGTTCCAGCCACGGTCCGCCGGGAACTCCGAGACCACATCGCGGCCGTCGACCACCATCTGCCACAACGCCTCCGGTGAGTCCACGCCGCCCGGGTACCGGCAGCCCATGCCGACCACCGCCACCGGTTCGGTCGCTCGTTCGGCTAACAAGCCAAGGTATTCGCGGTTCTCGCGCTTGAGCCGCTCGGTTTCTTTCAGCGATTGGCGAAGAGCCTTGATCAGCTCTTCGGTGTTGCCGTTCATCGAAGGCGGCCTCTCGTGTCACTCACAGCGATACTCCCGCGACGGACGTGTCCCACGCCGGCCCGCATCCCCTCGCCAAACTTTCAAGCCCAAGAAGCGACGCCTTGAAGTAGAAGTGCACGGGCCAAAATCAGTGCCAACGCAACAACACCAATTCGGAACAGAACCCTGGACCCATCGCGAGCATCAGGCCGGGGCTTCCACTCGCCGGCGGCTTGGCCATGGTGTCGCGCAGCACATGCAACACCGACGCCGACGAGAGGTTGCCGATCTCGCCGAGCGAACGCCAGGTCAGTTCGAGTGCCTCCGGCGGCAGGCCGAGTGCAGAGTTGATGGCCTCGATGACCTTGGGGCCGCCGGGGTGGCTCACGAAGGCGCCGATGTCGCCCGTGGTCAAGCCGTGCGCGGCGAGGAACTGCGTGACATCGGCTTCGATGTACTGCTCGACGACGGCCGCGACGTCCTTGGACAGCACCAGCTCGAAGCCGGTGGCGCCCACGTCGAAGCCCATGGTGCGCAGCGAGTCGGGGTACAGGTGGCTGCGCGAGTCGAGGATGGTGGGCCCGCTCGGCGCCAGTTGTTCGGCACGCCGCTCGCCGACGGCCACCACCGCCGCGGCGCCGTCGGCGAACAGGGCGCTGCCGACCAGGCCGGCCAGCGACGGGGTGTAGCCGGGATAGGTCAGCGAGCAGAGCTCGACGGAGATCAGGGCGGCCACGGCGTCGGGTGCGCCGCGCAGGTAGTCGTTCACGCGGGCCACGCCCGCGGCGCCGGCGACACACCCGAGGCCGAACAGCGGCACCCGGCGCACGTCGTCGCGAAGACCGAGCTGCGCGGCGATCCGGGCGTCCACGGAGGGCACGCTGAGGCCGGTGACGGTGGTGGTGATGAGCACGTCGACGTCCCGCGGCCGCAGCCCCGCCTCGTCGAGGGCGCCGGACAGCGCTTCGCAGCCCAGTTTCACGGCGTGCTCGGTGAAGATCCGGTTCGCCGTGCCGAAGTCGGTCAGCGCGGGGTACTGCTCCAGCGGCAGCACCAGGTGGCGGCTGCCGACCTTGGAGCTGGCATGCAGCTGCCGGACGATGTCTTCGTAGCCCTCGAACTTCGGGATGCTCACGAAGAAGTCGGTGAGCTCGCGCTGCGAGTATCGGTGCGGCGGCAACGCACCGAAGACGCCGGCGACGACGCTCATCGTTCTTCCACCCCTTGATGACGAGGACCCCGCCCCAAATGTTCAAGCCGATCGCTGTGAGGCCGAAGTCTAGTCTGCCTGTCACAGCCCGTCAGGGAAAACAAGCCCATCTCAATCGTCGTCGCGCAGCTGGCTTTTGAGCCTATCGGCGCTGGCCAGGACGGTTTTGATCTGCTCGGCGACCCGATCCGGCGCGGTGCCGCCTCGCGCGTCGCGCGACGACACCGAGCCCTCGATCGTCAGCACCTCACGGACCTGTGGCGTGAGATCGGGGCTGATGGCGGCCAATTCGTCGTCGGTCAGTTCGTCGAGTCCGACGGCCCGCCGCTCCGCGGCGCGCACCGCGGCCCCGGCGGCCTCGTGCGCGGAGCGGAACGGCACCCCCTGTCGCACCAGCCATTCGGCGATGTCGGTGGCCAGCGTGTAGCCGGCCGGGGCCAGGGCGGCCATCCGCTCGACGTCGAAGGTCAGGCTGCGCAGCAGCCCGGCCATCGCCGGCAACACCAGTTCCAGCTGGGCGACGGAATCGAACACCGGTTCCTTGTCTTCCTGCAGGTCGCGGTTGTAGGCGAGCGGCTGGGCCTTCAGCGTGGCCAGCAGGCCGGTCAGGTTCCCGATCAGGCGGCCGGACTTGCCGCGCGCCAGCTCGGCGATGTCGGGGTTCTTCTTCTGCGGCATGATCGAGCTGCCGGTCGACCACGAATCGTGCAGGGTGACGTAGCCGAATTCCGTCGAGCTCCACAGGATGACGTCCTCGGCCAGGCGGGACAGGTCGACACCGATCATGGCGAACACGAACGCGGCCTCCGCGGCGAAATCCCGGGCGGCCGTCGCGTCGATCGAGTTGTCGGCCGCGGCGGTGAAACCGAGCTCCGCGGCGATCGCGTCGGGATCCAGGCCCAGCGACGAGCCGGCCAGCGCGCCCGAGCCGTACGGGGACACCCCGGCGCGCCTGTCGAAGTCGACGATCCGGTCGACGTCGCGCAGCAGGGGGTGGGCGTGCGCCAGCAGGTGGTGGGCCAACAGCACCGGTTGCGCGGACTGCAGATGGGTCTTACCCGGCATGATGGCACCGGGGTGGGCGGCGGCCTGGGCGGCCAGCGCGGCAACGACGTCCAGCGCCCCGGCGGCGACCCGGCGCACCGCGTCGCGCAGCCACATCCGGAACAGCGTGGCCACCTGGTCGTTGCGCGACCGGCCGGCGCGCAGGCGGCCGCCGAGGTCGGGTCCGACCCGGTCGATCAGCCCGCGTTCCAGCGCCCCGTGCACGTCTTCGTCGGTGACCAGGGGCGCGAAGCTGCCGTCGGCGACGTCCGAGGCGAGCTGGTCCAGGCCGGCCAGTAACCCGTCGCGCTGTTCTTCGTTCAGCAGCCCGGCCCGGAACAGGATCACGGTGTGCGCCCGCGAGGCGACGATGTCGTAGGGGGCCAGCACCCAGTCGAAGTGGGTGGACTTGCTCAGCGCGGCCAGCGCATCCGCCGGGCCGTCGGCGAACCGCCCGCCCCACAGCGACCCCTCGCGAGTGCTCACGCGTCGGCCGGGCCCGTTGCGGTCTGGTCCCGGCGGGAGGCGATCTTCGACGACAGCCCGTGCACGTAGACGAAACCCTTTGCGGCCGACTGGTCGAAGCTGTCGCCCTCGTCGTAGGTGGCCAGGTTGAAGTCGTACAGAGATTCCGCGCTGCGGCGGCCGTTGACCGCGATGTGGCCGCCGTGCAACACCATGCGCACTTCACCCGACACGTGCTCCTGGGTCCTGGCGACGAAGGCCTCCAGGGCGTCCTTGAGCGGTGAATACCACAGCCCGTCATAGACCAGCTCGGCCCAACGCTGATCAGTGTGCCGCTTGAACCGGCCCAGTTCCCGCTCCAGCGTGACGTGTTCGAGTTCGGTGTGCGCGGTGATGAGCACCATGGCGCCGGGCGCCTCGTAGATCTCGCGGCTCTTGATTCCCACCAGCCGGTCCTCGACCACGTCGAGGCGGCCGACGCCCTGGGCGCCCGCGCGGGTGTTGAGTTCCTCGATGGCGCCCAGCACCGAGACGCGCTTGCCGTCGATCGTCACCGGCACGCCGCGCTCGAACCCGACGATCACCTCGTCGGGCGTGCTCCAGTTCAGCGTGGGGTCCTCGGTGTAGGCGTACACGTCCTTGGTCGGCGCGTTCCAAAGATGTTCCAGGAAACCGGTTTCCACCGCACGACCCCACACGTTCTGGTCGATGGAGAACGGCGAGCGCTTGGTCACGTTGATCGGGATGGCGTTCTCTTCGGCGAACGCGATCGCCTTCTCCCGCGTCCACGCGTAATCGCGAACCGGCGCCAGCACCTCGAGATCCGGTGCCAGCGAACCGAATCCGACCTCGAACCGGACCTGGTCGTTGCCCTTGCCGGTGCAGCCGTGGGCGACGATGCTGCCGCCGTGCTCGCGCGCCGCCGCCACCAGGTGCTTGACGATCAGCGGCCGGCTGATCGCCGACACCAGCGGGTAGCGGTCCATGTAGAGGGCGTTGGACAGGATCGTGGGCAGGCAGTATTCGTCGGCGAACTCGTCGCGGGCGTCGACCACGACGGCTTCCACCGCGCCGCAGTCCAGGGCCCGCTGGCGAATGACCTCCATGTCTTCGCCGCCCTGGCCGAGGTCGATCGCCACCGCTACGACCTCACGGCCGGTCTCCTTGCCGATCCAGCTGATGGCCACCGAGGTGTCCAGACCGCCGGAATACGCCAGGATGACGCGTTCTGACATAAATCTCCTTAGGTTGAAACGCTTTACGTGAGTTTTTCCAGGGTGGCGGCCAGCTCGGCGCCGGTCATCGGCTCTCGAGCGGCCACGAAGACGGTGTCATCGCCGGCGATGGTGCCGACGACGTACGGGAGCGCCGCGCGGTCGATCGCGCTGGCCAGGTAGTCGGCGGCGCCGGGCGGGGTGCGCAGCACCGCGAGGTTGGCGCTGGCGTCGGCCGACACCAGCAGTTCGCTCAGCAGCCGGGACAGCCGTGCGGTGCCGCCGGATACCCCGCGCACCGGGTTGCCGTCCTCGGGAACCATGTAGACGCCGACGCCGCCGTCGGCGCCGCGCAGCTTCACCGCGCCCAGCTCTTCCAGGTCCCGCGACAGGGTGGCCTGGGTGACGTCGATGCCCTCGTCGGCCAGCAGCGCGGCCAGTTCGTTCTGGCTGCGCACCTCGGCCGACGACAGGATGGCCACGATGCGCGCCTGCCGGCCGGCCCGGGTGGTTTCGGGCGTGGTCTTCGAGCGGGTCACGAGTGGCGCTCCAAAAGCCATGCCAGCAAGGCCTTTTGGGCGTGCAGCCGGTTTTCGGCCTCGTCCCAGACCACGCTGGCCGGGCCGTCCATCACCTCGTCGGTGATCTCGTCGCCGCGGTGAGCCGGAAGGCAGTGCAGCACAATCGCTTCCGGGTCTGCCAGGGACAGCAGCCGGGCGTTGATCTGGTAGGGCCAAAACGGTGTGCGGCGGTCCAGCCCGTCGTCCTCCTGCCCCATCGACGTCCAGGTGTCGGTGACCAGGACGTCGGCGCCGCGCGCGGCCGCGTCGGCGTCGGGGGTGACGGTGACCGAGGCGCCGGTGTCTTCGGCGCGCCGCCGGGCCGCTGTCACGAACGCCGGGTCTGGGGCGAAGCCGTCCGGCGCGGCAATGGTGACGTGCAGGCCGGCCGTGACGCCACCGAGCATCAGCGAGTGGGCCATGTTGTTGGCGCCGTCACCGAAATAGGTCATCCGCAACCCGGTGAGCGCGCCCTTGCGCTCGGCGATGGTCTGCAGATCGGCGAGCACCTGGCACGGATGGAATTCGTCGGAGAGCGCGTTGACCACCGGCACCGTCGCGGTCGCGGCCATGGCCTCGAGGCGCTCCTGGCCGAACGTCCGCCAGACGATGGCCTCGACGTAGCGCGACAGCACCCGCGCGGTGTCCTCCAGGGTTTCGTCGCGGCCCAGCTGGGTGCTGCGGGCGTCGACGACGACGGCGTGCCCGCCGAGCTGGGCGATGCCCATCTCGAACGAGAACCGGGTGCGGGTGGAGTTCTTGTCGAACAGGACCGCGACCCCGCGCGGGCCGTCCAGCGGGCGGGCGCTGAAGGGATCCTTTTTCAGTTCGGCGGCCAGTTGCAACACCTCGGCCTGCTCGGTGGGCGACAGGTCGTCGTCGCGAAGGAAGTGCCTCGTCATGCGGCGGCTCCGGCGGATTCATCGAGGATGCCCGGCAGCGCCGCGACGAAGCCGTCGATCTGCGCCTCGGTGATGATCAGCGGCGGCGCCAGCCGCAGGACATCGGGTGCGGCCGCGTTCACCAGGAACCCGGCCCGGCGTGCGGCCGCTTCGGCGTCTTTGGCGCGCGGCGCGGTGAGCGCCACCCCGCAGAGCAGGCCGCGGCCGCGCACGTGGTCGATCAGCGGGTGGGCATGCGCCTCGATGCCGTGGCGCAACGACTTGCCCAGCGTCTCGGCGTGCCGGACGAGGTCCTGCTCGGCCAGCACCCGCAGCACCGCGAGCGCCGCCGCCGCGCAGATCGGATTGCCGCCGAAGGTGCTGCCGTGCAGCCCGGGGGTCATCAGGTCGGCGGCCGGGCCGACGGCCAGGCAGGCCCCGATGGGCAGGCCGCCGCCGAGCCCCTTGGCCAGCGTCACCACGTCCGGGGTGATGCCGTCGTGCTGGTGGGCGAAAAACGTTCCGGTGCGGCCCATCCCGGTCTGCACCTCGTCGAGCACCAGCAGCGCCCCGTGCCGCGCGGTGATGTCGCGCGCGGCGACGAGGTATCCCTCGGGCGGGACGACGACACCGCTCTCCCCCATGATCGGCTCCAAGAACACGGCGGCGGTGGCGTCGTCGACCGCGGCGGCCAGCGCGTCCGCGTCGCCGTAGGGCACGTGCGTGACGTCGCCGGGCAGCGGCGCGAACGGCGCCTGCTTGCTCGGCTGGCCGGTCAGCGCCAGCGATCCCATGGTTCGGCCGTGGAAAGCCTCTTGTGCGGCAATCAGTTTCGTGCGCCCGGTGAGTCGCGACAGCTTGAACGCCACCTCGTTGGCCTCGGCCCCGGAGTTGCAGAAGAACACCCGCGCGGGCACCTCGGTCCCGAGCAGCGCGACCAGTTGCTCGGCCAGCGCGACACCGGGTTCGGTGGCATACAGGTTGGAGGTGTGCCCCAGCGTCGACATCTGGTGGGTGACGGCCTCGATGATCGCGGGGTGGCGATGGCCCAGGACGTTGACCGCGATCCCGCCGAGCAGGTCGAGGTAGGTCTTGCCGTCCACGTCGGTGACCACGGCGCCGTCCCCCCTGGCCAGGGCCATCGGCGGGGTGCCGTAGTTGTTCATCATCACGGCTTCCCACCGCTGTTTGATGGCGTCGGTATGGCTCACAGGCGCACCACCTTGGTGCCGGTGCCCGCATCGGTGAACAGCTCGACCAGCACGCAGTGTTCGACGCGTCCGTCGATGACGTGCGCGCTGGGCACGCCCGCGGTCACCGCCCGCAGGCAGGCCTCGACTTTGGGAATCATGCCCGCCTCCAGCGTGGGTAGCAGTTGCGACAAAGTGCCGGCGTCGATTTCGCTGACCAGCGAACCGCGGTCCGGCCAGCTGGTGTACAGGCCTTCGACATCGGTGAGCATCAACAGCTTTTCGGCGCGCAGCGCTTCGGCCAGCGCCGCCGCGGCGGTGTCGGCGTTGATGTTGTGCACCACGCCTTCGGCATCCGGGGCCAGCGTCGAGACCACCGGAATACGCCGTGCGGCAATCAGATCCAGCACCGCGGCGGTGTTGACCCGTTCGACATCGCCGACCAGGCCGATGTCGGTGGCCACGCCGTCCACGGTGACGCTGCGCCGCACGGCGGTGAAGAGCTGGGCGTCCTCGCCGGTGATGCCGACGGCATACGGTCCGTGGGCGTTGATCAGGTTGACCAGTTCGCGGCCGACCTGGCCGAACAAGACCATCCGCGCCACGTCGAGCACTTCCGGTGTGGTGACCCGGAATCCACCCTTGAAGTCCCCGGGGATGGCGAGCCGGCGCAGCATCGCGCTGATCTGGGGGCCGCCGCCGTGCACCACCACGGGGTGAACGCCACAGTTGCGCAGGAAAGCCATGTCAGCGGCGAAGGCGTGCCGCAGCGTGTCGTCGGTCATGGCGTTGCCGCCGTACTTGATGACGACGACCTTGCCGTGCAGTTGCTTGAGCCAGGGCAGGGCTTCGGCGAGCACCTGCGCCTTGACCGCGGTAGGTAGGGCTTCCGTTGAGGCGCTCATGAGCTGTAGGCCGAATTCTCTTCGACGTAGCCGTGGGACAGGTCGGTGGTCCGGATGGTGACCCCACCGTCGCCGAGCGCCAGATCGACCGTGATGTCGATGTCGGGTCCCGAGAGGTCCACCGCACGCGCGCCCGGGGCCCCGGCCCCCTCGGCGAAGACCTCGAAGCCGTTGAACGACACGGTGATCCGGTCGGGGTCCAGGGCGACGGGCGCCATGCCGACGGCGGCGAGCACCCGGCCCCAGTTGGGATCCGAGCCGAACACCGCCGTCTTGACCAGGGAGTCGCGGGCGATCGTCCGGGCCGCGACCAGCGCGTCGTCCTCGGAGGCGGCCCCCTGCACGGTGACATTGACCCGCTTGGTGACGCCTTCGGCGTCGGCCTGCAGCTGGGCGCACAGGTCATCGCACACCCGCAGCACCGCCTCGTCGAGATCGGCCTGGCTGGGAGCGATTTCGCTGGCGCCCGACGCGAGCAGCAGCACCGTGTCGTTGGTCGAGCACGCGCCGTCGATGTCGAGCCGGTCGAAGGTGCGGGCGCTGGCGTTCCGCAGAGCGGAGTCCAGGGCCGCGGCGTCGACGGCCGCGTCGGTGGTCAGCACACAGAGCATCGTGGCCAGCGACGGCGCGAGCATGCCGGCGCCCTTGGCCATCCCGCCGACCGTCCAGTTGCCCGGATGGTGCAGCGCAACCTGTTTGGGCACCGTGTCGGTGGTCATGATCGCCTGGGCCGCCTCGTCGCCGCCGGACAGCCCACCGGCCATCTCCTGCACGATCGCGCGCACCCCGGCGAGCACCTTGTCCATCGGCAGCCGGTCACCGATCAACCCCGTCGAGCACACCGCGACCTCGACGGCGCCGGTCTCGGTTCCCCAATCCGACAGCGCGGCCGCGACGGCTTCCGCGGTGGCGTGCGTGTCCTGAAACCCGCCCGGTCCGGTGCAGGCGTTGGCGCCGCCGGAGTTGAGGATCACCGCGCGCAGCGCGCCGGTGCTCAGCACCTGCTGGCTCCACAGCACCGGCGCGGCTTTGACCTTGTTGCGGGTGAACACCCCGGCCGCCGCGTAGTCGGGTCCTTCGTTGAGGACCAGGGCCAGGTCGCGATTGCCCGAGGCCTTGATCCCGGCGGCGATGCCGGCGGCCCGGAATCCGGCCGGCGCGGTGACGCCTTGTTCGCGCAGCAACCGCGCCTCGGCCGCGGTGGACGTCATGGCGCCACCCCGATCACCGAAAGGCCGTCGGTCTCCGGCCAACCCAGCGCCAGGTTCATCGATTGCACGGCGGCTCCGGCCGTTCCCTTGACCAGGTTGTCGATCGCGGCGATCGCCACGAACGTGCTCGCCGCCTCGTCGACCGCGACGGCGATGTGCGCCGCGTTGCTACCGATCACGGCCCCGGTGCGGGGCAGTTGTCCTTCGGGCAGCAGGTGGATGAAAGGTTCTGCGTGGTAAGCTTTTTCGTAGGCTTCGCGCAGCCGCGGCAGCGGCGCCCGAGTGCGTGCGGTGCATGTCGCCAGGATGCCGCGCGACGTCGGGATGAGCACCGGGGTGAACGACACGGTGACGTCGCGACCCGTGACGGCGCCCAGGCCCTGGGCGATCTCGGGGGTGTGCCGGTGCGCCCCGGCGATGTTATAGGCCCGCGCCGAGCCGATGACCTCCGCGCCCAGCAGGTCGGTCTTGGCGGCGCGGCCGGCCCCGGAGGTGCCGCTGACGGCGACCACGGTGACGGCGGGCTCGATGAGGTCGGAGGCCACCGCGGGCAGCAACGCCAGCAGCGCCGCCGTCGGGTAACAGCCCGGTACCGCGATGCGCCGCGCGCCGCGCAGCCGCTCGCGCGCGCCGGGCAGCTCCGGCAGCCCGTACGGCCAGCTGCCGGCGTGCGGCGATCCGTAGAACCGCTCCCAGGCGGAAGCGTCGGTGAGCCGGAAGTCGGCGCCGCAGTCGATGATCAGCGTGTCGGGGCCGAGCTGCTGCGCCAGCGCGGCCGAATGGCCGTGCGGCAGGGCCAGGAACACGACGTCGTGGCCGGCGAGCGCGGCGAGGTCGGTCGGTTCGACCACGCGCTGGCCCAGCGGTGTCAGGTGCGGGTGGTGCTCGCCGAGCGTGCTGCCCGCGCTGGCGGCCGCGGTCACGGCGCCGATCGTCAGGCGCCCGTGCGCGTAGGCCGGGTGCCCGAGCAGCAGGCGTAGGATTTCACCGCCGGCGTATCCGCTGGCACCGGCAACCGCCACCTTCATCCCGTCGGCCATTCCGCCGATTCTGCATGGTTATGCAGTGGTTTGCAAATCCATTCCACTAGGCGCGCAACTCCGCGCCGACCGCCTCGGCCGCGCGGCGGACCGCCGCATCGCGGGCCGCGGTGGCGTCGTCCTCGGTCAGCGTGCGGTCGGGCGCGCGGAACCGCAGCGCGAACGTCAGCGACTTGCGGTCCTCGCCGATCTGCGGGCCGGTGAACACGTCGAACAATTGAAGGTCTTCGAGCAGCTCGCCCGCGCCCTCGCGTACCGCGTCGGCCACCGCCTGGGCCGGTACGTGTGCGGGCACCACCAGGCTGAGGTCCTGGAACACCGCCGGGAACGGCGACACCCGGGGCGCGGGCAGGGTCAGCGGGATGGGCATCGCGTCCAGGTTCAGCTCGAGGGCGCAGGTGCCCCTGGGCAGCCCGGAGCGTTCGGTCACCGCGGGATGCAGCTGGCCCGCATGACCGACCGGGGTATCCCCGACGAGCACTTCGGCGCACCGCCCCGGATGCCACGGCAGGTACTGCGCCGCGCGCAACCGTACGTCGATCCCGCCGGCGCGGGCGATGATGCGCACCGCCTCGAACGCGTCGGCGGCCTCGGCGCGGCGGCCGGGACCCCAGGGTCCGCGGCGCTCGCGCAGGCCGGTCAGGACCGCCGCGACGTGCTGCGGTTGCCGCGGCAACGACGCGTCGAGCGCGGCGATTTCGCCGTCGGTGGGCCGGCGGTCGACGGCAATGAGCTCCACGGCGCGGGTTTCCGCCGTCGGCTGGACCACCTGCGCCACGGCATACAGCGAGATGTCGACCAGGCCGCGAGAGACGTTGCGCACCAAGGCTTCCAGCAACGCGGGCAACAGCGTGGTGGCCAGCTGCGGGCGGTCGGCCTCGAGCGGGTTGAGCACGTCGGTGGTGGTCCGCCGTGGGTCGTCGGCCGCCAGGCCCCACAGGTCGAAGACACCGGCGGGCAGAAACGGGGTCGGCAGGATCTCGACGTACCCGGACTGTGCCAAAGACCTGCCGATGGCGCGGCGGCGCTTCTGCACCGCGGACAGGCCCCGGCCGGCCGGCGCCGACGGTAGCACCGACGGAATGACTTCCAGCCCCTCGAGCCGCAGCACCTCCTCGACGAGGTCGGCCGGCTGCACGAGGTCGGGCCGCCAGCTCGGTGGGGTCACCGTCAGAATGCCGTCGCGCTCCGCCACGCCGGCGCCGATCTGGGTGAGCCGCTTGGCGGTCGTACCCGGCGCATAGCCCACGCCGGCGACGCGATCCGGCAGGTCGACGGCGATCTCGAGGGGCGAAAGCGACCAGTCGTCGCGCGGCGGGTCACCGCGCCAATCGGTCAGGCCGTCGCCGACCTCCCCGCCGGCGATGTCGGCGAGCAGCGTGGCGCACCGGTCGAGCGCGGCTACCGAGATGGCCGGGTCCACGCCGCGCTCGTAGCGACGCGCGGCTTCGCTGGGCAGGTGCAGCCTGCGCTGGGTGCGCGAGACGGCGGCGGGATCCCAGACCGCGGCCTCGAGCAGCACGTCGGTCGAGTCGGCGCGCACCTCGGTGCTCGCCGCGCCCATCACGCCGCCGATCGCGGTGGTCGCCGTGTCGTCGACGATGAGGACGTCAGCCGGCTCGAGTTTGCGCTCGATGTCGTCGAGGGTCACCACGGTCTCGCCGGGCCGGGCGAACCGCACGCCGAAGCTCCCGGTGATTCGCTTGCGGTCGTGGGCGTGCATGGGGTGGCCGAGCTCGAGCATCACGTAATTGGTCACGTCGACCGCCGGGGAGGTCGCGCGGATGCCGGACAGCAGCAGCCGGCGCTGCAGCCACCACGGCGACACGGCCGCGGGGTCGATGCCGATGACCGGTCGCAGCGCGAAACGCCGCACCCCGGTGCCGGGCTGCACGGTCAGCGGCCACGCCTCCCCGTCGACCGGCAGCGGCTTGACCACCTGGCTGCCGGCGGGATCGACGTAGTCCAGGTCGTAGGCGCAGGCGATCTCGCGGGCCAGGCCGCGCAGCGACATGCAGTAGCCGCGATCGGGCGTGATCGCCAGGTGGAAGATCACGTCGCCGAGTCCAAGCACCGCCGCGCCGCCGGCTCCCGGATCGGCGGTGCCCGGGGGCAGCACCAGGATCCCCGAGTGGTCGGCGCCCATGCCGAGTTCTGCTGCCGAGCAGATCATTCCGTCGGAGTTGCGGCCGTAGGTCTTGCGGGCGGCGATGGTGAAGTCACCGGGCAATGTGGTGCCCGGCAGCGCCGCGACGATGAGGTCGCCCACCACGAAGTTGGTTGCACCACAGACGATTTCGCGGACGCTGCCCGCGCCGACGTCGACGTGGCAGAACCGGATCGGCTTCTTGAAACCGGTGAGTTCTTCGATGGCGGTGACCCGGCCCACGGTCAGCGGGCCCTCGACCGGCCCGAGGATGATCACCTCTTCGACCTCGTGGCCGATGCGCACCAATGTCTGTTCGAGCTCGTCTGGGGTGACGTCCCACTCCGGCGCCCCAGCCGCCACGATCTCACGTAGCCAGCTGTACGGAACGCGCATCAGGCACCCACCCCGAACGGCAGCGAGAAGCGGACGTCGCCCTCGACCATGTCGCGCATGTCCGGAATGCCGTTGCGGAACTGCAACGTCCTTTCCAGCCCCATGCCGAATGCGAAGCCGGAGTACGCATCCGGGTCAATCCCGGCGGCGCGCAAGACGTTCGGATGCACCATCCCGCAGCCGCCCCACTCCACCCAGCCGGGGCCGCCCTTCTTGCCGACGAACCAGACGTCGACCTCGGCGGACGGTTCGGTGAACGGGAAGAAGTGCGGCCGGATCCGGGTGCGCGCCTCGGGACCGAACTCGGCGCGTGCGAATGCGTCCAGCGTTCCCCGCAGGTGCGCCATGGTCAGGCCGCGGTCCACCGCCAAGCCCTCGACCTGGTGGAAGACCGGCGTGTGGGTGGCGTCGAGTTCGTCGGTGCGAAACGTCCGGCCGATCGACACGATGTAGACGGGTAGCTCGCGGGCGAGCAGGGTGCGGACCTGCACGGGCGAGGTGTGGGTGCGAAGCAGTTGGCGGGAACCGTCGGGCGCGACGTAGAAGGTGTCCTGTTCGCTGCGGGCGGGGTGGTCGGCCGGGAAGTTGAGCGCGTCGAAGTTGAACTGCTCGGTCTCGACCTCCGGGCCCTCCGCCAGTTCCCAGCCCATGGCGATGAAGGTGTCGGCGATGTGCTCGGCCAGGATCGTGATCGGGTGCCGGGCGCCGGCCGGCTGCCGCGTCGAGGGCAGCGTGACGTCGATGCCTTCGGCGACCAGCACCGCGGCGTCGCGTTCGGCGCGCAAAACCGCGAGTCGCTCGTCGTAACCGTGTTGGGCTTCGGTTCGGGCGGCGTTGACCCGCTTGCCCGCGTCGGCGCGCTCGTCCTTGGGGACGCCGCCCAGGGCCTGGCGCGCCAGCGCCAGCGGTGAGCGGTCACCGAGGTGCTCGGTTTTGACGCGCGCCAGAGTGTCGAGATCGCCGGCACGCGTGAATGCCTCCCGGGCCGCGCTGACCGCTTGGGCCAGGGCTTCCGGCGACAGGTCGACGGGTCGATCGGCCACGCGGCGACACTCTCCTTGCTTCAAGGTTGGCTGCACGTTGCCCGCAGCAAGTGCTGATCATAGTGATTCGGCGCGTGGCGCCTGGCGGGCGCTAGCAGCTAAGCCGGGCGCAGCGGCCGGCCGGGAGCTGGCTTAACCGGCGACGGCCGGCTGCGGACCGCCCAGCGCGTCGTCGACGTCGAACGGCACGGCCGTCAGGCGGCGGCCGCCGGCCAACTTCGCCACCTGGTAGGCCACGAACGCGCCGACGAGTCCGAACACCGGTGTCGACGCAAGGGTCCCCCAGTGGTGGGCCAGCATCAGGAAGCCGAAGCCCGAGGACGCCGCCAACATCAGGTACCGCGCCGGCGTCCAGTGGATCGGCTGCCGGAACCGGGCGGAGACCAGCACGCCGAGGATCACGGCGACGGTGTGCCCGGCGTCGGTGAAATCACCGCCCACGATCGCCGAAACGATGCCCGCCGATACCCACCAGCCGACCCAGGCGGCCCGCCAGCGGGAGGGAATCACGGCCGTCATCGCGCCAAGCACGGCCAGGGCGCCGTAGCTCATTCCGACGTCGCTGGCCCGGGTGATCGACAAGGGCAACCACCCGAATTCGACCGACGCGGCCAGCGCGGCCGCCACCAGCAGCGTCGCACCGATGTGGCCGACGACGAAGGCCACCACCAGCCGAATGGTGCGCAGGTGCAGCTCGGCGAGCGCCAGCAGGCAGGTCAGGAAGGGCAGCCAGAAGTAGAGCGGGCCGGCGTCGACCACCAGCGCACTGCCCAGCAGCGTGCCGAGGTGGCCGTGCGCGAGGTTGTGCACGTTGGTGCTGGCGCGCGCAACGATGACGTCATGTGCCTGCGGGCCCAGGGCCAGGATGGCGCAGCTGATGGCAAGCAGCAGCGCCGCGTACCCGAGCGTGAATCGCACCCGGGCGAGCCGGGAGAAGATGCCCCCTAACATTGGCGTCCATTATGGCTGCGGTGTCGCTTCTTCTGTGTCATCAGAGCCTGACAACTCCTTAAGAGTCTTGAGGCGATAGATCGCCAAATCGTCGGGAATGCCGGCGGGCTTCGGCGCGAAGACCGGCTTCCTCGTGCGTTTGGCCTCGACGCCCAACGCGTCCAACTCGCTTTGCGGTATGAGATCCAACGTTGAACTCGACACCATGATTCCACCCTTGGTGGCTCTTTCCATAACTCGTGCGGCGATGTTCACATCGACACCAAGCCAGTCCGCGGCCAGTCGCTGCGGTCGCCCGGTGTGGATGCCGACCCGCATCCGCGGCGTGTGACCGGCCACCTCGACCGATTTCAGCGCCTTCTTGGCGGTCAGCACGGCCCGCACGGCGACGGTCGGATCGCCGAAGACCGCCATGAGGCCGTCGCCCATTCGCTTGACGATGTGTCCGCCCGCGTCGAGCAGCGGTGGCTCGAGGGCCCGCGCCACCTGCCGAAGCAGCGCCAGCGCCGCGTCATCGCCGACCTCCAGGGACCAGGTGGAGAAGCCGACCAGGTCGGTGAAGACCAGCGTCACCTCCGGATTGGCCGGCCGGCGCGACACTCCCTCTGTCAACGCCTGCCAGAGCTGCAGCACACCGAGGCTGACCTCGCGGGACACCGCGTCGCCGTCTCCCAGTAGCCGATCGGCCGCACGCGCCGCGGCGCGCGGACCGCCCTCGCCCGCCGTGGACAGCGGATCGCCGAAGTCGGGGTCGCCGGGCAGCAGCCGGCGCGCACGCCGGACGAACGCGACCGCCCCGGGGCTGCGGTTGCGGCTGTGCAGCCATTGGGTCGCGCTGTGTACCGGAGAGCGTTGCGGAGCGGATTGCGCTTGGGTCTCGTCGGGCTCACCCGGGTCCAGATCGCGACGCGCGAGTTCCACCAGGCCAGGTTATTTGGTTTCGTCGAAGGCAGGCAACGACGGTCCCGGCCGGGTCCGGCGGATGTGTCACATCTCGCATCAAAGCGCCTGATCACGATGGCGCCACACCGATGTGGAAGCTCGATAACACCCGAGCGAACACATCCCCGAAATCATAGACAACGTTCGTTGTCAAAGTTATCGTGAGCGCAACTGGAGCAGGAGGCCGCGATGACTGGCACTGTGCACGCTTCCGGGTCGGAAGCCGTCGATCCGCTCGGCCCAGATTCCCTGACCTGGAAGTACTTTGGCGATTTGCGCACCGGAATGATGGGCGTCTGGATCGGGGCGATCCAGAACATGTATCCCGAACTCGGCGCGGCGGTCGAGGAGCATTCGATCCTGCTGCGGGAGCCGCTGCAGCGGGTGGCGCGGTCGGTCTACCCGATCATGGGCGTCGTCTACGACGGCGACCGGGCATCGCAGACCGGACGCCAGATCACCAGCTACCACCACACCATCAAGGGGACCGACGCCGCAGGGCGGCGCTATCACGCGCTCAACCCGGAGACCTTCTACTGGGCGCACGCCACGTTCTTCATGCTGATCGTCAAGGTGGCCGAATACTTCTGCGGCGGTCTGACCGAAGCCGAGAAGCGGCAGCTGTTCGCCGAGCACGTGCAGTGGTACCGGATGTACGGGATGAGCATGCGGCCGGTGCCCGGATCGTGGGAGGAATTCCAGGAGTACTGGGAGCGGGTCTGCCGCGAGGAGCTGGAGATCAACCGGGCGACACTGGACATCTTCGAGATACGCATCCCGAAGCCGAAGTTCGTCCTGGTCCCCACCCCGATCTGGGACCAGCTCTTCAAGCCGCTGGTCGCCGGCCAGCGCTGGATCGCGGCCGGGCTCTTCGAACCGGCGGTGCGCGAGAAGGCCGGCATGCGCTGGACCCCGGGCGACGAGGTGTTGCTGCGGCTGTTCGGCAAGGCCGTCGAGTTGGCTTTCCTGGCGGTGCCCGACGAGATCCGGCTGCACCCGCGCGCGCTGGCGGCCTACCGGCGCGCCGAGGGACGGCTGCCCAGCGACGCCCCGCTGGTCGAGGCGCCGCCGTTCATGGCGCCGCCGCGCGACCGGCGCGGCCTGCCGATGCATTACTTCCCGCCGCCGCCCAGGTCGCCACTCGAACCCGCCCGCGCGCTGATGGAACGCGCGGGTTCCCTGGTGCACACGACCCTGTCGCTGGCCGGCCTGCGCGCCGGGCGGGGCAGGCCCAAACGGCCGGCTAAGGCCGCGTAGGCAGGCCCAGCGCCCGCGCGCTCTGATACAGACAGATGGCCGCGGCCGACGCCACGTTCAGGCTCTCCGCGCCGCCGGACATGGGGATGCGCATCCGGTGGTCGGCCACCGCCGCGATTTCGGTTGGCAGACCGTGTGATTCGGGGCCGAACAGCCACGCCGTCGGCGCGCCGAGCAGTTCGGCGGCCTCGTCGAGCCGTGTCTCACCGTCCACGGTGGTGGCGAGCAGCTGCAGGCCCGCCGCACGCACCGCGTCGAGGGCGGCGGCCGTGTCGGGCGCGACGGCGACCGGAAGCGAGAAGATGCTGCCCGCCGACGCGCGCAGGCACTTGCCGTTGTACGGGTCGACGCTGTGGCCGCCGAAGATGACGCCGGACGCACCCATCGCGTCCGCGAGGCGAATGAGGGTGCCCGCGTTGCCCGGCTCGCTGATCTCGACCGCGACCGCGACCAGCCGAGGCGAGCCGGCCAGCGCGTCCTGAAGGCGGGTGGCCGGCGTTTCGCACACGGCGACCAGCCCGGCCGGGGTGACGGTGTCGGACAACGCTTTCGCCGCGCGCTCGGTGACCGGGTGCACCGGGCACCGCGCGGAATCCAAGGTCGCCAGCAGCGACGCATGACGCTGCTGGGCGGCCTCGGTGACGAAGACGTCGCGAACCAGCCCGCGGCGGGCGGCGGCCGCCACGAGGTTGGGGCCCTCGGCGAGGAACCGGCCCGCCCGCCGGCGGGCGACGTGGCGGTGCAGCTTGACCGCCGCGGCGACCCTGGCCGAACGTTCGGTCAGCACCTGGCCGGTCCGCGCGCAGTTAGGCCGCTTCTCCCGAATCCGAGGGAGCGTTGACATCCTCGGGCAGTGCCGCCCGCGCGATGTCGACCAGCGCCGTGAACGCGGCCGGGTCGGCGATCGCGATGTCGGACAGGTTCTTTCGGTCCACTTCCACACCGGCGGCCTTAAGGCCCTGGATCAGCCGGTTGTAGGTGATGTCATTGGCGCGTGCCGCCGCGTTGATCCGCGAGATCCACAGTTTACGGAACTCGCCCTTGCGCGCGCGACGGTCGCGGTAGGCGTAGTTCAGTGAATGAAGTTGCTGCTCTTTGGCCTTGCGGTAGAGCCGGGATCGCTGGCCGCGATAGCCCTTCGAGGCCTTGAGGATGCTGCGCCTCTTCTTGTGGGCGTTGACCGCCCGCTTCACGCGTGCCATTGGATGTTCCTACTCTCGTTCACAAATTAGTTGGTCGGGTCGCCGTGCGAGCTCGCAATTACGGGTCTGGCCGGCGTGGTGGTCAGCCGTTCAGCAGGCTGTTAACACGCTTGGTGTCGTTGGCCGACACCGTCGTCCGGCCGTCGAGGCGGCGGGTCCGCTTGGTCGGCTTGTGCTCGAGCAGATGCCTACGGTTGGCCTGCTGGCGCACGATCTTGCCGGTACCGGTGCGCCGGAACCGCTTTGACGCCCCGCTGTGGGTCTTGGCTTTGGGCATGTTTCCTCTGTTCTGTGGAGTACTCGAGCTCTTACGGAGTCTCGCGTGGGTCAGTTCGACGAAGGTTCGGCTTCGGCGGCCGCATCGTCCGGGACCGGGCCGGCCCCGGGTCCCTCCGGATGCCGCGCCTTGGCGCGAGTCTTCGCGCCGCGATGCGGTGCCAGCACCATCGTCATGTTGCGGCCGTCCTGCTTGGCGGACGTTTCGACGAAGCCGTATTCGGCCACGTCCGCACCCAGGCGCTGGAGCAATCGATAGCCCAGCTCGGGCCGCGACTGCTCACGTCCGCGGAACATGATGGTGACCTTCACCTTCGATCCCGCTTCCAGGAAGCGGATGACGTGACCCTTTTTGGTCTCGTAATCATGATCGTCGATCTTCGGTCGCAGCTTTTGTTCTTTGACGACGGTCTGCTGCTGGTTCCGGCGGGATTCGCGCGCCTTTTGCGCCGCTTCGTATTTGAACTTGCCGTAGTCCATGATCTTGCAGACCGGGGGTCTGGCATTAGGGGCAACTTCGACGAGGTCGAGATCGGCGTCCGCAGCGACGCGCAGTGCGTCTTCGATGCGCACGATGCCTACCTGCTCTCCCCCTGGGCCGATCAACCGGACTTCAGGTACGCGAATGCGCTCGTTGACGCGGGTCTCAGTGCTGATGGGGCCTCCCTTGTTGGGCTTCTCTATGTCCTGCGGTGACGACTGCCTGGGTCGGTCCGGGAATCAGCGGCGGAGACACCACACCACTAGCAAAAAAGCCCTGCATCAGCAGGGCCCAATGCCGACCGATCGCGGCTGGAACTACTCGAGCCGCCCGCGTTGCCCGCGGAACAGGCATCCGCGATGCCTGTGACCGGACCGCCAAACCTTCGAAGATCCGCACAGGGATTTCGTCGGCTCGCGGTGGGAGTGGGACTCCACTTAACTGTTCCTGGCATTCGCCGGGATGGTCGCAGGCGCTAGTTTAGCAGCCTTGAGGTGCCGCTTAGCACTTCGGCCGGGCGCACGGGCCCGAACCGGCCGGGGCCGGGTCCGAAAACGTGTCCAACTAGTGCCCGCCACACTTAACGGTTACACAAGCTTTTCCCGGATTGAGCGCATATCCTCGCGGTCTGTGACTCTCGCATCTCCTCGTTCGGGGCCGCGTGTGGGACCCGGCGGTCGGTCGAACTCGCGGTACCGCTGGGTGCCGGCGGCGGCGGGGTGGACCGTGGGCGTCATCGCCACGGTCTCGCTGCTCGGGAGCGTGTCCCCGCTGATCAGGTACTTGATCAAAGTGCCGCGCGAGTTCATCAACGACTATCTCTTCAACTTCCCGGACACCAGCATCGCGTGGTCGTTCATCCTGGCCCTGCTGGCCGCGGCCCTGACCGCGCGTAAGCGCATCGCCTGGGTGCTGTTGCTGGCCAACATGATTCTGGCCGCGGCGCTCAACGCCGCCGACATCGCCGCGGGCGACAACACCGCCGCCCAGATCTTCGGCGAGAACCTCGGGTTCGCCCTGCATATCGTGGCGATCGTCCTGCTGGTGTTGGCCTACCGGGAGTTCTGGGCCAAGGTCCGCAAGGGCGCTCTGGTCAAGGCCGCCGCGGTACTGGTCGCCGGCGACGTGGTGGGGATTCTGGTGTCCTGGGGTCTGGTCGAGTTGTTTCCGGGCACCCTCGCCCGCCAGGACCGCCTGCCTTACGTGGCCAACCGGGTGGTCGGTTTCGCGCTGGCGGATCCGGATCTGTTCACCGGCCGGCCGCACGTGTTCCTCAACGCGATCTTCGGGTTGTTCGGTGCGCTGGCGCTGATCGTGGCGACGATCGTGCTGTTCCAATCCCAGCGCGCGGAGAACGCGTTGACCGGTGAGGACGAATCGGCGATCCGCGGGCTGCTCGAGCTGTACGGCAAGAACGACTCGCTGGGCTACTTCGCCACCCGCCGCGACAAGTCGGTGGTCTTCGCCCAGAGCGGGCGCGCCGCGATCACCTACCGGGTCGAGATCGGCGTCTGCCTGGCCAGCGGCGACCCGATCGGTGATCCGAGGGCGTGGCCGCAGGCCGTCGACGCCTGGCTGGGTCTGTGCCAGACCTACGGCTGGGCGCCCGGTGTGATGGGCGCCAGCACCCAGGGGGCGCGGGCGTATCGCGAAGGCGGTCTGAACGCGCTCGAGCTGGGCGACGAAGCCATCCTGCGGACTTCCGATTTCAAACTGTCCGGGCCCGACATGCGCGGGGTGCGTCAGGCCGTAACCCGGGCCCGCCGGGCGGGGCTGACCGTGCGGATCCGGCGGCACCGCGACATCACCGCTGACGCGATGGCCGACACCATCTCCCGCGTCGACGCCTGGCGGGACACCCAGACCGAGCGTGGCTTTTCCATGGCCCTGGGCCGGCTCGGTGATCCCGCCGACGGGGACTGCCTGCTGGTCGAAGCGCTGGACCGCGACGGCAACGTCGTGGCGATGCTGTCGCTGGTTCCCTGGGGCACCACCGGCGTTTCCCTGGACTTGATGCGTCGTTCGCCGCAATCCCCCAACGGCACCATCGAGCTGATGGTCAGCGACCTGGCATTGGGCGCCGAAGCCCTTGGCATCACCCGCATTTCACTGAACTTCGCGATGTTCCGCTCGGCGTTCGAACAGGGCGCTCAGCTCGGCGCCGGTCCCGTCGCCCGGCTGTGGCGGGGGCTGCTGCTCTTCTTCTCGCGGTGGTGGCAGCTGGAGACCCTCTACCGCTCGAACATGAAATACCAACCGGAGTGGGTGCCGCGCTACGCCTGTTACGAGGACGCCCGCCTGATTCCCCGGGTCGGCGTCGCTTCGGCCCTCGCGGAGGGCTTCCTGGTGTTGCCGTTCGGCCGGCGCAAGACGCACACCGGCCACTACCCCGCCGTCCCGCCGCGCTTGGCGGAATCCGGGCTGCTCCATCACGACGGCAGCGCCCCGGACGTCAGCGGGCTGCGGGAGCGCCGCGAGTCCGCCGACGAGGAGGAGTTCAGGTCCCGCCTGCCCGAACAGGTTCGAGTGCGGCTGGCCAAGCTGAAGATCTTGCAGCGCGAGGGGGTCGACGCGTATCCGGTCGGAGCTCCGCCCAGCCACACCGTCGCCAGGGCGCTCGACGCAGACGATGACGCCGACATCACCGTCTCGGGCCGGATCTTGCGGATCCGTGACTACGGCGGGGTGCTGTTCGCCCACCTGCGCGACTGGTCGGGGGAAATGCAAGTGCTGCTGGACAATTCGCAGCTGCAGCGGGGCCGGACCGCCGACTTCACCGCGGCCATCGACCTGGGCGACCTGGTCGAGGTGTCCGGCCACATGGGCTTTTCCAAGAAGGGCAGCCGCTCGCTGATCGTCGCCGACTGGCGAATGATCGGTAAGTGCCTGCGGCCTTTGCCGAACAAGTGGAAGGGGCTGACCGACCCGGAGGCGCGGGTGCGGACGCGCTACGTCGACCTGGCCGTCAATCCCGAGTCGCGTGAGTTGATCAAGGCGCGCAGCGAGGTGTTGCGCTCGGTCAGGCAGACGCTGTTCGCCAGGGACTTCATCGAGGTCGAGACCCCGATCCTGCAGCAGATCCACGGCGGGGCCACCGCGCGGCCCTTCGTCACGCACATCAACACCTACGACCTGGACCTGTTCCTGCGCATCGCGCCGGAGCTCTACCTGAAGCGGCTGTGTGTCGGCGGCGTCGAGCGAGTCTTCGAGCTGGGCCGGGCTTTTCGCAACGAGGGTGTCGACTTCAGCCACAACCCGGAATTCACCCTGCTGGAGGCCTACCAGGCGCACGCCGACTACAAGGTGTGGATCGACGGATGCCGCGAGCTCATCCAGAATGCCGCCCAGGCCGCGCACGGCGAGCAGACCGTGCTGCGCGCCGGGGCCGAAGGGCGGCTGGAACCGGTCGACATCTCCGGGGTGTGGGCGGTCAAGACCGTCCATGACGCCGTGTCCGAGGCGCTGGGCGAGCGCATCGACCCGGCCACTCCGCTGTCGGTCCTGCGGAAGTTCTCCGACGCCGCGCACGTTCCCTATCGGGCGCACTGGGATGCCGGCGCGGTGGTGTTGGAGCTGTACGAGCACCTGGTCGAGGACCGGACCGAGGAGCCGACGTTCTATATCGACTTCCCGACGTCGGTGTCGCCGTTGACGCGGCCGCACCGCACCCAACCGGGCGTCGCCGAGCGGTGGGACCTGGTGGCGTGGGGCGTCGAGCTGGCCACCGCCTACAGCGAGCTCACCGACCCCGTCGAGCAGCGCCGCCGCCTGCAGGAGCAATCGCTGTTAGCTGCCGGCGGCGATCCCGAGGCGATGGAGCTCGATGAAGACTTCCTGCAGGCGATGGAATACGCGATGCCGCCCACCGGCGGGCTCGGGATGGGCATCGATCGGCTCGTCATGCTCATAACGGGACGCAGCATCCGCGAGACGTTGCCATTCCCGCTGGCCAAACCGCATTAGCGGCGGCCACATCCGTCCAGAAAGCCCAAAGCGAACATTCGGCAAACAGGTTCCGGGCAGGTTACCGATAGATCACAATGAGTCACGTGACAGCCCCGATGGACAGCGCGCCCGCGCAGTTCCTGGCAAGTAGCCACACCTCGCTGATGCACGGCTGGGTGCCCGCGACGGTCCAGGTGCTCGCCGCGGTGATGCTGACGTCGGCGATCGGCTGGCGGTCGCGCCGGTGGCGCACGGTGTGGCTGCCGGGGGCCGCGCTGGCCGGCGGGGTCGCGGCCTACCTCACGCACTGGTACATCGTCGACCGCGGGCTTTCCGATGACCCCGCCCCGGCGGCGCTGTGGATCTGGATCGCGCTGACGGGCATGGCGGCGGCGGTGCTGGTCCTGGGCTGGCGCACCGCGCGCCGCTGGCGGCGTGGCGCCGCGGTGCTGGCCGTGCCACTGTGCCTGCTCAGCACGTCTCTGATGCTCAACCTCTGGGTGGGCTACTTCCCCACCGTGCAATCGGCGTGGAGCCAGCTGACGTCGGGCCCGCTGCCCGATCAGACCGATCAGGCCACCGTTACCGCCATGGCCGCCAAGGGGACCCGGCCGCCGCACGGCACCGTGGTGCCGGTGGCGATCCCCTCCGACGGATCGCACTTCAAACACCGGGGCGAGCTGGTCTACCTGCCGCCCGAGTGGTTCGCCACCACGCCGCCTCCGCCGCTGCCGACCGTGATGATGATCGGCGGGCAGTTCAACACGCCGGCGGACTGGACCCGAGCGGGCAACGCGGTCAAGACGATTGACGACTTCGCGGCCGCGCACGACGGCAAGGCGCCGGTGCTGGTGTTCGTGGATTCGGGCGGCGCGTTCAACAACGACACCGAATGCGTCAACGGTGTTCGCGGCAACGCTGCCGACCATCTGACCAAAGATGTTGTGCCTTTTATGATTTCGACTTTCGGCGTCAGCCCGAGGCGGGCCAACTGGGGCGTCGCCGGCTGGTCGATGGGCGGGACCTGCGCGGTGGACCTGACCGTCATGCACCCCGATATGTTCAGCGCGTTCGTCGACGTGGCCGGCGATTTCTTCCCCAACGCCGGGAACAAGGCCCAAACCATCGCCAGGCTGTTCGGCGGAAACGCCGACGCCTGGGCGGCTTTCGATCCGAGCACGGTGATTAACCGGCACGGGCCCTACCGCGACGTGGCCGGCTGGTTCGCGATCTCGTCCGACGGCCCGCCCGCCGCACGGCGCGACCTCCAGCTGGCCGACAGCGGCGCGATCCGCGTCGCCGGGCGCGACGCGGCCGCCAATCCGGGCAATCAGACCGCGGCGGCCTATTCGCTTTGTGCGCTGGGCCGCTCCAACGGAATCGACTGCGCGGTGGTGCCCCAGCCCGGCAAGCACGACTGGCCGTTCGCGGACCGCGTGTTCGCGACGTCGCTGCCCTGGCTCGCCGGCGAGCTGGGCACTCCGGGGATACCGCGGACGCCGTTGCCCGCCGCGTCCGCGCCCGCCGTCGGCACCCCGGTGGTCGTCCCGGCCGAGCACTCCAACACCCGATAGTGCCTGCGCTGTCCGTCGCGCGCGTCCGGCGTGCCGTCTTCGCTCGGCACTGCCATCCGTGCAGCGCATGGAGCCGATGGGCGAGCACACCGCTGATCCTGGTCCCGATCTGGACGCGGCGATGGGCGCATGCGGTGTGGATTGCGTTGTGGCTGACGGTAAATCCGTTGGTATTCGGCAAGCCCGCGCATCGACGCGCATGGTCGACGCGCGCGATGCTGGGCGAAGAGCTGTGGATCAGCCGTCGGCCCCGCGACGCGGCGATGGCGGTCAGCGCGGCGGCGTCGGCGGCCGCGCTGATAGCGCTGTTCGCCGCGCGCCGGCATCGGCTGCGGCCGGCGCTGATCGCGGTCGCGGTACAGATGGCGCTGACGCTGGTGTATTGGCAACAGATGGTTCGGTACTTCGAGCGCCAGCCGCTATAGCGTGGCGGCATGCCCGACGAAGGATCCGCTTCCAGCTCCACCGGGCCCGTCCCGGAATACGACGACGCCGGTGTGCCGACCTTCGAGTCGGTGCGCGACCAGATCGAGTCCCGCTACGCGACCGCGCAGGGCGCCGCCGAACTCGACGCGGAATCACCCGAGGGCCGGTCGGTGCAGGAACAGTACGACGAACGCCAGCGCGCGGCGGCCGAGCGGCTCGCCCAGATCCGGGAGTCGATGCGGCCCGACGAGGGTTGAGCCGACTCAGGCGGTGACTTTGCGACGCCTGTTCGATCGTGGCGGCGCACTGGATGACGCGGGGGTGCGCCCGATCACCTCGGCGAGGAATTTCCCGGTATAGCTTTCGGGCACGGCCGCGACGTCCTCCGGGGTTCCTTCCGCGACAACGGTTCCGCCCTCGGCGCCGCCTTCCGGGCCCATGTCCACGATCCAGTCCGAGGTCTTGATCACGTCCAGGTTGTGCTCGATGACGATGACCGTATTGCCTTTGTCGACAAGGCCGTTGATGACCTTCAGCAGCTTGCGGATGTCGTCGAAATGCAGGCCCGTGGTGGGCTCGTCGAGGATGTACACGGTGCGCCCGGTCGAGCGCTTCTGCAGTTCCGCGGCCAGCTTGACGCGCTGCGCCTCGCCGCCGGACAGCGTGGGCGCGGGCTGGCCGAGCCGCACGTATCCCAGCCCGACGTCGACCAGGGTGCGCAGATAGCGGTGGATGCCGGTGATCGGCTCGAAGAACTCCGCGGCCTCCTCGATGGACATGTCGAGCACTTCGGAGATGGTCTTGCCCTTGTAGTGCACCTCCAGCGTTTCCCGGTTGTATCGAGCGCCATGGCAGACCTCGCAGGGCACGTACACGTCGGGCAGGAAGTTCATCTCGATCTTGATGGTGCCGTCGCCGGTGCACGCCTCGCAGCGGCCGCCCTTGACGTTGAACGAGAACCGGCCCGGTTGGTAGCCACGGACTTTGGCTTCGGTGGTGGCGGCGAACAGGGTGCGGATCTTGTCGAACACCCCGGTGTAGGTGGCCGGGTTGGACCGCGGCGTCCGGCCGATCGGTGACTGATCCACCCGCACCAGCTTGTCCAGGTGGTCCAGCCCGGTGACCCGGGTGTGCCGGCCGGGGACCTGGCGCGCGCCGTTGAGCCGGTTGGCCAGCACCGCGGCCAGAATGTCGTTGACGAGCGTGGATTTGCCGGATCCGGACACCCCGGTGACCGAGGTGAGCACGCCGAGCGGGAACGAGACGTCGATGCCGCGCAGGTTGTGCTCGCGGGCGCCGACGACGGTCAGCTGACGCTTGCGGTCCACCGCGCGGCGCTTCGCGGGCATCTCGATGCGTTCCTTGCCGGACAGGTAGGCGCCGGTGATCGAATCGTCGTTCGCCAGCAGCTCGCTGTAGGTGCCGCTGTGCACGATCTCGCCGCCGTGCTCGCCGGCGCGCGGGCCGATGTCGACGATCCAGTCGGCGTGCGCGATGGTGTCCTCGTCGTGCTCGACGACGATCAGCGTGTTGCCCAAACCCCTTAGCCGCGTGAGGGTTTCGATGAGTCGACGGTTGTCGCGCTGATGCAGCCCGATGGACGGTTCGTCGAGCACGTACAGCACACCGACCAGACCGGACCCGATCTGGGTTGCCAGCCGAATGCGTTGTGCCTCACCACCGGACAGGGTGGCCGCGGCGCGCGACAGCGACAGATACTCCAGCCCGACGTCGAGCAAAAACCCCAGCCGTGACTGGATTTCCTTGAGCACCTGCCCGGCGATCGCCTTCTCGCGATGGCCGAGGGTGAGCCGGTTCAAAAATTCCGCGCAGTCCGAGATCGACAGTTCGCAGACCTCGGCGATGGACTTCGCACCCCGGTCCCCCGCGGTCAGCGTGACCGCCAGGATCTCCGGCTTGAGCCGGGTGCCGTCGCACTCCGGGCAGGGCACGTCACGCATGAAGCCCTCGTAGCGCTCCTTCATCTGCTCGGACTCGGTGTGGGCCATCTTGCGTTGCAGGAAAGCCAGCACGCCTTCGAAATCCGCGTAGTAGGACCGGGTGCGGCCATACCGGTTGCGGTATCGCACGTGCACCTGGTGGTCGGAGCCCTCGAGAATCGCCTTGCGGGCCTTGGCCGGCAGCTTGCGCCACGGGGTGTCGACGTCGAAGCCCAGCTCGTCGCCCAGCCCGGCCATCATCCGAATGAAGTACTCCGCGGTGTGGCCGTTGGACCACGGCGCCACCGCGCCCTCGGCCAGGGTGCGCTCGGGGTCGGGCACCACCAGGTCCGGGTCGACCTCCTTGCGGATGCCCAGGCCGCTGCACTCGGGGCAGGCGCCGTAGGGCGAGTTGAACGAGAACGACCGCGGTTCCAGGTCGTCGACCGCCAGGGCGTGCCCGTTGGGGCAGGCCAGCTTCTCGGAGAACCGCTGCTCCCGGTTGTGCGCGTCGTGTTCGTGGTCGACGAACTCGAGCACGACGATGCCGTCGGCCAGGTTCAGCGCGGTCTCCACCGAATCGGTGAGCCGCTGCTTGGCGGACGCCTTGACGGTCAGGCGGTCCACCACCACCTCGATGTCGTGCTTCTCCTGTTTCTTCAGCTTCGGCGGATCGGTCAAGGGGTGCACGACGCCGTCGACCCGCACCCGGCTGTAGCCCTGGGCGTTGAGCTTCTCGAAGAGGTCGGCGAACTCGCCCTTGCGGGTGCGTACCACCGGCGCGAGCACCAGGAAGCGGGTGCCCTCCGGCATCGCCAGCACCTGGTCGACGATTTGCTGCGGGGTCTGGCGGGCGATTCGCTCGCCGCAGATCGGACAGTGCGGCGTACCCGCCCGCGCGTAGAGCAGCCGCAGGTAGTCATAGACCTCGGTGATGGTCCCGACGGTCGAGCGTGGGTTGCGGTTGGTCGATTTCTGGTCGATGGACACCGCCGGGGACAGCCCCTCGATGAAGTCCACGTCCGGCTTGTCCATCTGCCCCAGGAACTGGCGGGCGTAGGCGGACAGGGACTCCACATAGCGGCGCTGCCCCTCGGCGAAAATCGTGTCGAAGGCCAGCGACGATTTTCCCGAACCCGACAGCCCGGTGAAGACGATCAGCGCGTCGCGGGGCAGGTCGAGATCGACGCCGCGCAGGTTGTGTTCGCGGGCGCCCTTGACGATCAGACGGTCAGCCAACGCTGCCCCTCTCAGAACTTTCCGGCAACTTCTCGTGGCCTCCTGGTAGCCCCGTGTGCATCCCGAACCGGAATTGCGCACGGCGCATTCCATGCTATGTGCCCACACCGACAAGCGAGTTTTGACCAGTAGCGTGACCGGTATGACTGCAGTGGACGACAACTACACCGGACACGTTGAGCCCGGTACCGCGGCCCGCCGGACCCTACCCGGCGCCACGATCCTAAAGGTCTCGGTGGGCCCCATGGACAACAACGCCTATCTGGTCACGTGTTCCGCTACCGGCGAAAGTCTGCTGATCGACGCCGCCAACGACGCGGACGTGCTGCTCGATCTGATCCAGCAGCACGCGCCGAAGCTGTCCCTGATCGTGACCAGCCACCAGCATTTCGACCACTGGCAGGCGCTGGAGGCGGTGGCGGCCGCCACCGGGGCGCCGACCGCGGCCAACGAGATCGACGCGGAGCCGCTGCCGGTCAAGCCGGATCGTTTGCTGGCGGGCGGTGACACCGTGCGCCTCGGCCAGCTGACGTTCGACGTCATCCACCTGCGCGGGCACACCCCGGGCTCGATCGCGCTGGCGCTCGACGGGCCCGCGACCGGCGGGGTCACGCAGCTGTTCACCGGCGACTGCCTGTTCCCCGGCGGCGTCGGGAAGACGTGGCAGCCGGGTGATTTCAGCCAGCTGATCGAGGACGTCTCCGCCCGGGTGTTCGACGTGTATGACGACTCAACCGTCATCTACCCCGGCCACGGCGACGACACGGCGCTGGGCGCCGAGCGCCCCCACCTGAGCGAATGGCGCGAGCGGGGCTGGTAGCGCGGTGCTACGTGGTGGTGTGCACGATCAACACGTCGGTCTTGGCCCGACGCGAGACGTTGGCCGGCACCGATCCCAGCAGCCGACCGGCGATCGTGCTCAAGCCGACGTTGCCGACCACGAGTAGATCGGCCTGCTCCTCCTCGGCGAGCTGCACCAGCGCATCGACCGGCGCCCCGACAACGGGTCGCTCGTCGATGTTCTTCGCGCCTGCGGCGTGGGCACGGTCCTTGGCGTCGCGCAGAATCGCGTAAATGGGTGCGGTGCCCGAAACCTTGTAGCTTTCCTCCCGCAGGGCGTCGGCCGCCCGGGCGTCCTCATGTTGGGGCAGATATGCCGACGCCACGATCAGCTTGGCGTCCTCTCCGGCGATCTGCGCCGCCTTCTCCACAGCGCGCATCGACGAGTCCGAGCCATCGGTTCCTACCACCACAGTCCGATAGGCGCCCATTTACCCTCCCAGTTTCGGTTGGTCAGCCAACCCAAGACAGTAGCGCGTTTGCTCGATACAGAGGAGACAGATCAACGACACGACGCGGCGTGGCGCGTCCGCAATTTGCGGGTTTTGGCTGCGGCAACGGAGGATATCGACAATGGCAGAACATTCACCTGCACGCGCCCGGCGTGGAAGGCATTGCATTACGCCGCTTTTCGTGAATCAACACCCGCATAGCGAATGCGCCGGACGCTTTGTGACCGACTGCATGACCAGCGACTTAAAGTAACAAGCATCATGTCCATGCCCACCGTCGAGCCCACTTTGCAACCGCGTGCCGGGGCTGTTGGCTCCCAACCGGTGTGCGGGCCTGCGCGCGGCAGATTGCTCGATCCCTGGGCGAACGCGCTGTTCGCCACCGTCGTCAGCGCCGCCTGGGCCTGCCGGCCGTCGCTCTGGTTCGACGAGGGCGCGACGATATCGGCTGCGGCCAGCCGGACGCTGCCAGAGCTGTGGCGGTTGCTGGGCCACATCGACGCCGTCCATGGCGCCTACTACCTGCTGATGCACGGTTGGTTCGCCATCTTCCCGCCCACCGAGTTCTGGTCGCGCGTTCCGAGCGCGTTGGCAGTCGGGGTCGCCGCGGCCGGCGTCGTGGTGTTGACCAGGCAGTTCACCCCCAGCCGCGGTACCGCGGTGTGCGCCGGAGTCGTCTTCGCGATCCTGCCGCGCATCACGTGGGCGGGCATCGAGGCCCGCTCGTATGCGATGTCGGTGGCCGCGGCGATCTGGCTGACGGTCCTGTTCGTCGCCGCGGTGCGGCGGCGCCGGCCCTGGCTGTGGGTCGGCTACGCCGTGGCGCTGATGGCGTCGATTCTGCTGAGCCTCAACCTGATCCTGCTCGTCCTCGTCTACGCGGCGATGCTGCCGCTGGTGGCCGCCAAAGGATCCCGCAGGTTTCCAACGATCTGGTGGGCGGCCAGCACGGCCGTCGCGCTGGGTGCGATGACGCCGTTCATCCTGTTCGCGCACGGGCAGGCGTTCCAGGTCAATTGGCTTTTCCCGGTCAGCTGGCACTACGCCTTCGACATCACCCAACGCCAATACTTCGACCACAGCGTTCCGTTCGCGGTGCTCAGTGCGGTCATCATGGTGGCCGCGGTCGCCGCTCGACTGGCCGGCGCGCCCGCCCCGCCGGGCGACATAGCTCGCCTGCTGACCAGCTGCATCGCGTGGGTGGTATTGCCCACCGCCGCCGTCGTCATCTACTCGGCGGTCGGCGAGCCGATGTACTTCCCCCGCTACCTGATCCTGACCACGCCGGCGATGGCCGTTGTGCTGGCGATCTGCATCGTCACCGTCGGGCGCCGGGGGTGGCTGATCGCCGGTCTTGTCGCGCTTTTCGTCGCCGCGGCCGTCCCCGACTACCTGTTCGTCCAGCGCTGGCCGTACGCCAAGGAGGGGTGGGACTACAGCCAGGTCGCCGATCTGATCAGCTCGCACGCCGCCCCAGGCGATTGCCTGATGGTCGACAACACCGTGCCGTGGCGGCCCGGCCCGATTCGCGCGCTGTTGGCCACCCGGCCGGCGGCCTTCCGGTCGCTGATCGACGTCGAGCGCGGCGCGTACGGCCCCAAGGTCGGGTCGCTGTGGGACGGGCACGTCGCCGTGTGGCTGACGACCGCCAAAATCAACAAATGCCCGGCGATCTGGACCATCACCAATAAGGACAACTCGCTGCCCGACCATCAAGCCGGGCGATCGCTGCCGCCCGGAAACGCGTTCGGGCGCGCTCCGGCGTACCGATTCCCGGGCTATCTCGGCTTCCGCATCGTCGAGCGATGGCAATTCCACTACTCGCAGGTTGTGAAGTCCACGCGGTGATTTGCCACGCGGCCGGCACAGCGCGGGACTGAGCTCAGCCTCCGGCGCCGACCGGCTGGGCCTGCCGGGTGGCGCGCGTCGCGGCATAGGACACGGCCACACCGGCCGCGCTCAACGCGGTGAACACCGTGAACAGCAGGTGCGCCGCCATCTGGTCCCCGCCCGTGGCGGTGTTGACGACAACACCGGCCAAACCGGCGCCGATCGCCGCGGAGGTCAGCTGGACGGTGTTGATCGCCGCGGATGCGGCCCCGCCTTCGACCGGGTCCGCGACGGACGCCATCGCGCGGGCCGACAGGTGCGGCCAGGCCATCCCGATCCCGATGCCGGCGACGAGCAGGGCGACCGCCCACAGCGCGGCGGTCCAGCCGGAGTCGTCGCCGTGCCGCGCCACGGCACCCAGCCCCAGTCCCGCCGCCACCACCAGCGGCGCCACGAGGACCACCCGCCCGATGGTCCGCGGGTGCTCCAGCGAGGCGCTGACGATCTCGCTGACCGTCCAGCCCACCGCGAGCGCCGCCCCCAGGAACCCGGCCGCGATCGGCGTCAGGTGCGCCAACCGCTGTCCGAACAACGGCACGTAGGTGGTCACCATCGCCGCGCCCATCAGCACGCCCATAGTGAGGTAGATCCACTTCAGGGGGCCGGAAGTGAACACGCTGGGCGGCAGGATGGCCGCGTGCATGCGCCAGTCGACGACCACGAACACGCCGACCAGGCCGACGCCGGCCGCGAGCAGCCCATACGTCGCGGCGGCGTTGTGCGGAATCTGCGCGACGCTGACGGCCAGCGCGGCCAGCCCGATGATCAGCAGCGACCACACCGGGACTCTCATCTTGGGGACGCCGCTCGGCGGGCTGACGCGGGCCAACGCCACCGGGACCAGCAGAGCCATCAGGCCGGTCAGGACGGCCATCGCGACAAACGCCCACCGCCAGATGCCGAACTGCGCGAACAGGCCGCCCGTGGTGGGGCCGACCACCGTCGCGACCCCCCACATCGCCGACACCAGCGCGGAGCCGCGAGTCCACAACCAGCGGGGTAGGGCGGAGTTGATGACCGCATAACCCAGGCCGGCCAGCAATCCCCCGGCCACCCCCTGCATGGCCCGGCCAGCAATCAACACATGCATGGTCGGAGCGGCAGCGCAAACGAGGCTGGCGACGCCGAATACGACGAGCCCCAGCAGATATGACGCGCGCGCACCGACGCGCAGCAGCATCGGATTGACCATCGTGGCCGCGACCACCGAGCCGACGAGATACAGGGTGGTCACCCACGCGTAGAGCCGGCTGCCGCCGATTTCTGCGATGGTGTTGGGCAACAAGCTGGTGGTCAGGAACTCGTTGGTGGCGTACAGCGCTACCCCGCCGGCCAGCAGTACGGAGGTCCTCAGATACCTCGCGCCCAGCAGCTCACGCCAGCCTCCGGTAATGGTCGCCGCGTCGGTCACTCTTCTACCGTATGGGCTTTCGCGGCGGCAAGAGCGGGAGATATGTTGCCAGCAAACTCATTTCAAGCCGGCGGCGTCCATCCCCCGCAGTTCCTTCTTCAGGTCCGCGATCTCGTCACGGAACCGCGCCGCCAGCTCGAACTGCAGGTCACGGGCCGCGGCCATCATCTGGGCGGTGAGGTCCTTGATCAGGTCGGCCAGTTCGGCGCGCGGCATGCTGGCCGTATCGCGGCCCTCGAACACCCCGGCGCTGACCGCGCGACCCGGCTCGCCCTGCGCGCGGCGGCCGCGGGATGCATTGCGCCCCGACCCGCCGATCTCCACCGTCTCGCTGTCGTCGGCCTCGCGGTAGACCTGGTCGAGGATGTCGGCGATCTTCTTGCGCAGCGGTTGCGGGTCGATGCCGTGTTCCTCGTTGTACGCGACCTGCTTCGCCCGCCGCCGTTCGGTCTCGTCGATGGCCTCCTTCATCGAATCGGTGATGGTGTCGGCGTACATGTGCACCTCGCCGGAGACGTTGCGGGCGGCGCGGCCGATGGTCTGGATCAGGCTGCGCGACGAGCGCAGGAAGCCCTCCTTGTCCGCGTCCAGGATCGCCACCAGCGACACTTCGGGCAGGTCCAGGCCCTCGCGCAGCAGGTTGATGCCGACCAGCACGTCGTACTCGCCCAGCCGCAGCTGGCGCAGCAGCTCCACCCGGCGCAGCGTGTCGACCTCGGAGTGCAGATAGCGCACCCGAATGCCCATCTCGAGCAGGTAGTCGGTGAGGTCCTCGGCCATCTTCTTGGTCAGCGTCGTGACCAGGACCCTTTCGTCGGCCTCGGTGCGCTTCCGGATCTCGCCGATCAGGTCGTCGATCTGCCCCCTCGTCGGCTTGACCACCACCTTCGGGTCCACCAGGCCGGTGGGCCGGATCACCTGTTCGACGAACTCGCCGGCGGACTGACTGAGCTCGTAGGGGCCCGGGGTGGCCGACAGGTACACGGTCTGCCCGATCCGGTCGGCGAACTCCTCCCAGGTCAGCGGGCGGTTATCGCACGCCGACGGCAACCGGAATCCGTATTCGACCAGGTTGCGTTTGCGCGACATGTCGCCCTCGTACATGCCGCCGATCTGCGGCACGGTGACGTGGGATTCGTCGATGACCAGCAGGAAGTCTTCCGGGAAGTAATCCAGCAGGGTCGCCGGCGGCGAGCCTGGACCCCGGCCGTCGATGTGCCGGGAGTAGTTCTCGATGCCCGAGCAGAACCCGACCTGGCGCATCATCTCGATGTCGTAGTTGGTGCGCATCCGCAACCGCTGCGCCTCGAGCAGCTTGCCCTGCCCCTCCAACTCGGCGAGCCGTTCGGCCAGCTCCGCTTCGATCGTCGAGATCGCCGTCGCCATCCGCTCCGGGCCGGCGACGTAGTGGGTGGCCGGGAAGATCCGCAGCGAATCGACCTGGCGGATCACGTCGCCCGTCAGAGGGTGCAGGTAGTACAGCGCCTCGATCTCGTCGCCGAAGAACTCGATGCGCACCGCCAGCTCTTCATAGGACGGGATGATCTCGACAGTGTCGCCGCGCACCCGGAAGGAGCCGCGGGTGAACGACAGGTCGTTGCGGGTGTACTGGACGTCGACCAGCAGCCGCAGCAGCGCATCCCGCGGCACCTCGGCGCCCACCCGCACCTCGACTGAGCGGTCCAGGTACGACTGCGGTGTGCCCAGGCCGTAGATGCACGACACGGACGCCACCACGACCACGTCCCGGCGCGACAGCAGCGACGACGTCGCTGAATGCCGTAGCCGCTCGACGTCGTCGTTGATCGAGCTGTCCTTCTCGATGTAGGTGTCGGTCTGCGCGATGTACGCCTCGGGCTGGTAGTAGTCGTAGTACGAGACGAAGTATTCAACCGCGTTGTGCGGCAACATTTCTCGCAGCTCGTTGGCCAGCTGGGCGGCCAGCGTCTTGTTGGGCGCCATCACCAGGGTGGGCCGCTGCAGTCGCTCGATGAGCCACGCGGTGGTGGCCGACTTCCCGGTACCGGTAGCGCCGAGCAGCACGACATCGCGCTCCCCCGCCTTGATCCGGCGTTCCAGCTCCTCGATGGCGGCCGGCTGGTCCCCGGCGGGATCGTGCGGGCTGACGACCTCGAAGTCGCCGCCGACGCGCACGACGTCGTCGACAGCGCGATACTCCGAATGCGCTACTACGGGGTGCTCCGTGGCGAATGCCATGGCACCAGGGTAGAACCGATCACCGACAAGTGTCGGCGAGCTGGTCGCGGTAGCGGATTCGGGGCTCGCCTGGTGGTACCCGGGAAACTACCCCGCCGGCCGCGTCCAGGTCCGGGTGATCGGATCGCATTGCAGCAGGTAGCCGTCGCTGGACGTGCTCATGGCGAACACCGGCGTGCCCGGCCGGTCACACGAGCTGCCGGCGGCGTGCGCCCCCATCGTGATCGGCGCCTTGGCCCAGCTGCTGCCCTCGCAGACGATCTCCTCGCTGTTGGTCGGGTCGTAGGCGACCTTGCCGACGTCGCCGCACGGCCCGCCGAGCACCGGCGGCGCCGGGGCGGATGCGGTGGTCGAGGCATTGATCGCCTGGTTGGGGTCGCTCAACGTGACCTTGGCGGGCGTCTGGCCGGTCCGGGTGGCCACCACGGGCACCCGCACCACCGCCCCCTGGGCGCCGCACTCATTGCTCAGCACGGTCTCGGTCAAGGTGCCGCGCAGCGTGCCGTCGGCCTGCGGCGCCAGCGACCACCCGATGGTTTCCTGCTGAGTGGCCGCGACCGGGCCATTGGGCGGGGTGCAGCCCACCCGCCGCTGGGTCGGAGTGCCCTGCCAGTAGCCGCCGACGAAGCGCAGGGTGTCGCTCTGCCCGCCGTCGGTGGTGTCGACGAGTTGGTGGGTGGCGTCGTCCAGCTGGGTGCCGGTGGCCGCACATCCGTCGGTTGTGCATACCGACCGGAAGGCCCACCAGCTGGTGGCGGCCCCGGCGTGCCGGACCGAGACGCCGTTGGTGGTGCGCTTGGTCTGGTCGTAGTCCAGCCGGTAAGTCCCGTTGAGCACCGGTCCGCGCACCGGCCCGCCGGGACCGGGTGCGGCGCTCGGGGCCGGGACGGAGGGTTTCGACGCGAGCGCGGGGTTGGCCGGGCGCGTGTCGGGCTGCACGGAGTAGAGGATCGACCAGGTCGCCGCGACGGCGATGAGCACCGCGCACACCAGCGCGGCCGCCCACCGGGTCTTCGACGAAAACCGTTGGGCCAGGCCGACGACGGCGCCGCCGGGCCCGCGCCGGCGATGCGGTGACGAGACGGCGGCGCGGGCCCCGGCCCCGCCGCCGAGTTCGGCGCCGTCATCTAGTGATTCGCGGACGGCGGTGGCGAACGCGCGGCAGCGCTCGAACCGCTCTTCGGGCCGTTTGGCGAGGGCCCGAAGAAACACCTCGTCGAGCGCCGCCAGCTCGGGCCGGAAATCGCTGAGCCGCGGCGGATCCCCGTGCAGGTGCTGACTGATCACCGCGATCGGGTTCGAATGCTGAAACGGAGGTGCTCCGGTGAGAAGATGGAAAGCCGTTGCGGCCAAAGCATATTGGTCTGCCCGGCCGTCGATGGGAGAACCCGTCAGCTGCTCGGGCGCGGCATACGCCACCGTGCCCACCGCGACGTTGGTTTCGGTGATCCCGCTGATGTCCCCGAGGTGACGTGCCACACCGAAGTCCGCCAACAGGATTCGACGCTCTCCCTCTTCGGGATGGGTGAGCAGGATGTTGGCGGGCTTGACGTCGCGATGCAGCAGGCCGCGATCGTGCGCGTAGTCCAGCGCGCCCGCGACCGCTTGCACGATGGCGCACACCTCGCGGATCGGCATCCCCTCCGCGTAGTTCTCCTTGACCAGCCGCGAGGCATCGGTGCCCTCGACGTAGTCCATCGAAATCCACAGATGCCCGTTGAATTCGCCCCGGTCGTGCACACCGACGATGTGGGGGTGCCACAGCGTCGCCGCGAGATCGGCCTCCCGATTGAATCTGTCGCGGAACTCGGGGTCGGCGGTCACCGCCTCGGCGAGCACCTTGATCACGTCACGGCGGGGCAGCCTGGGATGCAGCGCGAGATAGACCTCGGCCATTCCGCCGGCGCCAAGCTGCCGCAGAATGGTGTAGCCGGCGAACGACGCGCCGTTAGATACCGCCAGGCGCGCCGCAGAGGACTCGTTTTTCTGTTGTGCCACCACGGGTTCCGCGTTCGGTGCCGAATCGACGCGCGGTATGCGGCGGAACAGCTGACCGATGGGCATGGCCGGCAACGAGTGAAAACCGGCGCGCAACGCCCCACCGGCTTGTCGCGGATTGCTCAGCAGCTGCCGCCCGGCGCCGATGCGCCGGGTGGTCCCCTTGTGCTCGTTCGTCAATGCCTTGCCCCCTCGTGTCCCGGCACCGCCCGGGTGTCGCCGCGTGTGATGCGGATCGCACACCACGGGCTGCGCATCGCGATTGGGCCCTCTATTCCGTCTTGCAGTCTGCCGATACGACACTGTGCTCGGCACGCACGGACACAATCGAAGATTGCAGCCTCCCGATCGAATAATGCCGCACAGCAGTGGGCGATTCGTCGCAGCAGGCTATGAATGCGCTATGAGTCGCGGCGCAGAAACAAAGCGAAGTCACAGCCGGGTCCAATACAGAGCACTGTCAACTCGGGCCGATACTTGAATAGTGACAAGACCCGCCCCGCCCATCCTGACAATTCGGCATGACGGGTCCCAACGATCCTTCGCGGCCGGCCACGAGGTGGTCGTCGGTCGCGACGTGCAGGCCGATGTGCGCATCGTCGATCCGCGCATCTCGCGCGCGCATCTGATCCTGCGGTTCGATCAAGGCCGTTGGCTGGCAATCGACAACGGCTCGCTGAACGGGACCTACCTCAACGGCTACCGGATGCCGGTGGTCGATATCCATGACGGCCAAAGCCTCCACGTCGGAAACCCCCACGGTCCGCGCCTGACCTTCGCGATCGGACCGCAGACCGGCCATGCCGGCCTGCCGCCCCGCACGCGGCCAAGCCACGACTCCGGCCCGCCGACCCTGGCCTGGTCGGCGCTGGCTGAGCAAACCAATCCGACGCGGCCGCCGCAGCGCCCGCAGGCGCGGCAGGGCGGCCCGGACAGGAGCCCGGCGCGCACCGGTGGGCAGGGTGCGCCGTCGCGCCCCGTGCCACCCCGGCAGCCGGCGGGACCCCCGAATGCCCCGCCGCGACAGGCGCCACCGCCCCGCGTGCCGCCCGGAGGCCCGCCACCCGAGGAACTGACCGTCATCGACCCAAGCTCGCCGGCAAGGTTGCACGTCACACCGCCCGGCGCGGGCGAGGTCAAGGCACCGCCGCGGCCGTCCGCCACACCTGCGGCGGAATTCACCGTGATCGACACCAAGACGGCCGACGTGTCAAACCTGGCGACACGTTTTGTGAAATTGCTCTCGCCGCGCGCGTCGTCGGCCGCCGGCACGGCAGGCGCGATGACGATCGGCCGCGCCCCCGAGAACGACATCGTGGTCTCCGATGTCCTGGCGTCACGCCAGCACGCCAGCTTGGTGCCCACCCAATTGGGCACCGAGATCCGGGACAACAGCGTCAACGGAACGTTCGTCAACGGCACCCGGGTCGGGTCCGCCATCCTGTCCGAGGACGACATCGTCACCATCGGCAACGTCGACCTGGTGTTCCGCGACGGCACCCTGACCGAACACACCAGCGCCGCCGCCCGCACCGGCGGACTCGAGGTGCGCAACGTCAAGTACGTCGTCGACGACGGCAAACAACTGCTGGACGACATCTCGCTGACCGCGCGCCCCGGCACGCTGACCGCCGTGATCGGCGGCTCGGGCGCCGGAAAGAGCACCCTGGCCCGGCTCATCGCCGGTTACACCACACCGACCTCGGGCTCAGTCGCCTTCGAGGGCCACGACATTCACGCCGAGTACGCATCCCTGCGCAGCAGGATCGGCATGGTCCCGCAGGACGACGTGGTGCATCGCCAGCTGACCATCAACCAGGCGCTGGGCTATGCCGCAGAGCTGCGGCTGCCACCGGACACCAGCAAAGCCGACCGCGCCAAGGTCGTCGCCCAGGTGCTCGACGAACTCGACCTGACCAAGCATGCCGATACCCGCGTGGAGAAGCTGTCCGGGGGACAGCGCAAACGCGCCTCGGTGGCGCTCGAGCTGCTGACCGGGCCGTCATTGCTGATCCTCGACGAGCCGACGTCGGGTCTGGATCCCGCCCTGGATTTGCAGGTCATGACGATGCTGCGCCAGTTGGCCGATGCCGGTCGGGTCGTGCTGGTGGTGACGCACTCGCTGTCCTACCTCGACGTGTGTGACCAGGTATTGCTCATGGCTCCCGGCGGCAAGACCGCCTACTGCGGCGCGCCCGACCAGATCGGTGGGGCGATGGGCACCACCAACTGGGCGAAGATCTTCACCCAGGTCGGCGCCGACCCCGACGAAGCCAACCGCCGCTTCCTGGAACAGAACGAGGCGCAAAAGCGGCCCCAGAGGCACCTGCCGGACAAGACCGACGAGCCGAGCGGCCTCGGTGAACCGGTTCACACCAGCGTGCGGCGCCAGATCTCCACCATCGCCCGCCGGCAGGTCCGCCTGGTGATCGCCGACCGCGCCTATTTCGTCTTCCTCGCGTTGCTGCCCTTCATCCTCGGCTCGCTGTCGCTGACGGTGCCGGGCAACAACGGCTTTCATATCCCCGCACCGAATGCGGGCACACCCGACGAAGCCGCCCAGATACTGGCATTGCTGATGCCGGCGGCGGCATTCATGGGCACCGCCTTGACAATTCGCGATCTGGTCGGCGAACGCCCCATCTTCCAGCGCGAGCAGGCGGTCGGGTTGTCGACCACCGCCTACCTGCTCGCCAAGACCGCGGTGTTCTGCGGTTTCGCGATACTGCAGTCGGCGATCGTCACGGCAATCGTGGTGATCGGCAAGAGCGCCCCGACGCGCGGCGGGGTGTTGTTCGGCCACTCGACCGTCGGGGCCACCTTCGAGCTGTTCGCCACCGTCGCGGCCACGTGTGTCGCCTCGGCCATTCTCGGACTGGCGATTTCGTCGTTGGTGCGCTCCAGCGAGCAGATCATGCCCCTGTTCGTGGTGACGGTGATGGCCCAGCTGGTGCTGTGCGGCGGGATGGTGCCGGTGACCGGCCGGCTCGGCTTGAACCAGTTGTCCTGGGCGATGCCGGCGCGCTGGGGCTATGCCGCGGCATCCTCGACGGTGGATCTGCGCCACCTGGTGCCCGATTCGCTGCTGTCCCAGGATCGGTTCTGGCAACACGCGCCGAAGATCTGGCTGCTCGACATGGGCATGCTGGCCGCCTTGTCGCTGTTCTACGCCGGCTTCGTGCGATGGAAGATTCGGTTGCGCCGGTGAGGGATCGCGCAGCGGCGGTAGGGTGACATCATTCACCCGCCGAAGCACGAGACGTTCGATCTTTCGGCCCGCACGAACACCGATCCCAAGGGCATCGTGCGGACCGTCGACGAGTATGCGGTGCACCCGTGGGGCCTCTACGTCGCCCGCCCCACTCCCGGTCGCGCCCAGTTCCATTACCTCGAGTCGTGGCTGCTGCCGTCGTTAGGCTTGCGCGCCACCGTGTTTCACTTCAATCCCGGGCATGAACGCGACCATGACTACTACCTGGACGTGGGCGAATACCTGCCCGGCCCCACGTCCTGGCACTCCGAGGATCACTATCTGGACATCGAGGTGCGCACCGGCGCCAGAGCCGACCTCACCGATGTCGACGAGCTGCTGGACGCCGTCCGCCACGGCCTGCTGACCCCCGAGGCCGCCGAGCAGGCGGTGCGACGCGCCGTGGCCGCCGTGGATGGGTTGGCGGCCAACGGCTATGACCTGTCGCGGTGGCTGGCACACCACGGCATGCAGCTAACCTGGCGGGTGCGGTAGCCGCCGACGGCCCGATGGCCAGCCTGGTGAACCGTGCTACGTCGGGCGTAATCTCAGCTCCTATGAGCTGCACAGCCCGCGGTCTGCTGCCGATCGCCGCCGTATCCGTTATCGCCGTGTTGAATCCGGTAACGGCACGGGCGGATCTGCACAACATCACCTATCGAGCCAGGATCGACGGCGTCACGACGGGGAGTCAGGCCACCTTCGTCATCAACGGCGGTCAGACGAACACGGCCGGGCTGAGCTCGATGCCCGGCAACGCATTCGAAGCCGACACGGTGTTGCCCGATCCACAGCTGGCCGGCATGCGCGTGGTGGTGCGCTTCCCGTACTCGGCGAACGTGCACTGCGAGATCGACGTGGACGACAACGTTTTCGTCCAATCCGACCAATTGGTCAGGCCGGTGGCCGGCAGTGCGGACCCGATGAACGGGACGCTGCAGTGCGGGGCACCGTTGCCCTAGCCTAGGGTTTCCAGCCCGTCGAGTCGGCCCACTCCCAGGCCCGGCGGTAGGCGTCGAGGAACCACGGCTCCTTCGCCTCGACGTAACCCGCGATGTCTCCGCCACCGGACCTTTCGGCGGTGCGCTTGACGTTCAGATAGTCTGCGCGGGCCTCCGGGTTGGCCGTCAACCAGTCCACGAACAGCAGGGCGAACTGTTGATTGGGCCAGCCGCCCACCCGGATGTGCACATTGGTGGGTCGACCGGGATCCGCTGCGGCGTGAATCCGCTTGAGCCACAGCGCCGGATCGCTCGTGTGGTCATAACGCTCGACGGTGCTGCGGGCGTCGTCCTTTGCCACGTCCTCGGTGATGTGCTCCAGGCGCGGGTACCCGGCGGACAGCAACGGCTCGACGAGTTCGTCTGCGACGGCGAGGGATTCCACGGTGATCTGGACGTCGATGACGTCCTTGGCGGCGAGCTCCGGCACGGCGGTCGAGCCGATGTGGTCGACCCGCAGCGCACGATGACCGCAGCTGGTCCGCAAGCGATTCACGATTCGTTGCGCCTGGTCCGGCCAACTCGAATCGGGCGGCACCAATCTGGCCGGAGCCCGGGCGATCTGGTGGGCGCTCAGGTTGTGTGCGAACGGAAGGATGCGGTTGTTCCACACGTCGTGGGCCCGCTGCACCAACTGCTCGGTGCTGCCGGAGTTGTCCAGCCAGATATCGGCGACCGCGCGGCGCTGCTCGTCGCTGGCCTGCGCGGCGATCCGGGCGCGGGCGTCGTCCTCGGGCATGCCGCGCTGGTCGACCAGGCGCCGCAGCCGCACCTCGACGTCGGCGTACACGATGACGACGAGCGGAAACAGCGGCGCCATGCCGGACTCGACCAGCAGCGGAATGTCCTCGACGACAACCGAATCCTCGGGCACCGAGGCGATGATCTCCGAACGGCGATTGCCCACCAGCGGGTGGACAATCCCGTTCAGCGTCTTGCGGGCCTCGTCGTCGCGAAACGCCTTGGCGGCCAACGCCGGTCGATCCAGCGATCCGTCCGGCAGCAGGATGTCATCACCGAACGCCTCGACGAGCGCCGCCAGCCCTTCGGTGCCCGGCCGCACCACCTCTCGGGCGATGACGTCCCCGTCGACAATGACTGCGCCGCACTGCGCAAAGGTGGACGACAGCGCCGACTTGCCGGCGCCGATGCCACCGGTCAACCCGATGCGCAGCATGGCGTGGTCAGGAAAGCGTCACGCGTTGCCGGCGAGTTTCTCCCGCAGAGCGGCCAATTGCGCATCGCTGGCCAGCGATCCGCCCGCCTTCTCCGGAGGAGCACCGTTGCCCGGGGACTGCTCGGCGGGCCCGGCGGCCTCGGCGGCGGCGAACTTCTCCATCTGCGTGGTGTGCATCTTGTGCCGGCGCTCGGCCTCGGCGTAGCGGGCTTCCCACTCGTTGCGCTGCTTCTCGAATCCCTCGAGCCATTCGTTGGTCTCGGAGTCGAAGCCTTCGGGGAAGATGTAGTTGCCCTGCTCGTCGTAGCTGTCGGCCATGCCGTACTTCGCCGGGTCGAACTCCTCGGTGTAATCCTCGTTGGCCTGCTTGAGCGACAACGAGATTCGGCGGCGCTCCAGGTCGATGTCGATCACCTTGACCATCGCGTCGTCGCCGACGGCGACCACCTGGTCGGGAACCTCGACGTGGCGCTCGGCCAGCTCGGAGATGTGCACCAGACCTTCGATGCCCTCCTCGACCCGCACGAACGCACCGAACGGAACCAGCTTGGTGACCTTGCCGGGCACGATCTGGCCGATGGCGTGGGTGCGGGCGAAGTGGCGCCACGGGTCTTCCTGAGTCGCCTTGAGCGACAACGAAACCCGCTCGCGATCCATGTCGACGTCGAGCACCTCCACGGTGACCTCGTCGCCGACCTGGACCACCTCGGACGGGTGGTCGATGTGCTTCCAACTCAGCTCGGAGACGTGCACCAGACCGTCCACCCCGCCGAGGTCGACGAAAGCGCCGAAGTTGACGATGGAGGACACGACACCCTTGCGGATGGCGCCCTTCTGCAGCTGGTTGAGGAACTCGCTGCGCACCTCGGACTGGGTCTGCTCCAGCCAGGCGCGCCGCGACAGCACCACGTTGTTGCGGTTCTTGTCCAGCTCGATGATCTTGGCCTCGATCTCCTTGCCGATGTACGGCTGCAGGTCGCGCACCCGGCGCATCTCCACCAGCGAGGCGGGCAGGAAGCCGCGCAACCCGATGTCGAGGATCAGGCCACCCTTGACCACCTCGATGACGGTGCCCTTGACGGCCTCGTCCTTCTCCTTGAGCGCCTCGATGGTGCCCCAGGCGCGCTCGTACTGTGCGCGCTTCTTGGACAGAATCAGGCGGCCCTCTTTGTCCTCCTTGGTGAGGACCAGGGCTTCGACCTCATCACCGACGGAAACGACCTCATTGGGGTCGACATCGTGCTTGATGGAGAGTTCGCGGGCGGGGATGACCCCTTCGGTCTTGTAGCCGATATCGAGGAGCACCTCGTCCCGGTCCACTTTGACGATCGTGCCCTCGACGATGTCGCCATCGTTGAAGTATTTGATCGTTTTGTCTATTGCGGCGAGAAAGTCCTCGCTCGAGCCAATGTCGTTGACGGCTACTTGCGGCGAGGTGACGGCGGGACTCGGCATGTTGTTGGGTTGCTCCGGACAGGTTTGGTCGTAGGGACAATTGGGATTTACCTGTCGAGGCTACTCGACTGGGCACATGCTGGCCAAACTCGGCCGCTCATACCTCGGCAAGTCTGACGCGGACACGACGTGCGGCAAGTTCGGACGAGCCACCAGTCAGAACTTGGCGATCAGCACTACGCCGCACACCATGAGCACGCCGCCGAGGGCCCTGGGCAGCGTGATCGGATGAGGATCGAGCCTCAACCAGCCAAAATGGTCGATCACCAGCGACATGACGAGGGCTGACGTGACGGTGATGCCCATGAAAGTGCCGGCCCCGACCCGGTTGACCAGGGTCAGGCCGGCATAGACCTGGACGGCGCCGACCAGGCCACCGACCACGGCCCACCAGGGCATCGACGCGACATCCCTGGCGGTGGGCAGCGGTTTCGGCATCAACGCGAACGCGGCGATGAAGAAAACGGTGATCACCGCGAATGAGACCGCAGACGCCAGCCACGGGTTGATCAGGTGCTTGTAGAGCTGGCCGTTCATGGCGGCTCCGCACGTCTGCAGCGCGCCGCCCAGGACGATGAAAGGAACGATCCAGCCTGCGTTCATGACACTCCCTGGTTCGGCGCGCTAGTCGTCTAATGCGCCGCAGCGTCCCAGCTGCGGCCGTAACCCACCGAGACCTCCAGCGGGACATCCAGCGGATAGGCGCTGCCCATCTTGTCGCGTACCAACGCCTCCAGCTGTTCCCGCTCGCCCGACGCGACCTCGAACAGCAACTCGTCGTGCACCTGCAACAGGATCCGGGACGCCAGCCCGGCATCCTTGATCGCCCTGTCCACTTCGAGCATCGCCACCTTGATGATGTCGGCCGCGCTGCCCTGAATCGGCGCGTTGAGCGCCGCGCGCTCGGCCGCTTCGCGCACCTGACGGTTACTGCTGTCGAGTTCGGGCAGGTAGCGCCGGCGGCCGAAGACCGTTGACGTGTAACCGTCCTTGCGGGCCTGCTCCACGACCTGCATCAGGTAGTCGCGCACTCCCCCGAATCGGGCGAAGTATTGCTCCATCTGGTCTTTGGCTTCCTCGGTGGAGATCTTCAGCTGGGCGGAAAGGCCGTACGCGCTCAATCCGTAGGCCAGGCCGTAGGACATCGCCTTGACCCGGCGGCGCAGCTCGGCGGTGACCTCTTCGATCGGGACGCCGAATGCCCGCGAAGCCACGAAGGAGTGCAGGTCCTCGCCGGTGTTGAACGCCTCGATGAGGCCTTCGTCCTTGGAGAGGTGGGCCATGATGCGCATCTCGATCTGGCTGTAGTCGGCCGTCATCAGCTCGCCGTAGCCGTCGCCGACGACGAACGCGTCGCGAATCCGCCGCCCCGCCTCGGTGCGGATAGGAATGTTCTGCAGATTCGGCTCGGTCGACGACAATCTGCCCGTCGCGGCGATGGTTTGGTTGAACGTGGTGTGGATGCGCCCGTCCGAGGCGACCGAATTCAGCAACCCGTCGACGGTGACTTTGAGCCGGGTGGCATCGCGGTGGGTGAGCAGATGCTGCAGGAAAGGATGGCCGGTCTTGTCGAAAAGCGATTGCAGCGCATCCGCGTCGGTGGTGTAGCCGGTCTTGGTGCGCTTGGTCTTCGGCATCTCCAGCTCGTCGAAGAGCACCGCCTGCAGCTGTTTTGGCGAGCCCAGGTTGATCTGTTTGCCGATCACCGCATACGCCGCCTCGGCCGCGTCGCGGATCTGGTGGGCGAAATCGCTCTGCAGCTCGCTCAGCAGATCCAAATCGACTGCGATACCGGCGTTTTCCATGCCGGCCAGCACCGACTGCACCGGCAGCTCCATGCCGCTCAACAACGAGGTGGAGTTGATGCGCGCCAGCTCCTCGTCGAGCGCGTCGGCCAGGTCCAGCACCGCCACCGCGCGCAGGATCAGCGTCTGCACGGCCTGGTCGTCGGTGCCCTCGTTATCGTCGAGCAGCGAAAGTTGTTGCTGTTCAGGGTTTTCGGCGCGAAGTTCGCGGCGCAGGTAGCGCAGCGAAAGGTCATCGAGGGAGAAGCTGCGCTGCCCGGGGCGCACCAGGTAGGCCGCGAGCGCGGTGTCGGACGTGACGCCTGCCAGCGTCCAGCCCCGCCCGGCCAGGTCGTGCATCGCCAGCTTGGCTTCGTGCAGCGCCTTGGGCGGTCCGGGGTCGGCCAGCCAAGACGCCAGCGCCGCTTCGTCTTCGGGATCCAGCTCGGAAGTGTCGATGTAGCGGCCCTCGCCGTCGGCGGAGACGATGGCCAGGGCGGTCGCGTCGGCGTCGTAGGCCAGGTGGGTGCCGACGACGGCCAGGCCGAACCGCTTACCCGAGCTGTGCTCGGCCAGCCACACGGCCAGCTCGCCGGCTTCCAGCGCGCCGCCGCGCACGTCGAAGCCCTCGTCGACCTCGGGCTCCACCGCGGCGAGGGTCTCGAACAACCGGTCGCGCAATACCCGGAACTCCAGGTCGTCGAAGAGCCGGTGAATCTGGTCGCGATCCCACGGTTGCAGCCGCAACGTGTCCGGGGTTTGGGCCAGCGGCACGTCTTTGACGAGATCGGTCAGCTCGCGGTTGCGGATGACGCTGGCCAGATGTGCGCGCAGCGCGTCGCCCACCTTTCCGCGCACCGAGTCGACGTTGTCCACCAGCCCCTGCAGCGACCCGTATTCGCCGATCCATTTGGAGGCGGTCTTCTCCCCCACGCCCGGAATGCCCGGCAGGTTGTCGCTGGGATCGCCACGCAGGGCGGCGAAATCGGGATACTGCCGAGGCGTCAGCCCGTACTTCTCGACGACGGCGTCCGGGGTGAACCGGGTCAACTCGCTGACCCCCTTACGGGGATACAGCACCGTCACGTTGTCGCTGACCAGCTGCAACGAGTCGCGGTCGCCGGTGACGACCAGCACCCGGTAGCCCTCGTTCTCGGCCTGCGTGGCCAGGGTGGCGATCAGGTCGTCGGCCTCGAACCCCTCCTCGGCGAGCACGGTGATGCCCAACGCCGCGAGGACTTCCTTGGTGATGTCGATCTGGCCGCGAAACTCGTCGGGCGTCGCCGAGCGGTTGGCCTTGTACTCCGGGTAGCGCTCGGAGCGGAAAGTCTGGCGGGACACGTCGAAGGCCGCGGCGATATGCGTCGGGGCTTCGTCGCGGAGCAGGTTGATCAGCATCGCGGTGAAGCCGTAGACCGCATTGGTGGTGAGCCCGCCACGGGTTTTGAAGTTCTCGGCGGGCAGCGCATAGAACGCCCGAAACGCCAGCGAGTTGCCGTCCAGCAGCATCAGCGTCGGCGCGGTTTGTTCCTCGCTGGCCTTCGTGGTGGTTTTGGTGGCGGGCACGCGTCTCACTCTAAGCACCCGGTGTGACGGGCTGGGCGCCCCAACCGCGCCACCGGGAGAACTGCAACACGTTTCAGTTTTGGGTGTGCGCTGGGTAGTCTGGCCCAGTGCCCGAGGTCACCACTCATGAACCCGCGATCGACGGGTGGTTCGCCACCGATGACGCCGGAAATCCCCATTTGATCGGCAGCAAGTGCCCCGAGTGCGGCACCTACGTTTTCCCGCCGCGGGAGAACAACTGCCCCAACCCGGCGTGCGCCAGCGATGCCCTAGAGCCCGTCGCGTTGTCGACCCGGGGCACGTTGTGGAGCTACACCGAGAATCGTTATCCCCCACCGGCGCCCTACCCGGCGGCGGACCCGTTCGAGCCGTTCGCCATCGCCGCGGTGGAACTGGCCGGCGAGGGAATCATCGTGCTGGGCAAGGTGGTCGAGGGCACGCTGGCGGCGGATCTGAAGGTCGGCATGGAGATGGAGCTGACCACGATGCCGCTGTTCACCGACGACGACGGCGTCGAACGCCTCGTGCACGCGTGGAAGGTGGCCTCATGAGCGCTCCGGAACCGCTCTACATCCTCGGCGCCGGAATGCATCCCTGGGGCAAATGGGGCCGCGACTTCACCGAATACGGGGTGGTCGCCGCGCGGGCCGCGCTGGCCGAGGCCGGGCTGGACTGGCAGCAGATCCAGTTGGTCGCGGGCGCCGACACCATCCGGAACGGCTACCCGGGCTTCATCGCCGGGTCGACGTTCGCCCAGAAGCTCGGCTGGAACGGTGTGCCGGTCAGCTCGAGCTACGCCGCCTGCGCCAGCGGTTCCCAGGCGCTGCAGAGCGCCCGCGCCCACATCCTGGCCGGCTTCTGCGACGTCGCTCTGGTCATCGGCGCCGACACCACACCCAAGGGCGCCTTCGCGCCGGTCGGCGGCGAACGCAAAAACGACCCCGACTGGCAGCGCTTCCACCTCATCGGGGCGATGAATCCGGTGTACTTCGCGTTGCTCGCGCGCCGGCGGATGGACCTCTACGGCGCGACGTCCGAGGACTTCGCCGCGGTGAAGGTGAAGAACTCCCAGCACGGCCTGCAGAACCCGAATGCCCGCTACCGCAAGGAATCTTCGGTCGAGGACGTGCTGGCAAGTCCGGTGGTCTCCGACCCGCTGCGGCAGCTCGACATCTGCGCCACGTCCGATGGCGCCGCGGCGCTGATCGTCGCCAGCGCCGAGTTCGCCCGCAAGCACCTCGGCTCGCTCGAGGGCGTGCCGTCGGTGCGTGCGGTCAGCACCGTCACCCCCCGCTACCCGCAGCATCTGCCCGAATTGCCGGACATCGCAACGGATTCCACCGCCGCCGTGGCCGCACCGGAGCGGGTGTTCAAGGACCAGATCCTCGATGCGGCCTACGCCGAGGCGGGCATCGGGCCCGAAGACGTGAGCCTGGCCGAGGTCTACGACCTGTCCACCGCGCTGGAACTCGACTGGTACGAGCACCTGGGGCTGTGCCCCAAGGGCGAAGCGGAGGAGCTGCTGCGCAGCGGCGCCACCACCATCGGCGGCCGGGTGCCGGTCAACCCGTCGGGCGGGCTGGCGTGCTTCGGCGAGGCGATTCCCGCCCAGGCGATCGCTCAGGTCTGCGAGCTGACCTGGCAGCTGCGTGGCCAGGCGACCGGCCGGCAGGTGGAGAACGCCACCGTCGGGGTGACCGCCAACCAGGGGCTGTTCGGGCACGGCTCGTCGGTGATCGTCGCGCGCTAGGGTTTACCGCCGCTGGCGGCCTTCACTGTGCAACCACGGCGGCTGGCGTCGGCGTGTCGTCGCCACCAGCGCACATCGGACGCCGTGGGTGCACAGTCAGGCGTCTTTGGACGGATCCAATGTCTCGAGGACGACTTCGGCCACCCGCTTCATCGTGGTCCTGCGGTCCATCGCGGCCCGTTGAATCCACTTGAAGGCCTCGGGCTCCGTCATGCCCTGTTCGCTCTGCAGCAGCCCTTTCGCGCGCTCCACGAGCTTGCGGGTCTCCAGTCGGTCGGACAGCGAGGCCACCTCGCGTTCGAGTTCGGCGATCTCGCTGAAGCGGCTGACGGCCAATTCGATGGCCGGGATGAGGTCGCTGATGGTGAACGGCTTCACCAGATAGGCCATCGCGCCGGCGTCCCGCGCCCGCTCCACCAAGTCGCGTTGGCTGAAGGCGGTCAACACCACAATCGGGGCGATGCGCTTGCTGGCTATCTCCGAGGCCGCGTCGATGCCGTCGCGGCGCGGCATCTTCACATCCATGATCACCAGATCCGGCTGATGGCGCTCGGCCAGTTCGACGGCTTCCTGCCCGTCGCCGGCCTCGCCCACGATCTCGTAACCCTCCTCCCGGAGCATCTCGGCGAGATCCATTCGGATGAGCGCTTCGTCTTCAGCGATCAGGACCCGGCGCGGCACAGCGGCGTCGGTGTCGGTCGTGGGGCCTGTCATGACAAATATTGTGTCGTGACCGCCTCAGACCAGCGACCTCGGGGGCGGTGAGACTGGCGGGCACTCCTGATCCTCTATGGTGGGAGGCTGCCTCTAAGGTAAGAGGCCGCGCCCTCGTATCCCAACTGGCAGAGGAAACGGATTCAAAACCCGTACAGTGTGAGTTCGAATCTCACCGAGGGCACTCGGCGACTCGTAAGACCGATATACGACTTGATACGGCTTTGTTTGCGCGCCACCGGGGCCGCGCTCAACTCCCCCGCGCTCCGGCTCTAAGACGGCGGCGGTGGCACGACGGGGCGGCACACATTGGCCCCTGGGTCCCACCAGTTGCCCGGACCGCAATCCTGCGGCGGCGGCGCCCCCAACGGCTGACAAGCATTAGCTCCCGGGTTCCACCAGTTCCCCGGGCCGCAATCTTGCGGCGGCGGCGCCCCCAACGGCTGACACGCATTGGCTCCCGGGTTCCACCAGTTACCCGGGCCGCAATCTTGCGGCGGCGGCGCCCCCAACGGCTGACAAGCATTGGCTCCCGGGTTCCACCAGTTCCCCGGACCGCAGTCTGGGGGTTGAGCCGAGCTCATCCCCGGAGACACCGCAACCACGTACGTCATCGGCGCTATTGCCATCATGGCGGCGCCCGCCATGTGGCGAATAAGCTTGCTCATCAAAGGACCTCCCATCAGGAACCTGTAGCTCTAAAGATTGACCTTGGCCCTGACTTTTAAACGGTCGATTCGCTTTGCGCCGCGCTCACCGAATGCGAGGTATGCAGATTCCATGCGGGAGCGATTTCACCCACGAGAAATTCAGTCTCACTCATGGAAGTGAAAACTTGTCGGCGAAAAGCGTCCAGGGCCCGATGCGGCCTAGCGCCCTCCCTCTTGAGATGTGACCAGCCACATCGCTTTTGAGAGCACAGCGATGACACACGCTATGTCAGCAGACGCGTCGCCGCCGGCAGTCGGCGTTCGTCAAGCTAATGACGAACGAATTCATCCGCCGTCAGAGGCCAGTTGCCGGGCCAAGAACGTGGGGGGCAAGGTCTATCGTTATGCAGCCCGACGACCCCAGCATCACACCGGTCAGGACCGCGGCCACTGCAATAGCTTTCAGTATCTTTTCCATCGATCACACCTTTCTACTGGTGAGATGACCGGCGGAAAATTTACTGCCGTCGGTTAGCTGATGTTAGCGGGATATTTCGACATGTGTGCAATATTGCGTAAACCGCTGGAGCCGCTCTGTCGAACTCGAAGCAGGCGACAATGCAGCCCGCCGGCGAGCGTAGTGATCAGCCGTAAATCAGGCACCGCGTGTGATCCTGATTTGCCGCGAGGAGCGTAGAGCTGATCCACAACGTTGGGAAATAGGGTCACCACATACACGGCACGAGGCGGTAGCGAACCTTTTCGGTGTATTCGCGGTATCCGTCCAATTCGCCTCTGAGAAGCTGTTCTTCGTCCCGAATGCGCAGGGCGAGCATGATCACGCCCGTTATGACGAAGACCAGTCCCCAGTAGGAACCGAGCGCCAACGGGACGCCGACCATCATGATGACGTTGCCGGAATACATGGGGTGCCGCACCAGCCCATAGAGACCGGTAGACGTCAGCTTTTGGTCTGCTTCGACGCGGATTGTGGCCGCCGCATAACTGTTTTGAATGACCACAAGCATCACCACACTGAGGCCGACGGCTACCAGGACATCGCCGACCAAGCAGGTTGCGGTTGGTACCGCCGACCAACCAAAGCGATGGTCAAGGGCGCTGAGCACAACCGTTGCGGCGAGCGACAAGTACCAGCCGACGATGATGATCTTCTGCGCACTTCGAGTCTCTGCTGTCGGCCCGCCACGCGTGCGCCTCTGAAGCACGGTGGGGTTGGTACGCAGCAGGAAGATGCCGAGCGTCCATGTCGAAAGGGAAGATACCGTGAGAAAAACCCACGCTTGCCAGTAGTGGAGTGTGCCGGCAGTCCCAAACACAATCAGGCCGAACACGACCGGGTCAATCAGCCCGGATACCAACCTTTTAAGAAGGGATTTCACCGACTCTCCTGAATTCACCGCAGGAAATTCTCTTTGCTGGCATGTTTGCTCGCCTGTTCGCTCAGCCGTCGAACCGATGGCGCTTCGAAGAGCGTGGTCACGGGGAGTTCGATGTTCAGGGCCGTATTGATCGCGGCGATTGCTCGCATGGCCGACAGCGAGTCCCCACCCAGGTCGAAGAATGACTCGTCGACTCCGACGCGGCCCACGCCCAGCACTTGGACGAAGATGTCGGCCAGAAGTTCATCGACCAGGGTGGTCGGAGCGGGGCTATCACTGCCACCGATGACATGACGTTTCGGCGACGGCTCCGCTGTGGTCGCGGGTTGGGTCAGCACCGCCCCGCTGCCCCAACTACGACCGTTTCCATCAGTTGGATTCAGCGACATGAGCGGGAGCGCCGGGTCAGCGGTCATGGCGGCCAACATCCGCGTAAATCGCTCCACCACCGCCTCGATCTCGGTGATGGCGAAAAGATCGGTGCGGTACTGAACCCTCAGGTTGAGTTCACGGCCAGGCCCAGCCTGGATCGTCAGGGGGTAGTGATAACAGTCGTGGATGTTGAGCTCGCTTGCGGTCAACCCGTCGGCCCCCACCAAGGCTGCGGCCTCGGTCGGGTAGTTCTCGTAGACGAAAACGGTGTCGAACAGTTGTCCGTGGCCGGTGATGCGGTGGATCTCGTTGAGCGCCAGGTGTTGGTGCTCAACGGTTTTGGCGTGTGCATGCTGCAGTTGGTCGAGCAGGTCGGTAGTGGTGGTTGTCGGCGTGAT
>NZ_JCALDT010000014.1:0-70616 GCF_059813005.1 Mycobacterium sp. NGS27
AATCTACTGCTTGATGCGCAATGAACACGATGCGCTGCCCGCCACGGGCGCGGCCGAGGGCGGTTTCAACGGCTACTCGTTGAACATGAACACCGAGGCGCTCTCCGGGCTCGGATTGATCGCCAACCCGGTATCCGCGCTGCCCGTCCTCGCGTCGATGGTGGGCGGCGTCGTCGGCGTGGTGGGCGGGGCGCCCAACCCCTACGTCTATCCCGAGAACCTGCCGCGGGTGAACGCGCGCGGCGGCCCGGGCGGTGCGCCGGGGTGCTGGCAGAAAGTCACCCGCGATCTGTGGCCGGCACCGGAGTTGGTGATGGACACCGGCAACAGCATTGCGCCCTACAACCACCTCGACACCGGATCGCCGTATGCGATCGAGTACGTCTGGGGCCGCCAGGTCGGCGACAACACCATCAACCCATAGCAGCCCGTCAGGCGCCGTGAGAATACTTACCCGGCAAGCCAATTCGGTGTGTAGATCAGCCGCTCACGCTTGGGAAGCCGCCTTCGACCGCGCGCTGGATTTCAGGTCACGCCCAGCGCCGGCCGACATCGAGGCGGCCTCCCCGCGAGCCAGACCGACGGTCGCGATGATCACCACGGCCGTCGTCACCGCGATGACAAACCATTCCCAGCCGCCGGCTGCCAAGGTCTCGTTGAGCACGACGATGCCGAGCACCCCACCCACCACGGGCTTCGCCACGATGATCGTCGGCAGCGACGCGGTGAGGGCGCCGGCCCGATAAGCAGACTGGTGATAGATCATCCCGGCCACCCCGCAGGACACCAGCGCGTACAGCTCGAAGCTGTGCCACACCTGGCCGGGATGGCGTTCCAGGATGTCGACGACGCCCTTCATCAGGACCGCGAACACCGCCAGTAAGGTGCCGGCCACCGCCGCCAGCAGCAGAGCCGCAACCGGGCGATCCGCCCACACCCGCGCGCCGAACAAACCCAGCAGCAACAGCGGGACGATCACCACGGCCACCACGATCCACGTGTGCAGCGGTGCCCGCTGCTGGCCGCCGGTCGGGTCTCCGACCGAGATCAGCACCGCCAGCGCCACCGCCAGGACCAGCGCCCAGCTCCATTCCCGGCCGGTGATGCGGTTACCGGTCATCCGCGAATAGATCGGCAGGGCGAACAGCAACGCCGTCACCTGTAACGACATCACCAGCAGCACGGAGCCCTTGTCCAATGCGGCGGCCAGCAGCACGTAACTGCCGATATCGCCCAAACCGCCCAGCCACCAACGCTTGTCGCGCAGCAGCATGCCGAACAGGGTCAGGTGGCCCACCCGTTTGTCGGTCACTTCCTGCGCGGAGCGCTGCCGAACCACGTTGCCGATCGCGGACGCCAGCGCGGCGCACAGGGCGAGAAGGGCCGCCAGATTCGCGTCCGACATGGCATTACCTCCTCGCTGCGTGCGGTTGAGTTACCCAACTAATCTAGCCGCGCCCCGCGTGCCCGGTGCGCGGACGGGGTTGTCCGGGTGAGCGGGTTGAATGCCGGGACCGCTCAGAGCGGGAATTTCGTTTCGGTGAGCCGCTCGGACAGTTCCCAGAGGGCGGTGGCAGTGCCGGCGCGCTTTGCCGGCCAGTTGCGCCATGTCGGCTGGGTGCGGCCGTACAGTCCGAACCGCGGGCCGACGAAGGTGTCGCCCGGCAAATCCTGCGAGGCCGCATACAGCGTCTGGCGGGCGCCGAACTCGGCGTCGGTGGAGACGATCCGGTCGACCGCCAGGACCGCCGCGTCGCCCAGCTTGCGGCCCGAATTGCCTTGCAGGTTCGTGTGCGACCAGCCGGGGTGGGCCGCCAGCGCGCGCACCGATGTGCGGGCGCCGTCCAACCGCCGCTGCAGTTCCTTGGTGAACAACAGGTTGGCCAGCTTCGACTGGCTGTAGGCCAGCCAGGCCGAATACGGCCGGGACTGGAAGTTCAGGTCTTTGAGGCTGATGTAGCCGAAGTGGTGCATCAGCGAGGACACCGTCACCACGCGATCGGTCAGCTTAGGCAACAGCAGGTTCGTCAACGCGAAATGGCCGAGGTGGTTGGTGCCGATCTGGCCCTCGAAGCCGTCGACGGTGACCGCATGTTTGGTGGCCATGATGCCGGCGTTGTTGATCAATACGTCCACCGTGTCGATGCCCTCGGCGAAGCGCCGCACCGACGACAGGTCTTGCAGGTCGAGCTGACGCACCTCGGCCGTCCCCGCCCCGGTGCCGGGCGCTGAAGCGGTCATGCGCGCGGCGGCGGCATGGCCCTTGTCGGTATTGCGGACGGCCAGGGTGACCCGGCCACCGACCCGTACCAACTCGCGCGCGGTGATCTCGCCCAGCCCCGCGTTGGCGCCGGTGATGACGATGCTCCGCCCGGCGAACGAGGGCAGCTCCGCTGCGGTCCAATTCGGCATGGCAAACACCCTAACTTCGTAATTGCGACGGCGGCTGCCGGGCCGCGGGGACTGGCGGAGGCGTGCGGCAGCGTTGCGGGGCAACTCGGACGCGCGGGTATCGTGCCTGGGATGCCCAGCGAAATCCCACCTGAGCGATGGATCGGACGACATTTTTTCGGGCGCGCATGGGGGTTCGCCGGATGTATCTAGGCGTCATCGTCAATCCGAAAGCGCGGAAGAATCGCGCCGCCTCTCGCGACCGCATCGCCGGACTGCGTCGCATCGTCGGTTCGCACGGCGAGGTGCACGAGACCAACTCGATCGAGGAGCTGCACGGCGCCATCCAGCAACTCGCGCCGCGGGTGACCCACCTCGTCGGCGACGGCGGCGACGGTGCGCTGCACTGGTTGATCAACGAGATCGAGCGCTGCATCGATGATCCGCAGCGCTGGCCTTCGTTCGTCCCGACCAACGGCGGCAGCGTCAACGCCGTCGCGCGCAAGGCCCGGGTGCGCGGACGGCCCGAAAAGATCATCCGTGCGCTGGTGTCCGCCGCCGAGACGGATCAACCTCCACCCGACGAGATCCTGGACACACTGGTGCTCGACGGCGAAACCGACGACGGCGCAGCGTTTCACCGGCTCTGCTTCGGGCTGGCCGCCGGGGGCGTCGGGAACCGTTTCTACGACCGGTATTACGACTCACCCGATCACGGTCGGCTGGCGGTCGCCCGGGTGATCGCTCGCAGCTTCGGCGATTACCTCACCTCGAAGGTCGCCCCGAGCCGGGTGAAGACGCCCAACTACGCCTCCATCCTGTTCACACCGACGCGGGCGCGGGTGGTGATCGACGGCGATGAGGTTCCGTCGCGCACGCACAGCTTGTTGCACGCCGGCGCGATCGACCTTCGCATCGGTGGGCCGCTTCGGTTGTTCCCCAAGGCGTCCGAGCCCGGTGCGCTGCATTTCCAGGCCGGAAACCTCCGGCCATCCCTGATCGTGGCGCAGCTTCCGACGGCACTGACCAACGGCATGCTGCGCGGCAACGGGCTGCGCGACGTCAACGGCAAGGAGATGACGATCGAAGCCGAGGACGAACCCCTGTCGCCCATCATCGACGGTGAGCGTTTCCTCGGCATCGTGAAACTGGTGGCGCGCGCGGGACCGCGGATCCGCATCGCCAGGCCCGCGTAGCCGGCTGCGGCCGGCATCCAATCGCCCTTGGCGGCCCACCCGCACGCGCGGTTTCCGGGCTCGCGTTATCCTGCGGATAATTGCGATTTCTATTTGCGATTTGGCCTGTGAGTGCGACGATGGTAAAAGACTTAATTGACTCGGGCGGTCGCTTGACCGTTTATAGTAAATGCGCGGATTAGTAGATACGTACTTCAGTAATTCAGGCCGTGGCGCAGGGATAATACCTGGTCGCGAGCGACTGAGATACTGAAATCCGTAGCCGCGGAGATCAGCATCCGTGCATTTAAATCGGACGGGTATCTGAATCCTGTGAATGCAATGTGTGATGACCATTTAGGCTGTTCAACCCTTTGCTAAGGGCGGGCCGGCAGCGCTACATTGGATTAATAATTACCGACGTGAGTCGTGCTCGGGCCAAGCCAACCTGGAAGGGGGATCACTCCGACATGGAGACTCTGATCGATTACCTACACAAGTGGGAAGCGCAGAAGCCGGACCAGACCCTGTTTCGCTTCGTCGATGCCGATGGCCGGGAACTCGAGCACTACACCTACCAGGGCTTCGCCGAACGCACCCGTGAACTGGCCGCCTACCTGTCCAAGGAGGCCGGCCTCGAGTCGGGCGATCGTGCACTGCTGGTCTACTCGCCCGGACTCGAAATGGTCGCGGCGCTCTATGCCTGCGCCCGCATCGGGGTGATCGCCGTTCCGGTCAGCCCGCCCTTGCCGATGTCCTTCGATTCCGGGCTCGCCAAGCTCAGCTTCATCGCCCGCGATTGCGGGGCCAAAGCCGTGCTGTCGACGAAGCAGTTCGAATATGACTTCCGTCTGCTGCTTGGCCAACGGCACGGCCAGCAACTCTGGGCGGACGAATCCGGCGCCGGCCTGCCCGAGCTGCCCTGGTTCGCCACCGACGGCGCCCAGGACTTCGGCGGCGCGCCCGTCGCGGACACGCCCGGCGAGGTGCTCTTCCTGCAGTACACCTCGGGCTCGACGAGCGATCCCAAGGGTGTGATCGTCACCCACGCCAACATCATCGCCAACGGTTTCGCCTTCAGCGGCGGCGACGTGGTGGTGGCCTCGTGGCTGCCGCAACACCACGACATGGGGCTGATCTCGGCCTACATGTTCGTCGTGCTGTTGGGCGGAAGCACGCATGCGATGTCGCCCCTGGACTTCCTCGCCCGGCCGGCATCCTGGCTTCGGCTGATCAGCGACGTGCGCGCCACGCACACGCCGGGCCCCAACTTCGCGCTCGAATACTGCCTGCGCGAGGACAAGCTGCCCGCCGCCGAGTTGACCGGCGTGGACCTCAGCAGCCTCGAATGCATCGTGGTGGGCGCAGAACCGCTGCGCGCCAACACCTTCGCTCGCTTCCGGCAGCGATTCGCCGAGTATGGCCTGCGGCCCGAGGCGCTCACCGGCGCCTACGGCATGGCCGAATTCACACTGACCGTGTCGATCCGCGGGCGCCAGACCATCGCGGTGAACAAGCGTGGACTGGAGCGCAACGTCGCCCGCGTCGAAAAGGCGCTGCCCGAGAACAGCAACCAGGTCACCTTGGTCAGCTGCGGCAAGCCCATCGAGGATGCCGTGGTTCGCATCGTCGATCCCGAATCCCGGCAGGCGTTGCCCGACGGCCGCGTCGGCGAGGTATGGCTGGCCGGACGCTCCAAGGGTGCCGGCTACTGGAACCGGCCGGAGCTCACCGCGGAGATTTTCGGCGCGCGCGTCGCCGGTGATGACGGACGCACCTACCTGCGGACCGGAGATCTCGGCTTCGTCTACGAGGGCGAGTTGTTCGTCTGCGGCCGCAGCAAGGATCTGATCATCGTCCGCGGCGTCAACTGCTACCCCTCCGACATCGAAGCCGTCGTCGAGCGCACCGCCGCGCAGATCCGCAAGGGTTGCGTCGCCGCCTTCTCGGTCGAGCACGATGAGTCCGAGGCGCTGATCGTCGTCGCCGAGGCGCGCGACGAGCACAGCCTTCCGGACGCCAAGGCCCTGGCCCGCGCGATCCGGCGGCACTGCCACATCGATCCGCACACAATCGTTTTCGCACCGCCGCGCAGCATTCCGAAGACCACTTCGGGCAAGATCCGGCGCTCGTCGACACGCCAGCTGTGGCTGGACGGCAAGCTGCCCACCTTCGCGAGCTGGATCAACCAGTCGGCCAACCGAACTCACGATGGCCTGGCTGACGGCGCGGGTCCGCTGGAGCGCTTCCGCAATCTCATCGAGAGCTACGACCTGAGCGGCGACGAGGACTGCTCGTTCGCCGATCTCGGCATCGACTCGCTGGCGTTGGCCGAACTCCGCACCGACCTGCAGGCCTTGCTGGAGGAGAACGGCGCCGGGGAGTTGGCCGAAGAGGTCAACACCCGCCTGTTGCAGCGGCTGACGGTGTCCGAATTCTTCGGGCTGGTCCGCCAATTCGGTGAGGGGACCGGGCAGCCGCTCGAGGCGCTGCGCCGCGCGCTGGATCAGATCTCCGCCGAGTACGAGGCCTACGAGGCCGCGCAGATGCGGGCCGACGCGGCACTGCCGCTGCCGGAATTGGCACCCGCGCGGCCGGGCGAGCCCACGGATCTGCTGCTCACCGGCGCGACCGGATTCCTCGGGCCGTTCCTGGTGAGCAGCCTGCTGGCGCAAACCTCCTTTACGGTGCATGCGCTGGTGCGTGCCACGGACGCCGCGCACGGCCTGGACCGCATCGTGGCGTCGCTGCGCCGCGCCCAGCTATGGACGCCGGCGCTGGAAGCCGACGTTCGCGCGCGGGTCCGCGTCGTCTGCGGCGATCTCGCCGAGCCCGCGCTGGGCATCGGGGAGGCGGCCTTCCAACAGCTGGCGCAAGACGTCGATGCCGTCGTGCACAACGGCGCCCTGGTCAACTACGTGCGCACCTATGACGCCCTGCGGCCGGCCAACGTCGAGGGCACCCGCGAGCTGTTGCGGCTGGCGATGACCAACCACCGCAAGGCTTTCCATCTCGTCTCCAGCACGTTCATCTACGGCTGGAGCACCGAGCCGGTGGTCGGGGAGTGGGACGCCAACGAAAAGATGGCCGGCCTGGACTTCGGCTACTCGCAGACCAAATGGGTCGGCGAGCAGCTGGCGCTGGCCGCGCAGCGCAAGGGACTCGACGTCCGCATCTACCGGCCGTCGCTGATCTCGCCGACCCGCGCGGGCTTCGGCAGCCAGGACGACATCCTGGTGCGCTTGACGGCGTTCATGATCGAGCACGGCGTCGCCGTCAACGCGCTCAACCAGATCAGCCTGCTGCCGGCGGACCTGATCGCGGATCACATCGTCACGCTGATGGGCCTGCCGGACGAGTCGGGCAGCGTCTTCAACATGACCGCCGACGACTACTACAACCTCACCGACGTCACCCGGATCTTGTCCGAGCGGTACGGGTATCGCTTTGACTACCACGACATCCCGTCGTTCACCGAGCAGCTGAACCGCCGCTGCACGCCGAACGATCAGATGTACCCGCTGGTCGATTTCCTCACCCGGTCGGCGGACAAGATCGCGGCGATGCGGGACAAGCGCTACGACAACACCCAGTACCGCCACCGACGCGGGCTGGCCAAGGTCCGCCTGCGCGAGCCGGCCCTGACCGAGACGGTCGATCATCTGGTCCGGTTCTTGCGCAGCGAGCGTTTGATCACTGAGGTGGAGGACGAGGCGCAGCGCAGCGCCTAGCTTTACGATCTGACGGAAAGGGATGGCGACGATGTTCACCGTCGATGACAAGGCAACCGGCCCGCACGACGCTTCGCTCGACCACGAGCGAATCGTCCTGCAGGCGCGCGACGTCGACTTCGACTGGTCGACGCTGCCGTTCTACTACGTGCCCAACGAGCCCTTCACCACGCACTTCTGCAACGTGCTGCACCTGTTGTTGCCGGCGGGTGAGGAGTTCATCGTCGCCGCTTTCAAGGACACCCTGCCGCTGATCAAAGACGATCAGCTGCGCCGCGATGTGCAGGGATTCATCAGCCAGGAGGCGATGCATTCCCAGGCGCACGCGGGGGTGCTCGGGCACTTCGCGGTCAAAGGCATCGACGTGACCCCGTTCACCGACCAAATGCGTTGGCTTTTCACCCAACTCATCGGCGACCGGCCGCGGTGGAGCCCGCGCCGGCGGCAGAGCTGGTTGCTCGAGCGGGTGTCGATGGTGGCCGCACTCGAGCACTACACCGCCATTCTGGGCGAGTGGATTCTCGACACCCCGCAGCACGACGCCATGGGCACCGACCCGGTGATGCTGGACTTGTTGCGTTGGCACGGCGCCGAGGAAGTCGAGCACAAAGCGGTTGCCTTCGACACCATGAAGCACCTGCGCGCCGGGTATTGGCGGCAGGTGCGCACCCAGCTGCTGATCACCCCGGCGCTGCTGTGGTTGTTCGTCCGCGGCGTGCGATTCATGTACTCGGTCGACCCCTACCTGCCCCCCGGCACCAAGCCGCGCTGGCGGGACTACTTCCGCGCCGCGCGCCGGGGTTTGGTGCCCGGCCCGTTCCAATTCCTCCGGGTCATCGGCGCCTATTACACGCCGAGTTTCCATCCTTCCCAGCTGGGCGGGGTCGGGCGCGCGGTCGACTACCTGGCCCGCTCGCCCGCTGCCCGCGCGTCGCACTGACGATGACGAACGAATTGGTGTCAACTACCGTCACCGCCTCCGACGGCGTGCGACTGGCGGTGCATGCCTACACCGACATCGACCCGGGGCGCCCGACGATCCTGGCCATCCACGGCTATCCGGACAACCACCACGTATGGGACGGCGTGGCGACGACATTGGGTCGCCGATTCAACGTCGTGGCGTACGACGTCCGCGGTGCCGGCCAATCCTCAACGCCGCCAGGCCGTTCGGGATACCGGCTGCCACAGCTGGTCGCCGACGTCGGCGCGGTGATCGAGCGCCTCGGCGTGGACGAGGTGCACCTGCTGGCCCACGACTGGGGATCGATCCAGGCCTGGGCGGCGGTCACCGACGACGCCGTGATGGGCAAGATCGCCTCGTTCACCTCCGTCTCCGGCCCGCACCTGAACTACGCGGGCAAGTTCTTGCGGTCGGCCCGCACGCCGCGCGCGCTTCTCGACGTGGTCAAACAGGTCCTGGCCTCGTCATACATCTGGTTTTTCCTGTGCCCGGGCGTGCCGGAGCTGGCGATCCGGGCCCGGGCGACGGTGAAAGTCTTTGAGGCCGTTGAGCGTATCGGCGGATCGAGCGCTCGTAGCCGCGGCGGACGTGGTGCGAATTACCGCTCGGTCGATGACTACCTGAACGGGCTCAACCTGTATCGCGCGAACATGCCCGCACCGATGCTGGCGCCCCCGGCGCAGTTGCCGCGGACCACCGTTCCGGTGCAGGTGCTGGTCGCACGCCAGGATTATTTCGTGTCGCCCGCCCTGCAACGGTTTACCGGCTCCATCCCGGAGGGCGGCAGGGTTGTGCCGATCGAGGGCGGGCATTGGGTGGTCACCGCCTACCCCGACGTCATCGCCCGGCTGACCGGTGAGTGGGTCGACCTGATCGCCTCCTCCGGCGACCGTCGCGGCATCGGCTAGATGTGAGGATGATTGTGGCGCAGACTATTTGGGACAGCGTCCCGGCCGACCTGTACGGCCGTCGCAAGCGTGACCGCATGTACACCGCGTTGTACGGCGTCGGTTCGCTGTTCGGCGGCCTAGCGTCGGCGTCGCGGTGGACATCCGCGCGGGTTCAGTCCGTGCGGCGCACCACCACCGCGGTGGTTGCCAAGCGCGAACTAGTGACGCCCGACGTGGTCGCGCTGACGCTGGTCGACCCCGACGGTGGGTTGTTGCCGTCCTGGACACCCGGCGCCCACATCGACGTTCGGCTGCCATCGGGCCGGCGCCGGCAGTACTCGCTGTGCGGTTCGCCCGGCCGGCGCACTGACTATCGCATCGCGGTGCGCCGCATCGCCGAGGGTGGCGGTGGTTCGATCGAAATGCACGATGCGTTCAAGGCCGGCGACAAACTCGAGTTCGAAGGGCCCCGCAACGCGTTCTATCTCGTCACCGACGAGCGTGAGGTGTTGTTCGTGATCGGTGGCATCGGGGTGACACCGATTCTGCCGATGATCCGCACCGCCCAGCAGCGCGGAATCGATTGGCGCGCCGTCTATGCCGGTCGCAGCCGAGATTACATGCCGCTGCTGAACGAGGTGGTGTCGGTGGACCCGGACCGGGTCACCGTGTGGGCCGATGACGAGCGCGGCCGATTGCCCACCGCGTCCGACTTGCTTGCCTACGCGGGGCCGGGGACGGCGGTGTACGTGTGTGGCCCCACCGCCATGCTGGAATCGGTGCGCATCGCGCGCAACGACCACGCGGACGCGCCGCTGCACTACGAACGTTTCGGCCCGCCGCCGGTGGTCGATGGTGTTCCCTTCGAGTTGGAACTGGCCCGCTCGCGGCGAGTGCTCAGCGTGCCGGCGAACCGGTCGGCGCTGGACGTCATGCTCGACCGCGATTCGACCACCGCATACTCCTGCCAGCAGGGGTTCTGCGGAACCTGCAAGGTCAAAGTGCTTGGGGGACAGGTCGATCGCCGCGGGCGCACCGTCGAGGGTGATGACGAGATGCTGGTGTGCGTTTCCCGCGCGAAATCCGGGCGCGTGGTGATCGACGCCTGAGCGCTCGATGCGCCAGCTAACGGGCGGTAACGCAGGGCAATTCTCTTCGAATACAGTAGGTTTCGAGGACCTACATCGGTCCGGGAAGCTCCCCCAGATCAGACAGCTCGGCGTGGACGGATTCGATGGCGGCCCGGTATTGCTCCTCGCTGAGCGTTTTTGTGTAGTACCGGTTCATCCGGAGCTGGTATTGCTGGTCTCGAAGTTGCCGAATGCGGTCGAGCCGGGCGGTGTCGGTCGCCGAAAGTTTGAATTCCTCGATGCTGATGTGGCCGGCCATAACGTGTTCTATCGGAGAGAGCCGATAGCCGCAATGAGCCAGCATCTCCAGATAGGCCTTGTAATAAGGTCTTTCGCCGACGCGCCACGTGTCGCGTTGGGCTCCCCACTCGAAAGCGGCCAGCACCATCGCCAGGATCACGACATCGGCGCGCACGTCGACGTTGGCCCGCGCCGCCAACTGCTCTCCACTGGATTCGTTGATCCCCAGCATTTCTGCCGCCAGCGTCATGCTGGCGGGACAGTGCAGCTCGGTCAGGTAGTGGAAATTGCGGGCGATGAAGACGTCGATCCACGGCGGCGGCGCCGCTAGCAGATTGGCCCGAACCCACTGGCGCCGCGCATCGGCGACCCCCGAGGCGCGTCGGTCCAGTTCGCGCATCATCACCCAGTCACGCTTGGCATTGGCCGCCGCTTCGGATTCCAGCTTGACCGGTCGGCTGCCTGTGCAAGTGGGGCCGCCCGTCAGCTCGTCCAGTGCCATTGGCCGGGCCTGGTCATGGGTCAGGTACGACACGTATACCTCCAACTCCGGCAATCCCGTCCAACGGGCCAGCTCGCCCAGCGTTCTCTCGCCGGGGTATAACCTGCAGATCTGATCCTGCTGTTTGAGGTCATCGCGGGTGTAGATGAGGCCGACTTGCTGTTGTTCGTCGCCGCGAGTCCCGAGATACACGCGCCACCCGGCCGGTCCGGCAATTCCCGGTAAGAAGTGCGAAGAGATTTCGACCAACAAGTCATCGATCGTGGCCGAGGCGGGGAAAACCCAGAACTCGCGGTGCGAGTCAACATCGTCGCCCATGGCGACCGAGCCGCGGTCGACGGACACCTTCACCGTGTCTGACATCGTCAAGTCCTCACTGCCGCTGGGCCTACAAAACTATCGAAACCGCGCCGCATTGCGGGAACCATTAAGTGCTCCGTTGGGTCATGCTTAGGCAATGCCGAAGAAATCGCTCCTGTCGCTGCAGCCGGAAACCGGCTTGGGGGACCCGACGGTGGGGACGTGGCGGGCCGCCGCGCTGAGCATGGCGGTGATCGCGCCCGCGGCCTGGTACGGGCTGGGCGCGCTGCTCGGGGCGGCGGTGGCGATTCCGGTGATCTACGCTCTAGCGCGGTTGCGTGGCCATGCTCCGGAAGCGCGCAGCACCGCCGAGTTGATCGGCGCCACGCTGGGGCCGCGAGCGGGGGCGGCCGCGGGCATCGTTCAGCTGCTCGCCTACCTGGTGCTGGCAGGGAAGTTCGCTGCGACGCTCGGATTGCAAGCGCTGCAGGTGCTTTCGCCCGGTGACGATCCCGCCGCGATCGTGTCGTGGCTCCCGGTCGCCGCCGCGGCTGCGGCTCTCGTCATCGGGGCCGCGGCCTGTTGGACATCGACTCGTGTCGTGGCGTCGCTGGCGATGCCGCTCGTGGTCGCGGGCCTGCTCCTCTACGTCTGCCTCGCGGCGGCGGTGATCGCCCTCGTCGCGCTGAGCACCGACCCCGTCGTCATCGGGACGGCCGCATCACCGCGCCCGCTGTCCGGCCAGCTCGTCGGCTTCGGCCTGGGCATGGTGGGCGTCGAACTGCTCACCCTCCGCATCACGCGCGTCGCCAGGCCGGGGCGATCCATGTCGCTGGCCGTCGCGCTGGTGGTCGCGGCCGCGGTGGTGTTGTGGGTCGGTGATCACCGTGGCGTGGCGGGGCCGTGGCGATGGAGCGCCAAGATGCTGGCCGAGGCCGTGCCCGAGTTCTACGCCGACGACGGCCGGCGGTGGATGGCGGTGGCCGGCACCGCGTTGGCTGTGGCCGCCGCGCTGGTGTCCGGCTGGGCCGCGGTGCGCGCCGCCTCGGGTCTGGCGGTGATGCGCGGGGCGTCACCGAACGCCGGTCTGCGACTTTCGGTGGTGGGGCTCGTCGCGGTGGTTGCCGTCGTGGTCTCGGCGCAACGCGCTGGCTGGATCGGGCCGGCTATCTTCGGCGCGGTGCCCCTGCTGCTGATGGTGCTGTATGTGTTTGTTACAGAGGCTAATTCGCGGATCCCCGGCGACAGCGTGGTGGCCTGGTGGGTGCGGCTGGTGATGCCGGCGCTTGCCGTGGTGGCGGTGGTCAAGCCGCTCGTGGATTCCGAGTTCGCCGGCGTCCGGGTGGCGACGGTGGTCGCCGCCGCGATCGGCGTGGGCGCCGCGGCCGCTGCGGCGGCGGTACTGCCGTGGCGCCGCGATACACCGTTGAAATCTGAGTAGTCTTACGGATGCCCGCGAACGGTCCACTGCCGCAGAGTCATTGGCATGACCGTTCCCAGCAGCATGTCGAAAACCACCGCCGCCTTCTTCGTTCAGGCCGCTGTCGCGTTCGCGATCAGCTTCGTGGCCGCGCTCGGCGGAATCTACTTCCTTCCGCTTGATCCTTGGCCACGATTGTTTCTCGGCATCACCTTCCTATTCCTGGTGTCCAGCGCGTTCACCCTGGCCAAGGTCATCCGCGACCAGCAGGAGGCCGCGACCGTGCGGGTACGCCTCGACGAGGCCCGCATCGAAAAGCTGCTCGCCGACTACGACCCGCTCAACGCCGCGAACTGAGTAGTACTACTCAGCCTCGACGCGTAGAAGTGCGCAGGCTCGCGCGCGCATCCTCGGCGAGGCTTCTCTCATCGCTTTTCCACCACAACGCATCCGCAGAAGGGCAGATCCGCTCCCATGACAACTCTTGTGAAGTTTCCCGGCGTCGCCGAGGTGGCCGCGAGCACGCCGGCCGATCGCGATCGCGTCCTCGACGTCATCCGCATCACATCGCTGGTCGGCGTGGTGCTCGGCCATACCGTGATGGCGGCCAGCATTATCGAAAACCACGTATTGATCTGGGACAACCTGCTCACCAGCTCGGTGCTGTTCCAGGCGATGACGTGGTTGCTGCAGATCATGCCGCTGTTCTTCTTCGCCGGAGCGGCGGCCTGCGTGTCTACCTGGGCTCCCGGCACCAACTGGGGCGGCTGGCTGATGAAACGCTGCACCAGGCTGTTCCGTCCGGTGTTCTACTATCTTGCGTTCTGGGCCGTCGCGCTGACGGTGCTGTATCGGGCACTGCCGCAACACATCTACGAGCCGATCGCCGGCGTCAGCACGCAGCTGCTCTGGTTCCTGGGAGCCTACGTCCTGGTGCTGGCGGCCATGCCCGTGCTGTACCGCATCACCACGGCCGGGCGCCTGGTTGCCGGTGTGGCGACGGTCTATGGCGCGATCGCGCTGATCGACACGATCCGGCTGCACTGGCCGGCGATGATGCCGCTGGGTTACCTCAACCTGGCCGTCTGGCTCATTCCCGCCATGTTCGGCGTGGCCTACCGCCGCGGGCTACTCGGTGGCCGCGCCGCGCTGGCCGTCGCCGCCGCCTTCTTCGCCGTGGACGTCGCCCTGGTGCACTGGGGGCCGTATCAGATCAGCATGGTGGGCACCGGTGACCACCAGCTGTCCAACACCAGCCCGCCGTCGCTGCTGCTGGCGGGGCATGCAATCATCCTGAGCGCGTTGGCAATCGCGGCCGCACCGACGATCGCGCGCTGGGCGCAGCGTCCGCGGGTGTGGTGGTGGACCGCCATCGGTAACTCCGGCGCGATGACCCTGTACCTGTGGCACATGCCGGTGCTGCTGGGCGTGCACCTGGCCTTCGATTACCTTGGCTGCCCGCGCTTTCTGGGCGAGCAGGACTTCCTCGCCGTCAGCCTCGCGCAAGTGCTCATCGTCGTCGTCGCGGTGGCGGTGCTGTTCGTCGCGCTGCGGCCGCTGGAGAACAACCCGCTGTCCGGTTGGGACGGCGCACCCGCGGTGACGTCACGTGGGCAGGGTCGCGCCATCGGTGCCCTGCTATGCGTGGCCGGCGTGGCCTTGCTCGCCGCGATCAGGTGGGGACTCAAGGACGACGGGCTGGTGTGCATGGCCGTGGTGGTGACCGCGCTGGTGACCGCCCGGATCGTGGCGGGTCACGGCTCTTCGTCCAGGCCGTGCTCGATAGCGTAGCGAGCCAGCTCCACGCGATTGGCGACCTGAAGCTTGCGGAATGTCGCCTGCACATGGTTCTCCACAGTGCGATGGCTCAGCGAAAGCTTGTTGGCGATCTGCTTGGCGGACAGCCCTTTTGCGACATAACGCAACACCTCGGTCTCACGGTCGGTGAGGCTGGGGCGCGCGGGGCCGTCGTCCTTGCTCTGCGCGATGCGCCGATATTCGCCCAGCACCAGCCCGGCCAGGCTCGGGGTGAACACGGCCCGCCCCGCCGCCGTGGCCGTGACCGCCTGCGCCAGTTCGGCTTTCGAGGCACTCTTGACCAGGTATCCCGTCGCGCCGGCCTTGACCGCCTCCAGCACGTCCTCGCGTTCGTCGGAGGCCGACAACACCAGCACCCGCGATGAGGTCGAGACCGCGAGCACCGCGGCGGTCGCCTGCGCGCCGTCGCCGTCGGTCAACTGCATGTCCATCACCACCACGTCGGGCTGGACCGCGGCCGCCCGCCGCTGTGCGGCCGCCACCCCGTCGGCGGTGGCGACCACGGTGAAGCCGTGCTCGGCCAGGTCACGAGCGACCGCGTCACGCCAGATCGGATGGTCGTCGACCACCATCACCGTCGTCGGCGTCCCGTCATCCGCCATGGCGTCCCTCCCCGCGCGGCACGCACAACTCCCACTCGGCGCCTTCTCCGGGCTCGCTGCGCAATTCGGCGCTGCCGCCCAACGACGTCAACCGTCCCACGATCGATTGGGAGATGCCGAGCCGTCCCTGGCGCTTCGCTTCCTCGAGCCGGCCCGGGGTGATTCCCACTCCATCGTCGCGGACACTGACCAGAACTGAATCGCCGAGGTCCTCCAAGAGTACGAACGCGTGCGCATCCGGACCGGCGTGGGTGACCACGTTGTCCAGCGCATTGCCCACCGCTGCGTCGAGTTCAGTTGCCGCCCAACGTGCTAACGGCACCGGGGTGCCGGGCAGGCTGAACGACACCCGATCGGATTCCCGGCATTGGAGCAGCGTGCGCAGGTCGACGGTGGCGCCGTCTGTTTCCTGGCCGATGTCCGTGCACGCCAGCCAGCGCCGCAGCGCGCGTTCTTGCTCGCTCGCCAGGTCGGCGAGTTCTGCTGTGGCGCCGCCGATCTCATGCCCTTTCTTGGCGACCAGCGCCAGCACCTGGATGGCTCCGTCGTGTACCTGCCGCGACAGCCGGTCGCGTTCCTGCACCGCCGCCGTCAACTCGGCCGCTCGTTGTAGCTCGGCGTGGGCGCGGCGCGCGGTTTGCGCGGCCATCCCGATCGCCATGCCGATCGCCAGCTCGATGATGATCGTGGCGTTGTGCCCGAGGTTGAGCGCGAGGTAGTTCTTGACGGCGAAGTTGGTGGCCATCACCGCCAGTCCCGTCAGCATTCCGCCCGCGGGACCGAATTGGATGGCGGCCGAGATCGTGGGATTGCTCGCCCATAACGTCGTCGGCCAGGTTTGGTTCTCGGCCGCCCAGTGCGGGCTCGCAACGAAGTTGTTCGACCACATCAGCAAGACGACGACCACGAGCTCGGCGAGCACCCACGTCGGTTTGCGGCCGAACCCCCGCAGGTAGGCGAACGCGCACGCCGCGCTCCAACCGATCAGGGCCGCGAACAGCACCCAACCCAGCGCGGGCCGAATCAGATCCGGGTTGACCGCGATCTGAAATCCGGTGGCATAGACGCAGCTCAGCAACCGGAACACTTGCGCCGCGCGCCACAGCGGCGTGGTGGGATCGGGGCCGTGATTCGCCATCGTGGCCAGCATAAGGGCGGACGGCGCCGCGGTGGACCGGCCACGAAGATTGGCCGAAAGTCCTTTGATTTAGAGCCGTCGTGCCCTCGTGGCGTCGCCGATGATGCGTGACGGTGATACGAACAGGCGCTAGGAGAGAGGGAGAGCGAGGATGAGCATCCGCTTTCCGGACGCCGGCACGATCCGGACGGCCCTGACTTTGGCATCGCGCGCCCCGTCGGTGCACAACACCCAGCCATGGCGGTGGCGCGTCGAGGCGGCAAGCCTGCAGCTGTACGCCGACCCCGACCGTCGACTCCCCAACACCGATCCCGATGGTCGCGACCTGATCCTGAGTTGCGGGACGGCGCTGCATCACTGCGTTGCGGCGTTCGCGGCGGTGGGATGGCGCTCCCGGGTGAGCCGGCTGCCGAACGCCGACGACCCCGATCACCTTGCCACCATCGAGCTTTGGCCTCAGTCGGCCGATTTCGTCGACATCGCGCTCGCCGCGGCCATCCCCCGGCGGCGAACCGATCGACGCCACTACAGCTCCTGGGCGGTGCCGATGGGCGATATCGCGCTCATGGCCGCGCGGGCCGCCCGCACCGGTGTCACGCTGTGCCAAGTGGAAGACATCGACAGGCTGCACGACATCGTCGCCGAATCCGTCCGCGATCACCTGACCAACGACTATCTCGCCGAGCTCACGACGTGGAGTGGGCGCTACTTCTCGGTTGCGGGCGTTCCCGCCCGAAATACGCCGATATCGGATCCGGACGCCAAGATACCGAGTCGGCTATTCGCCGGTGCCACACTGCCGATGGCGCCGGATTCGTCCGCGGCCGACGACAACGCCGTGGTTCTCGCGTTGGGCACCCGCCACGACGACCGGCTGGCGCAACTCCGCGCCGGTGAGGCCACCAGCCTCGTGCTGCTCACCGCGACGTCGACGGGACTGGCCAGTTGCCCGGTCACTGAACCACTGGAGACGGCCGAGACCCGCGCAGCGGTGCGCTCCGGCATCTTCGGCGACAGCAACTACGCGCAGATGCTGCTTCGGGTGGGTTGGGCGCCGATCAACGCCGACCCGTTGCCGGCGACCCCGCGACGTGACCTGCGCGACTTCGTCGAGTGGGCCGATTGATCGCAGGCCTAAGCGGTCATCGGACCTGCCCCTGCGGGGGATCGACCCGTCCCGCAATGGGCTACGGCCGCAACGCTATTGAAGCGACATCGACCGAACGTCCTCACCCGCAGGGTCCAAAGTCGTTGAACCAGTTTCTTCTCGACGTCATCCGCCGAGAATATGAGATATTGGGTTGGTCTGCCGCGATGGATAGACCGGCAGGAAAGGGCCCGCCATGGTCAAGGTGTTCCTGGTCGACGACCACGAAGTCGTCCGCCGCGGTCTTTCCGATCTGCTCGCTTCCGACCCCGATCTCCAGATCGTCGGCGAGGCGGGCACGGTGGCGGAGGCGAAAGCGCGGATACCGGCGCTGTCGCCCGACGTCGCCGTCCTCGACGTTCGTCTGCCCGATGGCAACGGCATCGAACTGTGTCGCGACCTGGTGTCGGATCATCCCGACCTACGCTGCCTGATGTTGACGTCGTTCACCTCCGACGAGGCGATGCTCGAGGCGATCCTGGCCGGCGCCAGCGGGTTCGTCGTCAAAGACATCAAGGGCATGGAGCTGGCCCACGCGATCAAAGAGGTGGGCGCCGGTAAATCGCTGCTGGACAACCGGGCGGCCGCGGCGCTGATGGCAAAGCTGCGGGGCACCACCGCGCGCGACGACCCGCTGTCCGGGCTGACCGAGCAGGAGCGAACGCTGCTCGGACTGCTCAGCGAGGGATTGACCAACCGGCAGATCGCCGCGCGGATGTTCCTCGCGGAGAAGACGGTGAAGAACTACGTCTCGCGGTTGTTGGCCAAACTCGGCATGGAGCGCCGCACCCAGGCCGCGGTGTTCGCTTCGAAACTGAATCAGCGGGCCGGCCCATCATCGACAGCGCCGGACTGGTCGGGGTGACCGGCGGCGAAAACGGCTCGGGGTCCACGGAATTCGGGCAGCGCGGGCTGGTCACCAAGATGCACGCCCAGCTCGACGAGTTGCTGGACGCGCGCGATCAGATGGAGCGATTGCTTCGGGTCATCGTCGAGATCGGCGCGGGCCTCGATCGCGACGCCACTCTGCATCGGACCCTCAGTGCGGCAAGGGATTTGACCTCCGCACAATACGGCGCGCTGGCTATCCGCGATCGCGACGGCAACTTGAAGTCGTTTGTCCACGAGGGCATGGACGCCGAGACGGTTTCGCGCATCGGGCACCTGCCGGTCGGCAGGGGTCTGTTGAGCTTGTCACTGCTGGACACGCCCGCGCTGCGGATGGACGATCTGACGACGCACCGCGCCGCCGTCGGTTTTCCCGAGCACCATCCGAGAATGCGTGCCTTCCTCGCGGTTCCGATCACCATCCGCGACACCGTGTTCGGCAACCTGTATCTCACCCACACCGATCCGAAGCGGGTGTTCTCCGAGTCCGACGAGGTTGCCGCCCGCGCGTTGGCGTTCGCGGCCGCCGTCGCCATCGACAATGCGCAGGTCTTCGAACGCGAACGGACATCGGTGAAGTGGATGGAGGCCAGCCGCGAGATCACCACCGCGCTGTTGTCACGTTCCGAACCGCACCACCGCCCCCTGCAACTGATCGCCGAACGCGCGCGCGTGTTGACCGGCGCCGAACAGGCCATCGTGCTGGTGCCGGCCGACACCGACGCGGCCGACGACGATGCCGACACGCTGGTGGTCTCCGCTGCGGTGGGTTTGCACGCCTCCGATGTGCTCGGTCAACGGGTTCCGGTGGACGGCTCCACCAGCGGCGCCGTGTACCGATCCGGCGAACCGCTGATCACCGAGGAATTGCAGTACCCGATCCAGGCCTTCACCGACGTCGGGCAGCGCCCGGCGATCGTGATGCCGCTACGCGCCCGCGACGAGGTCGTCGGGGTGATCGCGATCGCCCGCGGCGCCGAGCAGCCGCCGTTCAACGAGAGCTATCTGGACCTGGTCAGCGATTTCGCCACGCATGCCGCCATCGCGCTGGTGCTGGCGTCGGCACGCGAGGACGCGCGGCAGTTGGCCATCCTGGCTGAGCGCGAACGCATCGCCCATGACCTGCACGACCACGTCATTCAACGCCTCTTCGCGGCCGGGATGAACTTGCAAGGCACGCTGGCAAGGGCGCGTTCGCCCGAAGTGGCCGAGCGGCTCAATCGCACGCTCGACGATCTGCAGACCATCATCGAGGAAATCCGCACGACGATCTTCGCGCTCAAGGACCCGATCGCCGCGAGCGGTGATTTCCGCCGGCGCATCCAGCGGGTGGTGGCCGACCTGACCGAAAACCGTGATCTCGTCGCCACCGTGCGCCTGGACGGGCCGACGACCGCCATCGGTACCGAACTGGCCGACCACGCCGAAGCCGTCGCCACCGAAGCCGTCAGCAATGCCCTGCGTCATGCGGGCGCGTCGCGGCTGACCGTCGACGTCAGCGTCGCGGACACCTTCACCCTGGACGTGGTCGACGACGGATGCGGCATACCGGCCGGCAACACGCGGCACAGCGGCTTGGCCAACATGAAGCGGCGCGCCGAACAACTCGGCGGCACTTGTGAGATCACCAGTGCGCCCGGCGGCGGCACCCGGGTCCACTGGGTCGCCCCGCTGATCGACCACTGAGGGCCAAAGGCGTTGCCCGCCAAAGTTTTACTCGTGGTCGGCGGACGGGTGGACGCGCTCATGCGCGGTCAGCATCAGGTGATCGAATTGCGACTGCGTGTTCAGCGGCAGGCCGGCTCGGCGGAAGTCTTCGGCAATCTGCTCGGCCAGCGGTCGCAGCTTGACATTCGCTTCCTGGGACAGCCACCTGAGCAAATCGAACGCCGCGATTTCGCTGAGGCCGTAGATCAGCATCAGCATGCCCTTGGCCTGTTCGATGGCGGCCCGATTCTCGCTGATTTCAGCGATTTTCGCGCTCATCTCGTCCTCGCGCGATCGCTCGCGCGGTCCCGAGACGTCGATGTAAAACCCGTGCGTTCCGATCACGTCACCGTCGTCGTCGAAGATCCGGTCGCCGACGACGACGACGTGGCGCACATTTCCCCGGGTGTCGACGATGCGATGCCGAGTGCTGAACGCCTGGTGCGTATGGACTATTTGATCGATGGTGGCCGCGACATGCCCGCGGTCTTCGGGATGCTTGTGCGAGAGCACCAGATCGGTGGTCGGAGTGACGCTGCCGGGCTCATACCCGTGCATGCGTTGCACTTGTTCCGACCATTCCCAGCGTTGGTCGGTGAAGTAGAACCGAAACCAGCCCGCCGGTTGTGCGGCGCCGCCGGCCAACGCCCGTTCGACGTTGGCCGTCTGGCCATCGAGTTCCCATTTCATCTGGATTCGGTCTTCCTGGCGCCGGGCGAGACGTCCGCACCGGTGGTCCGGGGCCGGCGGCGGGCGCTGGTCGGGGGAGTTGACCGCCGCCCGGGCCGCCGGTCGGTCAGGCGTTGATGACCTCGCGCTCGCCGGCGCTGTCCCGGACGGCCCGCGGCGTGTCCCCGCGGCCGACCGTGATCTTGCGCGGCTTCGCCTTCTCGGCCACCGGAACATGCAGGCGCAGAACGCCTTCGGCGTAGGAGGCCTCGATCTTTTCGGTATCGAGATTCTCGCCGAGCACCAGCTGGCGGCTGAAGACGCCGCGCGGCCGCTCGGTGGCCAGCATCTCGCGGTTGGGATCGACGGCCGGCCGTTCGGCGCGCACGGTCACCACATTGCGCTCGATGTCGATGTCCAGCGAGTCGACATCGATGCCGGGCAGGTCGAACTCGACGACGAATTTCTCGCCTTCGCGCCAGGCGTCCATCGGCATCACTGCCGGCCGGGCGGCAGTGCCGAGGACTTGGTGAGCGAAGCGGTCGAGCTCACGGAACGGATCTGAACGCATCAGCATGGTGGTCACCTCTCACTCCAATCTAGGCGGTGGGTCGGCAATTTCCTATGTCTAATGACATAGATTTCATATAGCACTCTCGACAGAATGATGCAAGTGTGCTAGATAGATTTTTTGTGCGGGTGGTTGAAGGAGATGGGTGATGGCCGACTACCGCGGCGACGCGGGTGCCCCCTCGTCCGACCATGGTGTGTACGGCATCTCGGTGGCCGCCGAATTGTCCGGGATCGCGGTGCAGTCATTGCGGCTCTACGAGCGCTACGGCTTGATCACACCCGCCCGCAGCGAAGGCGGCACCCGCCGGTATAGCGCCGACGACCTGATGCGGCTCAGACGCATCAGTGAGCTGGTCGACTCCGGGGTCAACCTGGCGGGCGTCGCGCGCATCCTCGACCTGGAAGATCACAACGCCACGCTGTCGGCGGCCAACACCGACCTGCGGTCCACCAACCGCACCTTGCGGGAAGCCGCAAAAAGGACCAACGCCGTCGAACCGGACACAGCCTGAGCCGTTCCGGATTGCGCCGGCCGACGCCGGGTACCCAACCCGCTATGCCTTTGAGGAGAAGCGATGGGTGAGTTGACGGATACCGGTGCCCAGGTCGCCAGCAGCGCGCGGCAGGAAGCCGATGCCTACCGGGGCGACAACGACCGGCCACTGGGCGGCTACCTGGCGGTGATGTTCGTCTATGGCGTCGTAGTGGTCTTTGCGGTGCTGGCCGCGCTGGCCAGCGGGCGCACACTTCCGACCCGGTGGCGGGTCCAGGACCTCGTCCTGCTCACCCTGGGCACCCACAAGCTGTCGCGCACCTTGACCAAGGACGCGGTGACGAGCCCGCTGCGAGCGCCCTTCACGCACTACGCGGGCACGGGCGGACCGGCGGAAGTCCAGGAAGAGGCCCGCGACCAGAGTCAGCTCCGGCACAGCTTGGGCGAGTTGCTCACCTGCCCCTTCTGCCTGGACATGTGGGTCGCCACGGGATTCGCCATCGGCCTGGTTTTCGCACCCAGGTTCACCCGGCTCGTCGCCGGGGTGTTCACCGCACTGGCCGGCGCGGACTTCCTTCAACTCGCCTACGCGATGGCGCAACAGTCGGCCGAAGGCTGACGCCGGTCGAGTCAACTCGTCTTGGGCATGGGGATGCCCTCGCTGGCGGTGAATTGCGCGTCGTCCTCCGAGGACAACCCGATCGAAACGACCGAGCGGGTGAACAGCAAGTCGGTCAAGTACGCCAGTGACACCGCCCACCGATTGACGCCGCGTGGAATCGCGTACAAGTGGTACGACCTGGTGACGGCCTTGGCGGGCAATCCGGACAAGTGGATGTTGAGCGGGTTGGCCACCGCGTAGCGCGGTCCGAGGTCGACGACCAGGCCGAGGTTGCGGTGCTTGTACTCCTTGCTGCTGCCGTAACCGAGGCTGGCCGCGACATTGCGGGCCAGCGCCTTGCCCTGCCGGGTCGCGTGTTGGGCGGTCGGCGGCGTGACCTTTCCCGGTTGGGTCAAGTCGGGCACCGCGGCCGCGTCACCGGCCGCGAAGACGTCGGGGTGATCGGGCACCTGCAGATCGGGCTGCACGGTGAGCCGGCCTTTCTCCGTCGGTAGCCCCAGGTTCTGAATCAACGGCGCGCCGACTACCCCCGTCACCCACGCGATCGTGCGTGTCTCGATGCGCGAATCATCGCTGAGCACAACGTGATCGGCGTGCGCCTCCTTGAGGGTGATGCCGAGCCGAACGTCGATGCCGCGCTTACGTAGCACCTTGAGCGCGGCGTCACCCAACTTCTTCCCCACCTCGGGCATCACTTGGTCGGCCAGGTCCAGCAGCAAGAACCGCACCTCGGCGGGGTTGAAACCCATCTGCTTGGCCGCGGCATCGGCTAGAGCGCGCAGCTGCGCCACCAGCTCGGTGCCCGAATACGACGCGCCGACCACCACGACGGTGCGCCGGGCGGCGGCCATCCGGGCATCGTCTTCGATGTTGGCCAGCTCCAGCTGTTCCACGAAATGGTCTCGCAGATAGAGGGCTTCGGCAGTGGTTTTCAGCCCGCGCGCGTGCCTGGCGAGCCCCGGTACGTCGAACAACCGCGTCACCGAACCGGGCGTCAGCACCAAACGATCCCAGGACATGGAATGGCTGCGCTCTTCGGGATCGCAATAGGTCAGCGTGTGCCGGGCGAAGTCCACAGCGTCCACGCGTCCACGCACAGCGCGGACACCCTTGAGCGAATTGGCCAGTGGCACAGCGACAAAGCGGGCATCGACGACACCACCGGCGACGTCGGGTAGCAGTGGCGTGTAGAGCATGTAGTCGACCGGCGAGATTATCGTGATGTCGACCGGGGCGCGCCGCCGCCGCAGAATTTTGGCCAGCCGACGGGCGCAGGTGAATCCGGTGAAGCCGCTTCCCACGATCACAATGGAGGTCACCCAGCCGAGTGTAGGCGGCCGTCGGGGACCGGCGCGGTGCCCCTTCGATCCCGCGCTCGCGGTCGACGCGAAAGACGTTGTGCGGGGCAGTTTTTGATGTTACCTTCGCACCGAAGCCCCTCTGTGCGCTGGGTGGGCGGTCATCGCTTGATGGGCATTCGTTGTCCGGCCTTGCGCTTCGCTAAATGGCTCATACACTTGTCAATGCCACTCTGACCCCTGCGAGAAGGGGCTCTGCGGCCCGACAGGCCCGAGGGGGTGATGTTCGATGCGAGATGGACGCGCCACCATCGTCAATCAGCTTGTGGAGCTGGTGACGAACCTGGAGCGGGAGAACGGCGATACCGCGGCCGGGCTGCACGAGCTGATCGATAACGGCGTCGACCACGTGACCGGCGCCAAGTATGCGGGAATCACGTTGGCCGAGAAGAGCCGGTCGGTCAGCAGCGTGGCCGCCACGCATCACTACCCGATGGTTCTTGACGCGATTCAGAACAGGTACGGCGAGGGGCCGTGCCTGGCCGCGGCCTGGGAACACCACATCATGCATATCGCCGACCTGGACGCCGAACAGCGCTGGCCGCGCTACCGGCGGCATGCGCTCGAGCAGACCCCGATCCGTTCCATCCTGTCCTATGAGCTGTTCGTCGACGGCAGCAGCATGGCAGCGCTGAACTTCTACGCCGACGCCCCGCGCGCATTCGGCGGTGAGTCAGTGGAGCTGGGCACGGTGTACGCCACCCATATCGCCTTGGCCTGGACGATGATGCGCCGCCAGGACCAATTTCGCAGCGCCCTGGCCACGCGTGACATCATCGGGCAGGCCAAGGGCGTCATCATGGAGCGCTTCAACCTCGATTCCGTCGAAGCCTTCGGGCTGCTCACCCGTCTTTCGCAGCAATCCAACATCCGGCTGGTGGACGTCGCGGCCGCCCTCATCGACAGCGAACATCCCCTCAAACACCGCCGCGGTTAAAGCCATTCGCGACAGCGGTGGCAAAGCGGTTTCGACGGGTGCGAGACGGGTATCGCCCTCCCATGAAGGCTGTCACGTGGCACGGCAAACGCGATGTGCGGGTGGAATCGGTGCCCGATCCGAAGATCGAGCAATCTACCGACGCGATCATCGAAGTCACCTCGACCAATATCTGCGGGTCCGACCTGCACCTGTACGAGATTCTCGGGGCGTTCATGAACCCCGGGGACATCCTCGGGCACGAGGCCATGGGCATCGTGCGGGAGGTCGGCGGTCAAACGGGTGACCTGCGGGTGGGGGACCGGGTGGTCATCCCCTTCCAAATCTCCTGCGGCAGTTGCCATATGTGCGACCAACAGCTCTTCACCCAATGCGAGACCACTCAGGTGCGCGATCAGGGTATGGGCGCCGCCCTGTTCGGCTATTCGGAGCTCTACGGCGAAGTCCCCGGCGGACAGGCAGAGCTGCTGCGCGTCCCGCAGGCCCAGTTCACCCACATCAAAGTTCCTGTGGGACCGCCGGATTCACGCTTCGTCTACTTGTCGGACGTGCTGCCGACCGCGTGGCAGGCGGTGGCCTATGCCGACGTCCCGGATGGCGGCTCGGTGACCGTGCTGGGGCTGGGTCCCATCGGGGACATGGCTGCGCGCATCGCCGATCACCTGGGCTACCGCGTCATCGCCGTCGACCTGGTGCCCGAGCGGCTCGCCCGCGCCGCGAAACGCGGTATCCACACCATCGATTCGAGTCGGCTCGACACCCCGCTGGGTGACGTGATCCGCGACCTGACCGACGGGCGGGGAACCGATTCCGTCATCGACGCGGTGGGAATGGAGGCGCACGGCTCGCCGGCGGCCAAACTGGCACAGCAGGTTGCCGGGTTGCTGCCCGATGTGCTGGGCAAGCGGGTCATGCAAACCGCCGGCGTGGACCGCCTCAGTGCCCTGTACTCCGCCATCGACATCGTGCGGCGCGGCGGCACGATCTCGTTGAGCGGCGTGTACGGCGGGATGGCCGACCCGTTGCCGATGCTCACCCTGTTCGACAAGCAGGTGACGCTGCGGATGGGGCAGGCCAACGTGAAGCGCTGGGTCGATGACATCATGCCGCTGCTGACCGACGAAGACCCGCTCGGCGTCGACAGCTTCGCCACCCACGTGCTACCCCTCGACGAGGCCCCGCACGCCTACGACATCTTCCAGAAGAAGCAGGACGGTGCGGTGAAGGTCATACTCAAGCCGTGATCTCCTATGCGCCAAGGCTTTCCAGTAAGTCGCGGCGCTTTCGGGCGTGACGCACAGTTTGACGGTCCGGTAAGCAGGGTATTGATTGCGCCATGACCACCGCAGACGCTGTCGCTCCCACACCCACCGGAGAGGTGTGGCCGGGCAGGGCTTACCCGCTGGGGGCGACGTACGACGGCGCGGGCACCAACTTCGCGGTGTTCAGCGAAGTGGCCGAGCGCGTCGAGTTGTGCCTGTTCGACGCCGAGGGTGTCGAGAGCCGCGTCACCCTGCCGGAGGTCGATGGCTTCATCTGGCACGCGTACATCCCCAACATCGAACCGGGCCAGCGCTACGGCTACCGCGTGCACGGGCCGTTCGACCCGGCCGCGGGGCACCGGTGCAACCCGAACAAGCTGCTGGTGGACCCGTATTCGAAAGCCATCGACGGCTCGTTCGAATGGAATCAGTCGCTGTTCAGCTACAACTTCGGCGACCCCGACAGCCGCAACGACGACGACTCGGCGGCCAGCATGCCCAAGTCGGTCGTGATCAACCCCTACTTCGACTGGGGTAACGACCGGCCGCCGGACCATCAATATGCCGACTCGGTCATCTACGAGGCGCACGTCAAGGGCCTGACCCAGACCCACCCCGACATCCCCGAGCCGCTGCGCGGCACCTACGCCGCGGTGGCGCACCCGGTGATCATCGAGCACCTCAAGGACCTCGGCATCACAGCCATCGAATTGATGCCGGTGCACCACTTCGCCAACGATTCCACCCTGGTGGACAAGGGGCTGTCGAATTACTGGGGCTACAACACGATCGGATTCTTCGCACCCGACTTCAAGTACTCCAGCGCCACCACGCCGGGCGGCCAGGTTCAAGAGTTCAAGGCCATGGTGCGCTCGCTGCACGAGGCCGGCATCGAGGTCATCCTCGACGTGGTCTACAACCACACGGCGGAGGGCAATCACCTGGGCCCGACCCTGTCGATGCGCGGCATCGACAACGCCGCCTACTACCGGCTGGTCGAGGACGACAAGCAGTACTACATGGACTACACCGGCACCGGCAACAGCCTCAACGTCGGACATCCGCACGCGCTGCAGCTGATCATGGACTCGCTACGCTACTGGGTGACCGAGATGCATGTCGACGGCTTCCGGTTCGACCTGGCCTCGACGCTGGCCCGCGAGTTCTACGACGTCGACCGCCTGGCAACGTTTTTCGAACTCGTGCAGCAGGATCCGACGGTCAGCCAGGTCAAGCTCATCGCCGAGCCGTGGGACGTCGGCCCGGGTGGTTACCAGGTGGGCAACTTCCCGCCGCAGTGGACCGAGTGGAACGGGAAGTACCGCGACACCGTGCGCGACTTCTGGCGCGGCGAGCCCTCCACCCTGGACGAGTTCGCCTATCGACTCTCCGGATCGGCGGATCTCTACGAGCACACCGCCCGGCGGCCGGTGGCGTCGATCAACTTCGTCATCGCCCACGACGGCTTCACGCTGCGCGACCTGGTGTCCTACAACGAAAAACACAACGAGGCCAACGGCGAGGACAACAACGACGGCGAGAGCCACAACCGGTCCTGGAACTGCGGAGCTGAGGGTCCCACCGACGACGAACAGGTCAACCAGCTACGCGCCCGCCAGCAGCGCAATTTTTTGACCACGCTGCTGTTGTCCCAGGGCGTGCCGATGATCTGCCATGGCGACGAACTCGGTCGTACCCAGAACGGCAACAACAACGGCTACTGCCAGGACAACGAACTCACCTGGATCGACTGGGACAGCGCCGACGCCGGGCTGCTGGAATTCACCCGGACGGTGTCGGCGCTGCGCGCCGAGCACCCGGTCTTCCGCAGGCGCCGCTTCTTCTCCGGCAAACCGCTGGGGCGTCGAGGTCAGGACGGGCTGGCCGACATCGCCTGGTTCACCCCGGAAGGCACCGAGATGACCGAGGAGGACTGGGGCGCGGGCTTCGCGAAATCCGTCACCGTGTTCCTCAACGGGCACGGCATCCCCGACCGCGATCCGCGGGGGCAACGGGTGCTCGACGACTCCTTCCTGCTGTGCTTCAACGCCCACTACGAGCCGATCGAATTCACCTTGCCGCCAAAGGAATTCGGCGCTTCTTGGCAGGTTGTGGTCTTCACCGGGCCCGAAGAGACCACACCGGCCGACGAGGTGCCCGGCGGAGGTACTTTCACCGTCGACGCGCATACCGCCGTGGTGCTGCAGGCGCCCGACGGCGGCTGACCACGTTGACACAAACCCGCCCGAACGTTACGTAACGCGCCGCCTGCCGATACGCTGTGGCTGCAGCGGGGTCGTTACAGGAGAGGGCGAATATGTCAAGGACAGTGGTCATCGGCGCCTCCAGTGGGTTGGGGCGCTGCATAGGCGTCGGTCTTGCGCAGCGCGGCGATCAGGTCGCGCTACTCGCCCGGCGCCGGGAGCGCATCGAAGCCGCGGCCAAGGACGCCGGCCCGAACGCGATCGCCGTCGAATGCGATGTCACCGACCAGGGCTCCTGCCGCTCGGCCATCGACCACGCCGCCGACGCCCTCGGCGGCATCGACAACATCGTCTACACACCCGCGGTGGGGCCGCTGGTCCGCATGGTGGACACCGACGCCGACACGTGGCGGCGCATCTTCGACACCAACGTCATCGGCGCATCGTTGGTGACGGCCGCGGCGGTGCCTTACCTCACCGCGTCGGCCGGCAAGGCAGTGTACCTGTCTTCCGACGCCGGCACCTTCGGGCCGCCGTGGCCGGGTCTGGGCGCCTACGGCGTCAGCAAGGCCGCCCTGGAGCGGCTCGTCGAAGCGTGGCGAGCCGAACACTCCGACATCGGCTTCACCAACCTGATCGTCGGGGAGTGCGCGGGCGGAGAGGGTGACAGCCAGACCGGCATGAACGAGGGCTGGGATATGGATCTCGCGATGAAAGCGGTGCCGCTGTGGTCGGCGCGCGGCTGCATGCCCGGCAAGCTGATGCCGGTCGAGGACCTCGTCGACGTCGTCCACACCATCCTGCGCACCAACGCCTCGACATCGATGCCGCTCGTGGTGGCGCGCGGGGCGCCGGCCAGCCCCGCCGCGTTCGCCGAGGCCAACCAGTCTTAACCGCGGCCGAGCTTCTCCTTGGCCAGGTCGGTGAGGAAACGCGCCGTCGACGTGGGCCGGAACGCCAGGGCCGCCTCGGTGAGCGCGTCACGTGATGCGGTGGGCAGTTCGATGTCGGCGGCGGCGACGTTGAACTCGAGCTGCTCGACGCTGGAGGCGCCCGGAATCGCGACGACGCCCGGATAGCTGATCAACCAGGCCAGTGCCACCTGCGCCGGCTTGGCGTCCACGTCCTTGGCGACGTCGCGCAGCAGCTGCAGCAGCGGCTCGACGCGGCGCAGGTTTTCGGCGCCGAACAGCGCGTTCACCGCCCGCACGCCGCCGGGGCGGTTGTCGACGCCGTACTTGCCGCCGAGCAGGCCCTGTGCCAGCGGGCTGTAGGCGATCACGATGCGGTTCTCCCGCTCGGCAAAGGGCACCAGGTCCTTCAGCGCCTTCGGGAAGGCGAGCGAGAAGTGCACCTGGTTGCTGATCACCGGGCGCCCGAGCGCGGCGTCGGCCTTCTGCCAGCGCTGCAGCGAATAGTTCGAGACGCCGGCCGCGCCGATCTTGCCGCGCTCCAGCAGGTCGCGCATGCCCGGCATGATCACCGAATCCGGCACCACCGGGTTGGGCTGGTGAATCTGATAAAGCGGGATCCGGTCCAGCCTCAGCCGCTGCGCGCTGGCGCGGGCGCGCTGCTTGACCACGGCGGGAAAGGGCGCGACCGGCATGATCTTGCTGGCCACCGCGACGTCCGCGCGCTTGTCGCCGAGGGCTTCGCCCAGGATCCGCTCGCTCTTGCCCAGGCCGTACACCTCGGCGGTGTCGAACAGCGTCACCCCCATGGCAAGGGCGCGGCGGACGATGTCGCCGGCTGCACCGGCGGCGTAGCTATCTCCGTAACCCCATTCGCGCGAACCGAACTGCCAGGTGCCCAGGCCGATCCGGCTGACCCGGCCGACCCCGTCGACGTCGACAAATTTCATGGGCTCAGCGTAGTGGCGATCGCGAGCGCGGCGGAGCCGGGCGCTGCGGGTCGCCACGCTCGTGGGTCGCGGCGAACCGTAGCCCGCTCAGCCGGGGATCTTGCCGAGGATGTAGTTGGCGATGCTGACCGCGGCCGCGCGGGGCGGCCCGCTGTCCGTGGTGCCGTTGGCGGACACGCTCAGGTCGATGACGACGTTCGCCTTGGTGGCGATCGCCCGCGCCGAGCGCACCTGAATGGCCTTGGGCGTCAGATCCAGGGTGGTGATGCCGTTGCCGGCGTCGGCGGGCGTGCCCAACGACATCGGGATCGGCCGTCCGCCGGGGGCGGTCACGGTGACGGTGTAGCCGCCGCACTGGCGCCATCCCGACAACAAGCCCGCAAGCTGGGCCTGGGCGGCGGCGGGATCGCGGAACGCCCCCACGCCCTGGATGACCTGCATCGACTTCAGCATGCTGCGCGTATCGGTGAATTGCCCGGCGTGATATCCGGCCAGCGCCCCCGGAGGGTAGGCGTCCGGGCTGCCGGCGGCGATGCTTCCCCAACACTCCGGGCGGTCGATGCTGCCGTCATCCGCGGGTCGGCCGGGGCTGTTCCAGGTCGGTCCGGCATCGAGGTTCGCATCGCCGGTGATGTTCCGCAGGGCGTCGAGCCCGGGTAGCAGCGTGGCGATGGTCTCCGGGGGGACTGTGGGCGGCGGCGGCCCGGCCGCCGTGCTGGACCCGGGAGGCGTCCGGTTCGGGGAGGTCGAACCGGAAAGCGTGGCCCACCCGGCCAGGGCGACGACCGCCAACAGGATGAAGATGTACGACAGCGTCACGCCCACCAGCGCGCGGTCGCGGCCGAGTTCGCCGGTGCGGCGGATCTGCGACAGGCCGAGATGTCCCAGAATCGCCCCCGCCGGCGCGAAGAGGAATGCGAAGACCAGCGACAGCGTCGCCATGGTGTTGACCGGCGGGCGGTAGGGCGCTGGCGGCGGCGTGAAAGGCGAAGGCGCGGTGGGCAGCTCGTCGGGTAGCTCCTCGTCGGCCGGCGGGACGCGGCCGAGCGGGTCATAGCTGAGCGGGTTTTGCCAGTACGGGTCCTGCGGGTTGGTCACCCCAGTGCCTCCTTAGCGGGGAGAACCTGCCCGAAATGTAGCCGACGAGGGCGCTTGGGCAAACCCGTCACAGGCGCGGTTTGGCGATGCCGACCACGTAGGGCGCGTGCGCGAAGGTCAGGTAGACCCGATGCGGCCCGACGGCCATTCCCGAGAGCTGGGCCGCCCGGGCGTCGGGCGGCAGCCCCGACCGGTAATCGATGGCGCGCAGTACCGGGATGTGACCGTCCGGAAAACCGGTGAAGCACGCCGCCTCCAGCGTCACCAGTTCGTGGTCGGTGGCCGCATAGATCCTGGTGTCGTCGGTGCCGAGTTCGCGGATCGGGGACGGTAACCGCGTGCTGGCCAGCACCTCCAATCCCTTTCCGCCGCGGCGCGAGTCGACGGCGCGCAGGGTGTCGTCGTCGCGTCCGGCCACGTAGCTGCGTGTCACCGCGGTGCCGTCGCCCGCCGAAACCGCGACGTCGAAGTCCAGTGATCCGCGTTCCGCCGCGGGCGACGATGTCCCCTGGAAATGGCGGATGCCCGACGAGCCGAACAGGTGGTAGTCCAGCTCGCGGCCGCGATCGGCGCCGTCTATGGTGTCCGCGCTCTCGCCGGTGGTCGCGGTGGGGAGCTTGCGGTAGCCGTACTGATCCACCGGCGTCACCGCCTTCCCATCCGCCGAAAGCGCAAGCAGCATCCGCAATCCCGAATCCTCGGTCAGGTAGGCCGGCGCCGGTCCGGCGTCAAAATCGTTGACCTGGCGCAGGCTTTCCAGGTCGACCTCCGCCACCTTGCCGCGCTCGGGTTGTGGCACGAACACCACCCGCTCGTCTTTTCGGCTGATTTGCAGGTTGCGCCCGGACGCCATGGGCGCGGAAAACCGCGTCTTGGCCCCTGCGCCGTGATCGCCGGCACTGACCTCGGCCAATCGGTGGTCGTCGGTGAGCGCGACCAACGCGTTTATCCGATACGACCACACCGGCTCGTGCAACGCGGCGCCTGCCTGCCAGAGTTCGACGTCGGGCGCGGCTTCCAGCGATGCTCCGGGGCGCGAACAGCCCGTGCTCAGCGCGGCCGTCGCGAGCACGCCGACGACTCCGCAGCGCAACAGAGCCCGGATGCGGTGGCGAGTGCGGGAATCGATTTCGGCATCCATCGACCGCGAGCTCCTTTCGCTGTTTGTCCAGTACATACCCCGCGCGGGCGCGGCCACACTCCGTTTGACGCCCGGATTCGTCGGGTAGCCGTTGACGGAGCGCGCACAGCCTTGCGCGTCGAACCAAAGTAGATGGGAGGGACACTGTGGCAACGAACGCCATCAAGTCGCCCACCGACGTGGTCGACTTCCTCGTCAGTCAGCATGAGCAGATCAAAGCGATGTTCGCCGAGACACTGGCGGCGTCCGGAAAGGCCCGCGAGAAGGCCTTCGTCGAGCTTCGGCGGCTGCTCGCCGTCCACGAAACCGCGGAGGAGGAGATCGTGCACCCCCGCGCCAAGCGCAAGATCTCCGACGGCGCCGCCGTGGTCGACAAGCGCCTCCACGAAGAGCACGAAGCCAAGACCGTTCTGCAGAAGCTGGAAAAGCTTGACGTCGACAGCGAGGAGTTCACTCGCGAATTGACCAAGCTGCGCGACGCGGTCATCGAACACGCCGAGCACGAGGAGTACGACGAATTCGCCAAGCTGGGTGAGGAATTGAGCGGCGAGGAGCTCGAGCGCATGGGGCGCGCCGCCAAGCTCGCCGAGGCGATTGCGCCCACCCGCCCGCACCCCGGAGTGGAATCGCAGGTGGCCAATCTGGCCGCCGGACCGTTCGCGGCGATGCTTGACCGGGCCCGCGACACCATCCTCGGCAAAGGCTGACGCAGCCACCCATGGCGTGGTACCCCCTGCTCGGTGGGGGAGCGGGGGGTACCACGCCCTTCAGCGCACCATGGCCGCAACATCGAACGCACCCGGGGCCGACCGCTACCTTCCGCAGCAGCGGGACCTCGACGCGCTGCGCGACGCGGCCGAAACGTGCCACGGCTGTTTACTTTTCGAAGACGCCACCCAAACGGTGTTCGGCAACGGGAATTCCGGGGCGCCGATCATGTTGGTGGGCGAGCAACCGGGCGACCAGGAGGACCGCGCTGGCGAGCCGTTCGTAGGCCCGGCCGGGCGGTTGCTCGCCCGTGCTCTCGACGATGCCGGCATCGACCCGGCGCTGGTCTATGAGACCAACGCCGTCAAGCACTTCAAGTTCACCCGTAAGGGCGGCAAGCGACGCATCCACCAAAAGCCCGGCCGCACCGAAGTAGTCGCGTGCCGACCATGGCTGATCGCCGAGATCGAGGCGGTGCGGCCCCAAGTCGTCGTGTGCCTGGGTGCGACGGCCGCGCAGTCCTTGCTGGGCAACACCTTTCGTGTTTCCACCCAGCGTGGCCAACAACTGCGGCTGCCGGCGTCCGTCGACGTCGACCTCACACCGGAGCCGATCGTCTTTGCGACGGTGCACCCCTCGTCGGTGCTGCGCGACCGCAGCGACCGACACGATCAGGTGTACAACTCGTTCGTCGACGACCTGCGCAGCGCGGGCGCGAGCCTGGTGAGTTGACCCGCGCGGGTCAACTCTTCTTGTGCGGCAAGAACTCCTGCGCCTTGGTCTTCAGTCCGACCTTGACGAAGCCCACCCGGTCTTCGTCACCGGAGAGCACCGCCGCGGTCGCCGACTTGAACTGTTCCCAGGTGGCGTGCGGGGGGATGGGCGGCATGTCCGGGTCGGTGTGGACGTCCAGCACGGTGGGGCGGTCCGCGGACAGCGCGTTGCGCCAGGCGTCCGAGAGCTCCTCCGGGTCCTTGATGGTCATCGCGTTCAGGCCCAGGCTGGCCGCGAACGCGGCGAAGTCGATGTCGGGAAGATTTTGGGACTCCGCGAATTTCGGCGCGCCGGCCATCGCCCGCATTTCCCAGGTGACCTGATTCAGGTCGTTGTTGTGCAGGATCGCGATGATCAGGCGCGGATCTTTCCACTCGTTCCAGTACCGCTTGATCGTGATCAGTTCGGCCATGCCGTTCATCTGCATTGCGCCGTCACCGCTGAACACGATGACGGGCCGGTCCGGGTGGCCGAACTTGGCGCCGATGCCGTACGGAACCCCCGGGCCCATCGTGGCGAGGTTGCCCGACAGCGAGCCCCGCATGTTGCCGCGGAAGCGCAGATTGCGCGCATACCAGTTGGCCGACGAGCCGGAATCGGCTGCGACGATGGCATTGTCGGGCAACTGCGGCGACAGCTCCGAGAACAATCGCAACGGGTTGACCGGGTGAGCGCTGACCATGGCCTCCTTGTCCATGGTCTCCCACCAGCGGGCCACGGTCTTCTCGATGCCCTCGCGCCACGAGCGGTCCTCTTTGCGGCGCAGGTGTGGGATCAACGCCCGCAGTGCGGTCTTCGCGTCGGCAACCAGGTTGACCTCGAACGGGTAGCGCATGCCGATCATCCGGCCGTCGACGTCGATCTGCACCGCGCGCGCTTGACCGAATTCCGGCAGGAACTGCGTGTACGGGAAGCTCGAGCCGACGGTCAGCAGCGTGTCGCAGTCGCGCATCAACTCATAGCTCGGCCGCGTCCCCAGCAAGCCGATCGAGCCGGTGACCCAGGGCAATTCGTCCGACAACACGTCCTTGCCCAGCAACGCCTTCGCCGCGCCCGCACCGAGCAGGTCGGCGACTTCGGCGAGCTCGTCTTGGGCGCCGCGGGCGCCGGAGCCCACCAGCATGGCGACCTTCTTGCCCGCATTCAGCACATCGGCGGCGCGCGCGATGGCGGTGTCGTCCGGGGCGATTTCCGGATATTCGATGCCGAGGCTGGAGGGCACCATCTTGAACGCGTGTTCGGGCGGAGAGTATGGCAGCTCCTGGACGTCGCTGGGGATGATCAACGCCGTCGGGGCCCGCTGGGTCATCGCGATGCGGATCGCGCGGTCGAGCACGTTGGGCAATTGTTCGGGGACGGTGACCATCTGGACGTAGTCGCTGGCGACGTCCTTGAAAAGGGTCAGCAGGTCGACCTCTTGCTGGTAGTTTCCGCCCATCGCGCTGCGGTTGGTCTGGCCGACGATGGCCACCACCGGAACATGGTCGAGCTTGGCGTCGTAGAGGCCGTTGAGCAGGTGGATCGCGCCGGGGCCCGAGGTGGCGGCGCAAACTCCGACCCGGCCGGTGAATTTCGCGTAGCCCACCGCCTCGAAGGCACTCATCTCCTCGTGGCGCGACTGGATGAACTTGGGTTTGTTGTCCGCGCGTCCCCACGCCGCCAGCAGGCCGTTGATGCCGTCGCCGGGGTACCCGAATACATGTTCAACGCCCCACGCCCGCAAGCGCTCTAGCAGATAGTCGGAAACCTCTTTTTTGGACATGTTTTCGCTCCTCGGCAGACGGTCCTACTGTGCTGGCGGATGGGCGGTGTGGCTATTGTTTGAACCACCTGCGTGGCACCGTTGTCGAGACGCGAACCAGCCGCTAGCGGCCGCCGCTGACAGACGAGACCCACGCAGGCTGCCGCCGCGAGGACGACTTGGGCACTTCCCACACGAGCCCGGTTACCCGGATTCGCCGGTGTTATTCGGCAGGTCAGGCGACTCTCAGCCAGTTTTCAGCTGGCGCGACCGCTCACGCCGATTTGGGCAGCGCCGAGGATCCACCAGCGCTGTGGCCCTTGGCCACTCGCCGGATCAACATGCGGGTGGCCTTGTCCAGGATCTCCTGGGCGACGTCGGGTTTGCGGGCGCGTTCGGCGCGGCGGGTCGCCGCCGCGATGGTCAGCCCCTGCTCGTAACCGGTGACCACGCGGGGGTCGACGTAGGATCCGCGCGCGACCGCCGGAGTGTTGCCCAGCTCCTCGGCCACCTCTTTCATCACTGCGGATTCAACGCGTTTGGCCACCCGGCGAGAGACGGCAGGGTCCGCGTCGGCGAATGCCGCGGCCGCCAGCACCGTCCCATGCCACGTCCGCAGGTCCTTCACGGTGTATTCGTCGCCGACCAGTTCCTTGAATCGCTCGTTCAGGTCGGCGGCACGAACATCGAGCCAGCCGGATGAGGTGCGGCACACCAGCAATCGCTCGGTGCGGTCGGGGCGGCGCGTCAACGCACGCACCGCGCGGACCACGTCGGGATCCTCGATTTCCACGGTGCGCCGGACTCCGCTCTTGGCGGGGAAATCGAACTCGACCGCATCGCGCCGGACCACCACATGCTCACATAGCAGGGTGGACAGACCGTAGGACTCGTTCTCCTCGGCGTATTGCTCGCCGCCGGCGCGAAAGTACCCGCGATCGAGCAGCCGCAGCGCGAGCGCCAGCACCCGCTTGCGGGTCAAGCCCTTGCGCGTCAGGTCTTTGGCAATCTCGGCGCGCCACACCGGCAGCCGCGTCGACAGTTCCAGCACACGGTCGAATTTCTCCTCGGCGCGTTCCTGTTGCCAGAGGGAGTGGTACAGATACTGCCGCCGCCCGGCGGCGTCGACGCCCACGGCTTGGATGTGGCCGTTGCTGTACGGCGCAATCCACACGTTCTTCCAGGCAGGTGGGATGACCAGATCCTTGATGCGCTGCAGGGTTTCCGGGTCGGACAGCGGTTTGCCATCCGGCTGGTAATAGGCGAAGCCTTTACCGCGACGCTTGCGCGCGATACCAGGCTTGCTCAGCACGCTCCGGCGCAGCCGCATTTTCCGCCCTCCAATTCTGGTAGCTGACTGCACAATTACCCGCCGGAGAAGTTGTTCACACGGCCGAACTAGCGCCCCCACATGGCAACGACCCGCCACGGCGCTGTGGCGGGTCGTGTCGTAGCGCAATCAGCCGGCCATGAACTCGTGGTAAGCCGACTCCAGGTTCGGCGGCAGGGCGGTGACATTGCACTGCCGCTCGGTGTCGCCGATTGGCGCCAGAATGCCGCGCAGGTCGTTGTACTCCTGCGGGTGGCCGGTGAAGTAGCCGCGCAGGCTCGATTCGGCCTCCGGCCGCGGCTGCCCGTAGGCGGCCGTCACCACCTGGTTCGCGCCCGGATGCGCCGCCAGATACTGCTGGGCGGAGCCTTCCACCGAGGAAACGGTGTTGTTCACACCGGCTGGGCTGCAGTCGGGCGCTGCGGCCGCCGAGGGCGCACCGATGATGCCCATCGCCATTCCCCCGAGCAGGCAGCCGGCACTGATCCCGGCCGCTTTCCGGCGCGCGACGATACTGCTGATTTTCATGATCTTGTTGTCCTTCGAAACGAAAATGATTGTTTCTGCGAGAGGCTCCCGATCCTCGGAATCCAAAGTAGCGGAAGCGGACGGTGGCAGTATTCGCTGATGTTCGCCGACGACGAACGCTAGCGGTCGTTACCCCCTTTCCGGCGGTCGTTTGCTAAGCGAACGATTAAAGGAGCAACGAATTCTTAAGAAAACGGCCGGGGTCTTAGGGAATCGTCGGCGGGATCGTGACGGGATCGTTATTTACTGGCTGGTCCCGAAGTGCGGACTCGAGCCGTCGGCGCAATGGTGGCCGTTGGTGCCGGGGGGAGCCAGGGTCTGCAGCCACGTGTCGACGCCGGGGCCGACGACGACGGCCTGGCCGGGAGCGAGCAGCGCTCCGGCGCCCAGTGCGGCAACCGCGGGCTGCACGGTTCGCACCTGTCGGCTATCGCCCTGCTGGGCAAGGAGTTTGGATGTGAGATCGGGCAGCCGGATGGCGTCCGGGCCGGTGATGGTGCGCGGTGCGTGTAGCTGCCCCAGGGCCGCCTCGACCATCACGTCGGCGACCGTATCGGCGGCGACGGGTTGAATCAGCCAGTCCTCGACGATGACCTCGTCGGAGTTGCATGTCACCGCGTCGTCGTTGGTGGCGAATTCGAACCATTGCGTCGACCTGACGATCGTGGTCGGTACCGGACCGTCGAGCATGATGTCTTTGGCCCTGCGCTTGGCTTCGTAATAGGCGAAGCCGTCGAACACGGGGTCCTCGATTCCGGCGATCGTCGACACCACCAGGCGCTGAACTTCTTGCGCGGCACACGCGCCCACGATGTTGTGGGAGGCCGCCGCCAGGGTCTGGCCGATGTCGGACCGGCCGTCGGGAGGCACCGGGTTGGACACGTCGATGGCGACGTCAACGTCCTTGAGCGCGCGCGAAAGACCGGGCCCGTCAAACAGGTCGACACCATGCTCACGCGATATCTCTACGACGGCGACATCGCGCGACCTCAGCCGGGCGACAATGCGGGTACCTGCGGTGCCGGTCGCGCCGATCACGGCGATAGTGGTCAGCGCCATCACCCCCTTCGGCGTGGCTACTACCCAAACAGGCCTCGTTCAAACGGACGGATTCGGCGGTCGCGTCGAAGGGTCACGCGGACCGCGCGCGTTTGATGGGGCGTGCGGTGGGAACGCCCTAGGTGCCATGCGAGCGCAAGCTCAGTAATCACCGAGAGGGAGGTTGAACCCATGGGGGATGACAAGAGCGGGCCGGAGGAAGCGGTCAAGGGCACCGTGGAAGGCGTGAAGGGGAAGGTCAAAGAGGTCGGCGGGGCCGTGCTCGGGCGCGACGACTTGCACAGAGAGGGCCAGGCCCAGCAGGACAAAGCCGACGCTCAACGCGATGCGGGCAAGAAGGAAGCCGAAGCTGAGTCGGCGCGCGCGGGCGCCGACGCCGCCGAGGAGCGGCAGAAGAAGAACCAGTAGGTCACCCGCAGGGGGCTCGGTCCGATTGACGGACCGGGCCCCTTTCGCGCGTCGGGTATGGCGGCTGCGCCGACGAGATGCCTTCGGCCGACGGTTGAAATCTCAGGCCCGCTGCAGATCGACCACCAGCGGACGATGGTCGGAAATGGTCATCAGGTCCGATCCCACGACGCCCCCGCGCAGCCGGCGGTCGTCGGTCAAGATGTGGTCGAGCTGGCGATTGGGCGTGTCCGCGGGAAACGTTTGGGCGGTGGCCAACGTCCGCATGCCCGACCACCGGCCCACCGCCTTCGGGGTCATGTTCAAGTCCCCGGTCAGCAGCCGTGGTCCGGGAAAGCCGCGCAGGTCATGAATCAGTCGGCGTAGCTGACGCCGGTTCCAGCCCGGGACGAAGGACAGGTGAGTGTTGGCCACCGTGAGCGCGCCCAGGGGCGTGCGCATCTGCGCGATGACCGCCGCGCGCGGCTCCTCGTTGACGACCATGACCCGGTTGGGTCCCGGGAGGTACATGGGAAACCGCATCGGTATGCGGGGCAGCCGTAGCACCTGCCAGCTGGTGACTGGGTATCGGGACAGCAACGCGATTCCGTATGCGGCGGTGCCGGGTTGCTCGCGGCCCGTGGCGGCCATCCAGGTCGCCCCCGGCGTGCCCGAAATCGCCGCCACGAACCGGTGTTCCACGGCGCCCATGGCTTCGGCCGCCGCTGCGGTCAGGTCGGCGCGCTCGGAGCGCGGTTGGTCGCAGTCGACCTCTTGCAAGCTCAGCACGTCCGGATCGAGGCGTTGTACGCAGTCACGCAGCCGCTGGAGCACCACGCCGTCGCCGACCGTGCGCCCGTGCAGGATGTTGAACGTCGCCACACGCATAGGTTTCCCCTATCACTTTTTTCCCGGTGCAGTCGCCGCCGTCCCCGACGCGCGGGCTCGCTACGACACGAACCGACGGGGGCGCATCCTGATTGGAACACCCGGCGGTCGGTGCGGGTCACCGAAAGACGACCTCGCCCACCGCGCGCAAGCGCGGCAGCACGCAGCCCGGCAACCTGGGCGCGGCGCCGTCGCCACTGCGCTCGAATTGGCTTCGATAACATTGCGCCGCACGCAGTTTGCGTTCCGACGCCCAACTGGGTGCGGGCACCGAGTAGGCCCGGTCCCACGGCACCGCCTCGTCGGCTGGAAATGCCAAGTGCCACATCCACACCGGATATTCCAACAATGTCGTCGCGGTACGCGCACACGCGGCCGAAGCCGCGAGGCCGACGGCTTCGTGGTCGGGATGGCCGTCCCCGCGCCACGTCGCCGCACACCAGGTCCCGGGTCCGGCCTCGTCGAGGATTTCGGTCAGCGTCTCGGTGATACCGTCTTCGTGGTCTGCCAGCTCACCGTCGGGCAGACCCAGCATCAACGGCGGCGGGGCGTTCAAAAGGTTTGTCGCTCTGCGTAATTCGCAACGACGGATGGTCTGCCTGCGAAGCCGCTCCGACGCTGACGTGCCGGGCCGGGCGGCGCCACCGTCGCTGACGCAGACCACTCGAACGCTAACCCCGCGCGCGGTCAGCTGAGCGATTGTGGCGCCCAGCCCGAGGGTTTCGTCGTCGGGGTGAGGAGCCACGACGATCAGCCGTAAACACTCCGTGAGATCCAACGTCGGCAGGGGGCTCTCCGCGAAAGCGGCCAGCCACAACGGCGCTGGCGTGCCGCCGTGGGTGAGCGATTCGGCCGCAAACCGGGTGCGGTTGCCCGCCGACGCGGTTGTCATGGCGCCCGCATCCCCTGCTGTCCCGCCAGGCGTCCGAGCTCGGCCAAATCCCGCTCCGCATGGCTTTGCCGGATGTAGATGCTCAGATCGGCCACGCGTTGCGCGTGCCGGCCGTCCTGGCACAGTGGGCCGGGGCCCAGAGCGCGCCCGGTGCGCGTAATCGCTTCATCGACCGCGTGTTCCACCACCGTGCGGACTCGACGGGCGAGAAGCTGCGCTGTGCCGGCCCTGTCGAAGGGGTCGTCATCGATCTGAGTCGCCGCTGCGGACAGGATCGCATCGCCGGCGGCGAGCGCGGCGTCCACCGCGCCAAGGTGCGCGAGCGAGTACGCGTCGGCCGACTGGCTTGCGGCGCAGCGGTATAGCGGGTCGGCGACCCGCCGCGCACCGCCCAGCCAGCAGGCAGCCACACCGATGGCGCCGTGCCAGAACCCGGGCCGCTCCAGATAGGCGTCGGGATCGCCCACCGCCACGGCTTGGGCATTGGTGAACTGGACCGGCCTGGTATCGCTGCCGGCCATCCCGGCGTTCCACCACGTGCTGGGCAACGCCTTGACGGTGGGGTCTATCGCGGCGACGGCGAACAGCCCGCGCGTTCCGTCGTCAAGGCGCGCGGTGACCAGCGCGTGCGTGCAGAATCCCGCGCCCGCGCACCACACCTTCGTCCCGTTCAGCGAGAACGCGCCGTCGTTGCTGGTGGCCGTCAGAACGGCGTCCGGCGCCTCGGCCGTCCACACCCCCCACAATTGGCCCGGTTCGGGCGGCTTGCCGCCCAATTCGTGAAGTATCGCTACCGCATCGACGTGCGCTTCGGCGATCCTGGCCGCCACGATGTTCTCTTCGGCCAGGCGCGCCAGACGCTGCCAGCGTTCGGCTGTGCGCCCCGATGCGGGAAAGGGCAACTCAAGTCGTCCGGACTCCAGCCAGTGCTCAACAAGGCCCGCCGTCACGCGCAATCACCCGCCGCCGTTCTCCCCAATGGTGTGAGGTAATCGGCGAATCCGTACGGGTCCCGAGCCGGGATTCGCTTCGACGTGATCACCGACAAGTCGGTGTCACGATCTGTGTGGTGGCCGACCGTGTGCGCGCCGGACCTCAGCTGACCGACCACTACAGCGGCAGCGTCATAGGCGCATGGCACGGCGGTTGACATAACCCCGAGATTTCCCAGTTCGCCACAAGTTAAACGGCCTTGGCCGCCTCGCCAGGTTGCTCCCGGGACAGGCCGGGTATGACCTATTCACCATGGCAGCTACCGAAGCCCAGCCCGATCCACCCGCGTGCGCCACGCCGTTGCGGGACGCGCTGCGTGGCGCGGCGTCAGCTCTCAAGGCGAACGGACCACGTTTCGCCCTGGCCGGCAGTTATGCGTTATGGGTTTACGGGGCACCGGAACCCCGTCACGACGTGGACCTGGTGGTGGCGGAGTCCGATGTCGAAGCGGCCGTGACAACCTTGGCCGACGCGGGATTCGTCATCGAGCGTCCGCCGGAGGACTGGCTGTTCAAGGCCCGCAGCGCCGACACGCTCGTCGACGTCCTGCACCGGATCAACGGAGTCCCGGTCGACGCGGGCATGCTGGACCGCGCCGAACAGCAAGAGGTGCTCGCCATCGGCATGGCGGTGTTGCCGCCCACTTTGGTGATCGTCCAGCAGCTACGGGCACTGCACGAGCACCACTGCGACTTCGCCAGGTTGCTGCCGGCGGTGCGCGCGGTACGCGAACGGCTGGACTGGGAGGCGATCCGAACGATGACCAAGGACAACGACTACGCGGTCGCGTTCTTGGTGCTGGCCGAGCGGCTCGGCCTCACCAGCTAGTGATTACGCAGTTTGGCGACCAACTTGTCTTTGGTCAGGCTTGAATAGCCGGACATACCAAGCTCTTTGGCCCGCTTCTTGAGTTCCGCCACGGTCCAGTCCTGATAAGACCCGGACTTGCCGCCCTTACGCGCGACCTTCGACTTGCCCTGGGCGGCGGCCGCGTTAGAGATGCGCGCGGCCTTCTCCTTGGAGTCGCCCTTTTTACGCAAATCCTGATACAGCTTTTCATTCTTGATCGACGAACGCGGCATCAGCGATCCTCCTGTCCACCATGAGACGCCCCGAATCTCGGAGTGCCCGCCCCGGGCGCGGAGAAAACCACGTCTTAGGCAGGAATCGGGTCGGTGCGCCGCTCCCAGCAACGGTGGCGGGCGAGAGCGGCGGCCAGCTCCTCGACGAAGCGGTCCGGCAACTCATCGGCAGCGGCTTTGGTGGTGATGACGGCTTGATCGTTGACGACGTCGGTGTCCTCGGCGAGTCGATTCGTGATGCCGGCCGTGCGGAGCAGGTCGACGCCCGCCCCGTAGGCGCCGATCGGCTTCAGATGTTTGAAGGCCTCGGTCACGAAGTGCACCGCGTAGCCGTCGTCGGACAGGGTCTGCACCGATTGTGGCCCGCACGCCACCACGACGGCGTCATAAAGCACCGATGCCATCGTCGTGAACGATCGGTCGACCGGAAGCTCGCCGCCGGATCCGCCCTCCAACGTGCCACCGGCGACCGGTGCCAACACCTCGACCATGGCGCCGCGTTCGCCCATCTGCTCGATGAGGCGTTGCGTCCCCACCACGTCGACACCGTTGGCGGCCAGGACCGCGATTTTGCGCGAGGTGATGGTGTCGCTGACACCGATCTGGGAGAGCGCCGGCGACGGGGCCACCCGATTGTCGACGGGCTCCTCGGGCGGATCGGGAAGACCCAGCTTCGCCGCCACCTGCGCGGCCAGCCCACTGTCGACTCGCGCGAGTTGTTCCACCACGGCCGAACGGATCTCGGGCACTTCGACCTTGCCGAGCTCGAAGGCGAACGCGGCAACGATGTGTTCGGCTTCGACCGCCGACATGCTCAGCCAGAACATCCGCGCCTGGCTGTAGTGGTTCTCAAACGACTTGGCGCGCTTGCGCATTGTCTCCCCGTCGAGTCGCTCTGTGTAGTGGCGGAAGACGTTCTCATCGGCCAGCGCCGGGCAGCCGCCGCCGATGCTGTTCTTGAAGTAGCTCGAGCGCCCCTGCGGGATCGCGTGCTGTCCGTAGCCGTCATGCTGGTTGGTTCGCACTTCGGCCACCGGCCGGTTGATCGGCAGTTGAGCGAAGTTGGGGCCGCCCAGGCGGATCAGCTGAGTGTCTAAGTAGGAGAAGTTGCGGAACTGCAGCAGCGGATCGTTCGTGAAGTCGATGCCGGGCACCACGTTCGCCGTGTGAAACGCCACCTGCTCGGTCTCGGCGAAGAAATTGTCCGGGTTGCGGTTCAGCACCATTTTGCCCACCGGGCGAACCGGAACCTGTTCTTCCGGAATGAGTTTGGTCGCGTCGAGCAGATCGAAATCGAAGTCGAACTCGTCGGGCTCGGCGATCAGCTGCACGCCCAGCTCCCACTCCGGGTATTGCCCGGACTCGATGGCCTCCCACAGATCGCGGCGATTGTAATCGGGATCCTTGCCGGCGATCTTTTGGCATTCGTCCCAGATCAGTGAGTGCACCCCGAGCCGGGGCTTCCAGTGAAACTTGACGAAAGTGCCTTCCCCGCTGTTGCTTACCAGCCGGAAGGTGTGCACGCCGAAGCCCTGCATCATGCGGTAGCTGCGCGGGAGCGCCCGGTCCGACATCAGCCACATGATGGTGTGCAGGGTCTCGGGCTGCAGCGACACGAAGTCCCACAATGTGTCGTGTGCGGACTGCGCCTGCGGAATCTCGTTGTGCGGCTCTGGTTTCACCGCGTGCACGAAGTCGGGGAATTTGATGCCGTCCTGGATGAAGAACACCGGGAAGTTGTTGCCCACCAGGTCGTAATTGCCTTGTTCGGTATAGAACTTGGTGGCGAAGCCGCGTACGTCGCGCACCGTGTCGGCCGATCCGCGCGACCCGGCCACCGTGGAGAATCGAACGAACACCGGCGTCTGAAGGCCCGGAGTGGTCAAGAATTTCGCCGCGGTGTGATCGGCCAGCCAGTCGTCGTATGGCTCGAAAAAACCGTAGGCGCCGGCTCCACGTGCGTGCACCACGCGCTCCGGGATGCGCTCGTGGTCGAAGTGGGTGATCTTCTCGCGGGCGTGGAAGTCCTCCAGCAGTGTCGGTCCTCGCTCACCGACCGTCAGCGAATCGTCGGTGTGGTCGACGCGAACGCCCTGTTGCGTGGTCAGGTATCCGGTGTCACGGCGGAACCGCGCGGAGTCCAGATCGCGCTGTTTCGGATTTTGATCGGCGGCCATGGCTCGCCTCCTTTCAACCGTGGGGAGTACCACCGTCTGACCGGCGCAAACGGGATGACCGCGGCCCTATCCAGGACGGAAAGGGTTGCCTACCATCTATAGGGGTAGTCGAAAGTGGTGATTGAGACGGCTGAAGTCGGCGCCCTGCAAGGTGTGGTAGCGATCGGTGCGTCGGCGGGAGGCGTCGAAGCGCTGTCGAACCTTGCGGCCGGGTTATCGCCGGACGTGCCCTACGCCTATCTGATGGTGCTGCACATCCCCCCCGGCGCGCCTAGCATCTTGGCCCGCATCATCGACCGCAGCGGTCCGCTGCCCGCGGTCGCCGCCGAGGACGGGGCACCCCTGGAACAGGGGCGCATCTGTGTCGGGGTTCCGGATCGCCATCTGCTGGTCGCCGACCATCATGTACTCCTGTCGCAGGGGCCAACCGAGAACGGGCACCGGCCTGCGATCAACGCGTTGTTCCGGTCGGTGGCCCTGAACTTCGGGCCCCGCGCGATTGGCGTGTTGCTTTCTGGCGTGCTCGATGACGGCGTGCTGGGAATGGGAGCCATCCGTTCGCGAGGCGGCACCACCATCGCGCAGGCACCTGAGGACGCGTTGTTCCCGGCGATGCCCATCAATGCCGCCGAGGCCGGCGTGGTGGATCGGCAGTCCTCGGCGGCCGGCATCGGCGCGGTCCTCAAAGAGCTGTCGCACCGAGAGATAAAGGATATTCACGTGGAGCGCGACTCAGCGATGGAGCTCGAGAACCGCATCGCCATGATGTCGCGGTTCGCGACCGACTTCGACACCGAAACATTGGGAGTCCCATCGGGTTATACCTGCCCCGACTGCAACGGCTCGCTGGTCTCCATCAGTGAGGCCAACTTTCGCTGCCAGGTGGGCCATGCGTGGACGGCCGAGGCCCTGCTCGGCGCGCGGGACGCCGAGCTCGAGGGGGCGATGTGGATTGCGGTGCGCAGCCTGCGGGAAAAGGCCAAGCTGGCCCGCGACATGGCCGGCAAAGCCGGAACCGGGTTACTGCACCGCCGCTACACGGCAATTGCGGACGAGACCGAGCGCGCCCTGACACTACTCAGCGATCGGCTGTCGGCCACTGCTCAACAGGAGGGCGAAGCCGGATGAGCGATGATCGATTAGCCGTCCGAATCGAGCTGGAGACCTCACCCGACCTACCGATCCTGACCGTCGAGGGCGTGCTGGACAGCTATACCTATCGAACCGTTCGCGACGCCGTCATCAAGGCCGCGATCGACGAGCCCCGCGCGGTGATCGTCGACGTCAACCGTCTGCGCGCGCCATCGGCTTCCGCATGGGGGGTGTTCACCAGCGCCCGCTGGCACGTCAGCATCTGGCCGGACGTGCCGATCCTGCTCGTGTGCGGCGAGCCGCGGGTGCGGCGGGAGATCACCAACGCCGGTGTTACTCGCTATGTGCCGATGCATGCCAGCCTGGAGCTTGCCCAAGACGCCCTGCAGGACCGGTCGCTTCAGGTCCGGCGGCGGGCGCGCGCCAGCCTTGCGCGAAATAGCAGCAGCCTCGAGGTTGCGCGCAGTGTGATCGCGGAATGGCTTTCCCGGTGGGACATCAGTGAGGTGATTCCGGTCGCTGCCACACTGGCCACCGTCTTCGTCGAAAACGTCCTCGACCACACCGAGAGCGCACCGGTCTTGATTGTCGAGAGCTTTCAAGACACGGTCACTGTCGCTGTGGAGGACAACAGTTCCCACCTGCCCGGGCGCCATGAAGATGCCGACCTCGGGGCGGATATCGTCTCTGGGCTGGCCATCGTCGCCGCTATGTGCCGGGCATGGGGTGCGACCCCGACGTCGTCGGGCAAAACGGTCTGGGCATTGATCGGTCGGGAAAACCACTTCTGACGTCGCGAGTAATGTTCAAATCCTTCGATACACCCCTATCGACGGGACTTGGATGGAATCCACGACTGACGAGGCGTTCGAAGCCCTGCTGCGCTATATGCGGGACTCGCGCGGCTTCGACTTCACCGGCTACAAGCGCACCTCGCTGATGCGCCGCGTCCGCCACCGGATGGACCAGGCGGGCTACACCGCATTCGACGAGTACCTCGATTTCCTGCAGGCCAGCTCCGACGAATTCACCGCGCTCTTCAACACCATCCTGATCAACGTCACCTCGTTCTTCCGCGACCCGGATGCCTGGGAGTTCGTCAGCGCGGAGGTCATCCCGCGGCTGCTGGCCGAGCGCGGCCCCAACGATCCGATCCGGGTGTGGAGCGCCGGCTGCGCCTCCGGACAGGAGGCCTACACGCTGGCCATGCTGCTGGCCGAGGCGCTGGGACCCGACGGATTCCGGCAGCGCGTCAAGATCTACGCCACCGACGTCGACGAGGACGCGCTGAGCGAGGCGCGCATCGCCTCCTACGACGCCAAGGCGGTCGAATCCGTACCCGCGGATTTGTTGGGACGCTACTTCGAACACGTCAACGGCCGCTACGTATTTCACAAGGACCTGCGCCGCGCGGTGATCTTCGGGCGTAACGACCTGGTCAAGGATGCGCCGATTTCGCGCGTCGACCTCCTGGTGTGCCGTAACAGCCTGATGTACCTCAATGCGGAGACCCAACGAAACGTGTTGGGGCGTCTGCATTTTGCCCTTGCGCCGCAGGGCACGCTGTTTTTGGGACACGCCGAGATGCTGCTCAGTCACGGCGACCGGTTCGCCCCGCTGAACCTGAAACACCGCATCTTCCGCAAGGCGGCCGGAACCCACGGCGGCGTGGATCGTTACGACCCGAACGCGGCGTTCTACGAACGCAACATCGACCTGGCGGGGTTGACGACGGTGCGCGACTTGGCCTTTCGTGCCAGCCCGGTGGCACAGATCGTGGTCACCGGTGAAGACACCGTCGCGATGATCAACCAGCAGGCCGAGTCCATCTTCGGGCTCTCGGCCCGCGACATCGGCCGGCTGCTGCGCGACCTCGAGGTGTCCTACCGTCCGGTCGAGCTGCGCGCGTACCTGGAGCAGGCCAAGGTGGAGCGGCGCTCGGCGCGGATCCAAGACGTCAAATGGCAACGCCCGGGCGCCGAAACGGTGTGGTTCGAGATCCACGTCAATCCACTGGTCGACGCCGAGAACGGTCTGCTCGGTGTGTCGATCGTCTTCTTCGACGTCACCGCGACCCGCGCGCTGCTCGACAAGGTCGTCCAGACCAACCGCCAGCTGGAGGCCGCCTACGAGGAGCTGCAGTCCACCAACGAAGAACTCGAAACGACCAACGAGGAATTGCAGTCCACCGTTGAGGAACTCGAGACCACGAACGAGGAATTGCAGTCCACCAACGAAGAACTCGAGACGATGAACGAGGAGTTGCAGTCCACCAACGACGAACTGCACACCATCAACGACATGCTGCGCGAGCGCAGCCTGGAACTCGACGAAGCCAAGCATTTCCAGGACTCGCTGATCGACTCGGTGCAGATGGGCATGGTGGTGGTCGACCGCGAGATGAAGGTGATCTTGTGGAACCGCGGCTGTGAGGAGCTCTGGGGATTGCGTGCAGATGAGACGAGGGGGACCGGGCTGACAAATCTGGACATCGGCCTACCGCTCGACGCTGTGCGGCCGCTGATCGGCAACGCTTTCGTCGACCCGGAGAGCTCCGGCGAAGTCGTGGTGGAGGCGGTCAACCGGCGTGGCCGCCCGGCGACCGTGCGCATCACCTGCACGTCGTTCCGTTCGATCGAGGGGACGGTCGGCGGGGCGTTGCTGCTGATGGAGGTGGTGGGTTAGCCGCCCGCAGTGAGGTGGCCCGCTGCTGTGGTGGGCCACCGGGTGGTTGCCTCCTCGGCCGCCTGGTGAGCCAGCTGAGCGCGGGACCGCGACTCCTGCGCCCTACGCCGGGCCATGGCGACCGTTTCCCGCGTGGCACCGAATCCCGCCGTCAGCTCCTTGCGGCGGCGTTCGAGTTCCGCCGCGCGCAGCCGGGCGAGCTCGCCCCGCGCCGCCGCGCTATTGGTCGCAAACTTCGGAGGCAGCCGATCGAGAACGTCGTAGGTGGTGAGGGTGGCATCGGGTCGGTCTTCGGGAGTCGGTGCCGACGATTCTCGCCGGGGGGGCAGCGCCGCACCTCCGACAATGTCGGTGAGAACGCCGGAGATCTCGTCGACATCCAAGACCAGATCGGCGCCGGCGCGGGCGGCAGCGATCGGCATTGACGGGTACTGCGCCGTCTCCGGGCTTTGGGCGATGACGACGGCACCGGCCAGCTTCATCGCGACGGTGCCCGCCGCGCCGTCATGTCCGGAACCCGACAGCACCACCGCGACGCTGCGCGGGCCGAACGAGCCGGCGACCGACGCCAGCAGCACGTCGAACACCAGCGCCTGATGCTTCTGGGCAGTCTGCAGGCGGCAGCGGCCGTCGGAGTCGAGTTGCAGCAGTATCGCCGGTGGGCAGACGACCACCTGTCCGGACCGCAGCACCATTCCGTCCTGCGCCCAGCCGATCGCACGTCCCGTGTGGCGGTGCAGGATCGTGGTCAGCAGGCTGTGGTGACCGCCCAGGTGTTGTTGCACGACGACGGCGGCGGGAAAGTCGCGAGGCAGACCTCGCAAAACGGTCGACAGCGGCTCCAGACCGCCTGCCGACGCCAGCAGGACCACCAGCTGAACGCCGCGGCCTTGCTTGTCAGTCGTCACCTCTTAAGTCTCCACCGTGTCGACCTGCCGACATAGCGCTGCGGCGGACGCAGCGGCCGGCAGGCGAAAGCTAGGCCAGCCTGCGAAGATGCCGTCGGGCCGTTTCGCGACTATCGAGCAGGGTATTTCGCCTACTGTTGGCGGATGGGCGTGGCGCGCGGAGGGATTGCGGTTGAGGATTGCAATTGTCTGCGGCGATGACATCGTCGGGCAAGACCCGGAGCAGTTGTGTGCCGCCCTGGCGGCCCAAGGGCATGACGCGACGGCGTGTCTGCGGCGCGCAACTCGACGCGCTGTACAGGCGGCGGCCGAGGGCCACTACCGATGTATGTCGGCTCCCATAGGCCCGCGCAGGGCCGCACCGCCCGTCGAGGTCCTGCCCTATGTGGGAGAGTGGGCCGCCAAACTCGAGCGCGCCTGGTCCAAAGAACAACCCGACGTTGTGCACGCCTATGGCTGGCTGGCCGGCCTGGCGGCTCAGCTGGCGGCTCGCCGTCGGCGTATCCCCGTCGTGCAAACGTTTCTGGGTCTGGCCGCGACGTCGCGCGGACAGGCCGACGCGGAACACCACAGCGAACGACTGCGCGTCGAGCCGCTCCTGGCGCGCAGCGCGGCCTGGGTAACGGGCGAGAGCAGCGACGACGTCGACGCGCTGGCCCGGCTGCGGCGTAGCCGCGCCCGAGTGTCCGCACTGACTTGCGGCGTGGACTCCTCGCTCTACGCGCCGGCCGGTCCGGGGGTCTCACGTAACGGGATGCAACGCATTCTCTGTGTGGCACCAAATCCTTTGCGGTGCAACGGTATCGATATCGCCATCCGTGCCCTGCCTAACGTGCCCGGTGCGGAGTTGGTGATCGCGGAGAATGACGCCACGAACGGTGTCCACAACGACGCGCGGGCTCGGCTGCGACATCTTGCTGTGGAGTTGGGCGTGGGTGACCGCGTCCGCTTTGCCGGAACGGTCAGCGATGACGAATTGCCGAAGTTGATGCGGTCCGTCGACGTCGCGGTGTGCACGCCTCGGCAGCCACCACGCGCCACCGCCGTGTTACAGGCCATGGCCACCGGGATGGCGGTAGCCGCGGCCACCGTGGGCGTCCTGGCCGACGTCGTGCTGGACGACATCACCGGCGTCATGGTGTCGCCGGAGAACCCCGCGGCCTTGGCTGTGGCATTGAGAAAGCTTGTGAGCCAAAGATTTCAAAGCGAGAGCATGGGCGCGGCGGGCCGAACCCGCGCCGTGTCGCGCTTCGCGTGGGAGCGAATAGCGCTCGATGCGCTGAGCATCTACGGAAGCATCGGGTCGCCGGATCGGGCAGGTTTGCGACCGACGGCGGCGCGGTGATGCGAGCGCACGCGGTCCTTTTGCAAGGCCGGCCATGACCATCGCGACGAGCGGGATCGACGGCAAAGCCGCCAGGGTCGTCATCGGTTCTGCCGGCGAGTCGCCCGACGGGCCTCGATCCAACTACTGCCCGAATTGTCCCACGCCGGATGCCGAGCACGGGTTCCGTCCGGTTGTCGTGCAATACAAGCAGTTTCGCACCACCGATGCGCAGGCGGCGCGGCGATTCTTCGCCGGCGCGTATCAGCCGGGTTGGCTCATCTCCGGACTTACCAGCCACGCGGCGGTGTCACACCGGCGTAGTGATGCCGGCTCCATGATGGTGGACGAGGTGATGATCCAGGGACGTGTGACGCTCGAGATTCCCGCCGCCGACACCACTGTGGTGATCCAGCCGCGCGCGGGATCGTTGAGTGTCGCTGGTGGTCCTGTCGCCACCGCAGACTTTCCCCTCCTTGTCGCCCATGGCATGCCATGCGTATTGCACTGCAAAGGGGCACGTTTCGACGTGGTGACCGTCGAGGCCGACGTGCTGAACAAAGTCGCGGCGGATTGGCAGACATCGCTGGGCCAGCAGACTCAGTTCGTGAATTGGCGGCCGCGCTCGCGTGCCGCCGTACGGGCGTGGCACCGAGCGCTGGAGTATGTCGTCGGCACCTTGGCCTCCGCCGACACCGCCCACCAGCCGCTGATCGCCGCGGGGATGGCGACCTTGCTCGCCGGTGCGCTGCTCGAGTGCTACCCGTCCAACCTCACCGAACAAGATCCCGCCAGTGACCTCGCTCTGCCAGAAACGCTGAAGGAGGCGGTGTCTTTCATCCACCGTCACACCGCAGACGACATCGGCATCAACGAAGTCGCCGCCGCCGTGCATCTGACGCCCCGAGCTGTCCAGTACCTCTTCCGCAGGCAGCTCGACACGACGCCCACCGAGTACATGCGTCGTGTCCGACTCAGCCACGCCCATCAAGAGCTGGTCGCCGCGACCAGTGCTACCGCGACAGTCACCGAAATCGCCCAGCGGTGGGGATTCGCCCACACCGGACGGTTCGCGGTGCTCTACCGGCAGACGTACGGCCAGAGCCCGCACACCACGCTGCGGCAGCAGGTCTAAGCATTTCTTAAGAATCGGTTGCCGGATTCGCCAAAAGCGGACCGACTCCAGGCATAAGATCGTCTCATCCTTAGCTGCGGCAATGGGGCCGCGTTCGAGGGGGGAGCGGAAACATGAGTGCTCGACGGTCGGCTCGCTCAGTTGACCCGTTCCCCGACCGGCTGCCGCCGAGTGAGACCGTGGCTGTTAGGGCCGCCGACGGCACCCGGCTGCACGCGGAGGTGTTCGGGCCGCCCGACGGTTATCCGATTGTCTTGATCCACGGCATCACCTGCGCGATACGGGCGTGGGCATATCAGATCGCCGACTTGTCCAACGACTACCGGGTGATCGCGTTCGATCATCGCGGCCATGGACGAAGTGGCGTACCGGGACGCAAAGACTACAGCCTCAAACATCTTGCCTCCGACCTGGATTCGGTGCTGGATGCGACCCTGGCGCCGCACGAACGGGCCGTGGTGGCGGGTCACTCGATGGGCGGCATCACCATCGCCGCGTGGTCTGAGCGCTACCGCCACAAGGTTCCCCGGCGCGCCGACGCCGTCGCGCTGATCAACACCACCACCGGTGATCTGATCCGGCAGGTGCAGCTGTTGCGGGCGCCCTACGGGTTGTCGCCGGCCCGGGTTCTCGCCGGGCGCGCCCTGATCAACGCGTTCGGCGGGTTCCCGCTCCCGCGTGCGGCACGTATCCCGAGCCGGTATGCGGTGGCGATGCTGGCCACCGGACGAGACGCCGACCCGAGTGTCGCCAGGCTCGTCTGCGAGCTGTTCGAGAACACATCACCGGCCGGACGGGCCGGCTGTGCGCGGGCGCTGGTGACCGCACTGGGGTCGCGGCATCTGAATCTGGACGGGCTGACCGTGCCGACGTTGGTCATCGGCAGCGCGCTCGACCGGCTGACCCCGATCAGCCAGTCCCGCAGGATCGCACGCTGCGCGCCCAACCTGATCGAGCTGGTTGAACTGCCCGGCGGCCACTGCTCGATGCTGGAACACCCGCGTGAGGTGAATCGCCACTTGCGCGGACTCGCCGAAATGGCGGTCCACAACGCGGCCACCCGCCGTATCAGCTCATAGCAGGGCGGTGATCTCGGCGGCGGCGCGCTGCCCGGAGCGGATCGCCCCGTCGAGAAACCCGGTCCACTCGTCGGCGGTTTCGGTGCCGGCCCAGTGAATCGGCCCGACTGGTTCGCGCAGCCACGGCCCGAACCGCGTCCACGACCCCGGCGGGACCGCGGCGGTGGGGCCGCCGGGCGCGAATTCCTCCACCCCCCAACAATGATCGACATAGTCGAGGGGTTTGAGCGCGTCGTCGCCGAAAAGCGTTGCAAAACAACGCAATGCGTCACGGCGGCGCTGATCGCCGGGTAGCGAGTCGAACGCGCGGGCGTCGACGAAACCCATCAGGATCCCGGGGCCCTCCGGATGCGGACTGACGTCGAAGGTGATGAAGACGGGGCCCTCGTCGGACAGCGCCTGTCCGGAAAATCCGTTGGTCCGCCAAAACGGCGTGGAATAGGCCGCGTACGCCTTGCTGAGCCGGCCCTGCGGCCAATGCTGGGCGAGTTGCTCGTATTCGGCGGGCAACGGGGGAGCGAACTCGATCGAGGCGCGGTGGGCGGGCGGGATCGCCACGATGACGAATCCGGCTTCGGTCGCACCGAGATCGGTCGTGACGGTCACGCCCGCGCCGTGGCGTTCGATTCGGCGAACCGGAGCGTTGAGGACCACCCGCGCGCCCAGGTCGGCGGCCGCGGCCTCGGCGATCTGTTGTGTGCCACCGGGAAAGCGATCTTGTTGGGCACCGTCCTTCACGTCGAGCAGCCGGTCCAGGCCACCGGCCGCGTGCGCGTAACGGGCGGCGTGCAGCATCGACACGTCGTCGGGTTCACATCCCCACGTCACCCGCGCCACGATCGCCAGCAGGTCGTGCGACGAAGCGGTCGCGCGCACGGAGCGCAACCAGCCGCCGAGCGACAAGCCGTCGAGTTCGCGGGCGCGGCGGGCATCCCACGGCGCCGCCAGCGGGATGCTGCGGGCGATCCGGTCGAACTGCCACCGCAGCCGGCCGATGTCCAGCAGCCCGGTCAGCGAAAGCTTGGGGATGGTGCCGTGATAGGCGTGCGTCCACCCGCGCCAATGGATGAGGTTCTTGCCGTCGTGGTGGGTCGGGGTGGTCGGGACGTCGAGTTCGGCCGCCATCGCCAAGACCGCGTCCTGGGTCGGCCCGACGAAAGTGCCGCCCAGATCGGCCGGCAAGCCTGCGACGCTGCCGGTCAGCGACCGCCCACCGACTCGGTCACGCCCCTCGAAAACCACCACGTCGTGGCCCTGTTGAGACAGCTCGCGGGCCGCCGCGAGTCCGGCAAAGCCCGCACCGACCACGACAACGTCGACAATCCGCGGGGGTTTCGGCACGCGGTCCAGTGAACCGCATTTCGACGGATTTCACCGCAAATTGTGCAAGCTGTCGGAGCGTCTCCCGGCCTCGCCGCGGCCACCCTGCGGCTATGGCGCGACCGTCAGCCAATCTTTGAAGCCAGAGGGGTCGTGCCGGCCCAGCGCGCCGTGTTCGTAGAGGCCCCAACCCTCGACCGGCCTGCCGTCCCCGTCACGGCAGATCGCGCGGCCGACGTGGTCGATCACGCCGAAGCCCGCTCGCCCGATGATGGCCGGATCGGTCATGTCGTAGGTCAGGCGCTCGGCGAACTTCTCGCCCTTCCACATGCCGTGTGTCCAGTCGGAGTCACCGCCATAACCGCCGCCGACGTGAATGGGCACCGGCAGCTTGGACTCGATGTCGAAGTGCACCGGGGTGCCGTCTGGGGTGGTGGCGTCGATGGTCGCGCCGGTCGGGATGCGGGTGCCGGAGCGGTAGTGGATCTTGACCCGCGGCCAGCCCAGCTGCTCGACGCGGCCGTCGCGCCAGATCCGGGTGCAGTCGTTGAGCGAGCGGAACCCGTTGGGCTCCTCCTGGATGATCAGCACGATCGCGAAATCGTCGAAAGCCATTGGTACGTACAGCCACCACATGCCCTCGAAGGGCGGATCCGCGGGACGGCCCGCGGGCTCGGCCTCGCCGATCGGACGGATGCCCCAGGACCGATCGCGGCTGCCCAGCCACGTCTTGGGATCGACGGCGATTTCCTCACCGTCGACGATGATGTGTCCGCTCCAGCTGCCCAACTGTGCAAAACGTTGCGCGTCCAGCGTGACTCGGTTGCCCGATCGCAGGATGTGCGGCTGCTCCTGAACGACGTCGAAAAGCCCTTTCCAGGTGAGATCGGCTGCGATGCCTTCGGTTTCGTCGAGGACGATCCGTAGCTGGTGTAGCGGCTCGATGACGTCGACGCGGTAGCCGTTGACGCGTTGGTTGAGCCGGTCTTGGTCGATGGCGTCCGAAACGTGTACGGCGGTCTGGGTGTCGCCGCGCCTGATGAGCAGGAACGCATCCTTGACCCCGAGGTTGGGGTAGTAGCCGATGCCGCTGATCACGAAGATGTCTCCGGTGCGGTCGTGGGCGTTGAAGTAGGAGCGGTCGTAGAAGTTGCGGTCCGAGGAGCCCGGCCACGCTATCGGCTGGGGAATCTGATGTACCGGGAACTCGTCGAGCGGTCCGAGCATTACTGGTCCTCTCCGATCAAGCGCCACATCAATCCGGCGTGGTAGAACAGCGATTCGACATCGTCGGGCTTCTCGGTCTCGCCGAAGTGCACCCGCCGAGCGCCGGTGCGCATGAACACGCAGGCCCACATCACGCCCGAGTACACGTAAAACCAGTGCAAGTCGCCGACTTCGACGCCGGCCAGCCGCGCGTAGGTGGCGCGCACGTCCTCCTCGCGCATCACCTCCGGCAACCCCGGCAGCGTTGCCAGGCCGGCGAGTTCTTGAAAAACCATGTGTGCGAATATCATCCACGCCACATCGAGCTCACGCGGTCCCAGTGTCACCATTTCCCAGTCCAGCACCGCGACCGGCCGGAAGTCGCTGTACAGCACGTTGCCCACCCGGGCGTCGCCCCACAGCAGCACGGGCTCGGTGGCCGCCGCCTCGGCCGGCCAATTGGCTTCCAGCCAGTCGAAGGTCCGCTCCAGCAGCGGTGATCGCCCGATGTCGGGCACCGCGAAGTCATACCAGGACCGCACCCAGTTGAAGTGCTTGCGCAGGGCGGTGTCGCCGGATTGCCCCTCGGTGAGGAAGCCAAACGTGCTCTGCGCGTTCGGGATCGAATGCAGCGTGGCCAGTACGCCGACGGTGGCGTCCTGCAGTTCACGCTGCCGCTCGGCGGGCGCATCGGCGAACCAGTTGCCGCCGAACGTATACGGCATGACGTCGGGCGGCACCTCGCCCTCGACGTAATCCATCACGAAGAACGGTGTGCCGAGGATTTCGCCGGTGTTCTCCAGCCAGCGCACCCGCGGCACGGGCACGTCGGTCAGCTCGCCCACTTTCCGGATGACGTCGAATTGGTGGTCGAGCCGATAGGTGGGGAAGACCTGCACGTCCTCGGCCGTCGGCGCCACCCGCGCCACCAGCTTCTGTTCGGTCGGTCGCCCGTCCTGCTGCCAGCGCGTCGTCAGGATGATCGTCTCCGAGGACATGCCCGTCGAGTCCACGCCGCTCTCCACGATCACCTCGGGATTCGCGTCGCCCGGCAGTACGGTGGAAAGCCAGCGTGACAGCACCGTCGGCAACGTCGTGACGTCGCGGCTGGAGCGCTGGAGCCGGTCGATGTTGTCGACCGCCGGTTCTGTTGCCATAAGGTGCCTCCTTCGTTGAGGCAATTACGATACGGTAGGTAGCGTTATGAAAGCAGACCCGTCCGGCCTTGACAAGGCCTCCGGCGCCGGCCGCCCGCGCGATCCGCGTATCGACTCGGCGATCCTATCGGCGACCGCCGAACTGCTGGTCAAAACGGGCTATTCCAACATCAGTCTGGCGGCGGTCGCCGAGCGCGCCGGCACCACGAAATCCGCGCTGTACCGGCGCTGGTCGAGCAAGGCTGAGTTGGTGCACGAGGCGGCCTTCCCGACGGCCCCGACCGCGCTGGAGTCGCCGGCCGGGGATATCGCCGCCGACATGCGGATGATGATCGAGGCCACGCGCGACGTGTTCACCACGCCGGTGGTGCGCGCCGCGCTGCCCGGTCTGGTCGCCGACATGACCGCCGACCCCGCGCTCAATGCGCGGGTGATGTCGCGATTCGTGGACCTGTTCACCGCGGTGCGGGTGCGGCTGCGCGAGGCGGTCGACCGGGGCGAAGCCCATCCCGATGTGGATCCGGACCGACTGATCGAGTTGATCGGGGGTGCGACGATGCTGCGGATGCTGCTGCGCCCGGAAGAAGAACTCGACGACGCGTGGGTGGAGCAAACCACGGCCATCGTCGTGCACGGGGTGCGGCGATGACGGGGCGGCTGGCGGGCCGCGCCGCGATCGTCACCGGTGGTAGCCGCGGCCTGGGCCGGGCGATCGCGCTGGCCCTGGCGGCCGACGGCGCCGCGGTGGCGGTCGCCGGGCGGACCGAAGAGGTGTGGGACGAACGGCTGCCGGGGACCATCGGTGACACGGTCGCCGACATCGAGGCGGCCGGCGGGCGTGCGGTGCCGATTCGGGCGGATCTGACCGACCGCGATCAGGTCGCCGGGCTGGTGGAATCGGCGCGACAGGCGTTGGGCCCCATCGGGATTCTGATCAACAACGCGGCCTTCACCGCCCCCGGGCGGCCACCCGCATCCGGCGAGCGGCCACGCGACAAGGCCGTCAAAGCGGGTGCTCACGCCAAAGCGGGTGCCGCCGTCAAACCCGGCTGGCCCGGGTTCGTCAGCACGCCCCTGCAGGCGTACCGCAGGCATTTCGACATCGCGGTGTTCGCGGCTTACGAGCTGATGCAGCTGGTGTGCCCCGACATGATCGAGGCGGGGGGCGGCTCGATCATCAACATCACCTCGGTCGCGTCGCGATTGCCCGGAAACGGCCCGTACGCCGACCGCAGCGGCGGGGTGCTGCCCGGATACGGCGGATCGAAGGCCGCGCTCGAGCACCTCACCCAGTGCGCGGCCTTCGATCTCGCCGGCCACAACATCGCGGTCAATGCCCTATCGCCCTCCAAACCGATTCTCACGCCAGGGCTTTCGTACTATGCCCGCAACTTCGATGAGACCGCGTCGCAGGACGAATTCGCCCGCGCGGCGGTCGAATTGGCTCTGGTCGATCCCGCCAGGGTCACCGGGCGCACCATCGGTCACCACCAGGTGCTCGACGGCAGCTTTCGTCCCTTCGCGACGGACTAGGCGGGCAGCTGGACCTCGACGTGGGCTTGTTGCCACGTGAGCGCGTTCGTGAGCCGCCGGTGCGCGCGTCCGGAATGCCCTGCAAAACGGTCCACTCGGCGTGGCGAAATGTAACAATGCCCCTACTCGAAGGACGCATCCTCTTACGAAGTTGGTGACCTTGGGCCAGAGCCACGTTAGTTCCGTCGAAGGGCTTCAGGGACAGCGCTCGGCACCGGCGAGTTTTCGGTCAGACATCGAGGGCTTGCGCGCGGTCGCGGTGTTGGGCGTTGTCCTTTTTCACGCTGACGTGCCCGGTGTCGGTGGTGGGTACGTCGGCGTCGACGTGTTCTTCGTGATCTCCGGCTTTCTGATCACGGGGCTGCTGTGGCGCGAGGTGAGCACCGTCGGCACCGTGCGGCTGCGCCGTTTCTACGGGGCGCGTGCCCGCCGACTGCTCCCCGCGTCTGCCACGGTCGGCGTCATCACGGTGATCGTCTCGGCGATCGTGTTACCTCCGTTGCAGGCCCGTACCGTTTTTGGGGACGGCATCGCCAGCGCGCTGTATGTCGGGAACTACTGGTTCACTCTGCAAGCCGTCGACTACTTCACCGCTGTCTTGCCCTCGCCGTTCCTGCATTACTGGTCCTTGGGCGTAGAAGAGCAGTTCTATTTGGTGTGGCCGCCCATGATCATCGGTACGGCATGGCTCATCCGGCGCGTGCGACGCCGCAGCAAGGCCGAGGCACCCTCGTCGCAACGCCCGTATCTGGCGGTCCTTGCGGTGGTCGCGGTCGTGTCGTTCGCGCTGTCGCTGGCGGCCACTTACGTGGTGCCTTCCTTTGCGTTCTTTTCGCTGCCCACCCGGGCATGGCAGTTGGCCGCGGGTGGTCTGGTGGCTTTGACGGCGGGCCACTGGCGCCGGCTTCCGGCAACGCTTGCCGCGATTGCGGGATGGGCAGGGCTGGCGATCATCTTGCTGACTTGCACCCTGCTGAGGACGACCACGCCCTATCCGGGGACTGCTGCCCTTTGGCCGGTGCTGGGCGCGGCGCTGGTGATCGGCGCCGGCTGTGCCGCGCCCTCCTATGGATGTGGGCGCGTCCTGGCATTGTCGCCGATGCGGGCGATCGGCAGGGTGTCGTATTCGTGGTACCTGTGGCACTGGCCGGTTCTGGTGCTCGCGGCGCCGTTGCTGGGCCACTCACTGGGCTTGGTCGGCAGGTTGGCGGCGGTATGCGTCTCCGGCGGGCTGGCAGTGCTGACACTGCATCTCATCGAGAACCCGTTTCGATTCGCCGCCGCCATACGCCGCTCTCCGCTTCGTAGTCTCGCGCTGGGCGCCGGCGCCACCGCTCTAGCGGTCTGTGTGGGCGTGGCGCTGCTGGTATGGATGCCACTTCCGGTCGGCCGGGGTGCACCAGCTCCGGCGCCGACCATCAACGCATCGCCCCCTCCAACGGGGCGCAACATCGACGCTTACAACGCGGCGGTGCAGCGCGCGTTCGCCCAAGTGCAGACCGCGCTCGCGGCATCCGCGGACCTGAAAGCCGTACCGTCGAATCTGACCCCGGCGCTTGCAGATGCGGAAAACCAACTCAGAGCCATGACCCTCGACAGCTGCATGCGCGATTTTTTCCAAGTCGACCAACCCGAATGCGCGACCGGCGATACCACCTCCACCACCACGGTGGCCCTGGTCGGCGACTCACATGCCATGATGTGGAATCCCGCGTTCCGACAGCTGGGCACCCAGCGGCGCTGGCGCCTGGAGATGCTGATGAAGGCGGGCTGCCCGTTGATGGACATACCGATCGGAAACACGCGCAGTTTGCACTGCGACCAGTGGCGCGATCGGATCATCGCCCGGCTGCGTGCGGAGCGGCCGCGACTGGTCGTGGTGAGCATGTGGCGGGGGTATGGGTCCAGCTTCGGTTGGGTGCCCGATTTCAGGACGTATGACTCGGCGTGGATGGGCAGCTTGACCCGCCTCGTGCAGCAGCTGCGCGGCATCGGTACCCAAGTCTTGGTGCTCGGGCCGATCCCGGATCCTCATGTGGTGGTTCCCGTCTGCCTGTCCGGGCATCTCGATGACGCGACAGCCTGCTCGCCGCCACGATCGCGGGCGGTGAACGAGTCCGGCATCGCGGGTGAGTCGGCCGCCACCAAAGCCGCGGGCGGACAGTACGCCGACGTGACCGATCTGTTCTGCACCGCTGACCGCTGTCCCGTCATCGTCGGCAACGCCCTCGTGTACGCGGACTGGAATCACCTGACCGGCGATTATTCCCGGCTATTGGCTCCGGCGATCGGGGCGCTGGCCGACCGCGCGCTCGCCGAGAGCTGATTTGCACATCACTCATCGTCTCTATCTTCTGCAGGGCAAGCACTTTCGTGACTAGGCAGACGAGAAGCGTCAGCCAGGAGGTATCGATCGGTCTTTCGTCAGGTCACCCTTGAGGGTGGGCTTAAGGGCCAGACGCATGTGTCGTTCGTTCGCCGACACATGCCGGTAATCGCGATTTTCCCTCCGCAAGTGGCGATTTCACATGCATCGACTTATCGGAGGCTAGGCTGTGCAAATGATCGAGGCGCGGATGTTGGCGCTATGGCGGAAATACATACAATCGCTGCGGACCGATAAGGAACACGTCGGTGTTGCCGAGCGCCTCATGCGGGGATTGCCGGTAGTAGTGCCGTACTACGCAGTAGCTTTGGTGCTATTGATCCGCGCCACATTGTTGCGGCCGCTCACCGTCGATCACACCACCGAAGACGGCATCCATTTTCGATGCCGGCTGCCAGACGGTGTCCAGACGTTCGTGTACTTATTCGGAACGTGGGAACCCGACCTCACGGCATTCCTGCGCCGCCGATTGCGGCCCGGCGACACCTTCATCGACGTCGGTGCGAACGTCGGGTACAAGAGCGCGATGGCCAGCAGACTAGTCGGTCCGCGCGGCGTCGTTGTGGCGATAGAACCGGCTCCCATCGCGAACACCGCACTACGGCAAACGATTGCGATGAACGATCTCGCCAACATACGCCTGGTCAGTGCCGCCGTCTCGGATCGCGACGAGGAACTTCCGCTGTTCGTCGGACCCAGCTTCCTCTCTCTGGGCCGCTCTACGACGGTCCCCCGAGCGGCTCAAGGTCACCCTCTACTCCGTGAACACGGCCGCGTGCGTGCCGCACCGCTCGGATCACTGGTGACTCGCGAGGAACTGGCCACCACGCGCCTGATCAAAATTGATGTGGAGAGCGCCGAAGACCGCGTGCTCACCGGCATGCTGACATCCCTCGATGAACTCGCATCGGATGCGGAAATCTTTGTCGAGGTCGAGGCAAAATGCTGGAGCGATCCGCGGCTGCGACCCATCGATGTGCTGCGGCCCTACCTCGAGCGCGGTTACCACGTCTACCTGATGCCGGCCAACTACTGGCCGTGGCGCTACTTGTGGTCAAAGGATGTTAGCGCCCCGAAGCGGCTTCGCGACCTCGCGCGATTGGAGCGCCGCGACAGATTTGACATCGTGCTGTCACGCATTGACGCCGACGAGCTGTGACTTGGTGTCGGTGCACGCGGCGATTCGCGCTGCCACCCACGGCGGCAACAGGGCGGCGTCGATCGTCTCGACGGGGATAGGCAAGGTCCGACCGGCGGACCGGCGACGAACCGGGACGAATCGCCAATAGTCGAGGACGCGAGCGCCCACCGCTTCTTTCCTGGCGTCATGCTCGTCTGACGTGCAAGTATGAGGAAAGCCAGTGCGCAAAAACCGATCGAGTGGCGTGCCAATGCCTGGTATGGACAAGCCGACAGGGCGAGTCGTTGCCCTGATCGTTCTGCTGTTCGTGGTCGCCGCCGCCCTGCGCGGCTACCTTCCGGCTCGGCACGATGCGGCGCGCAGCGAGTCGGGCGGCCGGGCGGCGCTGGCCTTCGTGGTAGCGATTCTCGCCGTGACGCTTGCGTTGATCGCGGTCGCCGTGGTCGCGCGCTTGCGGGATCCCCGTACTCCCGCGCCGAGTGCTGGCGGGCTGTCCGACATGCTGGGCACCGGCAGGGGACGACCCAGCTGGCGCGTGCTGTTGATCGGACTCGCCGTGATCGTGGCGTGGCTGGGGATCGTGATATTGCTGACCCGCTTCCTGCCCCACGGCGTCGCGCCCGGCCCGTCACCGCCCGACAGCGGCGCAGCGCCGTCGACACAGCCGCCCGCACAGCCACCGGCGCAGCATCCGAACCGTCCGCGCGACGCATCGCAGAACATGCTGGGAATCCTGCTCGCCTGCACCGTCGCCATGTTGGTGATGTTCGTCGCCGGGACGGTCGCGTCGGCGCGGCGGCGCTGGCGTCCGGCGGTCCCGGGCATCGCCGACGAGCCGGCGGAACCCCCGCCGCCCCCGGCGCGTTCGGAGTCGCTGGCGCGAGCGGCCGAGCGTGGATTGGCCGAGATGACCGACCTGAGCCGAGAGCCGCGCGAGGCGATCATCGCCTGCTACGCGGCGATGGAACGTGAACTCGCGCAGGTTCCCGGCGCAGTGCCCCAGGAATTCGACACTCCGACCGAGGTGTTGGCCCGCGCGGTGGAGCACCACGCTTTGCACGCCGACAACGCCGTCCAATTGGTGAACCTGTTCGCTGAAGCGCGGTTCAGCCCCCATGTGATGAACGAGGGCCACCGCGACGTTGCGGTGCGCGTCCTTCAATTGGTCCTCGACGAGCTGGGCTCGCGGAGCGTTGCATGAAAAAGATTATCTCCCTGGGCATTTGCCTGATCATCGGCATAGAACTGTTGGCACTGTCCCAGCATGATCGACGATGGGTGTTGGCGGCCTCCGGTCTAGGGCTGGCTCTGGTGCTGCTGAGCCTGCGTCGTGCGCTGGCACGTGGATTCGATGCCGACGCGGAGCCAGACGTTGACGATCTCGGGGATTCGTTGCGCCGCTGGCTGTCCAACACCGAGACGACGATTCGGTGGTCGGAGTCCACCCGGGCCGATTGGGACCGGCATCTGCGCCCAATGCTCGCGCGCCGCTACGAGATGACGACCGGCCAAAGGCAGTCCAAGGATCCTGTTTCCTTCCACGCGACCGGCCGGATCCTCTTCGGTCCGGAACTGTGGGAATGGGTCAATCCCAACAACGTCATTCGCAGCGGTGACCGCCAACCCGGCCCGGGCCGTGCGGCGCTGCAGGAGATTTTGCAAAAGCTGGAGCAGGTATGACAGGAGGCGCGATCCCAACATGACGCTGCCGGCCGCAACCACGACCGCCCACTGCGAGGCGATTCTCGACGAAATAGAACGCGTGGTGGTGGGGAAGCGGTCCGCGCTGCGGCTCATCCTCACCACGGTCCTTGCGCGCGGCCACATCCTCATCGAAGACCTGCCCGGCCTGGGCAAGACGCTGATCGCGAGATCGTTTGCCGCCGCGCTGGGGTTGCAATTCACCCGGGTGCAGTTCACCCCAGACCTATTGCCGGCGGACCTGCTCGGCTCGACGATCTACGACATGCAGTCCGGCCGCTTCGCGTTCCGGCCCGGCCCCATCTTCACCAACTTGCTTCTGGCCGACGAGATCAATCGCACACCGCCCAAAACCCAGGCGGCGCTGCTGGAGGCGATGGCCGAAGGCCAGGTCAGCATCGACGGCGAAACACACCAACTGCCAGAGCCTTTCATCGTGCTGGCCACCGACAACCCGATCGAGTACGAGGGCACATACCCACTACCCGAGGCGCAACTCGACCGGTTCGCGATCCGGCTGGAACTGCGGTATCTCAACGAGCGAGACGAGACCTCGATGCTGCGCCGCCGCCTCGAACGCGGTTCGGCGGAACCGACGGTCAACCAAGTCGTGGACGCACACGACCTGCTGGCCATGCGTGAATCGGTCGAGCAGGTGACCGTGCACGAAGACGTCCTGCATTATGTGGTGTCGCTGGCCAATGCGACGCGACACCATCCGCAGGTTGCGGTGGGTGCCAGCCCGCGCGCCGAACTCGATCTCGTGCAACTCGCCCGCGCCCGCGCGCTGCTGCTCGGCCGCGACTACGTCATCCCCGAGGACGTGAAGGCACTCGCGATTGCGGCGGTCTCGCACCGGATCACCCTGCGGCCCGAGATGTGGGTACGAAAGATCCAGGGCGCCGACGTGATCGGGGAGTTGCTGCACCGCCTACCCGTGCCGCGAACCGGTGCCGGCGGCGGAGAGAACCCGGCATGAGATCCAGCGTGGCAGTCGAGTTCCGCTGGCGCGCATCAGAATTGACACGGGCGATCGCAACGTGCGCGGGGTTTGCGATGGCCGCCGCCGTGATCGGCGCCCGCTGGCAGCTGATCGCCTTCGCGGCACCGCTGCTCGGCGTGTTGTGCTCGATCAGCTGGCAGCGGCCGGTCCCGACGATCCGGGTGCATGGCGAGCCCGACGCCCAGCGTTGCTTCGAAAACGAGCAGGCGCACATCAGGGTGTGGGCAACCGAAGAAGATGGGACTTCTGCGGTACAGGTCACGGTCCCCGACATCGCGGGCATGGAGCTTGAAATCGCCGAATCCGATGCGGCTCAGGAGAAAACCGTCACGGCGACCGCGCGGCGCTGGGGCCGGTATCCGATCGGGGTTCGCATCGACGTCGTTGCGCGCGGTGGGCTGCTCACCGGGACGGCCACCGTCGGGGCCGCCGAGGTCATCGTGTTTCCCTTGACGCCGCCACAGCAGACGCCCATTCCGCAGACGGAGCTGCTCGACCGGTTGGGTGCCCACCTGACCCGCCATGTCGGTCCGGGAGTGGAGTACGCCGACATTCGCCTGTATGTGCCCGGCGACCAACTGCGCGCGGTCAATTGGCCGGTGAGCGCGCGTCGTGGCCAATTGCACGTGACACAGCGATTGACGGACCGCGCCGCCGATGTGGTGGTCTTGATCGATGGGTACCGGCAGCCCGCGGGTCCGGCGACCGAGGCCACCGAACGCGTCGTGCGCGGAGCGGCGCAAGTGGTGCAAACCGCGTTGCGCCACGGTGATCGCGCCGGCATCGTCGCCCTCGGGGGTAACCGCCCGCGCTGGCTCGGCGCCGACATCGGGCAGCGTCAGTTCTATCGGGTGCTCGACACCGTCCTGAACGCCGGCGACCGGTTCGAACACACCACGGGCACATTGGCGCCGCGCGCGGCGGTTCCCGCGGGGGCGATCGTCATCGCGTTCTCCACCCTGCTCGACACCGAATTCGCCTTGGCCTTGATCGATCTGCGTAAGCGCGGCCATGTCGTGCTGGCCGTCGACATTCTCGATCGTTCGCCGTTCGAAGACGAACAGGATCCCCTGGTGGATCAAATGTGGGCGCTGCAGCGCTCCGCCATGTACCGGGACATGGCCACGATCGGGGTGGACATCGTGTCGTGGCCGGGCGATAGCGGTCTGGAGCAGTCCATGGGTGTGCTGCCGGATCGCCGCCGGCGTGTGCGGGGGAGGCTTCGTGGATAACGGCACGAGCGCGCTGACGCGGGTGGGAGCGCCCGCGTTCGCGACGGGCTTCGGTCTGCTCATGGTGGGCCTGGCCGCCGACGGTTGGCATGCCGCGGCGGTGGCCGCCTGGGCGGCGGCGCTGATCGCGGTCGCGGTCGGCATTGTATTTCGCCCCGCCGCAACGGTTGCCGTGCTGCTCGCGGCGGTCACCGCAATGCTGTCCAACCCGCCGGTGATATTCGTCGCGCTGTCCGGTCTGTCGGGCGCCGCCTACCTGGTATGCCGGCATGCGGCCGGCGCGTCCGCCCCGGTGGTGCTGGACAGCTGGCCGACGGCGGCCGGCGCCGTGGGGTTTACGTTCGCCGGGCTGGTCGCGACGTCGTTTCCCTTGCAGCTGCCGTGGTTGCCGCTGGTGGCCCCGCTGGGGGCGTTGGTGATCTACCTGTTGGCCATCCGGCCGTTCATGAGCTGACCGGTGATGCCACACGCAACGGAGGGGCACCAGAGCACTCCGAAGATACTAAAAGCTGAACCTCAGGATGCGCGCAGACCGTGCGGTCGACTTGCTCCACCCCGCCATCCGTGTCGAGATTCGCAACCACGTCGGAAATAGGTCCACCTCGGGCACACTCGTCAGGCTGGTCTCCTCGACGAGCTTGAGTTTGGGGTTCCAGCGTTCCGGCGTGTGGGGGTCGTTGTAACCCTCGAACGCACGGAGCTGGTTCACCTTCTTGAACATCTGCTGCGGGAACAACTTTGAGATCCACACGCCAATCACCATGCGTCCGTAGTCGTTGAACGTCAGTTGTCCGGCGGGGAAGTGGTCGGTGATCGCACGCATCACCGCGATGATCTGCTCCTTGTTGAGGAAGGGGAACAATCCGTCGGCGACGACGATCGCGGGGCGGTTCGCCGGAATCCCCGATATCCACTCAGGGTCGGTCACGGAGATTCCGATGGTGTGTTCGTGAGGTCCCGGTGGCATCACTTTGTCGCGCAGGGCGGCCAGCCCGGGCAGCTCGACGCTGTACCAGTCGATGGTGTCCGGTGGATCGACACGGGCGTACCCGTCGTCTAGCCCCGCGCCCAGATCGACCACCACGGCGTCGGCGTACTGGGCGATGAACGCGCGCACTCGGTCGTCGAGAAGTTTTGCGCGCAGGGATGTTTGACAAACCACGGGCGTCACGAGCCCCAGGCCGTCGAAGTCGTAGTCGATCTTTGTCACAGCATCGGCGGCACCTGGGTCGGGCAGGATGGGGCGTGCCCATCCGTTGTTGATCGCGCGTGCCTTCAAAGTCAAAAATGCGGTCTCTTCCTCCGCGGTGATGGCGCTGGTGTCAATGCCCATAGCCGTGCCTCCTTGAACTTCGATCGTCCTCGACTATACAGCTGTGTATTTTATTGTCCAGACGTGTAGTCTGTGGCGATGACCACGACGGATCCTGCCGATCTCACTGCCCGCGCCCGTATCAGGCATGCAGCGCTGCGCGAGTTCGGCGAAAAAGGATACGAAAGGGCGACTATCCGCAGCATTGCCGCGGCGGCAGGGGTGTCGTCCGGGCTGCTGCGGCACCACTTCGGTTCCAAGCAGGAGCTTCGTCAAGCGTGCGACGATTACCTTGTCAAAACCATGCGCGACCTCAACGCCCAGGTGCAGGACAACGCCAAACACGGTGACGTGCACTATGTTTCAGCCCGCATTCCTCTTGGACAATACCAGGACTACATCACCCGTGCCCTGGTCGAGGGCGGAGCCGGTGAGCTGTTCGACGCACTGGTGTCGATGACCGAGGAATGGCTTGCCTCGGCCGATGAACATCGTGCCGAGCCCGCCGATGTCGACGCCAAGTCGCGTGCCACGCTCATCACCGCAATGGCTCTTGCGGTGCCGTTGCTCCACGATCACATATCGCGCGGCTTGGGCGTGGACATCAACGCCGCGGAGGGCGATCTGCGGGTCGCGGCCACCTTGGTCGACATCTATTCAAATCCGCTGCTGACGCCCGAACAGGCCAAGTCTGCGCGCGACGACCTCGCGCGCAGAACTGGGTAGCAGGCGAGCACCTGCAGCCGTCAGTGAGAACACAGTTCTAGGAATTCGGCCGGCGCGTCAGTGCAGCAGCTCGGCGGCCCGGTCGGCGAGATCGAGCAGCGGCTGCGGGAAGATGCCCAGCGCCACCGTGACCGCGGCGCACAGCGCGATGGCGGCCTTGCTCAAGATGCCCGGCGCGACCACGTGCGGGGTATCCTCGGTCGCCTCGGTGAAGAACATCGACACGATCACCCGCACGTAGAAGTACGCGGCGACCCCGCTGGCGACCACACCGACGATCACCAGGGGCACCGCGCCGCCCTGCGCGGCGGCCTTGAAGACCGCCAGCTTGCTGACGAACCCACTCGTCAGCGGGATGCCGGCGAACGCCAACAAGAACATCGAAAACATCACGCCCACAATGGGTGAGCGCTGCCCCAGCCCCGCCCAGTGCGAGAGGGTCGCGTCCTCGACTCCGTCGGCGTCGCGGATCAAGCCGACGATCGCGAACGCGCCGACGGTGCTGAAGCTGTAAGCCAGCAGATAGAACAACGTGGAAGACAGGCCGGTGTGGTTGTCGGCGATGACGCCGGTGAGGATGAATCCGACATGGGCGACCGACGAATAGGCCAGCAGGCGTTTGACGTCGGTCTGGTTCACCGCGGTGATGGTGCCGACCGCCATGGTCAGGATCGAGATGGCCCACAGCACCGGGCGCCACTGATCGTGCAGCGGCGGCAGTGCCACATAGATAACCCGAAGCAGCGCACCGAAAGCCGCGACCTTCGTGGCCGCCGCCATGAACCCGGTGATCGGCGTCGGCGCGCCCTGGTACACGTCGGGAATCCACGAATGGAACGGAACGGCACCGACTTTGAACAGCAGGCCAACCGAGAGCAGTGCGACACCCACCAGCGCCATCGAAGTGTCGCCGTGCGCGGCCAGCGCATCACGGATGCCCGTCAGCAGCAGCGTGCCGGTCGCGCCGTAGAGCAGGGCGACGCCGTAGAGGAAGAACGCCGACGAAAACGCGCCCAGCAGAAAATATTTCATCGCCGCTTCCTGCGAGAGCAGGCGGCGATGACGGGCCAGTCCGCACATCAGGTACAGCGGCAGGGACAACACTTCCAGCGCGACGAACATGGTCAGCAGGTCATTGGATGCGGGGAAGACCATCATGCCGCCGACCGACAGCAGAGCCAGTGGGAACAGCTCCGTCTGGGCGGCCCCGGCCCGCTCTGCCTCGCGCTCGGCGTCGCCGTCGGGCACAGCCGATGCCTGTGGCGTGAAGGAGTCCAGGCCGCCCGAGCCGGCCCTGCCGACCCCGACGGACACCTTGCTCTCCGCTTTGGGCTGGGCGCGCTCGGCGATGAAGATGACCGCCATCACTGCGACCAGCAGCACCGTGCCCTGCAGATACAGCGTCGGGCGGTCAATGGCCATGGCGCCCAAAACCGCTACCCGGCCCGGGATCTGGACCGAGCGGCTCACGGCGATGACCGCCACGAAGGCGGCGACCAAACCGGCGAGCGAGAGTGCCACCTGCGCGGTGTAGCGAATTCGCCTGGGCAGGAACGCCTCTGCGAGGACGCCCACCACAGCCACGCCGAACACGATAAGCGTCGGGCAGAGCAGGAAGTACTGGATGCTCGGGGTAGGCAGGGTCATCGCGGTCCTTCGGCGGTCCGGTGTGCTTCGGCCGGTCTGGGTGTTCCCACCGGGACGGTCGGCTTGGGGTCATGCTGACCCGTGGTGGTCATGGTGTTCTCGACGGCGGGGTTGATGATGTCGAGCACGGGCTTGGGGTAGATGCCGAGCACCAACAGCAGCGCGATCAGCGGTGCGACCACTATCAATTCGCGCGCGCGCAGGTCGCCGATCTTCTCGTTGCCGCTGACGACCGGCCCGGTCATCACGCGCTGGTACAGCCACAACATGTAGACCGCCGAGAGCACCAGCGCGGTGACCCCGAACGCGGCGGCCAGCCAGTAGCGGTTGAAAGTGCCCAGCAGCACCAGGAATTCGCTGATGAACGGCGCCAGGCCCGGCAGTGACAGGGTGGCCATGGCCGAGACCAGGAAGGTGCCCGCCAATACCGGCGCCACCTTCTGCACGCCACCGTAGTCGGCGATCGCCCGGCTGCCGTGCCGCGATATCAGGAATCCGGCGATCAGGAAGACCGCGGCCGTGGACAGGCCGTGGTTGAGCATGTACAGCGTCGACCCGCTCTGCCCCTGGCTGGTCATCACGAAGATGCCCAGAATGATGAATCCGAAGTGCGAGATCGACGTGTAGGCGATCAGCCGCATGATGTCGGTCTGGCCGATGGCGACGATTGCGCCGTATACCACCCCGATGACCGCCAGCACGACGATCAGTGGGCGGAAATACGTTGAGGCGCCGGGGAACAGCTGGAGACAGTACCGCAGCATGCCGAAGGTGCCGACCTTGTCCATCACCGCCATCATCAGCACCGCGGTGGCAGGCGTGGCCTCGACCGCGGCGTCGGGCAGCCAACGGTGGAACGGCCACAGCGGGGCCTTGATCGCGAACGCGAACATGAAGCCCAAGAAGAGCGCCTTGAACACCCCGGAGTCCGCGCCGTAACGACCGGAGGCGACGCCGGCCACGATCTCGCGGAAGTCGAACGTGCCCGAACCGTGTTGCGAGGTCACCACATACAGCCCGATCACCGCGGCCAGCATGATCAGGCCGCCGAACAGGTTGTACAACAAGAACTTCACGGCGGCACGCGACCTGCCGGGGCCGCCGCCGAAGCCGCCGATGAGGAAGTACATCGGGATGAGCATGGCCTCGAAGAAGACGTAGAACAGCAACACGTCCAGGGCGACGACCGAGATCAGCACCATCGACTCG
>NZ_JCALDT010000015.1:0-36149 GCF_059813005.1 Mycobacterium sp. NGS27
GCAACGTATAATCGAATGTATGTTCGAAGGACCGACGGGACGTGGGTCGCCACCGGAGGTGATCGCCCGGTTTGACGCGATGGTCGCGCGCCTCAATCCAGCCACGACGCCGGAGTCCGCGGCCTTGCTGGAACGGATCTGTTCGTCATCGCGCGCGGAGAACCGAGCGGCCGGTGAGCGCTTGGTGGCAATCGGCGAGCTCGACATGCTGCGGCTGCGCCAATACGGGGAGCGCGAGACCTGGGCCACCGACACCTGGGATTCCATCTCCGCCGAGATCGCAGCGGCGCTGAGAATCAGCCAGGCGCAGGCGTCGAGTTTTCTGAATTATTCGCGGGCCATGCGGAATCGGCTGCCAAAGGTGGGCTCCGCGTTGGTTTCCGGTGACATCAGTTACTCCACGTTCCAGACGATCGTGTTCCGCACCGACTTGATCAACGATGCCGAGGTCATGGCCGCGGTCGACGCTGCGCTCGCGCTGCGAGTCCAACGATGGCCGACGATGACGCGCGGACGCCTGGCAGCTGCGGTGGACCGGATCGTGGCCCGGGCCGATCGCGACGCGGTCCGGCGGCGCCGCGAGCACCAGGCGGGTCGTGAGTTCTCCATTTGGGATGGAGGCGAGGGCCTGTCCGAGGTTCACGGCACACTCTTCGCCACCGATGCCCACGCCGTCGATGCGCGGCTGAATGCCTTGGCCGCCACAGTATGCGAGGCTGATCCGCGCACCCTGCAACAGCGCCGCGCTGACGCGATGGGGGCGCTGGCGGCCGGAGCCCAAAGGCTGCAGTGCCGTTGCGGGCAGCCGACGTGTCCGTCAGGCGCGACCCCGGCGAACCCGGTGGTTATCCACGTGGTCGCCAATCAGTGCACCATCGACGGCGCTTCGCCTGACCACGGTTCGATGATCGGGACCGACGTGCTTATCCCTGCGGAGCTGATCGCTGAGCTTGCCGGCTCAGCAACGCTTTTGCCCGTAAAGCATCCCGGCGACGCACCGCCGGAGCGCGGGTACGTCCCTTCGCAGGCGTTGGCCGAATTCGTGCGCTGCCGCGATTTGACGTGTCGCTTTCCCGGGTGCGACCGCCCCGCGACCGAAGCGGATCTCGACCACACGATTCCTCATTCTCAAGGCGGCGCGACGCACGCCTCCAACCTCAAATGCCTTTGCCGACAACATCATCTGATCAAAACCTTCTGGGGATGGCAGGATCAGCAGCTGCCTGACGGCACGGTGATCTGGCGCGCCCCGTCGGGGCACACATACGTGACCACCCCGGGCAGTGCGCTCCTGTTTCCGTCCTTGTGCGCGCCAACCGGTGAAATCGCCCAGCCTCGACTGCCCGACCGCCTCACCGATCGTGCCGCGATGATGCCGCAGCGGCGGCGCACCCGCGCCGAGAACCGCGCGAAGTACATTGCCGGCGAACGCCGGCACAACCGCGTAATACGGCAAGCCCGCCGATCCGCCCGCCAGGCCGCTTCAGCCGGACCCGCCCCTCCCGCAGACCGCGACGATGACCCGCCGCCATTCTGACGCAGATTCGCCTGAATCACCGCATTCGGCTGAGCTCCTGGAGTACGTTTCGGCAGCATGAGTAGGTCGCTGTCATGCCGGGTCGAACAACTCTCTCGCGCAAAACCTGCAGCGGTATATGACGTGCTTATGGATGTCGAGCGTTGGCCCGATTTCCTGCCTACCGTGTCCGCCGCATCCTGGGAGCGGCACGGAGAGCCTGACACTGCAATCGGTGGCATCAGACGAATGCGCATCGGGCACAGCGTAATACGCGATACGGTCGTCGATGGAACGCGACCGCATCACCATGCCTATGTCGCATCGTTTCCGTGGTATACGCCGCTGAAGGACTACCGGGGTGACATTCGCATCGAAGAGCGGCCGGACGGATCGCTGATCATATGGACCGTAACTTTCCTACCGCGCATTCCCGGCCTTCCAAAAAATCTGATGAAGACCAGGATCGAAGCCTCTTATAAGCGCCTAGCAGCGGCATTGGCGCACGAAGCCGAAGGCGTCACACGGAGGTGACGTCGGCCCGGGCCAGCCCCCTCCGCCGAGCGGTAACTCTGGGACATTGAACGTCTGCCACACCTACTACTCCCTGTGGCCCGGGATGGGCAACGTCTCCGACATGATCTGAGACGGGGACAACCCGCCGCCGAAGCCTCCACCGCCACCGGCGCTCATCACCAGGGACAACGGCCAGCAGATACTCGGCATCTTCTGCCCGAAGGCGTAAGCACCATCTCGCGCGGCGGTCAGTCGCGGTAACCTCATTCTCATAGCGCGACCTGCGCGCTCTGGAAGGGGACCAAGCGCTGATGGCCGACCCCAAAGACGAAGTGAAGATCACTCGCGGCGACCGCTTCATCAAAACCGCCGTCGCGATACTGGGCGAAACGGGACGCACGGACTTCACCGTTCAAGAGGTGGTCGCGCGCTCGAAGACGTCGCTGCGAGCCTTTTACCAACATTTCAGCAGCAAGGACGAACTGCTGCTGGCGCTGTTCGATCGAACCATCGCTCAATCGGTGCAGACGTGGCGCGCCGAAACCACGGCGTTGGACAGCACCGCGGCATTGAAATTGCTGATCGACAGGGTCAGCCAGCAGCCGGAATCGAGCACTCAAGACAGCCTCAATCGAGCGTTGACTCTCTACAACCAGCACCTGGCCGAGACTCGGCCTCGCGAATACGCCCGGGTGCTCTCTCCGCTGCACGGCTTGATTCGCGACATCGTCGGGCAGGGCATCACCGAGGGCGTTTTCAACCCGGGCTTGGACGTCGGCGCGGCGGCCGCGATCGTCATGCAGACGATGATGGGTGCGCAGCGATTGCATTGGCTCGGTTCGGAATTGAACGGGACACCGGTCGATGTCGGCCAGCTCTACGACTTCTGCAGCCGCGCCCTGGGCATCCGCGACACCGACGAAGAATCGGCCGCCCCCTCGCTGGCCGAGCTGTTCAGCCAAATCGGCATGCGCCCCAGCACCCGCAACGGCGAATTCGCCATGACCATGCCGGTGAGTCCCGCCGTCGTCAACACGTCCGGCGCGCTGCAGGGCGGGCTGATCGCCACGCTCGTGGATGTGGCGGGCGGGCAATTCGGGCTGGACTATCTGAAGCCGGGCACCACGATGACCACCGCGGATCTGTTCATCCGCTATCTGCGGCCGGTACGGCAGGGCGCGGCGTTCGCTGTGCCCCGGATGTTGCGTTCGGGCCGGCGGGCAATGGTCATGCAAGTCGACATCTACGGCGACGGCGACGACGAGCTGCTGGCGACGGCGACCGTCAACTTCGCCGTCATCGAGGGCGCCACACCGAAGCTTCCTAGCTGGCCGGACGCCTGAGCCGCCCGGGGTCCGCGAATCCGGTACAGCTAATTGCGCAGAAGTGGTAACGTCATTACCAGCGACAGAGAATCCAGACTTTTCCCAAGGAGATCGCCATGCCCTCGCGCGAACTTTCCTTCCCCGTGTTCGACGCCGACAACCACATGTACGAGCCACAGGAAGCACTGACCAAATACCTTCCGGACAAGCGCAAGAACGTCATCGACTACGTGCAGGTTCGCGGCCGCACCAAAATCGTTGTGCGCGGCCACATTAGCGAATACATCCCCAACCCCACCTTCGAGAAGGTGGCCAAGCCGGGCGCCCAGGAGGACTACTTCCGCAACGGCGCGCAGGGCAAGAGCTACCGCGAGATCCTTGGCGAGCCGATGAAGGCCATCCCCGCCTTCCGTGAGCCGGGCGCGCGCCTCGAAGTGATGGACGAACTCGGCATCGACTATGCGCTGATGTTCCCGACCCTGGCCAGCCTGGTCGAGGAACGCATGAAGGACGACCCGGAGATGACCCACGACGTCATCCACGCGCTCAACGAGTGGATGCACGAGCAGTGGACGTTCAACTACAAGGACCGGATCTTCGCCACCCCGGTGATCACGCTGCCGATCGTCGACCGCGCCCTGGAAGAACTGCAGTGGTGCCTCGAGCGCGGCGCGCGCACCGTCCTGGTTCGCCCGGCGCCGGTGCCCGGCTTCCGCGGCAGCCGATCGTTCGGGCTCGAGGAGTTCGACCCGTTCTGGCAGGCCTGCATCAAGGCCGAGATCCCGGTGTCGATGCACGCTTCGGACAGCGGCTATTCCGAATTCGCCAACGTGTGGGAACCCGGTGACGAGTTCCTGCCGTTCAAGCCGACCCCGTTCCGCAGCTTCGCAATGGGCCACCGGCCGATCCTCGACGCCATGGGTGCGCTGGTGTGCCACGGCGCGCTGTCGCGCAACCCGGAACTGCGGATCCTGTCGATCGAAAACGGCGCCGACTGGGTGCCGGATCTCTTCAAGGGCCTCAAGGGCGTCTACAAGAAGATGCCGCAGTCGTTCAGCGAGGATCCGATCGAGGCGTTCAAGCGGTGCGTGTACATCACCCCGTTCTGGGAGGACCGGTTCACCGAAATCGTCAACATGGTCGGCACCGACCGGGTGATGTTCGGGTCCGACTGGCCACACCCCGAAGGCCTGAAAGACCCCATCTCCTTCGTCGACGAACTCACCGACTTCTCCGAATCCGACATCGCCAAGATCATGGGCGGCAACCTGATGAAACTCATGAAGGTTTCCGCGCCGGCCAAAAAGCCGATCTCAGCCTGATCGGTGCCGCCGCGCGAGCCGGAAGACGTTGCGGTTGTGATGAATCCGCGAAGGGCAAACCGGATCAGGCTGCGCCGCGCCACGAGATCGACCACGACCACCCGCACCCACCTAGACCGGCATCAAACCGAGGCAACACGCGTGCGACAACGGTTGCTAATGTGAACAACTACGTGTGCAAATAGGTCCGCCCTTTTGAACCGGTTCCGACTCGGCCCGTCTTCGCGGGCTGCCCGGAGGCCGCTAGGAGGAACGGTCGGATGGTGGCCGAAAACGACTGGGACAGAACCGTCGGTGCGGCAGACGACGTACGCCGCGTCTTCGAGAATGTTCCCGCGCTGTTGGTCGGACTCGAAGGGCCCGACCACCGGTTTGTCGCGGTCAATGCGGCTTACCGCGCACTCGGCCCGCCAATCGACCCAATCGGGCTACTCGCACGCGAGGTCTATCCAGAGCTGGAGAGCCAGCAGATTTTTCAAATGTTCGATCGGGTGTATCAAACGGGCGAGCCGCAATCCGGCACCGAGTGGCGGGTTCAGGCCGACTTCGAAGGCGCGGGCAGCGCGCAGGAGCACTTCTTCGACTTCATCGTCACGCCACGGTGCGCGGCGGACGGCTCGATAGAGGGCGTACAGCTGGCCTTCGTCGACGTCACGAGCCGGGTGCAGACCCGGATGGCCGCCGACGCACGCCTCGAGGAGATGTCCGAGCGGTATCGCAACGTTCGTGACTCCGCCACCATCATGCAGCAGGCGCTGCTGGCATCCTCGGTGCCCATCGTCCCCGGCGCCGACGTGACCGCGCAGTATCTCGTCGCAGCGCAGGACACCGCGGCCGGCGGCGACTGGTTCGACGCGATACCGCTCGGCGACCGGCTGGTGCTCGCCGTCGGGGACGTCGTCGGCCACGGCGTCGAAGCGGCGGCGGCGATGTCGCAGCTGCGGACCGCGCTGCGGATGCAGGTCTTGGCGGGATATCCGATCGCCGAGGCACTCGAGGCGGTCGACCGATTCCGCAAGCACGTCCCCGGCTCGGACACCGCCTCGATCTGCATCGGCTCACTCGACTTCGGCACCGGCGAATTCCGCTACTGCACCGCCGGGCACCCACCGCCGTTGTTGGTGACGGCGGACGCAACCGCCCGTTATCTCGAGCCTTCCGGCGCGGGTCCGCTCGGCAGCGGCACCGGCTTCCCGGTCCGCACCGAATTCCTTGACGTGGGCGACTCGATTCTGCTGTACACCGACGGCCTGATCGAAAGGCCCGGTCGGCCGGTGGGCGCCAGCACCGCCGAATTCGCCGAGCTGACCGCGGATATCGTCGGCGGGCAGCGCGGCTTCGTCATCGAGTCATCGGTCCGGCCGATCGACCGAATCTGCTCGGAGACACTGGAATTGCTGCTGCGTTCGACGGGCTACAGCGACGATGTGACACTTCTCGCGGCGCAACGCCGCACACCGCCCGCACCGTTGCACCTGACAGTGGATGCGACCATCCAGGCCGCGCGTACGGTGCGGTCCCGCCTTAGGCAGTGGCTGTCGGAGATCGGCGCCGACACCGACGACATCTCCGATGTGGTGCACGCGATCTCGGAGTTCGTCGAGAACGCGGTCGAGCACGGTTATGGCACAGAGGTTCCCGACGGCGTTGTCGTCGAGGCAACGCTGTCCGGGGATGGCAACCTACACGCGTCGGTGACCGATCATGGCCGGTGGAAGGACCACCGCGAGGGCGAGACGGGCCGCGGCCGCGGCCTCGCCATGGCCGAGGCCCTGGTGTCGGAGGCGCACGTCAGTCGTGGAGCCGACGGCACGACCGCCACCGTGACGCACCGACTTTCCCGGCCGGCGAACTTCGTCACGGATTCATCGGTCGCCCGGGCGACCGGTCGGCGGTCGGCCAGCGCGGAATTCGCCTCCGAGGTCAGCGAGCCGGGCCGCATCGCGGTCAGCGGCGACGTCGACTCCAATACCGCGTCGACCCTCGACCGTCAGATCGCTGTCGAAAGTCGCTCCGGCATCGCACCGTTGACGGTCGACCTCACCGCCGTGACCCATCTCGGATCGGCGGGTGTCAGCGCGCTGGCGGCCGCCCGCGAGCGAGCGCGCCGACAGGGCAGCGAGTACGTGCTGGTGGCCCCGCCGGGAAGCCCGGCGCATCACGTCTTGTCGCTCGTGCAGCTCCCGGTGGTCGGCGGCCTCGCCGAGAATCTCGTCGCCGAGGGTTAGGCCCGATCGGCTCGCTCGCCGTGCCGTACCTGGTTGAACGGCACCCCGCGGTCGGCGGCGTATTCGCGGGGGAAGCCCAGCACCCGCTCGCCGATGACGTTGCGGGCCATCTCCGTTGTGCCACCGCCGATGGCGACGGTCTGTCGGGACAGATACCGCAGACCCGTTTCGAGTCCGGCGCCCTGCTCCCCCACCACGCCGGAACTTCCCGCGATCGCCAGCGCCGTGTCGACGTCGGTGGTCGTGGTCTCGGAGTGGAACAGCCTGATGAGCGTTCCGGCGGCGGGCGGCAAAACGCCGTCTCTGACACAGCGATAGACGTGCCCGATCAGTTGCTCTGCCACCGCGCGGTGCACCAGGGCGCGACCGGCCATCTCGCGCACGCGTTCGTCGTCGGCGTGCCCGGTCTTCTCCGCGAGCGCCACGTAGTCGACCGGAATCGCATTGCCGCCCTCGCTGCCGCTGCCGCTGGCGAACTCGGACCCCTGACCCACCGCCCGGCGTTCGTGGTAGAGCTGCCGGGACGCCACCGCCCAGCCGCCGTTGACCTCTCCGACGACGGCGTCATCTCCGACGTCGACACCGTCGAGGAACTCCTCGCAGAATTCTTTCGAACCGCTCAGCATCGTGATGTGCCGCAATGTAATTCCCGGGTGGGCGATGGGCACCAGGAACATCGTCAGGCCCTCGTGCTTGGGCACGTCCCAGTCGGTGCGGGCCAGGCACAGGCCGTAATCGGCGGCGAACGCACTCGTGCTCCAGGTCTTGGCGCCGTTGATGACCCAGCGGTCACCGCGCCGCTGGGCACGGGTGAGGACACCCGCCAGGTCGGATCCGCCGCTGGGCTCACTCAGCAACTGCACGAGCACTTCCTCGCCGCGCAACGCCGCGGCGATGTGCTGCTTCTTCTGCTCTTCGCTGCCGGTGTCGAGCAGCGTGGCACAGCAGATCGTGAATGTCGGGGTGTTGAGAATCAGCGGCATCTCATAGCCGAGGGATTCGGCGTCGAATGCCTTCTGGTATTCGTAGTCCAGACCGAGGCCGCCGTACTCACGGGGAAAGCAGATGCCGGCGAATCCGCCGTCGTACAAGCGCTTTTGCAGTTCCCTGGCCCTGAGCCACGACCGTTCCTCGTCGCGCGGTGCGGCGGGTGGGGCCTCACTGTCGACGGCGGGCATGTTGTCCGCCAGCCATGCCCTGGCTCGGGCGGCGAACTGTGCAACGGATTCGGTCGGCGTCATCGGAAGCTGATCATTTCCCCGAACGACCCGCCTTCTCGAACTCGTAGACGCGCAGATTGTGTTCCTCCGGCGTCCCGAACATGCCGCGGTACAACGTGATCCGGCGTAGGTACAGGTGCAGGTCGTGTTCCCAGGTGACGCCGATGCCGCCGTGCATCTGCACACACGCCTGCACGATCTGACCCGCCATCTCGCCCACGTAGGACTTGGCGATGCTGGCTGACACATTCGCCTCCGGCACGCGGGCGGCGACGTCGGCGACCGCCGCGGAGGTGGTGGCGCGACAGGCCTCCAGCCAGAGCTTCATGTCGGCGAATCTGTGCTTGAGGGCCTGGTACGACGCCAGCGGACGGCCAAACGTGTGTCGGTCCAGCGCCCACTGCACGGTGAAGTCGAACACCGTCTGCAGGGCACCGACCACCTCCGCGCACTGCAGGACCTGGGCGATCTGGCTTTGTCGTTCGACGAGCGCAGCCGTCTCGTCGGCGGTGCCGATGGCCGCCGACCGCGGCACCACGACGCCGTCGAAGTGCACCCGGGCGTATTGCTTGACCAGATCCACCGACTGCTGGGGCTCAACAAGGACCCCCGGGGCGTCCGTCGGAACGAGAAACTGACGAATCTCGGCGGGATCGGCGCCGCAGCGCGCCACCACCAGCAGCGCCGCGCTCTGGGCGCCCGCCTCGACGCGGTCCTTGACGCCGTCGATGCGGTAACCGGAATCGGTTTCGGTGGCCGTGACCGAGGGATTCAGCGGCGCCCAGCCCTCGCCCGGCTCGCAGACCGCCCACGACGCCACGGAGTCACCCGATATCAGCGCCTCGATGGTGTCGGCGTGCTCGCCGGGGTTTGTGCACTCGACAAGTCCGGCCAGCACGGTGCTCACGGGATACAGCGGTCCAGGGGCCACCGTCTTGCCGAGTTGCTCGGCGACCATCGCCAGATCGGCGAAGCCGTTCTCCGAGACGCTTCCGCCGCCCAGCTCCTCCGGCACGAGAAGGCCCGTCCAGCCGAGTTCCGCGGCGCGCCGCCACCACGCGGGGTCGAACGACGTACCCGCGGCGTGCAGCTCCCGAACCCGGCGCAGCGGCGCTTCCTTTTCCAGGAACGCTTGGGTGGTCGAGGTGAAGAGGATCTTTTCGGGAGAGTCGAGGGTGGTCATGGTGCCGAGGGGGTCCTTCGTGACATTCGAACGCTGCGGCTGCAACGGAAACGGCTTGTGTGTTTGATCATCCGCCCGATCGGTCCTCGGTTGGCTGGCGATCCTGATGTTAGCAACGCGCAATACGGTAAGAGATACCGGAGTTCGATCGGTAACGGCGTAGACCAGCACGTATTTCGAGACGGTTGCGCTACATGGCGAACACGCGGCGCACCGCCTGCGCGTGCAGCGCCCGATTCTCCTGGGAAACAACCCAATCGGGGACCATCGAGTCGAAGCCGTTGAAGGTCGCGGCGATCACGTGCAGTTCGGTGTGGACGTACGCGTGCAACAACCGGTTGGCATAGTCGATGGCCTCGTCGCGGCACGGGTCGATCTCGGAGCAGCTGACGAACGTGGGCGGCAGGCCTTCGAGATTGGCGCGGTGCGCTGGGACGTGCTGACCGTTGGCGCTGGCGTGGCCCAGATAGTGGTTCCACGCCCGACTCACGGCCGGGCCGTTGAGGCCCGGGGTGCGCTGGAATTCGCGGCGCGAGGGCGTGGCGTCGGAGTCGAGCATCGGCTGGTGCAGGATCTGCATCAGGATCGGTGGACCTTCCTGATCGAACATGCGCTGGGTCAAACCCGCGACCAGTGCAGCACCGGCGTCGCGGCCCATTACGGCGATGCGGCCGGCGTCGGCGTCCAGCTCCGCGCTGTTTTCGATGGCGTAACGGAGGGCCGCCTCGACGTCGTCGAGCGCCGCCGGGCATGGATTTTCGGGGGCCAGGCGGTAGTCCACCGAAACCACCAGGCAATTGCCGTCACGGGCCAGCTCCACGCAGTGCGCATGGTCGGTTTCCAGGTTTCCGGTGACGAACCCGCCGCCATGGGCGTATAGCACCACCGGCGCGCAGGATTCGCTGCGGCCGCGATACAAACGCAGGCCGAGCTGTTGACCGTCGGGACCGGCGATCGATCGCGAATCGACCGAGACACCAGTGGTATCGGCGGCCGCGGCGCGCCGCGCGGCGAGCAGGTTGGCGTGTTCCCGCTCGGCGGGCAGTGTCTCGGCACGGAATTCGAAGGCGCCCAGCTCGACGGCCGCGTCGCGGAGCACCGGATCGATGCGGTTGAGGCCGTGCGGCCGCGCCAAATTCGTCTGTGTCATATCAACTCATTTTCCGGGCTCGTCGTGCGGGCTCATCGGTGGTCTTCGAAGGTGGGCCCCAACGGAAACCTCCTTCAACGTAGACCTGCGCTTTCAGGCACTGACACATCAGGTGCTCGGCGCCGCGAATCAAGCCCGGCGAGCCGGCGTCGCGGTGAAATGAGGCCCTATCCGCCCGGTCTTCGACACCCCGCGATCGGGCGCAGTCCGCCCCGGCGGATCCCGGTCGTTGGGCTTCGTTGCTATCTATACTATGATAGCTATTTTCAGCTCGGTTACCCCCGCCGTGAAATTCGCGGCCACTCGCGATCCGGTCCGCGTGAACGGCCTTATCGGTTGTCTCAGGAGGAGCGCTGATGACGCTCAGCACTGGCCCGAATGGTCAGCCCGTCGTACCCTCACTCGATTTCACCGGCGAAACCAGTCCCTACCCGTTCTTCGAACACATGCGGCACACCGACCCGGTGTGGCACGGCTCGCTGAACGACAACACGCAGTTGCCGGAAGAGCTGCGGCCCAGCGACGAGTGGGTCCTGTTCGATTACGACGGTGTATCTCAAGCCTTCCGCGACGACCGGATCTTCACCTCCGCCGCCTACGACAAGACGATCGGATTGGTGATGGGACACACCATCCTGGCGATGGGCGGCAGGGAACACCACGACCACCGCAACCTGGTGGCCAAGGCGTTCCGGGCGACCGCGCTGGAGCGGTGGGAACCGTCGGTCATCGGGCCGGTCTGCGATCAGCTGGTCGACGAAATCAAGCACGACGGGCATGCCGATCTGGTGAAGGCGCTGACTTTCGAATTTCCCACGCGAATCATCTCGACGCTGCTCGGCCTGCCGGCCGAGGATCTGGATTTCTTCCGGCGGTTGTCCCTCGACCTGATCTCGATCCCGACCGACATCATGGCCGGATTGACCGCCGCCACCGAGCTCTACGACTACTTCCTCAAACAAGTCGAGCAACGACGGCGCGAGCTCACCAACGACATCATCGGCGACCTGGTTGCCGCCGAGATCGACGGCGAGAAGCTCACCGACGAGGCCATCATCGCCTTCCTGCGATTGCTGCTGCCGGCCGGCCTGGAGACCACCTATCGTTCGTCGGGCAATCTGCTGTACCTGCTGCTGACCCACCCCGAACAATTGGCGATGGTCACCAAGGACCGGTCATTGATCCCGATGGCGATCGAGGAGGGTCTACGGTTCGAAACGCCGCTGACCACCGTCATGCGGACCACCACCGAGGAGGTCGAAATCGGCGGCAAAACCATTCCGGCCGAGGCCCAGATCGACATGTGCATGGGATCGGCCAATCGCGACGAGAGCCGGTGGACCGATCCCAACACGTTCGACATCTGCCGGCCCCGCCAATCCCACATCGCCTTCGCCGGCGGTATCCACATGTGCCTCGGCATGCACCTGGCCCGGCTTGAAACGCGGGTCATCTTGAACAGCCTGTTCGACCGCGTCGACAATCTGGCATTCGTGCCCGATGACGAAACCGGAGTGGAATCCAAGATCGTCGGGCTCACCTTCCGGTCGCCGAACAAGCTTCCGGTCACGTTCACCCCCGCCGCATGAGAAGCCGCGCAGCGATTCTGCACGACGTCGGCGGACCGTGGTCTGTCGAGGAATTCGAGCTCGATCCCCCCAAGACCGGCGAGGTCCTGGTTCAGCTGGCAGCGGCCGGCCTGTGCCACTCCGACGACCACATCCTCAAAGGCGACATGTCGGCGCCCAACGAGGTGATGCGGTCGATGGGTTTGCCGACCATGTTCCCGATGATCGGCGGGCACGAGGGCTCCGGCATCGTGCGGGAGGTCGGGCCCGGTGTCACCGACTTCGCCCCTGGAGACCACGTGGTGATGTCATTCGTCGCCGTGTGCGGCCAATGTCGTTGGTGCGCCAGTGGAATCGAGTACCTGTGCGACGTCGGCATGGGCACCATGATCCCGGGAATGCCGACGGACGGCACGTTCCGTCACCACACCGCCGACGGCCGCAAGCTGGGTCACATCGCCAAGATCGGCGCCTTCGCCGAACACACTGTGGTATCGGCCAATTCACTGGTGAAGATCGAGCAGCACCTGCCACTGACGTCGAGCGCGCTGCTGTCCTGTGCCATCCCGACCGGTTACGGTTCGGTCGCCAACCGGTCGAACATGCGCGCCGGCGATACCGTCGTGGTGATCGGCGTCGGCGGGATCGGCACGGGCGCGATTCAGGGTGCCCGGATCAACGGCGCGGCGCAGATCGTGGCGCTCGACCCGGTGGAGTTCAAACAGAAGTCGGCGCTGCGGTTCGGCGCGACGCACACCGCGGCCACGATCGACGAGGCGCTGGATCTGGTGCGCGGCCTGACCTACGGGGTGATGGCCGACGCGGTGGTGGTATCGCCGTCGCTGATCACCGCCGAGGACGTCCGCGACGCGGTGAAGCTCACCCGCAAGGGCGGCACCTGCGTGCTCACCGGCATGACGTCGCAGTTGACCCGGTCGGTCAAGATCGACCTGCAGGACTTCATCTTGATGAACAAGACGTTGGCGGGCACCATCTTCGGCTCGTGCAATCCGAAGGCTGACATCTCCCGGCTGGCACGGCTGTATGAGACCGGCCAGCTTCAGCTCGACGAGATGATCACCAAGCGCTATCGCCTCGATGAGGTCAACGACGCCTACGACGATCTGCTCAGCGGCAGGATCGTCCGCGGGATTATCGATTTCGGGATCGCCTGAGCTTATTTGCTGCGGCTGCGCACCCGCTGCAGCTGGCCGTACGCGTCGATCGGGCTGTGCAGCGCCAAGCCGCCGTCGGCATGCACGATTTGTCCGGTCACCCATGGCAATTCGAGGACGCCGACGATAGCGGCGGCCACCTCGGAAGCCTCGCCCAGCCCGCCCAATGCGGTCCGCTCGGAAAGCCCTTCCACCCAGCCGGGCAACGCCTCCGGATTCGGCAGCATCGGTGTGCGAGTGACACCGGGACCTACTGCGTTGACCCGGATGCCGTGGCCGCCCCATTCCTCGGCGGCGACCTTCACCAGCATGTTGACCCCCGCCTTCGAGACGCAATACGCGCCCATGTCCCGGTCGGCGACGGTGGCGCTGATGCTGGAGACCGCCACGATCGAGCCGCCGACTCCGGCGTCGATCATGGCTTGCGCCCCAGCGCGAATGCAGAGCCAGGTGCCGGTCAGGTTCGTCGATAACACCCGTTGCCACTCGTCGAGCGGCTGGTCCAGCAACAAACCCGACGCACCGATCGCGGCGCAGGTGACCATCCGGGTGGGCGTACCGTGCTCACGCACCGTTCGTTCCATCGCCGCCGACACCGCATCGGGATCGCTGACGTCGCAGGCGATGTCACCACCGGACAGATCCCACACCACGACGTCGTGGCCCACGTCGCGTAGCCGTCGGCCGACCTCCCGCCCGATGCCGGAGGCGCCGCCGGTCACCACTGCGCTCGCGGCGCTCATTGCGCGGGCCCGATCAACTCGACCACCACGCCCTCGGGTGCGGTGATGACGGCCATCGGCACGGTCTTGCCCGCCGGGGCCGCAGCGGTGATCCGGCGAACACCGTCGGTGAAGCCCAATTCGGCTAGCGCGGCCAGGGTTTCGTCCACGTCACGCTGCAGGGAGAGCAGGAAGAATCCGTGCCGGGGACCCGCCGGTACGGGCGGCGCTTCGTCGGCACCCTCGAAGACAACCAACTCGACGATCCCGGCATCTGGCGTCTGTGGATCACCGAGGAATACCGACTGCAGCCGATCGGTCTGCGCGCCGAACAGTTCCGGCCAGTCTCCGGTGAAGGTGTGGCCGAACAACTTGGTGAATCCCAGGCCGTCACGCCAGAACTTCATCGAACGGTCGACGTCAGCGGTGCAGATTGCGGCGTGATGGATCCCTAGCATGAACTTCCTCTCCAGTACCGAGCCTCCGACGTCCGCGGCCCCTAAACGACCTTGGCCATGGTGTGATCCCACAACCGGTGCGCGAGGACGGGATCGTCGGCCGCCCGATTCGCTTTGGCGACTTTGCCTTTCACGTAGTACTCGCCGGGCACCCAGTCGACTCCGGGCACGCTCGTCGCCAGCCAGACCAGCTGGTCGGCGCCGTGATCCGCGGACTTGATCATTTTGCTGACCGGCGTCCGTTGCATGGTGGTCAGAAACCGTGACCCAGATGATTGACCGATGTTGGTATTGACTAAACCCGGGTGGACCACCGCCACCGAAAGACCGTCGGCGAAAAAGCGCCGATGTAATTCCTTGGTGAACAGGATGTTTGCCAGCTTCGCCAACGCATAGGCGGTGCTCGGCCGGCGCCGGTCCGTTGCGTCGAAATCGGCGAGTTTGACTTTGCGCAACAGTCGCTGGGACGAACTGGACGTATTGACGATGGTGGCTCGCGAACCGACCAAGACATCCAGCAACTGGGTGGTCAGCAAGAACGGCGCCAGGTAGTTGACTTGAAGGGTGATCTCATGGCCGTCGGCCGTCCGCTGCGGCTTGGAGAACACTCCCCCGGCGTTGTTGCCCAGCACGTCGATGCGCGGATACTGCGACCGGATCTTGTCCGCGAGGGCCCGCACCTGAGACAGGTCGGCGAAGTCGGCAACGAAGTAGTCGGCGTCCAGCTCCGCGGCCACGGCCGCGGTCTTGCTCTCCGAGCGTCCCACCAACACCACATCGTGGCCGCCGTGGCTGAGCCGGCGGGCCGCCGCGGCGCCGATGCCGTCGCTGGCACCGGTGATGACAATCGTCCTGCGCGCCATTGCCTCGACCTCCACGGGGAGTGTAGCGACAGCCGCCGCGGCCGCACCTCAAGCGAGCGAGTAGCGAACCGGCAGGTGTTTGAGTCCGCCGACGAAGGTAGTGGCGACCAGTTCCGGGTCACCGTTCAAGTCAATCGATTTGAGCCGTGGCAGCAGCTCGGCAAAGAAGCTGCTGACCTCCATGCGGGCCAGCGCGGCACCCATGCAGAAGTGCACACCGTAGCCGAAGGCCACGTGCTTGTTGGGCTCGCGCCCGACGTCGAAGCGGAACGGATCGGCGAAGACGTCCTCGTCGCGGTTGGCCGAAACGTAGGACAACAGCACCGAATCCCCCGCGGCGATGGGCACTCCACGCACGGTGGTGTCCTTGGCGGCGGTCCGCATGAATTCCTTGACCGGGGTTACCCAGCGGATCATCTCCTCGGTGGCCAGCGGCATCAGGTCCAGGTTGTCGCGCAGGCGATGGAGCTGTTCCGGATTTTCGATCAGCGCCTGCAACCCGCCGGAGATGGTCGCGCTGGTGGTGTCGTGGCCGGCGGTGGCCACGATGAGGTAGTAGGACACGGTGTCGATGTCGGAGAGGGGTTCGCCGTCGACGCGGGCGTTCGCGATCGCCGACGCGAGGTCCTCGGTCGGATTCGCGCGGCGAGACGCCGTCACACCGTTGAAGTAAGCGAACATGTCCAACAACGCCGGCAGCTGGTCTTCGTTTGTGGTGCCGCGTGTGAATTCTGAGTCGTCGCTGCCGAACAATTCCTGGGTCAGCTTGAGCATGCGCGGAAAATCGGCTTCGGGCAGCCCGAGCAGCGACATGATCACGTAGAGCGGGTAATTGACGGCGACTTCCTGAACGAAATCGCATTCGGGGCCCGCCGCCATCATCTTGTCAACGTAGATCTTGGCCAGTTCCTCGACACGAACCTTCAACGCCCGCATCGCCTTTGGGCGAAACCAGTCGGAGCCGATCGCGCGCACCACCCGGTGTTGGGGGTCGTCCAGGTGGATCAGCGTGCGCACCCCGGCGGCGGCCTGCATCTCATCGCCCGCCGCGGTGGTCAGCACGGGCCGCGGCCAGTTGGTGAAGAGCATGTTTTCGCGTTCGATGTCCATGATGTCGGCGTGTTTGGTGATCGCCCAGAACGGCCGGTAGTTCGCAACGTCCACCCAGGACACCGGGGCGTTGGCCCGCAGGTGCGTCAGCGCCGCATGCAGCCGGCGCTCGTCGGTGTACGCCAACGGGTCCGCCAACAGCTTCGCGGCCTCGTCCATCGTCGGTGCGCTCACTGCCGAGACTCCTCGATTTGGGACGCCCCGTCGACCTTGAGGCGCGCGGCGTCGGGCCTGCGGGTAACTTTACAGTAAGCAATCCAGTATGTGACCCTACAAATCTGTGGTGAGCGCAAGCGCGGCGTAGCCGGGCGCAGCGGGTCGCCACCATCGAACTGGTCGCGCGAAGAATCTTCCATGAGGTAGGACATAGACATGCCGAAAGCCCAGGATTGGGGAGAAACGCTCGAGGACCTCGAGCGTCGCCGTCAGCGCGCGCGGGCAATGGGCGGACCGGAGCGACTCGACAAGCACCACAACAAAGGCAAGCTCGACGCCCGCGCGCGGATCGAGTACCTCCTCGACCCGCACACATTTCGCGAGCTCGGCACGCTGGTCGGTGGCGAGATCGCGGCCGACGGCCTGATCGTCGGCTCCGGTGAGATCAACGGCTCACCGGTGATGCTGGGCGCCGAGGACTTCACCACCATGGCGGGCAGCATCGGGCCCGGCGGCAACTCCAAGCGGTACCGCATCGCCGAACTGGCGCTGCGCGACAAGATCCCGCTGGTGATGCTGCTCGAAGGCGCCGGCTTTCGCCCCGGGGGCGGACACTACGGCCGCACCCCCACCGATCTACTGGCCCAGGCGCAGTGCTCGGGTCGCGTCCCGACCGTCGGTGCCGTACTCGGGCCGTCGGCAGGACACGGCGCGCTGGTGGCTCCGGTCTGCGACTTCCGGATCATGAGCAGGCAGGGCGCGATCTTCACCGCCGGACCACCCGTCGTCAAAGAGTCGACCGGAGAAGACATTTCGAAGGAGGACCTGGGTGGGCCCGACGTCGCTTTGCCCAGCGGCGTGATCCACAACGTCGTCGAGGACGACGAAGCCGTCCTCGACGACGTCCGGCGCTACCTGTCCTACTTTCCGCCGAGCGCATGGTCGTACCCGGCGTCGTTGCCGCAGCACGAGGACAGCGAGCCACGGGCGACGCCCGAGCTGCTCGACATCGTGTCCCGCGACAACCGCCGCGTCTACGACATGCGCGCGGTGCTCGACGTGATCTTCGACCGGCCCGACTGGTTCGAAGTCCAGCCGCAGTACGGCAAGGCGATCATCTGTGCGCTGGCCCATCTCGGTGGCCACCCGGTCGCGGTGGTGGCCAACCAACCTCAGGTGCTCGCCGGCTCCATCGACGCCGCGGCCGCGGACAAGGCGGCGCACTTCATCTTGGTCGCCGACTCGTTCCACCTGCCTCTCGTCTTCCTCGCCGACAATCCCGGCATGCTGCCCGGCAGCCGCTCCGAGCGCAGCGGTGTGTTGCGCGCCGGGGCGCGGATGTTCGCCGCGCAGACGGCCGCCACCACGGTGAAGCTGCACGTGACGCTGCGCAAGGCATACGGGTTCGGCTCCATGGTCATGTCCCTGCTGGGGTTCGACAGCCAGTCCGCGACTTTCGCCTATCCCGGGGCGACGATGGGCGCCATGAGCGCGGCCGCGCTGGGCCGGGCCACACACGCCGGCGAGGACGTCACCGCGAAGTTACGCGAGGCCGAGTTGCAGGCGTCCTACCGGTCTGCCGAGCACATGGGGTTCGACGAACTCATCGATCCACGCGAGACACGGGACGCCCTACTCGCCTCGCTGAAGCGTGGCCTGTCCGGCCGGCAAGCCGCCGCCGAGCCCGTGACCCGGACCGTCATCATGCCGTGACTTTCCGCGCGTCTGGCTAGTTCGCAGCGCGGTAGGCCGCGACGATCGGCTCGAGCTCGTCGGGTGTGGCACCGTGCATGATGACCGCGTCGGCCCCGTAGTCGAATTCCTTGCGGATGCGGTCCACGCACTGCTGCGCCGACCCGGTGGCCGATGGCTCCAGCCATTCATCGGGAATCAGCGTCGCGATGTGCTCGATTTGCTCGGCCGTGCCCTTGTGATCGATCCCACCCGCGATCGAGGTGACCACCGGATCTTCGCGGAAGCGTTGCAGCACAGCGGGATCCCAATTGTTGGTTGCGACAAGCAGATCGCCGTAGCCCTGCAGGTAGGTGGCCAGACGCGCGACGGTCTTCTTGAGCCGGAGTTCTTCGGGCAGGTGGTCACCGACGGTGGCGAAGCACGACCACACCCGCACGCTGTCCGGGTCGCGGCCCGCCTTCTCCGCAGCCGACTTCACGGTTTTGACGCTGCGCTGCAAGGTCTCCGGCGTGAAGTAGGTGTGCAGTATGACGTCGTCGAACACGCGTCCGCCGAGCGCGAGCGTGTTGGGCCCAAAGGCCACCAGCGCCAGCCGGATGTCCTCGTTGAAGTCGGGATCGAGGAACAAGATGGGGTACTTGCCCATCGGGCCGTCGTGATTGAAGATCAGCTCGCCGTGCCACAGCCGGCGCATGACCTGAGCCCAGTCCTCCATCTGCGCCGTCGTCACCGCCGGGATTCCGAAGGCCCCGTAGATCGCGGCGATGCCGCGGCCAATGCCCAGGGTGAACCGGCCGCCGGACAGGCGATGCATCGTGGTCGCCCAGGATCCGGTGATCAGGGGATGGCGGGTGTTGTGATTGGTTGCCGCGGTGGCGATTTGCATCCGATTGGTCACCGCGCACGCCGCCCCGACCAGAGATGAAGCCTCTTTGACGTTCCACCGCTCGGAGATGAAGGCGGTGCCGAAGCCGAGTTCTTCGCCGCGACGCGCCTCGTCCATCAACGTCGCAGGGCCCTCACCACCGGCCCCGGCCAGCAGGTAGAAGCCCAACTCATCAAGCGCATGGTCGCTCAATTCCACACCCCTTGCTGGTAGCCGCAGTTCCACACCTCGGTTATCTTGCCTTCGACGACGCGGAACACCTCGATGCTGGCGATGTTGGTCTCGGTGCCGTCCTTGGTGGTGATCGTCGAGTCGTAGACGATGGCGACGTGCTCGCCGTCCTCGCCCTCGATGACGAGGTTGATGTCGAAGCGCAGCGAATCGGCCAGCTGCCACATGTCCACCACGCGCTGCACCGCTTCGGCGTGGGTCAGGGTACGCGAGGAACCCACCTCGTGCCGAATGACGGTGTCGCCCAACAACTCCTCGGCCAGATCGATGTTGCGTTCGTTCCACACCACGAGGTTGTAGAGTTCGACCACCGTCCGCGCGGTCCACGTGGGCGCCATCAACCCGGCACCGCGGCTTTTCGCGCGGCCACGTCGCGCAGGAAACGGTCGGTGATCCGCTGCACCCGCCGGGAGAAGACGTGTCCGACGTGGCTGCCGTCGTACCAGTACAGCTGGCCGCCCCAGCGTTCGTGCAACGCATCAACGGGCTCGCGCATCGCCATCCGGTCGTGCCACGCCCCGACGATCAGGCGGCGATCCGGCGGCGGGGATGGAGTGACCGCCAGCGGATCGATCACCGACGTCAGCTGGGTCACCACGGGGGATTGCAGCAACTCGCGGAATCCTGCCCGCGATGCGCCCCACCGCTGCAGGTGCCGCGCGATCATCGCGTTGAGCCCCAGAATCGGCGTGTACAGGGCGACGGCATCGATCTGCTTCTCCAGGTGGGAGACGAGTGCGGCGACCGGAGTGCCCATCGAAATCCCCGCCACCACAACAGCGGTGGCTTGTGGCTGCACCCACCGCACGACCGCGCGCACCTCGGACACCACACGCATCATCCCCGCCACATTGCCCAGCGGGTCCATGTCGGGATAGGCCGGCCATTGGCGTCGCCGGCAGCCGTGACCGGGCTGCACCGGCAGCGCGACATTGAAGCCCAGCTTGTGGTGGATGCGCCCAATCCGTGCCATCAGCAGGTCTTCGTCGCCACCCTGGCCGGCCCCGTGCACCCAGACTAGCCATGGACGAGGTCCGTCGTGGTGCCGACACAGGCGCACCACCGCCCGTGCAGGGCCGCCCAGCCCGTCGGCCTCCAGCGTGGCCGGCAACGTCGGGTCGTGCTCGAAAGCCATCCGCTCGTAGGCAAGACCGGCGATGCTGCGCCTGCGTAACGAGGTTGGCCGCAACGGGTTCGGCTCCGCGTGCGCCCGGTCGATGCCCAGCGACGAGAGCTCCTCGGCGGCCGCGGTGCACACGTCCAGTGACCGCATCTCCGCGGGACTGCCGCCCAGCAGTGAAAAGGCGCTCAGCACCAATTCGTCGAGCATCGCCTCGCCGAACTGACGCGCACCGCGTGGCGATAGTGGGACCCAACCCGTCGACTCGCGCAGGCCGGCCACGGTGCGCGGCGCCAGCATTCCCAATTCGCGAACCACATCTTTAGCCAGGCTCAGCCCGTTCGCCGCCGTCGCCATGTCGCTCACCTTGCTAAGCCAGTTTGAAGCCGGTGTATCCGCCGGCCGCGATTTCGTCGCAGCGGCGCCGGTATTCGGGTATGCCACCGGTTGCCACCGTTGTACCAGGAGTTGCAGGAGGGAAGCGGCAGTGGCGCGCCTTTAATTGCCGGATGGGTTCCAGCTCGTCAGCCGCTCTCGTCATGTCCCTCCTTGCCGCCGCGCGGACCGGACTGCTGAAATCTATACTGTAATGGATTTAGTATCAACGATCACGAGAGGCGTTGACCGTGAAAGTCCCATTCACCTGGAAAGTCACCGGCTGGTTCATGGTCGGCTGGTCTCCGGAGTTCCCCGCCGGCGAGGTCCGGCCGCTGCATTACTTCGGTGAGGACCTGGTGGCCTACCGGGATGAGCAGGGTGAGCTGCACGTCTTGGAGGCACATTGCAAACACCTGGGCGCGCACATCGGTCACGGCGGCAAGGTGTTCGGCGACTGCGTCGAGTGCCCCTTTCATGGCTGGCGCTGGGGTCCGGACGGCACCAACCGGTACATCCCCTACCAGCCGGACCGGCCCAACCGCGGGCTACGCCTCAAGGTGTTTCCCGTGCGGGAGCAGTACGACTGCGTCTTCGTCTGGCACCACCCGGACGGCGAGGAACCGCAATGGGAGATGCCGGACATCTTTCACAAGTTCCCGCAGTTCGAGACGGACCCCGCGGCTTATTACCGCGCATACCCGGAGTTCTCCCGGCGCGCGGAGCGCGAACCGGTGCACCCGCAGATCGTGGCCGAAAATGCCCCGGACAGCGCCCATTTCGAATACGTTCACCACGCCACCGTGACGCCTAGGGTGCTGGAGTGGAAGATCGTCGACCAGGAATGGCAGTTCATCGCGGGCTGGCCCGACGCACGTAGCGACAACCCAGATGATCTCGCGTTGCGGTTCCACAGCCACCTGTTCGGCCTCGGCGGCGCGATCAGCGTCTTCGAGGGGGCGCAGAACCATCGCTTGATCTTCACTTGTACGCCGGTCGACGACGAATGCTCGGACTTGTTCTACTCGATCTGGTGGCCGCGACTGCCCGGGGACACCGGGGACGTTCCCGACGGCAAACTTCGCGAGGTCATCGAGAAGCAGTTTCTGTCCACCGTGTTCGACGATCTGCAGATCTGGCGCTACCAGAAGTACGTCGAACACCCAGCTCTGTCGAAGGTCGACGCGAAAGGCTATATGGCGCTGCGAAAATGGGCGACGCAGTTCTATGACGTCGCGCCGGTGGGCGCCCCCGCATGACGGACCGACTGGCCAGGCTCGCCGCACCCGGGCACACCGCGATCGTCACCCAGGAGTGCCAGGGCGCGGTGATGGGCCCCGACGCCGGACTGGCGATGCTCGCGGAGGAAGCCCGCCGCGAGGCGCTGCCCAACATCGCGCGGCTGCTGCCCGCGGCCCGCGCGGCCGGAGTGCGCGTCGTGCACTGCCTGGTGCAGCGGCGGCCCGACGGGCTCGGCTCCAACCACAACGCGAAGATCTTCGCGATGGGCACCGGCAATCAGGTGGACATCACGCCCGGGACGCCGGGCGCGGAGTTGCTGCCCGAATTGGGGCCGGAGCCTTCGGATTTGGTGCTGCGCCGGTGGCACGGCGTAGGCCCGATGGGGGGCACCGACCTGGACGCGGTGCTGCGCAATCTCGGCGTGTCGACGATCGTCGTCGTCGGCGTTTCGCTGAACATCGCGATTCCCAACCTAGTCATGGACGCCGTCAACGCCGCCTATCGCGTGGTCCTGCCCCGCGACGCGGTGGCCGGCATACCCGCGGACTATGGTGCAGCGATGATCGCCCACACGCTGTCGCTGCTGGCCACCATCACCAGCACCGACGAGCTGCTGCGGGCCTGGGACGAAGGACCGCGATGACCGAAACAGCGCCGGAAGTTCGTGGCGGTTTCCCCGACGTCAGACCCGTCGAGGATGCGCCAAAGGAACTGGGCCCGTTCGTCGCGGCGCTGCGCCGTCTGCAGGACCTCACGGTGTCCACCAAGCCCGACCCGGCGGTGTGGGCCGCCGCGACCGCTCACCTGGAGAACGCCTGCGCGCTGTTGAACGGCCACCAGGTCCCGGAGACCGAGGCGGTGGCCGGACGGGTGCTGAGCCTGCCCGGATTGGCCCATCCCCTGATGCCGCCCTGGATGGTGACCGAGTCCGGTCCCGGCGGCGTTCGGATGGCCGGTCACTTCAGCACCGCACACATCGGCGGGAACCGGGCCGTGCACGGCGGCATGATCCCGCTGTTTTACGACTGGCTGTTCGGCATGGTCGTGACGACCGCCGACATCCGGCCGACGCGCACGGCCTACCTACACGTCGACTTCCGCAGCATCACCCCCATCGACCAGCCGCTGACCGCCCACGGCCGCATCACCAGCGTCGACGGCAGGAAGGTTTTCATTGACGCTACTATGACAGCCGCCGATGGAACCTTGCTCAGCGAAGCCAACGGCCTGATGGTTCGTCTGTTACCCCACCAGCCGTGAGAGGTCCGATGTCCGACAGCACAACAACTTTCACGGTTCCTGCCGTCGCGAAGGCCGTCGCCGCCGCGATCCCCGATCGAGAGCTCATCATTCAGGGGGACCGGCGCTACACCTACGAGCAGGTGATCGATCGCGCCAACCGGCTGGCGGCGTACTTGCACTCGCGGGGGCTGGGCTGCCACACGGAGCGCTCCGCGCTGGGCGGCCACGAGGTGGGCCAGGACCTGCTGGGCCTCTACGCCTACAACGGAAACGAATTCGTCGAGGCGCTACTGGGCAGCTTCGAAGCGCGCGTGGCGCCGTTCAACGTCAACTTCCGCTACGTGAAGAGCGAGCTGCAATACCTGCTGGCGGATGCCGGGGCGACGGCGCTGCTCTACCACGCCGCGTTCGCACCGCGGGTCGCCGAGATCCTGCCCGACCTGCCACAGCTGCGCGTGCTGATCCAGATCGCCGACGACTCGGGCAACGAATTACTGAAGGGCGCAGTCGATTACGAGGCCGCGCTGGAATCGGTGTCTCCGGAGCCGCCACCGGTGCAACACTCCGCCGACGACCTGTACGTCTTGTACACCGGCGGCACGACGGGGATGCCAAAGGGCGTGTTGTGGCGCCAGCACGACATCTTCATGACGTCCTTCGGCGGCCGGAATCTCATGACCGGTGAGCCGTCGAGCTCCATCGACGAGATCGTCGAGCGCGCCGCGTCGGGCCCGGGCACCAAGCTGATGATCCTGCCCCCGCTGATCCACGGTGCCGCCCAGTGGAGTGTGATGACCGCGATCACCACGGGGCAATCCGTCGTTTTCCCCACGGTCGTCGATCATCTGGACGCCGACGACGTGGTGCGCACCATCGAGCGGGAGAAGGTCATGGTGGTCACTGTGGTTGGCGACGCCATGGCGCGCCCCTTGGTCGCCGCGATCGAGAAGGGGATCGCCGACGTTTCGTCGCTGGCCGTCGTCGCCAACGGCGGTGCGCTGCTGACCCCATACGTCAAGCAACGCTTGATCGAGACGCTGCCGAACGCCGTCGTCGTCGACGGCGTCGGATCGTCGGAGACCGGGGCGCAGATGCACCACATGTCGACGTCGGGGGCGGTGGCGACCGGCAGGTTCAACGCCGGGCCGGACACGTTCGTGGCCGCCGAGGATCTGACGGCGATCCTGGAACCCGGGCATGACGGGATGGGCTGGCTGGCGCAGCGGGGCTACGTTCCGCTCGGTTACAAGGGCGATGCGGCCAAGACGGCCAAGACATTTCCGGTGATCGACGGCGTTCGGTACGCCGTCCCCGGTGACCGCGCGCGCCACGGCACCGACGGCTCCATCGAATTGCTGGGCCGCGACTCGGTGACCATCAACTCCGGCGGCGAGAAGATCTTCGTCGAGGAGGTTGAGACTGCGATCGCCTCGCATCCCGCGGTGGCCGACGTGGTGGTCGCCGGGCGGCCCAGCGAGCGGTGGGGCCAGGAGGTCGTCGCCGTGGTGGCGCTCGCACCGGGAGCCAGCGCCGAGTCCGCAGAACTGGTGACACACGCCGCGCGGACGCTGGCGCGCTACAAGCTCCCCAAAGCGATCGTGTTCCGTCCGGTCGTCGAGCGCAGCCCGTCCGGAAAGGCCGACTACCGCTGGGCGCGCGAGCAGGCGGTGAATGGCTGACCGGTGATGCCGGCGGCGCGCGACCTCACGCGGCCGTGCCATATTGCCTACTGTAATAATTACAGTACGATCTTACGCAGTAGGTGTTCGACTCGTGCCGAGATCGAGATGCTGGAGATCAAGTGACGACCAACGTGCACACCGCCGCCGGTGCCGGCGACGAGACGGTCAGCCTGCGTGACCCCTACCCGTTCTTCGCCCGCAAGCGGCGGGAAGCCGGCGTGTTCGCCGGCACGGTGATGGACTACTCCAAGACGCCGGAGTCCCTGCGACCAAGGCAGGAATACTCCGCGATGTCATTCGACGCGGTCAACACGGTGTTTCGGGATGGCCGGGTGTTCACTTCCAAGCCGTACGACAAGACCATCGGCCTGTTCATGGGGCCGACGATCCTGGCGATGGAGGGAAAGAAACACCGCGAACACCGCAACTTGGTATCCGCGGCATTCAAGTCAAAGGCCCTGGCCCGCTGGGAGCCAACCATAGTGCGGCCGATCTGCAATGCCCTGATCGACGAGTTCATCGAGACCGGTCGCGCCGACCTGATCCGCAACTTCACCTTCGAATTCCCCACCCGCGTCATCGCAAAGCTGCTGGGGCTGCCGGCCGACGACCTGCCGATGTTCCGCAAGCGCGCCGTGCAATTGATCAGCTATCACGTCAACTACGAAGGCGCCTTCGAGGCCTCGGCCGCGCTCAAGGAGTATTTCGTCGAGCAGATCGAACAGCGCAAATCCAAGCCCACCGAGGACATCATCGGTGACCTGGTCACCGCGGAGATCGATGGCGAAAAGCTCACCGACGAAGCCATTTACTCGTTCCTTCGTCTGCTGCTGCCGGCCGGCTTGGAAACCACCTACCGCTCGTCGGGAAACCTGTTGTATCTGCTGCTGACGCACCCGGAGCAATTCGCCGCGCTGCAAGCCGACCGCGAGCTACTGGCACCGGCCATCGAGGAAGGGCTGCGCTACGAGACACCGCTGACCGTCGTGCAACGCTTCACGACCGAAGACACCGAGGTGGAAGGCGTGCAGATCCCGGCACGCTCGGTGATCGGGGTGTGCATCGGTTCGGCGAACCGCGACGAGCGACGCTGGGAACGCTCCGAAGAGTTCGACATCTTCCGCAAGCACACGCCGCACATTTCGTTCGCCGCAGGTGAGCACACCTGCCTCGGTTTGCATCTGGCCCGGCTGGAAACGCGCGTCGCGATGGAATGCCTGCTGGACCGGCTGACCAACGTCACCTTGCTGACCGATGATGACCCGCACATCCACGGCCAGCCGTTCCGGTCACCGAATGCGCTTCCAGTGACGTTCGACGCGAAGTAGTGTCCGGAAATGGTCAAAGTCATGACGGGCTTTCGGGTCCTCGAGCTTGCGCAGTTCACCTTCGTTCCGGCGGCGGGAGCCATCCTGGCCGACTGGGGAGCCGACGTCATCAAAGTCGAACACCCGGGCCGCGGCGATACCCAGCGCGGCTTCCTGAATATGGGTGGCATTCAGATCGATCCGGAACGACACCCGTTGATGGAACATCCCAACCGGGGCAAACGCAGCGTCGGAATCGACGTCTCCACGCCGGGCGGCCAGGAAGTGATTTACGAGCTGGCCAAGACGGCGGACGTGTTCCTCACCAACTACAAGCCCGCGCAACGCCAGAAGCACAAGTTCGACGTCGAGCACATTCGCGCGGTGAACCCGGACATCGTGTACGCCCGCGGCTCAGCCTACGGCGACAAAGGGGCCGAGCGTGACACCGGCGGCTATGACGGCACAGCGTTCTGGACGCGCAGCGGCATCGGGTACGCCCTGACACCCGAGGAGCTGGGCGGCGCACTGGGACAAGGCATTCCCGCATTCGGCGACTCGATCGGCGGCATGTTCATCGCCGGCGGCATCTCGGCCGCGCTGCTGCATCGCGAGCGCACCGGTGAGGCCGTCGAGCTCGACGTGTCGCTGCTGAGCACCGCGTGGTGGGCGGCCGGGGCCAGCGTGACACAGGGCATGGAGACCGGCGAGGTGATGCGCACTCCCATGCCGGGTTCCGGCGCGCCCTCGGTGAATCCGTTCATGGGCAACTACGAGACTTCCGACGGCGGCACCATCAACCTGTGCATCATCAGCCCGACCGGGCTGATCCGCGACACGTTCGAACACCTGGGCATTCCCGAGGCGGCCGACGATCCCCGCTTCGCCGACGTGCTTCCCCTGATCCAGAACGCCGACGCGGCCGCCGAGCTGATCGCGAAGGCCTTCGCCGGCAAGCCCTTTGACTATTGGCGGCAGCACCTCAAGACGTTGAAGGGCCAGTGGGCGCCGTTCCAGAGCCTCATCGACCTGGTCGACGACGAGCAGGCGATCGCCAACGACATGATCGCCGAAGTCGAGCTCGCCGGCGGAGGCAAGCCGTTCCGCGTGGTCCGCGGCCCCGTTCAGTTCAACCACGAGCCGTTGACGACGACCCGTGCCCCCCAGGCCAGCGAGCACACCGAGCTGGTTCTGATGGAGCTCGGCATGGACTGGGACCGGATCGAGGAACTCAAGAATGCAGGGGCCATTGCGTGACCCCCAATAACGATGTCGCCATCATCGGCGTGGGTTTACACCCGTTCGGCCGCTTCGAGGGCAAGTCGGCGATGCAGATGGGTGTCGACGCCATTCTCGCCGCGGTCGCCGACGCCGGAATCGCTTGGCAGGACGTCCAGTTCGCCACCGGCGGCAGCTGGACGGTAGCCAACCCGGACGCGATCGTCGGCATGGTCGGGCTGACCGGCATCCCGTTCACCAACGTGTTCAACGCCTGCGCGACCGCGGCCAGCGCCGCCAAGGCGTGCGCCGATGGCATCCGGCTCGGCGACTACGACATCGGGATCGCCGTCGGTCTGGACAAGCACCCGCGCGGTGCGTTCACCGAGGACCCCGCACTGGTCGGAATGCCGCGCTGGTATGCGGAAAACGGGCAATATCTGACCACCCAGTTCTTCGGGATGAAAGCCAACCGCTACCTACACGAGCACGGCATATCCCAGCAGACCCTGGCCAAGGTCGCCGCCAAGAACTTCCGCAACGGGGCGATGAACCCCAACGCATTTCGCCGCAAGCCGATCTCCGAAGAAGACATCCTGAACTCGGCGATGCTCAATTACCCGCTGACGCAATACATGTTCTGCGCGCCCGACGAGGGCGCCGCCGCCGTGGTCATGTGCAGAGCGGATATCGCGCACCGCTACACCTCCACGCCCGTCTACCTGCGGGCGGTGGAGGTCCGCACCCGCCGCTACGGGGCCTACGAAGTCAACACCACGTGCGCACCCGTCGAAGAAGACGTGGCACCAACGGTTTACGCCGCCCGCGGCGCATTCGAAAGAGCCGGCATCTCGCCCGACGACGTCGACGTCATCCAGTTACAGGACACCGACGCCGGCGCCGAGATCATCCACATGGCCGAGTGCGGGTTCTGCGAACACGGCGACCAGGAAAAGCTCCTGGCCGACGGCGCCACCGAGATCAACGGCGCGCTGCCGGTCAACACCGACGGCGGGCTGATCGCCAACGGCGAGCCCATCGGCGCCTCCGGCCTGCGGCAGATCCACGAAATCGTGCGCCAGCTCCGCGGCGAGGCGGGTGAACGCCAGGTGCCCGGCAACCCGAAGGTGGGATTCACCCAGCTGTACGGCGCGCCGGGCACCGCCGCGGCGACGATCCTCACGACCTGACGGCGCCCCCAGCGCCGAACGTCAACTGGCGGTTACGACACGCCGAAGGCTTGCGCCGTCAGTTCACGCTCGACGAAGCTAGGAAGCTTTCCGCGCGACCGGCGCGTACGCCGGCTTACCCAGGCCCAGCATGTATTGCGCGATCATGTTGCGGAACACCTCGAGCGTGCCGCCGTAGATGCCGACCAGCGGGGCGAATCGGTACACGTATTCCGCGGCCCCGTTGTCGGCCGCGCCGTCGGTGCCGAGGGGCAGCGTCGCCGCGGTGCCCAGGATGTCCATCAGGTCCGGCGAGATGTCGCGCATCGTCTGCGCCAGGGCAACGCGCCCGAAGATGCTGGGCGCGCTCAACGACGCTTCCATCCGTGCCGCGCTGCGCCCCAAGCGATATGCCACCGCCGAATCATCGATGAGCCTGCGCCCGTTCGGGTCTCGCTCGCCCACTTTGGCCGCGGCCTTGTCCAGGGCGTTCGCCATGAAACCGGCCTGGTGCATCATGATCGAGACATCCTGCAGCCCATCCGGGGCGGCCGCCACCGCCCCGTGCTCGGTGTTGAGGGGTTCACGCAACACCGTCCAGCCGGCGTTCACGTCGCCCAGGCGATACTTGTCGTCGACGCGCACGTCGCTGTAGTAGACGATGTTGGTGCGGTCACCATCGACGGTGCGGATGCCCTGGATCTCGATGCCCGCGGAGTTCAGCGGGACCAGAAACATGGTCAGGCTCTTGTGCTTCTGAGCGTCCGGATCGGTATTGGTGATGAGGAAGACGTACTGGCAGTTGTGCGCGCCGGTGGTGAACATCTTGGAGCCATTGATAATCCAGGTTGATCCATCCGCCTCACGCACCGCGCGGGTCTTGCAGGTGGCGATGTCGGACCCGCCCTCGGGTTCGGTGTAGCCCAGGCACAGCCTGACGTGTCCGCTGAAGACGCCCGGCAACACCTCGTCCCGCAACTCGGCGGAGCCGAACCTCGCGACCGAGCGGGCCACCATGGCGGTGGTGCCCCAGGTCACCCAGGGCACGTGCGCGCGCCGCTTCTCCAGCTCCCAGATGCGGCGACGCAGCCGGCTGAAGCCACCGTCGGCCTCCGGCTTCCATTCGCGTTCGAGGTAGCCGGCGGCGCCCAACGCCAGGTGCACTCCCTCGTCGAAGTTGTCGCCCGTTTCCCGGTCCCGGCGTATGACGTCTTCCGTCACATGCGTGCGCAGAAACTCGCGCGCCTCCTCGAGGAAGCGCTGATCGTCGTCGGACAGGGTGACTCGTGAAAAATCCACTTAGGCGCCCTTTCCACTTTCGCGCGCGGCGACCAGCTCGCCGATGTACTTGGCGCTGGCGCCGGGATCCCCGCCGGCCAGCGCCCACCCGCGGGCACGTACCAGATACGCCGTGGCGGCGGCCTCGGCCGAAACGCCAAGTCCGCCTTGGATGTGCACCGCCATGGTCGCGGCCTTCGCCGCCTCTTCCGCCATGAACACGAACGCCGAGGGCGCCAGCTCCGGTCGCTCGTGCGGCTCGTTGTCCAGGAACCAGGCCGCCCGCCGCGCCAGATTGCGGCCGCCCTGCACGGTGATCGCGATGTTGGCCAACGGATGAGAGATGCCCTGCAGCGTCGAAATCGGGACCCCCAGCGTGTAACGCGTCTTGGCGAACTCGGCGGCGATGGTCATGGTCTCCTCCACCAGGCCCACCAACGCCGCCGCGCTCAGCACCCGCCATTCATCCAGCGCCCGTTGATATTCCGCCAACGCGTCGGATCCTTCGGCCAGCACGGTGCGGGTGTCGGCGGTCGCCGGATCCACCCAGGCCATCGGCAACCGGCCGATGTTGTCCACCTTGGTCGGGCGCGTGCCGAACGTCAGCGCGACCACGGCCCCGTCTTCGCGCACGATGATCTGATCGGCGATCGATCCGGTCGGCAGGAGCCGAGCGCCGGAGGCGCTGTCCTGCTGCGGATCGAACGCGGCGAGACGCCTGCCATGCACGACGTCCGGTTCAGCCTCGCCGAGGCGCGCGAGCAGCCGTGCGGTGCAGACCTGGTCGATCCACGGCACGGGCGCGAGCGACCGGCCGATCTCCTCGGCCACCAAGGTCAGGTCGACGAGCGTCGCGCCGTCTCCGCCCGCGGATTCCGGGACCGCCATGGTCGTCGCGCCCATGGCGCACAACCGCTCCCACAGATTCTTGTCGAAGCCGGTCTCCTCGGCGGCGCGCACGGTTTCGATCGGGCAATGCGTTTTGAAGAAATCGCGGTAGGCGGCCTGTATCGCCTCGTGATCCGACGTCAGGCTGTAGTCGAGCCTACGTAGTTCATAGCGGTCCATCCTCAGCCTTCCTTCTGGCCACCGAAGAAGAATTCTTGCGCATTGTTGTAGAGATAGTTGTCGAGCACCTCGGCGGGCAGATCCAGCCCGGCCGCTTCGGGAACGACGCGGTGCATTTTCAGCACCGGCCAGTCGGAGGCGAAGATCACCTTGTTCGGTCCGCGAGTCTGCATGTAGTGCAACAGGCTGTCCGGCAACCGCTTCGGTGACCACGCCGACGTCATCAGCCGCAGGTTTGCGTATTTGATCAGCAGCCTGATCGCGATGTCCCACCACGGGTCGGCGCCGTGAATCATGCACAGCTTCAGTTCGGGGAATCGCACGCAGACCCGGTCGAGGTGCATTGGGTTCTGCACCTCCCCGGGGATGGGCGGCCCGGGAATGCCGGTGTTGATGCACAGCGGCAGCCCGAGCTCAGCGCACTTGGTGTACAGCGGGTAGTACACGGCATCGCTCGGCGGGTACTGACCGTCACCCCAAAAGCTCGGTCCCACAGCGGCATAGGCAACGGGCAGGTCGTTGACGACGGAGGAAAGTTCCCGCAGGGACGGCATCGGCCGCAGCAGGTTGACCCCGCCCATCGCCAGCGCGAACCGGTCGGGCTTCTCCTCGACGAACTTGCGCGCGGTCACCGACGGCTTGGCCAGGTTGTCCATCAGGATCGCCTTGCGCACGCCCTGGGCGTCCATCTCCTCGAGCAGCTTCGACAATTCGACCGGCTCGAACATCGACTCCGGCCCTTTGAAGTAGTCGTCACGCACCTTGAGCATCCAGGAGGGCTGCCGCTCGGTCTCGCCGAAGTGCACATTGACCAGACAATCGATGACCTTCATGTCGACATCGGCGCCTTTGCTGTTGCGTGACGTTTCGCCCAACGGTAATCGGCCTTGCCGTTGCCCAGGCGCTGAACCCGCTCGACGACGACGAACTCCTTGGGCGCCTTGAACCGCGCCAGCCGCGACGTGCAGAGCGCGTGCAGCTCCGCGGCGCCCGCGACGGCTCCGTCGCGGAGTTCGATGAGGGCCACGAGTTCCTCGCCCCAGCGCTCGCTGGGGCGACCGACCACCAAGGCGTCGGCGATCGCCGGGTGGGCGCGCAGCACCTCTTCGACTTCCTCGACGAAAACCTTCTCACCGCCGGTGTTGACCACCAACGAGTCACGGCCGAACAGCCGCAACGTTCCATCGGGTTCCAATCCTGCCCGGTCACCGGATATGACCACCCGCTTGCCGTCGATCTCGGGAAACGTCTTAAGCGTGGCTTCGGGATCGTTGAAGTAGCCCAACGGTATTCGCCCTTCCCGGGCGACCCAGCCCACCTCCGTCTCGCCGGGGGCAAGAAAGTGGCTGTAGTCCTCGGAAAGCACCAGTCCGCCCTCGCGCAGCGTGAAGGTGTCGGCTTGCGTGCCGGGCCGGCTGTGGCCGAATCCCATGTTGCCCGTCTCCGACGAGCCATAGCCGTTGATGAGCGTGATCTGCGGTAGCAGTTCCAGCAGGGCTTGCTGATACTTCGGATTCGTCGCGGCGCCCCCGGTGCCGATCGCATACAGCGACGACAGGTCGTAGGAACCAGCCCGCAACTGCGCCACCAGCGGCGCGGCATAGGCGTCGCCGACCATCGTCATCATGCCGACCTTCTCGCGTTCGGCCGTCTCCCAGACCACGTGCGGGTCAAGCTTTTTCGAGGTGTCATAGAGCACCACCGGGGTACCCGCCATGATCGCGGCGAATGCTGTCCACATGCCGGCCGCGTGCATCAGCGGCGAGACGGCGAACCATGGTGCACCGGCGCCACCACGCACCTTGTCGTGGATCTCCTGGGCGCAGGCGTGGTCGGCCCCCACCATCGACGTCACGTACATGTCGGACTGTCGCCAGAGCACACCCTTAGGCCGGCCGGTCGTCCCGCCGGTGCAGATCATCAGCAGATCGTCCGGCGACGCCATCACGCTCTGGTCGGTATCCCCTTGCGCCAGTGCATCATCCAATGACACGGAGCAGCGCAGGTCCGGGGTCGTGCTGCCGTCGTCGACCGACACCAAGAGCTCCACGCCGTCGCGCGCGAGCACGTCGGCGAACGCCGCGCCCAACCCACGGTGGTAGATGACCGCCCTGGGCCGCACGTAGTCGAGCAGCTCGCCGACCTCACGTGGCGTGTAGTGGTAGTTGATGTTCACCGGAACGGTCCGGGCCTTGAGGCAGCCGACGAGCACGTCGGCGTACAGATCGTTGTGCATCACGAGCGCGACCCGATCCTGCCCGCATTCCCAGTTCCGCAGGGATGCGCGTCCCCGATGAGCCCCTAACCCGTTGCCCGCCAGGAAGTTCGCCAATCGGCGCGTGCGTTCTGCCGACTGGCGAAAGGTGCTGCGGCGGCCGCCGCAGACGGTCATCGTCCGGTCGGGTATGATGTTGGCGATTTCGTCGAGAACCGCCCCTATGGTCCATTCGCTCACGGGCGTAGTCGGCCTCGTCCCGATCAGGCGGCCGAGCCGACTTGGACGCCGAGAAGGTCTAGCGCGTTGTCCCGCATGATCTTTCGCACGTCGGACGAACTGAAGCCTTTCAGCTCCTCGGCGAACGACACCGGTGATTCCAGGCCCTCGCCGTGCGGCCAGTCGGAGCCGAACAGGATCTTGTCGACACCGATGGCCTCGGCCAGCTCCGGTAGGTCGTCCTCGTAGTAGGGGGCGATCCACACGTTGTTACGCAACTGCTCCACCGGGTCTTTGGGGAACCACTGGGGCTGGGTGTTCGCCGCCTTCTTCAGCCGCTTGATCAGCCGGTGCACGAAGTAGGAGCCGTTCTCGATGCTGACCGCCTTGAGTTTCGGATGACGGGTGAACACCCCGTGCACGATCATGGAGGCCATCGTGTCGTGGATGGCCCGGTCGTCGAGGAGGACCTGGTCCAGCGGATCCTTGGCCCCGAAGCCCTCGAACGTCGCCTTGCCGCCCCACGCCGCCGCGATGTGCAGATAACCGCTGTCGGACAGGTGGAATCCCACCGGCACGCCCGCCTCGGCCAGCCGGGCCCACACCGGGTCGTGGCTGGGATCGCCCAGGGAGCGCGGCTTGACCAGGCCGGGCACCGGCGCGGGCCGCACCAGCACCAGCTTGGCGCCGCGCGCCAATACGAACTCGACCTCTTCGACGGCCTTGGCCGGGTCGGCCAGCGAAATGATCGGCGCGGCAATGATTCGGCGATCGGGCCGGTCGAAGCCCCAGTCCTCGTCGAGCCACAGATTGAACGCATGCACCGACGCCATCGTCGCCTCGATGTCGTGTTTGAGCGCCTCCTCGACCCCGCAGCCGAACGTCGGCAGCATGAACACCGTCTCGATGTCCTGGGTGTCCATCACCGCGATCCGGGCATCGCGGTTCTGGTACTCGGGATGGTCCGCCAGCCGTTCGACCTTCATCAGCGAGGCCGGGTCGACGCCTTCCGGAATCTCGCCGCGGAACAACAGGTCGAGGCAGCCCGGCACGATGATCGGATCGAAGGTGGGATTGGGGATGAAGTGGTTGACTCGGTCGCCGATCACGGCCCAGGTCCGCTTGCCCTGCGTGACCATCTGGACGCCGCGCCGTTTGAACCTCTTGTCCAGGTGACGGGTGAACGAGTCCAGCGGCTCGTAGTAGTGGTTGTCGACGTCGATCGCCTGGTAACCCAAGTCAGCCATGATCATCCTTTCCGCCAATACCGGCGAACACTAAGCGTCGGTCGAATCGAGCGATGGGAATTGCGGCGGCCGCTTCTCCAGAAAACTCGTGATGCCCTCGATCACGTCAGGGCGCGGCATGGCCTCGTGCAACAAAACCTCGGCGAGCGAATTGGCCTGTTCGACGTCGCGGGTCGCGTCGCCGTAGACCTGCCTCTTGATCACCGCCATCGCCGCCGGAGAGCAATGCGCGGCGATGTCCTCGGCGTAGTTCAGGGCGCGATTCATCAGATTGTCCGGAGCGACAACTTCTTTCACGAGGCCCAGCTCGGCCGCCTCCTCGGCGAGGAAGGTCCGCCCGCTGAGCAACAGATCGAGAGCCACGCCCCAGTTGGTCAGCCGCGGCAGTATCCACGAGATCCCGAACTCCGCGATTAGACCGCGGCGTGCGAACACGGCGCCGAACTTCGCGCCGGCGGCCGCGAACCGGACGTCGCACATCAGCGCCTGGGTCAACCCGATGCCGACACAAGCACCGTTGATGGCAGCGATGACGGGCTTGCGCAGCGTCGTCACGAAGTGGGGTGGGCGCTCCCCCACCAAGTCGGCCAGGTCCTTCTGAGCCGCCTTCTCCATCGTCTCGCCGTAGTCGGGTGCAGCACTCGGTGCGCCCAAATACGCGCCCGCACAGAATCCCCGGCCCCGGCCGGTCACCACGATGACGCGAACGGCCGGGTCCTGCTCGGCGCGATCGATCGCCGCGTAGAACCCCGCGGCGATGTCGGGCCCCCAGGCGTTCAGGCGATCCGGACGATTGAACGTCAGAATTGCCACACCGGTTTCAGTGGCCTCATACAGCACCGCCGCATCGGTGACCACACGGTCGGCGGCGCTCATCGGACCGTCCCCTCATAGTGACCAGCGGGCGAGTTTGTACCCATACTGTATACCTATCGGTACCGCATTCCACAACCGCAGCCAGTCCCGGGTGAAACCGCGGCTACACTGCGATTTCGGGCGCGAAGGGCAGTTTCAAACCGCCCGCAGATCGACGGCCCGGCTAAGACGGATTTCGACGCAGTCGCAACCCGCGCGACGGGCGGGGGCCCGCACCCTTTTCTCGTGCACAAGCCGTCCGCGACGGCGCAAGGCTTGATTTCTGTGGTGTGTCCCACGTCGCCGTGACGTTTGCATCGGCCCCGCGATCGGGAAACCCACGAGGAGCCAGCCAATCAATGGGGAGGTAGTTGCAGTGGTTGACGTCAAGAGTGGCCCGATCGAACTGGTTCGAGGCATCGTCGAAGATGCCCTGGGTAAGACCAAGCAGGTCATCGGGATCATCATCGGCAACGACGGCCTGATCGACGAGGGTAAGGCTCAGCAGGACAAGGCGGAAGCCCAGCGCAACGCTGGAAAGAAGGAAGCCGCCGCTGAGAAGGCCCGTGGTAAGGCCAAGGCCTATGA
>NZ_JCALDT010000016.1:0-10178 GCF_059813005.1 Mycobacterium sp. NGS27
CGGAATTCGACCGCGCCGCCGATCCCGGCGGGCTCACCGGTGCCGGTCCAGCGTTCGGCCAGTGAGAAGGTCAAGTCCATACGAGCGGTGTGAGTGTCCACCGGCCGTGACGTCACCTGCAGGTCACCCAAGCCCAATTCGCCGGTGAGGTTGTTGTCTTGACCGGCGAAGTTCTGCCAGGCCAGCACCACCTGCACCAGCGGGTGATGGGACAGGCTTCGGGTCGGGTTGAGCCGCTCGACGAGCACCTCGAAGGGCACATCCTGGTGTTCGTAGGCGGCCAGGCTTCGCGCGCGCACCTGCGCCAGCAGCTCGGCCACGCTGGGATCTCCGGTCAACTGGACCCGCAGCACCGAGGTGTTTACGAAAAAGCCCACCAGGTCGTTGAGCGCCGGGTCCCGCCGCCCGGCGATCGGGAAGCCCACCGCCACATCGGGACTGGCGCTCAGCTTCGACAGCAGCACCGCCAGGGCAGCTTGGATCACCATGAAACTGGACGCGTTGTGCTCCCGGGCCACCCGCGCGATCTGCTGCTGCAAGCCCGCCGGCCAGTCCACCGTCACGCTGGCGCCGCGATAGTCGGCCACCGGTGGGTAGGGCCGGTCGGTCGGCAGCTGCAGCCGCTCGGGCATCCCGGCCAGGGCCTGCTCCCAGTAGGTCAGCTGCGCAGCGATGCGGCTCTGGGCGTCGTCGAGCTCACCCAGCTGCTCGCGTTGCCAGAGTGTGTAGTCGACGTATTGCACCGGCAATGGCGCCCACCCCGGGGCTTGTCCCGCGCACCGGCTGGCGTACGCGACACCGAGGTCACGTATCAGCGGGGTGATCGACAACCCGTCGGCGGCGATGTGATGCACCGCGGCCACCAACACGTGCTCGTCGCCGGTGATGCGGAAAAGCTGTGCCCGCAAGGGGATCTCGGTGGAAAGGTGAAACGGGCGACGCGCCGCGCTGTCGACGGCGTCATCCACGTGGCTTGCCGCCCAGCCGGTGGCGTCGATGATCTGCCAGCCGAAGTCGGCGCGTTCAACGGGAATGATCACCTGCCGGCCTATGCCGTCGACCGCGGGGAACAGCGTGCGCAGACTCTCGTGGCGGCCAACGACATCTGCCAGCGCCGCACCCAACGCCTCGGCGTCCAGCGGCCCGCGCAGCCGCAACACCACCGGCATGTTGTACACCGGGGAGGGCCCCTGCAACTGCTCGATGAACCACAACCGCTGTTGCGCGAACGACAACGGAACGACGGCGGGTCGCTCGCCCGCCACCAATGGCGCTACCCCACCCGCCTCCGCGTCGATACGGGGCGCCAACTGGGCAACCGTGGGGGCCTCGAACACCGCCCGCACCGAAACGCCGGCATCCAGGCCGCTGTTGATCGCGGCGACCAGGCGCATCGCCGACAGCGAGTCCCCACCCAGATTGAAGAACGAATCGTCGACCCCGACGCGCTCGATGCCGAGGACATCGGCGTAGATGCCGGCCAGGATCTCCTCGACCGCGTTGCTCGGGGCCCGGTAGTGGTCGGCATCGGTGTATTCGGGTGCCGGCAGCGCCCGCCGATCAAGCTTGCCGTTGACCGTCAGTGGTAACGCCTCCAGAACCACCACCGCGGCCGGAACCATGTAGGCCGGGAGCCCCTCGGCCAGCGCCGCACGCGCCCGGGCCGGGTCGACGCTGCTGCCGGTGACATAGCCGACCAGACGTTTGTCGCCCGGTTGGTCCTCGCGGGCGATCACCGCGGCCTGCTCCACCCCGTCCACCGCAGCCAGCGCCGCCTGGATCTCACCCAATTCGATGCGATAGCCGCGGATCTTGACCTGCTCATCAGCGCGCCCCAGATACCGCAACTGCCCGTCAGCGCCCCAGAACACCAGATCGCCGGTGCGATACATCCGTGCGCCCGCGCCACCGAACGGGCAGGCCACGAACCGCGACGCGGTCAAACCCGCGCGCCGCCAGTAACCGCACCCCACCCCGGCTCCGGCCACGTACAACTCGCCGACCACGCCGGCCGGCACCGGGCGCAAGGACGCGTCCAGCACGAAGAATGCCGCATGTGCCACCGGCGAGCCGATCGGCGGCGCTCCGGAACCCGCTGTCAGCGGCGCGCTCAGGGCCACCCACATGGTGGTCTCGGTGGGACCGTATTCGTTGATCATGAGCCGCCCCGGAGCCCACCGATCCACCACCTCGGCCGGACACGCCTCGCCGCCCACCAGCAGGGTGACCGAATCCAAGCCGTCGGGCGACAACATGCCCGCCGCGGACGGGGTCTGGCTCAAGACGCTGACCTGTTCGGCGACCAGCAAGGCGTGAAAATCTTCCGCCGAGCGGGCCACCGCGTCGGGCACCACCACCAGCCGCCCGCCGTGCAGCAGCGCACCGAAGATCTCCCAGCCCGAGATGTCGAAGCTGTAGGAGTGCCATTGCGTCCGGACCCGCCCCGGCGCCGCGAGTCGCGGATCCAGCGAGGTCAACAGTTGGGCCACGTTCTGGTGGGTAATGGCCACGCCCTTGGGTGTCCCGGTGGTGCCGGAGGTGTAAATGAGGTATGCGAGATCGCCGGGCGCCGGCCCGGGCAATGCGGTGCTCGGTTGCGCAGCAACGGCCTCGTCGTTGACATCGATGATCGCGAGGTCATGTCCGTCCAGCCGGCCGGCAAGAGCGGCGGTGGTGATGGCGGCGGTCGGCGCGGCGTCGGCAACCATGAACTCGATCCGCGCTGCGGGTAGCGTCGCGTCGATCGGCAGGTAGGCCGCCCCGGTCTTGAGCACCGCCAGGATCGCCACGATCGCCTCCGCCGAACGGGGCAGCACCAGCGCGACGCGCTCGCCCGGGCGGGCACCGCGGCCGATGAGCAGGTGCGCCAACCGGTTCGCCGCCTCGTCGAGCTCGCGGTAGGTCCACGAGTGCTGCGCGCAGGTCAGCGCCGGGGCATCGGGGGTACGGGTCACTTGCGCGGCGAACAACGCCGGAACCGATACCGGCGTGGGCGCCGCCTCCGTCAGCACCGCCCGGTTGCCCCACCGGCCCAGCCGGTCGTGCTCGGCCGCATCAAGCAGATCCATCGCCGACAACCGCCGCGTCGGGTCGGCCGTGAGCGCCGTCAGCACCCGCTCCAGCCGAATGATCAGCACTTCGATGCTGGTGGCGTCGAAAACGTCGGCGCGGAATTCGACCGTGCCGCCGATCCCGGCCGGTTCACCGGCCTCCGTCCAGCGTTCGGACAGGAAGAACGAAAGGTCCATCCGGGCGGTGCGGGTGTCGACCGGCACGGGTGTGGCCTGCAGATCACCCAAGGTCGTTGCGGCGTCGGGGCCGTTGTTCTGCCAGGTCAGGTTCTGCCAGCCCAACACCACCTGGATCAGCGGGGAATGGCTGAGCGATCGGGTCGGGTTGAGCCGCTCGACGATCAGCTCGAAAGGCACGTCTTGGTGCTCATACGCGGCCAGGCTGCGCCGCCGCACCTGGGCCAGCAGCTCCGCGACAGTGGGATCGCCCTCCAGGTCGACGCGGAGCACCAAGGTGTTGAAGAAACAGCCGACCAAGCCATCGAGTTCGGGGTCGCGGCGCCCGGCGACCGGGAAACCCACCGCGACGTCGCTGCTGGCGCTGATCTTCCCCAGCAGCACCGCCAGGGCGGCCTGCACCACCATGAAACTTGTCGCATTGTGCTCACGAGCAACCCGCTGCACCCGCTGCTGTAGCTCCGGCGGCCAATTGACCGCCACATCGGCGCCGCGGTAATCGGCAACCGGCGGATAGGGCCGATCGGTGGGAAGTTGCAGGCGTTCGGGCATACCGGCGAGGGCATCCTCCCAAAAGCCCAGCTGCGCGGCTATGGGGCTCGCGCTGTCCGCCAGATCACCGAATTGCTCGCGCTGCCACAGGGCATAGTCGGCATACTGCACCGGCAACGGCGCCCAGTCGGGGGCCCGTCCCGCGCGTCGGCTGGCATACGCCACACCCAAATCGCGCGCCAGCGGCGCGATAGACCCGCCGTCCGCCGCGATATGGTGCACCACGATCATCAGCACGTGCTCGTCGTCGGCCACGCGGAAAAGCCAAGCGCGCAAGGGGATTTCGCTGGCCAGATCAAACGTATAGCGTGCCGCCGCGCCGATGGCCTCACTCAATTGGCTGGTGGGCCAGCCGGCCGCGTCGACGACGTCCCACCCGAAGTGGGCCTGCTCGGCGGGCACCACCACCTGCTGGGGGGTGCCCTCGTGCGCCGCAAACACGGTGCGCAGGCTCTCGTGGCGGCCAACCACATCGGCCAGCGCCGCACCCAACGCGTCGGCATCAAGCCGCCCGCGCAGCCGGAAGGACGCGGGCATGCTGTAAATCGGTAAGGGGCCCTGCAATTGGTCAAGGAACCACAACCGGCTTTGGGCGTACGACAACGGGATCCGCGGCGGACGCGGCATCTGCTTCATGGGCGGCCGAGCCGCGCCGCCACGGTGCCGGTCCAGATACTGCGCCAGAGTCCCGACGGTGGACGCGTCGAACAGGTAGCGCACCGGCACTTCCCGGCCCAATGCCAACTGCAGCCGCGCGCTCACCCGGGTGGCGATCAGCGAATCACCGCCGAGGGCGAAGAAATCGTCGTCAAGCCCGACGCGACTTGCCCCCAACACCTCGGCGAACACCTCGGCGACAAGCTTCTCGGTGTCCGTGTGTGGCGCCCTGAACGGTGCACCGGCAAACAACGGTGCCGGCAACGCCTTGCGGTCGAGCTTGCCCGAGGAGGTCAGGGGGAACTTCTCGAGCACCACGATTTGCGTCGGCACCATGTACTCGGGCAACCGCGCGCTCAACCGCTGACGCACTGCGCTGACCTTGGTGTTGGTGTGCGGGTCGTTCGCATCGGCCCCGCCTCGGTCCGCCCCGGCGGGGGGCAGGTAGAGGTCGGTCAGCGGTGCGGAATGCCGGCCATCGCGGTCGTCCGGGGCGATGAAGACGGCATCCAGGGTGCCGGCCTGAGCTCCCCAGGTGACGGCGACGCGGTAGCCGGTGGTTTCACCGAGGCGGTGCAATTCTTCGGCAACGACGCCCGCGTTCTCGGTGGTGCCTTGGGCCGCTGCTTCGGCCGGGTGCAGCCCGGCGGCAAGGTCGCGTTCGACGCGGACGTCGTCGGTCACTCCGGCGTGGGGGATGTCGGTGACGCGAACGGTGGCGGGGCGTTGGGACAGGAGCCGCGCGTGCAGCCCGTCCAGGTCGGCGCATTCGGTCCAGGCCCACATGGGTGCGCCGGCCAGCGAGCGCACCGGGGCGGGAGCCTTGAAGAAGATGACGTCGTAGCGATACCGGTTGAGCTCGTTGTCGGCGAATCCGCGTTTGACTTCGATGTCGACTCCGGCCACGGATGCGTGACTGTCGGCCAGGGCGGCGAAAAACTCTGGGGCGAGCAGCAATTCGGGCTCGCCGAGCATGGCGGACTGGACCCGTTGACGAATCTCGGCGGCGTCGGTGGACGGGGTGTGGGCCAGCGCGACCCGGGTTTGGAACGCGCCCTGCAGGCTGTGGTTACGCACGTCGCCGATGAACAGCGACCCGCCGGGGGCCAGCAGATCCATGGCGTTGTCGATGAGGTCAGACAGATATCCCGCGTTGGGGAAGTACTGCACGACCGAGTTGAGAATGATGGTGTCGAAGTAGCCCTGCGGCAATGCCTCGGTGACGTGGGCCGGTTGGGTCAGCAGCTCGACCCGATCGCGCCAAGGGATCTGCAACTGCTCCAGCGAGCGGGCGAGCTCGTCGATAACGACCGCGGACATGTCCGTGGCGACGTAGCGCTCGCACACCGGGGCGATCTGCGACAAAACCAGTCCGGACCCGACGCCGATCTCCAACACCCGCCGCGGCCGCAGGGCCATGATCCGATCCACGGTGGCGGCACGCCACTCCACCATCTCCTCTAGCGGAATCGGGTCGTCGGTGTAGCTGCTGTTCCAGCCCCGGAAATCCATGCCGAATCCCGGCGCCTCGGATTCGGCGCCGTACAGCTCGTCATACAGGTGTTGCCACTCTTCGACGGCTTCGGCGTCGCGGTCGGCGCTGCTGGTGCGATCGACGGTGATGTAGGCGATCAGGTGAGAGCCGGCGGTGCTGTGATGCACGGTGACGGCGGCCCGGTCGACCTGGGGGCAGGCCAACAGCGTGTTCTCGATTTCCCCGAGTTCGATGCGTTGTCCGCGCAGTTTGATCTGGGTGTCGGCGCGGCCCAGATAGTCCAGGGTGGCGGCGTGGGTCCAGCGCACCAGGTCGCCGGTGCGATACATGCGCGTCCCCCGACCCACATGCGGGTTGGCGACGAACCGTTCCGCGGTCAACTCGGGGCGGCCCACATAGCCCTGCGCCAGTGCCGGCCCGCTCAAGTACAGCTCGCCCACCACCCCGATCGGCGCCGGGTTCAACCGCGCATCGAGCACCAAAGCGCACATCCCCGGAATCGGGGCACCGATGGTGATCGGCTGCCCCGCCGACAGCGGCGCACTGCACGAGGCCCAGATCGTGGCCTCCGTGGGACCGTATGCGTTGAAGAGTCGCCGCCCCGGGGCCCAAGCGGCCACCAGCTGCGGTGGGCAGGCCTCGCCCATGGTGACCAGCGTGTTTAACCCGTCCAGCCGGTCCCGATCCAGCGACGACACGACCGACGGGGTCATCACGGCCGCGGTGACGCGCCGGGTCTGGAGCAATCCGGTCAATGCCTCGCCGGCGTACACCTGCGGCGGGGCCACCACCAACGTCGCTCCGGATCCCACCGCCCACAACAACTCGAACACCGAGGCATCGAAGGTCGGCACCGAGACCATCAATACCCGCGCATCCGCGGCCGACCCGAAGACATTGCGTTGCGCCGCAACCATTCCCAACAAACCGGCATGGCTGACCGCCACGCCCTTCGGGACACCGGTAGACCCGGAAGTGAAGATGACGTAGGCGGTGTCGTCCGCTCCCAGCGGCGCCAGGCGGTCGGCGTCGATGATCGGGTCCGCACGGCGCTCGGACACGTCCAGGCCGTCGATCCGCAGCACCGGGCGCGCCCCGGCCGCGGTCACAGGGTCCCCACCACAAGTCAGCACACATACCGCCGCCACCGCGTCCAACACCGTGGCGACACGTTCGGGCGGATGGGCTCGATCCAGCGGCACGTACACGCCACCGGCCTTGACCACGGCCCACCACGCCACCACCAACTCCACCGAGCGATCCATCGCCACGCCCACGGCGCGCTCCGGACCGACCCCAGCCTCGATCAGCACCCGCGCCAACCGCGTCGACCACTCGTCGAGCTGGCGATACGACAACTCTCGGGCACCGTCGACCACCGCCACCGCGTCCGCGTCGGCCGAAACCGCCGCGGCCAGCAACTGCGGCGCCACGCCGACCGGCGCCCCCGCGGCGACGCCGGACCATCCCGACAGCACCAGCTCACGCTCACCGCGATCCAGCAACGCGACATCGCCCACCGCCACCGACGCATCGGCCGCGGCCACCTCGATCACCCGGCCAAACCAGGTGACCAACCGCTCAATGGTGGTTCGGTCATACAGATCGGTCGCATACGTCACCACCCCGGCGGCCATCGGCGCATCCGAGTCTTCAGTGCGCACCTCGCTGAGATGGAAATCCAGGTCGAACTTGGCGGTGCGCGTCGACCCCCCCAACGGCTCGACGCCGAGGCCGTCGAACGTCAAAACTTCGGGTCGCACATTGTTCTGGAAGACCATGGCCACCTGGAACAGCGGGTGATGCGCAGTGGAGCGGGCCGGGTTGAGCTGCTCGACCAGTCGCTCGAACGGCACATCCTGGTTGCCGTAGGCATCCAGCGCCTTCTGCCGCACCTGTTGGAGCACCTCGCTGAACCGCTGCCGAGGATTCACCCCCACCCGCAACACCCACGTGTTGACGAAGAACCCGACGAGCTCGTCAAGCGCCGAATCCTGCCGTCCGGCGATCGGCGCACCCAGCACCACGTCCTCACCGACGCCGACACGGTGCAACACCACCGCCAAGGCCGCCTGCAGGACCATCGAGGCCGTCGCGTTATGCGCCGTCGCCAGCGCCTTGGTACGCGCCCATACCTGCGGCTCGATGCGAATCTCCACCGCGTCACCGCGGTAACTCGGCACCGGCGGCCGGGCGTGATCGGTCGGCAACGACGCCACCTCCGGCAGGTCGGCCAACTCGTGCCGCCAGTAGCGCAACTGCCCGGCGATCACACTGTCGGGATCGGACTCCGCCCCCAGGCAATCCCGTTGCCACAGTGTGTAATCGACGTATTGCACCGGCAACGGCGCCCACTGCGGGGCCCGGCCCTGCCGGCGCGCCCGATACGCCTCGGCCACATCGCGGACCATCGGAGCCAGCGACCACCCGTCAAAAGCGATGTGGTGCACCACAATCCCGAGCACATGCTGTTCGGTACCCACCGAATAGATCTGCGCACGAATCGGGATCTCCGTCGACAGATCAAACCGATAGCCCGCCAACAGCACCAATTCGCCGACGACATCCTGCTCCGACAACGACGTCACCGTGGTGCCTCCGCGCCGCCACATCCCGGCCCGGGCCGGCAGCACCTTTTGGAACGGCACACCGTCAGTGTCGGGGAATATGGTGCGCAACGATTCATGCCGGTCGATTACGTCATCGAGTGCCGCGTTCAGCGCGTCGACGTCCAGCGCTCCGCTCATCCGGAAAGCGGTCGGAATGTTGTAGGTCGCAACCCCGCCCTCGAATCGGTTGAGGAACCACAACCGCTGCTGGGCGAACGACAACGGAATCACCGCCGGCCGCTGCGCGGGGACCAACGGCGTACGCCGACCCGCCTCCCCGCCGATGCGTGGGGCCAACTGGGCGACCGTGGGTGCCTCGAATACTGTGCGCACCGACAGACTCGAATCCAGGCTGGTGTTGATCGCGGAGATCACCCGCATCGCCGAAATGCTGTCGCCGCCCAGCTCGAAGAAGGAGTCATCGATCCCGACGCGCTCGAGTCCGAGGACCTGGGCGTAGATGCCCGTCAGGATCTCTTCGACCGCGGTGGCGGGGGCGCGGTATCGCTCGGCATCGGTGTAGTCCGGGGCCGGCAGCGCGCGGGTGTCGAGCTTGCCGTTGACCGTCAGCGGCAACGCAGGGAGCGCCACGACCGCCGTCGGCACCATGTAGGCCGGTAGGCGCTCGGCCAGTGTGGCGCGAATCTTCGCGGGGTCGGCATCGCCGGTGATGTAGCCGATGAGGCGTTTGTCGCCGGGCTGGTCTTCGCGGGCGATGACGACCGCCTGGTCCACCCCGGCCAGCCCGGCCAGGGCGGCTTCGATTTCGCCGAGTTCGATGCGGTAGCCGCGGATCTTGACCTGTTCGTCGGCGCGGCCGAGGTAGTCCAGCTGCCCATCAGGGCGCCAACACACCAGATCCCCGGTCCGATACATCCGCTGTGCGGGTGCGTCGTGGCCGCCGAAGGGGCAGGCCACAAACCGCGACCCGGTCAACCCCGCGCGGCCCACATAACCGACCCCCACCCCGGCGCCGGCCACATACAACTCACCGACCACCCCGAGCGGCACCGGACGCAACCACCCATCGAGGACGAAGAACGCCAGATCTGCCAATGGGACGCCGATGGGACTGGCATTGCGGTCGGTGTCGGCGCTGCCGATCTCGCGCAACGAGGCATGCACCGTTGTCTCGGTGATGCCATACATGTTGATCAAGCGCGGTCGGGCAGGGTGGCTGTTCAGCCAAGTTCGAAGACGCTGTGGCTCAAGCGCTTCGCCGCCGAACACCACAGTGTCAAGCTCAAGCTGATGCGCCGCATCGGACTGTAGTGCGTCGGCGTTTTGCAGCGCATAGAACGCCGAGGGGGTTTGGCTTAAGACGTTGACGTGTTCGGCGACGAGCAGGGCGTGGAAGTCTTGCGGGGAGCGGGTGACCTCGTCGGGTACCACCACCAGGCGTCCGCCGTGCAGCAGCGCCCCCCAGATCTCCCACACCGAGAAGTCGAAGGCACAGGAGTGGAACTGCGTCCACACCTGGCCGGGTGCGAACTCCAGGTCGGCAGCAAGTGACTCAAACAACCGGGTGGCGTTCCGGTGGGTGATGGCGGTGCCTTTGGGGGTTCCGGTGGTGCCGGAGGTGTAGATCAGGTAGGCGATGTCGTCCGGGGTGGGGGG
>NZ_JCALDT010000017.1:0-6066 GCF_059813005.1 Mycobacterium sp. NGS27
GAGCACTACCGCGCCCCAGCCACCAGCACCGAGAAGATACTCGCCGGCATCTACGCCCAAGCCCTCGGCGTGGACCAAGTCGGTGTCGACGACTCCTTCTTCGAGCTGGGTGGGGATTCCATTTTGTCGATGCAGGTAGTCGCCCGGGCCAAGGCCGCTGGCCTGGCGTTGAGGCCGCGCGACATTTTCGTCGAGCAGACGGTCGCCCGGCTGGCCCGAGTGGCGACGGCCATGACCGCCGTCGGGGACTTCGCCGATGCCGGTGTCGGGCCGGTGATTCCCACCCCGATCATCCGATGGCTGGCCGGCGTGGACGGTCCGGTTGACCAGTTCAACCAGACCATCGTGGTACAGGCCCCGGCGGGGGTGACCGAGGCCGACGTGGTGGTGATGTTGCAGGCCTTGCTAGACCGCCACGCCATGTTGCGGTTGCGCGTCGATGAGGAGAACGGCGGGGATTGGTCGTTGACCGTGCCGGAGGCGGGCTCGGTGGACGCGCGCGGCTGCCTGCAATCGGCGGACGCGTTATCGGACGAGGCGCTGATCGCGGCGCGCTCGCGATTGGATCCGGCCGCCGGAATGATGCTGCGCGCCTTGTGGATTGCCGACACGGGCCAGCTGGCGCTGATCATTCACCATCTCGCCGTTGACGGGGTGTCGTGGCGAATCCTGTTGGAGGATCTCAACATCGCGTGGGCGCAGCACCACAGCGGCCAGCCGGTGACATTGCCGGAGGGCGGAACATCATTCGCCCGGTGGGCCTCGCTGCTGAGCAGACAGGCGCACGAGCCAACGGTGGTAGAACACGCCGAGGCGTGGCGCCGGATGGCGGCAGCCCCCGCCGCGTTGCCCGCAATCCAACCGCAAGCGGATACGTTCGCCACGGCTGGGCACTTGTCGGTGGAACTGGATGCCGAAACCACCCGGCTGCTTCTCGCTGAGGTGCCGGCCGCGTTCCACGCCGGCGTCCAGGACATCTTGTTGATCGCCTTCGGATTGGCGTGGACGCATTTCCGAGGCGCCGGCAGCGCTCCCGTCGGCATCGACGTCGAGGGGCACGGGCGGCATGAGGAACTGGCCGCGGATGTCGACCTGTCGCGCACGGTGGGATGGTTCACCACCAAATATCCGGTGGCCTTGACGATAGGCGGCGTTTCCTGGCCGCAGGTGGTGGCCGGTGAGGCTGCGCTGGGCGGGGCGATAAAGGACGCCAAAGAGCAGCTCCGCGCCGTGCCCGAGCCGCTGACCTATGGTCTGTTGCGCTATCTGAATGCCGGCATCGAGCTCGCCGGGGCCGACCCGGCGATTGGATTCAACTATCTGGGTCGTTTGGGCGCGGCGCCCGACGTGCTCGGCGACTTGTGGCGGATCAGTCAGGACGGCCTGTCGGCCACCGGCGCGGCCACAGCGATACCGATGCCGCTGGCGCACACCCTCGAACTCAACATCGGCACCGTCGACACCGAGGCCGGCCCGTACCTGCACGCGAACTGGACGTGGGCGCAATCGGCACTGGATCACACCCAAGTCGGCCGGCTCAGCCAGCTATGGTTCGACGCCCTCGTCGGCATCTGTGCGCACGTCCAACACGGCGGGGGCGGGCTGACACCGTCCGACATCGCGCCGGCCCGGCTCAGCCAGCTACAGATCGACGAGCTGCAGCGGCAATACGCGATTGCTGACGTGTTGCCGTTGACCCCGATGCAGCACGGACTGTTCTTCCACGCCAGCACCGCGCACGGCAACGATGACGCTGTCTATGCGATGCAGCTCGACATCACGTTGAGCGGACCCCTCGACCGGCACAAGCTCCGCGACGCCGTTCACACGGTGGTCAGTCGGCATCCGAACCTCGCGGCGCGCTTCTGCCAACAATTTGACGAGCCGGTACAGGTCATTCCCGCCAATCCCGAGACACCCTGGCGGTATGTCGACCTCGACGGTGCCGACGCCTCGCAGCAGATCCCGTTGGTGTGTGCGGCCGAACGGGCGGCGGTCTGCGACCTCACCGCCCCGCCGGCCTTCCGGGTCACGTTGATCCGTACGGCGCCAGACCGGCACGAACTCGTGGTGACCTCGCACCACATCGTGCTGGATGGCTGGTCGCTGCCAATCCTGTTGCAAGAAATCTTCGCCGGCTACTACGGTCAACGGCTTCCGGCGCCGGTCCCGTATCGCAGATTCGTCACCTGGCTGGCCGAGCGAGACCTCGACGCCGCACAGGCGGCCTGGCGTGAGGTGCTGGCGGGCTTTGACACCCCCACATTGGTGGGTCCACCAGGGCGTCCGCAGCTCGGCCCGCGAGGCGTCACCTCATATCTGTTGCCGGACGAAATCACGCGCGCCCTCGGTCAGCTGGCCCGCTCGCAGCACACCACCGTCAACACCGTGCTGCAGGCCGCCTGGGCGTTACTGCTGACCTCGCTGACCGGCCGCCCCGATGTCGCCTTCGGCGTCGCAGTCTCGGGCAGGCCGGCCGACATCGTCGGTGCGGACGCGATGGTAGGCCTTTTGATCAACACGGTGCCGGTGCGAGCGAACATCACGCACGCGACCAGCACCGCCGACCTGCTGGACCATCTGCAACGCGCCCACACCAAAACCCTTGAGCATCAACACCTTGCGCTTAGCGAGATCCACCGCAGCACCGGCCACGACCAACTGTTCGATACGCTGTTCGTGTTCCAGAACTACCCGATCGACACCGGCGCACCGTTGGGCGTCGACGGGTTGAACATCGCGGCGTTCACCAGCCGCGAATACAACCACTACCCGCTGACGGTCCAAGCCACTCCCGGCACCCAACTCGGCCTGCGTATCGAATTCGACACTGATGTGTTTGATGCCGCCAGTGTCGAGGTGTTGGTGGGGCGGTTGCGGGGGGTGTTGGTGGGGATGACGGGTGATTCGGGGCGGCGGTTGTCGTCGGTGGGTGTGGTTGGTGGTGTTGAGCGAGATTGTTTGTGGGGGTGGGGTAATCGGGCGGTGTTGGGTGCGCCGGTGGTGTCGGGGGTGTCGATTCCGGCGGTGTTTGGTGCGCAGGTGGGGCGTGTGCCGGGGGCGGTGGCGGTTAGTTTTGCGGGTCGGTCGATGAGTTATCGCGAGCTTGATGAGGCGTCGAATCGGTTGGCGCATCTGTTGGTGGCCCGGGGTGCGGGTCCGGGACGGGTTGTGGCGTTGTTGTTGTCGCGGTCGGTCGAGGCGGTCGTGGCGGTTGTGGCGGTGCTTAAGACTGGGGCGGGGTATTTGCCGATTGATCCGGCGGCGCCGCAGGCGCGGGTGGGGTTCATGGTGGGTGATGCCGGGCCGGTCGCGGTGGTCACTACTGCTGAGTTTGTGTCGCGGCTGGGTGGTTTTGGTGTGGCGGTGATCGATGTTGAGGATCCTGGGGTTTTGGGGTTTTCGTCGGCGGGGTTGGCGGTGCCGGCGGCCGATGATATTGCCTATGTGATTTACACCTCGGGCACGACGGGGGTGCCGAAGGGGGTGGCGGTTACTCATCGCAGTGTGATCGAGCTTTTGGGGTCGCTGGGCGAGCGTGTGGTGTTGGCGGGCCAGGTGTGGTCGCAGTGGCATTCGTTGGCCTTCGATGTGTCGGTGTGTGAGATCTTTGGCGCGTTGTTGGGTGGTGGGCGCTTGGTGGTGGTGCCTGAGTTGGTGGCTCGTTCGCCAGAAGACTTGCACGCGTTGCTGATCCGTGAGCGGGTCGGGGTGTTGAGTCAGACCCCGTCGGCGTTTTATGCGTTGCAGGCAGTCGATGCACTGGCCTGCGAACCGCAGGGCCGGCTGGGGTTGCGGGCGGTGTTGTTTGCTGGTGAGGCGTTGGAGCCGCAGCGTCTGGGTGGGTGGATGGACCAGCATTCGGGGTTGCCGCGGTTGATCAATTTGTATGGCACCACCGAGACGACGGTGCATGCGTCGTTCCGCGAAATCGTCGAGCGTGATGTGGATGTCAGTGTGAGCCCGATTGGGGTGCCGTTGGGTCATTTGGCTTTTTTTGTGCTGGATGGTTGGTTGCGTCCGGTGCCGGTCGGGGTGGTGGGGGAGTTGTATGTGGCCGGGCGCGGGGTGGGGGTGGGGTATGTGGGTCGGGCGGGGTTGACCGGGTCGCGGTTTGTGGCGTGTGCGGCTGGTGGTGTGGGGGCGCGGATGTATCGCACCGGGGATTTGGTGCGGTGGGGTGCGGGTGGGCAGTTGGAGTATGTGGGTCGTGCTGATGAGCAGGTGAAGATCCGCGGGTATCGCATCGAGCTGGGTGAGATTCAGGCGGTGTTGGCCGGTTTGGCTGGGGTGGAGCAGGCGGCGGTGGTTGCCCGTGAGGATCGGCCCGGTGAGAAGCGGTTGGTGGGTTACGTTGTCGGAGCGGTGGATCCGGCCGAGCTGCGTGAGGGGCTGGGCGAGCGGTTGCCGGCTTGGATGGTGCCCGCGGCGGTGGTGGTGGTTGAGGCGTTGCCGTTGACGGTCAACGGCAAGCTCGACAAGCGGGCCCTGCCGGTACCGGAGTACGGCGATGTCGATCGTTACCGGGCTCCGGTCACGCCCATGCAGGATGTTTTGGCCGGTATCTATGCGCGGGTGCTGGGTGTGGAGCGGGTCGGGGTCGATGATTCGTTCTTTGATTTGGGTGGGGATTCGTTGTCGGCGATGCGGTTGGTCGCGGCGGTCAATACCTCGTTGGGTGCTGGTCTTGGGGTGCGTGAGGTTTTCGATGCGCCGACGGTGGCCCGGTTGGCGGCCCGGATCGGTTCGGGTGGGGGTGGGTTGGAGCCGGTGGTGGCTGCCGGTGAGCGTCCGGCGGTGGTGCCGTTGTCGTTTGCCCAGAACCGGTTGTGGTTTATCGATCAGTTGCAGGGCCCGTCGGCGGTCTACAACATGGCGACGGCGTTGCGGTTGTGTGGGCGCTTGGATGCTGGGGCGTTGGGGGCGGCGTTCGGTGATGTGGTGGGCCGCCATGAGAGTCTGCGCACGGTGTTCGGCGCGGTCGATGGTGTTCCGCATCAGGTGGTGAGGGCCGCTGGGGGTGTCGATTTTGGTTGGCAGATCATCGATGCGGCCGGCTGGTCGCGGGATCGGCTTGATCAAGCGATCGTGGAGACGGCGGGTCACGGTTTTGATCTGGCGAGCGAGATTCCGTTGCGGGCCAGGCTTTTCCGGATCGCTGCTGATGAGCATGTGTTGGTGGCGGTGGTGCACCATATCGCCGCTGACGGCTGGTCGCTCACCGCGTTGGTGGCCGATCTGGGCAAGGCGTATCGGGCGCGGCTGAGCGGCCACGTCCCGGGATGGGCGCCGTTGGCGGTGCAGTATGTCGACTACACGCTGTGGCAGCGCGCCCAGTTCGGTGGCCTCGACGATCCCGGCAGCCGCATCGGCGCGCAGCTGGCGTATTGGGAACAGGTGCTGGCGGGGCTGCCTGAGCGGCTGGTGTTGCCCACCGATCGGCCCTATCCGCCGGTCGCTGATCAGCGCGGCGCCACGGTGACGGTGGACTGGCCAGCCCAGCTGCAGTTGGGGATGACTCGGCTGGCTCGCGAGCACGATGCGACGAGCTTCATGGTGGTGCAGGCCGCGCTTGCGGTGCTGTTGGGCACGCTGGGTGCTAGTTGCGATGTGGCGGTGGGGTTTCCGGTCGCGGGCCGGCGTGATCCGGCGCTTGATGAGTTGGTGGGTTTTTTCGTCAACACGTTGGTGTTGCGGGTGGATCTAGGTGGCGATCCCACGATCGCTGAGTTGCTGGCCCAGGTGCGCGCGCGCAGCCTGGCCGCCTATGACCACCAAGACGTGCCCTTCGAGGTGCTTGTTGATCGGCTCAATCCCACCCGCAGCCTGGCGCATCACCCGCTGGTGCAGGTGATGTTGGCCTGGCAGAACTGGCAGGCCGCCGACCCGGCAGCGATGGTGGCGTTGGGCGAGGTGCAGGCATCGCCGCTGCCGGTGCACACCCACACCGCGCGCATGGACCTGTCGCTTTCCCTTGGGCAGCGCTGGGATGAATCAGGGGCGCCCGCCGGGATTGGCGGGACGGTGGAGTTTCGCACCGATGTGTTCGACGCACCCACCATCGAA
>NZ_JCALDT010000018.1:0-2813 GCF_059813005.1 Mycobacterium sp. NGS27
GCCGCTCGACCAACAACTCGATGCTGCGGGCGTCGAACACGTCGGTGCGAAACTCCACGTTCCCGCTGATTCCGGCGGGATCGCCGGCTTCCGTCCAGCGCTCGGCCAGCGATAGGACCAGGTCCATGCCGCCGGTGTGCGCACCGACTGGCAGCGAGGAGATCTGCAGGTCACCCAACGCCAGTCCGGCGGCGGGATCGTTGGTCTGCCAGTTTTGCCAGGCCAACATCACCTGAACCAGTGGGTGGTGGTTCAGCGAGCGGGTGGGATTGAGCCGCTCGACCAGCACCTCAAAGGGCACATCTTGATGCTCATACGCCGCCAGACTGCGCTGACGCACCTGAGCCAGCAACTCGGCGGCGGTCAGTTCCCCCGCTACATCCACCCGCAACACCAGCGTGTTGACGAAGAAACCCACCAACTCGTCCAGCGCAGGGTCGCGGCGCCCCGCGATCGGGAACCCGACTGCCACATCCGCGCTGCCGCTAAGCGTCGACAGCAACACCGCGAGGGCCGCCTGCATCACCATGAAACCGGTCGCGTTGTGCTCTGCCGCCATTTCGCGGACCCGCTGCTGCACTTCGGCCGGCCAGTCCACCACCACGCTGGCACTGCGGTAATCGGCAACCGGCGGATAGGGGCGATCAGTGGGCAACTGCAGCCGCTCGGGCATTCCAGCCAGCGCGTCTTCCCAGTAGGCCAGCTGTGCACCGATCCGGCTGGCGCTGTCGTCCAGATCACCGAACTGCGCGCGCTGCCACAACGTGTAATCGACGTACTGCACCGGCAACGGCGCGAGATCCGGGGCCTGCCCGACAGATCGGCTGGCGTAAGCCACGGCCAGATCCCGGACCAGCGGGCTCACCGAGACCCCGTCGGCCGCGATGTGGTGCACCACCGCAACCAGCACATGGTCATCCTCGGCGACACGGAAAAGCCCTGCCCGGAAGGGGATCTCGGTCGCCAAGTCAAACGGGTAGCGCGCCGCGACGCCGACGGCCTCCTGGAGCCGGTCGTCCGGCCAGCCGGCAGCGTCAATGACCTGCCAACCGAAGTCCTGCTTGGGTGCCACCACCAACTGCTGGGGGACGCCGTCGGTCGCGAGAAACAGTGTGCGCAGGCTCTCATGGCGGCCCACCACGTCAGACAGCGCCTCGCCCAACGCGTCGGCGTCGAGGCGACCACTCAGGCGCAGCGCCACCGCCATGTTGTAAACGGCTGAAGATCCCTGTAATTGATTGATGAACCACAACCGGCTCTGGGCAAACGACAGCGGAACCACCGCCGGCCGCTCGAGGGCCACCAACGGCTCCAGCCCACCCTCGCCGGCACCGATACGGGGAACCAACTCGGTGACGGTTGGCGCCTCGAACAAAGCACGGACCGGAACGCTGGCGTCGAACGATCTGTTGATCGCCGCGATGACGCGCATCGCCGACAGGGAATCGCCACCCAGATCGAAGAACGACTCGTCGACGCCGACGCGCTGCAGTCCCAGCACCTGGGCGTAGACACCAGCGACGATCTCCTCGATCGCCGTGGATGGAGCGCGATAACCGACAACATCCTGGTACTCCGGCACCGGGAGGGCCCGTTTATCGAGTTTGCCGTTGACCGTGAGGGGCAAGGCGTCGATCGGCACTATCGCGGCGGGGACCATGTACGCCGGGAGCCGCTCGGCCAGGGCCGTGCGCAGCGCGGCCGGCTCGGCGGTACCGGTGACGTAACCGACCAGGCGCTTGTCGCCGGGGATGTCCTCGCGTGCGATCACCACCGCCTGCTGCACCTCGTCCATTGCGGCCAGTGCCGCTTGGACCTCACCGAGCTCGATGCGGTAGCCGCGGATCTTGACCTGGTCATCGGAACGCCCGAAATACTGCAGCTCCCCGTCAGCGTCCCACGACACGACGTCCCCGGTGCGATACATCCGCGCCGAGGTCCCACCGAACGGGCACGCCACGAATCGCGACGCCGTCAAACCCGCGCGGCCCACATAGCCATACCCCGCCCCCGAACCGGCGACGTACAGGTCACCGGCCACGCCGGCGGGTACCGGGCGCAACCAGCTGTCCAGCACAAAGAATCCGAGGTGGGCCAGCGGCACGCCGATGGGGCTGGCGTTTCGCTCGACGTCGCTGCTGACGATCTCCCTGAACGAGGCGTGCACCGTCGTCTCGGTCGTGCCATACATATTGATCAATCGCGGCGAAACCGGGTGATTGTCCAGCCAGGTTGCCAGACGCTGGGGCTCGAGCGCTTCACCGGCGAATATCACGGTGGAGAGGTTGAGGTGGTCTGCGATTTCGGGGGCGAGCGCGTCGGCGGTCTGCAGTGCGTAAAACGCCGAGGGCGTCTGACTCAACACACTGACCTGCTCGGCGACCAGCAACGCGTGGAAATCCTCCGGCGAACGCGCCACCGACTCCGGCACCACCACCAGCCGCCCACCATGCAGCAGCGCACCCCAGATCTCACACACCGAGACGTCAAAGGCCAACGAATGCCACTGCGACCACACCTGCCCGGACAACTCCAGCCGGTGCTCCATCGAGGTCAACAACTCGATCACGTTGCGGTGGGTTATCGCCACGCCCTTGGGGACGCCGGTAGTGCCCGAGGTGTAGATCAAATACGCGACATCATCGGCCGGCTGCTCCGGTAAGGCAGCGCTGGGTTGCGCACTGATGCTGGGATCGTTGACGTCGATGAGCACGAGGTCACGCCCATCCAGCCGGTCGAGCAATTCGCTGGTGGTGACGGCGGCAACGGGGGCGGCGTCACCAAGGATGAACTCTGCTCGCGCCGCCGGCACC
>NZ_JCALDT010000019.1:0-2214 GCF_059813005.1 Mycobacterium sp. NGS27
AGTGCGATACATCCGCGCCCCCGACCCACCAAATGGACACGCCACAAACCGCGAGGCCGTAAGGCCCGTGCGGCGCCAATAGCCCACGCCCACACCCCGGCCGGCCACATACAACTCGCCGGCCACCCCGACCGGCACCGGGCGCAACCACTCATCGAGAACAAACAACGCCGCCGTCGATACCGGCACACCAATGGGCACCACCGCATCCCCGACCGACAACGGCGCGCTCATCGACGCATACACCGTGGCCTCGGTGGGGCCATACGCATTGATCAGCACCCGCCCGGGCGCCCACCGATCCACCACCTCGACCGGACACGCCTCACCACCGAGCAACACCGCCACCGACTCCAAACCCTCAGACGGTAAAACGCCTACCGCAGAAGGGGTTTGGGTCAACACATTGACCCGCTCACTGATCAGCAGATCGTGGAAATCCTGTGGTGAGCCCACCACCTGCTCGGGCACCACCACCAACCGGCCCCCACCGAGCAGCGCCGCCCAGATCTCCCACACCGAAAAGTCAAACGCATACGAATGACACTGCGTCCAAACCTGCTCGGCCGGCAGTCCGCTCGGCAACGAGGCCGCCAAATGCGTCACGTTCTGATGAGTGACCGCCACCCCCTTAGGCACACCGGTAGTACCCGAGGTGTAAATCAGATACGCGACATCATCGCCGGCCGGCGCCGGCAGGGCGGTGCCGGGCTGGTCATGCACCGCAGGATCATCGACCTCGATGACCCGAACCCCAAAACCAGCCAACCGATCAACCAAACCCGCAGTGGTGAGCACCGCCATTGGCCTGGCATCGGCAAGCATGAATTCGATCCGCGCATCAGGCTGCGCGGCATCGATCGGCAGATACGACGCCCCCGCCTTGAGCACCGACAACATCGCCACGACCGCCCCCGCCGAGCGCTCCAACAACAACGCCACACACTGCCCCGGCCCCACACCCCGACCAACCAACAAATGCGCCAACCGATTCGACGCCTCATCAAGATCCCGATAACTCATCGAGCGACCCTCGAAGCTGATCGCCACCGCCTCCGGGGCGCGCGCCACATGCTCGCCGAACACCACCGGAACCGACACCGACGCGCTCACCGGCCGAGACAACACCGCACGATTACCGAGCTCATCTAGACGCACACGCTCACCGGCATCGAGCACATCGATCGACGACAACCGCCGCCCCGGATCGGTCGCCATCACCTCCAACACCCGCTCCAACCGCCCGACCAACACCTCGACACTCTGCGCATCGAACACGTCGGTACGGAACTCCACCGACCCACCAATCCCCGCCGGCTCACCGGCGTGGGTCCAACGCTCGGCCAACGACAACGACAAATCCGTACGCGCAGTACGGGTGTGCACCGGCAATTCAGAGACCTCTAAATCACCCAACGCCAACCCAGCCGCATCACCCATGCCCACCCCGGGAAGGTTTTGCCAGGCCAACATCACCTGCACCAACGGGTGATACGCCAGACTCCGGGTCGGGTTGAGCCGCTCAACGAGCACCTCAAAGGGCACGTCCTGGTGGTCATAGGCGGCCAGGCCGCGCGCCCGTACCCGCGCCAACACCTCCGCACCAGTCGGATCCCCACCCAAATCCACCCGCAACACCAACGTGTTGACGAAAAAACCCACCAACTCATCCAGCGCAGGATCACGCCGCCCCGCAATCGGGAAACCCACCGCCACATCGCTACTCGCGCTGAGCTTGCCCAGCAACACCGCAAGCGCAGCCTGCACCACCATAAAACTGGTCACATCATGCTCACCGGCCACCGCACGCAGCCGCTGCTGCAACTCAGCCGACCACTCCACCGCCACCGTCGCACCCCGCTGATCAGCAACCAGCGGATAAGGCCGATCGGTGGGCAAGACCAACCGCTCAGGCATGTCGGCCAAAGTCTGCTGCCAATACGCCAACTGCTCACCGATGCGGCTCTCCCGATCATCGAGATCACCAAACTGGGCACGCTGCCACAACGTGTAATCGACATACTGCACCGGCAATTCAGCCCACCCAGGAGCCTGCCCCGCACAGCGACTGGCATACGCCGCACCCAAATCGGCCACCAGCGGCGCGATCGACCAACCATCGGCGGCAATATGATGCACCACCACCACCAACACATGCTCATCGCTACCCGTGCAGAAAAGCCTCGCCCGCAACGGAATCTCGCTTGCCAGATC
>NZ_JCALDT010000002.1:0-831399 GCF_059813005.1 Mycobacterium sp. NGS27
TTGCGTCCGGTGCCGGTCGGGGTGATCGGTGAGTTGTATGTGGCCGGCGCCGGGGTGGGTGTGGGTTATGTGGGCCGCGCGGGGTTGACCGGATCGCGGTTTGTGGCCTGTCCCTTCGCCGGGCCCGAGGCCCCCGGACAACGCATGTATCGCACCGGGGACCTGGTGTGTTGGCGCCCCGATGGGCAGCTGGACTACCACGGGCGCGCCGATGAGCAGGTCAAGATCCGCGGCTACCGCATCGAACTCGGCGAAATCCAGGCCGCCCTCGCCACCCTGGCCGGGGTGGAGCAGGCGGTGGTGCTCGCCCGCGAAGACCAACCCGGGGCCAAACGCCTGATCGGCTACATCACCGGGCACGCCGACCCCGCGACCCTGCGCAGCGCGCTGGCCGAACACCTGCCCGCCTACATGATCCCGGCCGCCATCATCGCCATCGACGCTCTCCCGTTGACCGCCAACGGCAAGCTCGACACCCGCGCCCTGCCCGCCCCCGACTACACCGACACCGAGCGTTACCGCGCCCCCTCCACGGCCACCGAGGAAATCCTGGCCGGCATCTACGCCGACATCCTCGGCCTCGAACGAGTCGGGGTCGATGACTCATTCTTCGAGCTCGGCGGCGACAGCATCTCGGCGATGCGAGTCATCGCCGCGATCAACGAAGCGCTCGATACCGACCTTGCGGTGCGCACCCTGTTCCACGCGCCATCCGTGAGGCGCTTGAGCCTGCAGGTGGGCAGGCAGACCAGCGAGCCCGAAGTTGTGCCTGTCGAGATCCTCAAGGAGGGTACGGGTGTTCCGCTGTTCTGCATCCATCCCGGGGGCGGAATGAGTTGGCCGTATCAGCGTCTTGGTCAGTACCTGGAATGCCCGATCGTTGGAATTCAGCAACTCTTAGAGGCCGAAGAAGCTGAACCTCGGACAATTCAGGAGATGGCGAAGAACTACGCCGACAGAATTCAAAGGATTAGCCCCAGCGGACCCTACAATCTTCTGGGCTGGTCTTTCGGCGGCGTCGTCGCGCATGAAATCGCCATCGAGCTGCAGCAACGCGGATGCGCAATCGGACGCCTCATCCTTTTCGACGCTCAAGTCCGTCTCGACGACAGCGCGACACTACCCAGCCACCCCCTAGAGGACAAAGAGACTTTGGAAGAAGTCTTGCGTTTCTACGGCATAGACCTTTCCGAGGAGGATGAGCCGCTCACCTATGAGCGCCTAGAAGAAATAATGGTTCAGCGAGGAATCACGGAGTTTCCGCGGCTCAAGCGGCTTGTCGATTGGCTCATTCAAAATCTCAATGGCAACGTAAAGCTGCAGCGGGCCCACGAACCCCGAATTTATGGCGGTGACATGACCATATTCGTCGCTGCGCCGGGTGATAGCGAGCGCAGTGCGTCATTCACACAGAGCTGGCGCCCTTACGTCGTCGGCGACATCACCGAGTATGCGGTCGATTGCGCACATGAGAATATGTTGACTGTCGAATCGCTCAGCCTTTATGGCGAACAGCTCAAACTTTTACTTGAACCATAAAACCAGGTGCGGCTTCGAATGCGGCGGTGAATTCGATCAGCCCGCCAGGTTTTCGTGTTCTTTGCTGTTCCAGTCGCTGTCAAGTTTCCGGACTCGCCGTGCTTCCACCCATAACCAGGCCCCGCCCGTCGCCAGAGCCAGCAACGAAATGACGGCGGCGATGAGCGCGTTCCCGTATTGGCAGTGCGCCAAGCACGCAAGGCAGAGCCCGTACGCCACCAGTCCGACCGCCATCAAAAGCAACGCGGGCTCTTTGGCCGGACTTTTCAGCGCTTGTCCCACCAGCGGGCGACTCGTGCGCTGGTGGTCAACGGGATCGATCGAGGTGATGTAACGCATGAGGGCCTCCTCCGCTGTGAGGCTACTAACCCATGATAGCGAAAACAATAACTACAGGTCACTATTTCCACACGCATTTTTCGGACGGCCTGCCGACGGCGCCGGTCACGGTCGGCCCGGTATGCCCGGCAGACCATCTTGAATGTCTTTGAGATTCCCTTGAATGCCTTGCAGCTTCTGCTCAATGGCCTGCAGATCAGACAGCGTGTTCTGATAGGCCGGCGAGATCTGGTCAGGGGTCGTAGGTCGGGACTGGGGGCAATAGGAAGCAATGGCACCCGCGGTTACGGCGGTGCTCTGATCGGCATTCCATACGGATGTGCGCTGCACGAACCCGACGGCGTCCGCGAAGTTCGGTTGGTGCGCCAGGAAATCGCACACCGCATGCCCTTGCGCCAGCACGTAATCCTGGCTGGGAACTGGCACGCCTTCCTGCTTCAGCACGGAGACGAACGCCGCGTCAATAGCGCTGATCGCGGGAGCCGACGGCTTCGGCGCGGCCGGCGTGAAGGGCGCGGCCGGCGTCGGGGGCGCGGCAGGTGTGAAGGGCGCGGCCGACGGCGGGGGGTCCTCCGGCTGCGCGGACGAATCCTGGCGGTGGAGTGCGAACATCACCAGCACGGCGGCGACGACGGCCACCAGAGACAGCGGCAGCGCGGCGAAAAGGCCGAAGCGGCGCAGCGCGGCAACCTTTTGTCGCCGCGACGCGATGGCGCGGATTCTGCTGGCGCGCGACCGTGCGGCGGCGACGACCTCGGTCTCCCAGACTGCAAACGGATCGAGCTCAGACGTGCCGGCGCCGTGGGCCAGGATTTCGTCGAGCAGTTCGTCGGCCTCTACGGACGATGGCCTACCACCCTGCTCGCGGATCGCTTGGCGCCGCAGCGCGATGAGCCGCAATTCCGAGTCGATCTTCTCGCGGTCGCGCATACCAATCAGTTTGAGAGTGCCGCGCAATTGTGACAACTCCCTGCGAACAAAAGACCGCCGCCGCATTGATGTCCGATGCTCGGATGCGACAGACTCGCGGTAACCCAACTACGGAACGGTGGGATTCGAGGCATTGGACGCACGCATCACCGCGAGTCGTGACTGGCGCACCGCGTCACTTGTCGTTGGGGCGATCGTGTTCGCGCTCGCCGGTTGTTCGGCGCCGCATCCCGACTCCGCGACCGGACCGACCACGGCCGCGCACGTCCCCGCGCCTCCGGCGCTGACGACACGGATGGTGCCCGCCGACTCAGGCACGCCGGGCGCGCAGCCTCGCCTGGCGTCGGACCCCACGCAGTTGGCCGACGACCTGGTGGCCGACGAGCGCGCGCTGCGCGATCCAGGGACACTGGACCCGGCGCTGACGGCGGCGGCGCATCGCGAGCAGGCGGCCTACCGCGCCATCGGGCGCCACCCCGAGTGGGACGCCACCACGCGCCCGCGTATCCCACCGGAGCTGGCTGATGTCTACGACCGCAACGTCGACGCCCGCCGCCAGCTCACCGCGCTGACCCCGGTGCGAGAAACGCTGCCGGCGTGGCGCATCACGCCGCCGGCGCCGGCCGACGAGCTGATGAACTACTACCGCCAGGCGGAGTCCGAATCGGGGGTCAGCTGGAATTACCTGGCCGCGATCAACTTCGTCGAGTCGCGCTTCGGCAGCATCGTTGGCGCGAGCACCGCCGGCGCGCAGGGACCCATGCAGTTCCTGCCCTCGACGTTCGCCGGCTACGGCCAGGGTGGCGACATCCACTCGCCCCACGACAGCATCCTGGCGGCGGGCCGTTACCTGGCGGCCAACGGGTTCGCCACGGATCGCGATCACGCCATTTACGGGTACAACCACGCCAACCAATATGTGCGCGCGGTCGACGATTACGCGGCGCTGATCGCCGCCGACCCCGCGACGTTCGCCACGTACTACCGGTGGGACGTCTACTGTCTGACGACGGCGGGCGATGTGTTGCTCCCCATCGGTTACGACGCATCGTCGCCGATCCCGGCCGCCGATTACGTGGCCGCCCACCCGCAGTAAACGGCTTTCAGGTGCGAACGGATCCCCGCTCACCGCGGCGAGCGCCACTCACGGAAGCACCCGAAGTCCCCACTTGCCCAGCAGCGGATTGATGAGCATGAAGTACGTCGTGTAGTCGTCGCCGTCGGGCGATGACATCAACAGACCGACCGCGCTGACGGTGCCGTCCGGGTTCATCACGAAGCCTGGACTGCCGCTGTCGCCGTCCAGGCTGAACACGCTGGCCTCGACGACGTCACCGTTGATGCTTTTGACGGCACCGCACGTCTCGCCGGTCACCGCGCCGATCTTGCAGAACGGCATGCCGGCCTGAATCTGCTGGCGGCTCAACACATCCCGGACCTGATACCTGCCGCCGACGTCGCCTATCGGCATCCCGACGCTCGGCTCCAGACGGATGATCGCGGCGTCTCGCTTGTCGCCGTCGTGCTCGCTGGCGGAGATCCTGCCCAGCGGAGCGTCGTTACCGTACGTCCATTCCGTGCCGTCGTGTGAGTCGCAGTGCCCGCTCGTCATCAGATAGTAACTGCCGTCGGATCCCTGCGCCGCGAATCCGGCTGTGCACCTGCCGGATTCATGATCGACTCCGATGCCCGGCGCGGGGGGCGGCGACGGCAGAGCCGGGGGCGGCGCTGCGGGAGCGGTTTTCGCCACCGCTGTCGCGATCACCATCACAGCCCCTAAGAGTACCGGCCCCCGCAACCACCGTATGGTCACGCCGTCCCTTTCTCCCTTGCGCCCGCCAGATAGTAGCAGGGCTGCCGACCTGAAATGAGTTGGCGGCCAACTTTTTCCACGCATGCGGTTCATCCGGCATCGACGTGCCGGGCAAGGAAGTCCAGCACAGCACCGGCAAAGACGTCGTTGCGGTCGCCCGCCACCATGTGTCCCGCGCCGCGAACATCGGTGAATTCGACCTGCGGGAAACGCGCGAGGAATTCGTCGGCGCGCTCCTGGCTGACCAGGTCGCTCATCTGGCCGCGGACCAGCAGCATGGGCACCCCTCCGCGCAGGATAGCGCCGACGGCGGCGTGCATCCGGTCCGGGTCGGTCACCTCGAAAGGCGGGAAAGCCGCAGTGCCGCTGATGAATTGAGGGTCCCAATGCCAGTACCAGCGATCGCCGCGGCGACGCAGATTGGTGGTCAGGCCTTCCAGATCGGTTGGTCGCGGCCGGTGCGGGTTGTATTCGGCGATGGCGTCGGCGACCTCGTCGAGTGAGCTGAAGCCCGACTCCACGCGGTCGGCCATGAAGGCATGTATCCGGTTCGCGCCGGACTGGTCCATGTTCGGCACGATGTCCACCAACACGACCGCGCTGGCGATGCCCGGGCACAGCTCCCCGGCGAGGAGCATTGATGTGAACCCTCCCAAGGATGCACCGACCAGCACCGGCCGCGGGGGCAGCGTGCGCAGCACTTCTTGGACGTCGGCGGCGAAACTGACGACGCGGTAGTCGCCGTCGTCGGACCAGTCCGATTCGCCGTGGCCACGCAGGTCGACGGTGACGGCCTGCCACCCCTGTGCCGCCACGGCAGCGGCCGCCTTCCCCCAGGACCGGCGGGTCTGTCCGCCGCCGTGCAAGAACACCACCGCGCGCGCCTGCTGATCCCCCAAGCGGTCAGCGACGATCTGCACCCCGCCGGGGCCCTGGATCGTGAACGGTTCAGCTGCCGCGGGCATCAGGTGATACTAAGGCGCCCCCCACGCAAAGCTCGCGTTGGCTTAACGTCGACAGCGTGCAGCGGCGTTGATCGCGCAGAGGGTGATGCCCGCGCTACGTAAGCCCACCGAAGCGAAGGAGCACTCGTGCACCTTGACGAGTACATGTCGTTGGATGCGACCGCGCTGGCCGACCTGGTCTCGCGCAAGCAGGTCACCCCGGCCGAGCTCCTCGCGTTGGCGCGGCAGCGAGCGGACGAGGTGAATCCGCGGCTGAACGCCATCGTCTGCCGCCTCGACGACGTGGCCGACCGGCAGGCCGCCGACCTCAACCTGAGCGGACCGTTCGCCGGTGTGCCGTTTCTGCTCAAAGACCTCGGTCAGGAATACCGCGGCTTTGCGACCTCGTGCGGCTCGCGCTCGCTGGCCCATGACGTGGCCGACCGGCATGCCCTTGTCACCCAGCGGTTCCTGGACGCGGGCCTGGTGATCTTCGGCAAGACCAACACCCCGGAGTTCGGGGCCAAGGGCGTGACGGAACCCGACTATTGGGGGCCGGCCCGCAATCCGTGGAACACCGGGCACACCCCCGGCGGCTCCTCGGGCGGATCCGGGGCCGCCGTGGCGGCGGGCGTCGTGCCCGCCGCCGGCGCCAACGACGGCGGCGGGTCGATCCGCATCCCCGCCGCCTGCAACGGGCTGGTCGGCCTCAAGCCCAGCCGGGGGTTGGCGCCCTACGGCCCACAGACGGGTGAACAGCTGCTGGGCATGGCGACCCAGGGAGTCGTGTCGCGCACCGTGCGCGACAGCGCGGCGCTGCTCGACGCGATCATCGGACCCGACCCGAGCGCAGCCTACCGAGTCGCGTTGCCCGACAAAGCGTTTGGCGAACAGATCAAACTCCGCCCGCAGACGCTGAGAATCGGCTACTCGGCGCGCTCGGCGATCAACGCTCGGCCGCACCGTGAGGCCGTCGCGGCGGTCGAAAGCGCCGCGGCGCTTCTTCGCGAGCTCGGCCATCAGGTCGAGGAGGTCGCGCCGCCGTACGACGACGCTGCGCTGGGGCGTGACTTTCTGACCATCTGGTTCGGCCAGCTACACCAGCAGGTCGCCGACATCAAACAGCGAACCGGTGCGCGCGACAGCGACTTTGAGGCCGACACCTTGGCCATCGCCGAACTGGGCCGGTCGGGCGGTGTGCTGCCAGTGATCTCCGCACTGGAGAATCGGAACGACTACATCCAGTCGCTGGCCGCGTTTCACGCGAGCTACGACTTCTTCTTGACCCCTACGTTGGCCACCCCACCGATTGCGGTCGGTGCGACGACGACGTCGGCCCCGTTGCAGCGGGTGGCCCGCCTGGTCAGCCGGGTCCACGCCGGAAAACTCATGGGGCTCAGCGGAATCCTCGATGACCTCATCCAGGAGAGTTTGGGCTGGGTGCCCTATACGCAGCTGGCGAACCTCACCGGCCGCCCGGCGATCAGTGTGCCGCTGCATTGGACGGATGCCGGACTGCCGCTGGGTGTGCAGTTCGTCGGAAAGCTCGGCGCAGACGGCGATCTGCTGCAGCTCGCAGCGCAACTCGAAGAGGCGCGCCCCTGGGCCCACCGGCATCCCGCACCTGCGGACCCGAATTAGCCTGTCGTTGAGGGCTTTACGTGGTAGGCCCGGCGTCTTCGGTACCGCGCTGGCCTCGCCACAGGCTGGCGAAGCGCCGGGCGATGTCGCCGAGGCGACCACCCCCGTGTTGCGAAGCCTTGATGCGGCCGAGGGTTTCTCGTCCCTCGTTCGCGTAGTCCTTGACGGTTTCGTCGCCTTCCTCGGCGCGCATATCTGCTCTCCAATCGTGTTGGCTACTCCGGCGCCTGGCGCTCGGGTGGTTCGGACGGCGTCAAGCGCTCGGGCGGTTCTGCCGGCGTGACCCGTTCGGGCGTTTCCGTCGGCGTCAGCCGCTCCGGCGTCTCGCCGGGACTGCCCGGTTGCACCGGCTCCGAATCTGCCGGCCGCCCCGCCGGAGACGGCCTGAGGCGTGTGTCGATCATGCTCAGTCCTTCGCTCGGCTCATGGCCGCGTACCCGCCGTACCCGGGCAGCCAAACGCCCCAGGCGGTATCCGATCGGCCGCGATGACGAATCCCGGCCGCGCGCCGAAGCCACTGGATTCCCCGCTTACACTCCAACCGTGGTCAATCCGGCGCGAGCGAAACCGCTGGTCGTCGGCGCCGCCGTCGTCGTACTGCTTGCCGTCCTCGCCGCACCCGTCAAGCAGCGCTGCGGTGCGCCGGACTTTGCCTGTGCGTCGACGCTGGACAACGACGGCAACGTCCGCTACTACTACGAGATCGAACCCGTCGGCGTCTACCTCGCGGAAATCGTCACCGGCACCAACATCGCGCTCTTTTACAGCGCGGGCGAGGACCTGGTCAAAGCCCGGTAGCGACGGAGCGGTGGCGGTCTCCGGCGCCGCATCCGCTGGGTAACAAGTTCGGCTCGATCCGGGCGGCGACGTGACCGGCCCGAGACCCGCAGGAGACCGTCGCGGCGGCGGCCGCGCTGAACCTGCTGGTAGAGCCGATGGGACGAGCGCGAATCGCTCCTGGTCGGCTCGACAAACGCGCCTGCGGAGAGCCTGTGACGGGTGCTCTCGATTGGAGGCTTCACAGCAAGCTAACGCATACTTGTCACCATGCTTGAAGCGACATCGCCGCAGGGCACCGTTGTGGTGCCTGGTGATGCGCTGGGCGTGGGCAGAGGTTTGTGATGGCCCGCTCGGGCGGCGCACATCGTCGTCATCGAGCCGTCCGTCAACCCTCCCGTTTCCGCAAGGGGCTGACGCGCACCCTGGGCGCGCTCGTCTCCGTTGCCGCCGTGGGGCTCACCGGGGCGGGGTACTACGTGGCGCATGGCGCGCTGGGCGGTATCACCGTGTCGAACGCCCTGCTGCCCGACGATCCGCGTTCCAGCGGCGACAACATGAACATCCTGCTGATCGGGCTGGATTCGCGTAAAGACCAGGACGGCAACGACCTGCCCAACTCGATCCTGAAGCATCTGCACGCCGGCGATTCCGACGACGGTGGCTACAACACCAACACGATGATCCTGGTGCACGTCAGCGCCGACAACAAAGTCGTCGCCTTCTCGATCCCCCGCGACGACTGGGTGCCTTTCACGGGAGTCCCGGGGTACAACCACATCAAGATCAAAGAGGCGTACGGGCTGACCAAACAGTACGTCGCCCAAAAGCTGGCCAGCCAGGGCGACAGCACGCAGAAGGAACTGGAGACCAAGGGCCGCGAGGCCGGCCGGGCGGCGACGCTGCGCGCGGTGCGAAACCTGACCGGCGTTCCCATCGACTACTTCGCCGAGATCAATCTGGCCGGTTTCTTCGATCTGGCACAGACTCTCGGCGGCGTCGACGTATGCCTGAACCACCCCGTCTACGACGAGTATTCGGGCGCGGACTTCCCCGCCGGCCGGCAACGGCTGGACGCGTCCGAGGCGCTGTCGTTCGTCAGGCAGCGGCACGGCCTGGACAACGGCGACCTGGACCGCACCCACCGGCAGCAGGCGTTCATCTCTTCGGTCATGCAGGAGCTGCAGGCGGCGGGCACCTTCACCAACATCGACAAGCTGAAGAACCTCATGGCGGTGGCGCGCAAAGACGTGGTGCTCTCGGCGGGCTGGAACGACGACATGATCCAGCGGCTCGGCGGGCTGGCCGGCGGCAACGTCGAGTTTCGGACCCTGCCGGTGGTGCGCTACGACAACATCGACGGCCAGGACGTCAACATCGTCGACCCGGCGGCGATCAAGGCCGAGGTGGCCGCGGCGATCGGCGCCGACACGCCGACGACCGCGCCGAGCACCACCGCCGTCAAACCCGATCCGTCCACCGTCGTCGACGTGGTCAACTCCGGCGCCATGAGTGGTCTAGCCACCCAGGTCTCGCGCGCGCTGAAGAAGAAGGGCTTCACGCCGGGCCAGGTGCGCGACCGCGAATCGGGCGACCCGACCACCACGACGGTGGAGTACGGCGCGGGTGCCCAGACCGATGCGCTCAGCCTGGCCGGCATGCTCGGCGTGGACGCGCCCAAACAGCCGAGTCCCGGCGTCGCGGCCGGACACATCCGGCTGACCGTGGACACCAGTTTCTCGATGCCCACCGCCGACGAGACCCAAATGGACGACACCACGAGCACCAGCTCCAGCACGACGTCGGCCAAGGCCAAGAGTTACTACTACAACGGGACGACCACGACCTATCCGACGCCCGATCAGGGGAAGCCGATCGACGGCGGCGGCGTCCCGTGCGTCAACTGACCAGGCGATCGCAACCGCGGCGGGTCGCCACCGTCAGGCGTGCGTGCCGCCGTCGATCCGGATCTCGGTACCGGTGATCCACGCGCCGTCGTCGGACACCAGCATGGCGATGACGCCGGCGATCGCGCCGGGCTCGGCCATGCCGGCGCCGCTTGACTCCACCGTCGTCGGCAGGATCGGCATCAGCCGGGGAAACAGCGACCAGTCGGCGTCCTTCGGAATGTAGCCGCCGGTGGCGTCGGTGATCCCTGACTTGATGCTGCCCGGCGCCACGCATGCCGCGCGCAGACCCTGCTTGGCATATTCGAGCGCCAGCGAGTGGGTGAACGCCTGGATGCCGCCCTTGCTCGCGGCGTAGGCGGCCATGTATGGGTGGGCGAACGAGGCCGACGTCGAGCTGAAGTTCACGATCGCGCTGCGCGGATTCGCCAGCAGGGACGGTAGCGCCTCTCGGACCACCAGGAAGGTGCCGGTCAGGTTCACGCCGACGATCTGGTTCCAGAGGTCGAGGCTGGTCTCGTGGGTGTGCGCGGCCCGCAGGATGCCGGCGGCGTTCACCAGCGAGTCGAGCCCACCCAACTGCTCGACCGCCAGGCGCACGCCGTCGATCACCGACTCCTCGTTGCCGACATCCATCGGCATGGTGGTGAGCCGGTCGGCGGTGCCGGCCTCGTCGGCCTGCGCACGGGTGCGGTCCAAGCCGTCGGCGGCGACGTCCGAGGCCGCGACGGCGGCACCCTCGTCGAGCAGGCGCAGCGCGGCGGCCTGGCCGATGCCCGACGCGGCGCCCGTCACCAGGATCCGCTTGCCCTCAAGCCTTTTCACAGCGATCCTCCCGGCTCAGACCACTCCGCGCAGCGCGTCGGCACCGTACATCTGTTCCATCATCGACGAGTAGTCCGGGCCGCGGCGCAGCATGTGTCCGCCGTCGACGTTGATGCACTGGCCGGTGATCCAGGTCGCGGCGTCGCTGAGCAGGAACATCGCCAGGTTGGCGACGTCCTCGACCTCGCCGACCCGCGGCAGCGGCGTGCAGAGTGCGTAGTCGCCGCTGATCTCGGGTGACTGGATCACGCTCGCGTCGACCAGATCGGTCCGGATCAAACCCGGTCGAATGCTGTTGACCCGCACCCACGACGGGCCGAGCTCGTCGGCGGCCAGCATCATCATGTGGTCGATCGCCGACTTGGTGACCCCGTAGGGCCCGAACCAGCGGTGCGTGTTGCTGGCCGCGATCGACGAGATCCCGACGAACGAGCCGCCACCGCCCCGCACCAACTCGCGGCTCACATGCTTGAGGACGTACATGGTGCCGTTGACGTTGAGGTCGACGGTGTTTCGCCACGCCTCCGAGTCGGTGTGGGTGATCGGGCCGACGGTCAGCGAGCCGCCCGCGCAGTGCACCGCGCCGTGCAGCCGGCCGTGCCAGGCCGTCGCGGCGTCCACCGCACGGACCACCTCGTCCTCATTGGTGACATCGGCGGGCTCGTAGCGGATCGAGCCGCTCCCGGGGAGCGCCTCGATCTCCTTCACGGCCGCCGCGAGGCGATCGGCGTTGCGGCCGACGATCATGACCGAGGCCCCGCCCGCGACCAGCCCGGCGGCCACGCCCTTGCCGATCCCGCTACCGCCGCCGGTGATCAGATATGTCCGGTCTTCGAAAGACAGCTGCACGCGAGGCCCTTTCAAACTGGAACAAGTTCTAGCTATAGAAGCATGTCCGCTCGGGGCGAATATCGCTACCCCCGGTCTCGTTAGGCGTTGGCGGCGCGGCGCTACGGCGTGTCGCGGCGCGCCAGCTTCGTCGGCTTCGCGTTACGCCAGTCCTCGACGTGCGGGGGCTGGCCAACCGGCCAACGGTTCTCGTTGAACGCCGCCCAGTGGGCATGCCCCAACAGGTGCACGTGGAACGCGTGTCGCAGCGCCTCGGTGTAGCCCATCGCGTCGGAGGCGGCGTTGACCGAATCCTTGATGAGCAGCGACGCCATCGTGGGCCGTTCGGCGATGCGTCGCGCGAATTCGAGTGTCTTCTCCTCTAATTCGTCTACAGCGAAAACCTTGGACACCATACCCAGTCGGTGCGCCTCGTCTGCGTCGATCGAATCCCCGGTCAGCAGAAGCTCTTTGGCTTTTCGTGGTCCGAATTCCCAAGGGTGGGCGTAGTATTCGACACCCGGCATGCCGAGCCGGACCGCGACGACGTCGCTGAACTTTGCGTTGTCGGCCGCAACGATGAGGTCGCACGCCCAGATCAGCATCAAGCCGGCCGATATCGCGTTCCCCTGCACCTGGGCGATGGTGATCTTGCGCAGATCGCGCCAACGGCAAGTGTTTTCGAAGAAGTAGTGCCACTCCTGGTGGTACAGCTTCTCCATGATCGGCTCGAGCGTGGCCCCGCGCGAGCGGAAGCTGGGATGCTGCCCCGGCCCCGGTGCGCGCTCGGCCAGGGCCTGCTCGGAACCCAGGTCGTGGCCGGCGGAGAAGTTTCTGCCGCGCGCCGCCAGGATCACCACGCGAACCGTGTCGTCGGCCTCGGCCCGGCCGAATGCCTCGTCGAGCTGGACCAGCAGGAGCCGACTCTGCGCGTTGTGGGCGTCGGGCCGGTTCAGCCAAATCCGGGCGATGCGGCCCTCATCGAGGGTCTCGTAGGCCACCAGCTCCGGAGAGTTGGCGTCGGCCGCGCCGGTGTCGGCTTGCTCGGAGACTGTCATTCCGCCCACCTCGTTCGTCGTTGAATTGGCCTTGTTTACACATTACGGCCAGTGTGTAACCGGGTCCGCGCTGGGGTGATCGGCCGACGGGCCTACCGTCCGGCGCTCTCGGGCCGCCGGGGCAGCGGCAGCAGGCGGTGGTCACGGGTGAACACCAGCCGGACGATGCCCATCGCGACGAGCACGGTGGTGGCGGCAACCGAACCCAGGATCAAGAACATCACCACGGCCTGCACCAGCACGGCCTGCAGCGGCGGCACCCCCGCGAGGATGAGACCGGTCATCGCGCCGGGCAGGAACACCAGGCCGGTGGCCTTGGTCGTCTCAATCTGCGGAGATATGGCCGAGCGCAAGGCGATTCGCAGATACGGTGACGCGGCCTGCCGCGATGGCTGACCCAGCGCGAGGCGGGCTTCGACCTCGTCGCGCTTGTCGCGCAGTTCGTCGACCAGCCGCCGAGCCACCAGCACCATGGCGGTCATCGAGTTGCCGATCATCATCCCGGCGATCGGCACCAGGGTGCGGCCCTGCAGCGGGAACACCCGCAGGCCGAAGATCACCCCCAGCGTCACCAGCGCCGCGCCGGCGAACGCGGCCACGGCCAGGGGCGCAAAGCGCGGCACCTCCGGCGCCCGGCGGCGGGCGACATCCCCGGCGTAGGCCACCATCCCGGCAACCCAGGCCCACGACCACCACAGCGACCGGCCCGGTTCGAACAGCAGCGTCAGCGCCCCGCCCACGAGCAGCAGCTGCACCAGCGCGCGGGCCGCGGCCCACAGCAGCTGCCGCTCCAAACCCAGTCGCCGCCACAGCGAAATCCCGGCCGCGAAGGCCACCAGGACCAGCGACGTCGCCAGGCCCACCCAGCCGACCGGACCGTTCATGACGCGACCGAGCCGTCGCCGGGATTGGCGGCGACGGGGCCCAGCCCCACGCTGCGGCCGGACTCCAGGCGCAAGACCCGGTCGGCCGCGCGTCGCACCTGCGCCACGTTATGGGTGACCCACAGGGCCGGGGTCCCGTCGGCGGCCAGTTCGCGCACCGCGCGCTCGATGACCTCGGCGGCCTCGGTGTCGACCGCGGAGGTGGGTTCGTCCAGCAGCAGCACCTGCGGCCGCGCCATCAGGGTGCGAGCCAGGCACACGCGTTGCGCTTCGCCGCCCGAGAGCTCGGCCACGTCACGGCCCAGCCACGACCCCGTCAGCGCCACCCGGGCCAGCGTCTCCCGCATCCGCGCGTCGGTCGCGTCCGGGTCGGCGGCCCGCAGGTTGTCGGCGACCGTGCCGGGAAAGGGAGTCGGACGCTGAAAGCACATGCCCACCCGGCGGCGCAGCGACAGCGGGTCGAGGCCGGCGATGTCCGACCCGTAGAACGAGGCCCGCCCGCTCGTCGGCAGCTCCAGCCGGTTGCACAGCCGAAGCAGGGTCGATTTGCCGGCGCCCGACGGTCCACACACGGCCGTCACACCGTGACCCGGAATGGCGGCGGTCAGCCCGTCGAGAGCGCGCACGCCCTGGCGCTCCACGACGACATCGACGAACTCGAACACCCTGTCGCTATCGGCGTCCTGATCGACCACCTGCTTATGGTGCATCACCGGGGCGCGCAGTCCATGGTCTCTTCGCGAGCGGCGCGGCGAATCCGTGCAAACCAGCCATAACCGCTCCTAGAGCCCGTTAGCTGGTGAGACGGCCTGCGACCGGTCATCCGCGTCGCCTACAGTTAAGTCATGCCTACAAAATCTGATCCCGGCGAAATCGGCGATGTCGAGCCGGTGGCCGACGACACTGCGAGCCAGGCCAGGCGGGTCGTCGCGGCGTACGCCAACGACGCCGACGAATGCCGGGTCTTTCTGTCCATGCTGGGTATTGGACCTGCGAAACTCGACGCGTAAATGTCTCCCGGGGGAGGGCGAAGCTCGAAGGCAGCCGATTTCGGGAATTCCGACTTCGTCGTAGTCGCCAACCGCCTGCCAGTGGACCAGGAGCGCCTGCCCGACGGCAGCACCGCGTGGAAACGCAGCCCCGGGGGCCTGGTCACCGCCCTCGAGCCGCTGCTGCGTCGCCAGCGTGGGGCGTGGGTCGGCTGGCCTGGAACCATCGACGAGGACACCGACCAGGATGCCGAGCCCATCGTCCAGGAAGACCTGGAGCTTCGACCGGTCAAGCTGAGCGCCGACGACGTCGCCGAATACTACGAGGGCTTCTCGAACGCCACCCTGTGGCCGCTGTATCACGACGTCATCGTCAAGCCGATCTACCACCGCGAATGGTGGGAACGCTACGTCGCCGTCAACCGCCGCTTCGCCGAAGCCACCTCACGCGCCGCCGCGAAAGGCGCGACGGTCTGGGTGCAGGACTACCAGCTGCAGCTGGTCCCCAAAATGCTGCGCGAACTGCGGCCCGACCTGACCATCGGTTTCTTCCTGCACATCCCCTTCCCGCCGGTCGAGCTGTTCATGCAGATGCCCTGGCGGACCGAGATCGTCGAGGGGCTGCTCGGAGCCGACCTGGTCGGATTCCATTTGCCCGGCGGTGCACAGAACTTCCTGTTCCTGGCCCGACGGCTGACCGGGGCCAACACCTCACGCGGAGCGGTGGGAGTGCGCTCACGGTACGGCGAGGTGGAACTCGAGTCCCGGGTGGTCCGGGTGGGCGCCTTCCCCATCTCCATCGACTCCAGTTCCCTCGACCAGGCGGCCCGTCATCGCGACATCAAGCGGCGCGCCCGCGAGATCCGGGCCGAGCTGGGCAACCCCCGCAAGGTGCTGCTCGGCGTCGACCGGCTCGATTACACCAAGGGCATCGACGTACGGCTGAAGGCCTTTTCGGAGTTGCTCGCCGAAGGCCGCGCCAAACGCGACGACACGGTGCTGATACAGCTCGCGACACCAAGCCGGGAACGGGTGGACAGTTATCAGCACCTGCGCAACGACATCGAACGTCAGGTCGGCCACATCAACGGGGAGTACGGCGAAGTCGGGCATCCGGTGGTGCACTACCTGCACCGCCCGGTCCCGCGCGACGAACTCATCGCGTTCTTCGTCGCCGCCGACGTCATGCTCGTCACCCCGCTGCGCGACGGGATGAACCTGGTGGCCAAGGAGTATGTCGCCTGCCGCAGCGATCTCGGCGGTGCGCTCGTCCTGTCCGAATTCACCGGCGCCGCCGCCGAACTCCGGCAGGCGTATCTGGTCAACCCGCACGACACCGAAGGCGTCAAGGACACGATCGAGGCCGCGCTGAACCAATCCGCCGAAGACGGGCGCCGCCGGATGCGGTCACTGCGCCGCCAAGTTCTCGCTCACGACGTCGACCGCTGGGCGCGCTCGTTCCTCGATGCGCTCGCCGAATCCCGGCCCCATGCCGCCGATTAGCCCGCACACGCAAGAACCCATGGTGTTGGCGCCCGAACGCTGTGATACTCAGATGCAGCGTCGAGCGTGAAGGAGAGGGAATCACATGAAGCTCCGTCACGGGATGGCCGCCGGTGCCGGCATCTGCACGGCGATCGCGGCGGGAATCGCGCTGCAATCCGGTGAACCGGCGAAAGCGGTCGGACCGCCGGCGGACGGCACCTACAACTTCAACGAGGCGGGCGTGTCCGGGGTTACCTGGACCATCTCGGCGCTCTGCGATCAGCCCTCGGGCACCCGGAACATGAACGACTACAACGACCCGATCGTGTTCGCGATGAACTGCGCGCTGAACATCGTGAGTTCGACCCCCGAACAGATCAGCGCCGCGGACAAGCTGCAGAACTTCAGCGGCCGCGCCCGGATGTCCAGCATGCTATGGACTTTCAAGGTCGACAAGGCCGACGGTGTCGCATGCCCGGGCGGTGGCACCGGACCCACCACCGAAACCTTCGCATTCAGCGACGAAACGATGAGCGGCAACCACACCACCATGCACGGCGCCGTGTGCGGGTTGCAGCCGGGCATGAAGAAGGAACCGTTCTCGCTGACGATGGTCGGCCCGCCGCCGAGCCCAATCAATCGTTACCCGTTGTACTGCAACGGCATTGCGATGTGCTACTGACCTCGACCCGTCGGGCCTAGATCGGCGTGATGTAGGCGATCAGCCATTGCTTGCCGACCTTCTTGAAGTCCACCCGCAACCGGCTGCCGTCATACAACGGCTGGCGTGACTTGTCCGTCACGGTCCGGTTCATGAAGACCATCACCGATGCCGATTCCCGTTTGGCCGACATGACCCCCACGCCAACGACATTGGCCTGCACCACCACTTCGCGCTTCTTGGCCTCGGGGATGATCTGGTTGTTGGCGCTCTTCTGGAACTCCGCGCGATAGTCGGGGGTCAACAACGGATACGCCGCCGACAGGCTCCGCTCGACGGTCTGGTAGTCGTACGCGAAGACCTCGGGAATCTCCTTGGCCGCCAACGCCGGCAGCACGGCGCGCGCCGCCTGTTCGCCGCGAGTCTGCACCCGGTCCCAGTACATCCAGCCGGCCACCGCCGACAGCCCGACGAACGCCACGGCCACGAGGTAACCCGCGATGACCAGCAGCCGGCGCCGCCATCGCATCAATTACCCCCGTCTGGATATTTCAAGTCGTAGCCGGTCATCTTCCCGGCATCGTCTTCGTGCACGATGACGCGCAAGCGATACGGCATCGACGGCTTGTTCACCCCGTCGATGTCGGCGACGGTGACGCGCACCGACACCAGCACCGACGCGTTATCGGTAACGGTGTCAACGCCTTCCAGCGCCGCGCCGTTGATGACGGCCTCCGACGTCGCATTGGTCGAGCGGAACAGCCCCTTGAGGTTCTCGACATTGTTGTTCGCACCGAGCATGCCGCGCAGCGGACCGCTGGTGCCGTTGACGAAGCGGTTCACGCTCTCGTCGATGTTGTCCTGCTTGTAGCTGAACATGTTGACCACCGTCTGGGTGGCGGTGTCGACGAAACGCTGATCGCGCGCCTGCGCCGCGGTGGCGTGACGCTGCTGGGTCCACATGTATGCCAGGCCGGCGGCCAGCGCCCCGATCGCCAACACCGCCGCCGCGAACGAGATCCAGCCGACCAGGACACGATGTGGCTGCCGACGTGGCGGCGGCTTGATGGACTTCAAGGCCCGGACGGGTTTCGCCGACTGCTTCGGCGCGGTGGGCGCCTCGGTCTGGACCGTCGCGTCCTGCGCCGGCCCGCCCTTGGCCGGACCTGCCGCACGCGAAGCCCGTCGACGAACGCGCGGCGTGGTTGCCGGTTCGTCTGCCACGGCAGGGTCCATTACATCGGCCTTGGATCAAGCATGAGGTCCACCCAGTTCTCGGCGCCTGAGGTGCCAGTTGCGCCGGCCGCGAAGATACCAGTGCCGCCGGCCGGATCGATAAACGCGCCGGTCTTCTGGTCATACGTGGCGTAGGCAGGTCCGCTGGCCTGCGGTTGTCCGCCGGGCGGCGGCCCCCACGGCTTCTCCGGTCCGGGGCCGGCCGGCGGCGGGCTGATGCCCTCCGGTGCCGGGGGCGGGGGCAGCCACTTCGGGTACGGAAGCTGGGGCGGCACGGGGGGCACCCCGGGCGGCTGCCAGGACGTGAACGGCGGTGGCGGCCCGTTGTTGTTGGGCGGCGGCGGGTCGAATGCCGGCTGTTTGTTCGGCAACGGCCCCGGCCCGGGCGTCACGCCCGGGGGCGGCGGCCCGACGATGGGCGTGCCCGGGTCGGGCTCGGCGCCGGGCGGGATGTACGGGAAGTGGTTGGGCGGCAAGACGTTCAAGCCGTTGGTCACCGGCGTGTCGTACGGCACCGGCGGCCCGCGCCACGGGTTGCGGCCGATCGGCACAAAGCCCTTCGGGTCGCGACACAGCTGGATCGTCGGGGCGCGCTTTCCGGGGAATTCCTGGCACGGGTAGTTGCGCGCGCCACGCACGGTGCTCGGATCGTTCTGCGCCGTCTTGCAGTACATGTCCCTCGGCAGCTCACGCACCGTCTCGTCGGCCGGGGTGCGCATCAGCGGCGGCGGCAGGAAGCCGACGGCGCACGGCGGCGGGTCGTTGAGGTCGAGCTTGAAGTCCAGCTTGGCGCCTTCGTCCTGCGGCCCACCGCCCGCTGCGGTGGTGATCGCGGCGAACAGCGCCGGCAAGACGACCAGCAGTTGCTCGATCGACTTGTGGTAGATGACGCCGACCCGGCCGAGGTTGGCCAGGCTGGCGGCCAGGGCCGGGAAGGAGGGGCGGATGCCCGAGAACGCGGTGCTGGCCTCGTCGGTGGCGCCGGGCGCGGTCGCCAGGGTGTCGCGGAGCTGCGGGTCGGCTTGACGCACCTCGGAGGTGAACCGCGCCAACCCGTCGGACAGCGACTTGATGTCACCGCCGGCACGAATCTGCGCCTGCAGGAACGGGCCGGCCTGATCGATCAACTGCGAGACCTGCGGATAGTTGGCGTTGGCCTCGTCCACCAGCAGCCGGGCGGACTCGAAGAGCCGGGCCAGCTCCGGACCTGAGCCGTTGGCCGCGATGAACGTCTCGTGCAGCAGCTCACGCAACCGGGTGTCGCCCAGGCTGTTGACCAAGGTTTCCGAGCGCTTCAGCAGCTCGGCGACGTCGCGGCCGATCCGGGTGTTCTGCCGCTCGATGCGAGATCCGTTGTGCAGCTTGCTGGTTGCCGGCGACCCGGGCGGCACCAGGTCGATGTACTGCTCGCCGACCGCCGACACACTCTTGACCGTCGCGGTGACGTTCGACGGGATGGCGGTGCCACTGTTCAGCCGCATGCCGGCGATGACGCCGTTGGGGCTCAGGCCCACCGACTCGACGCGGCCGACGGCCACGCCGCGGTAGGTGACGTTGGCGTTCTTGTACAGGCCGCCGCCGGCGACGAAATCGGCGCTCACGCCATAGGTTCCGATGCCGAACGTCGCGGGCAACCGCAGATAGAAGATGGCCATCACGGTCAGGGTGATGGCAGTGATCACCGCGAAGATCGCCAGCTGGATCTTGGTCAGTCTGTCGTGCATGTGCTCCCCGCCCCCTACTGTCCTGAAGCCGTGCCGGGCGGAATCTTGAACGGATCCGCGGCCTGTCCGGACAGGTTGGCCATCTCGCCGGTCAAGAAGTCCGGCGGGTTGAGGATCTCGTTCATGTGGGCCATGTTCGGGTCGAAATAGGCCGTCGTGAAGAAGGTTTCACCGAGGCGGCGCAGGGTGAGGTCGAAGGTGGTGAACACGTTGAGGTAGTCGCCACGCACGGCCTGCTTGATGCCGAAGTTGGGGAACGGGAACGTCAGCAACAACTGGAGCGAGGTGACGAAGTTCTTGCGGTTGTCGTTCAGCGCCTTGACCGCCGAGTAGAGGTCCTTCATGTCGGCGGCGAAGTCCACCTTGGTCTTTGCCAGGATGTTCGAGGTGACGTTCGCCAGTTTGTGCAGCGCGCCGAAGGCCTCCACGATGTGGTCGCGGTTCTTGTTCAGCACGCGAATCGCCTCGGGCAGCGTGTCGAGCGCCCGGCCGAGGTTGTCCTTGTCGTGCGCCAGGGTCGCCGAGAATCGGTTCAATCCGTCGACGGCATCGATGATGTCGTTGACCTGACGGTTGAGTCCCGAGGTCAGTTCCGCGAGCCGGGGAACCAGGTCGACGAACTGGTCCTGCCGGCCGGCGACCGCGCGATAGGTCTCATCGGTGATCTCTTCCAGGGCACCGACATTGCCCTTGTTCACCACCACGCCGAGCGCCGAGAGCACCTCCTCGGTGGTGGGATAGCGACCGGTGTTGGCCTCCGCGATCTTCGACCCGTCCTTCAGCTTGCCCACGGCCGGCTTGTCCTTCGGGCGCGCCAGGTCGATGTGCATGGAACCGAGCAGCGACGTCTGGGCGACCGTCGCGGTCGAGTTGGCGGGCAGCACGACATTCTTGTCGAGCGCCAGTTTCACTGCCGCATAGAACGATCCGTCGACGCGCTGTTCGGCCGAAATACCGGCGACGCTGCCGACCGTGACGTCGTCCACCATGACCGGAGAGTTCTGCGGCAGGGTCGCGACATCGGGCAGTTCGACGGTGATCGAGTAGGCGCCGCTACCGTGGCCGGCGGTGCCGGGCATCGCCAGCGAGTTCAGCCCGCTGAATTGGCAGCCGGCCAGCAACATGGCGCCCGACGCCAATACGCCTACGCGCAACGACATTCGGTTCATCCGCCACCGCCCAGGTCGGCCGCGGGCCCGTTGGGCGCCTGGCCCGGCGCCGGCCCCGGCAGCGGGCCGAAGGCGCTTCCGGGCGCTGGCCCCGGCGCCGGAGCGGCGCCCGGCGCCGATTGGCCCGGCGCGGGGCCGGCCTGCGGGGCCGTCGGTACCAGCAGGGCCTGCAGATCCGCCGGGTTCTGCGCGGCCGGCTGCGTCTGGGCGCCCTTCGCCGGAACCCAGGTCAGCTGGGGTACCGGGGTGGCGGCTTTGGCCTGCGTTTCGGGGGTGTCGTAGATGATCTGGCCCTTGTACGCCGTGATCGTGTTCAGCGGGTGGAACATCAGCGGCGGGTAGTTCGCGGTGAGCCGGCGCAGCACCGGCCCCAGCCGCTCACGGCAGAGTTCGGCGCGCTTGAAGTAGTCGGGCGCCCGTGGCCCGGCCGCGGTCTCGAAGGATCCACCGCAGATGAACTGCACGGGGTTGGCGAACTCCGGTATCGACAACAGGCCGTTCAGTGTGCCCTGTGCGGGGTCATAGATGTTGTAGAAGTTGGCGATACCCGGGCCCGCCACGTGCAGCACCTGCTCGATGTTGTCGCTCTGGTCGCTCAACGTCTTCGCGAAATCGTTGAGGTTGTTGACCGTGTCGACGATCGTCGAGTTGTTCTCGTGCAGGAAACCCCGGATGTCGGACAGCGCCACGTTCAGGGTGCCCAGCGTGGTGTCGAGGTGGCGCGAGCTGTCGGCGAGCACCTGTGACACCGAGGCGACGTTCCCGGCGAACTGGACGATCTGTTCGTTGCTGGACGATAGCGCGTTGACGAGTACCTGCAGATTCTTCACGGTGCCGAAGATGTCGCCGCGCGAATCGCCCAGCCGCCCAGCGGCTTGCGAAAGCTCGCGCAAGGCGTTGTGGAACGACTCGCCCTTGCCGTCGAAGGTGTCCGCGGCCTGGTTGATCGCCGCGCCCAACGGACCCTGCATCGATCCGGCCGTGGGGCCCAGTTGCACGGCCAGCTGCGTCAGCGATTCCTTGACCTCGTCCCACTCCACCGGGACCGCGGTGCGGTCCGGGCCGATGCTCGCGCCGTCGGCCATCGCCGGTCCGCCGGTGTAGGCGGGTGTCAGCTGAATGAAGCGGGCCGCCACCAGGTTCGGCGAGATGATGATCGCCTTGGCGTCCTTCGGGATCTTCACGTCCTTACTCACCGACATGGTGATCTTGACGTCGGACGGCCGCGGTTCGATCGTGTCGATGGTGCCGATGGGGACGCCGAGCACGCGCACCTGGTCACCGGGATACAGGCCGACCGCGGAGGCGAAGTAGCCGACGATCTTGCGGTTATTCGCTTGCGAGGTAAGCACATACACGCCACCCACCAGCACCGCGACGAGCGCGATGATGGTGGTGTAGCGCAGCCCCCTGCTGCCGAGGATCCGCTGCGTCACGGTGACTTCGGCCTGATGATCCAGCGTTCCTGAATCAACCCACGCAGGTAATCGGCGAGGCTGGCCGGCATCTTGCCCGGCTGGTAGAAGAAGTCGAACATGGTGGCAAGCAACGGCGCCGGGATCACGCCGTAGACGTTGACGTTGAACCCGGGTCCCGAACCAACCACCTCACCCAGCTCGGTGGCGTAGGTGGGCAGCCGCTTGAGGGCCTCGGCGATGTAGTCGCGGCGCTCGTTGAGGTTGGACAGCACGTCGTTGAGCTTGTTCAGCGCCGGACCGAATTCCTTGCGGTTATCGGCGACGAAGCCGGAGATCTGCGCCGAGAGGCCCCGGATTCCGGAGATCAGCTGCTCCAGGGCGCCCCGTCGTTCGTCGAGGGCGGCGAACAACTCGTTGCCGTCATCGACCAGTTTGTTGACCTGGTCGGCGCGCTGCGACAACACACCGGTGACCGATTTCGCGTGCGCCAGCAGGCTTTGCAGCGCCTCGTCGCGGCGGTCCAGGGTGCGCGACAGCGAGGTCACGCCGTCCAGCGCGCCGCGCAGCTGCGGGTTGGCGTCGTGCAGCGTGTCGGTCAGCACGTTCAACGCCTTCTCGAACTGCGGCTTGTCCAGGTTGTTGGCGTTCTGCCCCAGGTCCTCGAGCGCGCCGGCGAGCGTGTACGGGGTCGTCGTGCGGCTGAGCGGGATGGTGGTCGCCTTGCCGCCACCGGCCGGGGTCACGGAGATGGAACGCTCACCGAGGATGGTGTCGGTCCGGATCGCGGCCAGCGACTGGTCGCCGACGGCGACGTGGCGGTCGACGCTGAAGCTGATCTTGGCGCTGTCGCCGGCCAGGCCCACCGAGGTGACCTTGCCGACCTTGAAGCCCGAAACGTAAACGGCGTTGCCGGGATTGATGCCGCCGGCGTCGCTGAAGTAGGCGTCGTAGATTTTGCCCTGCGGCCAGAACGGTAATCCGGCGTAGCCGAACGCAATGAGCACGACACACACCACCAGCACCACGCCGAAGATGCCGGTGCGCAGTGGATCGCGCTCGCCCTGCCTTGCGTTACTTGGCAAAAGAGCACCTCCCCTTGCTGGGATCCACCTGGCCACCGAGCGGCAGCAGGATGTCGCTACCGGCCGGGCCGTTGATCTTGATCGTCACGGAGCAGAAGTAGATGTTGAAGAACGATCCGTAGGCACCCAATGCGGCCAGCCGCAGATAGTCCTCGCCGAGCTGCTCAACGTCGTTGTTCACCTCGGCCTTGCGGTTGTCCAGTTCGGTGGCCAGCGGGCGGGTGTTCTCCAGGATGCCCTGCAGCGGACGGCGCGAATTCTTCAGCAGCTCCGTCAGATCCGTCGTGGTCGACGCCAGCGGCGGGATGGCACCGGCGATGTCGTCCTTGTGCTGGGCGAGCCCGGTGATCAGTTGCTGAAGCTGGTCGACGCTGGCCGAGAACTGTGCGCTGCGTTGGTCCACGGTGGTCAGCACCGTGTTGAGGTTGTTGATCACGTCGCCGATGAGCTGGTCGCGCTGGCCCAGCGCCGAGGAGAACGCGCTGGTGTCGGCCAGCACGTTCGACAACGCCCCGCCCTGGCCTTGCAGCAACTGAATGACGGCGCCGCTGATGGTGTTGACCTTGTCGGCGTCAAGACCCTTGAGCACCGGTCGCAGTCCGCCCAGCAGCGCGTCGAGATCCAGTGCGGGCTGGGTGTGTTGGCTGTTGATCGTCCCGCCGGCAGGCAACTTCCGCAGTTCCCCGGGGCCCGACGTGATCTCCAGGAATCGGTCGCCGACCAGGTTTTCGTAGCGGATCACCGCGCGGGTGGACGAATACAGCGTGTAGCGCTTGTCGACTCCGAACTTCACGTCGATGGTGTTGTCCGGGTTGAGCTTGATGCCCGACACCGCGCCGACCGGGACCCCGGCGATGCGCACCTTCTGGCCGGATTTCAGCCGTGACACGTTGGTAAACGTTGCGTGGTAGGTACTTTCGGGCCCGAAGCGGAAATCGCCGAAGACCACCACCAGCCCCGCGGACACCAGCAGCATGGCCACCGCGAAGATGCTGACCTTGATGATCATCTCGCGGTGCGACGGCATTCCCGAGGCGGCCATCAGAAGTCGTCCCGTTCCGCGAAGGCACCGTGGAACAAGAACTGCAGCGTGGACGGCGCGTCGAACTGCAGCTCGGTGAAGGGCTCGTAGGGGATGTTCGCGTTGTCGGTCACCAGGAACGGGGAACGGAAGAACGATCCGCCCGTCTGCTTGGTCGGGATGTCCGGCAGCCCACGGCAGTTCGGGCCACCGGAGGCGTTGACGATCGGCAGCGATTCCGGATATACGTACGCCGGCGCGCCCAGCACGAAGCTCGACGACGTGAACAGGCCGGCCTTGCGGACACCGAGCAGCGGGGCGAATTCTTTGATACCGCGCTCGATCCCGGCGAACAGGCAGCCGAATTCCGGTGAGTAGTCGGCGGCCACCTTCAGCGGGGCCCGCAGCCGGTTGATGGTGTCGATGAAGTCCTGTTCGGCCGGAGCCAGGGTTTCATAGGCGTTGTTCGACAGCCCGATGGTGGCCAACAGCGTGCTGTCGAGATTCTTCTGCTGGTCCACGACCGTCTTGTCGATCGTCGGCAGGTTGTCGACCACGGTCGTCAGGTCCGGCGCGGCGTCGGCGTACACGTTGGCCACGACCCCGGCCTTGCGGAAGTCCTCCTGCAGCGCGGGCAGCTTCGGATTCGCCTGGCGGGTCAACGTATTCAAGCCCGACAGGATGCCACCCAGGTCGTCGCCGTGGCCGCGCAGGCCTTCCGCGAACGCGCTCAACGTGCCGTTGAGTTCGACCGGATCGACCTTGTGCAGCAGGTCCATCAACGACTGGAACAAGGTGTTGACTTCCAGCTGCACCGAGGATGCCGCCACGTGCGCGTCCGGACGCAGGGACGTCGGCGAAGGCGCCTGCGGCGGAATGAATTCCACCGCCTTGGCACCGAAGATGGTGTTACCCGCGAGGCGCACTGTCGCATTGGATGGGATGAAATGCATGTCGTCGCTGTTGATGCCCAGCGTCAGCCGCGCCTGGTCACCGGAATAGTCGATCGTTTCGACCTTGCCGATCTGGATACCGCGGTATTTGACCTTGGCGCCCTTCTCCATCACCAGGCCGGCCCGCGGCGCCGACACCGTGACGGTGTCGATCGATGCGAAGGCCGCTGTGTAGGAAAGATAGGTCAGCACAACGAAAGCGACCAAGAGACCGGCCAGCACCGCTGCTGCCAGCCGGACGGTTGAGCGTCGCGCGTCTGTGTCTGCCATGTCCCTTGTGAGCGGTCCTCTTATCCGGAGAGGTTGAAGTTACCGGAAGCCCCATACACAGCGAGCGAGATGAACAACGTAATGACGACCACCACGATCAGCGAAGTCCGCACGGCCTGGCCGACCGCAATCCCGACTCCCACCGGGCCGCCGTGGGCGTTGTAGCCGTAATAGGTGTGGACGAGCATGACCGCGATGGACATCACGATGGCCTGCAAAAACGACCACAACAGGTCGGACGGGATCAGGAACGTATTGAAGTAGTGGTCGTACAGGCCTTTTGACTGCCCGTTGATGTACACCGTGGTGAAGCGAGCGGCGAAGAACGCGGCCAGCACCGACAGCGAGTACAGCGGGATGATCGCGATGAGGCCCGCAATCAGGCGGGTCGACACCAGATAGGACACCGAGTGCACCGCCATGCATTCGACGGCATCGATCTCCTCGGACACCCGCATGGCACCCAGTTGGGCGGTGGCGCCGGCACCGATGGTGGCGGCCAGCGCGATACCGGCGATCACCGGCGCGACCACCCGCACGTTGAGGAACGCCGACAGGAATCCGGTCAGCGCCTCGATGCCGATGTTGCCCAGCGACGAATACCCCTGCACGGCAATGACACCGCCGGAGGCCAGGGTCAAGAAGGCGGCCACACCGACCGTGCCGCCGATCATGACCAGAGCTCCCGCGCCCATCGTCATCTCGGCGATCAGCCGGACGGTCTCCTTGCGGTAGCGGGTGAGCGCATTGGGGACATACCGCATCGTCTGGCCGTAGAACAGCGCTTGCTCGCCGAAGTCATCGACTGGGTCCTGGAGCCGGGAGGCGATATTGCGCAGCCGGTACGTGATGTCGTAACTCATTGCGTGCTTACCCGTCCCATCACTTCGCCGAGATTCGCACGCCGATGGCGGTCATCACCACATTGATCACGAACAGACAGATGAAGGCGTAGACCACGGTTTCGTTGACCGCGTTCCCGACGCCTTTGGGCCCACCCTTGACGGTCAGGCCCCGGTAGCAGCCCACCATGCCGGCCATCACGCCGAACAGCAGCGCCTTGACTTCGGCGAGCACCAGCTCGCGCAGCCCGGTAAGCACGGTCAATCCATTGATGAACGCGCCGGGATTGACGCCCTGCAGAAAGACGGAGAACACATAGCCACCGGAAAGGCCGATGGCGCACACCAAACCGTTGAGCAGCAGCGCCACCACCGTGGAGGCCAGCACGCGCGGCACGACCAGCCGCTGGATCGGGTCGATGCCGAGCACCCGCATCGCGTCGATCTCCTCACGGATGGTGCGGGCGCCGAGGTCCGCACAGATCGCGGTGGCGCCGGCACCGGCCACGACGAGCACCGTCACCACCGGACCCAGCTGGGTGATGGTTCCGAACGCCGTCCCAGCGCCGGACAGGTCGGCGGCGCCGATCTCGCGGAGCAGGATGTTGAGGGTGAAGGCCACCAGGACGGTGAACGGGATGGATACCAGCAGCGTGGGGACCAACGACACCCGCGCGATCATCCAGGTCTGGTCGAGGAACTCACCGAACTGAAACGGCCGGCGGAAAGCCGCTCGGCCGGTATCCAACATCATTTCGAAAAATCCGCCGACGGCGCGGGCGGGAACCGCAAGTTGTTCCCTCAACGCGGTTCCCCCCTCGGTTCGGTCTCGGCGAAGTCTATGTCTGGCCTTTGCGTCGGCTACTGTCCCACGGGGCTCGGTGTGAGCCGGATCATATTAACCCAGAACAAGTTCACCATGTCAATGAACAGCATTTCCGTATCTGAACTGTTAATTTGCCAGGTCAGAAGCACTTGGCACGTGTCAAACTGACACACGTTCTACCTGGCGATTTGGCGCTTTCGACCAGGTTTCCGGTGTTATTGCTCCATCAGCGCGCCAGCGGAAAAATTGTGCTCAGGATCACGGCCAGCAAAGTAATCCTGCAGCGTCGAGCTCAGCTGCGCAGGGTCCCAGGCGCCACCATCGGCGACGAATTTACGCTCCGCGGTCGGTGCGGCCACCAAAGTCACCTGTGGACCGTAGACGATGAACACCTGACCGTTCACCTCGCCGGCCGCCGGGGACGACAGGAACGTCACCAGATTCACCACGTGCTCGGGCGACAACGGGTCGACACCGCCGGCTTCCACCTCCGGTGCGTCGCCGAACACGTCGGCCGTCATCGCGGTGCGCGCGCGGGGGCAGATGGCGTTGGCGCATACCCCGTAGCGGCCCAGCGCCCGTGCGGCCGTCAGGGTCAGCGAAATGATGCCCGCCTTGGCGGCACCGTAGTTCGCCTGCCCGACCGGCCCGACCAGCCCGGCCTCCGAAGCGGTGTTGACGATGCGCCCGAAGATCCGGCCGCCGGAGTCCTTGGCCTTGGAACGCCAGTAGGTCGCCGCGTTGCGGGTCAGCAGGAAGTGACCGCGCAGGTGCACCGCAATGACGAGATCCCACTCCTCGTCGGACATGTTGAACAGCATCCGGTCGCGGGTGATCCCGGCGTTGTTGATCACGATGTCGAGGCCACCCAACGAGTCGGCCTGAGCAACCAACTCGTCGGCGGTGGCGCGTTCGCTGATATCGCCGGCCACGGCGACGGCCTTCGAACCGGCCGAGTTGATCTCGTCGATGACGTCGGAGGCATCCAGCGCCGCGGCGATGTCGTTGACGACGACGGTTGCGCCCTGGCGCGCCAGGCCGAGCGCCTCGGCGCGTCCCAGGCCCGCGGCCGCACCGGTCACCACCGCGACCTTTCCGGACAGATCGGTAGCGTTCGTGCTGGCGCCCGGCGACGATGCAGACCGTGCAGCGGTCTGAGAAGAAGCCGGGTCATAAGGCCTAGTCAATTTATGAATACCTCTAGTTTCTCGGTTCCGCGCTCTGGGCTCGGATTAGTCGGCGCGCTGAAGTGCCGCGCGCGGGCATTCGGCGATCGCCTGCTCGGCCAGTTGCTCCTGATCGGCGGGAATCGGGTCGAGCTTCACCACTGCGTAATCCTCGTCGTCCAGGTCGAAGATATCTGGGGCAATTCCCAGGCACACTGCGTTACCTTCGCACCGGTCACGGTCCACGATCACCCGCACAGCACCCTCCTTGAACCTGGCCATCACCGCAGGACTCGCCTCATCAGCATGTAGGTCCACCATAGGACCCCGACACCGCTGGGGAAACGGTCGCTGGATTCCCAGACTAGAACGTGTTACAACCGGGGAGGCGAACGGGTAGCCGTTGGTCGAGCTGCAGCCTGTGATGAGGCTTGCTACTCCGAACGTCGTTAACTTCGAGGACGGCCGAAATGCGTATCAGTTACACCCCGGAGCAAGAGGACCTGCGTCGCGAGCTGCGGTCGTACTTCACCGAGCTGATGACCCCCGAGCGCCGGGAGGCGCTGACCTCTTCAGGGGGCGGCGAGGTCGGCACCGGCACCGCGTACCGCGACACCGTCGCGCAGATGGGCAAGGACGGGTGGCTCACCCTGAACTGGCCCAAGGAATACGGCGGTCAGGACCGCTCCCCGATGGACTCGCTGATCTTCACCGACGAGGCCGCCATCGCCGGCGTGCCGGTGCCGTTCCTGACCATCAACAGCGTGGCGCCGACCATCATGGCGTTCGGCACCGAGGAACAGAAGAAGTTCTTCCTGCCCAAGATCGCCGCCGGCGAATTGCACTTCTCCATCGGCTACTCCGAGCCCGGCGCCGGCACCGACCTGGCCAACTTGCGCACCACCGCGGTACGCGACGGTGACGACTACGTCATCAACGGCCAGAAGATGTGGACCAGCCTGATCGCCTACGCGGACTGGGTGTGGCTGGCGGTGCGCACCAACCCCGAGGCCAAGAAGCACCGCGGCATTTCGATGCTGACCGTGCCGACCACCGCCGAGGGCTTCTCCTGGACGCCGGTGCACACCATGGCCGGCGTGGACACCAGCGCCACCTATTACTCCGATGTGCGCGTCCCGGTGACCAACCTGGTCGGCGAGGAGAACGGCGGCTGGAAACTGGTGACCAACCAGCTCAACCACGAGCGGGTCGCGCTCGTCTCGCCGCAACCGATCTTCCTGGCCCTGCGTGAGGTCCGCGAATGGGCGCAGAACACCAAGGACGCCGGCGGCGCCCGGCTGATCGATTCCGAGTGGGTGCAGCTCAACCTGGCCCGCGTGCACGCCAAGGCCGAGGTGCTCAAGCTGATCAACTGGGAGCTGGCCTCGGCGTCCAGTGAAGCGTTGAACCCGGCCGACGCGTCGGCGGCCAAGGTGTACGGCACCGAGCTGGCCACCGAGGCCTACCGGCTGCTGATGGAGGTGCTCGGCACCGCCGCGACGGTGCGCCAGAATTCGCCGGGTGCGTTGCTGCGCGGACGGGTCGAGCGGATGCACCGGGCCTGCCTGATCCTCACCTTCGGCGGCGGCACCAACGAGGTGCAGCGCGACATCATCGGCATGGTCGCCCTCGGTCTGCCCCGAAACCGCTGAGCCGCTACGTAATAGAAGGACGGACGTTCATGGATTTCACCACCACCGAAGCGGCCAACGACCTGGGCAACCTGGTCGACACCATCGTGGACTCGGTTTGCACACCCGAACACCAGCGTAAGCTCGACGGGCTCGATCAACGGTTCGACCGCGACCTGTGGCGCAAGCTGATCGACGCGGGCATCCTGTCCAGCGCGTCGGCCTCGTCGCTGGGCGGCGACGGCTTCGGGGCGCTGGAGCAGATCGCGATCCTGGTCGCGCTGGGACGCCAGCTGGCCGCGGTGCCCTACCTGGAGTCGGTGGTGCTCGGCGCCGGAGCGCTGGCCCGGTTCGGCTCCGAAGAGCTGCAACAGAGCTGGGGGGTGCCCGCGGTCAACGGCGAGAAGACGCTGGCCGTCGCCCTCGACGGCGAGATGGGCGAGGGTTCCCTCCAGGCGGCCGGTTCCGGCGCCGGCTATCGGCTGACCGGAACCCGCACCCAGGTCGGCTTCGGCCCGGTCGCCGACGCGTTCCTGGTTCCCGCCGAAACGGATTCCGGCACCGCGGTTTTCCTGGTCGCCGCCGACGATCCCGGCGTCACGGTGACCGCGCTGGAAACCACCGGCCTGGGCAGCGTCGGGCACCTCGCGCTGGAAGGGACCCCGGTGGACGAGAGCCGCAAGGTCGGCGGCGCCGAGGTCGTGACGTGGCTTGGCACGCTGGGGACGTTGGGCCGCAGCGCTTTCCAGCTCGGAGTGCTCGAGCGCGGCCTGCAGATGACGGCCGAGTACGCGCGCGAGCGCGAACAGTTCGACCGCCCGATCGGCAGCTTCCAGGCGGTGTCGCAGCGACTGGCCGACGGCTACATCGACGTCAAAGGTCTGCGGCTCACGCTGACGCAGGCGGCCTGGCGGGTCTCGGAGGACATCCCGGCCGAGGTCGACGTCGCGAGTGCGGCGTTCTGGGCGGCGGACGCCGGACACCGGGTGGCGCACACCATCGTGCACGTGCACGGCGGCGTCGGCGTCGACACCGATCACCCCGCGCACCGCTACTTCTTGGCCGCCAAGGAGATCGAGTTCGCCCTCGGCGGCGCCACCGGCCAGCTGCGCCGGATCGGCCGGGAGCTGGCCGAGACGCCCGCTTAGGCGCAATGGAACTCACCGACGACCTGACCGTCACCAAGCTGCTGGCGCCGCTGACCGAGATCGACGATCGCGGCATCCACTTCGAAAACGCGTTCACCAGCTGGCGCGATCACCTGCAGCACGGTGCCGTGATCGCCGCGACGTTGCGCGCGCGGCTCGACCCCAGCCGGCCGCCGCATGTCGGCGTGCTGCTGGAGAACACCCCCTTCTTCTCGGCGATGCTGGTGGCGGCGGGAATGTCGGGGATCGTGCCGGTCGGGCTCAACCCGGTGCGCCGCGGCGATGCGCTGCGCCGCGACATCGCCCGCGCCGACTGCCAATTGGTGCTGGCCGACTCGAAATCTTCTGAGACGCTGGGCGACATCGAGCACCTGAACGCCGACTCGCCCGAGTGGGCCGACAAGGTCGCGGCGCACCGCGACGCGCCGATCTCTTTTCAGGCGGCCTCGCCGGCGGATCTCTTCATGTTGATCTTCACGTCGGGCACCAGTGGCGAGCCGAAGGCGGTCAAGTGCAGCCACGGCAAGGTCGCGATCGCGGGTGTGACGATGACGCAGCGTTTCGGCCTCGGGCGCGACGACGTCTGCTACGTGTCGATGCCGCTGTTTCATTCCAACGCGGTGCTGGTAGGTTGGGCCGTCGCGGCGGCCTGCCAGGGCTCAATGGCGTTGCGGCGCAAGTTTTCCGCCTCGAACTTCATCGTCGATGTCCGTCGCTACGGTGCCACCTATGCGAACTACGTGGGCAAGCCCCTGTCGTATGTGCTCGCCACGCCGGAGCAGCCCGACGATGCCGACAACCCGCTGCGCGCGGTCTACGGCAATGAGGGCGTGCCCGAAGACATCGAGCGCTTCGGGCGCAGGTTCGGGTGTGTGGTGCAGGACGGGTTCGGCTCCACCGAAGGCGGCGTGGCCATCGCGCGCACGCCCGATACGCCGGCCGGTTCACTGGGCCCGCTTCCCAACGGCATCGACATCGTCGATCCCGACACCGGCTCGTCGTGCCCGCCGGGTGTGGTCGGCGAACTGGTCAACACCGCGGGACCGGGCCGTTTCGAGGGCTACTACAACGACGTCACGGCCGAGGCCGAGCGGATGGCCGGCGGCGTGTACCACAGCGGTGACCTGGCCTACCGCGACGACGCCGGCTACGCGTACTTCGCTGGGCGGCTGGGTGATTGGATGCGAGTCGACGGTGAGAACCTCGGCGCGGCTCCGATCGAACGGGTGTTGCTGCGCCACCCCGACGTCACCGAGGCCGTGGTGTATCCGGTGCCGGACCCGGTAGTCGGCGACCAGGTGATGGCCGCGTTGGTGCTGGCGCCGGGCGCCGAGTTCGAGGACGAGAAATTCCGTGCCTTCCTGGCCGAGCAAACCGATCTGGGGCCCAAACAGTGGCCGTCGTACGTGCGGATCTGCGCCGAACTCCCGCGGACGGCGACCTTCAAGGTGCTCAAGCGACAGCTGGCCGCTCAGGGTGTCGAGTGCGGCGACCCGGTGTGCAAGATCCGCCGTTGACTTTCCACCCGAGCAGTAAACTCAGCGTTTGATGAAAACCCGCGAAGTCGTCGCCGGCTCGGCCGTGGCAACCAGGGCATGACCGCACGGCCTCTCGAACTCGCGCTGGAAGCGAGCTTCGAACAGCTTTCCGCCGCGGTGCCGGCGAACGTCGGCGTCGCAATCGCCCGCCCGGACCGAACGTTCTCGCTGGGCAGCTGGTGGTCGGGCGTGGCGTGGTCGACGATCAAGGTTCCCCTGGCGATAGCGGCGCTGCGCAACGATTGGCTGGGTGCCCGCGATTTGGCCGTGAAAGCCATCACCGAATCCGACAATCGCGCCTCCGAGCAGTTGTGGTCGCAATTGGGCGAGCCGATGGACGCCGCGCGACGGGTTCAGGTCGTGGTGGCCGAAGGCGGCGACACCGCGACGGTGGTCGAATCACGACGGCTCCGCCGCGGGTTCACCGCTTTCGGCCAAACCGAGTGGAGCCTGCAACGGCAAGCTCGGTTCGCCGCGGAGTTGTCGACCATCCCGGACGCCGTCGAAGTGATCGATCTCATGCAACGCCTGGTGGCCGGCGATCGGTGGGGGCTGGCCGCGAAAGGCCTTGCCGCGAAGGGCGGTTGGGGGCCGGGCGTACACGGCGGGTACCTGGTCCGCCAGTTCGGCATCGTTCCCACCCCTTCCGGCCAGTGGGGTGTGGCACTCGCCGCTGACGCGGACGACGGCGCTTTCGAGACGGGCGTCGACGTGGTCGATACGCTGACCGACTGGCTGCTGAGCCGGCTGCCGACGCTAGCCCGTTATTGACGGCACCACGGCGTCGATCAGGTGCGGCCCAGGTTCGGCGAAGGCGGCGCGCAGCGCATCGGCCAGTTCCTCGGCGGTGGTGACGCGCCGGGCGGGCACCCCCATGCCCTCGCTGATCTTCACGAAATCCATTGTGGGGTCCGACAAATCGAGTAGCGCGAGCGCTTCCGGCCCGGGGGTCGACCCGGCGCCGACGCGTTGCAGCTCGATCCGGAGGATGTCGTAGGCGCTGTTGTTGTACAGCACGGTGGTCACGTTGAGATTCTCGCGGGCCTGGGTCCACAACCCCGAAATCGTATACATCGCCGAGCCATCGGACTCCAAACACAGCACCGGACGATGCGGGGCGGCCACCGCGGCACCGACCGCCGCCGGCATGCCGTAACCGATCGCCCCGCCGGTCAGCGTCAGCCAGTCGTGCGCCGGCGCGCCCGCGGTCGCGCCCGCGAGCAACACGCCCGAGGTGTTCGACTCGTCGACCACGATCGCGGCTTCGGGCAGCAGCGCCCCGATCACGTCGGCGGCCGACGCGGAGGTCAGCGCGCCCGTCGGCAGCTGGGGACGCGAAGCGGGCGCCACCGGAGCCTCGGTGCCGGGCGCGACCTGATCGGCCAGGGCGATCAAAGCGTCTGCGGCGCCGCTGTATTCGGCGAGCACGTGGACCTCGCAGCCGGCCGGAACCAGATCGCTGGGCATGTTGGGGTAGGCGAAGAACGACACCGGCGACGTGGCGCCGGCCAGCACCAGATGCTTGGCACCGTTGAGTTGGGCGGTGGCGGCCTCGGCGAAATACGCGAGCCGGTCTACGGCGGGGACGCCGGCGCCGCGCTCCAGCCGGGCCGGAAAGGTTTCGCACAGCACGCGGGCACCGGTCGCCGCCGCTATGCGGGTGGCCGCCGCCAGCCCGGCCTTGCGGGTGCCATCGCCGCCCACCATGATCACCGTCGGCTCCCCGGAGCGAAGCACCTCGAGCACCTCGGGCGCCAGCAGCGGATCGGCGCCCGTCGGTTGGGCCTCCAGGTTGGAGAACAACTGGGCCCCCTCCGACCACGACACGTCGGCGGGCAGGATCAACGTCGAGATCTGCGAACCCCACCGGCTGGCCGCGATGCCCTCGACGGCATCGGCCGAGACCTGGGAGGCGTCACCGGTCCGCCGTACCCAGCCCGAGACGGTGCCGGCGAGCGCGTCGATGTCGGATTCCAGTGGGGCGTCGTACTTTTTGTGATAGGTGGCGTGGTCGCCGACGACCACCACCATCGGCACCCGCGCGCGACGCGCGTTGTGCAGGTTGGCCAGGCCGTTGCCCAGCCCGGGGCCCAGGTGCAGCAGCACCGCGGCCGGGCGATCGGCGATGCGCGCGTAGCCGTCGGCCGCGCCGGTGGCAACGCCTTCGAACAATGCCAGCACGCCGCGCATGCGCGGGACGGCGTCCAGGGCGGCGACGAAGTGCATCTCCGACGTGCCCGGGTTGGCGAAACACACGTCGACACCGCCGTCGACCAGGGTGTTGATCAGGGCCTGGGCACCGTTCACTTCACTGCCTCCAGTCGGAAAACTCGTTCGGCGTTGCCGCGCAGGAAATCTCGGCGAGCCTCGTCGGACAGCCCGAGCTGGTCCAGTCCCGCCAACGCGTGCTCGTGGGTGATCATCGGATAATTGGTGCCGAACAACACTTTTCGTTGCCCGGTACCGGTCTTCATGAATCGGACCAGTTCGTCCGGCAACCGCTTGATCGTGTACGCCGAGGTATCGATGTAGACGTTCTCGTGCTTGCGGGCCACCGCGACCATCTCCTCGGTCCAGGGATAGCCGACGTGGCCGCAGACGATCACCAGCTCCGGGAAATCGAGCGCCACCTGGTCGATGTAGGGAATCGGCCGGCCGGTCTCCGACGGGCGCAACGGGCCGGTATGGCCGACCTGCGTGCAGAACGGCACGCCGGACTCTACGCACTCGGCGAACAGCGGATAGTAGCGACGGTCGGTGGGCGGGGCGTTCCACAACCACGGCACCACCCGCAGCCCGACGAACCCGCCGTCGGCTACCCGGCGCCGCAGCTCGCGGACGGCTTCCATCGGGCGGTCCAGGTCGACGGCGGCCAGGCCGGCGAGCCGCTGCGGGTGCGCGGCAACCCATTGCGCCACCTCGTCGTTGGAGACCAGGTCCTCTCCACCCGGGCCGCGCCAGGCGCTGAGCACACCCAGTTCGACGCCGGCGGCGTCCATCGATGCCAGGGTCGCCTCGATCGGAATATCGGTGTCGGGGATCGTCCCGCCCGTCCACCGCCGCAGGGATGCGAGCATGTCGCTGCGCAGAAACCGCGCGGTCGGATGCTGCATCCAGACATCGATCGTCATGCGATTGGACTTTAGCCCGCCGACGATGCGCGCCGCGGAGCGGCGGGAGGTGGGGGTACCCCCAGCCGCTCAGCGGCGAGGGGGCGAGGCGGGCAATCAGCTCTAGACCGGTCCCGGCCGACCTCAGATGGTCAGCGCGGCGCGGGCGCAGGCGTGGGTCTGCTGCGCGTACCCGCCGCCGAACAACACGACGTGCGCCAGCAGCGGAAAGAGTTGGTGCAGGCCGGTGCGGTCGCGCCAGCCGGGTCGGAGCGGTCGCACTTCCTGGTAACCCGCGATGATCTCGTCGTAGTGCGCGCAGCCGAACAGGGCAAGCATCGCCAGGTCCGTCTCGCGGTGGCCGGCGTGTGCGGCCGGGTCGATGAGCACGACACCGTCGGGAGTCCACATCACGTTTCCGCTCCACAGGTCGCCGTGCAACCGGGCCGGCCGGTCGTCGTCGTCGAAATCGCCCGCACGGCAACGCTTCACGACGGAGTCGACGGCGTCTCGGGTGGCGGCATCGAGCCGCGGGGCCGCGAGTTCGGCCATCGGGCCCAGCCGTTCCTCGGCGTAGAACTCTCCCCAGGCGCGGTGCGGGCACAGCGACATCGGCAGGGGCCGCGACAGCGGGCCGAAAAAGCCCGGCCCGTCCCAGCCGTCGGGCCCGGCCCCGAACGCCGGGGCGCCGGCGTCGTGCGTGACGGCCAGCCGGCCGCCGAACGTGCGCGCGGCCTCGGGGGTCGGGTTGGCGGATTGAAGGCGTTGCAAGGTCAGGCCGGCGTCGTCGACGGACACGACCCGCGCGCACGGCACGCCACCTTCGGCGGCGGAAAGCCATTGCAGCCCTGCGGCTTCCCACGCGAAGAAGCCGGCGGGCGCGGCGGGATTACGTTTGACGAAGTCGGTCACGCAGTGGCGTGGGCGGCGTGCACGTCGTCGGCCGGGCGGGCCTCGGTCTGCTCCTTGGCCCAGCGGTAGTCGGGTTTGCCCGCGGGCGATCGCTTGACCTCGTCGACCAGCCACAGGCTGCGCGGTACCTTGTAGCCCGCGATCTCGGAGCGTACGAAGCTGTCCAGGTCCGACAGCGCGGGCCGGGCGCCGGGCCGGGGCTGGACGACGGCGGCGACATGCTGCCCGTAGCGGGGGTCGGGCACGCCGACCACCAGGGCGTCGAAGACGTCGGGGTGACCCTTGAGTGCGGCCTCGACCTCCTCGGGGTAGATCTTCTCGCCGCCGCTGTTGATCGACACCGAGCCGCGGCCCAGCATCGTGACGGTGCCGTCCTCCTCGACGGTCGCCCAGTCGCCCGGGATGGCGTACCGCACGCCGTTGAAGGTCTTGAACGTCTCGGCGGTCTTCTTCTCGTCCTTGTAGTAACCGACGGGAATGTTGCCCTTCTTGGCGATGAAGCCGCGCACACCGGAGCCGGGCTTGACCTCGTTGCCCTCCTCGTCGAGCACGACGGTGCGGTGGTCGATCGTCACGCGCGGGCCGCCGCTGTGTGGGGCGTCCTTGGCGACGATGCTGGTGCCGCCGAATCCTGTCTCCGAAGATCCGATGGAGTCGGTGATCACCCGATTGGGCAGCAGCTCGAGGAACTTCTCCTTGATGCTCGGCGAGAACAGCGCTGCGGTGGAGGCGAGCAGGAACAGCGACGAGAGGTCATACTCGTTGCCCTCGTCCTGGTGGGCCAGCAGCGCGTCGAGCAGCGGTCGCGCCATGGCGTCACCGGTGAAGAACAGCAGGTTCACCTTGTGGTCGTGGATCGTGCGCCACACCTCGTCGGCGTTGAATTCCGGTGCCAGCACGGTGGTTTGGCCCGAAAAGATCGACATCCAGGTGGCCGACTGCGTGGCGCCGTGAATCATCGGTGGAATCGGGTGACGCACCATCGGCGGGTTGGCCGCGGCGGCCTTGGCCAGGTCGTATTCGTCCTCGACGAATTCGCCTGTGGCGAAGTCGGTTCCACCGAACAGCACCCGGTAGATGTCCTCGTGGCGCCACATCACGCCCTTCGGGAAGCCGGTGGTGCCCCCGGTGTAGAGCAGGTAGATGTCGTCGGCGCTGCGCTCGCCGAAGTCGCGCTCGGGTGAGCTCTGCGCGATCGCCGAGTAGAACTCGACGCCGCCGTAGCGGCCGAAGTCGTTGTCACTGCCGTCCTCGACGACCAGGATCGTCTTGACGTTGGGCGTATCGGGCAACACGTTGGCCACCCGGTCGGAGTACTGGCGCTCGTGCACCAGCGCGACCATGTCGGAGTTCTCGAACAGGTAGCGCAGCTCGCCCTCGACGTAGCGGTAGTTGATGTTCACCAGGATGGCGCCCGCTTTGACGATGCCGAGCATCGCGATGACGATCTCGATGCGGTTGCGGCAATACAGACCGACCTTGTCGTCCTTTTTCACCCCCTGCTCCATCAGGTAGTGAGCCAGGCGGTTGGCCTTCTCCTCCAGCTGGGCGTAGGTCAGCTTCTCGTCGCCGCAGATCAGGGCGACACGGTCGGGCACAGCGTCGATGGCGTGCTCTGCAAGGTCGGCAATATTCAAGGCCACGGCCACCAAATTAGAACGTGTTACATTTCGAGGCAAGCTCGTGCCCATTGTCGAGGGAAAGGCGGTAGCCGTGACCGTGGAGAATGCCGGAACCCCAGCAAACACCGAAAACGGGGCAACCGGCCCGGATGCGCTGGTGGAACAGCGTGGTCACACCCTCATCGTGACCATGAATCGGCCGCACCGCCGCAACGCTTTGAGCACCGAAATGATGGAAATCATGGTCCAGGCCTGGGACCGTGTCGACAACGACGACGACATCCGCGTCTGCATCCTGACCGGCGCCGGTGGCTACTTCTGCGCGGGCATGGACCTCAAGGCGGCGACCCAGAAGCCGCCGGGCGACTCGTTCAAGGACGGCAGCTACGACCCGTCGCGAATCGACGCTCTGCTCAAGGGTCGCCGGCTCAAGAAGCCGCTGATCGCCGCCGTCGAGGGCCCGGCGATCGCGGGGGGAACCGAGATCCTGCAGGGCACCGACATCCGGGTCGCCGGCGAGAGCGCCAAATTCGGTATCTCCGAGGCCAAATGGAGCCTGTACCCGATGGGCGGTTCCGCCGTCCGCCTGGTGCGCCAGATCCCCTACACCGTGGCCTGCGACCTGCTGCTGACCGGACGGCACATCACCGCCGCCGAAGCCAAGGACATGGGCCTGATCGGCCACGTCGTGCCCGACGGGCAGGCGCTGACCAAGGCGCTCGAGATCGCGGAGGTCATCGAAAACAACGGACCCCTGGCCGTACAGGCGATCCTCAAGACCATCCGCGAGACCGAGGGGATGCACGAGGAAGAGGCCTTCAAGCCCGACACCGCCAACGGCATCCCGGTGTTCCTTTCCGAGGACTCCAAGGAAGGCCCCCGGGCGTTCGCCGAGAAGCGCAAGCCCAACTTCAAAAACCGCTAGCCCCCTCTTCGCCGAGCGTGAACTCATGGCGGCTTTTCGGCCATTTCGTCGCCGTGACGTCACGTTCGGCGACGTTGTCGGTCCTGCGCGCCACACTGCTTGCGTGCGCGAACCCTTCATCGGCAGCGAGGCGCTCGCAACCGGCGCTCTGACGCGGCACCGGCTGCGCAGCCGATTCGTCGCCGTGCACCCCGACGTCTACGTCGCCCCCGGCACTGAACTGACCGCCACAACGCGCGCATGCGCGGCGTGGCTGTGGTCGCGGCGCCGAGGCATCGTCGCCGGGCGCTCCGCCGCGGCGCTGCACGGGGCCAAATGGGTCGACCACCGGGCGCCGGCACAATTGCTCTACGAACACCGCCGTCCGCCGCCCGGTATCAACACCTGGTCGGACTCGTTGTCGCATAACGAAGTCCGGTCGATCGGCGATACGCTCGCAACTTCCGCGGCGCGTACGGCGTTCGATATCGCCTGCCGCAATCCCGTCGGCAAAGCCGTCGCGGCTCTCGACGCGCTGGTGAGGGCGACGGATCTCGACATCGCCGAAGCCCAGCTGCTCGCTGACCGCTACACGGGCCATCGAAATGTCCGTCGTGCCCGCCGCGCGCTGACCATGGTCGACGCGGGGGCCGAGTCGCCACGCGAGACGTGGTTGCGATTGCTGCTCATCGACGCCGGTTATCCCTGCCCGCGGACGCAGATTCCGGTCCACGGCCACTACGGCGAGCTCGTCGCGGTCCTCGATATGGGCTGGGAGGACATCAAATTGGCCGTCGAGTACGAGGGGGATCACCACCGTTCCGATCGACGGCAATTCAATCGAGACATCGCGCGATTGGAGTCGTTGACGGAGCTCGGGTGGATCGTCATCCGGGTGACCGCCGAAGACACGGCCGGCGGCATTCTCGCTCGGGTATCGGCGGCTTGGAAGCGCCGAACGTGAACTCAGGGCGAGAAATCAGCGAAAAACTCGCCGTGAGTGCACGCTCGGCGCAAAGCCAATCAGCTCAGCAGGGGGGCGCTCGGGGTGAACACCACCGGCATCGCTTCCAGTCCGCTGACGAAGTTCGCCGGCCGCAGCGGCAGGGTCGAGTCGTCGTCGGCCAGTCGCAGATCCGGCAGCCGCTTGAGCACCCGCTCGGTCATCATCGACAACTCCAGGCGGGCCAGCTGGTTCCCCAGGCAGAAGTGGGTGCCGAAGCCGAAAGCCATGTGGCTGTTCGGGTTACGGCTGATGTCGAAGCTGTCCGGCTCGTCGAACACCGACTCGTCGAAGTTGCCCGACTCGAACAGCAGCATGATCTTTTCGCCCTCACGCAGTGAGGTGCCGTGGAATTCGGTGTCGGCGGTCAGGGTTCGGCACATGTTCTTTACCGGCGATGTCCAGCGCAGCATCTCCTCGATAGCGCCGGGAAGCAGCGACGGGTCACGCACCAGGGCATCCCACTGGTCGCGGTGGCGCACCAGCTGCTCGGTGCCCCCACTCAAGGTGTGACGGGTGGTTTCGTCGCCGCCGATGAGGATGAGCAGTGTCTCCATGACGATCTCGTCGTCGGACATCCGCTGGCCCTCCACCTCGGCGTTCACCAAGATGGAGAACAGGTCGTCGTTGGGCTCGGCTCGCCGCTTGGTGATGATGGCGGAAGTGAATTCGGTGTACGCGGCGAATGCGGCCATCACCGCCTGGGCTGTCTCCGACTCCGGGTCGATGTGCGAGCTCAGCCCGCAGACCAGGTCGTCCGACCATTTCAACAGCATGCCGCGTTCGGAGGGCAGCACGCCCAGCATGTCGCCGATCACCGCCATCGGCAGCGGGGCGGCGATGTCGCGGACGAAGTCACACTCGCCGCGCTCGCACACCGCGTCGATCAGGGTGTCGCACAACCTGGCGATCGACGGTTCCTTTTCCTTCACCCGCTTGCGGGTGAAACCGGCGTTGACGAGTTTGCGCCGCAACAGATGTGCGGGGTCGTCCATGTCGATCATGTAGGGCATGCCGGGCTGCTCGGGACGGATGCCACCGGTGCTGGAGAACAGCTCCGGATTGCGTTCGGCGTCAAGGATGGCTTGATAAGTGGTGGCACCGGCCAGCCCATTGCGATCACGAAACACCGGCTGGTTGGCCCGCATCCAGCGATAGGCCTCCCGCGAGGTGCGACGGTCGGCGTAAAAATTGCCGTCGGTCAGGTCGATGTTCGAGATTGCTTCCGGGATGGTCGAAGTCATGAAATCTCCTGTGCGTCGCCGAATGTCATTTGTACTTGGTCAGCAGAACTGGACAGCATCGCGCGCTTCGGAAGGCCCAGCGACGCCAACTCTTTCGCATAGGGGTGGTCGCCGAGCCGGACGCGTACCCCGCCGAATCTGGTGCGCACGCCGTCCAGCGTGGAATCGAAGGCGGTCTCCCAGGTGACACCGTCGCGGTGCGAGTAACTCCGCTGCGCTTGCGTGCGCGGGGTGAGCCGAAATGGCAGTCCGCGGCCGAATTCCATGCCGACCACCAATTGCCCGTCGACTGTGCAGTCGAAGCCGAACCGACGGCCTTCCCGAACGGTGAAGTCCGCCATCACTTTCGGGTAGCCCCAGATCTTCGTTCCAGCTTCCAGCGTGAACGCCTGGTCGACGGGCAGGTGGTGGATGAAGGCGCCCGCCGACTGCAGGGCTCGTGGCCCACTCGCCGTCGACCCGGGCGGATTGACCATCACGGTGGTGCCGAATTCGTTGTACTGGTCCAGGTCGCCGTCGATGTACTGCATCAACATCAGGACCACGATCGCGCGGCCTGGCAGGTAACGACAGACCTGCAGGCCGCTGTAGTCGATCATCTGCTGCGCGGCGTCCGCGTCGACAGAGAACATCGCCATGTGCTGGGTCGCTTTGCGGATCTGCACCGGCATGGTGAGCACCCTGCCCGCGATGGTGTGCTGCGAAGCTGTCATCCGGACAATCTAGAACGCGTTCTAAGTCTCTTGCAAGAAAATTAGAACGTGTTCTCGTTTGTTGCGCCCGGGCGTCAGATCAGCGTCGCCAGCTCGCGGACCTGCTCTGTACTGCGGCCCGACACCACCATCATGGTGACGCCGGCGGCCTCCCAGGCCTTGATCTGCTTACGCACGTAGTCGACGTCGCCGACGATCGCGGCGTCATCGATCACCTCGTCGGGGATGATTTCCGCGGCCTTTTCCTTGCGTCCACTGCGGAACAGCTTCGTCACGTCGTCGACCACCTCGGCGTAGCCCATCCGGCGGTAGACGTCGGCGTGGAAGTTGGTGTCCTCGGCACCCATGCCGCCCATATAGAGCGCGATGTAGGGCTTCATGGCCGCGAACGCGGCGCTGCGGTCCTCGGTGATGACGATGTTGGCCGTCGCGCAGATCTCGAAGTCCTCCCGGCTGCGGCGCGCCCCCGGGCGGGCGAATCCCTCGTCCAGCCACTCGTTGTAGGTGTCGGCCATGCGCGGCGTGTAGAAGATCGGCAGCCAGCCGTCGCAGATCTCGGCGGCCAGCGCGACGTTTTTGGGTCCCTCGGCGCCGAGCATGATCGGGATGTCGGCCCGCAACGGATGGGTGATCGGCTTGAGGGGCTTGCCCAGACCCGTCGCCGGTCCCCGGACCCCGTCCTGCAAAGGCAGCGGATAGTGCGGGCCGGCGCTGGTCACCGGCGCCTCCCGCGCCCACACCTGCCGGATGATGTCGATGTATTCCCGGGTGCGGGCCAGCGGTTTGGGGAACGACTGGCCGTACCAGCCCTCGACCACCTGCGGGCCGGAGACGCCGAGGCCGAGGACGTGGCGCCCGCCGGAGAGGTGGTCGAGCGTCAAAGCGGCCATCGCGCAGGCGGTCGGCGTGCGGGCAGACAGCTGGACCACCGAGGTGCCCAGCCGCACCCGGGATGTCGCCGAGCCCAGCCAGGCCAGCGGTGTGTAGGCGTCCGAGCCCCAGGCCTCGGCGGTGAAGATGGCGTCGTATCCGGCCTCCTCGGCGGCGGCGACGAGTTCGCCATGGTTTTGGGGCGGCTGAGCGCCCCAATATCCCAGCTGCAATCCCAGCTTCATCGTCTTCCCTTCCGGATAGCAGACCCGATGTTGAATCCGTTCTTAGAACCTGTTCTACTCGATGGCGTGACAGCCAGTTCGAGTAGCCCGCCCCTGATGGATCACCCTGAGCCACCGCTCGCCGCGCCACTGACGTTGTCCTTCGACTACACCCGTTCGGTCGGCCCCACGCTGGGCAAGTTCTTCACCGCACTGCGTGACCGCCACGTCTTGGGTGTGCGCGGATCCGATGGCCGGGTGCACGTCCCGCCGGCGGAGTATGACCCGGTCACCTATGAGCCGCTGGGCGAGATGGTACCGGTGTCCAATGTCGGCACCGTCGTCTCGTGGACCTGGCAGCCCGAGCCGATGGAGGGCCAGCCGCTGGACAGGCCGTTCGCCTGGGCGCTGATCAAGCTGGACGGCGCCGACACCCCGCTGATCCACGCGGTGGACGCGGGCGAGCCGAAGAACATCAAGACCGGCACCCGGGTGCATGTGCGCTGGGCCGACGAGCCGGTGGGCGCCATCACCGACATCGCGTATTTCGAGCTCGGTGAGGAAGCCGAGGCCGTGACGGAGCACTCGGACGGCGACAAAGACCCGGTGACCATGGTCGTCACCCCCGTCTCGCTCACAATCCAGCACAGCGCCTCACACGAGGAGAGCGCCTACCTGCGGGCCATCGCGCAGGGCAAGCTGCTCGGCGCGAAGACGGGCGAGAACGGCAAGGTCTACTTCCCGCCGCACGGCGCCGACCCCGCCACCGGCCAGCCGACGACCGAGTTCATCGAATTGCCGGACAAGGGCACCGTCACGACGTTCGCGATCATCAACATCCCGTTCCAGGGTCAGCGCATCAAGCCCCCCTACGTGGCGGCCTACGTGCTGCTCGACGGTTCCGACATCCCGTTCCTGCATCTGGTCGCCGACATCGACGCCCACGAGGTGCGGATGGGCATGCGCGTCGAGGCGGTGTGGAAACCCCGCGAGGAGTGGGGATTTGGGATCGACAACATCGAATACTTCCGGCCGACCGGGGAACCCGACGCCGACTACGACACCTACAAGCACCACCTGTAAAGGGCTTAAGAACACATGAGCGCTCGCAACGTCGCGGTAGTCGGCTTTGCCCACGCACCGCACGTCCGCCGCACCGACGGCACCACCAACGGTGTCGAAATGTTGATCCCGTGCTTCGCCCAGCTGTACGAGGAGCTGGGCATCAGCCGGACCGACATCGGCTTCTGGTGCTCCGGATCATCTGATTACCTTGCCGGACGGGCATTTTCGTTCATCTCGGCGATCGACTCGATCGGCGCCGTTCCGCCGATCAACGAATCACACGTCGAGATGGACGCGGCCTGGGCGCTTTACGAGGCCTACATCAAGATCCTGACCGGCGAGGTCGACACCGCGCTGGTGTACGGCTTCGGCAAGTCCTCGGCGGGCATCCTGCGTCAGATCCTGACGCGGCAGACCGACCCGTACACCGTCGCGCCGTTGTGGCCGGATTCGATCTCGATGGCCGGGCTGCAGGCGCGCATCGGGCTCGACACCGGCAAGTGGACCGAGGAGCAGATGGCGCGCGTGGCCTTCGACTCCTTCGCCAACGCGCGCCGGGTGGACAACGTGGAGGGGTCGATCAGCGTGGCCGAACTGCTCGAGCGGCCCTTCTTCGCCGACCCGCTGCGCCGCCACGACATCGCCCCGATCACCGACGGCGCCGCGGCCATCGTGCTCGCGGCCGGCGACCGGGCGCGCGAGCTGCGCGAAAACCCGGCCTGGATCACCGGAATCGAGCATCGCATCGAAACGCCGGTGCTGGGCGCGCGGGACCTCACCGAGTCCCCGTCGACCAAGGCCGCCGCCCAGGTGGCCACCGGCGGGCGGACCGACAACCTCGACGTTGCCGAGATCTGCGCGCCGTTCACCCACCAACACCTGATCATCGCGGAAGCCATCCGGATACCGGGACCGACCAAGGTCAACCCGTCCGGCGGCGCGCTGGCGGCCAATCCCATGTTCGTCGCCGGTCTCGAACGCATCGGCTTTGCGGCACAACACATCTGGAACGGTTCTGCTGAGCGGGTGCTGGCGCACGCCACCAGCGGGCCTGCGCTACAACAGAACCTGGTCGCGGTGATGGAAGGAAAGAACTGATGGCCGGTGCAGGGCCAAACGTTGCTGCGGTACTAGGTACCGGACAAACGAAGTACGTCGCCAAACGCCAGGACGTTTCGATGAACGGCATGGTGCGCGAGGCCATCGACCGGGCGCTGGCCGATTCCGGTTCCACCTTCGACGACATCGACGCCGTCGTGGTCGGCAAGGCGCCGGACTTCTTCGAGGGCGTCATGATGCCCGAGCTGTTCATGGCCGACGCCATGGGCGCCACGGGTAAGCCGCTGATCCGGGTGCACACCGCCGGATCGGTCGGCGGTTCTACCGGCGTGGTTGCCGCCAGCCTGGTCCAGTCCGGCAAGTACCGGCGCGTGCTCGCGATGGCTTGGGAGAAGCAGTCGGAGTCAAACGCCATGTGGGCGTTGTCGATTCCCATCCCGTTCATCAAGCCGGTGGGCGCCGGCGCGGGCGGCTACTTCGCCCCGCACGTGCGCTCCTACATCCGCCGGACCGGCGCGCCGACGAACATCGGCGCCATGGTCGCGGTCAAGGACCGGCTCAACGGCGTCAAGAACCCGCTGGCACACCTGCACCAACCCGACATCACCCTCGAGAAGGTGATGGCCTCGCCCATGCTGTGGGATCCGATCCGTTACGACGAGACCTGCCCGTCGTCCGACGGCGCCGCCGCCGTCGTGATCGGCAATGAGGAGGCCGCCGAAGCCCGCCTGGCGCAAGGACATCCGGTGGCCTGGATCCACGCCACCGCGTTGCGCACCGAGCCCCTGCAGTTCGCCGGACGCGACCAGGTCAGCCCGCAGGCCGGCCGTGACGCCGCCGCGGCACTATGGAAGGCCGCCGGCATCGAGAGCCCGATCGACGAGATCGACGCCGCGGAGATCTATGTCCCGTTCTCCTGGTTTGAACCGATGTGGTTGGAAAACCTCGGGTTTGCCGCCGAGGGCGAAGGCTGGAAGCTCACCGAAGCGGGCGAAACCAAGATCGGCGGTCGGCTGCCGGTGAACCCGTCCGGCGGGGTGCTGTCGTCGAACCCGATCGGCGCGTCGGGCCTGATTCGGTTCGCCGAAGCGGCCATTCAGGTGATGGGCAAGGGTGGCGACCACCAGGTTCCCAACGCGCGAAAGGCCCTGGGACACGCCTACGGCGGTGGCTCCCAGTACTACTCGATGTGGGTGGTGGGTGCTGACAAGCCCGCGGCCCAGCAGGTCTCGTGAGCGCGCCGACGACGATGCAGTGGGGGTACCGCCCGCTTGCGGGGGACGCAGCGATGAGGAGGAGCGGCGCCGTTGAGTGAGCATCCCGCGCACGAGGCCGGCCGCCGCTCCCGCGACGCGGTGGCGGCCCGGGACAAGGACGCCTGGCTGGCGGTATTCGCCGACGACGCCATCGTCGAGGACCCGATCGGGCCCTCGGTGTTCGACCCCGAAGGCCTCGGCCACCGGGGCCGTGACGCCATCTCGGCCTTCTGGGACAAGGCCATCGCCCCCACCAGCAAGATCGAGTTCTTCTTCCGCGACACCTACCAGTGCGGCAACGAGGAAGCCAACGTCGGGCACATCCTCATCACGACGGGTGAGTACCAGACGACAGCCGAGGGCGTTTTCACCTACCGGGTCGACGCCGAGGGCAAGATGGTGGCCCTGCGCGCCTACTGGGAGATGGAACGCGCCGCGGCCAACACGCGCAAAGTCTAGAGCGGCTCCAGCCCGGCCAGATGCCGCTGGGCGAGGTCGCGGTAGGCCTGCGGGTTCACCTTGACCCACATCTCGGCGCCGGTCCCGGCGACAGGGCCCTTGATCTGCGCCGGCGCTCCGACGGCCAGCATCCCGGCCGGGATCTGGGTGCCCGCCGTCACCAGTGAGTGCGCGGCCACCAGGCTGCGCGCCCCGATCACCGCACCGTCCAGAACGGTGGCGTGGTTCGCGATCAGCGCCTCCTGGCCGACGTGCACCCCGTGAATCAGGCACAGATGGGCGACCGTCGCACCGGGACCGATGTCGACCGGGATGCCGGGTGGCGCGTGCAACACCGATCCGTCCTGGACGTTGGCGCCCTCGCGCACCACGATCGGCCCGTAGTCGCCGCGCAACACGGCGTTGAACCAGACCGACGCCCCCGCCTCCACCACGACATCGCCGATCAGAGTGGCCGTCGGGGCCACGAAAGCGGTGGGATCGACCCGTGGCGCGCGGCCCTCGAACGCAAACAGCGGCATCGTTTAGATATACCGCAGCGCGCATATGCCATGGCCAGGCTCGCCGTCGTTGCGCGCGCCCGCTGCAAAACTGTAACGTGTTCTAGTTAGAGGCCCAGCGAGTTGGAGGTGACAGGTGAGTACCGACACCAAGGCGGTCGGCATCCGGGAGATCGATCCCGGCGCCTTGCCGACCAGATACGCCCGCGGCTGGCACTGCCTGGGCGTTGCGAAGGACTTCCAGGACGGAAAGCCGCACTCGATCGAGGCGTTCGGCACCAAGCTGGTGGTTTTCGCCGACTCGCAGGGCGACATCAAGGTGCTCGACGGCTACTGCCGCCACATGGGCGGCGACCTCTCCGAGGGCACCATCAAGGGCGACGAGGTCGCCTGCCCGTTCCACGACTGGCGCTGGGGCGGTGACGGCCGCTGCAAGCTGGTCCCGTACGCCAAGCGCACACCCAAGACGGCGCGGACCCGTTCGTGGACGACCGACGTGCGCGGCGGCCTGCTGTTCGTCTGGCACGACCACGAGAACAATCCCCCGGACCCCGCCGTGCGCATCCCGGACATCCCGGAGTCCCACAGCGACGAGTGGACCGAGTGGCGGTGGAACAGCATCCTCATCGAGGGCTCCAACTGCCGCGACATCATCGACAACGTCACCGATATGGCGCACTTCTTCTACATCCATTTCGGGTTGCCGACGTACTTCAAGAACGTGTTCGAGGGCCACATCGCCTCGCAGTACCTGCACAACGTGGGCCGGCCCGACGTCAACGACCTCGGCACGTCTTACGGTGAGGCGCACTTGGATTCGGAGGCATCCTATTTCGGGCCGTCGTTCATGATCAACTGGCTGCACAATAGCTACGGCGGTTACAAGGCCGAGTCGATCCTGATCAACTGCCACTACCCGGTGACCCAGAACTCGTTCATGCTGCAGTGGGGTGTCATCGTCGAAAAGCCCAAGGGCATGGACGAAAAGATGACCGACAAGCTGTCGAGGGTGTTCACCGAGGGCGTCAGCAAGGGCTTCCTGCAGGACGTCGAGATCTGGAAGCACAAGACCCGCATCGACAATCCGCTGCTGGTCGAAGAGGACGGCGCGGTCTATCAGTTGCGTCGTTGGTACCAGCAGTTCTACGTCGACGTCGCCGACATCGAGCCGGAGATGGTGGAGCGCTTCGAGATCGAGGTCGACACCACCCGAGCCAATGAGTACTGGAATGCCGAGGTGGAGCAGAACCTCAAGGCCAAGGACTCCGCGGCGGACGAGCCCGCCACCGACGACGTGCCGGCTAAGCAACACTAGGAATCATGAGCGAGGATCAGCCGGCGGTACCTGACGTCGATCAGCTCGCGCGGTCGATGTTGTTGCTGCACGGCGATCATCACGACCACGACGAGCATCGAGCCGGCCCCGAACGCAAGGGTGGGTCCTGGTCGAAATCAAGGGATTTCACCGACGATCCGCAGCGCGCCGCTGCGGTCGCCGAGGCCAGTCGGGCCGACCGCGAGCGCTACCTCAACTCGGGTCTGTTGCCGGTGGACTGCCGGTTCTGCCACGTGCGGGTCACCGTTCGAAGGCTCGGGCCCGGACACACCGCGGTGCAATGGAACACCGAGGCGTGGCAGCGGTGTGCGCACTTCACCGAGGTGCGTGCGTCCGGGGGCGACACCGCGCGCACGAGGTCGTGCCCCAAACTCGGTGACAGCATCGAACATGCCGTCGCCGAGGGCTATCTGGACCTCGACGACGAGCCGGACGACGACTGAGCGAACGTCAACTCCGGGGCCCTGCCCGCGGTTATGAACGGCCCGCCGCTCCGGCATTGGTGTATTGCCCACCTTCGAGCGACAACGCTGGCGCGACAGCGCGATTCGCGAATGTTGTCGCTGCGAGGCGGGCAAAACGCGCAACCACAAATCCGGAAACTATTGTGGCGCCCGTGATTTAAAGGCCTGCGAAGCGCTCCTTGACGGCCTCGGTGCTGAGTCCATAGTCGGCCAGCGAATAAGTGTGCTTCGGTGCGCGCTCGCCGGCCTGGCTGTCGGCGTGGGTCTTCTCCATGGCGGCCTTGGCCTCATCGGTCAGCGTCAGGCCGAAGTGACGGTAGATGTCGGCCACGGTGCCCATCGGGTCGGTGATCAATTCCTTGTAGTCGACGTCGTAGAACTGCGACGGACTGTATCTGGCTCGCGCGGTGTTGAACCGCTCCAGTCCCCGCGACCAGGTTTCCATTGCATCAGCGCCGATTTGAGCCCCGGTGAACGACGTCGACCACCCCTCCGCGGTGTGCTGCGCCAGCGAGCACATCGAGGCCATGATCGTTTCGACCGGACGATGAGTCTGGACCACCAACGCGTCGGGATAGGTCGCCATCAACGCGTCCAACGCGAACAGGTGGCTGGGATTCTTCAGCACCCAACGTTTGTCGGCGTCGTTGAGCCCGATCAGCTGAAGGTTGCGGCGGTGCCGCTGATATGACGGCGTCCAGTCCTGCTCCGAGAGCCACTGGGCGTAACTGGGCAGGTGCGCCAGCGTTTCGTAGGACACCGAATGCAGCGACTGCCGCAGCAGCTGCCAGCACTCCTCCAGCTCGTAGGCGGCCATGAAGTGCAGCCCGGTGTAGCCGGGGTTTTCCTGGTGGTGCTGGGTGAACTGCGCGTCGAGCTGGCGATACAGCGGGTGCGATTCCCAAGTCTCGCGCGGTGGCCGCGGTTGCGGGAATTCGGCGAGCCACATGTGCAGGCCCTGATGCGCGGGATCGGCGCCCAGGAGCCGGTGCAGCGCCGTGGTTCCGGTGCGTACCAGGCCGGTGACGAAGATGGGCCGTTCGATGACGACGTCGGCGTATTGCGGGTATTGCTTCCACGCCGATTCGGAGAGCAATCGCGCGACCAGCGCTCCGCGCAGGAAGAAGCGATTCATCTTGCTGCCCAACACCGTAAGCCCGGCCTCGGTCCGGTAGGAGTCCAGCAGGACGCGCAGCGCTTCGCGGTAATTGTCGTCGTCAGCGCCGAAGTCGTCGAGCCCGGTCAGCTTGGTGGCCGATGCGTGCAGCTCGTCGACGGTGCCGATATCGGTGCGCTCGGACATCAGACGTGATACTCCCCGCAGTTGACGTCCAGGGTCTGCCCGGTGATGCCGCTGGACAGATCGCTGGACAGGAACAGAATGGCCGATGCCACCTCGTCCTCGGTGGGCAAGCGCTTCAAATCGGAGTTCGCCGCGGTGGCCGCATAGATCTCGTCGACTGTCGTGCCGTACTTGCCCGCCTGGTGCTCGAAGTACGCCTGCAATGTGTCGCCCCAGATATACCCCGGCGCAACGGAATTGACCCGGATGCCCTTGTCACCGAGCTCGGTGGCCAGCGATTGGGACATGGAGAGCAGCGCGGACTTCGCCATCTTGTACGCGCCGTATTTCGCCTGCGAGTGGCGCAGCACCATGGAGTTGACGTTGACGATCGATCCGTGCGTCGCCTCCAACGCCGGCGTGAAGGCCTGGATCAGCCGCAGCGCGCCCAGCGCACTGAGCTCGATCGCGTCTCGGATGTGCTGAAAGCTGGTGCCGGCCAACGGCTTCATGGACGGCACCCGGAACGCGTTGTTGATCAGTACGTCGACCTTGCCGTAGGTGGCCATAGTGGTCTCGACCAAGTAGGCGACCTCGTCGTCGTCGGTGATGTCAGTGCGGACCGCCACGGCCTTGCGGCCGGAGTCGTTGATCCGCTTGGCGACCTCGTCCAGCCGTTCGACGGTACGGGCCGCCAGCACCAGGTCGGCACCGTTGTCGGCACATCGGTGTGCCAGCGTGGTACCGAGACCCGGGCCGACGCCACTGATGATCACTACCTTGTCGTTGAGCATCCCTGACATCGTCACCCCAGCATCCTTGCCGCAATTTGTTGTTGGCGCAGCGCGATTCGCGCGCGCCACTCGTCCTCGGAAATCTTGTTGTGCTCGAAGTAGGGCAACGTGGTCGCTATGGCGTCGACGTCGACCAGCTCGACGGAGGGGCCGTCGGCTTCGGTGAGTTGACGCGACACCCGCTGCCAGCGGAACTGCAGGATGCCCTTGCGATGGCCGAGGGTTTCGACCCAGTTGGTCACGCCCGGGTTCTGGTCGGCGACGACGATGCGCACCTTGCCGTCCGGATCCGCCTGTGCCTGAGTGTTGTTCAGCGATGTCTGGTGGTTGATGTAGTCCAGCGAGATGTACCACAGGCTGCCCAACTGGAAACCGAGGTAGGGCGCGTCGGTGGCCGGGATGGTGATCACCAGAGCCTGGTCAGGCCGCAGCTCGTAGTGGCCCACCGACGAATACTGAGTCGCCAGTCCACCCGGCGTCAGCCGGGGCGCGACCATCGTGTTCACCGGAATGTTGAAGTAGAACCACTGCGGGAACTGCAGCCACGTCTTCACCCGGTTAACCAGTTGCTTTCCGGCTGTGGCATAACGCTTTTCGATGATTTCGCGGGTCAATGGGGGCGGCGCGGTGCCCGCGGTGTCCAGGCGCGAGATGGAAAGCGTGCCGCGCTGCGCCGCCCAGTCGCCGTACACCTCGCGGATGACCAGTTGCCCGGGACTCGTCGGCCGTACCCGCCACTCGAAGCTGCCGTCGGGTGCGATCTGCAGTTCCCGGTCGTCGAACGCGGCCTGGCTGACCGGGACGTTGTCGTCGGTGTATTCCCCGCCCAGCAGCTGGAAGCTCAGGTCGGTGGTGGTGCCGCGCCGGCCGGTGACCACGTAATCGTGGTTGGCGTGCACCCGCGTGCCGAAGTAGAGCGTGTCGGGGTTGTCCAGGCCCATCTTGGTGAACGGCCCGGTGCCCGATTGCAGGAAGGGATGGTCGCGGTCGTAGTCGAACGACAGATGCAGACAGCCAGCGATGCAGCCGGCCAGGTACTGCAGCCCTTCCAGCAGGTCGGCTTCGGTCTCGATGTGAGGCGCCGCGGCCACCAGCTTCTCGGACTCGGCGATGGCTTCGATGAGGGAATCAGAGAACACGCCTAGACGCTAGAACGTGTTCTACTTTTTCGTCAATGGCGAACGTTCCCGCGCGTCGGCCGCGGCGTTCACGGACGACGCAGACTCACTACGGAGGGCAGGAGTGGGAAAGGTCGATCAGGTGCTGGCGCACGTCGGGATGCCGATTGAGGTAGTCGATGACGTTGCCGTTGCCGCCTTCGGCCTGAGACCTCTGCTGCAATTGCTGGTGGAGGTCCGGGTGCTTCTGCAGGTACGCATCGATGGACGCACCCACGTCCTGGTTGCACTGCGCGCTGGCCGTGCCGGCCAAGGGCACCGCGATCACCGCAGCGGCGGCAGCGGTCATCAATCCCCCGGCGAGCAGGCCGTACAGCCCACGACGCCGAGCGCCGACTGTGTTGGATGTGCTCATGTGCGCCAGGCTACTCGCGGCACCTTAGCGTGGCCTGTGCGTGCAGGCGAGAGACGGATCAGCGCGACGCCGCGGCGCCGCTCTCTTGCTCGCGCTTGATCTCGAGCGCGATGTCGATGAGCTGGTCTTCCTGGCCACCGATGAGTTTGCGCTGCCCGGCGCGGTGCAGCAGCTGGTGGGCCGGCACACCGTAGCGCTCGGACTGGCGGATGGCGTGCTTGAGGAAGCTCGAGTACACCCCGGAATACCCCATGATCAACGCATTGCGGTCGAGCAGGCACTCGGCGGGCATCGCCGGGGCGACCACCTCTTCGGCCGCGTCGGCGATGTCGAAGAAGTCGATCCCGGTCTTCACGCCGATCTTGTCGAACACCCCGATCAGCGCCTCGACGGGCGCGTTGCCCGCCCCGGCGCCGAACCGGCGGCAGGAGCCGTCGATCTGCTTGGCGCCCGCCCGGACCGCCTCCACACTGTTGGCCACCCCGAGCCCCAGGTTCTCGTGGCCGTGAAAGCCGACCTGGGCATCGTCGCCGAGCTCGGCGACCAGCGCCGCCACCCGGTCCCGCACGCCCTCGAGGACCAGCGCTCCGGCCGAATCGACCACGTAGACGCACTGGCAGCCGGCGTCGGCCATGATGCGGGCCTGCGCCGCCAGCTTCTCGGGCGCAATGGTGTGGCTCATCATCAGGAACCCGACGGTTTCCAGGCCGAGCTCGCGGGCCAGGCCGAAGTGCTGGATCGACACGTCGGCCTCGGTGCAGTGCGTCGCGATCCGGCAGATCGAGCCGCCGTTGTTCTGGGCCTCTTTGATGTCTTCCTTGGTGCCGACGCCGGGCAGCATCAAGAAGGCGATCTTCGCCTCCTTGGCGGTCTGGGCCGCGAGCTTGATCAGCTCCTGCTCGGGGGTCTTGGAGAACCCGTAGTTGAAGCTCGAGCCGCCCAGGCCGTCGCCGTGGGTGACCTCGATGACGGGCACTCCGGCGGCGTCCAGAGCGGCCACGATGGCGCCGACCTCGTCGGTGGTGAACTGATGGCGCTTGTGGTGGGAGCCGTCCCGCAGCGACGTATCGGTCATCCGGACGTCCCAGACCGGGTTGAAGAAGACTTCACTCATGGCGCCACTTCTCCTCATCGCTTCGTCCCCCGCAAGCGGGCGGTATCCCCACTGCATCGTCGTCGGCACGGGTCATGATTGCGCTCCTCCGGCCGTCGCGCTCAAGGACTCCTTGGCGATCTCCTCGCCCACCTTCGTTGCCGCGGCGGTCATGATGTCGAGATTTCCAGCGTAAGGCGGTAGATAGTCGCCCGCACCCTCCACTTCGACGAATGTGGTGACCAGCGCCTGCCCACCCGAGTTGATCGACGGGTCGTCGAACTGGGGCTCGTTGAGCAGCCGGTAACCCGGCACATAGGTCTGCACCTCAGCCACCACGTCGTGAATCGACTTGGCAATAGCGTCTCGGTCGGCGTCCTCCGGGATGGCGCAGAAAATGGTGTCGCGCATGATCATCGGCGGGTCGGCCGGGTTCAGGATGATGATCGCCTTGCCGCGCTTGGCTCCGCCGATCGTCTCTACGCCCCTGCTGGTGGTCTTGGTGAACTCGTCGATATTGGCGCGGGTGCCGGGACCGGCCGAGAGTGAGGCGACCGAGGCGACGATCTCGGCGTAGGGCACGCCGCCGATGTCGGCGACGGCACGCGACACCGCGTACACGATCGGGATGGTTGCCTGCCCACCGCAGGTGATCATGTTGACGTTCGGTGCGTCCAGGTGCTGGCGCAGGTTGGCCGGCGGGATCACCGCCGGGCCCACGGCGGCCGGCGTCAGATCGATCGCGCGGATCCCGGCGGCCTCGTACTTGGGTGCGGCGTCGCGGTGCACGTAGGCGCTGGTCGCTTCGAACACCAGGTCGGGCTTCTCCGGCTGCGCCAACAACCAGTCCACACCCTCGTGGGTGGTCTCCAAACCCAGCTTTCGGGCCCGGGCCAAGCCCTCGCTCTCCGGGTCGATGCCGACCATCCAGCGGGGTTCCAGCCAATCCGATCGCAGCAGCTTGTATAGCAGGTCAGTGCTGATGTTCCCCGACCCGACAATGGCCACAGTCGCCTTAGTCGGCATGATGCTCCTCGAGCTTTGAGGTTTAGTTAGATGATTTAAATTCGAGCCTATTCGAACGACAGGCGGACCGAACCGAGGCCCGCGAAATCGGCGACGAAGTCGTCGCCGGGGTGCACGTCGATCGCCCGCGTGCACGACCCGGGCAGCACCACGTCACCCTTGCGCAACCGGACGCCGAAGCTCTCCACCTTGCGCGCCAACCAGGCCACCGCGGTGACCGGATTGCCCAGCACCGCGTCACTACGTCCCTTGGCGATCACCTCACTGTTGCAAGTCAGCACCGCGTCGATCTTCGTCACATCGAGCTCGGTCGGCGAGACCCGCGCCTGACCCAGTACGTAGCCCGCCGAAGACGCGTTGTCGGCGATGGTGTCGCACAACCCGATCTTCCAGTCGGTGATCCTGGTGTCGATCAACTCGATCGACGGGACCAACGCCTCGGTGGCCGCCAGCACGTCGTCCTCGGTGCAGCCGGCGCCAGGCAGATCCGCGGACAGGATGAAACCGACCTCTACTTCCACCCGCGGGTACAGGTAGCGGTTCGTCTTGACCGGAGTGTCCTCGAACAGCTGCATCTCGTCGAGCAGATGGCCGTAATCCGGCTCGTCGACCCCCATCATCTGCTGCATCGCCTCGCTGGACAGGCCGACCTTGTGGCCCAGCACCCGGGCGCCTTCGGCGACCCTCTGGCGGATGTTGATCAGCTGAATCTCATAGGCGTCGACGACGTCGATCTCCGGATAGGTGGCGGTCAGCGGGGTTATCGGCTCGCCACTGCGCTCGGCTTGCGCCAAGTCGGCGGCCAGCTCGTCGCGCATGGCAACACTGAGCATCTCTCCAAGTCTCCTCGTCGCTCGACCGGGCCAGTAGCGGCCGCCCCGGGCAATTCTATAACGTGTTCTACATGTCAGCGCAGGAGTACGACGTCGTCGTGGTCGGAAGCGGCGGAGCCGGCATGGTGGCCGCCCTTACCGCCGCTCACCGGGGTCTTTCCACCATAGTCATCGAGAAGGCCCCCCACTTCGGCGGCTCCACCGCACGCTCAGGAGGCGGCGTTTGGATCCCAAATAACGAAGTGCTCAAGCGTGACGGGGTCCGCGATACCGCCGAGGCCGCCCGTACTTATCTGCACGGGATCATCGGAGACGTCGTCGAGCCCGAGCGCATCGATACCTACCTCGAGCGCGGCCCCGAGATGCTGTCGTTCGTCCTCATGCACACCCCGCTGAAGATGTGCTGGGTCCCGCGCTACTCCGACTACTACCCCGAGTCGCCGGGCGGCCGCGCGGAGGGCCGATCGATCGAGCCGAAGCCGTTCAACGCCCGCAAGCTCGGCGCCGACGAATCCGGCCTGGAGCCGGCGTACGGCAAGGTCCCGCTGAACGTCGTGGTGATGCAACAGGATTACGTGCGGCTGAACCAGCTCAAGCGGCACCCCCGCGGCGTGGCGCGCAGCCTGAAGGTCGGGGCACGCACCATGTGGGCCAAGGCGACCGGCAAGAACCTCGTCGGCATGGGCCGGGCGTTGATCGGTCCGCTGCGCATTGGATTGCAGCGGGCCGGGGTGCCGGTAGTGCTCAACACCGCGCTCACCGACCTCTACGTCGAAGACGGCGTCGTGCGCGGCGTCTACGCGCGCGGCACCGGCGACGCCGAATCCAGTGAGCCCCAGCTGATCCGGGCCCGCCGTGGCGTGATCCTGGCGTCGGGCGGGTTCGAGCACAACGAGCAGATGCGGGTGAAATACCAGCGCGCACCGATCACCACCGAGTGGACCGTGGGCGCGGTCGCCAACACCGGCGACGGAATCCTGGCAGGCGAAAAGCTTGGCGCCGCACTGGACATCATGGAAGACGCGTGGTGGGGTCCGACCGTCCCGCTGGTGGGTGCGCCCTGGTTCGCGTTGTCCGAGCGCAACTCGCCCGGATCGATCATCGTCAACATGTCGGGCAGGCGGTTCATGAACGAATCGATGCCTTACGTCGAAGCCTGCCATCACATGTATGGCGGCCAATACGGTCAGGGACCCGGCCCGGGCGAAAACATTCCCGCGTGGCTGGTGTTCGACCAGCAGTACCGGGACCGCTACATTTTCGCGGGATTGCAGCCCGGACAACGTATTCCGCGTAAGTGGCTGGAGTCCGGGGTCATCATCCAGGCCGACACGCTGGCCGAGCTGGCGCAGCAGGCCGGCCTCCCACCGGGCGAACTCGCCGCGACGGTCGAACGTTTCAACGGGTTCGCGCGCTCCGGCGTCGACGAGGACTACAAGCGTGGCGAGAGCGCGTACGACAGGTACTACGGCGACCCGACCAACAAGCCGAACCCCAACCTCGGCGAGATCAGTCATGCGCCCTACTACGCGGCCAAGATGGTGCCCGGTGACCTGGGGACCAAGGGCGGCATCCGCACCGATGTCCACGGCCGCGCGCTGCGCGACGACGGCAGTATCATCGAAGGCCTTTACGCCGCAGGCAATGTCAGTGCTCCGGTGATGGGCCACACGTACCCCGGTCCGGGTGGCACCATCGGTCCGGCCATGACATTCGGCTACCTGGCGGCGTTGCACATCGCGGAGGAGAGCTGAGATGCCGATCGACGTAGAAGTCGCGCTGAACGCCGAGCTGGATCCCATCGAATTCTCTTGGGCCAGTAGCGATGTGCAGCTCTACCACCTGGGACTGGGCGCGGGCGCCGATCCGATGGATCCGCGCGAGCTGCGCTACCTGATCGACGACACCCCGCAGGTGCTGCCGACGTTCGGCAACGTGGCCGCCACCTTCCATGCCACGAAACCGCCGACGGTCAAATTTCCGGGTATCGACATCGAGCTGGGCAAGGTGCTGCACGCCAGCGAGCGCGTCGAAGCGCCCGCTCCGCTGCCGCCGTCGGGCTCGGCCAAGGCCGTCACCCGGTTCACGGACATCTGGGACAAGGGCAAGGCCGCGGTGATCTGGAGCGAGACGACGGTGACCGCGCCGGATGGCACGCTGCTGTGGACGCAGCGCCGGTCCATCTTCGCCCGCGGCGAAGGCGGATTCGGCGGCGAGCGTGGCGCCTCGACCTCGGACGGCCCGCCGGACCGTGCTCCCGATCTCGAGGTCGACGTGCCGATCCTGCCGCAACAGGCACTGCTCTACCGGTTGTGCGGCGACCGCAACCCGCTGCATTCCGATCCCGAATTCGCCGCCGCCGCAGGGTTTTCGCAGCCCATTCTGCACGGACTGTGCACGTACGGCATGACCTGCAAGGCGATCACCGATGCGCTGCTCGACGGTGATGCCGGCGCTGTCGCGGCCTACGGCGCGCGTTTCGCCGGGGTGGCGTTCCCCGGTGAAACGCTCAAGGTCGGCATCTGGAAGGACTCGACGTCTTCTGAAGGCCGCTTCCTGGCCAGCGTTGTCGCGCCCTCGCGCGACAACGCCGTCGTGCTGTCGGGCGTCGAACTGGTCCCTGCGTAGCTTTTGCGCCGAACGCCCAGCCTTCTCGCGCCCAGCCTTCTCGCGCCGAGCGTCCAGCCTTCTCGCGCCGAGCGTGAAGTTAGTTTCACGTTCGGCTACGAGCGTGAAAGCAGTTTCACGCTCGGCGGGCGCGAGCCGCGCGCACCCGACGGACGATTCCGGCCGGCCTGTCGCCTGCGAGCACCCTCACTACGATCCAGCCGCGACGCTCGATGTTCTCCAATCGCCGGACGTCCCAGCTGTACTGCCAGCGATCGCTGCGGTGATGTTCACCGTCATACTCGACCGCTACTTTGACGTCCTCCCAACCCATATCCAAATATGCGATCGCGCTGCCCAATTCGTCGAGCACGGGAATCTGGGTTTGCGGCCGCGGCAAGCCGGCCTCGATCAAGACAATCCGCAGCCACGACTCCTTCGGTGATTGCGCGCCGCTGTCGAATAGCGCTATGGCCTTGCGCGCCTGCACGATGCCTCGGCGGCGCGAGTACCTTTCCGCGAGTATCTCGACGTCGGCCGCCTTGATTCCGGTCGCGCGGGCCAACGCGTCCATGCCGGCAACCGCTGCATTCTTCGAATACCAGCATCCGATATCGAGGGCTGTCCTAGCTGCCGAGGTCAGCGGGATCTTTCCCATGACGACGATTTCGTCGTCCTCGATACGGTCGCCGTGCGCCCTGATCCCAGCCTGGAAGTGGCGGTTGTCGTGGATGAGGTCCACCACCGTCAAGTCGTCGACCCATTTGCTCCCGTGTAATGCTGCGGCGCCGAACCCGGCAACCACGCCCTTGCGTCCGGACCACAACCAGCCGGCCCTCGCTCGTAGCGCGGCGGTGACATCCGCATCCCGATCGACGTAGACGTCTCGGAACAGCCGGAGATAGCCAGTGCAGAGTTGGCCTCTGGTTAATACGCCTCGAGCAACGGCCTCACTCCCCAGGAACGGCTCAACCACGACGGCAGCGTCGCACGTGTCATTGCCGGCGTCACTTCACTCGTCGACTGTGAAGTTAGTTTCACGGTCGGCAGCGAGCGTGAAACTAACTTCACGCTCGGCCGGAAGCGGCGGCACGCTCGGCCGGAAGCGCGGGCAGCGGGGGGAAGCGGCGGGGAGACAGCCTCGCCGCCAGGCCCTAGCCCAAGATCAGGCCCGACGTGGGCACACCGGTTCCCGCGGTGACGAGCACGTGCTCGACGGCGGGCACCGGATTCACCGAGGTGCCCCGCAATTGGCGCACTCCCTCGGCGATGCCGTTCATGCCGTGGATGTACGCCTCGCCGAGCTGGCCCCCGTGGGTGTTGATGGGCAGCCGCCCACCGATCTCGATGGCACCGTCGGCGATGTAGTCCTTGGCCTCACCCTTGCCGCAGAATCCCAACTCCTCCAACTGAATCAGCGTGAAAGGGGTGAAGTGGTCGTAGAGCACGGCGGTCTGGATGTCGGTCGGCTTCAGCCCCGACTGCGCCCACAGCTGCCGGCCAACGACCCCCATCTCGGGCAAGCCGAGCTCCGGCCGGTAGTAGCTGACCATCGTGTACTGGTCGGGACTGGAGCCCTGCGCGGCGGCTTCGATGATCGCCGGCCGCTGCTTGAGATCCTTCGCGCGCTCCGGCGACGTCACCACGATGGCGACCGCGCCGTCGGTCTCCTGGCAACAGTCCAGCAGCCGCAGCGGCTCGGCGATCCACCGCGAATTCTGGTGATCCTCAATGGTTATCGGCTTCTCGTAGAAGTACGCCTTCGGATTCTTGGCCGCGTGCTTGCGGTCGGCCACCGAAATCGCACCGAAGTCCCGGCTGCTGGCACCCGACAGATGCATGTAGCGCTGGGCGATCATCGCGACCTGCGCTGCCGGCGTGGACAGGCCGTGCGGATAGGAAAACGAATTGTCCGCCGCGGTCGAATCGGCCTGCACCCCGGCGTTTCCCACCAGCCGGGTCTGCACCTGACCGAACCGCATGCCCGAACGCTCGTTGAACGCCCGGTACGCGACGACGACGTCGGCCACCCCGGTGGCCACGGCGATCGCCGCCTGCTGGACGGTCGCGCACGCGGCGCCGCCGCCGTACCCGATCTGCGAGAAGAACTTCAGGTCACCGATGCCGACCGCACGCGCGACGGCGGTCTCGTTGTTGGTGTCCATCGTGAAGGTGGTCAGCCCGTCGACATCGGAGGGGCTCAACCCGGCGTCGTCGAGCGCATCCAGCACCGCCTCGGCCGCCAGCCGCAACTCGCTGCGGCCGGAGTCCTTGGAGAAGTCGGTGGCACCGATGCCGACGATCGCGGCCTTACCCGAAAGCATCAAGCAGCCCCCATCGTCAAAGTCACAGTCGCGATGACGTGATCACCAAGGCTGTTGCGGCCGAACACCTTCAGCGTGATCAGGCCGTCGTCGATGGCGGTCACCTCGCCGGAGAAGGTGACGGTGTCGTAGGCATACCACGGCACACCGAGCCGCAGGCCGATCGACTTGATCAGCGCCGTCGGACCCGCCCAGTCGGTGACATAGCGCTGCACCAGGCCGGTGTCGGTGAGGATGTTGACGAAGATGTCCTTGGAACCCTTGGCCTGAGCCAGGTCCCGGTCGTGGTGCACATCCTGAAAGTCCCTGGTGGCCAGGGCCGTCGAGATGATGAACGTCGGCGTACCGTGCAGCTTTAGTTCGGGCAGGGTGGTGCCCACTTCAACGACGGGTGCACTCATGCTTGATCTCCCAAGGGCTCCCAGGCGTAGAGGCTCCACTCCGGGCCGGACTCACCGGCCGGGAAGTCGATATAGGTTGCGCGGACCGGCATTCCGATTTTAATTTCGGCGGCCTCGACGTTGCGTAGCTCGCCGAGCATGCGGACGCCCTCTTCCAGTTCGACCAGTGCGATCACAAACGGCAGCGTGCGCCCGGGCACCTTCGGCGCGTGGTGCACCACGAAGCTGAACACCGTGCCACGGCCGCTGGCCACCGCGTAGTCGATGGGTTCGGCCTTGTCTTGCCACACCGCAGGCACCGGCGGGTGCTGCAGGGCGCCATCGGCGAGGCGCTGGATGCGCAGCTCGTGCGCCGCCACGCCCTCCCAGAAGAAGGCGGTGTCGCGCGACACCGCCGGACGCATCATGGCGTCGGCGTCCAGGTCCTGCGGGACCGACCCGGCCGCGCCGGAATCTTCGCGGGGCCTGAATTTCAGAATGCGCCAAGCCATTTCGGCGACATCCTCGTCACCGACCCGCCAGGTGATGTGCTGGTTGATGAACCATCCCTCGCCGAGCCCCGTCTGCTTCGGGCCCACCACGTCGCGCATCTCGGAGACGACCGTGACCTGCTCGCCCGGACGCAGATACCGGTGGTAGGTCTGCTCGCAGTTGGTGGCGACCACCCCGATGTAGCCGGCCTCGTCGAACAGCTGCATGATCGGGCCCATGGGGTCGTCGGTCGGGCGTTCCCCACCCAGCCCGAACATGGTCCACACCTGGATCATGGCCGGCGGGGCGACGATTCCGGGATGGCCGGCGGCCTTGGCGACCGCCTCGTCGACGTAGATCGGGTTGCGGTCCCCGAGCGCCTCGACCCAGTTGTTGATCGTCGGCTGGTTCACCGGATCCCGGGCCTGGCGCGGGGCAGCCACGACGGTGGCGGTGATCTCCGCGACCGCTTCCTTGATGTCGGTCATCGAGGCACCCTCGGCACTTTGAGTCCGGCCGCGGCGATCATCTCCCGCATCACTTCGTTCACGCCGCCGCCGAAGGTGATGACCAGGTTGCGTTTGGTCTGCGAGTCCAGCCACTTCAACAGGTCGGCGGTATCCGAATCGGCGGGGTTGCCGTACTTGCCGACGATCTCCTCGGCGAGCCGGCCGATGTACTGAATCTTCTCGGTGCCAAAGACTTTCGTCGACGCGGCATCGGCCACGTTGATGTCCTCACCGGCGGCGGCCACCTGCCAGTTGAGCAGCTCGTTGATCCGCCACATGGCATGGATCTCACCGAGGGCCCGCTTGACGTCCTGGTGGTCGATCGGCGTGACGCCGTCGCTGCCCGGCTTGGACGCCCAGGCGTGCACCCGGTCGTAGATGCCGGCGGTCCGGCCCGCCGGGCCCAGCATGACGCGTTCGTTGTTGAGCTGGGTGGTGATCAGCCGCCACCCGCCGTTCTCCTCGCCGACCAGCATGTCGGCGGGCACCCGCACGTCGTTGTAATAGGTGGCGTTGGTGTGGTGGGCACCGTCGGACAGGATGATCGGCGTCCAGGAGTAGCCGGGGTCCTTCGTGTCGACGATCAGGATCGAAATGCCTTTGTGTTTCACGGCTTCCGGGTCGGTGCGGCAGGCCAGCCAGATGTAGTCGGCGTCGTGGGCGCCGGTGGTGAAGATCTTCTGCCCGTTGACGATGTACTCGTCGCCCTGGCGCACCGCGGTCGTCCGCAGGGCGGCGAGGTCGGTGCCGGCCTCGGGCTCGGTGTAGCCGATCGCGAAGTGCACCTCGCCGGCCAGGATGGCGGGCAGGAATTTCTTCTTCTGTTCCTCGCTGCCGAACTGCTGCAGCACCGGACCGACCGTCTGCAGCGTCACCGCGGGCAGCGGCACGTCGGCCCGATGCGCCTCGTTGACGAAGATCGATTGCTCGATGGGGCCGAAGCCCAAGCCGCCGAACTCCTTCGGCCATCCGACGCCGAGTTTGCGGTCCTTACCCATCCGCCGGATCACCGCGCGGTAGGCCTCGTTGTGCCGGTCCTGCTCCATCGCCTTCATCTCGTCGGACGAGATCAGGTTCGAAAAGTATTCCCGTAGTTCCGCTTGCAGCTGGCGCTGCTCCGGAGTCAGGTCTATGAACATTGCGCTCCCACCAGGTCGAGACGATGAGAAGAACCGCCCAGCAGCCGGGACAGGTCCTTGATCGTGGAGTAGTACCGGTGCATCGGATAGGTGATGTCCATCCCCATCCCGCCGTGCAGGTGATGGCAGATCTGCATGACCGGCGGCGCCTGTGACGTGATCCAGTAGCCGAGGACATCCAGGTCGTCGTCCGCGTCCCGGCCATCCGACAGCCGCCACGCAACCGACTTCGCCGCCAAATTGATTGTGCGCGAGGCGATGTAGACCTCGGCGAGCTGAGCGGCGACGGTTTGGAACGTCGACAGTGGCTTGCCGAACTGTTTGCGGTTGGCCACGTAGTCGGCCGTCAGCCGCAGCGCCCCGGCGACCAGGCCGTCGGCGAAGGCGCCGACGGCGGCCAGCACCAACTGGTTGACCCGGGACGCCGTCGCGCCCGCCAAAACGTTTGAGTCTTCGACCGCGACGTCGGCGAACGTGACCGTGTACTCCTCGGAGTCGTTCGAGGTCGGGGTTTGGACCGTGTCGACACCGTCGGCCTTCGACGACACGACGACGACCGCGCTGTCGGCCGTGACGACGATCCAATCCGCTTGTCCCGCATAGCCGACGCCGACCTTGGTGCCCGACAGGCGGCCGCCCGCGAAGGTGGTCGACGGCCGGTCCGGCAGCGCCGCACCCGGCTCGTTGAGGGCGGCGGTCAGCACGGCGCCCTTGGCGACGCCGGCCAAAAACCGGTCCTGCTGTTCATCGGAGGCCAGATCGAGCAGTGGCAGCACGCCGAAACCCAGGGTGGCCAGGGCCGGCGTGATGGCGCCGTGGCGGCCGATCTCGGTCAGCACGGTGGCGACCTCCGCTAGGCCGACGCCGTCGCCACCGAGGCGCTCCGGCACCGGTAGTGCCGTGACACCGCCGTCGACCAAAGCGTCCCAACTCAATTCACGCTCGAACACCGACGTGACGACATCGGCGACGGCCTGTTGCGTCGCGGTGAGGTCGAAGTCCATCAGGACGTCACCGCGGGCTTGCCGGCGTAGTCGACCTGCCAGTGCTTGATGCCGTTGAGCCACCCCGACCGCAACCGCTCGGGCTCGCCGATCGGCTTGAGGTCCGGCATGTGATCGGCGACCGCGTTGAAGATCAGGTTGATCGTCATGCGGGCGAGGTTCGCACCGATGCAGTAGTGGGCGCCGGTGCCGCCGAAGCCGACGTGTGGGTTCGGGTCGCGCAGGATGTTGAAGGTGTGCGGATCTTGGAAGACCTCTTCGTCGAAGTTGGCCGACCGATACGACATCACCACCCGCTGACCCTTCTTGATCGGCACGCCGGACAGCTCCGTGTCCTCATTGGCCGTGCGCTGGAAGGCCGAAACCGGAGTGGCCCACCGGATGATCTCGTCGGCCGTGGTCACCGGCCGCTCCTTCTTGAACAGCTCCCATTGATCGGGGTTGTTCGCCATCGCGATCATGCCGTGGGTGATGGAGTTCCGCGTCGTTTCGTTGCCCGCCACCGCCAGCATGACCACGAAGAAACCGAACTCGTCATCGGAGAGCTTCTCGCCGTCGATGTCGGCCTCGATCAGCGTGGTGACGATGTCGTCGGTGGGGTTCTTGCTGCGCTCCGCCGCCATCGCCATGGCGTAGGTGATCAGTTCCAGCGACGACTGCGCGGGGTCGACGTGGGCGTACTCGGGGTCGGTGCCACCGGTCATCTCATTGGACCAGCGGAACAGCTTGTCCCGATCCTCCTGGGGAACGCCGAGCAGACCGGCGATGGCCTGTAGCGGCAGCTCGCACGAGACCTGTTCGACGAAGTCGCCGCTGCCCTCTTTGGCGGCGGTCGCGGCGATGTTCTGGGCACGCTGGGCCAGTTCGGCTTCCAGCCGCCCGATGGCCCGTGGGGTGAACCCGCGGGAGATGATCTTGCGCAGCCGGGTGTGGTGCGGCGCGTCCATGTTCAGCATGACGCTGCGCTGCAGCTCGACCTGCTCCCGCTTCATCTCCGGCGGCCAGGTCGGGATGGCGCCGTTCATCCAGCTCGAGAAGACGTCGCTGCGCTTGGACACCTCCTTGACGTCGGCGTGCTTGGTGACGAGCCAGTAGCCGTGGTCCTCGAACCCGCCCGCGCCATCCGGGATGTCGACCCAGTGGATCGGCTCCGCCTTGCGAAGCTGGGCGAGCTCCTCGACGGGCAGCCCGGCGAGGTTGACGTCGGGGTCGAGAAAGTCGAAATCGGCGGGAATGTTGGGGGGTGCCATGTAGGGTGCGCTCCTTTTACAACACTAATTGCAACGTGTTCTAGTGCCAGTAAAACACGCCTCCTGCGCAGATAAAAGGCAGGTCACCATCCTCGCTTGTCAGAGTAATGAAACGTGTTCTAGCCTGACGGAATGGGTAACCCTGTCATCGTCGAAGCCACTCGCAGCCCCATCGGCAAACGGAACGGGTGGCTGTCCGGTCTGCACGCCACCGAGTTGCTGGGGGCCACGCAGAAGGCCCTCGTGGAGAAGGTACGAGCCGACTCCGGCTTCGAAATAGATATGGTCGAGCAGATCGTCGGCGGCTGCGTCACGCAGTTCGGCGAGCAGTCCAACAACATCACGCGCGTCAGCTGGCTCGTCGCGGGCCTGCCCGAGCACGTCGGTGCGATGACCGTGGACTGCCAGTGCGGCAGCGGCCAGCAGGCCAACGGCCTGGTCGCCGGTCTTATCGCGGCGGGCGCCATCGACATCGGCATCGCGTGCGGCATCGAGGCCATGAGCCGCGTCGGGCTCGGCGCGAACGCGGGTCCCGACCGCACCATCCTGCGCCCGTCGTCGTGGGACATCGACCTTCCCGACCAGTTCACCGCGGCCGAGCGGATCGCCAAGCGGCGCGGCATCACTCGCGACGAGATCGACGAATTCGGCCTGGCGTCCCAGACCAAAGCCAAGCAGGCGTGGGAAGAAGGCCGTTTCGATCGCGAGATCTCCCCGATCGAGGCCCCGGCGCTCGACGAGAACAAACAACCGACGTCCGAGCGCGTCACGATCAGCCGCGACCAGGGCCTCCGCGACACCACCCTGTCGGGCCTCTCCGCGCTGAAGCCCGTGCTCGAAGGCGGAATCCACACCGCGGGAACGTCGTCGCAGATCTCCGACGGCGCGGCGGCAGTGCTGTGGATGGACGAGGACAAGGCCAAGGCGCTGGGCCTGCGGCCGCGAGCCCGCATCGTCAGCCAGGCGCTGGTCGGGGCCGAGCCGTACTACCACCTGGACGGCCCGGTGCAGTCGACGGCGAAGGTGCTGGAGAAGGCCGGGATGAAGATGGGCGACATCGACATCACCGAGATCAACGAGGCGTTCGCCTCGGTGGTGCTGTCGTGGGCACGGGTGCACGATCCCGACATGGCCAAGGTCAACGTCAACGGCGGGGCCATCGCGCTGGGGCACCCGGTCGGCAGCACCGGAAGCCGGCTCATCACCACCGCGCTGCACGAGCTGGAGCGCACCGACCAGACGACCGCGCTGATCACCATGTGCGCGGGCGGCGCCCTGTCGACCGGCACCATCATCGAACGCATCTAGCACGCCCTTGATCGTCTCCGAAGAGAGCCGCATCGCCGCGGCGCAGTCATACATCGACGCGCTCGTCAGCCATGAGGGTGACGCCGTTCCGTTCGCGCGCGGGTGCACCCGCGTCGAGCAGGGAATCAAGAACGGCTTCTCGGGAAATCACCTGCGGCGCAGCCTCAATCGCGGAATCCAGTACCGGTTGCTCGCGGACACGACACCACCGGACTACCGCATCGACGGCGACCGGGTGCACGCGGCGTACCGGGTGCTGACCAGGGCGGCGTTCGGTGGTCGGCGGCTCGCCGCACACGTCGACGAGACCTTCGTGATTCCGGCCGAAAGCGCAAGCGGGAAAGCCGAAATCCACCACATCAAGGTTCGCTTCCAACCCTTTATCCAGCGGTGAGGACGTCAAGGAGCTCGCATGCCGAAACCGAAGCCTCGTTCACTCAATGCCCCGTGGGTCGGCTTCATCATCAAGTGGATGGCCAAGAGCAACGCATGGATTTATCAGCGCAGCAACGGAAAGCTGGGCAACACGTTCCAGAAAGCGCCGGTCGCGCTGCTCACCACCACGGGTCGCAAGAGCGGTGAACCCCGGGTCAGCCCGCTGCTCTACCTGCGCGAGGGGAACCGGGTGATTCTGGTCGCCTCCAAGGGAGGCAGTGACAAACACCCCCAGTGGTACTTCAACCTCAAGGCCAACCCCGAAGTCTCCGTGCAGATCAAGGACGAGGTCCTGCGACTGCGGGCCCGCGATGCCACCGAGGCGGAACGCGCCGAGTACTGGCCGAAGCTGGATGCCATGTATCCGTCGTTCGACGACTACCGGTCGTGGACCGATCGGGTCATCCCGATCGTCATCTGCGATCCCTGAGTTTCCCCGCCGCCCGAGTGGGGAATCATCAGGGCACCATGACCGACCGCCGCTGGATCCGTAATTCGCGCCCGATTGCCCTGCTGCTCAAGTATTTCGCGCGCGCCCATATCTGGGTGTACCGACGAACCAACGGCAAGGTCGGGGCGAAGCTGCTGCGGTTCCCGGCGGCCCTGCTGACCACCACCGGGCGCAAATCCGACGAGCCGCGAACCACCGCGACGCTGTACCTGCGCGACGGCGAGCGGGTGATCCTGCCCGCGTCCTTCGGCGGGCGCGACAAGGATCCGTCGTGGTATCTCAACCTGAAAGAAAACCCCGACGTGCGGGTGCAAATCCGCGCCCAGCGCCTGGACTTGATCGCGCGCGACGCCACAGAGGCTGAGCGCCAACGGTATTGGCCACAATTGACGCGGATGTACCCGCCCTACCGCAAGTACCGCGAGGCCGCCGATCGAGTTATCCCGCTGGTGGTGTGCGAACCGCGCTAGGCGCCGTAGACGGGAACCGGCCGTCGGGCCTTGGCGAGCAGATCGGCGACGACGCGTCCCAGTTCCGCGGGATCCCACCTCGCGCCCTTGTCGATTTCCGGCCCGTGCGCCCAGCCCTCGGCGACACGGATCTTGCCGCCCTCGACCTCGAACACCTTGCCGGTGACGTCGCGCGATTCGGCGCTGCCCAGCCAAACCACCAGCGGTGAAATGTTTTCCGGGGCCATGGCGTCGAAGTCCTGGTCCTGCGTCGCCATCATCTCGGCGAACACCGTCTCGGTCATGCGGGTGCGGGCCGAAGGCGCGATGGCGTTGACGGTGACACCGTAGCGCCCCATCTCGGCGGCACCGACCAACGTCATCGCCGCGATGCCGGCCTTGGCGGCGCTGTAGTTGCCCTGCCCGACGCTGCCCTGCAGGCCGGCGCCCGAGCTGGTGTTGATGATCCGGGCGTCAACGGTTTTGCCCTCCTTGGACAGCCCACGCCAGTACGACGCGGCGTGGCGCATCGTGGCGAAGTGCCCCTTGAGGTGCACGGCGATGACGGCGTCGAATTCCTCTTCGCTGGTGTTGGCCATCATCCTGTCACGCACGATGCCGGCGTTGTTCACCAAAACGTCTAGGCCGCCATAGGTTTCGACGGCGGTTTTGATCAGGCTCGCCGCCTGGTCCCAATCCGCGATGTTGGAGCCGTCCGCGACGGCTTCGCCACCGGCGGCGGTGATTTCGTCGACGACGGTCTGGGCGGCGCTGCCGCCGCCGGCCGGCGAACCGTCCAGGCCCACCCCGATGTCGTTGACCACCACCCGCGCGCCCTCTTCCGCGAACGCCAGTGCATGCGCGCGACCGATACCGCCGCCCGCTCCGGTGACGATGACGACACGGCCGTCAACCACTCCCATAGCCCTTGTCTCCTCTACTTGACCGCGCTGGCGGTCGTCGTGGACAGATAGTGCGGCGGCTCGCCGCCACCGTGCACCTCTAACGAAGCGCCGCTGATATAGGCGGCCGCGTCCGAAGCCAAAAACGCTGCGGCCCAGCCGACATCCTCGGGCTTGGCTAACCGGCCCAGCGGCACATTCTTCGAGATAGCGGCGATGGAGTCGGCGTCGCCATAGAACAGCTCGGACTGCTCGGTCTCCACCATGCCGACCACACAGGCGTTGACCCGCACCTTCGGGCCCCACTCCACGGCGAGGGTTTGGGTGAGGCTTTCCAGGCCGGCCTTGGCCGCCCCGTAGGCGCCCGTGCCCGGGGAGGGGCGGCGGCCGGACAGGCTGCAGATGTTGATGATCGACCCGCCCCGCTGGGTTTGCATGTGAGCGTTCGCGTGCTGCGAAACCGACAGCGCACCAATCAGATTCAGCTCGATGATCTTGCGGTTGAACTTGGCGCTGGATTCGGCGGTCAGCACGTAGGGCGATCCCCCCGCGTTGTTGACGACGACGTCTAGCCGGCCGTGCCGGTCCACGATCGTGTCGATCAAGGCTTTGACGGCGTCGTCGTCGCGGACGTCGCAGGAGTGGAATTCATACGGCGATCCCTCGACCGGCCGCCGCGCACAGGTGACGACGGTGGCGCCCTGCTCGGCGAAAACCGAGCTGATGCCAGAACCCACCCCGCGCACACCGCCGGTGACGAGAACGACCCGCCCGGCCAGCCCCAACTTGATGGCGTCAGAAGGGGGGCATGCTTCGGCGCGAGTCACTGTGCTAGCGTACCAAGCAAGTGCTTGCTTAGGTAGTTACCCCCACAAGGAAGTGGCACCTTGCCCATCACATCCACAATCACCGAACCGGGCATCGTCGCGGTCACCGTCGACTTCCCGCCCGTCAACGCCATCCCGTCGCGCGGCTGGTTCGACCTCGCCGACACCATCACCGCGGCCGGCCAAGACCCCAACACCCACGTGGTGATCCTGCGCGCAGAGGGCAGGGGCTTCAACGCCGGGGTCGACATCAAGGAAATGCAGCGCACCGAGGGATTCACCGCCCTGATCGACGCCAACCGCGGGTGCTTCGCCGCGTTCCGCGCGGTCTACGAGTGCGCGGTGCCCGTCGTCGCGGCGGTGAACGGATTCTGCGTCGGCGGCGGCATCGGGCTGGTCGGCAACTCCGACGTCATCGTGGCCTCCGACGACGCCACCTTCGGGCTGCCCGAGGTGGAACGCGGCGCACTCGGCGCGGCGACGCACCTGTCGCGACTGGTTCCGCAGCACATGATGCGGCGGCTGTTCTTCACCGCGGCCACCGTCGACGCCGCCACCCTGCACCACTTCGGTTCGGTGCACGAGGTGGTGCCGCACGACGAGCTCGACGAGGCAGCGTTGCGCGTCGCGCGCGACATCGCCGCCAAAGACACCCGCGTCATCCGGGCCGCCAAGGAGGCGCTGAACCTCATCGACGTGCAACGAGTCAACTCGAGTTACCGCATGGAGCAAGGCTTTACCTTCGAGCTCAACCTCGCCGGGGTCTCCGACGAGCACCGCGACGCGTTCGCCGGTACGACGAAGGGTGAAAAATCTTGAGCGACAAGAGAACCACTCTCGACGAGGCCGTCGCGCAATTGCGCAGCGGCATGACGATCGGTATCGGCGGCTGGGGATCGCGGCGCAAGCCGATGGCGTTCGTGCGCGCGCTGCTGCGCACCGACGTCACCGACCTGACCGTCGTCACCTACGGCGGGCCGGACCTCGGCCTGCTGTGTTCGGCGGGAAAGGTCAAGCGGGTCTACTACGGATTCGTTTCGCTCGACTCCCCGCCCTTCTACGATCCCTGGTTCGCCAAGGCCCGCGCGGGTGGCGCGATCGAGGCCCGCGAGATGGATGAAGGCATGCTGCGTTGCGGGCTGCAGGCCGCGGCGCAACGCCTGCCGTTCCTGCCGATTCGGGCCGGGCTGGGCAGCTCGGTGCTGGACTTCTGGGAGGGCGAACTGCAGACGGTGACCAGCCCGTACCCGGCACCGGGGGGCGGGCACGAGACATTGCTCGCAATGCCCGCGCTGCGCCTGGACGCCGCATTCGCGCACCTCAATCTCGGTGACGCGCAAGGCAATGCGGCCTACACCGGGATCGACCCGTACTTCGACGACCTGTTTTTGATGGCCGCCGAGAGGCGCTTCCTGTCGGTGGAGCGCATCGTGTCCACCCAGGAGTTGGTCAAGGCGGTCCCGCCGCAGGCCCTGCTAATCAACCGCATGATGGTCGACGGCGTGGTGGAGGCGCCGGGCGGCGCCCACTTCACCACCGCCGCACCGGACTACGGCCGAGACGAGAAATTCCAGCGGCACTACGCCGAAGCAGCCTCGACGGACGAGGGTTGGCAGCAGTTCGTGCAGACGTACCTGTCGGGCAGCGAAGAGGACTACCAGGCGGCCGTGCGCGCGTTCAAAGAGGAGACATCGTCATGAGCCGCGATGCGATCACCCGCCCCGAGGTCTGCGCGGTCGCGTGCGCCGAATTGTTCCGGGGCGCCGGCGAAATCATGGTGAGCCCGATGACGAACATGGCCTCGGTGGGGGCCCGACTGGCCCGGCTGACCTTCTCGCCGGACATTTTGCTCACCGACGGCGAGGCGCAGCTGCTGGCCGAGACCCCCGCCCTGGGCGCGTCGGCACCCGTCGAGGGCTGGATGCCGTTCGGCCGGGTCTTCGAAACGCTGGCCTGGGGCCGGCGCCACGTGGTGATGGGTGCCAATCAGGTTGACCGCTTCGGCAATCAGAACATCTCGGCGTTCGGCCCGCTGCAGCAGCCCAAACGCCAGATGTTCGGTGTCCGCGGCGCGCCCGGCAACGCCATCAACCACGCGACCAGCTACTGGGTGGGCAACCACTCCAAGCGGGTGTTCTGCGAGAAGGTCGACGTTGTCTGCGGGATCGGCTGGGACAACGTCGATCCCGACAACCCGGCCTTCCGCTTCGCCAACACGTATCGGGTGGTGTCCAACCTCGGCGTCTTCGACTTCGGCGGCCCGGACCGTACGATGCGGGCGGTGTCGTTGCATCCCGGCGTCACGGCGGACGAGGTAGCCGAAAACACGTCGTTCGACATCCACGGCCTGGACACCGCGGCGGAGACCCGATTGCCGACCGAGGACGAACTGCGCTTGATCCGCGAGGTCATCGACCCGAAGGCCCTGCGCGACAGGGAGATCCGTTGATGAAATTGCGCACGCCGCTGACCGAGCTGGTCGGTGTCGAGCACCCGGTGGTGCAAACCGGGATGGGCTGGGTGGCCGGCGCCCGGCTGGTGTCCGCCACCGCCAACGCCGGCGGGCTGGGCATCCTGGCCTCGGCAACCATGACCCTGGACGAATTGGCGACGGCCATCGGCAAGGTCAAGGCCGCCACCGACAAGCCGTTCGGCGTGAACATCCGCGCCGATGCCGCCGACGCCGGCGACCGCGTCGACCTGATGATCCGCGAAGGCGTCAAGGTGGCGTCCTTCGCCCTGGCGCCCAAGCAGGAACTCATCGCCCGGCTGAAAGATGCCGGCGCCGTGGTGATTCCGTCGATCGGTGCGGCCAAGCACGCCCGCAAAGTGGCGAGCTGGGGCGCCGACGCGATGATCGTGCAGGGCGGCGAGGGTGGCGGCCACACCGGGCCCGTCGCCACGACCTTGTTGCTGCCCTCGGTCCTGGATGCCGTGCAGGGCACCGGTATTCCGGTGATCGCGGCCGGCGGCTTCTTCGACGGGCGCGGCCTTGCGGCCGCGTTGAGTTACGGCGCCGCCGGCGTCGCGATGGGCACCCGCTTTTTGCTCACCTCGGATTCGACGGTGCCGGACGCGGTGAAACGTCGCTACCTGGAGTCGGCGCTGGACGGCACCGTCGTCACGACGCGGGTGGACGGCATGCCGCACCGGGTGCTGCGCACCGGCCTCGTCGAGAAGCTGGAAAGCGGCACGCCGATCAGGGGCCTGACTGCCGCGGTGCGCAACGCCGCCAAGTTCAAACACATGTCGCAGATGACCTGGCGGTCGATGATCAGCGACGGCCTGGCGATGCGCCACGGCAAGGAGCTGACCTGGTCGCAGGTGGTGATGGCGGCCAACACGCCAATGCTGTTGAAGGCCGGCCTGGTGGACGGCAACACCGAGGCCGGCGTGCTGGCTTCCGGGCAGGTGGCCGGCATTCTCGAAGACCTGCCGTCATGTGCCGAGCTGATCGAGGGCATCGTGCGCGACGCGATCAAGCATCTGCAGGCGGCGTCCGGGCTGGTGGACGGGGCGTAACCCGCCAGTCGGCGACCCGAATGAAGCTTATAACTAAATTGATCCGCTATTAAGCTATAATCTTCAAATGGGCTCGATGAAGCCGAGTTCTTCACCACGGGCGACCCTCATCGGTGACGTCGTCGGTTCCCGCCGCGCCGCCGACCGCCCGGGGCTGCATCAGATCCTGGCGAGCGCCCTGCGGCAAGCCGTCCGCGACGCAATCGACCCGCCGGCGTTCACCGTCGGCGACGAGTTCCAGGGCAGCTACCCGACCGTCGGCGCGGCGATCGATGCCGCCCTGGGGCTGCGGCTCGCCGTCGGCCCCGCAGTCGATGTCCGGTTCGGCATCGGCTGGGGCACGGTCACCATCCTCGACGCCGACGCGGGAATCCAGGACGGACCGGGCTGGTGGACCGCGCGGGAGGCGATCCAGCAGACCGCACACGCTCAGCGACAGCCCGGCTTCGCGCTGATACGCACGACCTTCCGGGCCGATGGCGAGACGCGCGGCGACGTCGCCGCGGTCAACGCGGCCCTGATCTGTCGGGACCATCTGCTTGGATCGCTCGATGAGAGATCGTTGCGGATTGTGAGGGGGTTGATGACCGGCCGGACCAAAAAGGAGCTCGCCGCGGACGAGGGCATCACCCCGTCGGCGGTTTCCCAGCGCGCCAGCCGCGACGGCCTGGACCTGATTGTTGTTGCCAGCCAATATCTTCGGAGCCTGCCGTGAGCGTCATCGCGGTTTTGCTCATCGCACTGGGCGTCGCCGATTTCTGCCGGCGAGCGGCCAGCGCGGCCTGGCCGCCGCTGTTGATCGGACCGGTCACCGTCTCGGCATGCGCGGCGCTGGGCGCCCTGTGGCATGCCGGTGACATCGTATTGCTCGTGCTGGCGGCCGCGGCGGTGATCGCCTGGGAATGGCTATGCGCGCGAAGCGAACGCACCGGCACCGCGCAGGGCGCACCATTGGCCGTTTTCGGCTCCGTGCTGGCGTTGCTGGCGGTGATGTCCGGCTGGTCGTCACCGGCCGATGGCGCCGTGGCGCGGTGGTCGGCCTGGGTTCACCTGCCTCTCGGCCACGTCACGCCGACCCGGCTGCTGATGCTCGTCGGCGTGGTCCTGGTCCAGTTCGCCACCGCAAATCAGCTGGTGCGCTTGGTGCTTGGCTCGGTGGGCGCGGTGCGACCGGCCGGCGAGCCGCAGCCGTCGGACCGGCTGAAGGGCGGCAGGCTGCTGGGCCCGATGGAACGCCTGCTGATCCTGAGCCTCGGCGTCGGCGGACAGGTGGCCGCGGCCAGCGCCGTCGTCGCGGCCAAGGGCATCATCCGGTTTCCGGAATTGAACGCCCAAACGAACCGCAACGGCGCCGTCGGCATCGACGAGGTGACCGAGTACTTCCTGGTCGGCAGCTTCACGAGCTGGCTACTCGCCCTGGGCGGCATCGGTCTGGTCGTGGCTACCCGCTGAGCGTTTGGAGGTGCGGCACACTATGCGGGTGGCAGCTGCACCAACAGCCCGACATCTTCTGCGCGCCAAAGACCTGGTCGACGCCCGTTATCACGAGCCGCTCTCCATCGCCGACCTGGCGGCGGCGGCGGGTTTGTCACCTGCCCACTTCAGTCGCCTCTTCAAGCAAACGTTCGGCGAGTCGCCGCACCAGTACCTACTGACGCGACGGCTCGAACGAGCCGCGGCGTTGCTGCGCACCACGGACTGGACGGTCGCCGCAGTTTGCTTCGCCGTCGGCTGGGAAAGCGTCGGCTCGTTCACCACCAGCTTTCGCCGCATGTTCGGCGGCACGCCGCAGGCGTACCGGAACAAGTTCCCGCCGGCCGAACGCCACGTGCGAATTCCACGCTGTGTCGCGCTGGCTTACGGACGCCCGCAAAACCGCACGTTTCGAGAAGACTGCGAACCGCGACCTCCGTAGCTTCAAAGCGACAGACCAAACTCAGGAGAACCGATGCTCAAGATCGCGAACGCCCAATTCTGGGTGCATGACCAAGACGCAGCGCTGGAGTTCTACACCAAGACGCTCGGCTGGGAGATCCGAGCGGACGTGACGATGGAGGCGTGGAACTTTCGGTGGCTGTGCGTCGGGCCCGTCGGGCAAGACGATGTCGGGCTGGTGCTGATGCCCGTTCCGAAACCACCGATGCTCGACGCCGAGTCCAGCACACAGCTAGCCGAACTGGTGGCCAAGGGGGCGGGCGGCACTTTGTTCTTGGAAACCGACGATTGCCAGGCTCGCTACGACGAATTGTCCGCTCGCGGTGTTACGTTCAACGATCCTCCCACCCGGCAGGCGTACGGCATCGACACTTCCTTCCGCGACCCGTCCGGCAACAACATTCGGCTCACCCAAGTACTCGAGTTCGATCCGACCCGGGGCTGATCGCCCACCCGTTCCAGGCGGCTACAGGCGCTCGATGATCGTGACGTTGGCCGTGCCGCCCCCTTCGCACATCGTCTGCAGACCGTAGCGGCCGCCGATGCGCTCGAGCTCGTTGAGCATGGTGGTGAACAGCTTGGCGCCGGTGGCACCCAGGGGGTGGCCGAGCGCGATCGCGCCACCGTTGGGGTTGACCTTTTCCGGGTCGGCCTTGATCTCCTTGAGCCACGCCAACACCACCGGCGCGAAAGCCTCGTTGATCTCGACGGTGTCGATGTCATCGATCGACAACCCGGCCTTGTCGAGTGCATAGCGCGTCGCCGGGATGGGCCCGGTCAGCATGAAGACCGGGTCGGCGGCGCGAGCGCTGATGTGATGGATGCGGGCCCGCGGGGTCAGGTTGTGCTCCTTGACGGCCTTCTCGGACGCCAGCAGCACGGCACTGGCGCCGTCGGAAATCTGACTGGCCATTGCCGCCGTCAGCCGGCCACCCTCGACCAACGGCTTGAGCCCGGCCATCTTCTCCAGCGACGACTCGCGCGGACCCTCATCGACCCGGAACGGCCCGGATTCCGTTTCGACGGTGATGATCTCGTTGTCGAAGTGGCCGCCGCGGATGGCCGCGAACGCGCGCTCGTGACTGGTCAGCGCGTAGCGCTCCATCTCCTCGCGCGACAGATTCCACTTCTCGGCGATCAGCTCCGAACCGCGGAACTGCGAGATCTCCTGGTCGCCGTAGCGGTGCAGCCACTGCTTGGATTCGTTGGTGGGCGAGGTGAATCCGAACTGCTCGCCCACCGTCATGGCCGACGAGATCGGGATCTGGCTCATGTTCTGCACGCCGCCGGCGACGATGAGGTCGGCCGTGCCGGACAGAACCGCCTGTGCGCCAAAGGAAATGGCCTGCTGGCTGGAACCGCACTGCCGGTCGACGGTGACGCCGGGAACCTCTTCGGGATAGCCGGCGGCCAGCCACGAGAGGCGGGCGATGTTGCCGGCCTGCGCGCCGATGGCATCGACACAGCCGGCGATCACGTCGTCAACGGCGGCGGGATCGACGTCGACCCGGTCCAGCAGCCCGCGCCAGCCCAGGGCACCCAGGTCCACCGGGTGAATCCCGGCCAGCGATCCCCCGCGCTTGCCGACCGCGGTACGCACAGCGTCGATGACGTACGCCTCAGTCATTTCAGACTCCTTCTTCGATCTTGTTTGATCCCGCAGTGATTCCGCCGAGAACGATGGCGAGGTATTGCTGACCGACTTGTTCGGCGGTGAGTGGCCCCCCCGGCTGATACCAGCGCACCGACACCCAGGTGGTGTCCCGGATGAAGCGGTAGATCAGGTCGACGTCGAGGTCGGGGCGAAAGTAGCCCTGCTCGACGCCCTGATTGAGCAACTCGAGCCACATCTTGCGCTGTTGCCGGTTCATGTCCTCGATGTAGGCGAACCGGGGCTGGGACAACAGCCGCTGGGCCTCGTCCTGGTAGATGACGACCTGCGCGTGCCGGTGCTCGATCGCCTCGAACGACGCCATGAACAGTCCCTTGAGCCGCTCCAAAGGGTTGGCCTCACTGTCCACGATCTCGCGGTAGCGCGCGAACAACCAGTCCAGAAAACTTCGCAAGAGCTCGTCGACCATCTCCTCTTTGGAGGAGAAGTGGTGATACAGACTGCCGGACAAGATGCCGGCGCTGTCGGCGATGTCGCGGACGGTGGTCGCGCGCAAGCCACGCTCGGCGAACATGGTCGCGGCGAGCTCCAGTAACTCGTCTCGACGGCTGTTGGCCTGACCGGGCGCTCGGTCCACCCGATCAGAGTATCAACCAAGCGCTTGCTTGGCCACTGAGGTGGTATTTCGACTTCGGGGTCCCGCCGCAAGCGTCAGCGCAGCGAGACGGCCGGCGGGGTCTGCGACTCGTCGGCGTTGCCGGATACGAACGCGTTGACCACGCTCGTTTTGGTGCCGCCCGACCGGGTCTGGGCGGTCAGCGGGAAGTTGACCGACCCGGAGAAGGTCGCCTCGAGTCGGAATGGGTCGAACAGGTTGATCTTGAGCCCACCGATGTCCGGCTTGCCCCAGGCCGCGGTCCCGTCCACCAGGTCGTAGTCGAAGGCGTGTTGGGGGCAGTCGGGCGGTCGCAGTTGGTTCGAGTTCGCGCAATTGGCCAGCGCGGCCGATATCGCGGCGCTGGTCGCCGACAACCCCCTGTCGCTGAGTTTGAACTCCAGGTCGTTGAAGTACGCGCCCGATGCCGTCAAATTGTCAAGCAGGAACGGCTTTTTCAAGGTGACGGCCAGATTCGGATTGGTGCTGGCGACGTCCACCCAACCGGGAAAGACGTACACCGGTGCGGTGCCGACGGGCTTGTCGAAGAACGTCGCGGTCTTGACGGCGGCCTGCTCGATGCCCGCGTTGAGGGTGTCCACCTTGATCGCAGCGTGATCGAGCTTCCAGTCGCTGCCCGCCTTCTTGATCGACATGGTCACGTCCGAGGTGTTCTCGCCGAATTTCGCCGAGACATGCACCTGGCCGAAGCCGAAGCCGCGGGCGGAATTGTCGTCGAGGATCTTGATGTCGGTGATCGGCCACCGCGCGATCTGCCGTTTGAGGATGTCGTCGGTCAGAAAGTCTTTGGACGCGGGCTGGTCGGTGCTGTACGTCAGCGCGGCTTGCGCGTCGCCGCGGGCAAGCGCTTCGAGGTAGCCCTTGGCCGCATCGCCGGCGCTGCCCGAGCCGCCACCGCTGCTGACGGCGATCACGGTGATGACGATGACGACGATGACGACGGCGGCCACGCTCAGTCCGATGATCAGTGGCTTGCGATTGCGCTGACCGGGGCTGCCGTGCGGCCCGTTGAAGTTGGCGACGGTGACCGGGGGTGGCGAGGACCACGACCCGTACGCGGGCTGCCCGAACGGGGCCGCCTGGCCGCCTTGACCCCACTGTTCTGGCCATCCGGCGTCGGATTGCCAGGGGGCGCCCGGGGGCTGGCCGGGTGTGTTTGCAGGCGTCGGGTTCTCACCCCACGGTCGGTGACCCGGCCCTTCGCTCACAGCACCCTCCCACCTGCATCAACCGCGTTGGTCGACAATTGTAAACACGTCGCGGCGGCGCGCCAGTCAGCGATATCGCAGCTCACGGGTGTTGGCTGGAAACCGAGATGACCTCTCCGGTGAGATAGCTCGAGTAGTCGCTGGCGAGGAACGCGATGGTGGCCGCGACCTCCCACGGCTCGGCGGCACGCCCGAAGGCCTCGCCGGCCGACAGCCGGTCGAGCAATTCCGACGACGACGTCTTTTCCAGGAATTTGTGCCGCGCGATGCTCGGCGACACCGCATTGATCCGCACGCCGTATTCGGCGGCTTCGATTGCGCTGCAACGGGTCAGCGCCATCACACCGGCCTTGGCGGCGGCATAGTGCGACTGCGAGTGCTGCGCGCGCCAGCCGAGAACGCTGGCGTTGTTGACGATGACCCCGCCGTGCGGCGCGTCGCGGAAGTAGCGCAGCGCCGCGCGGGTGGCGCGAAACACCGACGTCAGGGTGACGTCCAGGACGCGGTCCCACTCCTCGTCGGTCATGTCGACCACCGGGGTCTGGCCGCCCAGCCCGGCGTTGTTCACCAGGACGTCGACGCGTCCCATCCGCGCGGTGGCCGACGCGAACAGCGCATCGATCTGCGCGGTCGACGTCACGTCGCACAGCACGCTTTCGACCCGGCCCTGTCCCAGCGCGGCGAGCTCGTCGGCGGTCTCCCCCAGCCGGCGTTCGTGGTGGTCCGAGATCACCACGTCGGCGCCCTCGGCCAGCGCCCGTCGTGCCGTCGACGCGCCGATGCCGGTGCCCGCGGCCGCCGTCACGACCACCACCTTGCCCTGCAGAAGTCCGTGTCCGGCAATCTCTTTCGGAGCTTCGGACAGACTCATCCTTTGACCTCTTGGGGTAGGCCGAGCACCCGCTCGGCGATGATGTTGCGCTGGATCTCGTTGGATCCGCCGTAGATGGTGTCGGCACGGGTGAACAGGAACAGCCGCTGCCATTCGTCGAACTCGCCGTCGGCCAGCGTCAGTCCGGGCTTGCCGATGACGTCCATGGCCAGCTCGCCCAGATCCCGATGCCAGTTGGCCCACAACAACTTCGACACGTTATCCTGACCGGGCTGCTCGACGTCCATCGTGGCCAACGCGTAGCTGCGCATGGCCCGCAGCCCGGTCCACGCCCTGGTCAGCCGCTCGCGGATGAACGGGTCGTCGGCCGCCCCGGTGCGCTGGGCGAGCTCGGCCAGGTTGGAAAGCTCACGGGCGTAACGGATTTGCTGCCCGAGCGTGGACACGCCCCGCTCGAAGGTCAGCGTGCCCATGGCGACCCGCCAGCCGTCGCCGGGCTCGCCGACCACCAGCGAAGCCTCGGTGCGGGCGTCGTCGAAGAACACCTCGTTGAATTCCGCCGTGCCGGTGATCTGGACGATCGGACGGACCTCCACGCCCGGTTGATCCAGCGGCACCAGCAGGTAGGACAGGCCGGCGTGCCGCTTGGAGCCCTTCTCGGTGCGCGCGACCACGAAGCACCACTGCGACAGGTGCGCCAGCGACGTCCACACCTTTTGGCCGTTGATCACCCACTCGTCGCCGTCGAGTTCGGCGGTGGTCGCCACGTTGGCCAGGTCGCTGCCGGCGCCGGGCTCCGAATAGCCCTGGCACCACAGCTCGGTCACGTCGAGGATCTTCGGCAGGAAGCGCTGCTGCTGCTCGGGCGTCCCAAAGGCGATCAGCGTGGGGCCCAGCAGCTCCTCGCCGAAGTGATTGACCTTGTCCGGGGCGTCGGCCTTGGCGTACTCCTCGTAGAAGGCCACCCGGTGCGCGGTGGACAGGCCCCGACCACCGTGCTCGACCGGCCAGCCCAGGCAGGTCAGCCCGGCCTTGGCCAGATGCTGATTCCATGCGCAGCGCTCTTCGAACGCCTCGTGCTCGCGTCCGGGTCCGCCGAGACCCTTGAGAGCTGCGAATTCGCCGACCAGATTGTCGGCGAGCCACTGCCGGACCTCCGCCCGGAACTCCTCGACGTCCTGCATGACCTGTAGGCTAACCTACCAAGCACTTGCTTTGTAGCTCGGTGACTGCGCCTCGCGCGCGGAACTCTCTAGGAGCATTCGATGACCGACGATCCGCGCACGGTGCCCGCGGCGCTGGATCGTTTCGCGGACCAGCTGCCCGACCACGACGCGCTGATCACCGACGAACGGTCTTTCACCGCCGCCGCGCTGCGCGACGAGGTGCACCGAGCCGCCGCCGCCCTCATCGATCTCGGCGTCCAAGCGGGCGACCGGGTGGCCATCTGGTCGCCGAACACCTGGCATTGGGTGGTGGCCTGCCTGGCAATACACCACGCCGGCGCGGCGATGGTGCCGCTGAACACCCGCTACACCGCCGCCGAGGCCGGCGACGTCCTGGCCCGCACCGGCGCGCCCGTGTTGTTCGGCATGGGCCGATTCCTGGGCCACGATCGCGTTGCCGACCTGGACCGTGCGGCGCTCCCGGCGCTGCGCCACATCGTGCGGATACCGGTTGAGGCCGACGAGACCGGGACCGGGACCTGGGACGAGTTCGTCGCCCGGGGCAGCGACCTCGACGCCGTCGCCGCTCGCGCGTCCGCCGTCGCGCCCGATGACGTCAGCGACATCCTCTTCACGTCCGGCACCACCGGCCGCAGCAAAGGCGTGCTGTGCGCGCATCGGCAGTCGCTGTCGGCCTCCGCATCCTGGGCGGCCAACGGCAAGATCACCAGTGACGACCGCTACCTGTGCATCAACCCGTTCTTTCACAACTTCGGCTACAAGGCCGGCATCCTGGCCTGTCTGCAGACCGGCGCGACGTTGATCCCCCACCTGACCTTCGACCCGCTGCGCGCGCTGCAAGCGATCGAGCGGCACCGCATCACCGTGCTGCCCGGGCCGCCCACCATCTACCAGACGCTGCTGGACCACCCGGCACGCAACGACTACGACCTGACCTCACTGCGGTTCGCGGTGACCGGCGCCGCTACCGTGCCGGTCGTGCTGGTCGAGCGCATGCAATCCGAACTCGACATCGACATCGTGCTGACCGCCTACGGGCTGACCGAGGCCAACGGCATGGGAACCATGTGCCGCGCCGACGACGACGCGATCACCGTGGCAACCACCTGCGGGCGCCCCTTCGCCGACTTCGAACTGCGCATCGACGCCGACCCGCCCGAGGATTCGGGAGAGGTGTTGCTGCGCGGGCCGAACGTGATGCTGGGCTACCTCGGGGACCCGGAGGCCACCGCGGCCGCCATCGACGCCGACGGCTGGCTGCACACCGGCGACATCGGCGCCGTCGACGCGGCCGGCAACCTGCGCATCACCGACCGGCTCAAGGACATGTACATCTGCGGTGGATTCAACGTCTACCCCGCCGAGGTCGAGCAGGTGCTGGCCCGCATGGACGGCGTGGCCGACGCCGCGGTGATCGGGGTTCCCGACGAGCGCCTCGGCGAAGTGGGCCGGGCGTACCTGGTTACCCGGCCCGGCGCCCAGCTCGATGAAGAATCCGTGATCGCTTACACCCGAGAACATTTGGCGAACTTCAAGGCACCGCGGTCGGTGCGGTTCGTCGACGCGCTGCCGCGCAATGCGGGCGGCAAGGTGCTCAAACCACAACTGCGAGAGCAGGGCTAATGGATCTGGAACTCGACGAAGACACCCTGGCCTTCCAGGCCGAGGTGCGGGACTTCTTGTCGGCCAACGCCGATGCCGTCCCGACGAAGTCATACGACAACGCCGAAGGCTTTGAGCAGCACCGACATTGGGACCGCGTGCTGTTCGACGCCGGCCTTTCGGTGATCACCTGGCCGAAGAAGTACGGCGGCCGGGACGCGCCGCTGCTGCACTGGGTGGTCTTCGAAGAGGAGTACTTCCGGGCCGGTGCGCCGGGCCGGGCCAGCGCCAACGGCACCTCGATGCTGGCGCCGACCCTCTTCGCGCACGGCACCGAAGAGCAACTCGACCGGATTCTGCCGAAAATGGCCAGCGGCGAACAGATCTGGGCTCAGGCGTGGTCGGAGCCCGAATCCGGCAGCGACCTGGCGTCGCTGCGGTCCACCGCCACCCAGACCGACGGGGGCTGGCTGCTCAACGGGCAGAAGATCTGGAGCTCGCGAGCCCCGTTCGCCGAGCGGGGTTTCGGGCTGTTTCGTTCCGATCCCGGCGCCGAGCGGCACAACGGGCTGACGTATTTCATGTTCGACCTGAAGGCCGAGGGTGTCACGGTGCGGCCCATCGTCCAGCTGGGCGGCGACACCGGCTTCGGCGAGATCTTCCTCGACGACGTCTTCGTGCCCGACGAGGACGTGATCGGTACCCCGCACGAGGGCTGGCGGGCGGCCATGAGCACGTCGAGCAACGAGCGCGGCATGTCGCTGCGCAGCCCGGCGCGCTTCCTGGCGACCGCCGAGCGGTTGGTGCGGCTGTGGAAGGACAGTGGCTCGCCCGCCGCATTCGCCGACCGGGTCGCCGACGGCTGGATCAAGGCGCAGGCCTACCGGCTGCAGACCTTCGAGACGGTGACCCGGCTGGCCCTCGGCGGCGAGCTGGGCGCCGAGTCGTCGGTGACCAAGGTGTTCTGGTCAGACCTCGACGTCGAATTGCACCAGGCCGCGCTCGACCTACTCGCCGCCGACGGGGAGCTCGCCGGCCGGTGGACGGAGGGTTTGCTGTTCGCGCTGGGCGGCCCGATCTACGCCGGCACCAACGAGATTCAGCGCAACATCATCTCCGAGCGGTTGCTGGGCCTGCCGCGCGAGAAGTCCGGGGGCTAGAAGTGAAATTTGCGCTAGACGAACAGCAGCGCGACTTCGCGGCCAGCATCGACGCCGCGCTCGGTGCGGCGGACTTGCCCGGCGCCGTGCGGGCGTGGTCCGCCGGCGATACCGCACCGGGCCGCAAGGTGTGGGAGCAGTTGGCCAACCTGGGCGTCACCGCTCTGGCCGTGCCGGAGAAATTCGACGGCATCGAGGCCCATCCGGTAGACCTCGTCGTCGCCATCGAGCGGCTCGGGCGCTGGTGCGTGCCGGGCCCGGTGACCGAATCCATCGCCGTGGCACCGGTTTTGCTCGGCTCTGATGATCACGCCGAGCGCTGCGCGGGATTGGCATCCGGGGAGCTGATCGCCACGGTCGCCATGCCGCCGCAGGCACCGCGTGCCGTCGACGCCGACGTGGCCGGCCTGCTGCTGCTGGCCGGCGAGGACGGCGTCACCGAGGCGACACCGGGCGCCGTCCACGAATCCGTCGACCCCAGCCGTAAGCTCTCCGATGTGACCGCGACCGGTGCGGCGTGGCAAGCAGACATCAAGCGCGCCTACGAATTCGGCGCGCTGGCCACCGCGGCCCAGCTGATCGGCGCGGCCGAGGCGCTGCGCGACGGCGCGGTCGACTACGCCAAGCAACGCACCCAGTTCGGCCGGGTGATCGGCTCGTACCAGGCGATCAAGCACAAGCTCGCCGACGTGCACATCGCCATCGAACTGGCCCGTCCGCTGGTCTACGGCGCGGCGCTGACCATGGATCCGCGCGACGTCAGCGCCGCCAAGGCGGCCGCATCTGAGGCGGGGCTGCTGGCGGCTCGGTCGGCCTTGCAGACCCACGGCGCAATCGGTTTCACCCAGGAACACGACCTGTCGCTGTTGCTGCTGCGCGTGCAGGCGTTGCGGTCCGCCTGGGGTACGCCGGTGGAACATCGGCGGCGAGTGCTGGAGGCGCTATGACCACAACTGAAGAACGGCAGATGCTGGCCGAGACGGTCGCCGCCCTGGTGGCCAAGCACGCCGGCCCGGCCGCCGTGCGCGCGGCCATGGAGTCCGACCGTGGCTACGACGAATCGCTGTGGCGACTGCTGTGCGAGCAGGTCGGCGCCGCCGCCCTGGTGGTGCCCGAGGAGTTGGGCGGCGCGGGCGGCGAATTGGCCGACGCCGCAGCAGTTTTGCAGGAACTGGGCCGCGCGCTGGTGCCTTCCCCGCTGCTGGGGACCACGCTGGCCGAGCTGGCGCTGCTGAGCGCGGCCGAGCCGGACACCGCGACGCTGGAAAGCCTTGCCGAGGGCGGCTCGATCGGCGCGCTGGTGCTCGATGCCGATTACGTGATCAACGGCGATGTCGCCGACGTCGTGGTCGCCGTCGAGGACGGGCGGCTCAGCCGGTGGACCCGATTCGGCGCCGAGCCCGTCACCACCATGGACCCGACCCGGCGCCTGGCGCGGGTGAAAGCCGAGGAGACCGTGCCGATCGGCACGGACCCGGGCCTGGCGGACCAAGCGGCCATCCTGCTGGCCGCCGAGCAGATCGGCGCCGCCGAACGCTGCCTGGAACTGACCGTCGAATATGCCAAGGACCGCGTGCAATTCGGCCGACCAATCGGCAGCTTTCAGGCCCTCAAGCACCGGATGGCCGATCTGTATGTCACCGTCGCCGCCGCGAAGGCCGTCGTCGCCGATGCGTGCGACCACCCCACGCCCACCAACGCCGCCGCCGCCCGGCTAGCCGCCACCGAGGCACTGAACACCGTGGCCGCCGAGGGCATCCAGCTGCACGGCGGCATCGCGATCACCTGGGAACACGACATGCACCTGTACTTCAAACGTGCCCACGGCAGCGCGCATCTGCTGGAATCGTGCCAAGAACTACTGAAGCGACTGGAATCCGAGGTACTCACGGCGCCGTGACCGACCGCGTCTCGCTACGAGCCGGCATCCCACCGTTCTACGTGATGGATGTCTGGCTGGCTGCCGCGCAACGCCAGCGCAGCCACGGCGACTTGGTCAACCTGTCGGCCGGCCAGCCCAGCGTGGGCGCGCCCGGACCGGTGCGAGCGGCCGCGGCCGCCGCCGTGCAGTCCAACGAACTCGGTTACTCGGTGGCACTGGGCATTCAGGACCTGCGAGCCGCGATCGCCGCCGACTATCAGCGCCAGCACGGGCTCGACGTGGAACCCGACGCGGTGGTGATCACGACGGGCTCCTCGGGTGGCTTCCTGCTCACCTTTTTGGCCTGCTTCGACGTCGGTGACCGGGTGGCCCTGGCCAGCCCTGGCTACCCCTGCTACCGAAACATCCTGTCGGCGTTGGGATGTGAGGTGGTGGAAATCCCCTGCGGACCGCAGACGCGCTTCCAGCCCACCGCGCGGATGCTCGCCGAACTCGACCCCCCGGTGCAGGGCGTGATCGTCGCAAGCCCGGCCAACCCCACTGGCACGGTCATCGAGCCGACGGAGCTGGCCGCGATCGCGTCGTGGTGTGATGCGACGGGGGCGCGGCTGATCAGCGACGAGGTCTACCACGGTCTGGTCTATGACGGGTCACCGCAGACCAGCTGCGCGTGGCAGACGTCGCGGAATGCCGTTGTGGTCAACAGCTTTTCGAAGTACTACGCGATGACGGGCTGGCGACTGGGCTGGCTGCTGGTGCCGTCCGAGCTGCGCCGCGCGGTGGATCGCCTCACCGGGAACTTCACCATCTGTCCGCCCGTGCTGTCGCAAGTCGCCGCGGTCGCGGCCTTCACCCCGGAGGCGACCGCCGAGGCCGACGGTCACCTGCATCATTATGCGGCCAATCGTTCGCGGGTACTCGACGGGCTACGCGGCATCGGCATCGAGCGTTTGGCCCCGACCGACGGCGCCTTCTACGTGTACGCCGACGTCTCGGAATTCACCGACGACTCGCTCGCGTTTTGTTCGAAGCTGTTGGAAGACACCGGCGTTGCGATCGCGCCGGGCATCGACTTCGACACCGCGCGGGGCGATTCGTTCGTGCGACTGTCATTTGCGGGGCCGACGAACGACATCGACGAAGCGCTGCGACGGCTCGGTCCCTGGCTTTCGGCCCGCTAGCGACAGCCGGACAGGCGCCTAAGCGTCGAGCACCTGCGCGATGCGCGCCTCGAGCGCACCCTGATCGCCGACACCCGCCACGTCGATGCCGAACCGCCCAACGAGCGCGTCGACAACCGCGGCGGCGTCGTGGAGGCGGATCTTCTCGCTGCCGTCGGCGCGGTGGATGGTCAGGTTCCTACCGGCCAGGTTGTAGCGGGCGTCCTCGGTGGTCAGCGCGACCGTCAAGCCGGTCACGAAGATCGACGACGGGTGCGTGGACACGTACCAGCTGCCCACCGCCAGATCGATCTGCGGCACGGTCTGGGTGCCGAATGTGTACAGGGGTCGCCACTCGTCGCGGACCAGGGCTTGCAGGACCAGGCCGTCACCGCGGTCGTTCAGCCGGTACGGCTCGTGCGTGGTCGGCTGGGCGTTCCCGGTCTGCAATCGGATGGGAGAGGTCAGGGTCTGGCCGCCGAAGCCGACGTCGACCAGGAAGGAACCCCCCGAGCCGGGGAAGGTCACCGCCAGCACCGTATGTGTCTGGGCGCCCAGCGGCGCGTCGGGCGGCTGCATCCAGACCACCCGCCCGGCCAACCGCCGCACCCGAAAGCCGATTTCGGTCAGCGCGTACCCCATCAGCCCGTTCTGCTCGTAGCAGTAACCCCCGCGGCGCCGGTAGACCAGCTTGTCGGTCAACGCTTCCGGGCTCAGGTCGTCGACCGGGACGCCCAGCAGCGGGTCGAGATTTTCGAACGGGATCGAGCCGGTGTGCGCGGTCATCAGGTCCTGCAGCACCTCGAGGGTCGGCTCGGCGGGACCGCCGTAGTTGATGCGGTCGAAGTACGCGCCAAGATCCAGCGTCATGCCACCATTCTGGCGCGCGGCCCCCCGGCCGCGGCAGCGGGCGCCGGCATCGGTTGTTTCATCCATGTCGAATACGGCAACCCGTCAACGGGGAACTCAGCGCTTCCCAACACTGACAACGGAGTCCATCATGAACACCAGCAACACCGTCTGGATCGTCGTCGCCGCAGTCGTGGCCGTCTTCATCATCATCGTTCTCGTCATGCTTGCCCGCAGAGCGAGCATGCGCCGCCGCGAGCGGCAGGCCGAGGGGATTCGCGAACAGGCCCGAGTGGAGACCGCCAAGGTCGAGCGCCGCGAGGCACTGGCCGCGGAAACCGCCGCGAAAGCGCGCGCCGCGCAGGCCGAAGCCGAGGCCAAGGCGGCCGAAGCCGCGCGGCTGCAGGACCGGGCGTCAGCGCATCAGAGCGAAGTGGCGTCCTCGCGCGAACAGCTGAACGAGCAGTGGCAGCGGGCCGACAGCCTGGATCCCAAAGTGAAGACCGAAAAAGACTCCGCTGCCGACAAGGGCGAAGCCGACCGCGACGCCGCGTGGAGCCAGGAGCAGCCGATCCCCGACAACTCTCCCACGGTGAACCTCTCGGGCACCGAGCGTGACGCCGGAAGCCATCGCGGCGGGCCTACCTGAGGACTGCTACAACCAGGTGTCCTGGGTGGTGGTGGTCAGGAACGCCTCCAGGTCGTCGCGCCATTGCGCCGGCGTCGTCTTGTCCGGCTCGATGCCGGTGTATTCGCCGCGGTAGAACAGCAGCGGCCGCGGTTTGATCTTGGGCGCCTCCGAAAGCGATTGCACCGCACCGAAAACAACGAAGTGATCGCCGCCGTCGTGCGCGGAGGCAACCGTGCAGTCGATGTAGGCCAGCGAATTGTCGATGATCGGGGAACCGAGTTCGGAAGGGTGCCAGTCGATCCCGGCGAACTTGTCCGGCTCCTTGGAGCCGAAGCGGGCCGAGACGTGCTTCTGCTGCTCGGTCAGCATGTTGACGCAGAATCGGCCGCTCGCCTCGATGGCCTTCCACGACCGCGACACCTTGGTGGGGCAGAACAGCACCAGCGGCGGATCCAGCGAGAGCGCGGCGAAGGACTGGCAGGCGAAGCCGACCGGGACGTCGTCGTGCACGGTGGTGATGATGGTGATCCCGGTGCAGAACTGGCCGAGCACGCTGCGGAACGTGCGCGGGTCGATCGGCGCGGCAGTCATAACCCCGAATCTAACCCTTGAAGCCGACGCTGAAGTCGTGGCCCCACAGGCTGATTGCGGTGCTCTCCCGGGCGATCCAATCGGTGTCCTCGACTTGCCTTCCCTCGCAGCCGAATTCGACATCGAATCCGCTGGGTGTCTTCATGTAGAAGGACAGCATCAGGTCGTTGACGTGCCGGCCCAGCGTCGCCGACATCGGCACCTTCTTACGCAGCGCCCGGTCCAGGCACAGCCCGACGTCGTCGGCCTCTTCGACCTCGACCATCAGATGCACGATGCCGCTGGGGGTCTGTCCGGGCATGAAGGCCAGGCTGTGATGGCGAGGGTTGCAGCCCAGGAACCGCAGCCAGGCCGGCGGGCCGTCGGCGGGCCGGCCGACCACCTGGGGCGGCAGCCGCATCGAGTCGCGCAGCTTGAAGTCCAGCACATCCCGGTAGAAGTGCAGTGTCTCTTCGTCGTCGCGGGTGGTCAGCACCACGTGCCCCAGGCCCTGCTCGGCGGTGACGAACTTGTGGCCGTACGGGCTGACCACGCGGCGGTGTTCCAGGGCGGCGCCGTGGAAGACCTCCAGGCAGTTGCCGGACGGGTCGGAGAACCGGATCATCTCGTCGACCCGGCGATCGGCCAGTTCGGCGGCGGTGGCCTCCTTGTAGGGGGTGCCCTCGACGTCCAGCCGGTTCCGGATCTCTTGCAGGCCAGCCGCATTCGCGCACTCCCAGCCCGCCTCGATGAGCCGGTCCTGTTCGCCGGGCACGATCACCAGCCGGGCCGGGAAATCGTCCATCCGCAGATACAGTGTTCCTTCGGTCGCGCCCTTGCCCTCGACCATGCCGAGGACCTTCAAGCCGTACTCGCGCCAGGCCGCCATGTCGGTGGCCTCGATACGCAGATAGCCCAGCGAGCGGATGCTCATCGCGCACCTCCCAGGAAATCGATGGTGAGCTTGTTGAACTCGTCGAACTTCTCCACCTGCGCCCAATGCCCACATTGCCCGAAAACGTGAAGCTGTGCGCGCGGGATGGTTTTCAGTGCGACCAGTGCACCGTCCAGCGGGTTGACCCGATCCTCGCGGCCCCAGATCAGCAGCACCGGCTGGCGCAGCCGATGCACCTCGCGCCACATCATGCCGAGCTCGAAATCGGCCCCGGCGAACGACATTCCCATCGCCCGGGTCGCCGTCAGCGATTCGGGCGTGCTGGCCAACTCGAAACGCTGCTCGACCAATTCGTCGGTGATCAGCTTCTGGTCGTAGACCATCACCCGCAGGAATGCCTCGAGGTTTTCGCGGGTGGGCTCGGCGGAGAACTTGCCCAGCCGTTTGACGCCCTCGGTCGGGTCGGGCGCGAACAGGTTCACGCTCACCCCGCCCGGGCCCATCAGCACCAGCTTGCCCGCCCGGTCCGGGTAGTCCAGCGCGAAGCGGACCGCGGTGCCACCGCCCAGCGAATTCCCCACCAGCGGAACGCGTCCCAGGCCGAGCTGGTCGAAGAGGCCCTTGAGCGCGCGCGCCGCGTAGTGGTTGAACTGTCCGTGCTCGGCGCGCTTGTCGGAGTGGCCGTAGCCGGGCTGGTCGACGGCCAGCACGTGAAACTGCTGCGCCAGCACCGGGATGTTGCGGGAGAAGTTCGTCCAACTCGCCGCGCCCGGGCCGCCGCCGTGCAGCAGCACCACCGTCTGGTCGTTGCCGACACCGGCCTCGTGGTAGTGCAGCTTCAGCGGCCCATCCACGTCCACCTCCGCGAAGCGCGAGGTGGACTCGAAGGTCAATTCCTCGGTCGCAGTCATGGATCACACCATGGTGTCGCCGGGCGGCAACCCGAACTCGTTGTTCCCGAAGATCTGGTAGGCCCGCTCGGGGTCGTTGGCCGCGTGTACGCGGCCGGCATGAGCGTCACGCCAGAACCGTTGCACCGGTTGGTCATTGCCCAGGGCGGTGGCACCGGAAGCCTCGAACAGCCGGTCGATGGAGGCGATGGCACGGCCGGTGGCGCGCACCTGGTCGCGGCGAGCGCGGGCACGCAGCTCGAAGGGGATCTCCTTACCGGCCGACAGCAGCGCGTACTCGTCGGCGACGTTGCCGCTCAGCTGGCGCCAGGCCGCGTCGATGTCGCTGGCCGCCTCGGCGATGCGGACCTTGGCGAACGGGTCGTCCTTGGCCTTCTCGCCGGCGAACGCCGCGCGCACCCGCTTGCCCTGGTGCTCGACGTGCGCGTCGTACGCGCCGTAGGCCATGCCGACGATGGGCGCCGAGATCGTGGTGGGATGCATTGTGCCCCAAGGCATCTTGTAGACCGCGGCGGTGTTGGTCTCGTAGCCGCCCGCGGTGCCGTCGTTCATGGCCTTGTAGGACAGGAATCGGTGCCGCGGCACGAAGACGTCCTTGACGACGACGGTGTTGCTGCCGGTGCCGCGCAGGCCGACGACATGCCACACGTCGTCGATGCGGTACTCGCTGCGCGGGATCAGGAAGGAACCGAAGTCGACAGGGCGGCCGTCCTTGATCACCGGACCGCCGAGGAACGCCCACGTGGCGTGGTCACAACCCGACGACCAGTTCCACGAACCGTTGACCAGATAACCGCCGTCGGTCACGACGCCCGCGCCCATCGGGGCGTACGACGACGAGACCCGGGTCTTGGGGTCCTCGCCCCAGACCTCCTCCTGCGCCCGCTGATCGAACAGCGCCAGGTGCCAGTTGTGCACGCCGATGATCGAGCTCACCCAGCCGGTGGAACCACACGCGCTGGCCAGCCGCCGCACCGCCTCGTAGAACAGCGCCGGATCGCACTGCAGCCCGCCCCACTGCTCGGGCTGCAGCAGGGTGAAGAACCCCACGTCCTGCAGGTCCTGGACGGTCTCGTCGGGCAGCCGCCGCAGGTCCTCCGTCGCCTGAGCGCGTTCGCGTATCTGCGGGAGCAGATCATCGATGCCAGCCAAAACCGACTGCGCATCACGCTGTTGAATGGACGTCACTTACGTTTGCCTCCTGCGCCAGACTTACTCAGCGGACTTACACCAGAGACTAGAACACGTTCCGATTTGTGTCGAGCAGGGTATTCCTGCGGCTGGTAGCGATACGAATCCGCTTTTCTGTAACATGTTCTAGTTGCCCGTGGCGATCGCAAGAGCGGCGGAGCCGGTCGCAGCGGGTCGCCACGTTTTGCAACGAAAGGAAGGGACGGGCCTTGACCGAGGCGGATCTGGACCAAGCACCCGACGAGCCGCTGGGTGACCACGTCCTTGAACTGCAGGTCGCCGAGGTCATCGCCGAGACCGACGATGCGCGGTCGCTGGTGTTCGCGGTGCCCGATGACGCGGGCGATCCCGACATCCCGCCCGAGCGGCTGCGATACGCGCCGGGCCAGTTCTTGACGTTGCGCATCCCCAGCGAGCGCACCGGGTCGGTGGCCCGTTGCTATTCGTTGTGCAGCTCGCCGTTCACCGACGAAGCTCTGACGGTCACGGTCAAACGAACCGCGGACGGCTACGCGTCCAACTGGCTGTGCGACCACGCCAAGGCGGGCATGCGGATCCACGTGCTGGCCCCGTCGGGCAACTTCGTCCCCAAAACGCTGGGCGACGACTTCCTGCTGATGGCCGCGGGCAGCGGGATCACGCCGATCATGTCGATCTGCAAGTCGGCGCTGGCCGAGGGCAGCGGGCAGGTGACGCTGGTCTACGCCAACCGCGACGACCGGTCGGTGATCTTCTCCGACGCGCTGCGCGAGCTGTCGGCCAAATATCCCGACCGGCTCACGGTGCTGCACTGGTTGGAATCGCTGCAGGGCCTGCCCAGCGTGGCCGCGCTGGCCAAGCTGGCCGCCCCCTACACGGCACGGCCTGTGTACATCTGCGGCCCGGGCGCCTTCATGGACTCGGCGAAACAAGCGCTGGAAACGCTGAAAGTGCCTGCGCCGCAGATACATATCGAAGTGTTCAAGTCGCTGGACTCGGACCCGTTCGCGGCGGTGAAGATCGAGGACACCGCCGAAGGTGACGAGCCGCCGGCGACCGCGGTGGTCGAGCTGGACGGCGAAACCCACACCGTGTCGTGGCCGCGCAACGCCAAGCTGCTCGACGTGCTGCTGGCCAAGGGCCTCGACGCGCCCTTCTCCTGCCGCGAGGGCCATTGCGGCGCGTGTGCGTGCACGTTGCGCAGCGGCAACGTGAGCATGGAGGTCAACGACGTGCTCGAGCAGCAAGATCTGGACGAGGGCCTGATCCTGGCCTGTCAATCTCACCCTGAATCTGATTCGGTAGAAGTCACCTACGACGAGTAGTCGCGGGGTTAAGTTCACCCTTGGATCACAGGGAAGGGAAGCATCGATGATGCGGCTGGTATCGGGACTCGCGGCGGTCGCGGCGCTGCCGATGTTTCTGTCCGCCGGGGTGTGCGCGGCGGCGAGCAACACCGCCACCACGCTGTTCCCGCTGGACGGGCCCAATCAGCTGGAGACGCGCGTCATCCTGAATTGCTTCAAGGCCGATGGCCACTGCGACTTCACGGCAGGGGCTGACATGCTGACGCCCGACGGGGTGACCGGCTTCCCGCCCGGCCTGTGGGCCCGGCAGACCACCGAGATCCGGTCCTCCAACCGGCTGGCCTACCTCGACGCGCACGCCGACGGCCAGTACGAGCGGGTGCACAAGGCGATGGGTTCGGACGAGATCACTACCATCTACATGGGCGAGGGCCCGCCGGACAAGTATCAGACGCACGGGCGCATCGATTCCACCGACTGGCAGACGGGCCAGCCCAAGACCGACAACAACGTCATCGCCTGCACCCACATCCAGGTGGTCTACTCCGGGGTCAACATCACGTCCCCGAGCACCTGCGCGGTCACCACGTTCTCCTGAAACGCCGAGGCGGATCGGGTCAAGGTCTTTCCTTCCAGGCTTGAAGTGCCCGGTAGAGCTCGGCGCGGGATCGGATGCTCAGTTTGCGGTAGATGCGGCTGAGGTTGACTTCCACGGTCTTCGGGCTCACGAACAGGGCGGCCGCGATGTCGCGATTGGTCAATCCGGACACGGCCAGGTCGGCAACGCGTTCTTCGGTGGCGGTCAACCCGGGGTCGCGGCCTCGGCTCGACAGGGCGCGCGCCAGTTCGGTTTCGGCGCGCTCGGCCCACACCGCCGTGCCGAGTTGCACAAAGATGTCCCGCGCCTCGCGCAGCGCTGCACCGGCCGCGTCGCGCCGGCGCTGGCGGCGCTGCAACTGGCCAGCCAACAGCAAAGTGCGGGCGCGTTCGAACGGCATCGAAAGGCGTTGGTGCTCGGCCAAAGCCAGCTCGACGCTCGTCCGCGCGCCTGTGACATCGCCGCGCGCAGCCTGCAGCATGGCGCGACAACGCATACCGACCGCCAAGGTCCATGCCCGGTCAAGCCGGAGGCCATTGCGCTCCAAGGCTTCCACCAGCGGCTCGGCATCATCCAATCGACCGAGACCGACCATGGCTTCGACGGCCTCGGGAACGAACGACGACGAGATGATCTCACTTGCTTCCGGGAAGAGACCCACCATGGGCAACAGCGGTTCGAGCGCAGTCATGGCAGCTTGGTAGTCACCCGATGACACCTCGACGAATCCGGCTATCGTCGCCGGCCACTCGGCCAAACGTCTTGAGCCACAACGCCGGGCAGCCGCTATCGCCCGGCCCAGATCGCTTCGAGCGTCGCCGAGGCGGCCGACGTGGGCGGCGACCGCGGCCCGAAGGGTGAGCCCGATGAACATCGGAAAGTCACCGCCCAGCAGAGTCGCCCGCTCCAGCGTGGCGTCCGCGATGACCGCCGCACTGGCGAGGTCGCCGAGCCAGATATCGATGAGCGTGAGGTGAAACCCGATGAAGATCAGTTCCGCTTCCTCGCCGAGGGCAAGGCATTCGCGTTCAATTTCCGCCAGCTCGTCGCGGGCCGTCCCCAATTCACCCGTCCAGGCGCGCAGCAGGCTCATCTGTGCGCGAGGCCGCAACGGCAACGGGACTGGCGCGCCCGGCCCTTCCAGTTCGACTGCGCGTTGCATCGCGGGCTCGTCAAAGCCCTTGCCGCCCATGAAGTCGATCATCACCCGCATGCCCAGCGCCGGCCCGAGCAGTGCGGCGGTGCCGAGCCGCTCGGATTCGGTCACCGCCCGCTCGACTCGCGCATAGGCGTGCTCGTGCCGGCCCGCGTTGAGCAGAGCGAATGCCAAGCTGATCAGGATGCGGACGCGTAAGGCGGCGTCGGTACCGCTTTCGTCGACAGCCTGCTCGAGGACGCCCGCCGCTTCCAGGAAGCTGTCGTCGGAGAGGACTATCAGCCCCAGCTGATGCAATGCTTCGGCGCGGGTGGGGCAGGCCGGCAGCGCTGCGATGACCGCATCCAGGATCCGCCGGGCGCGGGCGGGATCTCCCGCAACGAAATGGTGTGTCGCACAGCGTATCTTGCGTTCTGGATCGTTGTCACCGGCCAGACCGACGGCCAGTTCGACCAGCTCGGCGGCGGCGGCCGGCGCGCCCCTGCCGCGGGCGATCTCGGCGGCTCTGTCCAGCGCGGCCACCGTCTCCGGCTTCCCGGATGTGTCGGCGAGCGCGAGGTGGCGGGCGTGCAACTCGGGATGGGCGGTGAGTTCGGCGAGGCGGCGGTGCATTTCGCGGCGGCGACCGGGCGCCGCTGCGCTGTAGACGCCGTGCGCCAGCAGGGGATGGGTGAACCGGACCCGGCTCCCGTCGATCGCCACCACCGCTTGGTCTTCGGCCTGCCTGAGCGATTGCACCACCTGATCCGGCGGGCAATTGGTGGCCTGTGCCACCATCGCCACCGTCGGATCGGGCAGGCTGGCGATGGCAAGCAGAACGTCTTCGGCGCCGACCCGGCTGATCCGCGCGCGGACCAACTCAGTGAGGCTGCCCGGCAGACTCGCCTGGAAAGCGTGTTCCTCCGCGCGCAGTTCTCGGGTCAGCTCCAGCGCGAAAAACGGGTTGCCCGCGGCGATCTCGTGAATGCGTAGCAGCGTAGGACGCGCCACCGAATGTCCCAGCCGCAGCAGCAGAACCTGATGCAACTCGCCTACGGTCAACGGCTGCATTCGGATGCGGCGCACGTCGTCGGGGCTTGGCAGCTGCAACCGCGCGGCGGCCTCTTCGGTACGCGTCGTGCACAACAGGGCCGCGCCGGCGCGAAGGCGGCGCGCGGCGTAGGCCACCGCACTGGCGCTCGACGGGTCCGACCACTGCAGATCGTCGATGGCAATCACGAGGGGCCGAACGGCGGCGAGTCGGCCGATGATTGCCACGAACGCCGCCGCGACGGCCCGGGGATCAATCCCGGAAGCCTCGACGAGGTCTCTCAACAGCGCTCCGCCCAAAGCCTGCTGCTGCGGAGCCGGCAGGTCGGCCCACACCGAGTCATCGACGTCATCGAGCAGGTCGGCCAGCACCGTGTACGCCAGCACCGACTCGGCCGCCGCGGCGCGGCAGCTCAACACGCGATATCCGCATTCATCAGCCCGACGGACCGCGTCGGCCCACACGGCCGTCTTGCCTATTCCCGCCTCGCCCTCGATCACCAGTGCGCACGATCGATGTGGCAAAGAATCGAGGAAGTCGCTCACGGCGCGCTCTTCGGCCTGTCTGCCGACCAATCGCTCCGTCACATCAACCCTTCGCACCATCAGACGGCTGGGCTGCCACCTCGGCACTGGGGTCGCGATGACGGCCTATCCTTCACGGCCCGACACCCACACCCTTGGCTCCTTCGTTTGCCAGCCCTGGAGCCCGACCCGGTCGGTGGCTACTGCAGGGATTCTCGCAGAACTTCGCTGAAACGGCTCGATTTCCCACACAAAATTGATCGGCAACTATGCGTGCACAGCCGGAAAACTTTGCTCGACGGCACCGGCCGGCCCACCCGAAGACAGGGCTGCAGCCATCGAACCGGCCCGTCAGCGGTCCAGGGGCCGCGTCCAACCGACGCCGCAGCTGATCCGTTCGGCGGGCGTGCCGACGTCGGCGCAGATCTGCGCGACCAGCTCGGCCGACTCGGCAGCAAAGACACCGAACATGTAGTCGTCGGCCGGCACCGTCATCGCCGTCAGAAGCTGGACCGGCGTGCCACGGGTCGTCATCAGTTCGGCACGGCTATTCAGCCGATCGACGATATCGCCTATCGAGGGGGCGGACGTTCGTGGTCCGTACCACTCGACGAGGAACCGTCGTGGTTGAGGCCCGGTGATCACCATTTGTTCCTCGCGGCCGGGGGCAACCGAATCGAGGCCCCCGGCTCAGCCGTCGTCGCCGTCAGTACAGCGGTATCCAGGTACCGAAGAACCAGTAACCAAAGCCCCCATAGTCCGCGTTGAAGACCGGAAGGACCGTGAAGTTGTTGTAGGTGAACGGCGCGTAATAGTTCTGTCCGTAGGACGCGTCAACCGGCGTCCCCTGCCAGGGCTGGTTCCAGCCGCCGGCGGGCGGCGGGCCGTTCCAGCCACCGGCCGGTGGCGGGCCTTCCCAGTTCGGCGGTGGGGCCCCGGGGGCGGGGCCGTTGTTCCAGCCGTAGCCGCTCGGCGGCGGCGGAGGTGGCGCTCCCTGGCCCGGGACCCAGTAGCCATTCGGCAGGTTGGTGGGGCCGCCTATCTCCCCGGTGGGACGAAGGATGGGCGGGGGCGGCGGGTAGTACGGCGGGTGCGGAGGCTGACTCCACGGCGCGTTGAGGATCGGGCGAGGAGGCCTGGGCGGGTATGAGTTGCCCGGCTGGTTGGTCGTACCGCCCCAGGGCGCCCCGGTGGTCGGCGTCACGCCGCCCGACGGCGAGCCGTTCGGTGGCGTCGAGCCCGAGCCCCCATAGCCGGGGTTGGGATTGGGGTTGGGGTTGGGCGCGGGGGTGCAGTTCTTGTACCAGGCGGGACACACCGTCGGCAGCGCCGACGTCGAGCCGTTCTGCGCCGGCTGCTGCCACGGGCTCGGCGGCGTGTTGTTCGGCGACTGCTGCTGCCACGGGCTCGGCGGCGTGTTGTTCGGCGGTGTCGAGCCCGAGCCCCCGTAACCGGAATTCGGGCTGGGGGCGGGGGCTGGGGTGCAGTTCTTGTCCCAGTTGGGGCATTCGGTGGGCATCGGGGCCGTCGTACTGTTCGGCGGCGCCTGTTGCCAGGTGCTCGACGCGGGCGGCGGCGAGCTACGCGGCGGCGTGCTGGGCGGCGGTGGCGTGGTGTGCGGCGCGGGAGTGGACTGCCACGTGCTGGGCGGGGGCGTGCTGGGCGGTTGCGTGGTGTGCGGCGCCGGCGTCGACTGCCACGTGCTCTGTGGCGGCGGCGTGCCGTGCGGCGTCGTGGCTACCGGCGGCGTGCCGGTGCCCCCGTAACCGGGATTGGGGCTGGGGTTACCGGAACAGCCTTTCTGCCAGCTGGGGCATGGGTCCAGCGGGGCGGAGTTCGCGAAGCTCCCGTTGACAGCCGTTACCGACATTCCCAGGCCCGTCGCGACTGCCGCGGCTGCGGCGAGGCGTTTGATCGACATTGTTACGTCCCCTCTCGGGCTTCGGTCCGAACGATTCGGCTGGCGCTACGGACAGGTCACGTCGATCTCGAACGGCTTGGTCACCGGCTTCGGCTGGTGGGGATCGCTCACATCGGCGCCGGTGGCCGTGCCCTTGATCTGAATTGCGTTGTCGCCCACCGCGGCTCCGGCGTTGCCGCCCTGCCCCTTTGCGGCGTCGGAGAAACCGAGCGTGATGCCGTCGACGTTGCCCAGTCCGACCGCGTGAACGATTGGCGGGTTGTCCTTGCTGACCACCGCACCAACGCCTTTGGCCGGGTCGCCGATGCCGATGTTGATGTTGTCGCCGACCGGTTTGCAGGTGACCGGACCGCTGACGTTCTGGGTCTTGCCGTCGACGATCACCTGCGGCCCGGCGGGCGGACCGGCCGAGTTCGACGCTTGCGGGCTCGACTTATTGCCGGAACAGCCAGTGCCACTGGCGATTACGATGGCCAGGCCGGCTACGCCGACGATGATCTGACGCTTCACCGCTGTTCTCCTTCATGTGGGGTGTCCACTGTTCGCGACCCCGACGGTTACTGCGCGGGGCCCGGGATTTGGTAAGCGCACCTGCCGGCCGTGTGTTCGGTGAGGCTGACGGACTGCCCGTCCACCTGAATCGCGCAGTCGTGTGGACCGCCGGTTTTGTCGGTGTAGTTCAACGCCAGGTACGGGCTTCCGGTCACCTGCACGGTCTGCGACCAGGGGACTGAAACCCAGGTCGTGGTGCTCGCCGGATACACCGGGGTTCCGGGGTCCGGGATGACGGAGAAGACGTCACCGCCCCCGAGGATCCGGTACACGACCGTATGCTGCGTCGGATCCGCTTTGGCGGCGGGCAACATGGCCGGCGGCGCTGCGCTCATCGCGATGGCGAGCGCCGCGAACACACCGGCCAACGCGCTCGGCCGTGGCGCCTTGGCGGGGCGACACCTCCGGCAAGAGTCAGCATTCAAGTGGTGGCGAGCCGAATCCGTTGGCATGGCGTCCCTTTCGATACGCGATCGCGGCGACACGCAGGCGCGCCCGCAGTCTCACGGTGAGCAACTATCGCCGGAGCGGTCGCTACACGCTAAGGCCGCGCGTGCAGCCGTCTCAATTAGGGATTTCCCTACACTTTTCGCCTAACGGCTTCGCCGCAACCCGCTATCGGCAGGTCACGCGAGCAACGGGCGGCCGCAAGCCTGTATCAGCGGGGCAAGCCGAGCAGCCGCTCGGCGGCGACCGTCAGCAGGATCTGCTCGGTGCCGCCCGCGATCGTCAGGCAGCGGGTGTTGAGGAAATCGAACACCGCCTGGTTGTGCACCAAGCCGCCGCCCTCGGACACGTCCATCGTGTATTCGGCCAGCGCTTGGCGGTAGCGGACGCCGATGAGCTTGCGCACGCTGGACTGCGCCCCGGGATCCTGCCCGCCGACGGCCAGCTGAGCGATCCGCTGGTCCAGCAGCGCGCCGGTCTGCGCGGCGACGATCAACCGCCCCAACCGGTCTCGCTGCGCGGCGTCGAGGTCGAGCTCGGCCAACACCTCGAGCAGCTCCTCCATCGGGTTGCCCAGCGCGGTTCCGTTGGCCATCGCGACCCGCTCGTTGGCCAGCGTGGTGCGGGCCAGCCGCCAACCGTCGTTCACCTCGCCGACCACCAGTTCGTCGGGAACGAACACGTTGTCCAAAAACACCTCGTTGAACAACGAGTCGCCGGTGATCTCGCGCAGCGGACGGATCTCGATTCCCGGTGAGCTCATCTCCACCAGGAAGTACGTAATGCCTTTGTGTTTCGGCGCGTCCGGATCCGTGCGCGCCAGGCACACTCCCCACTTCGCCTTGTGCGCCGCCGATGTCCAGACCTTCTGCCCGGTCAGGTGCCATCCCCCGTCGGTCCGGACCGCCTTGGTGCGCAGCGAGGCCAGGTCCGAACCGGCTCCGGGCTCGGAAAACAGCTGACACCACAGGAATTCGCCGCGCGCGGTGCCCGGCACGAAGCGCTCGATCTGTTCCGCCGTGCCGTGCTCGAGAATGGTCGGCGCCGCCCACCAGCCGATCACCAGGTCGGGCCGGGCGACGCCGGCCGCCGCCAGCTCCTGATCGATCAGCAACTGCTCGGCCGGTCCGGCGCCGCGCCCGTAGGGCGCTGGCCAGTGCGGCGCCTGCAGGCCCGCCTCGGCCAGGGCCGCCTGCCGCTTCTCCTCGGGCAGCTCGGCGATCCGGGCGACGGCGGCGGCGATCTCCTGACGCTGGTCTTCGACCTCGCTGAGGTCGATCCCCAGCCGGCGTCGCACGCCCGCCTGGGTCAGCGCGGTGACGCGGCGCAGCCACGCCTCCGCCCCGCCCAGGAAGCGGCCGATGGCATGCGCCCGGCGCAGGTACAGGTGCGCGTCGTGCTCCCAGGTGCAGCCGATGCCGCCGAGCACCTGGATGCAGTCCTTGACGTTGGCCTTCACGGCGGCGATGCCGGTGCTTGCGGCCAGGGCCGCGGCGATGGAGAACTGGGATTCGTCGCCCTCCGCCGCGGCGCGCGCGGCATCGGCGGCGGCCACCTCGGCCTGCTCGGCGCGGCACAGCATCTCGGCGCAGAGGTGTTTGACGGCCTGGAAGCTGCCGATCGGCTTGCCGAACTGCTCGCGGACCTTCGCGTAGTCGACGGCGGTCTCCAGCGACCACCGGGTGATGCCGGCCGCCTCGGCCGCAAGCACCGTCGCGGCCAGCTCCTCGACGCGTTCGCGGGTGTCCGACACCACCGTGGCCGGGGCCGAGTTCAGCGCCACCCGGGCCAACGGCCTGGAGAAGTCGCTGGCGACCAGCGGCTCGATCTGCACACCCTCGCCGTCGGTGTCGATCAGCAGCCACCTCTCGCCGGCCGGCGCCAACAACACGGCACCGTCGGCCACCCCCAGCGCGAACGCCACGGCGCCCGAAGCCGTGGACGTCGCGTCGTCGAACTCGATGTCGCCCTCCAGAGCCAGCCCGGCGAAGCGCTGCCCGGACGCCAGGGCGCCCAACAACTCTGGATCCGAGACAACCAACGTGGCCAGCGCGGTGGTGGCGACCGGCCCGGGGATCAGCGCTTTCGCCGCTTCCTCGACCATCGCGCACAGATCTTCGATGCTGCCGTCCGCGCCGCCGAATCGCTCCGGGATCGCGACGCCGAAGATCCCCAGTTCCGCCAGCCGGGCGAACACCGGCCGCCAAGCGTCGGACTTACCCTGCTCCACATCGCGGATCGCCGCGGTTCCGCCGGGCCCGGACGCCGCATTGCGGGCCCAGTCGCGCACCAGGGCTCGCGCGGCAAACTGCTCGTCGGTGACGGTCGCTACCACCTTGAGGACCTCCGCGTCCATGACTTCGACGTGACAAGGGTTGGGCCCTTGCCCTGATTGTGCGATCTGCCCGCCGAGCGGGTACCTCTGCAGTCGCGTGTTGGCACGCAACCCGCTCTCCAGAGACTAGAACGTGTTCTAATAGTGCCAGTGATCGACCGTCAAGTCGAACGCCATCACAGCAGCACAACGCTTGTCCGCGGCGGTATGGAGGTGGGAGATTCACACGCAGAATGCGTATCGTTTGCGAACGAACCGCCGGGAACAGGAGCAAACCGTCACATGCCAGCCAACGCAAATCCGAGCCGCGTTTCCGACTCGCAACCGCGCGAGGTCATGAACGTGGCGGTACTGGCGGAATCCGAACTGGGGTCTGAGGCGCAGCGGGAACGCCGCAAGCGCATCCTCGATGCCACCATGGCCATCGCCTCCAAGGGCGGCTACGAGGCGGTGCAAATGCGCGCGGTGGCCGATCGCGCCGACGTCGCGGTGGGGACGCTGTACCGCTATTTCCCCTCGAAGGTGCACCTGCTCGTGTCGGCGCTGGGCCGCGAGTTCAGCCGCATCGACGCCAAGACGGACCGCTCGGCCATGACCGGCGGCACGCCGTTTCAGCGACTCAACTTCATGGTGCAAAAGCTCAACCGGGCGATGCAACGCAATCCCCTGCTGACCGAGGCGATGACGCGCGCGTACGTGTTCGCCGACGCGTCGGCGGCCAGCGAGGTCGACCAGGTCGAGAAGCTCATCGATTCGATGTTCGCGCGGGCGATGTCCGACGGCGAGCCGACCGAGGACCAGTACCACATCGCCCGGGTGATCTCGGACGTGTGGCTGTCGAACCTGCTGGCGTGGCTCACCCGCCGGGCCTCGGCCACCGACGTCAGCAAGCGGCTGGACCTGGCCGTGCGGCTGCTGATCGGCGACCAAGACTCCAAGTAGTCCGGCTCACGCCGGCGGACCGGCGGTGCGGCCCCGGACCAGCTCCGTGTCCAGGAGTTCGATCGCGGGCAGACCCGATCGCGGCGGCTTCAACAACAACTCCGCGGCCCGGCAGCCCTTCTGCAGGCTGGACTGCGACACCGTGGTCAGGCCGCGGTTCATCGCATCGGGCACGCCGTCGAAACCGGTGACGGTCATCTGCCCGGGCACGTAGATGCCGTGTGCCCGTAAGTAATCCATGGCGGACAGGGCCAGGATGTCGGCGGTGCACATCAGCGCGGTGATCCGCGGATTGGCTTCCAGGGCCGCCTTGGCGGCCGCGCCGCCGGACTCGGGTAGGTGCTCGTAGCTTTCCACCACCGTCAGGGAGTCCGGGTCGATACCGACGGCCGCCATCGCCTCCCACACGCCGACGATGCGCTCGCGTTGCACGTCAAACGCGGGTGAGCGCAACCGGTCGGGGTCCACCAGGCCCTGGCGTCGATCCCGCCCCAGCCGCATGGTCAGCAGCCCGATCTCGCGGTGCCCCAGGCCCAGCACGTAGTCGGCAAGCTCACGCATCGCGGCGCGGTCGTCGATACCTACCCGCGAGACGCCGGCCAGCCCCTTGGGTTGATCGACCACCACAACCGGCAGCCGGCGCTGCAGTACCACCTGCAGGTAGGGATCTTCGTCGCACACCGAATACACCACGAAGCCGTCCACGCCGGCCGAAAGCACGGCGGCTGTGCCGTCTTTGAGGCTGCGGCTGGGCCCGACGGCCACCAGCAACAGCCCCTGACCCACCTCCTCGCATGCCTGCGCCACCCCGGTGACGAAGTCACGCGCCGCGGGGTCGCTGAAGAAGTAGGTCAGCGGTTCGGCCATCACCAGAGCGACCGCGCCGGCCTTGCGGGTCCGCAACGAACGCGCCACCGGGTCGGGGCCGGCATAGCCCAGCCGCTTGGCCGTCGCGAGCACGCGCTCGCGCAGATCCGGGGAGAGCTGATCGGGCCGGTTGAAGGCATTCGAAATCGTCGTGCGGGAAACGTTGAGCTCGTCCGCCAACGACGCCAGAGTCGCACGCCGGCGCGGTGGGGGGCTCACGTTCGGTGACGCTACAGCGGTCCGGGGCCCGCGCGTATGGGCTTCAGCTTGCGGCTTTGTAATGGAAACGGTTTTCATTAGTATTGTGGATCGGCTGAGGGGCCGGCGGGAGGAATCGGGCGTGCGCATGGCACTGACGCGGCAACGAACGGCGCAGGCCGGGCCCGCCGATGCGACGCGATGGCTGGCGGCCGCACTCGTGCTGACCGGCGGCGTGCTGCTCAGCGGCTGCAGCGGCACGGCGCATTCTCGCGCCCTCTCCGTCGTCGCCTCCACCGACGTGTGGGGCAGCGTGGCGCGTGCCGTCACCGGCCGCCACGTCGCCGTCAAATCCATTCTCAGCGGGGCGGATATCGACCCGCACTCCTACGAAGTCAGCCCGGCGGACGCCGCCGCGATCGCCGACGCCCCGCTGGTCGTCTCCAACGGCGGCGGTTATGACGGCTGGGTCGACGAGGTGCTGGCCCACCACCGTGACGCCAAGCCGGTCACCGCCTACTCCTTCCTTCAGCCCGACGGACTACCCCGCAACGAGCACGTCTTCTACGACCTGACCGTCGCCAAATCCGTTGCCGCCACCATCGCCGAGCGCCTCGCGACCATCGACCCGGGCAACGCCGCCGACTATCGCGCCAATGCCGCCGCCTTCGGCCGAGGCGCCGACTCCATCGCCGGCGCCGAACACTCGATCGCCACCAGCTACCCCAACACCTCGGTGATCGCGACCGAACCCGTCGCGTTCTATTTGCTGAGGGCTACGGGGCTGATCAACCGGACCCCGTCCGCGTTCGAGGCGGCCATCGAGAACGAGACCGACCCCGCGCCGGCCGACATGGCGGCGGTTCTCGACCTGGTCAACCGGCGCCAGGTGTCGGCGGTGCTGATCAACCCGCAGACCTCCACGACCGCGATCACCGGCCTGCGTGACGCCGCTCGCCGCGCGGGTGTCCCGGTCACCGATGTGGCCGAAACGCTGACCGAAGGCACGGATTACCTTGCCTGGCAACGCAATACGGTCAGCCAGCTGCAGTCCGCGCTGCAGTCGAGCCGGCCCGTGCGGTCATGAGCCTCGAGCCGGTCGCGGCCGTCGACGACCCCGCCGACACCGTGACGCTGCGCGGCGCGCGGCTGTCGTTCGGCGACCGCGTGCTGTGGGACCACCTGGACCTGTCGGTGGCGCGCGGCGAGTTCATCGCGGTGCTCGGCCCGAACGGCAGCGGCAAGACGTCGCTACTCAGGGTGCTGCTCGGGCAGCTGCCACTGAGCGCCGGCGCCGGGCTGGTCGACGGAAAGCCGATCACCTCGGGCAGCGGGCGCATAGGCTATGTGCCCCAACATCATCCGATGGACGCCGACGTGATGCTACGCGGGCGCGACCTGGTTCGGCTGGGCATCGACGGGCCACGCTGGGGTGCCTTTCCGCTGCGATCCGCCGATCGGGCCCGCCGGCGCGCGGCCGTGCGGCAGGCGCTGCGCCAGGTCAACGGCGAGCACCTGGCGGACGTCCGGGTCGGAATGATGTCGGGTGGGGAGTTGCAGCGGGTGCGCATCGCCCAGGCGTTGGTCAGCGATCCGCTGCTGTTGCTGTGCGACGAGCCGCTGCTGACGCTAGATCCGGCCAACGCCAAGCTGGTGTCGGCGCTGATCGAGCGGCGCCGACAGGACGCCGCCACCACGGTCATCGTCGTCACCCACGAGATCAACCCGATCCTGCCGTACGTGGACCGGCTGCTGTATCTGGTCGACGGCCGTTTCGAGATCGGCACCGTCGAGCAGGTGATGACCAGCCAGACACTCTCGGCGCTGTACCAATCGGACATCCAAGTGGTCAAGGTCAAGGACGGCTACGTGGTGGCCGGCGCGCGCGACGACGGGCATTGCTGATGGAGCATCGGCTCGTCGGCCTGCTGGACCACCTGCTGTCGTTCGACATCACCGCGCACCTGCTCAGCCATGACTTCGTGCAGCAGGCGCTGGTGGCGGCCGCCCTGCTGGGGCTGGTGGCCGGGCTGATCGGGCCGTTCATCGTCATGCGGCAGATGTCGTTCGCCGTGCACGGTTCCAGTGAATTGTCGCTGACCGGAGCCGCTTTCGCGCTGCTGGCCGGATTCGGCGTCGGGGTGGGCGCGCTGGTCGGCAGCGCCCTGGCGGCGGCGTTGTTTGGCGTGCTGGGGCGGCGCGATCGCGAGCGCGATTCGGTGATCGGCGTCGTGCTGGCCTTCGGGCTGGGCCTGGCTGTGTTGTTCATCCACCTCTACCCGGGGCGCACCTCGACCAGCTTCGCCCTGCTGACCGGCCAGATCGTCGGGGTCGGCTACACGGGCCTGACCATGCTGGCCCTGGTCTGCCTGCTCGTCATCGTCGTGCTGGCGACGTGTTACCGCCCGCTGCTGTTCGCCACGGTCGATCCCGACGTCGCCGCGGCGCGCGGTGTGCCGGTCTACGCGCTCGGAATCGTCTTCGCCGCCCTGGTCGGCGTGGTGGCGGCCCAGGCGGTGCAGATCGTCGGGGCGCTGCTGGTGATGTCGTTGTTGATCACCCCGGCCGCCGCGGCGGCCCGGGTGGTCTCCTCGCCCGCGGCGGCGATGGTGGTTTCGGTGGTGTTCGCCGAGGTGTCCGCCGTGGGCGGCCTGCTGCTGTCGCTGGCGCCCGGCGTGCCGGTGTCGGTCTTCGTCGCCGGCATCTCGTTTCTGATCTATCTGGTCTGCTGGTCGATCGGGCGCCGACGATCCGCTGCCGCCTAAGCTGGGCGCAGAGATCGACCAACGTCGGAGAAGGCAATTGTGAACCGGCGAATCGCGTTCCTGATGCAGGCGGCGGTGTCCGCCCTGGCGACGGGCTGCACCACCGTTGTCGGCGGAAGCGCGTCGCCCGCGGACACCTCCGGCCCGTTGCCGCAGACCCCGGTGGCCGCCGCGTCCCTGGATGCGCTGCTGCTCGACGTGGATCAGATCAACTCCTCGCTCACGTCGGGCATGCGGCTCCGGTACGGCTCACAGGCGATGTGGGACTGGAGCTCGACTTTCAGCGACAGGACCTGCCTGGCGATGGACGGCCCGGCCCAGCAAGCCGTCTACGCGGACACCGGCTGGACCGCGATGCGCGGCCAGCGGCTGGATGACAACTTCGACGACCCGGCGGTCCGCAACAATTCCGCCATCCAGGCCGTGATCGCCTACCCCTCCGCGCGGAAGGCCAACACGTTCTACGACGCCTCGGTGCGACGGTGGTTCGGCTGCGCCAATCGCACGTTCGTCGAACGTCCCACGGACAAGCCCGAAATCGTGTGGAAGGTGGGCGAGGCCCACAAGGTCGGCGGCACGCTGAGCACGTCGGAGGTTCAGGACGACAGCAACGGCTGGACGTGCCAGCGGGCGCTGACCGCGCGCAACAACGTCGTCATCGACGTAGCCACCTGCGGCTCGTTTTTGCCCGGCGGGTCGGCGGTCGACCTGGCCGAGCAGATCGCCGCCAAGGTCGCCAGGCAGTAGCCGGGCGTCACATCGCGTCCTCCGGCTACGCCGGCGCCCGCACGCCCCCATAAGCTGGGCGGGTGGCCCGTATCGACCTCAACGCCGACCTGGGCGAGGGCTTCGGCGTCTGGCGCCTGGGTGACGACGACGCCATGCTCGGCATCGTGACGAGCGCCAACGTCGCGTGCGGTTTTCACGCCGGCGACCCGGCGGGCCTGCTGCGGGTATGCCGGTCGGCCGCCCAGCGCGGGGTCCGGATCGGAGCGCAGGTGAGCTACCGAGACCTGGCCGGCTTCGGCAGACGCTTCATCGACGTCGCCGCCGAGGATCTCATCGCCGACGTGATGTATCAGATCGGGGCGCTGCAGGCGATAGCGCGCGCGGCCGGCTCCGCGGTGTCCTACGTCAAACCGCATGGTGCGCTGTACAACACGATCGTGACCCATACCGAACAGGCGGCCGCCGTGGCCGAGGCGGTGCGGCTGGTGGATGCCCGGCTGCCGGTGCTGGGCACGGCGGGCTCAGCGTTTTTCGACGAGGCCACCCAACGCGGATTGCACACGGTCGCAGAGGCTTTCGCCGACCGGGCGTACCGGCCGGATGGCCGGCTGGTGTCCCGTCGTGAGCACGGCGCGGTGCTGCACGACCCGGCGGCGGTCGCCGACCGGGTGGTGACCATGGTGGAGTCCGGGCAGGTCACCGCGATCGACGGCACCCAAGTCACGCTGAAGGTGGAATCTGTTTGCGTGCATGGTGATTCACCGGGAGCGGTACAGATCGCCACGGCCGTTCGTGAACGCCTCGTGGCTGCCGGCACCGAGATCAGGGCCTTCTGCTGATGCGGCTGAAACTCGGTCGCCCCGACATCGCCCGCTACGCAAGCCGGTTCGACGCCCCCGCCGCAGCACCCAACGCGCTCTCGGTGACCTGGATGGGTGTGGCGACCCTGCTGATAGACGACGGCTCGTCGGCGTTGATGACCGACGGCTACTTCTCCCGGCCCAGCCTGGCCAAGGTCGCGGCCGGTAAGGTGGCACCCTCGCCCGCACGCGTCGACGGATGCCTTGCGCGAGCGAAGGTTTCGCGGCTTGCGGCGGTGATACCGGTGCACACCCACTTCGACCACGTTCTGGACTCCGCGCTGGTCGCCGACCGCACCGGCGCGCAACTGGTCGGCGGGCAGTCCGCCGCCAACGTCGGGCGCGGGCACGGGTTGCCCGAGAACCGGATCGTCGTCGCAGTCGACAGCGAACCCATGCAGCTGGGCGCCTACGACGTCACCCTGATCGAATCGCACCACTGCCCGCCCGACCGGTTTCCCGGCGTCATCGACGAACCGGTGACCCCGCCGGTGAAGGCGTCGGCGTATCGCTGCGGGGAATCCTGGTCGACGCTGGTGCACCACCGTCCGACGGGCCGGCGACTGCTGATCCAGGGCAGCGCCGGCTTCATCGAGGGCGCGCTGGCCGGCCAGCGCGCCGACGCGGTGTACCTGTCCGTGGGGCAGCTGGGGCTGCAGCCGCGGTCCTACCTGATCGACTACTGGACCGAGACCGTGCGCGCGGTGGGGGCGCGCCGGGTGATCCTCATTCACTGGGACGACTTCTTCCGCCCGCTGACAAGACCGTTGCGCGCCTTGCCCTATGCCGGTGACGACTTGGACGCCTCCGTCGGCATCATCGACGAGCTGGCCGCACGGCACGGTGTCGCCGTGCACCTGCCCACGGTGTGGCGGCGCGAAGACCCTTGGAAGTAAGGCGATTCACACCTTGGCCCTGACGCTTGCGCTGTTGTTGCTTGCTGTGGTCCTGGCGTTCGCCGTCGCGCGCCCCGGGGGCTGGCCCGAGGCGCTGGCGGCGGTCCCGGCGGCCCTGATCCTGATCGCGGTCGGCGCGATCTCGGTGCACCAGGCGGTCAAAGAGATCGCCGACCTGTCCGGGGTGGTCGCGTTCCTGGGCGCGGTGCTGGTGCTGGCCAAGCTGTGCGACGACGAGGGCCTGTTCGAAGCCGCGGGCGCGGCGATCACCCGGGGCCGGGTGGGGTCGGCCGGCCTGCTGCGGCGGGTCTTCGTCATCGCCTCGCTGATCACCGCGGTGCTGAGCCTGGACGCCGCAGTGGTGTTGCTGACCCCGGTGGTACTGGCGGCCGTGCGCCGGCAGCGCACCCGGGTGCGGCCCTATGCCTACGCCACCGCCCATCTGGCCAACGGCGCATCGCTGTTGCTGCCGGTGTCGAACCTGACCAACCTGCTGGCCTTCCACACCGCCAACATCTCGTTCACCAAGTTCACCCTCGCGATGGCGGCGCCGTGGGTCGGCGCGATAGCCGTCCTCTACGTGATCTTCCGGTGGTTCTTCGCCAAAGACCTGCGGGTGCAGCCCGATCCGGAAGAGCTGGGCGCGCCGCCGCGGCCGCCGGTGTTCGTGTTGGTGGTCGTCGCGCTCACGCTCGCCGGGTTCGCGGTCGCCCAGTCCGTGGGGATCGCCCCGGCCTGGGTGGCGCTGTGCGGGGCCGCGGCGCTGGCGGCGCGCAGCCTGCGGCACCGGCACACCTCGGTGTCCGACATCGTGCGCTCCGTCAACGTCTCGTTCCTGGTGTTCGTCCTGGCGCTGGGCGTCGTGGTGCAGGCGGTCATGCTCAACGGGATGGACCGGGCGATGTCGGCGGTGCTGCCCTCGGGCTCGAGCCTGCCCGCCTTGCTCGCCATCGCCGCGATAGCGGCAGCGCTGGCCAACGTCGTCAACAACCTGCCCGCCACGCTCGTGCTGCTGCCGTTGGTCGCCCCCAGCGGACCGGTGGCGGTTTTGGCGGTGCTGATCGGGGTCAACATCGGCCCCAACCTGACCTACGTGGGTTCGCTGTCGAACCTGTTGTGGCGGCGCGTGTTACGCCAGCACGACGTCGACGCCGGCGTCGGCGAATACACCCGCCTCGGCGTGTGCACCGTGCCCGCCTCGCTGCTGGTGGCGGTGGTCGCCCTGTGGGCGTCGGCGCGGCTGCTGGGCCTCTAGGACGCGGGCGCGCCGCAGGGGCCCGATCGGATGATCGAGGCCAACTCCTCGCGCGACTGCGCCCCCACCCGCTGACAGGCCCGGTAGATGTGGCCCTCCACGGTGCGCACCGACATCACCAGCGCCTCGGCGATCTCGCGGTTGGACAGGCCGGCCACGACCAGTTCGACGACATCGCGCTGCCGGCCGGACAACTTCAGGCCGGTCGGAGTGTGCAGCGCCGGCGTGTGCAGGCCACCGCAATCGTCGGCCAACTCCCGGGCCAGCGCCGCGGCGTACAGCCCGCGGCGACGCTGCTGGTGTTCGTCGAACACCACGGAAGCCTGCGCCGCCGCGTCGGCGGCCGCAACCCGATCGCCGATCCCTCGGTACGCCGCCGAGGCCGCCAGCAGGCCCTCGCCGTCCTTGGCCGACAACGCCTGCACGTGCGAGGCGACCGCGGTGGCCAGCGGCAGCGACAACACGTCGGCCAGCTCCCGCGCCCGCACCGCCTGCGAGGCGTCACCCCATTGCGCGGCCGCCTGGATGCAGGCCAGCTCGTGCGTGGGCTGGCCGCGATCGCGGGCAAGCCGCGCCGCCTCCTGCACGCCCGCCACCGCCTCGGCCAACCGGCCGCTCGCCGCCAGGGCCCACCCGGCGGCCAGTGACAGGCCGGTGTGCATGAACGCAAAGTCGGCCGGCACGCATGACCGCGCCGCGGTGACCGCGTCATTCGCTTCGCCGGCCTGCCCGAGCTTGGCGTGCGCCTCGGCCAGCGCGAAGTAACTGGCGGGGCGCAAACCCGTTGTCACATAATGTATTTGAACTCCTGCCACCGCTTCGTGCAGCAGCCGGACCGCCTCGGAGACGGCGCCGCGGGCCAGCTCGGCGTTGCCAGACAACAGGGCGAGGTTCGCATACGCCAGCCCCGGAATGTCACGGGACGAATCGGCCAGTTCCCGTGCCGTGCCGACGAATTCATCGATCCGACCGGTCAGCCGGCAAGCACGCCCGTAGACGGCGCCGAACCAGAACCGCATATGCGATGCCTGGAACGAGGTCGTCGCCCGCCGCAGCGCCTGCCCGGCCAGGTCGGCGAGCTCGTCGACCTGGCCCAGCGCCCCCATCGCCATGATCAGCGCGAGCGACGCCATCATCGCGTGGAAACCGGGCAGTTCGGGCAAAGCCAGGGCGGCCCGGGCGTTTGCGGCCGCGACCTCACAGCGCGCCGCCACCGCATCGAGGCACGCTTGCACGGCCAACCGCTCCGCGCGCTGGGCCGGAGTCTCGGAATCAAGCGCCGCGAGACCGTCGAGGATCTCGGCCGCTTCGTCGGGCTTGAACAGGTGCCAGATCAGGTTGGCCGCCCGCACCGTCGCCCAGTGGTGGCCGTCGGGCAGGTCACCGTCGGCCATCGCGCGCAGCGCCGCCTCGGCCTGCTCGCCGCGCCCGAGCAGCGCCAGGTTCATGGCCCGCACTCCCGCCGCCCCGGGCGCACCGGCTTGGGCTGCGGCGGTGGCGAACCGGTCGGCCAGATCGAGATCCAGCAGGGTCATCGCGTGCCGTGCCGCTTCCAGGTACAGCACGGGGTCGGGATCGAGGTCGGACTCGAGACGCAGCAGCGCGCGGCGCACCGTGGCCTGCATGCCGGCGTCGCCGTCTTTGCCCAGCCGCGTCGCCAACCTGCCACGGATCTCCGACAGGTACAGCTCGCCGGCGCCCGCGCGGCGCAGCTCACCGAACAGCGGATGGGCGAGCCTGGCCGTCAATCCGCCGCCGGTGCGTTCGATGTTGACCAGCCCCATCCGCTCGGCCGCGGCCAGGTCGCTGCGCCGGGCCAAATCGCACAGCACCTCCACGTCCAGCGGCTCGCACTGCGACAGCGTGTCGATCACCATCGCCGTTTCCGGGCTGAGTCGGCCCATCTGGCGGCCCACGGTGTCGGACAGGCTCGCCGAGACCGCGACATCGCCGTCCCACATCCACACCCCGGCCGTTTTGCGCATCCGCCCGGCGCCCACCTGGTCGGCCACCAGCTGTCGCAGGAACAGCGCGTTGCCACCGGTCAGCTTGTGGAACCGGTTCGCGCTGCGCGCATCGACCGGGCCGTCCAGCCTGCTTTCGATGACTTCGCGCGTCTCGGCAGCCGAAAACGGTTTGAGGTCAAGCCTTTCCAGCAGCCCGTCCTTCCACAGCGCGGTCACCGCGTCGGGCTCATCGCTGCCGCTGCGGACGGTGACCACCAGCCGGACCCCACCGGACTGCGCCAGCTGGTGGACGACGAGCGCGGACAGGCCGTCCAGCAGGTGCGCGTCATCGACGCCCACCACCACGCGGCGCTGGCGCTGTTGCGCGACAAACGAATTGATCACTCGCCGCACATCGGTCAGCGGATCCGACTGCGCCTGGTTCATCGCATCGGTCATCACGCCGATGAACGCCCCCAGGGGCAGCGCCTGCGCCGAGTCGGTGCCGACGATCCACCTGGTCCGCTCGCCCGACGCCTCGGCGCGCCGCAACACTTCATGGGCAAGCCAGGTTTTGCCCACTCCGGCGGCCCCGGCGATCACCACGCCCGTGTGGGCGCCGCCCGGACTCAGGGCGCGGCGGATGATCCCCCATTCGCTGTCACGCCCGGTCAGCGTCTCGGCGCCGATCACTCGGCGACTATAACGGCGCGCGAGCGTCGAACGCGAGGCTTTGCCGGTGATTCGGCGACCTTACGTGTAGCCGCCGCGCAGCAATGACGTAGTCGACTACGCTGTCGGCCCCGTTTTCGGGGCATGAGCATGGCTTTTGTTAGTCAGGCGCTCAGCACAGGTGGTGGAGTATGGCAAAGGTCGGCAATCACGCATTGGTACTGGGAGCGAGCATGGCGGGTCTGGTCGCCGCGCGCACGCTCAGCGAGTTCTTCCACACGGTCACGGTGGTGGAGCGCGATCCGCTGCCCGACATCCCTCCCGAAACCGCCGCCGCTCGCCGGGGCGTGCCGCAGGGCCGCCACCTCCATGGCCTGCTGCCCCGCGGCGCTCAGGTGCTCGAGCAATTGTTCCCCGGTGTCCTCGACGAGATGGTCATGGACGGCGCACATCACCTGGATGGCCGCGACCTCTCCCGGCTCTACTATCACTTGGGCGGGCACCTGATGGTGCGCACCGGCGGCGCCCCCTCGTTCGCCGCGTATCTCGCCACCCGGCCCTTCCTCGAAGAACACGTCCGCGCGCGGCTGCGCCGCATCGCCAATGTCACCCTGCTCGACGAGCACGACATCGTGGACCTGACCACGACGCCGGACCGCCGGCGCGTCACCGGCGCCCGAATCGTCAACCGTCGGACCCGCGAGGACATCACGCTGAGCGCGGACCTGGTGCTCGATGCCACCGGGCGCGGCGCCCGCACCCCGGCATGGCTGACGGCCCTGGGCTACGAGCGCCCGGCCGAGGTGCACGTCCCGGTGCACCTGACCTATGCGAGCCAATGCCTGCGCATGGCACCGGACGCGCTGCACGAATTCGGCTTCGTCGTCGGGACGGTGCCGGGCCGGCCGCGCGGGCTGGGCACGCTGCGCGCGGAGAACGACACCTGGATGTTCACGGTTTTCGGAGTAGCGGGCCACGCGCCGCCGTCGATAGACCTGATATCCATGTGCGAGTTCGTCTGGGACTGCGCGCCGCCCCACCTGCTGGCAGCGGTCCTGGCCGCCGAACCCATCGGAGAGCCCACCCGGCACGGCCAGCCGTCCAGTCAATGGCGCCGCTACGACCAGATGCAGCAGTTCCCCGAAGGCCTGCTGGTCATGGGCGATGCGATCTGCAGCTTCAATCCGATCTACGGCCAGGGCATGACGGTCGCCGCGCTGGAGGCGGTGGCACTGCGTGACTGCTTGTCCGGTGGCACAAAGCATTTGGCGCGGCGATTCTTCCGGGCCGCCGCGGTGCCGATCCGCCAGGCGTGGGAGCTGTCGGCCAACCCGGACCTGTGCCTACCCGAAATCGAGGGCACCGCACCGCTGTTCACCCGAATGCTCAACGGGTATCTCGATCGCATACTCACCGCCACCGAATACGACCCCGTCGCGGTCGACCGCTTCGTCAAGGTCACCGCGCTCATCGACCCCGCTACCCGGCTGCTGCGCCCGAATATGGTGTGGCGGGCCGCCCTGGCCAACCGCCGCAAACCGCGCCCCGGCGACGAGCGGCCGGCTCGTGCGGACGGCGACCTGGCCGGAAGCGCGGCCCCCGCTAGCCGCGCCGGTAGCTAGGGGGCAACGGCATGCCGAGCTCGGCCAGGACGCTGCGCAACACCGTCGGGTAATCGGTGATGATGCCGTCGACGCCAAAGCCGATCTGCTGACGCATGGCGGCGGCATCGTTGACCGTCCAGGGAATGACCTTGAGCCCCAACGCATGTGCGCGCTCGACGTACGGCTTGCCGGTGACCAGCTGGTAGTCCGGTGAGACGATGTCGGCGCCCACCGTCCGCGCGCCGATCAGGGGATCGCCCATGCCCGGCGCCCAGGTGTGATCGTCGTACAGGGCCACCAACGGAATCGACGGTTCGGCGCCGCGCACCAGTGGCAGGGTGCGCCAGTCGAAGCTCTGGATCTGCACGCGGTCGACCTTGCCCGCGGATCGGACCGCGGCCAGTATCACGTCGACGAACTCCTGCGGTTCGGCAGACGCGCCGGGCCGATCGGCCTCCACCTTGGTTTCGATGTTGTAGCGGATCGCGTCGGCGCCGTAGGAGTCGGCGAGCGCGAACACCTGCGGCAGCGTCGCTATCCTGTTTCCCCGCACCACTTCGGCCCGCGGGTAGTCGCCGAGCAGGTGCCCACAGTCCAAGGTATCGACCTGCGCCAGGGTGAGGTCGTGCACGAGCTTGCCGACGTACGGATACTGCGGGTCATTCTGGTATGCGGGAGCGGTATCGGCGCACTTCTCGGGCTGAATCGTCGGGTCATGCCACACCAGCGGTTGCGCGTCCTTGGTGATGACGATGTCCAATTCCAATGTGCTGACGCCCAATTCGATCGCCTTGGCGAAGGCCCGTAACGATTCCTCAGTCGTCTCGCCGCGCCCGCCGCGGTGGGCCTGCAGGTCGAATTCCGGGGGTTGCGCGGTGGCCGGCCCGGCGAGCAACACCGCCATCGCCAGCAGCGCGGCGGCGAGGCGGGCGATCACTCAATGCCTTCGCTGGCGCGTGATTTCGGCAAGCACCACCCCGGCGGCGACGGATGCGTTCAGCGACTCGGTGTTTCCGGCCATCGGGATGGACACGACCTCGTCGCAGTTCTGCCGAACCAGGCGCGACAGACCCTTGCCTTCCGAGCCTACGACGACCACCAGCGGATCGGTGCCGTCGATGTCATCGAGCATGGTGTCACCGCCGGCATCCAGCCCGACCACCCGCAACCCGCGCGCGGCCCAATCCGTCAGTGTCCGAGTCAGATTCGTGGCCCGCGCCACCGGGATGCGGGCCGCGGCCCCTGCGCTGGTACGCCATGCCACCGCGGTCACCGAGGCCGACCGTCGCTGCGGGATCAGCACCCCGTGGCCGCCGAACGCCGCCACCGAACGCACGATGGCGCCTAGGTTGCGCGGGTCGGAGATGTTGTCCAGCGCGACCAGCAGCGCCGGCGGCGAGGCGATCGCGGCGGCAACCAGATCGTCGGGGTGGGCGTAGTCGTAGGGCGGCACCTGCAACGCGATTCCCTGATGCAGGTGGTTGCTGGTCATGCGGTCCAGATCGTTGCGCGGCACCTCGAGGATGGCGATTCCCAAATCCGCTGCGCGGGTGACGGATTCGGTCAGCCGCTCGTCGGCTTCGGTGCCCAGCGCCACGTAGAGGGCGGTGGCCGGCACCCCGGCCCGCAAGCACTCCAGCACCGGGTTGCGGCCGAGCACCGTCTCGGATTCGTCGGTGCGGCCCCGCGCCGGCCGACGGGCCTCGGCCTTGGCGCGCTTGGCAGCCGGATGGTTGGGGCGCAGGTGCGCGGGAGGGGTGGGGCCGCGTCCCTCCAGGCCGCGGCGCCGCTGGCCCCCGGAACCCACGGTGGCGCCCTTCTTGGTGCCCTCCTTGCGGATCGCGCCACGGCGACGCGAGTTGCCGGCCATTTACTTGTCGCGTTTTTCTTCGTGGGCCAAAAGCTCCCACTGCGGGCCGTCGGCGGTGTCGGTGACCTCGATTCCGGCGTACTTGAGCCGGTCGCGGATCTCGTCGGCGAGCGCCCAGTTGCGTTCCTCGCGCGCCTTCTGCCGATTCTCCAGCTCCGCCTGGACCAGCACGTCGACGGCGGCCAGCGCCGCCGATGTCTCGTCGCGGGTCTCCCAGCGTTCGTCGAGCGGGTCGCAACCCAGGATGCCCATCATCGCGCGGATCGCGTTCGCATGTCGCAGCGCGCCTTCGTGATCGCCGGAGTCCAGGGCCCGGTTGCCCTCCGCGCGGGAAGCGTGCACTTCGGCCAGCGCGGCCGGCACGGCCAGGTCGTCGTTGAGCGCCTCGGCGAACTTTGGCGTCCATTGCCCGGGCTCGACGCCGCCCACCCGCACCCGAACGCGATGCAGGAAGTCCTCAACGCCCACATAGGCTTTCACCGCGTCCTGCAGGGCGACCTCGGAGAATTCCAGCATCGACCGGTAGTGGGCGCTGCCCAGGTAGTAGCGCAGTTCGGCGGCGCGCACGCGCTGCAGTAACGCCGGTATGGCCAGCACGTTGCCCAGCGATTTGCTCATCTTCTCGCCGCCCATCGTCACCCAGCCGTTGTGCAGCCAGTAGCGCGCGAATCCGTCGCCGGCGGCGCGGCTCTGGGCGATCTCGTTCTCGTGATGCGGAAAGACCAAATCCATTCCACCGCAATGGATGTCGAATTCCGGCCCGAGATAGGTGCGGGCCATCGCGGAGCATTCCAGGTGCCAGCCCGGGCGCCCCCGCCCCCACGGCGACGGCCATGACGGCTCGCCGGGCTTTTCGCCCTTCCACAGCGTGAAGTCGCGCTGGTCACGCTTGCAGGTGGCGACCCCCTCGCCCTGATGGACGTCATCGATCTTGTGGCCGGACAGCTGCCCGTATTCGGGATAGCTGAGCACGTTGAAGTAGACGTCGCCCCCGGCGGCGTAGGCGTGATCGGTTTCGATCAGCCGTTCCATCAGTTCGACCATCTGGGTGATGTGCCCGGTGGCTCGCGGCTCGGCCGACGGCGGCAGCACGTCCAGCGCGTCGTAGGCGGCGCTGAAGGCGCGTTCGTAGGTGGCAGCCCACTCCCACCACGGCCGACCCGCGGCGGCCGCCTTGGCCAGGATCTTGTCCTCGATGTCGGTGACGTTGCGGATGAACGCGACGTCGCAGCCGCGGGCGATCAGCCATCGGCGCAGGATGTCGAAGGCCACCCCACTGCGGACATGGCCGATGTGCGGCAGGCCCTGGACGGTGGCGCCACACAGGTAGATGGAGACGTGACCCTCGCGCAGCGGAACGAAGTCACGCACGGCACCGGCCGCCGTGTCGTGTAGCCGCAAGCGGGCGCGATCGGTCACGACGTGCCAGCTTACCGGGTGCTTCCCAGGCGCCCGGCGCTGCGCGGGCTTACCCGGTGGCGATCACCAGCGCGGTGGCGATCGCGGCCAGGCCCTCGCCACGTCCGGTCAGCCCCAACCCGTCGGTCGTCGTCGCCGACACCGAGACCGGCGCCCCCAGCAGCTCCGACAGCACCCGCTGCGCCTCGTCGCGGCGTGGACCGACCTTCGGCCGGTTTCCGACGACCTGCACCGCGGCGTTGCCGATCCGGAAACCGTGGTGCGCGGTCAGCTCCGCGACGTGGCGCAGCATGTCGGCGCCACTGACGCCCTGCCAGCGCGGATCGTCGACCCCGAACACCGCGCCCACGTCGCCCATCCCGGCCGCCGACAACACCGCGTCGCACAGCGCGTGCGCCGCGACGTCGCCGTCGGAATGTCCGGCACAGCCGTCGGCGTCGGCGAAAAGCAGACCCAGCAGCCAGCACGGGCGGCCGGATTCGATCGGGTGTACGTCGACGCCGAGCCCCACCCTGGGAAAGGGATCCGGCCCGTTCACCCGCGCACCACGGTCTCGGCCAGTAAGAGATCGAGCTGCGTGGTGATCTTGAATGCCAGCGGATCGCCCTCGACGACCTGGACCTGGCCGCCGACATGCTCGACCAGCGACGCGTCATCGGTGAAACCCGGCATCCCGGCCCCGGCGCGGTAGGCACGCGACAGCAGGTCGGCCGCGAAGCCCTGCGGAGTCTGCACGGCGCGCAGCCCGGCGCGCTCCGGCGTCCCCAGGACCACCCCGTTGGCGTCCACGGCCTTGATGGTGTCATGCAGACGCAACGCGGGCACCACGGCGTCGTGACCGGCCCGCAGCGCCGCCACCACGCGGGTGATCAGCGTCGGGGGCGTCAGCGCCCGCGCGGCGTCGTGCACCAGCACGAACTCAGACGCCGCGGGCAGGGCCGCCAGGGCCAGGCTGACGGATTCGGTGCGGTCGGGGCCGCCCGCGACGGCGGTGACCCGTCCAGCGCCGACGTGATCACCCAGGAGCCGCCTGGCCTCGTCGATCCGGTCGGCGGGGACGGCCACCGCGACGTGATCGACGACGCCGGATTCCAGCAAGCCGGCGACGGCGCGCTGTAGCAGCGTGCGCCCGTCGACCAGACAGAATGCCTTGGGAATTCCGGCGGCCAGTCGTTCGCCCGACCCTGCGGCGGGAACGACAGCGACTACTTTGCCCGAGGTGCCCGTCTCCGGGGCCAACCCCGTCTCCGGGACCAACGAAGTGTCAGGACCTTCAGGAAGCGGCGGCCAGAACCTCGTCGAGGATGGTCTCCGCCTTGGCGTCGTCGGTGCTCTCGGCCAGCGCCAATTCACCGACCAGAATCTGGCGGGCCTTGGCCAGCATCCGCTTCTCGCCGGCCGACAGACCACGCTCCTGGTCGCGACGCCACAGGTCGCGGACTACCTCGGCGACCTTGTTGACATCGCCGGAAGCAAGCTTTTCGAGGTTGGCCTTGTAGCGGCGTGACCAGTTCGTCGGCTCTTCGGTGTGCGGGGCGCGCAGCACCTGGAAGACCTTGTCGAGGCCTTCCTGTCCGACGACGTCGCGAACACCGACGTACTCGGCGTTGTCAGCGGGAACTCGAACGGTCAGGTCACCCTGCGCCACCTTCAAGACGAGATACTCTTTTTGCTCCCCTTTGATGGTGCGGGTTTCGATCGCCTCGACTAACGCAGCACCGTGATGCGGGTAAACAACGGTGTCGCCGACCTTGAAGATCATCTGATTCGAGCCCCTTTCGTTACTTCATCCTAACACGGCCACCTAACTACGCGCGAAGCAACGATGCAGGTCAGGGGCACAACACGCGAAGATTAGGGGTTGACATGGGGATCAAGTCGTGCAGTGCAGCACATTACCAACGCCCCCGGAGAGGCCCGGCGGCGGGCTTGAAATCAGCTCCTGCGCCGCTCCTGCGCAGGTCTGGCGCCCCGCGCTATCGCGCGCGAGACCTTGCTACTACTGTGCATAGTTGCATTTAGTCGAACCGGCTCAGCAGGAGGCTTGAGAGAGTGAACCGCTTCAAGATGCGCCTCGGCCACCCCGCGCTCGCCGTCGCCGGCGCGATGGCCGTTCTGGCCGCTCTGCTCAGCGGTTGCGGAGCCGGTCAGGTCTCGCAGATGGCGGTCCAGGAGCCGGCCATCAACGGCAACAAGGTCACATTCAACAACGTGGCGCTGCGCGACATCCGGATTCAGGCCAGCCAAACCGGCGACTACCTGCAGCCGGGCCGGACCGTGGACCTGGTGCTGGTGGCCGTCAACCAGTCGGCCATTACCGCCGACAGGCTGGTCGGCATCACCAGCGACATCGGCACGGTGACGGTCAGCGGCGACGCTCGACTGCCCGCCGGCGGGTCGCTGTTCATCGGCACGCCGGAGGGCGAGAAGGTGGCACCCGGTCCGATCGGTTCCAACACCGCGGCGGCCAAGGCGACGGTCAACCTGGCCAAGCCCATCTCCAACGGCCTCCTCTACAACTTCACCTTCAACTTCGAGAAGGCCGGGCAGGCCACCGTGGCCGTGCCGATTTCGGCCGGGCTGAAGCCGCCGCAGCAAAACCAAGCGGGGTAACCGCCTGTCGTGACGCGGGCTTGTCGTAGCGGCTCGATACCGTCATGGCGTGGCAACAGCGCGCTCCCAATACCGGTGTTCGGAATGCCGGCATGTCACCGCGAAGTGGGTCGGCCGCTGCCTGGAGTGCGGCACCTGGGGCACCGTTGACGAGGTTCCAGTTCTCAGTGCGGTCGCCGGCCGGCGCAGCGGACTGGCGACGGCGTCGCCGGCGGTGCCCATCACGTCGGTCGAGCCCAACGCCAGCCGGCACCGCAGCACGGGGGTAGGCGAACTCGACCGGGTGCTCGGCGGCGGCGTGGTGCCCGGCTCGGTCACCCTGCTGGCCGGCGATCCGGGCGTGGGTAAGTCGACGCTGCTCCTCGAGGTCGCCCATCGCTGGGCGCGATCCGGCCGCCGCGCGCTGTACATCTCGGGTGAGGAGTCCGCGGGCCAGATCCGGCTGCGCGCCGACCGCATCGGCTGTGGCAGCGACGAAATTTATCTGGCCGCCGAATCGAATCTGCACGCCGTGCTCGAGCACATCGCCACGGTCAAGCCCGCGCTGGTGATCGTCGACTCGGTGCAGACCATGTCGACCACCGAGGCCGACGGTGTCGCCGGGGGCGTCACGCAGGTGCGCGCGGTGACGTCAGCGCTGACCGCCGCGGCCAAATCCAATGGGGTCGCGCTGATCCTGGTCGGGCACGTCACCAAGGATGGGGCGATCGCCGGGCCGCGTTCCTTGGAGCATCTGGTCGATGTGGTGCTGCACTTCGAGGGCGACCGCAACGGCTCGCTGCGCATGGTCCGGGGCATCAAGAACAGGTTCGGGGCCGCCGACGAGGTCGGGTGTTTCCTATTGCACGACAACGGAATCGAGGGCGTCGCCGACCCGTCGAACCTGTTCCTCGATCAGCGCCCGGCGCCGGTTCCCGGGACCGCGATCACGGTGACCCTCGACGGGAAGCGCCCGCTCATCGGTGAGGTGCAGGCGCTGCTCGCCACGCCGGCCGGCGGTTCGCCGCGCCGCGCCGTCAGCGGCATCGACCAATCGCGGGCCGCGATGATCACCGCGGTGCTGGAAAAGCACGCCAGGTTGCCCGTCGCCGCCAACGACATCTACCTGTCCACGGTCGGCGGCATGCGGCTGACCGACCCGTCGTCGGACCTGGCGGTCGCGGTCGCGCTGGCCTCGGCGCTCGCGGACCTGCCGCTGCCCACCACGGCGGTGATGATCGGCGAAGTGGGATTGGCCGGCGACCTGCGGCGGGTCAGCGGCATGGAGCGGCGCCTGTCCGAGGCCGCGCGCCAGGGGTTTTCCATCGCGCTCATCCCGGACGGGGACGATCCGCGGCGCGAGATCGTGCCGAACGGCATGCGGGCGCTCCGCGCGCCCACCATCGTGGCGGCGCTGGAGCACATGATCGACATCGCCGACCACCGCGGTGGCCCGCCCGCAAACTTGCGATCGCTAGACGCATGGCGCTTTCGGCCTGAAGAATGACCTTTTGTGACCCGTCCGACGCTGCGTGAGACCGTCGCCCGCCTGGCTCCAGGCACCGGGCTGCGCGACGGCCTGGAACGCATCCTGCGTGGGCGTACCGGCGCCCTGATCGTGCTCGGCAACGACGAGGCCGTCGAGGCCATCTGCGACGGCGGGTTCGCCCTCGACGTCCGCTACGCCCCCACCCGGCTGCGCGAGCTGGCGAAGATGGACGGCGCCGTGGTGCTGTCCACTGACGGCAGCCGCATCGTGCGGGCCAACGTGCAGCTGGTCCCGGACCCGTCGATCGCCACCGACGAATCGGGAACCCGGCACCGCTCCGCGGAGCGGGCCGCGATCCAGACCGGATACCCGGTGATCTCGGTCAGCCACTCGATGAACATCGTGACCGTCTACGTGGGCGGCGAGCGCCACGTGGTCGCCGACTCGGCGACCATCCTGTCGCGGGCGAACCAGGCCATCGCCACCCTGGAGCGGTACAAGATCCGGCTCGACGAGGTCAGCAGGCAGCTGTCCCGCGCGGAGATCGAGGACTTCGTGACCCTGCGCGACGTCATGACCGTGGTGCAGCGGCTGGAGCTGGTCCGCCGGATCGGCCGGGTGATCGACAACGACGTCGTCGAACTCGGCACCGACGGGCGCCAACTGCGGCTGCAGCTCGACGAGCTGTTGGGCGGCAACGACAACGCGCGCGAACTGATCGTGCGTGATTATCACGCCAGCCCGGAGCCGTTGTCCGAGATGCAGACGACGGCCACGCTGGACGAGCTGGACGCGCTTTCGGATACCGAGCTGCTCGACTTCACCATCCTGGCAAAGGTTTTCGGGTATCCGACCACCACCGAGGCGCAGGACTCGGCGGTCAGCCCGCGCGGCTACCAGGCGCTGGCCGGCATCCCGCGGCTGCAGTTCGCCCACGCCGACCTACTGGTCCGCTCGTTCGGGACGCTGCAGAACGTGCTGGCCGCCAGCGCCACCGACCTGCAATCGGTCGACGGCATCGGCGCGATGTGGGCTCGGCACGTGCGGGAGGGACTGTCGCAGCTGGCGGAGTCGACGATCACCGACTCATTGAGTTAAAGCCTGTGCGGCCTCAGCCGGCCGGCGGCGGGGCCATCGGCGGCGCCTCCGGCTGGGGCACGGCGCCCGGCTGCCCCGGCCCGGGCACCGGGCCCGGTGGTGGCGGCGGCTGGTTCATGATGAACGGAACCGGCATCGAACGCAGATTGCCCAGCTGCACGACGAGGTTGTAGGTGCCCGGCCCGATCGCCGGTCGCGGCAGCGGGCAGTGCGGCGCCGAGCCCATGCCCGTCCAGGTCACCGCGGTGGTCACCTGCTCGCCCGGCGTGAAGGTTTTGATCAGCGTCTCGTTGGACGGGGCGCAGTCCAGGTTCGACCACAGCCGCTTGTTGTCCAGCGAGTAGACGTAGGCCGCCAGCACCGCCGCGCCGACGTCGCGCTTGCAGGCCACCAGGCCGATGTTGGTGACGACCATGGTGAACTTCGGCTGGTCACCGATGAAGTACTGGGGCGCGTTGGTCAGACCCTTGACCGCCAGCGTCGAATCGGGGCAGTCGTCGCCCTCCTTCAGCACCGGCGGCGGTTGGACCGCGGCGGTGGGTGTGGGGGTTTCGGGGTTCTGACCCTGCGCGGGCGGGGCCGCCGGAGCGGGGCCCTCGGGTCCCGGCGGTGGGGGCGCTTGGGGCGCAGGCGATCCCGGCTTGTTCTGAGCGGCACTGGCTTTGTCGGCATTGGCGGGCTTGGCTCCCGCGTTATGCCCCATGAATGCGATGACGACTGCGGCCACGATCCCGATCACGACGACCGCGATACCAATGGCCAGGCCTCTGCGCCGCCAATAGATCTCGGTGGGTAGCGGGCCACGCGGTTCCAGATCGAGCACGTTCGCAGCGTAGGCCCAGGTCACATCGATTCGGCTGACCCGGCTCGGCGTGTCGCCAGGTTTGCTGGCCAACCGCCGTGTAGTGGCGGCCGAGCGCGTGGCCTATTGGTCGCCTGTCAGGCGCCTATGTCGCCGACGTGGTCGCACAACGCCGCCCGGCCGTCGGCGAGGTGGTAGGTGACACCGGCCACGCCCACCGTGCCGTCGGCGATGCGCTCGGCGATCGCCGTGGACCGCGACACGAGCTGCGCAACGGTTTCGCGGACGTGTCGTTCCACGAACTCCTCGACGCGGCTCAGGCCGTCGCGGCGGCCCATCAGGATCGACGGCGCCACCCGCTCCACCACGTCGCGCACGAACCCGCCGGGGATGGATCCCTCGTCGATGGCGCCCAGGGCGGCCTTGATCGCGCCACAGCTGTCGTGACCCAGGACGACGATGAGGGGCACGTTGAGCACGCTCACCGCGAACTCGATGGAACCCAAGACCGCGGTGTCGATGGCCTGCCCGGCGGTGCGCACCACGAACATGTCGCCCAGGCCCTGATCGAAGATGAGCTCGGCGGCGACCCGGCTGTCCGAGCAGCCGAACACGACCGCGGTCGGGCTCTGACCGGCGGCCAGGCTGGCGCGATGCTCAACACTTTGGCTGGGATGCTGCGGCTTACCGGCGACGAATCGCTCGTTACCCTCCTTGAGTGACTTCCAAGCGGTTACCGGACTGGTGTTAGGCATGGCAGAGATTGTGCCGCAAGCAGAGGTGACGGGTCTGACGGGCCCGGAATTCATATCAGCCACCAATCTTGTCGCCTGGTACGACAGCTCGCGCCGCGACCTGCCCTGGCGCGAGCCCGGGGTCAGCGCCTGGCAGATCCTGGTCAGCGAGTTCATGCTGCAGCAGACCCCGGTGTCGCGGGTGCTGCCGATCTGGTCGGATTGGGTGCGGCGCTGGCCCACCGCGTCGGCCACCGCCGCGGCCAGCGCCGCCGACGTGTTGCGCGCCTGGGGCAAGCTGGGCTACCCGCGGCGGGCCAAGCGGTTACACGAGTGCGCCATCGCGGTCGCGCGCGAGCACGACGACGTCGTGCCCGACGACGTCGACACCCTGCTGACGCTGCCCGGTGTCGGCAGCTACACCGCCCGCGCCGTCGCCTGCTTCGCCTACGGACAGCCTGTTCCGGTGGTGGACACCAACGTGCGCCGGGTGGTGGCGCGGGTGGTGCACGGCCTGGCCGACGCGGGGGCGCCGTCGGCGACCCGCGACCACGCCGACGTGTCGGCGCTGCTGCCCGAGGACGGAACGGCACCGAAGTTCTCCGTCGCGCTGATGGAACTGGGCGCGACGGTGTGTACGGCGCGCGCGCCGCGCTGCGGGCTGTGCCCGCTGGGCCGGTGCGCGTGGCGGCACGCCGGTTATCCGCCCGCGCAGGGCCCGGCGCGCCGCGTTCAGGCCTACGCCGGGACCGACCGTCAGGTCCGCGGGCGGCTGATGGATGTGTTGCGCGCCAACGACTCTCCGGTGACCCGCGCCGACCTGGACGTAGCGTGGCTGACCGACACCGCACAGCGCGACCGGGCGCTGTATTCGCTGCTGGCCGACGGCTTGGTGACGCAGACGCGCGACGGCCGGTTCGCCCTAGCCGGCGAGGAATGACTCGACCGCTTGGCGGTACAGCCCGGGCGCCTCGTCGTGAATCAGATGACCGGCTTCCGGGACCTTCAAATACGTTGTAGCTAAGCCGGTTTCGGCCATCTCCCGCATCTGCCCGGGCGGGGTTACCGAATTGCCGGCCTCGATCAGCAGCGCGGGGCAACGCACCGCGCGCCACTGCGCCCAGTAGTCCCGGGTGCCCCACTCGGCGGCGATCTCGATCCACCGCGCGGTGTGACCGTGCAGCCGCCAACCGGTTTCGGTGCGGTCGAAGGCCTCCAGGAAGTATTGGCCGGCGACCGGTCCGAATTCGGCGAAAACCCGCTCGGCGGAGCCGAATTCGACCGGAAGGGCGTGCAGCCAGGGTTCCCAGGGGCCGGTGGTGCGGCCGCGGAAGTCCGGCGCCATGTCCTCGAGCACCAGCGCGGTAACCAGCTCGGGTCGCTCGGCGGCCAGGCACCATGCGTGCAGGGCGCCCATCGAATGCCCGACCACCCGGACGGGCGCCTCCAGCGTGCTCACCGCGTCGACCAAGTCGGCCACGAACCGTTCGGTGCTGATCGGGTGCGGATCTTCGACGTCGCGGCCCCGATGCCACGGCGCGTCGTAGGTGTAGACAGTGCCCAGCCGGGTCAGCCAGGGCAGCTGCCGCGGCCAGGTGGTTCCCCGTCCCATCAGGCCGTGCACCAGCACCAGCGGGTCGCCGTCTCCCCCGTGGCAAGTCAACAGCTGGCTGGGCATAGCACCATCTTGCGTGCACCGCCCACGACCCGGGCACGGGGATGGGCGAGGTAGCCTAGCGGGCATGTCGCCAGTGGTGAAGATCAACGCAATCGAAGTACCCGCCGACGCCGGCCCGGAACTGGAGAAGCGGTTCGCCCACCGGGCGCACGCCGTCGACAACCAGCCCGGCTTCCTCGGCTTTCAGCTGCTCCGCCCGATCAAGGGCGAGAACCGCTACTTCGTGGTGACCCAGTGGGAGTCCGAAGAGGCATTCCAGGCGTGGGCGCAGGGGCCCGCCATCGAGGCGCACTCCGGCGAGCGGGCGAAGCCGGTGGCGACCGGGGCCTCGCTGCTGGAATTCGAGGTTGTGATGGACGTTGCCGGCAACAAGCAGGCTGGCTAGCGGGCTGTCGGCCAGGCGCCGCGCGTGGGTGCTGAGCGCGGCCGCCGCGTTGGTGTTGACCTCGGCGCCCGGTTGCGCCCCTAACCCGTCCCCGCAGGCGAACGCGGCGAATCCGGGACGACAGATCGACACCCGCACCCCGCCCGGCATCCGGGCCCAGCAGACGTTGGACATGCTCAACTCGGACTGGCCGATCGGCCCGGTCGGGGTCGGCACCCTTGCCGCGCCCGACAAGGTCGAGTCGGTTCAAACCACCATGGAGGCGCTGTGGTGGGACCGGCCGTTCACGCTCAACGGCGTCGACCTTGGCGCGAGCGTGGCGACCCTGCACCTGACCTCGTCCTACGGCGCCCGGCAAGACATCCGGATTCACACCGACGACGCCGGTTCGGTGGACCATTTCGACCTCGAGACCCAGGCGCCCACCATCAGCTCGTGGCACGACATCGACGCGGTGCTGAGCAAGACCGGTGCGCGCTACTCCTATCAGGTCGCCAAGGTCGACGATGGGCGTTGCGATCCGGTGGCGGGCACCAACACACACGAATCCTTGCCGCTGGCATCGATTTTCAAGCTGTACGTGTTGCACGCGCTGGCGGGCGCGATCAAGGACGGGACGGTGGCCTGGGATGACCAGCTGACGGTCACCGACAAGAGCCGGGCGGTCGGCTCGTCGGGGCTGGCTTTGCCTGCCGGAGCGCATGTTTCGGTACGCACCGCCGCCGAGAAGATGATCGCCACCAGTGACAACATGGCTACCGACCTGCTGATCGAGAAGATGGGAACGCGCGCCATCTCCGAAGCGCTGGCCACGGCCGGCCATCACGACCCGGCCAGCATGACGCCGTTCCCCACCATGTACGAGTTGTTCTCCGTCGGATGGGGTCGGCCAGACCTGCGCAGCCAATGGGAGCACGGATCGCCGCAAGTCCGCGCGCAACTGCTGAAGCAGGCGAATTCCACGCCGTATGACCCGGATCCGATGCGGGCCCATTCGCCGGCATCCTCCTACGGTGCGGAGTGGTACGGCAACGCCGAGGACATCTGTCGGGTCCATGCGGCGCTGCAGGCCGACGCGGTCGGCAAGGCCGCGCCGGTGCGTGAGATCCTCTCCGCGGTCGCGGGCATCCAGCTGGACCACAATGTGTGGCCGTACATCGGCGCGAAAGCCGGTGGCCTGCCGGGTGATCTGACGTTCAGCTGGTATGCCGTCGACAAGACGCGGCAGCCGTGGGTGGTCAGCTTCCAGCTGAACTGGCCCCGCGATCACGGGCCGACGGTGACCGGCTGGATGCTGAAGATCGCCAAGCAGGCGTTCGCGCTGATCGCCCCGCGCTGAGGCCTACAACCGCAGAGTCCAACGGCCGCCGCGGAAGTGCATGACGACGCGGCCGGCCGGCTCGACGTCGATCCGCCAGAACGACGCCGGGTCGATGTTCAGCGCCGCCACGATGGCCGCCCGGATCACCGCCGGGTGTGTCACCGCGACTGTGCGTAATGGGTTGGCGGTCAACGACTCCAGCCACCGCGCGGCCCTAAAGATCAGGTCGGCGATCGACTCGCCGCCGTGCGGCGCGGCGCCCGGTTGGCTCAGCCAAGCCTCGACGTCGTCCGGCGGCAGGGCCTCAAGCGCCTCCCCGCGCCACCGCCCACAGTCGAGGTCGGCCAATAGCGGCTCCGTTTCGGCTTGCAGGCCAAGCAGTTTCGCGGTCTGCCGGGTGCGCCGCTCTGGTCCGGACATCCTGCGCTGCGCGGCGACGTCGTCGGTCGCCTCGACCTGGCGGCGGCCGAGAGCGTTCAGCGGTTCGTCGGCCGGAAAACGCCCGCCCGCCATGGCGTCCGTCATGCCGTGCGAGAGCAGCGTCAGCCGGACGACGGCGGTCACGCCGCGATACTCGACGCCTGCCGCGTCCGCACCGAAAGCAGCCGCCCGCTGATCGCCGCGAACACCAGGCCGATGCCCGCCCACAGCACCAGCTGCGTGGCCAGCGACAGCAACCTGAATTCGTAAAGGACGTCGGCGGGAAATCCCGGATAGACGATCGTGCCCGCGGCGTCGCGCAGCGGTTCGGGTGTCTCGTTGACGGTCGGCAGCGGCACCGCCAGCACCACGATCGCCACCAGATACGCTGCGGCCGCCAGCAGCCCGGCGTTCCAGACGCCGAACCGGGCTGCGAGCCGCCGCGCCAGCCATACCGCGCCGATCGCCAGCACCACCGACAGCACCACCATCACCAGGTACCAGCCGGTGCGCGCTCCGATCGTGTCGGCCTGCCCGACGGCCGGCGAGTTCGGCGGGTATTTCACGAACGGCACCACGTACACCGCCCCGAATGCGCCTGCCGCCAACAGCAGCGAAAGCCGCTGCGGCTGAACAACTTGCGCCCGCGCATAGATCACGCTGAACAGCACGGCGAACAGCGCGCCCATGGCGAGGCCGAAGATCAGCACACCGAATCCCAGCCCGGGGCCCGATTGCACGCCGCGGGTGAACAGCTCCGCGCCGTGCTCGTGCACACCGTGGGCGTTCTCGGCGTCGGCGCGGCCGTCTTCAAAGGCGATTGCGCGGGCGATGACGGGCTCGGCGCACACGCGGGCGAAGACGAACGCCAGCAACGCGCCAACGGCTCCCGCAAGAAGACCGCCGCCAATTAGGCGTTTCTCCACGAGACGCGGTCAGTGGCAGGGGAAGCCGAGCAGGTGCCGCGCGTCGTGCACGAATTCGTGCACGTGCGAATCGCTGCCGAACAGCGAGACGGCCCCCTGGTCGATGTCGACGAAGTACAGCGCCAGCAACGCGAGGAAGACGGTCGCCGCCAGCCAGAGTGCGGTGCGGGCCGCGGACAGATCGACCGAGCGGGTGCGGCTGCCGGTCAGCTGCGGGTGGGACACAATGGACTCCTTCTGGGGATAACGCGTCCCCGCTGGGTATGACGGGTCTCGGGTCTGACTGTGACAGTGGCGCGACCGTTCTGGGGTTTCACCAGATTCCGTTACACGTCGATGACAACGGTCAGTGTAGGGGGCAGCGAAAACGGGCGGTAGTCCGCCTAAGACTTAACCGCCCGTTGTTCTGTTGATCGCTACTGGACGTCCGGTCCCGGGTCCGCGGCGCTGTGCGCCCCGGCTTTCGCCAGGTCCGGCTCCGCCGGCGGCTTGCGGGTACCGATGAAGGTGAATGTGGCGTCCTCGCCGGCGCTTTCGCCGTCCCAGTTGTCCACGTCGACCGTGACGACCTGGCCCGGACCGACCTCCTCGAACAGGATCTTCTCGGAGAGCTGGTCCTCGATCTCGCGCTGGATGGTGCGCCGCAGCGGGCGGGCGCCCAGCACCGGGTCGAAGCCACGCTTGGCCAGCAACGCCTTGGCCTTGTCGGTCAGCTCGAGGGCCATGTCCTTGCTCTTGAGCTGGGTGGCCACCCGGGTGATCATCAGGTCGACCATCCGGATGATCTCGTCCTTGGTCAGCTGGTGGAAGACGATGATGTCATCGATCCGGTTGAGGAACTCCGGGCGGAAGTGCTTCTTCAGCTCGTCGTTGACCTTCTGCTTCATCCGCTCGTAGTTGTTGTCGCCGCCGCTCTGGGTGAAGCCCAGGCCGACCGGCTTCGAGATGTCCGAGGTGCCCAGGTTCGAGGTGAAAATCAGCACGGTGTTTTTGAAGTCGACCGTGCGACCCTGGCCGTCGGTGAGCCGGCCGTCCTCGAGGACCTGCAACAGGCTGTTGTAGATCTCCTGGTGGGCCTTTTCGATCTCGTCGAACAGCACCACCGAGAACGGCTTGCGCCGCACCTTCTCGGTGAGCTGGCCGCCCTCCTCGTACCCGACGTATCCGGGGGGCGCGCCGAACAGCCGCGACGCGGTGAACCGGTCGTGGAACTCGCCCATGTCGATCTGGATGAGCGCGTCGTCGTCGCCGAACAGGAAGTTGGCCAGTGCCTTGGACAGCTCGGTCTTACCGACACCGGACGGGCCGGCGAAGATGAACGAACCCGACGGGCGCTTGGGGTCTTTCAGCCCGGCCCGGGTGCGGCGGATCGCCTTAGAGACGGCCTTGACGGCGTCCTCCTGGCCGATGATCCGCTTGTGCAGCTCGTCCTCCATGCGCAGCAACCGCGTCGTCTCGGCCTCGGTGAGCTTGAACACCGGGATACCGGTCCAGTTACCCAGCACCTCGGCGATCTCGTTGTCGTCCACCTCGGCGACTACGTCGAGATCCCCTGAGCGCCACTGCTTTTCGCGCTCGGCGCGCTGACCGACCAGTTGCTTCTCGCGGTCGCGCAGGCTGGCCGCCTTCTCGAAGTCCTGGGCGTCGATCGCCGACTCCTTCTCCCGGCGCGCCTCGGCGATCTTCTCGTCAAACTCGCGCAGATCTGGCGGCGCGGTCATCCGCCGAATTCGCATCCGGGCGCCCGCCTCGTCGATCAGGTCGATCGCCTTGTCGGGCAGGAACCGGTCGTTGATGTACCGGTCGGCCAGGGTGGCCGCGGCCACCATCGCGCCGTCGGTGATCGACACCCGGTGGTGCGCCTCGTAGCGGTCGCGCAGACCCTTGAGGATCTCGATGGTGTGCTCCACGGTCGGCTCGCCGACCTGCACCGGCTGGAACCGGCGCTCCAGCGCCGCGTCCTTCTCGATGTACTTGCGGTACTCGTCGAGCGTGGTGGCACCGATGGTCTGCAGCTCGCCGCGGGCCAGCTTGGGCTTCAGGATGCTCGCGGCGTCGATCGCGCCCTCGGCGGCGCCGGCACCGACCAGGGTGTGCAGCTCGTCGATGAACAGGATGATGTCGCCGCGGGTGTTGATCTCCTTGAGCACCTTCTTCAGGCGTTCCTCGAAGTCACCGCGGTAGCGGCTGCCCGCCACCAAAGATCCCAGGTCCAGCGTGTAGAGCTGCTTGTCTTTCAGCGTCTCGGGGACCTGGCCGTGCACGATGGCCTGGGCCAGGCCCTCGACGACGGCGGTCTTGCCGACGCCGGGCTCGCCGATCAGCACCGGGTTGTTCTTGGTGCGCCGGCTCAGCACCTGCATCACCCGCTCGATTTCCTTCTCGCGGCCGATGACCGGGTCGAGCTTGCCTTCCATGGCGGCGGCCGTCAGGTTGCGGCCGAACTGGTCGAGCACCAGCGACGTCGACGGGCTGCCGGACTCGCCGCCGCGGCCACCGGTGCCGGCCTCCGCGGACTCCTTGCCCTGGTAGCCGCTGAGCAGCTGGATGACCTGCTGGCGCACGCGCGTCAACTCGGCGCCCAGCTTCACCAGCACCTGGGCGGCCACGCCCTCACCCTCGCGGATCAGGCCCAGCAGAATGTGCTCGGTGCCGATGTAGTTGTGACCGAGTTGCAGCGCCTCGCGCAGGCTCAGCTCGAGAACCTTCTTGGCGCGGGGCGTGAACGGAATGTGTCCCGACGGGGCCTGCTGGCCCTGGCCGATGATCTCCTCGACCTGGCTGCGGACGCCCTCGAGCGAGATGCCCAGCGACTCCAGCGACTTCGCCGCGACACCCTCGCCCTCGTGGATCAAACCCAGCAGGATGTGCTCTGTTCCGATGTAGTTGTGGTTGAGCATCCGGGCCTCTTCTTGCGCCAGGACGACGACCCGCCGTGCTCGGTCGGTAAATCTTTCAAACATCGGGTTACCTGCTCTCCCTCAACATCGGTACAAACTAGTTAGCGGCCCTTCGAGCAATCCTGCCGGACCCCTGTGGCCGGAATCGCGTACCTGTCTCCACTGTAGTGGTCGGCTTGCCGGCGGGCCTAACCTTGCCGTGCGTTCTGCGCTGCGGACCCGCCCGGTCTTTCCTGGGCCGATCCAAGGCCGATCTCACCTGCGAGTGCCTGCGGCGTTGCCCGCCATAACTGAGGAAACGTTGCGGTGTTCGAATTCGTTTCCCCGGACCGCCCGGCGATTGTTTCGCGCCCAGCGAAACGACAAACCGGCGCCCGGGCCCACAAGCCCCGGCGCCGGTTTGAGAACTGCTAGGTCGCTGCGTGGAACGCGTCGATCACGTCGGCCGGGATGCGGCCCCGCGTCGAGACGTTGTGCCCGTTCCGGCGGGCCCATTCGCGGATGGCCGCGCTCTGCTCACGGTCGATGGCGCCCCGGCCGCGTCCCGAGCCGGAACGGCCACGGCGACGGCCCCCGACGCGGCGACCGGCCTCCACCCATTGCTTCAGATCGCTGCGCAGTTTCGCGGCATTCTTGGACGAAAGATCAATCTCGTAGGTCACGCCGTCAAGTCCGAATTCCACCGTTTCGTCGGCTGCGCCGGCACCGTCGAAATCATCGACCAGGGTGACGGTCACTTTTTTGGCCATTGGCTTATCCTCGCATTTCGTCCTGAACAGTTACTAGCAGATCGGATCAAACCTCCCCGGGTCACCAATGTGCCATAACAGGGAAGCATACTCAATCTGTACGGAAGCCGCACATTGATAGTTTCAACTACGACTGGGGCCGAACAATCGGGAACAAAACTGTCTCTCGAATTGACAGACCAGTCAAAGTCATCAACAACCTGTCGACGCCCATTCCCGTTCCGGTACACGGCGGCATCGCATACTCGAGCGCGGCGAGAAAATCTTCGTCGAGCACCATGGCCTCATCGTCGCCCGCGGCGGCCGCGCGCGCCTGCGCGGCGAACCTCTCACGCTGCACGACGGGATCGTTCAATTCGGAATATCCGGTGGCCAATTCGACTCCACGCAGATAGAGATCCCACTTCTCGGTGACGCCCGCGATGCTACGGTGCTGGCGCGTCAAAGGCGTTGTCTCGACCGGGAAATCCCGCACAAAGGTCGGAGCGACGAGCGCGTTGCCCACGGTGTGCTCCCACAGTTCCTCGACGATCTTTCCGTGTCCGTAGCCGCGGTCGGCGGGAATCTCGACGCTGAGCCGATCGGCGATTCCGAGCAACTGTTCGACCGGCGTCGCAGGCGTGATCTCCTCGCCGAGTGCCGCAGACAATGACGGGTACATTTGTATGGAAGCCCATTCTCCGTCTATGTCGTAGACGCTGCCGTCGGGAAGCGGGAGTTGTCGGGTTCCGATGGCCTCATCGGCGACCTCTTGAATAAGCTCGCGCGTCACTACTGCTGAATCGTCATAGGTTCCGTACGCCTGGTAGGTCTCCAGCATGGAGAATTCCGGAGAATGCGTGGAATCCGCACCTTCGTTTCGAAACACTCGATTTAGTTCGAAAACCCGGTCGAAACCACCGACGACGCAGCGCTTCAGGAACAGTTCGGGCGCGATCCTCAAGTAGAGATCGATGTCCAGTGCATTGGAATGCGTGATGAACGGCCGCGCGGCCGCCCCACCGGCCAGCGTCTGCAACATCGGGGTTTCGACTTCGAGGAACCCGCGGCGCTCCAAAGCGTTGCGTATCGCGCGGATGACGGCGATCCGCTGCCGCGCCACCGTGCGCGCCTGTGGGCGCACGATCAGGTCGACGTAGCGCTGCCGGACGCGCGCCTCCTCGCTCATGTCCTTGTGCGCGACCGGCAGCGGACGCAGCGACTTGGACGCCATCTGCCAGGAGTCGGCCAGCACCGACAGTTCGCCGCGTCGTGAGCTGATCACGTTGCCGTGCACGTAGACGATGTCACCGAGGTCGACGTCGGCCTTCCAGGCGTCAAGGGATTGCCGGCCGACCTTGTCGAGGCTGATCATCACCTGCAGGCTGGTGCCGTCGCCCTCTTGCAGCGTGGCGAAGCAGAGTTTGCCGGAGTTACGGGCGAAGATCACCCGGCCGGCCACGCCGACGACGTCATCGGTCGCGGTGTCGACCGGTAGGTCGGGATGGGCGGCGCGGACCTGAGCCAGCGTGTGGGTGCGTTCGACGGCGACCGGGTAGGGGTCGTGCCCCTCGGCGAGCAGCCGAGCGCGCTTATCGCGGCGAATTCGGTACTGCTCGGGAACGTCTAGGTCGTCGGCACTCACGACGTGCCAGCTTAAAGGACTGCGCTTTGCGGGTGCGCCGACGGCTTTGCGGGGCCCCGGGCGCGTGGGTCAGCGTGCCGTCTTCAGCCGGCCGCGCTGGGCGTCGCGGTTGCGCTCGAAGATCAGCCGCAGGCCGTGCAGGGTCAAGTGCTGGTCGTAGTGAGCGACGGTCTGCAATCCGGGCAGCAGCAGCGGCGCGGTGTGGCCGGTGGCGACGATCGCGACGTCGTCGCCGGCAAATCCGTCCACGTCCTCGCGGATGCGCCCCACCAAGCCGTCGACCAGACCGGCGAAACCGAAGACGGCCCCCGCCTGCATGCACTCGACGGTGTTCTTGCCCACCACCGAGCGGGGCCGGGTCAACTCCACCCGGCGCAGGGCCGCCGAGCGGGCCGCGGCGGCGTCGGAGGACACCTGCAATCCCGGCGCGATCGCGCCGCCGAGGAATTCGCCTTTGGCCGACACGACGTCCACACAGATCGAGGATCCGAAGTCGATGACGATGGCGGGCGCGTTGAACCGGTGAAAAGCGGCCAGGCAGTTGACGATTCGGTCGGCGCCCACTTCCTTGGGATTGTCGACGAGCAGCGGGATGCCGGTGCGCACCCCGGGCTCGATGAGCACGTGCGGCACCGACGGCCAGTACTGATCGAGCATCAGCCGCACCTCGTGCAGCACCGAGGGGACGGTCGAGAGCGCCGCGGCGCCGGTGAGCCGCTCCGAATCGTCGCCGATGAGACCGTCGATGGTCAGCGCCAATTCGTCGGCGGTGATCTCCGCTTCGGTGCGGATCCGCCATTGCTGCACGACGTTTGCGTGCTCTTTGGATCCCGAGATCAGCCCGACGACGGTGTGGGTGTTACGGACGTCGATCGCCAGCAGCACGGCTACCGCGCAACGATCCGGGGATTGAGTAGCTCGGCCGCGTCGTCGGGCACGAACGCCGGATCGCTGCCCAGGTCGATCTGCTTGTTGTCGGCGTCGACGAACACGATGCGCGGCCGGTAGGCACGCGCCTCGGCGTCCTCCATCGTCCCGTAGGCGATCAGGATAACCAGGTCGCCCGGGTGGACGAGATGCGCTGCGGCACCATTGATTCCGATCACACCGCTGCCGCGCTCGCCGGTGATAGCGTAAGTGACCAGACGGGCGCCGTTGTCGACGTCGACGATGGTGACCTGTTCGCCCTCGAGCAGGTCCGCGGCGTCCATCAGATCGGCGTCGATGGTCACCGAGCCGACGTAGTGCAGGTCGGCCTGCGTGACGGTGGCCCGGTGGATCTTCGACTTGAGCATCGTCCGTAGCATCAATTCCTCCAAGGTGATTGGGCGTATTCGTGGTGTCCGTCCGGCCCAGCGGTGCCGGCGGGTGTTTCGATCTGCATTTCGATGTTGTCCAGGAGCCTGGTGGTGCCCAGCCGGGCCGCGACCAGCAGCCGGGCCGAACCGTGGGCGGGCGCCGGTCCGAGCCCGGCGTCGCGCAGCTCGAGGTAGTCCACGGTGAGGTCCGGTACGGCGTCCAGCACCGCGCGCGCCGCGGCCAGCGCGGCCGCCCCGCCGTCGTGCGCGGCGTGCGCACCGGCCGTCAGCGCGGCCAAAAGCGTCACGGCCAGTTCGCGTTGCGTGGGGTCCAGGTAGCGGTTGCGCGACGACATCGCCAGGCCGTCGGATTCCCGGACCGTCGGCACGCCGATCACCTGCGCGTCGATGTTGAGGTCGGCGACCATCTGACGGACCAGCACCAGCTGCTGATAATCCTTCTCCCCGAAGAAGATTCGGTCCGGCCGCACGATCTGCAGCAGCTTGCACACGACGGTGAGCATTCCCGCGAAATGGGTCGGCCGGACAGCGCCCTCCAGCTCGGCCGCCAGCGGCCCCGGCTGCACGGTGGTGCGCAGACCGTCGGGATACATCGCGGCGGCCGTCGGGGTGAACACGATTTCGACGCCGTCGGCCCGCAGCAGTGCGACGTCGTCGTCCAGGGTCCGCGGGTAGGCGTCGAGGTCCTCGCCGGCGCCGAATTGCAGCGGGTTGACGAAGATCGACACCACCACCACCGCGCCGGGCACCCGCTTGGCCGCGCGCACCAACGCCAGGTGTCCGTCGTGCAGCGCACCCATGGTGGGCACCAACATCACCCGGCGCCCGGTGTGGCGCAGGGCGCGGCTGACGTCGGCGACATCGCGCGGCGCGGCATAGACGTTGAGTTCGCCCGCCGTGAAGGCCGGGGCCTTGCCGGGACTCATGGCGCCAGCACCTCCACGACGTCTTTGGGGGCGTGCGCGCGCTGGGCGGTCCGCAGGGCGTTCACCCGGTACGCCTGCGCGAGCTCGGGCCCGACCTCCCCCAGCGCGGACAGATGCGCCGCGACGGCGGCAGCGTCACCGCGAGCGACCGGACCGGTGAGGGCCGCCTGTCCGCGTCGCAGGGTGTTCTCCAGCGCGGCCCTGGCCAGCGGTCCGATGACGCGTTCGGCGATGCCGCCCGGTTGATCGTCGACGGTCTGTTGGCCGAGCAGTTCGCTGCCGCGCAGTGCCGCGCGCAGCGCGTCGAGCGCGTCGGCGAGCACGGTCACGATGTGGTTGCCTGCGTGGGCGAGCGCGGCGTGGTACAGGACGCGGGCCTCGTCGGCGACGCAGAACGGTTCGCCGCCCATCTCCAGCACCAGCGATTGCCCGATCGCATATCCGATCTCGTCGGCCGCGGTGACGCCGAAGCAGGAATCGGCCAGCCGGCTGATGTCTTCATCCGAGCCGGTGAAGGTCATCGCCGGGTGGATCGCGAGCGGGATGCAGCCGTGCTGCGCAAGCGGCTCGAGAATGCCGATCCCGTTGGCGCCGGACGTGTGGACCACGATGGTTCCGGGCCGTACCGCAGACGTAGCGGCCAGCCCCGATATCAGGCCGGCGAGTTCGCTGTCCGGGACCGCGAGCAGCAACAGCTCGGCACCGGCGGCCACCTCGGGCGGTGGAGCCACCGGCGTATCGGGCAGCCGGCGTTGTGCGCGCTGCCGCGAGGCATGGGAGATGGCGCTACACGCCACCACGACGTGGTCCGCGCGCTCCAGCGCGACACCGAGAGCGGTGCCCACGCGGCCGGCCGAGATGATTCCCACCTTGAGCCGAGCCGGGCGCAAACCGTCGAGCTGCACCATCGCAGACGACCTCACAGATATCTTGTTCGTTCCGGTCCCACCTGGTGGGTACCGTTCGGTCACTACGACTGTAGTCGATTACCAGGCATTACCCAATGTGAGGAAGCTCCCAGGTCGGCTAGTCACGTCTGCGTCGCCGGCCGCCTTGGGAGGGCTGCACCTGCAGGCGGGCCAGCAGATCGGCCACCGATTGGCCCCCGGTGGGGCTGCCATCTCCCGCGCCGTTGGGGTCCTCTTGCTGCTGCGGGTCACCGCCGTGCCTGGGCGCCTGCTCCGGTGCCGGCGGCGGCGCCAGCCGCGGCGGCGGTGGCGCGCCCGCGGATGGACCGGGGTGCATCGGGGGAGCCGGCGGCGGGGGTGGCGTCGCGGCGGCCGGCGGGGGCGGCGCGGCGGAAGGTCCGGGCGACGGTTCGTTGTTCGGCGAGAAGTTGTTCACCCCGTAGTCGCGGTACTCCGCCGAGTGGCGAGACCGTGCGCGGCGGCCGGAGTCGCCGTACTGCGGTGCCGGCACGGGCTCGACGGGCGGGCCATCCCAGGCTTCGTCGACGCCCGAATGCCGGGCGCGCCGCCGCCCACCGGACGATTCCGCGCGAAAATCCGCGCCGGCCCAATTGCTCCCCGGCGCGCCGGGAGGCAACCACTGGCCTTCCGCGGCGACCGGCTGCCAGCCCTGCCCCGGCCACTGCGCCTGGGGCTGTGGTTGCGGTTCCGGCGCTCGTTCTGGTTCGCGCTGCGGTTGGGGCTCCGGCGGCGGCTCCGGTGCGAACTGCGCCGCAGCCGCGGCTGGCGGCGGCTGGGGGCGCGGCTCGAATCGCGGCTCCGCCGGCCCCGCATAGGGGGTGTCCTCGGCGTACGCCGGGTCCTGGGCGTACGCGGGATCCGGCGCCGGCTCGTACTGGTTTGGCACCCGCTCCCGGCGGTGCGGCGACGGCTGCTGCCGCGGGGGGACCAGCGGTTCCTCGGGGACGTCGATGATGGCGTCATCGGTGCGGCTGTCCTGCGGCACCGACGTCACGCGGTCGCTGGACACCCAATCGACCGGAGTGTCGCGGGGATTCTCGCCGTTGCGATCCCACTCGCTGTACGCGCGCTCCGGTTGCGGCTCGGCGTCCGGCGTGCCGCCGAGGGCTGGCCGGTGCGCCAGGTCGGTGTCGAACAGGATTTCCAGGCTGGTCCGCAGGGCGGAAAGCTCCGCGCGCAACTCGGCCAGATCGTCGGCGGCCTGAGCGCGCAGCTCGGAGGCCAGCTCGCGGCGCAGCTGCGACTCGACGGTCAGCTCGTATTCACGCCGGGCCGAGATCTCCCGGTCCAGCTGAAGGTCGTAAACCAGCTTGAGATCGCGGACCCGGGACTGATCGGCGTCGCTTTGGCGGCGATAAAGCACGGAAACGAAGGCGCCGGCGACTGCGGCCCACAGCGCCAGGATTACAGCGAGCTTGAGAAGTTCCACCCGATTGGTGAAAACCAATGCGGAGCTGGCCCCCATCGCGAGGACCAGCAACGCCGTCAAGAGCACCCACCCCGGCCTGCGGCCGCCGCGCCGGACCCGGGCGCCGCGGGACAGAACGGTCATGGCCTGAGAGTACCTGTGCGAGGTCAATCCGCGTGTCGCGCGCCTTCGGCGATTCTCGCGCGCGTTATCCGCGGGGTCGCGGGGGTTAACCGCCCGCCCACCGCGGGCAATCCGTGGCGGGGCCTAGCTTTCCGCACCCTCGCCGTGTTCCGTCTGATCCGGCGGCGACTTGCAACAGTGTTGCAGCCACAGCGCGGCGATCAGCAGCGCCAGCGCGCTGACGGCCGCCACCACGGTCCCCGAGGTGTCCTCGGCGGCGGCCCGCAACCAGGATTTGCGGGGCAGGAAGTACACCAGGATGCCGACCCACCAGCCCAGCATCAACGCGCCGACCCAAGCAGAGGCCTTGGCGACGATCAGGCTGCGCGCCACCGCAAGCGGGTGCAGCCAGCCCGGACCCGACCCGATTTCGCCCTCGCTGATCCTGGCCCGCACATAGCGCGCCCACAGCGCCTCCACGACGGCCACCGCCAGCAGCGACAGGCCGGTCCACACCGTGATCGGGGGAAACCACCGGTAGAGGCCGTTGACCAGCAAATACCCCACGACGGCGGCGGCGACCACCGCGGCGGTCAGGTCGCGCTTGCGGGTAGGGCCCATCAGCTCGCCGGCCCCCGGCCGGCCGGCGGGTTCCCATTCGGCCGCAACGTCAGTCCGGTCGGCCGCACCCCGTCCCGATCGGCGGCCTCCAGCTGGGCGAGCAGGCCGGCAACCGGCTGCGGCCCGTCGGCCAGCGTCAGCCGAGCGTCCGGGTCGACATCCAGCCATGGGATGAGCACGAACGCCCGCAGGTGGGCCAGCGGATGCGGCAGCGTCAGGTTGTTCTCCCGGGAGATCACCTCGGTAGGGCCGTAGCAGGCGATCAGGTCGACGTCGAGGGTGCGCGGGCCCCATCGCTCGCCGCGCACCCGGCCCGCCGCGCGCTCGAACTCCTGCCCCCGCCGCAGCCAGCCCTGCCCGTCGCAGTCCGGGTCGTCGGCGATCAGCACCGCGTTGAGGAACGGGGCCTGATCCACCCGCCCCCACGGGTCGGTCTCGTACACCCGCGACACGGCAAGCACCGCATCGGCCAGCCCGTCGACCACCGATTGCAGCCGCGCCAGCCGGTCGCCCAGATTGGAGCCGATGGACAGCACAACGCGGGTCATGGCGCCCCGCCCGCCGGGATCACCGAACCGCGGCCACCGCGGCGCGACCGCCGCACCACCACCGAGACGTCGGCGAACTGCTGCGGGATCGGGGCCTGCGGCTTGTGCACCGCCACCTCGGCGGCGTGCACGCGTTCGTCGACCATCACCCGGTCGGCGATCTGGGCTGCGACGGTTTCGATCAGATTGCGCGCGGGGCCGGCGACCACGTCGGCGGCCAATTGGGCCAGCGCGGCGTAGTCGTAGGTGTCGGCCAGTTCGTCGCTGGCCGCGGCGTCGACGAGGTCGATCCACACCGTGATGTCGACGACGAAGTCCTGACCGTTGGCACGCTCGTGGTCGAAAACCCCGTGTTGTCCGCGAATCTGCAAGCCGCGCAACTCGATTCGATCAGCCATTGTCGCCAGCCGGTTCCGGGTGCGACCCGTCGGTCCAGGCCGCCACGACCTTGAGGGCATCGACCGTGGCGCGTACGTCGTGCACGCGCACCCCCCAAGCGCCATGCAGGGCGGCCAGCGCCGAAACCACCGCGGTGGCCGTCTCACGCCCATCGGGCGGTCGCGGCGAACCGTCGGACCCGGCCAGCAACGCACCGAGGAATCGTTTGCGCGATGCACCCAGGAGCACCGGGATGCCGGTGGCGACCAGTTGCGGCAGGGCATGCAGCAGCGCCCAATTGTGTTGTGCCGTCTTGGCAAAGCCCAGCCCTGGATCGATCATCAGCCGCCCGGGGTCGACACCGGCGGTCACCGCGGCGTCGACGCTGGCCAGCAGCTCGTCGCGCACCTCGGCGACCACGTCCCGGTAGTGCGGCACCGCGTGCGGCCGCTCGGCCGACACCGATCGCCAATGCATCAGCACCCAGGGCACTTTCGCCTCGGCCAGCAGCGGCGCCATGGCGGGATCGGCGCGGCCGCCGGACACGTCGTTGACGATCCGCGCTCCGGCGCACAGCGCCGCCCGCGCGACGTCGGCGTGCATGGTATCGATGCTGACCGTGATGCCTTGTGCCGCAAGATCTTTCACAACGGGCAAGACGCGGGACGTCTCGACGTGCGGATCGATCCGCGCGGCGCCGGGACGGGTCGACTCTCCCCCGACGTCGACGATGTGGGCGCCGTCGGCGATCAGGGCCAAGGCCTGCGAGACGGCCTTGTCGGGGTCGAGATAGCGGCCGCCGTCGGAGAACGAATCGTCAGTGACGTTCAGGACTCCCATTACCTGCACAGGCGCCAGACTCACTTACGCAGTATCAGGTCGAGCGCTTCGGCTCGAGAAGCGGCGTTGGTCTTGAACAGTCCGCGCACCGCCGAGGTGGTGGTGATCGCTCCGGGCTTGCGTACCCCGCGCATCGCCATGCACAGGTGCTCGGCCTCCACCACGACGATCACGCCGCGCGGATTGAGCTTTTTCACCAGCGCGTCGGCGATCTGGCTGGTGAGTCGCTCCTGCACCTGGGGCCGCTTGGAGTACAGATCGACCAGCCGGGCGATCTTCGACAGGCCGGTGACCCGGCCGTCGTTGCCCGGGATGTAGCCCACGTGAGCCACCCCGTGGAACGACACCAAATGGTGCTCACACGTTGAGTACAGCGGGATCTCCTTGACCAGCACCAGCTCGTCGTGATCCTCGTCGAACATCGTGTTCAACACGCTGTCCGGGTCGGTGTAGAGCCCGGCGAACATCTCGCGATAGGCGCGGGCGACCCGGGCCGGCGTTTCCCGCAAACCATCCCGGTCGGGGTCTTCACCTATCGCGTGCAGCAACTCGCGGACCGCGGCCTCGGCGCGCTCCTGATCGAACAGCCGTGTCGTGTGCATCGCGGTATCCGGCCCCAAACCACGTAAGGCCATCGAATCCTCCGTTTGCTCAGCCGTGAGCCGGCGGGTTGGACCGGCTTACGTCGTCATCCTGCCGGTCGGGCGAGCCGCCCCGCGGGGCGGGTTGGCCGGGCGGCGGATACGGCGGATAGGCGGGATGTGGCTGACCCGGGTGACCCGCGCCGCCCTGCTGACCGGGATAACTTTGCTGACCACCCGGGCCGCCCTGCTGTCCGGGATACCCCTGCGGTGCGGCGTAGCCGCGTGCCGGTTGCTGCCAGTGCGGCTGCTGGCCGGGTTGCGCGGGCGGATGCCAGTAATTGGGCGGTTGTTGCGGCGGCGGCCAGCCCGGCGCGCGCCAGCCGGCCGGGGCGCCGTAGTCGGGTTGCGTTTGCCCCTGCGGCTCGCCCTGGCGGTTACCGCCTGGAGCACCATGAGAACCATTGCCGCCGTTGGCGTTTCGCTCGGCCTCGGCCTGCGCGGCCGCGGCGGCCTCACTGGCCCGCGCGATGGCCGCCTTGAAGGCGGGCTCTTGAACCGGCGGGGGCCAAGGCTCGCCGCGCTCGATGGCCAGCTCGCCGGGCGTCTTGATCGGCGGTTTGTCCGACGGGATGCGGCCGCCGAAATCGTCGAACATGGTGAGCCGCGGGCGTTTTTCGACGCCGGAGAAGATGCCCTCCAGCTCGGCCCGGTGCAGGGTTTCCTTTTCCAGCAGCTGGCCGGCCAACGTGTCGAGGATGTCGCGATATTCGGTGAGGATCTCCCACGCCTCCGTGTGGGCGGCCTCGATCAGTTTGCGGATCTCGTCGTCGATGTCGCGGGCGACCTCGTGCGAGTAGTCGGCCTGGGTCCCCATGGTGCGACCCAGGAACGGGTCGCCGTGCTCCGAACCGTATTTGACCGCACCGAGTTTGGAGCTCATGCCGAATTCGGTGACCATCGCGCGCGCGATCTTGGTCGCCTGCTCGATGTCGGACACCGCGCCCGTCGTCGGCTCCCGGAAGACCAGCTCCTCGGCGGCGCGCCCACCCATGGCGAATACCAGCTGCGCGATCATCTCCGAGCGGGTCCGCAGGCCCTTGTCTTCCTCCGGCACCGCCACCGCGTGCCCGCCGGTGCGCCCCCGCGCCAAAATCGTGACCTTATAGATCGGCTCGATATCGGGCATCGCCCAGGCGGCCAGCGTGTGCCCGCCCTCGTGGTAGGCGGTGATCTTCTTTTCCTGCTCGCTGATGATCCGGCCTTTGCGCCGCGGCCCACCGATCACCCGGTCCACCGCTTCCTCCAGGGCGGCGCTGGTGATGACGGTGCCGTTCTCGCGTGCGGTGAGCAGCGCCGCCTCGTTGATGACGTTGGCCAGGTCGGCACCGGTCATGCCGACGGTGCGTTTGGCCAGCCCGGCGAGGTCGGCGTCGGGGCCGATCGGCTTGCCCTTGGAGTGCACTTCGAGCACCGCTTTGCGACCCGCCAGGTCAGGATTGGACACCGGGATCTGCCGGTCGAAGCGGCCGGGACGCAGCAGCGCGGGGTCCAGGATATCCGGTCGGTTGGTGGCCGCGATCAGGATGACGCCGGCCCGGGGGTCGAACCCGTCCATCTCGACCAGCAACTGGTTGAGTGTCTGCTCGCGCTCGTCGTGACCGCCACCGAGGCCCGCGCCGCGCTGGCGGCCCACCGCGTCGATCTCGTCGACGAAAATGATGCACGGGTTGTTCTGCTTGGCCTGATCGAACAGGTCGCGCACCCGGGACGCACCGACGCCGACGAACATCTCGACGAAGTCGGAGCCCGAGATCGTGAAGAACGGAACCCCGGCCTCCCCGGCGACCGCGCGGGCCAGCAGCGTCTTACCGGTTCCCGGCGGCCCGTACAAGAGCACGCCCTTGGGGATCTTGGCGCCCAGCGCCTGATAGCGGCCGGGGTTCTGCAGGAAGTCCTTGATCTCGTAGAGCTCCTCGACCGCCTCGTCGACGCCGGCGACGTCGGCGAACGTGGTCTTGGGCATGTCCTTGGAGAGCTGTTTGGCGCGCGACTTGCCGAAGCCGAAACCCATCCGGGCGCCGCCCTGCATGCGGGAGAACATCACGAACAGCCCGACCAGCAGCAGCAGCGGCAGGACGTAGACCAACAGTTCACCCAGGATGCTGCCCTGGTTGACGACGGTGCTGACCTTCGCGTTCTCGGCGGTCAGCGCGTTGAACAGGTCGACGGCGTAGCCGCTGGGGAATTTGGTGATGACCTTGTTCGAATTGTCGGTGTCACCGTTGCCCTTCTTCAGGGTCAATCGAAGTTGCTGTTCGCGGTCGTCGATCTGTGCGCTTTTGACGTTGTCGCCGTTGATCTGGGCCATCGCCACCGACGTGTCGACGGGCTTGTAGCCGCGGGTGTCGTCGCTGAAATAGAAGAACGACCAGCCGAGCAGCACCACGACAGCAATCGCCGTGATGGTGCGAATCACGTTTTTCCGGTTCATCAATCATCGGCCTTGCCGGCCAGGTCCTTCCCCGATGTGCACGCAGCTGGAAAAGTCCAGGCTACCGCTAGTGGCGATCGCCAGCTCCGGCAGAGCCGGGGCGCAGCGGGTCGACACCATACCGCTAGTGGCGATCGCCAGCTCCGGCAGAGCCGGGGCGCAGCGGGTCGACACCATACCGCCAGTGGCGATCGCCAGCTCCGGCAGAGCCGGGGCGCATGCGCCAGGCCGCCGCCGTCCTGCTCAGTTAACGACCGGCAGTTCCCGGCTACTCGTAATACCGCGCCTCGACCACGTTGCCGTCCGGATCGGGGAAGTAGTACCCCTGCGGCGCCCACCCCCGCGCGCCGAAGCTGCGGTTCAGCCGTGCGCTGGTGTCCACGCCTTCGGCCTGCAGCCGCCGGTCCAGCGCATCGTATTCGGCCTTCGACAGCGCCAGGCAGACGTGGTTGACCGGGTGGCCGGCGCTGCCCTCGATGCGGGTCAACGCTTCGGTCGCCGTAACGCCGTCGGCGGGCATCAAGTCGATGATGGAGTCCGCGCAGACCCGCACGCTCGGAAACGGCGCGTCTCCAGCTTCGAATTCGGCGAAGCGGACCGGTTCCAGCCCGACGACGCGGGTGTAGAAGTCCATCGACACCCGCGGATTTTCGGTCCACAGCACCACATGGTCCAGTCGCATCGAATCGAGTATTCCCGGCTGCCGCCTTTTTGATCGTCAACCGAGCGCCGTCCGGCGAGCCAACACCGTTCGGGGCCTTCTCAGCCAGCAACCGTTGTGCTTTGGTGAGACGGTGCCCCCAACCGAACGGTTAGTAGAGACCAATGGTGTGCGGCTGCGAGTGACCGAAGCGGGCGACAGAGGCGCACCCGTGGTGCTCCTGGCGCACGGCTTTCCCGAACTCGCCTACTCCTGGCGTCACCAGATACCCGTCCTCGCCGACGCCGGCTACCACGTGCTGGCACCCGATCAGCGCGGCTACGGCGGTTCGGATCGTCCGGATGCCGTCGACGCCTACGACATTCATCAGCTGACCGCCGACCTGGTCGGTCTGCTCGACGACGTCGGCGCACAGCGCGCCGTGTGGGTCGGGCACGACTGGGGTGCCGCCGTGGTGTGGAACGCCCCGCTGCTGCACCCGGACCGGGCCGCGGCCGTCGCCGCGATGAGCGTGCCGGTGACGCCGCGCCCGCGGGTGGCGCCGACGACGGCGTGGCGCAAGACGTTCGGCGAGAACTTCTTCTACATCCTGTACTTCCAGGAGCCCGGCGTCGCCGACGCCGAATTGAACGCCGATCCCGCTCGGGTGATGCGCCGCATGATGGGCAGCCTGGGGACATCCGGCGACAAGGCCGCGGCGTTACGGATGGTGGCCCCCGGGCCGGAAGGTTTCATCGAGCGGCTGCCCGAGCCCGACGCGTTGCCGGACTGGATAACCCAGGACGAGCTCGACCACTACATCGCCGAGTTCACCGGTACCGGTTTCACCGGCGGACTGAACTGGTATCGCAATTTCGACCGCAACTGGGAGACCACCGCCGAACTCGACGGTGCGAAGATCCCGGTCCCCTGTCTGTTCATCGGCGGGACGGCCGATCCCGTCCTGGCTTTCACCCGCACCGATCGCGCTGCGGATGCCATCTCGGGCCCGTACCGACAGGTGATGATCGAGGGCGCCGGGCATTGGCTGCAGCAGGAGCGCCCCGACGAGGTGAATGCGGCCTTACTGGAATTCCTCAACGGATTGGAGCTGCAATGAGCGCGCCCCTGCGTTTCGGTGTCTTCATCACCCCGTTTCATCCCATCGGCCAATCCCCAACCGTGGCACTGGAATACGACATGGAACGCGTCGTCGCCCTGGACCGGCTGGGATTCGACGAGGCGTGGTTCGGCGAGCACCACTCCGGTGGCTACGAACTGATCGCCTGCCCGGAGGTGTTCATCGCGGCGGCGGCCGAGCGCACCAAACACATCCGGCTGGGCACCGGCGTCGTGTCGCTGCCCTACCACCATCCGCTCATGGTCGCCGACCGCTGGGTGCTGCTGGATCACCTGACCCGCGGGCGGGTGATGTTCGGCACCGGCCCCGGCGCGTTGCCCTCGGACGCTTACATGATGGGCATCGACCCGATCGAGCAGCGTCGAATGATGCAGGAGTCTCTCGAGGCGATCCTGGCGCTGTTCCGCGCCGCACCCACCGAACGCATAGACCGTCACTCCGATTGGTTCACCCTGCGAGACGCGCAGTTGCATATCCGGCCCTACACCTGGCCGTATCCCGAGATCTCCACGGCGGCAATGATTTCGCCGTCGGGCCCGCGGCTGGCGGGTGCACTGGGCACCTCGCTGCTGTCGTTGTCGATGTCGGTACCGGGCGGCTACGCGGCGCTGGAAACCACCTGGGACGTGGTCCGCGAACAGGCCGCGAAGGTGGGCCGGGAGGAGCCGGACCGGGCCGGCTGGCGCGTCCTGAGCATCATGCACATCGCCGACAGCCGTGAGCAAGCCATTGACGACTGCACCTACGGACTGCAGGATTTCGCGAATTACTTTGGCGCCGCCGGGTTTGTGCCGCTGGCCAACAGCGTGGAAGGCACCCAGACGCCGCACGAGTTCGTCGCCGACTACGCGGCGAAGGGAAACTGCTGCATCGGCACTCCGGAGGACGCCATCGCCCACATCGAGGATCTGCTCGACCGCTCCGGCGGCTTCGGCACCCTGCTGATGCTCGGCCACGACTGGGCGTCGCCGCAGGCGACGTACCACAGCTATGACCTGATGGCGCGCAAGGTGATTCCGCACTTCAAACGACAGCTCGAAGCGTCCCGCTCCTCGCACGACTGGGCGAAGGGCAAACGCGACCAATTGATCGGCCGGGCCGGCGAAGCGGTGGTGAAGGCCATCACCGAACACGTCGACGAGCAGAAAGACGCGGTGCACTGATGCGCGCGGCGGTGCTGCGGGACGGCCGCATGGTCTACCGGGACGACGTGCCCGACCCGATACCGGAGGCCGGTCAGGTGCTGGTGGGCGTGCGGGCGTGCGGAATCTGCGGCTCCGACTTGCATTTCGCCGCCCACGGCGCGCAGGTGCTGGAGATGAGCGACCGGGTGGCCGGCGGCACGGGCGGCATGCACGTCGACCTGAGGCACGACATCTTCATGGGTCACGAGTTCAGCGTCGAGATCCTCGAAGCCGGGCCGGACACCGAGACCCATCCGCCGGGCACTCTCGTGACGTCGTTACCGGTGCTGTTGTCCGCCAAGGGCGTCGAGCCGATCGTCTACAGCAACAGCACCATCGGCGGCTACGCCGAACGGATGCTGCTCTCGGCGCCGCTGCTGCTGCCGATCCCCAACGGCCTGGACCTCAAGCACGCCGCGCTCACCGAGCCGATGGCCGTGGGGCTGCATGCGGTCAACAAGTCCAGTATCGCGCCCGGCGAGACGGCCCTGGTGCTCGGCTGTGGCCCGATCGGGATCGCCATCATCGCCGCGCTGCGTGCGAAAGGCGTCGAAGCCATTGTGGCATCGGATTTTTCGCCCAAACGCCGTGAGCTGGCCACGGCGATGGGAGCCCACCAGACACTGGACGCGGCGCAGGGTTCGCCCTTCGACACCGTCAAGCCCGCGGTGGTGTTCGAGGCGGTCGGCGTGCCCGGCATCATCGATGACGTTCTCCTTCGGGCGCGGAGCGGCACGCGACTGGTGGTCGCAGGTGTGTGCATGCAACCCGATACGGTGCATCCGTTCTTTGCGATCGCCAAAGAAATCAACGTCCAATTCGTACTCGCCTACACGCCCGAGGAGTTCGGCGACTCGCTACGCGCCCTGGCCGAGGGCGACATCGACGTCAGCCCGCTGATCACCGGCGAAGTCGGCCTCGACGCGGTCGGTACGGCTTTCGACGATCTCGCCGACCCCGAGCGGCACTGCAAGATCCTCGTCACGCCCTAGGGATATCAAAAACCGCGTAGCTGCACATCGCTAGACCAATATCCCTAAAATCTGCAGCAGCCAAATCAACTTCGTCCACAAACAGGTCGCGATATGACTGAAGCGAACCAAAAGGGCGAAAGCGCCCGTCATCGAGAAGTGTGGGCCGCGTGAGCCAGCCAAGCGGCGCGGGCGGCCAAGGCCCGCTCCGCACTCCCATGACGCTTGCCATATACCGCGACTTACGCGTCGCCATGGTCGTACTCATGGTGATGGTCGTTGCGGGGGTGCTCATCGAAAAGAGGTCCGCGCCCTGCTGGCAATCGGCCCTCAGCACGTACTATTACACCTCGGCGCACAGCATCGTCATCGCCGCGCTCCTGGCGCTCGGCACGCTCTTCATCATCTATCGGGGCAGCACCGACACCGAGGATGTCTTGTTGACTCTGGCCGGTGTCAGTGCATTGACCGCGGCGATAGTGCCGCAGTCTCGACCCGACGACCTGTGCCCCGGGCCAGCAAATCTGCCGCTCGACTTCGACGACACTGCCAAAGCCTCCATCCTGCCCAATGTTTGGGCGGCGGCCATCGCATTGGGTCTGGGCTATCTGGTGATCTGGTCGGTGATGCTCTACCAATGGAAGCGCGGCCGCCCTCCGCGGAAACGAAGGCTGGGCGCAATAGTGGCGCTGTGCGTTTTCTGGCTGATCATGGCGCTCGGCCTCATCGCGCTGCTTTTCTTTCCGGGCACGTTCAAGAAGTGTGCACACGGCGCCGCCGCGATACTGATGCTCTCGGCCTTCATCGCCACCACGTTCTGCACCGCGTACGTCGTCGGGCGCGAGGACCCGTCGAAGTCCGCGCATCAGCGCGGCTATAAGCGGATCTACTGGGCAATAGCCTGGCTGATGTTGGCGACGTTGATTGCGGTTCTCTGGGTTAATTTCTCGAGAGGGTTGGGGGGCCATTGGGGCCTGCTGGCCGAGGTGGCGCTGATCCTCGAGTTCGCCGCGTACTGGGTGGTTCAAACGATCGACCTGTGGCGAACACCTGACCGGATTATGCGCTTCACCAAAGGTTCTCCGCCGTGTCTGTAGTGCGGGCCGGTCGCGGACGCGACGCCCGCCCCGCTGATTCGTCTGAGCGATTGCCGGTCCGGTCATCGGATCAGCCCCCCGCCGGGGGCTGGGCGATGACGGTGGGCTTGAAACCGTATCGAGGCGCCACAAAGGCGCCGGCGCCGCGCCCCGCCCCGCCGGCGGGCATCATCGGCAGCCCACCAACCGCATTCGTGGCACGGTCTGCCGCCCCCGCCGCGGCGGCGCCGTTGAGGGCCACGGCCACCGAAGGCGCGGTCGGCGCCGCGCCCGCCCAAGCCGCCGGCACCGACAATCCACCGACGGATGCCGCCTTGCCGACAGCTCCGCCAATCGCGCCGACGGAACCCAGGCCCGCACCCGAAACAGCCGTGGGCACAACCGCTTCCGCTGCCTTGGCCGCGCCCTCGGCCGCGGACTTCGCGGCGGGCATGAACCCCTGCGCAAGGCTCTGGATGTCTTTGAACGAGGTGGTGAAAAGCCGCGTCGGAGAAATCAACCGGATGAAGGCGTCGAAAGGCGTGCTGGCATCCAATGTTTGCGACCCGGTCAGGCCCTCCAACAAATCACCCAGCGGGCCACCCACCACCAGCCCATCGCCTTCGGGGTTCAGGCTGATTCCTCCCAGGAAGGGCGCGGGGTTGCCGGTCGAAGTGGGATTATTCGTCGATCCGGCCAGCGCGGACAGCGTTTGGGGCACCACGTCCTGCGCGCTCTCGCCTCCGCGGCCGGCCGCTTGAGCCACCGCGGCGGCCTGACGAGCCGCGCCGGCCGGGTCGGTAGCAGGCTCGGCCGGCTCGAATGGCGGCAGCATCGACGCCGCGGCCGACCCACCGGCATATCCGTACATCGCGCCGGCGTCTTGAGCCCACATCTCGCCGTATTGGGCCTCGGTAGCCGCAATGGTCGCGATGTTCTGGCCGAGAACGTTCGTCGCCAGCAATTCGGCCAGCAACGCCCGGTTCGCCGCAATCACCGGCGGTGGCACCGTTTCGGCGAACGCCAATTCGTAGGCAGTCGCCGCCGCCACCGCCTGGGCGGCGACGTGTTCGGCCTTGCCGCCCGTGCCGGACAACCAAGCCACCTGCGGGACAACCGCAGTGAGCATGGCGGAGGCGGCCGGCCCCTGCCATGGTCCGTCGGTAAGGCTCGAGATCACCGCCCCGTAGGCGGACGCCGCGGATCGCAAGTCGGTGGCCAGGCCGTCCCAGGCCGCGGCTGCGGCCAGCAGCGGGCCTGAGCCGGGTCCTGAATAGATCAGCGCGGAGTTGATCTCCGGCGGCAACTGCGCGAAGTCGAGCATGGTGTCCCCGCCTAACCGACCGCGGCAGTGTTGGCGATTTCCGTGGCGGCGTACGAACCGGCACTGGCGCCAAGCATTGTCGCCAAGTGCTCGCGGACCAGGGCGGCCTGTGCGCTGATCTCCTGGAAGAGCGCACCGTGCCGGGAGAATTGTTGCGCGGTCAAAATCGATACCGCGTCGGCCGCGGCGGGCACGACGCTGGTCGTCGGCATTGCCACCGCCGAAGTCCCCTCCCGCACGGACGCGTTGATCCCGTGCAACTCGCGGGAAGCGGCATCCAGCATTTCCGGCTGCGCCAGCAAGAACGACATGTCTTCTCAAAACCCTTTCAAATCAATAGCTCTCGACACCAATGGAAGTGCCTAGTCGGACGCCTGGACACGTTAGGCCAGTCGTGTCCAGAGATGACAGCCCGAGAGCGGCTAATTCATGACCAGGACGAAAACTGTTCATTTAGCTGATCTGAAATGCTGCATCATTTGGAGTTGATATGAAAAATGTTGAGAACAAATATTATTGGAGACATATATGAACCTATATGAGGCTACTGACGTGGCCACCGGGCTTTGCCGGCGCTGTATTGGACGCGGTTATCGGCCGGGCCGATCGCGGCTCTTCGTCGAAGGGCGTGCCCCGCCCGGGTGCCGGTTGAGCCCGGTGCGCGGGAAACGGACGCGATGATTCTGCGCAGTGGGCGGCTGAGCAACACAGTGGCAAAGCAACGCCGTGATGCCCGAGCTGGCCGACCTTTTCGGCCCGGCCGGCCTGAACTCGGTTGCCAGCGGTGATGAGGCATCGATCCCAAATGGACTGTCGCGTCTGATCTTATCGACTGCGCCGCGATCCGCCCAGCGATCGGCCGCGCATGCCGGGCCACTGCGCACAATTTGCAAATTCGCTGCGGCCAGCCATGTCACCGGCTATCGTCCCGGCATAGACACCGGACAGGTCCGAAGTAGGCAGCATGAGCAACCAGAAACCAACGCCCATCACACTTGCCATATACCGTGACCTACGCGTCGGCATGGTCATCGTAACGCTGATGGTATTCGTGGCCATCGTCATCCGGCAATTGTCGGCGACCTGCTGGCAATTCGCCCTCAGTGCTTACTATTACACCTCCGCGCACAGCATCCTGATCGCCGCGCTGCTGGCGCTCGGCACGCTTTTCATCATGTACAAGGGCAGCAACGACACCGAGGATGCGCTGTTGACTCTGGCGGGGGTCTCCGCATTGATGATCGCGATGGTGCCACAGGGTCCGCTTACGCCCGAGCAACGGTGTGGGCGATACGATCTTCCGCCCGAATTCGTGCCCGCAATTCAGCCCAACGTGTGGGCGGTCGTCGTCGCACTGATTGTGGGGTGGTCGGCGATGGCCTTGCTGCACTGGCGCAACCACACTCGGCATAAGAGAAGTCCGTTGGGCACGGTCGCACAGTGGGTTTTCTGGGTGATGATGGCGCTTGGCTTTTTCGCCCTTGTGTTCTTCCCGAACCAGTTCTACGCGCATATTCACGGCATCTCCGGTGTGTTGATGCTCTTGTCCTTCATCATCACCGTGTTCTGCGCCGCATACGTCGTGGGGCAGGAGGACACGAAGAAGTCACCGCACAAGGACCGCTATAAGTGGTTCTACCGGGTCATTGCCCTAGTGATGGTGGTGACGTTAATCGCAGTCATTGCAGTGCATCTCAGGCGCCCCGGGTGGGAGCCATGGGTCATCTGGCTGGAATCGGCGGTGATCCTCGAGTTCGCGGTGTACTGGGCGGTTCAGACCTGGGAACTGTGGAATTCGCCCGACCGCATTGGACGCCTCCCCGACGACGTCCAGAGGCGACTCGAGGATAAAAGGACGAAGGACGGCGGATTCCGTGGATTCAAGTCCGACCTGAGCGGGCCACCCGACGAGGGTCCGGGCGGAAGGATGCTGCCGCTTCTGTAGCGCGGGCCCATCGTGTCAGGTAAGTGCACCAATCATCCACTCGCGCAAGGCTAACCGTGATCGTCACTGCATTGTGATGCCCGCAACGCAGGCCGAAGCGCGGTAGCCGCTAGTGTCCACTCATGCCGAAACCCAGCACTGAAACCCTTGTCCGCCGATCGACGGCCGTGGTCACGGCCGGGTTGACGATCGCAGTGATCTCGGCGTGCGACAAGCACAACCCGCCGCCCGGCGCCAACCCTCGTCAGGTCACGGTTGTGGGCACCGGTCAGGTGCAAGGCGTCCCGGACACCCTGACCGCCGACGTCGGCATCGAATTCACCGCCCCCGACGTCACCACGGCGATGAACCAAACCAACGACCGTCAACAGGCCGTCATCAACGCACTGACCGGCGCCGGCATCGATCGCAAGGACATCAGCACCACCGAGGTGACGCTGTCGCCCGAATACAACAACCCCGGGCCCAGCGGTACCGCCGCCATCACCGCGTACCGCGCGACCAACGCCATCGCAGTCAAAATCCACCCGGCGGATGCCGCGTCGCGCTTGCTCGCGCTGATCGTCGGCACGGGCGGCGACGCCACCCGGATCAAGTCCGTCCGCTATTCCATCGCCGACGATTCGCAGCTGGTCAAGGACGCCCGCTCGCGGGCGTTCAACGACGCCAAGAGCCGCGCCGAGCAGTACTCCCAGCTGTCCGGCCTTCGGCTGGGCCGGGTGCTGTCCATTTCGGAGGCCACCGGCAACGCCCCGCCGCCGACCGGGGCGCCACGGGCCATGCCGTCGATGGTTCCGCTGGAACCCGGCCAGCAGACCGTGAACTTCTCGGTGACCGCCGTCTGGGAGTTGGACTAGCGGGCCAACCGGGGCGGGGCCTACTGCTGGTAGACCCTGGGATCCAGGGTTCCGATGTAGGACAGGTCGCGGTAGCGCTCGTCGTAATCGAGGCCGTAGCCCACGACGAAGTCGTTGGGGATGTCGAAGCCCACGTAGGCGATGTCGACGTGCGCGCCCTGCGCGTCGGGCTTGCGCAGCAGGGTGCACACCCGCAGCGAACGTGGGTGGCGCGTTTTGAGGTTGCGTAGCAGCCACGACAGGGTGAGGCCGGAGTCGACGACGTCCTCGACGATCAGCACGTCGCGGCCCTCGATATCGCGGTCCAGATCCTTGAGGATCCGCACCACGCCCGAGGAGGACGTCGAAGACCCGTAGGAGCTGACGGCCATGAACTCGAACTGCGTGGGCAGCGGGATCGCACGGGCCAGGTCGGTGACAAAGATCACAGCTCCCTTGAGCACGGTGATCAGCAGTAGGTCCTGTCCGGTCTCGATCGCGGCGTCGCGGTAGTTCTCGCCGATTTCGGTGCCGAGTTCGGCGATTCGCGCCTGAATTTGCGCCGACGTCAGCAGGACAGACTTGATATCCCCGGGGTACAGCTCCGCGGGTTGGGCGGGGGTGATCGCCGAGGAGATCTGGGCCACGCCCACAGAGTGCCACGAGGACGGGCGAATAACCAATGGCAGCCCCGATATTGCGGCTATCGGATCGGTTTGCCGACCGGCTCGCTCCACAGCCTCAGCACCCCGTCGCGGCGGCCCGCGAACAGTCGTTCCTCGGGCACCGAGGAGCCCACCGCCACCCCGCCCTGCCCATGCCAGCCGGTGACCAGGGCGTCCACCCCGCGAATCTGCTTGTCGGTCAGGTTCGTTGCGCCGCCGGTCAGCAGCCAGGTCCGGATCACCCGCCGCCGCACGGGGGCGTCCAGCCCCGCCAGCGCCTGCACCAGCAGGCCGGAGTCCGCCTTGGTCTCGGGCAGCGCGCGGGCCGCCAGGGTGTCGATCAAATCGGAATCCTCGCGCAGCGAGGTCGCGGTGCGGGCCAGCGCCTCGGCCACGCCACCGCCGAGGACGTCCTCCAGCAGGGGCAGTACCTCGGCGCGCAGTCGGGTGCGGGTGAAGCGGCGGTCGGTGTTGTGCGGATCCTGCCAGGGGGTCAGCCCAAGCTCTTCGCACGCACCGTGGGTTACGGCTCGACGCACCTCCAGCAACGGCCGGCACCACGGCGGATCGTACGGACGCATCCCGGCGATCGAACGCACCCCGGACCCGCGGCCCAGCCCCAGCAGCACCGTCTCGGCCTGGTCGTCGAGCGTGTGGCCCAGCAGCACCGGGCCGGTGTGGAATGCGCTCAACGCGGCGTAGCGGGCAGCGCGCGCCGCCGCCTCGGGACCACCCCGGTTGCCCACCTGCACCCGAACCACGTGGGCCCCAACGCATCCCAATGAAATGGCCTGAGCGCGGGCGGTCTCGGCCACTGCCGCCGAGTCGGTTTGCAGGCCGTGGTCGACGACGACCGCGGTGGTGGGTCGTAGCTTGGCCGCGACCGCGGTGAGCGCCAGCGAATCCGGACCGCCGGACAGCGCCACGCACCACTGTTCGACGGTGGCGAGGTGGGCCTTGATGAACGCCTCGACAGCTGCGCGCAGCTGGCCTACAGCACCCGGTCGATCCATCGCTGGGGCTCTTCGATCTCGGTGGGCAGCGGCAGCGTGTCGGGACCCGTCCAGATGGCGTTGAACCGCTCCATTCCCACCTGGCCGACCACGTGATCGACGAAGGCCTTGCCGCGGGTGTATTGGCTGAGCTTGGCGTCGAGCCCCAACAGTGCGCGCAACAACCGCTGCAGCGGCGGCTGCTTGCGGTGGCGGCGCTCGTCGAACCGGCGCCGGATGGTGGCCACCGACGGGACCGCCATCGGCCCGACGGCATCCATGACGTGATCCGCGTGGCCCTCCAGCAGGGTGCCCAGCACCAGCAGCTGGTCCAGCGCCTGCCGCTGCGGTTCGGACTGCACCGCGCGCACCAGCCCGAGAATTCCCGAGGAATTGGCGTCTGATTCCGACGCGTTGTCGGCGCGGCCGCGCGCGTAGTCGGCGAGCCGGCTGATCACCTGCCCGATGTCCTCGCCGGCGTCCCGGGTGAGCAGGCCCAGCGCCTGCGACATGTAGTCGGGCAGCCACGGGTTGGCGGTGAACTGCACTCGGTGGGTGACCTCGTGCAGGCACACCCATAGCCGGAAATCGGCCGGTTCGATTCGGAGTTGCCGCTCGACGGCGATGACGTTGGGATACACCAGCAGGAGGCAGCCCGTTTTGGCCCCGTCAGTAGTGGCGAACGGGTCGTATTGGCCGAGGATGCCCGAGGACACGTACGCCAGGACGGCGCCCGTCTGCGCGCCGGTGACGCGACCGGTCAGAAAGCCGCGCGGCTTCTCGGTGCCGTGCATCATCACCCGCATCGACTCGGTGGCCGCGGCGATCCAGTCGGAACGGTCGACGATGCGCGCGGCCGGCACCGCGCCGTTGGTGACCAGGCCGGTGACGTCACGCACCAACGGTTCGGCTTTGGTGGACGCGGTGGCGAGTTCGTCGATCACCTGGCGGCGGGTGTACTCGCTGGACGGCGGACCCGGGCGGGCCAGCCGCCGACCGACCGACGCCGCGAACTTCCAGTCGACCGCGGTGCCCAGCGTCAAGTCCGGCGCCGGTGTCATGAGCACCCGCAGGACCACAGCCGGGTCGCCAGCGCGTCCATCACGTTGCGGCCGTTCGGGCCGGCGTCGTTGGAGATGAACGCGAAGGTGAGCACCCGGCCGCTGCGGTCGGTGAGCACGCCGGCCAGCGCGTTGATGCCGGTCAGCGAGCCGGTTTTGGCCCGCAGCCAGCCCGCGGGGCCCTGCGCGGTGGAAGCGTCGGTGAAGCGATCGGCCAGCGTCCCGCTGCCGGCGGCGATCGGGAGCAGATCCAGCAGCGCCCGCAGCGACGGCTGGTCGGGCCCCGCCGCGGCCTGCAGCACGCCGTCGAGCGTCTTGGCCGTCAGCCGATCGTCGACCGAGAGTCCACTGGAATCCAGCAGCGTCGCGCCCGCGGTGTCGACGTGAGCGGTGGTCAGCCGGTTGGTCACCGCGTCGACGGCGCCGGCGAAGCTGCGCGGCCGGTTGATCGCGGCCGCCACCTCGCGAGCGATGCATTCGGCCAGCACGTTGTCCGAGTGATCCATCATCTCGGACAGCCGCTGGACCAGCGGCGCCGATTGCACGACCGCCAGCTGCCGCGCCCCCGACGGCGCGGCGGCGGTCGTGACCGCGTTCGGGTCCAGTCCCAGCGCCTTGGCCAGCTCCCGCCCGGCATCCAGCGCCGGGGTCCGGGACCGCCGCGAGTTGACCGTCGAAGGCTGGATGCGGCCGGCGTCGATCATCACCGACTCGATCGGCGCGATGTCGCCGTTGTCGACGTCAGCCAGGTCCCAACCCTGCGCCATCGTGGGACCGCTGAACGCCGAGGTGTCCACCTGTACGGCGGTCGGCGTCACGCCGCTGCGGCGGATCTGTTCGACCAGGTCGCTGATCCGGGCCGACCCCCGGTACCACGTCGCCACGCCGGGCGGCGCGGCCGACAGCGCCGGATCGCCCGCACCCACCAGCACGACGGGTCCCTGGGCGTTTTGGCTGCCGGCCACCACCCGAGTGCTGATCCGGGCCTGATGGTCCAGCGTGAGCAAGGCCGCGGCCGCCGTGAGCACCTTGTTGGTCGACGCCGGCACCAACGGCATGTCGGCCGCCACCTGCCAGAGCTCCTTTCCGGTGATGGCGTCCGTGATCCGTCCGCCTAGCCGGCCCAGGTTGGGGTCGCTCGCCACCGGCGCCAGCATCGCGCTGACGCCGGGCCCGCTGGGTAGCTCGGCGGTGTCGCTCACCGGCGTCATGCCGGGCTTCACCGTCGGGGCGTGCGGGGGCGGTATCGGGGCATGCGCGCTATTGGCGCCGTGTCCGGTCGTGGTGAAAAACACCGCCGCCACCACGACGGCGGCGACGAACACCAGCACACCCAACCCGATGAGCACTGGGGTGGATTTTTGCCAGCGAGTACGGGCCATCACTCTCCTGACTGTCTCCAAGCCATTCTGCCGAATCGGCGCCGATGCGCTCGACTAGGGTGTAGCAGAGCAAAATTGGTCTGCCTACCAGACAAGGAGCCGACGCGGTGGAATTCGACGTGACCATCGAGATCCAAAAGGGCCAGCGGAACAAGTACGAGGTCGACCACGAGACTGGACGGCTACGTCTGGACCGCTACCTGTACACCGCGATGGCCTACCCGACCGACTACGGCTTCATCGAGGACACCCTGGGCGAGGACGGCGACCCGCTGGACGCGATGGTGCTGTTGCCGCAGTCGGTGTTTCCCGGCGTGATCGTCGAGGCCCGCCCGGTGGGCATGTTCCGGATGACCGACGAAAAGGGCGGCGACGACAAGGTCCTGTGCGTGCCGGCCGGTGACCACCGCTGGGACCACGTTCAGGACATCGGGGACGTGCCGGAATTCGAGCTGGACGTGATCAAGCACTTCTTCGTGCACTACAAGGACCTGGAACCGGGCAAGTTCGTCAAGGCCGCGGACTGGGTTGGCCGCGAAGAAGCCGAGGCAGAGATCCAGCGCTCGATCGAGCGGTTCAAGACCGAAGGGCACTGAACCACACCTGCGGGCGCTAGCCCCCGGCGCGGGCGTCGCGGCGATTGCGCAGGATGCTCCAGCCCAGCGCCGCCGCAATGAAGACCACGCCGATCGAAGCGGTGAACGCCTCGGGGACTTCGAACCTGGGCTCGATGGAGACCAGCATGATGACCGCGAGCGCACCTATGGCCCAGTGCGCGCCGTGTTCCAGGTACGCGTACCGGCCCAACGTCTCCTGGCTGACCAGGTAGATGGTGATCGACCGGACGAACATCGAGCCCACCAGTCCCAGCCCCAGCGCGATGACGACGGGGTCGGAGGTGATGGCGAACGCGCCGGTGACGCCGTCGAATGAGAAGGAGGCATCGAGCACTTCGAGGTAGAGGAACAGCGTCAGGCCGGCCCGGCCCGTCGCCGCGCCGGCTTCGCCGGCTTCGGCGGCTTCGGCGTCGGATGGTTGAAACGCCCGGCTCAACCCGTTGACCACCAGATAGGTCACCATGCCCAAAAGCCCCGCGGTCAGCACCGTCGCCGCCTCGTCACCCGAGTGCGTCAATTGCGTGCCGACCCCGACCAGCACCAGACCGGTGACCACCAGCGACACCTGCCCCAGCCGGCCCAGGCGCGCGAACGGGATCTCAATCCACTTGAGCCACTTGATTTCTCGGTCATAGAAAATGAAATCCAGGAAAAGCATCAACAGGAAGATTCCACCGAACGCGGCGATCTGGGGGTGCGCCGCCATCACGAGTTTGTGGTAGCTGGGCGAGCCGTCCGGAAACTCCAGCGCGCCGTGCGCGGGCGGATGCAGGGCCAGCTCCATCGCGCGCACCGGGCCGAGCCCCGCCGTCGCCCACACGATGAGCAGCGGGAAGAGCAGTCGCATGCCGAACACGGCGATGAGGATCCCGATGGTCAGGAACATCCGCTGCCAGAAGCGGCTCATCCGTTTCAGGATCGAAGCGTTGATGATGGCGTTGTCGAACGACAACGACACCTCGAGGACGGCCAGCACCACCAGCAGATAGAGACCTTTGAGGCCGCCGTAGGCATATCCGACGCCCAGGGCCGCCGCGGTGACCGCAAGCGAGATCCCGAAGGTACGCAAAGCGGACATGGATCCTTTCCGGCCGCCGACCACACTAGCGAACCGCATCGCGCGAAGGGGGATCGCTTCGGGCCGCATAGAATTTTCAAATTGTGACGAAACATCGGGACGACCGGCCGAAAGCGCCGCTGCCCCGATGACCGAGATCAGCGCCTCACAGGGGCCGGTGGCGCGCGGCAGCATGGCCCGGGTCGGCACCGCCACGGCCGTGACGGCGCTGTGCGGCTACGCGGTGATCTACCTGGCCGCCCGTGACCTGGCGCCGAGCGGCTTTTCCATCTTCGGCGTGTTCTGGGGCGCCTTCGGGCTGGTGACGGGCGCGGCCAACGGCCTGCTGCAGGAGACCACCCGGGAAGTTCGCTCGACTCCCTATGTCAGCGACCTGGCCGCCCTGCCGGCGCCCGGCGAACCGCGTACCCACCCGATGCGGGTCGCGGTGCTGGTCGGGATGGCCGCGGCCGTAGTGATCGCCGGCAGCTCGCCGTTGTGGAGCGGACGGGTGTTCGTCGAGGCGCGGCTGCTATCGGTGGCGCTGCTGTCCGCCGGGCTGGCCGGGTTCTGCGCGCACGCCACCCTGCTGGGCATGCTGGCCGGCACCAACCAGTGGACCCGCTACGGCGCGCTGATGGTGACCGACGCCGTCATCCGCGTGATGGTGGCCGCGGCAGCGGTGGCGCTCGGGTGGCGTCTGGTCGGTTTCTTGTGGGCGACGGTGGCGGGCGCGGTCGCCTGGCTGATCCTGCTGATGGCCTCGCCGGCGGCCAGGGCCACCGCGCGCCTGTTGACCCCCGGCGGTACCGCGACCTTTCTCCGGGGCGCGGCGCATTCGATCACCGCGGCCGGGGCCAGCGCCATCCTGGTGATGGGATTTCCGGTGCTGCTGAAACTGACCAGCGCCGAGCTCGGCGCGCAGGGCGGGGTGATCATCCTGGCGGTCACTCTGACCCGTGCGCCACTGCTGGTGCCGCTGACGGCCATGCAGGGCAACCTGATTGCCCATTTCGTCGACGAGCGCAGCAACCGGATTCGTGCCCTGCTCGCGCCGGCGGCGATCGTCGGAGCGATCGGCGCGGTCGGGGTGGCGGCCGCGGCCGTGGTGGGTCCGTGGCTGTTGCGGGTCGCCTTCGGGCCGCAGTACCAGGCCAGCAGCGCGCTGCTGGCCTGGCTGACCGCGGCGGCGGTGGCGATCGCCATGCTGACGCTGACGGGCGCGGCGGCGGTGGCCGCCGCGCTGCACCGGGCCTACTCGCTGGGCTGGGTGAGCGCCACGGTCGCGTCGGGGTTGCTGCTATTGCTGCCGCTGTCCCTGCAGACCCGAACCGTGGTCGGACTGCTGTGCGGCCCGGCGGTGGGGATCGGCGTTCACTTGGTCGCTTTGTCGCGCGCCGCGCGCTCTACCGGCTGATATGGCCGCAGCAGCGTGTACCTTGTGGGCTTAAATGGGTATTGAAACGGATGTCGTCTGGGTCGTCATTCCCGCCTTCAACGAAGCAGCTGTCATCGGCGAGGTGGTAGCTGATGTGCGCGCGGTGTTCGACCATGTCGTGTGCGTGGACGACGGCAGCGCCGACGACACCGGCGAGATCGCCCGGCGGGCCGGCGCTCACCTGGTGAGGCACCCGATCAACCTCGGCCAGGGCGCCGCGATCCAGACCGGTGTCGAGTACGCGCGCAAGCAGCCGGGGGCCCAGATTTTCGCCACTTTCGACGCCGACGGCCAGCACCGCGTCAAGGATCTGGCGACGATGGTCGACCGGTTGGGCGCCGGCGACGTCGACGTCGTCGTCGGCACCCGGTTCGGCGCGCAGCACGGCGCCCGGCCGCCGTTCGTGAAACGGATCGTGTTGCAGACCGCCGCGCGGTTGAGCCGGCGCGGCCGCCGACTTGGCCTGACCGACACCAACAATGGGCTTCGGGTGTTCAACAAGAAGGTCGCCGACGGGTTGGACATCACGATGAGCGGCATGAGCCACGCCAACGAATTCATCATGTTGATCGACGAAAACCATTGGCGTGTCACCGAAGAGCCGATCGAGGTGCTCTACACCGAGTACTCGATGTCGAAGGGCCAGCCCCTGCTCAACGGCGTCAACATCATTTTCGACGGGTTCCTGCGAGGGAGGACTCCATGAACTGGATCCAGGTGCTGCTGATCGGGGCGATCGTTGCGCTGCTGGTGTATCTGTTGCGCTCGCGCCGCAATTCGCGGTCGAAGGCGTGGGTGAAGGTGGGCTACGTGGTGTTCGTGCTGGCCGGCATCTACGCCGTGCTGCGACCCGATGACACGACGGTGGTGGCGCAGTGGTTCGGGGTGCGCCGCGGGACCGACCTGATGCTCTACGCGCTGATCATGGCGTTCTGCTTCACCACGCTCAGCACCTACATGCGATTCAAGGACCTCGAGCTGCGCTACGCGCGGCTGGCCCGGGCGGTGGCGCTGGAGTCCGCTCAGGCGCCCGAAGCGGGCTAGCGGTTCTGCGTCCGGCGGAAGAATTCCACCGTGCGGGCCACCCCGTCGGCTAGGTCGACCTTCGGTTTCCAGCCCAATACCGCTGCGGCCGAACTGATGTCGAGGCAGGACCGCTTGAGGTCGCCGAGCCGCGGCGGCGCGAATTCCGGGTCGTCGGGCCCGCCGACGGCGGCCGCGACCGCCGAATGCAGCTGGCGGTCCGAGGTTTCGATGCCGGTGCCGATGTTGAACCGCTGCCCGCCGCCCGCATCGCCGGATGCCTTGACGAAGGCGTCCACGACATCGTCGACGAAAACGTAGTCCCGGGTGTTGCCGCCGTCGCCGAAGACCTTGGTGGGCTTACCCGAGAGCAGCGCCTGGGCGAAGATCGCCACCACACCGGCCTCACCGTGCGGATCCTGGCGGGGGCCATAGACATTCGCCGGGGCGATGTGCGAGCAGTCCAGGCCGTACAGGTGGCGGAAGGTGTTCAGGTAGATCTCGCCCGCCACCTTGCCCGCCGCGTACGGCGACGCGGGGTCGGTCGGCACGGTCTCGGGCGTGGGGTAGCGCGGCGGGGTGCCGTAGATGGATCCGCCCGAGGAGGTGTGCACGACCTTGCGGACCTGCGCCCGTCGCGCGGCCTCGGCCAGCCGCACCGTGCCGATCACGTTGACCGAAGCGTCGAATTGCGGGTCGGCCACCGAGTGCCGCACGTCGATCTGCGCCGCCAGGTGAAACACCACCTCCGGGCGGTGCTCGTCGAGGATGGCCTCCAGGTCGGCGGTCACGATGTCCGCCTCGACGAAGGCGTATGCCGGATTGCCGGCCAGGTGCTCGAGGTTGGTCGCGCGGCCGGAGGCGAAGTTGTCCAGCCCCACCACCGCATGACCGTCGGCCAACAGCCGGTCGACTAGCGTCGACCCGATGAATCCGGCCGCCCCGGTAACCAGTGCACGCACCGGCCCACCATACATAGCTGCCCTGGCCGCCACGCTCGTCGCGGTGCAGCTGGTGGTGCGCGCGGTCCTGGCCTTCGGTGGCTACTTCTACTGGGATGACCTGATCCTCATCGGCAAGGCCGGCACCCACAACCTGCTCGCGCCGTCGTATCTGTTCGACGACCATGACGGACACGTCATGCCCGGGGCATTTCTGGTCGCGGGCATCATCATCCGGCTTGCGCCGCTGAACTGGACCTGGCCCGCGGTCAGCCTGGTGGTGCTGCAACTGCTGGCCTCGCTGGCGTTGTTGCGGGCCCTGTACGTCATCTTGGGCTGGCGGCCGGTGCTGTTGATCCCGTTGACGTTCGCGTTGTTCACGCCGTTGGCCGTGCCCGGATTCGCGTGGTGGGCGGCGGCGCTGAACTCGCTGCCGATGCTGGCCGCGCTGGCCTGGGTGTGCGCTGACGCCATCCTGCTGGTGCGCACCGGCAGCCGGCGCTACGCCGCGACGGGCGTGGTCGTGTACTTCGGCGGGCTGCTGTTCTTCGAGAAGGCCGCGGTGATCCCGTTCGTCGCGTTCGCGGTGACCGCGCTGCTGTGCCACGTGACCGGCGATCGGAGCCTCGGGTCGGCGCTGGCGACGGTGTGGCGGGCCGGCCGGCGATTGTGGATCGCCGCCCTGGCACTCACCGCGGCCTGGGTCGCGCTGTATCTGGCCGTCGTCAATCAGCAGCGGTGGAGTTCCGACCTGTCGATGACGTGGCGACTCCTGATGCGGTCGATCACGCACGGCATCGTGCCGGGGCTGGCCGGCGGGCCGTGGCACTGGGATCGGTGGGCGCCGGCCTCACCCTGGGCCACGCCCCCGCTGTCGGTGATGGCCCTCGGCTGGCTGGTGCTGGCCGGAACCGTGGCGCTGTCGCTGGTTCGCAAGGAACGCATCGGTCCGGTGTGGCTGGTCGCCGTCGGCTACGCCGTGGCCTGTCAGGTGCCGATCTATTTGATGCGGTCCTCGAAGCAGACCGCGCTGGAACTCGCGCAGACGCTGCGCTACCTGCCGGATCTGGTCGTGGTGCTGGCACTGCTGGCCGCCGTCGCATTGTGCGCCCCCAACCGGCGGGCCGGGCCGCGCCGGCTCGACGCTTCGCCGAAACGCACCGCGGTTGTCGCGGTGTTGGCGGTGTTGTTCGTGGCCAGCAGCCTGTACTCGACGTCGACGTTCCTGACCAGCTGGCGCGACAATCCCGCGCAGCCCTACCTGCGGAACGCCCGGGCTTCTCTGGCGGCCGCGCGTGCGGCCTCGGACGCGCCGCTGCTGGATCAGGAGGTCGATCCGTTGGTGCTGCAGCGGGTGGCCGCGCCGGAGAATCTGGCCAGCCACCTGTTCGCCCTGCTGCGCGATAGGCCCGAATTCGCTTCTGCAACAACCCAATTGCACATGATCGACAGCTCGGGGCGACTGATCAAGGCGCGGGTCACCTGGGTTCGGACCATCGCGCCCGGGCCGATGCCGCAGTGCGGCTACTTCGCGCAGCCGGACAGGCCGGCGCGGATGGTCCTCGACGGCCCGCTGCTGCCCGCCGACTGGACCGTCGAACTGAACTACCTTGCCAACAGCGAGGGCTCGATGACGTTGTCGATGACGCAGGGCCCCGAGGTCAAGGTGCCGGTGCATCCGGGACTCAACCGGGTCTTCGCCCGGCTGCCGGGCGCCGGGGACGCGATCACCGTGCGCGCCAACACGACCGCGCTGGCGTTGTGTCTCGCATCGGGCCCGGTGGGGTTCGTCGCACCGGCTTGATTGGTCCGGCGATTGTCACGCCAGCGTGACCCTCGACGCCGACAGCCACCCTGGCGTGACGCGGGGCGGAAATATGGAGCCGCCTGGGGGAATCGAACCCCCGACCTATTCATTACGAGTGAATCGCTCTACCGACTGAGCTAAGGCGGCATACCCGCACGCCGGGCGGCACGAGTCTACGGCAGGCGGGCGGGCACCACGAAATCAATCGCGCAGTTCCTGGCCGATGGTGGCGACCATGGCGTCGACGGCGAACTTCGGCTTGACGTTGATCGCCAGCGCCTCGCGGCATTCGAGCACCGCTTCGATGCAGCGCAGCAGCCGCGCGGGTGGGGCGTGGGCGGCCAGCGCCGCGACCCGCTCAGCCATATCGGGATGGTTGGCTCGCACCGCGCCGGCATTGGCCGACGTCATCAGCGCGTCCCGGAAGTAGGTCGCCAGGTCGATCAGCGCGCGGTCCAGGGAATCTCGCGAGGCCCGGGTCTGACGCGACTTCTGCCGTCGCTCAAGGTCCTTCAGCGCTCCGGCCGCGCCGCGCATCGCGCCCGCGGTGCCCTTGCCGGTGCCGCCGGCGCCCAAGGCCGTGCGCAGCTCTTCGGTCTCGGCCTCGGCGCGGTCCGCGGTCAGCACGATGGCCTCGGCTTCGGCCGCCGCCACCAGCTCTTCGGCGGCGGCGTAGGCCCGCGACGGGGTGGCGGCGTCGCGCACCAGCGTCAGCGACCGCTCCCGGCGCGCGCGGGCCTCGGGGTCGGTGGCCAGCCGTCGCGCCCGGCCCACATGGCCACCGCTGACCGACGCCGCCCAGCTCGCCGTGTCTGGTGTCAGGCCGTCGCTGTCGACCAGCACGTGCGCGATCGCCTCGGTCGACGGCGTCACCAGCGCCACATGCCGGCACCGGGAACGCAACGTGATGGCGATGTCCTCGGGATCCACCGACGGCGCGCACAGCAGGAACACCGTCGACGGCGGCGGTTCCTCGACCACCTTCAGCAGGGCGTTGGCGGCGCCTTCGGTCAGCCGGTCCGCATCCTCGATCACCACGATCTGCCAATGGCCGGTGGCGGGCCGCCGCGACGCGATCTGCACGATCGAGCGCATCTCGTCGACGCCGATGGACAGGCCTTCGGGGATCACCCGCCGCACGTCGGCGTGGGTGCCGGCCATGGTCGTCGTGCACGCGTGGCAACGCCCGCAGCCCGGCTCGCCGTCGGACGTGCACTGCAGCGCGGCCGCGAAACACAACGCCGCCACCGAGCGTCCGGAACCCGGCGGACCGGTGATCAGCCACGCGTGTGTCATAGTCCCGGCGGCCACCCCGCTGTGCGCTGAGTCACCGCGAGCGGCGTGGGCGGCCGCCAATAGCTCGGCCGTCACCGCATCCTGGCCTACCAGCCGCGTAAACACCCCGGACATCACCGGTAACAGTAATGGCGCTGCCGACAGATACCGAACGGCCACCGTACCGCGACCATTCCGTTATCTTCGACGTCGTGGCGGGCCCCGGGCCGCCCGCCGAGATCGGTATTAAGTTTCCGAAGGGTCACCGGTGACCGATACGGTGGGTTGGTGACAACGGCGGCGGCACTACCGGGGCGGATCAGCGCATTCGTCCGCTGGGTGATGCGCACGCCGTGGCCGCTGTTCTCGCTCAGCATGCTGCAGGCCGACATCATCGGCGCACTGTTCGTGCTCGGCTTCCTTCGCTACGCGCTGCCGCCCGAAGACCGCATCCAGTTACAGGACCTGCCAGTCCTGAACGTGGCGATCTTCGCCACCGCGCTGGTCGTCGTCTTCCTCACCGGACTGGCCCTGACTCTGCGGCTGCTGCTGCCGGTGTTCCGGTGGCAGCGCCGCGACAACATGCTCGCCGAGGCCGATCCCGCGGCCACCGAACTCGCCCGCAGCCGGGCGCTGCGAATGCCGTTCTACCGCACCTTGATCAGCATCGTGGCCTGGGCCATCGGCAGCGTGGTGTTCATTATCGCCAGCTGGTCGGTGGCCAGATACGCCGCTCCCGTGGTGGCGGTGGCCACCGGGCTGGGCGCCGCGGCCACCTCGATCATCGGGTACCTGCAGTCCGAGCGGGTGCTGCGGCCGGTCGCGGTGGCCGCCCTGCGCAGCGGGGTGCCCGAGAACGTCAAGGCGCCCGGGGTCATCCTGCGCCAGATCCTGACCTGGATGCTGTCCACCGCCGTGCCGGTGCTGGCGATCGTGCTGGCGGTGGTGGCCGACAAGATCTCGCTGCTGCATGCGACGCCGGAGAAGTTGTTCACCCCGATCCTGTTGCTGGCGGTGGCGGCGCTGGGCATCGGGTTGATCAGCACGCTGCTGGTGGCCATGTCGATCGCCGACCCGCTGCGCCAACTGCGCTGGGCGCTCTCGGAGGTGCAGCGCGGAAATTACAACGCGCACATGCAGATCTACGACGCCAGCGAGCTGGGCCTGCTGCAGGCGGGCTTCAACGACATGGTGCGCGACCTGTCCGAGCGGCAGCGACTGCGCGACCTGTTCGGCCGCTACGTCGGTGAGGACGTGGCCCGGCGGGCGCTGGAGCGTGGCACCGAGCTGGGCGGCCAGGAGCGCGATGTCGCGGTGCTGTTCGTGGACCTGGTCGGCTCCACCCAGCTGGCCGCGACCCGCCCACCCGCCGAGGTCGTCCACCTGCTCAACGAGTTCTTCCGGGTGGTCGTCGAAACCGTCGGCAAGCATGGGGGTTTCGTCAACAAGTTCCAGGGCGACGCCGCGCTGGCCATCTTCGGCGCGCCGATCGAACATCCCGACTCACCCGGTGGGGCGCTGGCCGCGGCCCGGGAACTGCACGACGCGCTGCTGCCGGTCATCGGTTCGGCGGAGTTCGGCATCGGGGTGTCCTCCGGGCGGGCCATCGCCGGCCACATCGGCGCGCAGGCCCGCTTCGAGTACACCGTGATCGGGGACCCGGTCAACGAGGCCGCCCGGCTGACCGAGCTGGCCAAGCTCGAACCGGGGCACGTGCTCGCGTCGGCGATCGCGGTCAGTGGGGCGCTGGACGCCGAAGCCCTGTGCTGGGATGTCGGCGAGGTCGTCGAGCTGCGCGGCCGCCGGGCGCCCACCCAGCTGGCGCGCCCCGTGCACCTGGCCGACACGGATTCCGCGCCCACGCAGGTCCGGGCCCAGGAGATGTCCGGTGAGACCATCGGCCCGGGCTACTGAGCCGGGCTAGCTGCGCTTGGCGGCCTTCTTGGCCGCGGCCTTCTTGGCCGGGGCCTTGCGGGCGGCCTTCTTCGCGGGACGCTTGGCCGGACCCCGCGCCCGGCGGTCGGCCAGCAGTTCCGCGGCGCGCTCGTCGGTGATGGAGAGGACGTCATCGCCCTTGCGCAGGCTGGCGTTCGTCTCACCGTCGGTGACGTACGGCCCGAACCGGCCGTCCTTGATCACCATCGGCTTGCCCGTCGCCGGGTCGGCGCCCAACTCACGCAGCGGCGGCGCGGCGGCGCCTTGCCTTCCGCGGCGTTTGGGTTCGGCGTAGATCTTCAGCGCTTCCTCGAGGGTGATGTCGAACATCTGCTCCTCGGTCGCCAGCGAGCGAGAATCGGTGCCGCGCTTCAGGTATGGGCCGTAGCGGCCGTTCTGCGCGGTGATCTCCTCGCCGGAGGCGGGGTCGACGCCGACCACCCGCGGCAGCGAAAGCAGCCGCAGCGCGTCCTCGAGCGTCACCGTCTGCAGGTCCATGGTGCGCAGCAGCGAACCGGTGCGAGGCTTGGGGCCCGTGGGCTTTTTGCCCTTCTTCGCCGGCGCGGCGCTGCCGTCGTCGTCGGGCGGTGGTTCCGGCAGAACCTCGGAAACGTATGGCCCGTAGCGCCCGTCCTTGGCGACGATCTCGTGACCGGTGTTCGGGTCGACCCCGAGCACGCGGCCCTCTTGCGGGGTGGCGAACAGCTGCTCGGCCACCTCCAGCGTCAGCTCGTCGGGGGTCAGCGAGTCGTTGAGGTTGGCCCGCTGCGGTTTCAGTTCGCCGCTGGGATCATCGGGGCCGCCGGCCACCATGCGTTCCAGATACGGCCCGTTCTTGCCCACCCGCACGTACACCGGCCGGCCCTGCTCGTCGTCAAAGAGCCTGATGGAGTTGACTTCTCGAGCGTCGATGCCCTCCAGGTTGACGCCGACCAGTTTCTTCAGGCCACCGGAGCGGGCCACCGAGTCGGCCACCCCGTGCTCGCCGCCGAAGTAGAAATTGTTGAGCCAGTCGGTGCGCCGTTCCTGTCCCGAGGCGATCGCGTCGAGCTCGTCTTCCATCGCGGCGGTGAAGTCATAGTCGACCAGGCGGCCGAAATGTTGTTCCAGCAAACCGGTTACGGCGAACGCCACCCAGGACGGCACCAGCGCGCTGCCCTTCTTGTGCACGTAGCCGCGGTCCTGGATGGTCTTGATGATCGAGGAGTACGTCGACGGACGGCCGATGCCCAGCTCTTCGAGGGCCTTGACCAGTGACGCCTCCGTGTAGCGCGCCGGCGGGTTGGTGGCGTGGCCGTCGGGGGTGAGTTCGAGGGCGTCCAGCCGCTGGCCCTGGGTCAGCTGCGGCAGCCGGCTCTCGGCGTCGTCGGCCTCGCCACCGGCCAACTCGTCCACCGTCTCCACGTAAGCCTTCAAAAAGCCCGCGAAGGTGATGGTGCGACCGCTGGCCGAAAACATTACGTCCCGGCCGGCTGATTGGCCGTTGATCCGCAGGCTCAGCGTGGTGCCGCGCGCGTCGGCCATCTGCGAGGCCACCGTGCGTTGCCAGATCAGCTCGTAGATGCGGAATTCGTCGCCGTCGAGCTCGCGCCGCACCGCGTCCGGCGTCGCGAACGTCTCACCCGCGGGTCGGATCGCCTCGTGGGCCTCCTGGGCGTTCTTGACCTTGCGTGTGTACTGGCGCGGCGACGGGGACACGTATTCCGCGCCGTAGAGCTGGCGCGCCTGGGTGCGCGCGGCGTTGATCGCCGACTCCGACAGCGTCGTGGAGTCGGTACGCATATAGGTGATGTAGCCGTTCTCATAAAGCCGCTGGGCGATGCTCATCGTGCGCTCGGAGGAGAACCGCAGCTTGCGGCCGGCCTCCTGCTGCAGCGTCGAGGTCATGAACGGCGCGTACGGGCGCCGGGTGTAGGGCTTTTCCTCCACCGACGCGACGGTGAGCTGGGCGCCGCGCAGGCCAGCGGCCAGCTGCGTCGCGCTCGCCTCGTCGAGGATGGTCACCTCGTCGGCCTTGCGCAGCTGCCCCAGCGAGTCGAAGTCGCGGCCGGTGGCCACGCGCAGGCCGTCGACACCGGTCAGCCGGGCGGTGAAGGTGGGCGGCTGTGCCGTCGGATCGGACACGCTGGCGTCCAGCTTGGCCAGGATGTCCCAGTAAGAGGCGCTGCGAAACGCCATGCGGTCGCGTTCCCGCTGCACGATGATGCGGGTGGCCACCGATTGGACCCGGCCCGCCGACAGCTTGGGCGCGACCTTCTTCCACAGCACCGGGCTGACCTCGTAGCCGTACAGGCGGTCCAGAATGCGCCGGGTCTCCTGCGCGTCGACCAGGTCGATGTCGAGGTCCCGGGGGTTTTCGGCGGCCTCGAGGATCGCCGGCTCGGTGATCTCGTGAAACACCATCCGCTTGACCGGAATGTTCGGCTTGAGGGTTTCCAGCAGGTGCCAGGCGATGGCCTCGCCCTCGCGGTCGCCATCCGTCGCCAGGTAGAGCTCGTCGACGTCCTTGAGTAATCCCTTGAGCTCGGTGACCGTGCTCTTCTTCTCGGGGCTGATGATGTACAGCGGTTCGAAGTCCGCGTCGACGTTGACCCCGAGGCGGGCCCAGGGCTCCGACTTGAATTTGGCCGGCACGTCGGCCGCGGCCCGGGGGAGGTCGCGGATGTGACCGCGCGACGATTCGACGATGTACCTGGAACCCAGGTAGCTGGCCAGTTTGCGCGCCTTGGTGGGCGACTCGACGATCACGAGCCGCCGCCGGCCGCTGCCGGTGTCCTTCAGTTTCGGGTCAGCCAACTGCCCTTACGCTCCATCCCTGATTGGTCCCCCCACGAGACCACCTGCAGGAAGAATGACAGGTCGGCATCGAAAATTCCGGTGAAACTCAGGTACGCGACCGTTCCTTCGCCCTGCGGCACCTGACAATTTCGCACCCTTGGGCGCGCCCACGCAAACTGACCTTCGCGACAACGACGAAAAGCCGACGCGATTTCGGGCGCCATCTGCTGGCTAAACGCGCGGCCACCGCGATAACGCCTCGGCGCCCTCGGGGGGCTCCCCCACGTTTTCTACCAGGCGCGATAGCCGACGGCGTCCGCTGATCCGCAGCGCCGGCCGACCGCCGCGGGTGCCGATCAGGGTGGGCGCGATCCCGACGCGCATCAAAGCCGACGCCAGCGGCGAGTGCGTGTCCGGCGCGTGGGGATCCAACGCCAGCAGGTAGTGCTCGCCCTCCGGGTTTCCGGCCGCCAGTGTCCACGCCCGCAGCTCACGCGGCCCGGGCAGCCAACGCGGCGGGACGGTCTTGACCGCCCCGCGCGTCCATTCGGTGGCCAGCGTCCGCAATGACGGGTCCACCGCCGTCCGCACCAGCGGGGTGTCCTCGTCGGTGCGGCTGATCTCCGCGACCAGGCCGGCCTCCCGGATCATCTCGGCCAGCCCGGAGGCCCGCCAGGGCTGATCCACGACCACCGACAGCCGGGCACCCCCGACGGGATTCTCACCGGTGGTACCCACGGTGACGATCTGCCCGGACGCCGCCAGCACCCCGGAAAGATCGGCGACCGCGGGCGGCACCGACTCCGCTGTGAAGAAGGAAAGCTGGCTCACGCCCCCGACAGTAGGCCAGCGGGCCCGTCCGCGTCTTGAGGCAACCGGCGCGGCGTCCGGGGCACACGTGGCTCGCGGCAGTACAAGAGGAAACCCCCCGGCGTGACCCGCTGGGCGGGTCTGCACGGGGGGTATCCGTTCAGGTCTGCTCTGTCTTAGACGGAGCGGACTCCGGTGGCCTGGGGGCCCTTAGGGCTGTGGCCGATCTCGAACTCGACCTTTTGGTTTTCTTCGAGGGTGCGGAAGCCCGAACCCTGGATCTCCGTGTAGTGGACAAACACATCAGCGGAACCGTCTTCGGGAGCAATGAACCCGAAGCCCTTCTCCGCGTTGAACCACTTCACAGTTCCCTGTGGCATCTCTCGATCTTTCCTTTTCTTCTGGGTGCGGGGCATCGCCTTTCGATGCCCCGGGCCTGGTACGACCGCTTACCTCGCTGAGTCGCCGGAACTTCACCCGACCAATTAACCTCGCAGGAACCGCGGCCGCAACGTCGATCCTGCGAAAGTTTGACACGAACACAGAAGCTGCGACCGCAAATAGTCAACCATGTTCATCGCGTTGGCGACAGACTTGTGTCTCCCGCCGATTCGAAGGCCTATTGCGGGGCCGATTTCACGACGGATTCACGGAAGGAGTGAGATGGCGAGCTTCGGCAGTGACCTGCTTGCCGCCGCACTCGCCGGAACCGCGTCAGACGAGCATCCGCTGCGCCATGTCGCCGAACTGCCACCGCGCAGCGGCCGCCCGCTCGATTGGCCGTCCTGGGCCGAGGCCGACGTGGTCAGCGCGTTCGCCGAACGCGGGATCACCTCACCCTGGTCGCATCAGTTCGCGGCCGCGGATCTGGCGTACGCCGGACGTCACGTGGTGCTCAGCACCGGTACCGCCTCGGGCAAGTCGCTGGCCTACCAGCTTCCCGTCCTCAACGCGTTGGCGACCGATCCGCGGGCCAGGGTGCTCTACCTGTCACCGACCAAGGCGTTGGGCCATGACCAATTGCGGGCCGCGCACGCGCTCACCGCGGCCGTTCCGCGGCTGCATGACGTCGCGCCCACCGCCTACGACGGTGACAGCCCCGCCGACGTCCGGCGCTTCGCGCGGGAACGTTCGCGGTGGTTGTTCTCCAATCCCGACATGATCCATCTGTCGATTTTGCGCAACCACGCCCGCTGGGCCGTTTTGTTGCGCGGGTTGCGATTCGTGATCGTCGACGAATGTCATTACTACCGTGGAGTTTTCGGCTCCAACGTGGCTATGGTGCTGCGCCGCCTGCTGCGGTTGTGCGCCCGTTATTCGTCCTCGCCGACGGTGATCTTCGCCAGCGCCACAACGGATTCGCCGGGCGCGACGGCCACCGAGCTCATCGGCTTGCCGGTCGAGGAGGTCACCGAGGACGGTTCGCCCCAGGGCGCCCGGACGGTGGCGTTGTGGGAGCCAGCGCTGCGCGCCGATTTGACCGGCGAGAACGGCGCGCCGGTGCGCCGCTCCGCCGGTGCCGAGGCGGCGCGGGTGATGGCCGACCTGATCGCCGAGGGCGCTCAGACGCTCACGTTCGTGCGGTCGCGCCGCGCCGCGGAATTGACCGCGCTGGGCGCCCGGGCCAGGTTGGACGACGTCGCGCCGGAGCTGTCGCCGACCGTGGCGTCGTATCGGGCCGGCTACCTCGCCGAGGACCGCACCGCGCTGGAGCGCGCGCTGGCCGAGGGCCGGTTGCGCGGCCTGGCCACCACCAACGCGCTGGAACTGGGCGTGGACATCGCGGGGCTCGACGCGGTGGTGCTCGCCGGCTTCCCCGGCACGGTCGCCTCGTTCTGGCAGCAGGCGGGCCGGTCCGGCCGGCGCGGGCAGGGCGCCTTGGTGGTGCTAATCGCCCGGGACGATCCGCTGGATACCTATCTGGTGCACAACCCGGCCGCACTGCTGGACAAGCCGGTCGAGCGGGTGGTGATCGACCCGGCCAACCCCTACATCCTGGGCCCGCAGCTGCTGTGCGCGGCAACCGAACTACCGCTGGACGAGGCCGAGGTGCGCGCTTTGGGCGCCACTGAGGTGGCCGACGGCCTGGTCGACGACGGGCTGCTGCGGCGGCGCGGCGGCCGGTATTTCCCGGTGCCCGGCCTGGAACCCCATGCCGCCGTGGACATTCGAGGCTCGGCGGGTGGCCAGATCGTCATCGTCGAGGCCGATACCGGAAGGCTGCTGGGCAGCGCCGGCGCCGGGCAGGCACCGGCCACCGTTCACCCCGGCGCGGTGTATCTGCATCAAGGCGACAGCTACGTGGTCGACTCCCTGGACCCCGAGGAGGGCATCGCGTTCGTGCACGCCGAGGACCCCGGTTACGCGACGTTCGCCCGCGAGATCACCGATATCGCCGTCACCGGTACGGGCGAGCGGTTGGCGTTCGGCGCGGTCACGTTGGGTCTGGTGCCGGTCAGGGTCACCCACCAGGTGGTGGGCTATCTGCGTCGCAGGCTCTCCGGAGAGGTGATCGACTTCATCGAATTGGACATGCCGGAACACACCTTGGCCACCACGGCGGTGATGTACACGATCGCCGGGGACGCGCTGCGGCGCAACGGTATTGAGGACACACGGATCCCCGGAGCGTTGCACGCCGCCGAGCATGCGGCGATCGGGCTGCTGCCGCTGGTGGCCAGTTGCGACCGCGGGGACATCGGCGGCTTGTCGACCGCCGTGGGGCCCGATCCCCTTGGTTTGCCCAGCGTCTTCGTCTACGACGGCTATCCGGGTGGCGCAGGATTCGCCGAGCGGGGCTTTCGTCAGGCCCGCACCTGGCTGGGTGCGACGGCAGCCGCCATCGAAGCATGCGAGTGCCCGCGGGGGTGCCCGTCGTGCGTGCAGTCCCCCAAGTGCGGCAACGGCAACGACCCACTCGACAAGGCGGGCGCGGTGCTGGTGCTGAAGCTGGTCCTCGCAGAGTTGGCGCAGGGGCCACGGGAGCGCAAACCCGCCGATGACGACCGACCCCTCGACGGTCGATTCACCGGGTTTGTCTTGTGACGCCTACGCCAAGAACGCATTTCCTGCTGCTCAAGAAATCGCGGCGTGCTGTCGCACGGATCAGGAATGACTCGGTTGTGCGCCGCCCACAATCCCGACGATGCGGGCGCAGCAGCAAAAGTTACCAAGGCCGCGACGGCATCGCAAGCACCGGCGACGCGGCTCGGCGGGTGTCGATGCCTGCGGGCTTGGGCACCGGCGATACCGCCGGCACTCCCCTAGGCCGGTCTGCTCACCGGTAAAGTCGACCGCATGGCCCACGACTGGTTGCTCGTGGAGACGCTCGGGGGTGAGCCCACCGTGGTGGCGCAGGGCCGTCAACTCAAAAATCTGGTGCCCATCACCACATTCCTGCGCCGCAGCCCGTATCTCGCCGCGGTTCGCACGGCGATCGCCGAGGCGGTGCAGACCGGCCAGGCCCTGACCAGCATCACGACCAAGCGGGACCGCATCATTCGCACCGAACCGGTGGTGATGTCCGACGGTTTCATCCACGGCGTGCATGTCTGGACGGGCCCCGCCGACGTCGAGCCGCCCGAGCGGCCGATCCCGGGACCGTTGAAGTGGGACCTGACGCTCGGCGTGGCCACCGACACCCGCGAGTCGCTGCTCAACAGCGGGAAGAATCCCGAGGTGGAAGTCACGTTCGGCAGGGCCTTCGCCGAGGACCTTCCGTCGCGTGAACTCAATCCGAACGAAACCAAGGTGCTGGCCATGGCGGTCAAGGCCAAGCCCGACCAAACCCTGTGCAGCACTTGGGATCTCACCGACTGGCGCGGTGAGTCGATCCGGATAGGTTTCGTCGCACGCACGATTCTGGAACCGGGGCCAGACGGCCGGGAGCACTTGGTGGCGCGGGCGATGAACTGGCCGTCCGAACTGAAGGGCCCGGAGGTCTCGACCGACGTTCTGGCGCAACGAATCCTCAGCGGGCTGGCCCAGGCCGGCGTGCACCGCGCACTGATCGACCTCAACACGTGGGTTCTGCTGAAATGGCTCGACGAGCCCTGCCCCTTCTACGACTGGCGCAGCAGCGAGACGGGCAAGCCCCGGGTTCATCCCGACGACCACGACCTGATGGCCACCATGACAAGGGAATTCAGCGGGGGCGCCACCAGCCGGGTGCTGCGGATGCCCGGGCACGACGGTGATTGGGTGCCGGTGCACGTCACCGTCAACCGCGTGGAGCTGGAACCGGATACGTACGCCGGACTGGTGTCGCTGCGGCTGCCCACCGACGACGAGCTGGCCACCGCGGGATTGTCGCCCAGCCCCGACGCCGCGCCCTAGCCGGATTCACCGGTCGCCGGCCCCGCCCGCGCCGCGGCCCTCGCCGCGCCGCCGAAGGCGACCGCTACCCGGGCGGTGACGACGACATCGAGACCGTCGACGACACAGCGAATGTCGTCGGTACGCATCTGGCGGGCCACGCCGGCGGCTGTGGCGCAGGCAGCATCCGCCCCGGAACCCAACCGCGCCGCGGCCGCCAACGCGGCCAGGTCGGCCACCGCCTGGGCGCGGTGCCGTGCCACGACCGCCGAGCCCAGGTAGGCACCGGCCCCGGTCGCCGTCAGCAGTACCACGATCATCCAGGCGGCGACCAAGGTGGCCGACCCCCGCTCACCGGCCCGGCTCGGCCGCCGAGACCGCTTTGGCCGCAATGTCGATGGTGGGCAACAACTTCGAATGCGCGACGACGGTGGCCACCAGGAAATCGCCGTCGCGCCGCAAGTCGACTCGGGCACCGCCGGGCGCGAGCCGGCGCGCCGCGGCCACGGCCGAGCGTTGGTCGCCGCGGGCCGCCAGCCGGGCGGCTTCGCGGGCAGCGTCGACGCAGCGCACCTGCATCGATACCGCGGTGACACCGGCCAGGCACAGCACCAGCACCACCACGAGCGCGGCGATGCCCAGTGCCGCCTCCACCGTGCTGGCGCCCGCACTGGCGACTACACCTTGGTGTTGAGCGCACGACCGATGATGTTGGTCAGCGCGGAGACGATGGAGTCGCCGGTGACGACGGTGTAGAGCACCGCACCGAAGGCCGCCGCCGCGATGGTCCCGATGGCGTACTCGACGGTCGACATGCCCGACTCGTCGGCCACCAGGACGACGGCACGTGCGCAGAGGCCGCGAATCATGTTGATCACCAATGTCTTCCCTTCGTTTCACAGCAGGCCCGACTGCAGAACTTCACCGGCCAAGCCGGCCACCACCGGGACGATGCCCAGGCAGATGAACGCCGGCAGGAAGCACAGACCCAACGGTCCGGCGATCAGTACGCCGGCCCGCTCGGCGGCCGCGGTCGCCGCGTGCGCGGCGTCCTGGCGAGACTCCTCGGCCAACTCGGTGACGCCATCGGCCAGCGCCGCCCCCGAGGACGCCGAACGCCGGGCCAGTCGCAGCAGCGCGTCGATGTGCGGGTCGGCCGGATCCTGCGGGCCGGGCGGAATCGACCATGCGACAGCGGGATCGGCGCCCAGCGCGAGCAGGTCGGCGGCGCGGCGCAGCACCCTGGCCAGATCCGGAGGTGCGGACGGGGCGGCGGCCGCCGCGGCCGTCGACACCGCCATGCCCGCCCCCAGGCACACGGCCAGCACGTCCAGACAGGAGGCGACCGCCAGCGGATCCGGGCCGGGCGCCGCCGCCGGGCCCCGCAAGGGCCGACCGCCGCGCACCGGCATCGCGGCGCGGCGGCTCGCCAGCGAGGGGCCCGGACCGATGCAGAGCGCCGCGGCCAACAGCACCGCTGCGAAATTCATGTGGCACGCCCCTCCTCATCGCTTCGCTTCGGATCGCCGACGCGCGCTCACGACGCGACCCGGTCGGCGATGCGGTCCGACCACAACAGACCGATGCAGGCCAGCGCCGAGCCGACGAGCAGCAGCCACCCGCCCGCGCGCCCGCCCAGCAAGAAGCTCAGTGGCCGGGCCCCGATCAGTTGGCCCAGCAGCACGCCGAGTACCGGCAACGCTGCCAGTATCGCCGCGGTTGCCCGCGCGCCGGCCAGGCTCGAGGACGCCCGGGCCGAGAACCGTTGCCGCTCAGCGATATCGCGCTGAGCGGCACGCATCAGGGTGGCTATTCCCAGCCCGTTGTCGCTGGCCAGCCGCCAGCACAGCCCGAGCCGCTCCCAATGCATGGGCAGCGCCGAGTAACGGGCCGCGGCGGCCAGGCCGGCCGCGACGTCGGCCCCCAACCGGGCCCGCGCCGCCACCGAGCGCATTGATACCGCAACCGCACCGGCGCTGTCGTCGGCGGCGACGCAGAACGCGCGCACCGGATGCGAGCCGGCCCGCAATTCACCGACCAGCACCTCGAGGGCGGCTTGAAGCGCGTGGCCCTCGGCTGTTGCTCGCCGGCCGCGCCGTCGTCGCCGATACCGCAGTCCGGCAGTCGCGCCGACGACAGCGGCGCACAGGACGGTCGTCAGCGGCAGCACGATCATGGCGATGAGGCCGACGCCCGCGGCGACGCAGCGCGCCCCACGAAGCCCGACCGTCGGGAGCCAGCGCTGCGGTGACGGCGACAGTCGCCGTCGCGGGGAGGGCCGGACGACGATCAGCGCCAGCGACACCAGCAGAGCGCCGGCCAGCGGGCCGTTCACGCCGATATCCTGCCGCGCAGCAGGCGCTGCAGTTGCGGGGCGGCATCCGTCATGCCCTGGTCCGCATGCCAGACGGTGACCGCGCGAACCTGCCCTTGATCCTGTTGCAGCGCAGCGATTTCGCTGAGCCGCCGCCGCCCGCCGCGGTCGCGCTCGACGTGCAGCAACACCTGCACGGCGGCGGCGAGTTGGCTGTGCAGTGCGGCACGATCCAGGCCGCCGAGCGCACCCAACGCCTCGAGGCGGGCGGGAACTTCGCCGGGGCTGTTGGCGTGCACGGTGCCCGCGCCGCCGTCGTGGCCGGTGTTCAGCGCGGCCAGCAGGTCCACCACCTCGGCGCCCCTGACCTCGCCGACCACGATGCGGTCGGGCCGCATCCGCAGCGCCTGCCGGACCAACTGGCGTACCGGAACCTCGCCGACGCCTTCGATGTTGGCGCATCGGGCGACCAGCTTCACCAGATGCGGGTGACGCGGCGCCAGCTCCGCGGCATCCTCGACGCAGACGATCCGTTCCGTTGGCGCCACGGCGCCCAGCATCGCGGCGAGCAGCGTCGTCTTACCGGCCCCGGTCCCTCCGCTGACCAGGAATGCGAGCCGGGCTTCGATGATGTCGGTGACCAGTGCCGCGGCTACGGGCTCGATCGCACCCGCGGCGATCAGGGCCCCCAACTCCTGACTGGCGGGCCGCAGGACGCGCAGCGAAATGCAGGTGCCCGCGGCGGCCACCGGCGGCAACACCGCGTGCAGCCGCACCGCGAAGCCGCCGGCGCCGATGCCGGTCAGCTCGCCGTCCACCCAGGGCTGCGCGTCGTCCAGGCGACGGCCGGCGGCCAGCGCCAACCGCTGCGCCAGCCGCCGCACCGCCGCTTCGTCCGGAAAACGAATCTCGGTGCGCCGCAGGCCCGTGCCGTCGTCGACCCACACGGCATCCGGCGCGGTGACCAGGACATCGGTCGTTCCGTTTGCGCAAAGCAGCGGATCGAGGATGCCGGCACCGGTGAGTTCGGTCTGCAGCACTCGGAGGTTGGACAGCACCTCGGTGTCGCCGAGCATCCCACCGGACTCGGCCCGGATCGCGGCGGCCACCACCGCCGGCCCCAGCGGGCCGGCCTCGCCGGCCAGCCTCTCCCGGACACGTTCGATCAGCGAACCGCTCACGCCGCCTTGCCGTTCTGTCCCGCGCGTCGCCGCGCACCGGCGGGCGGGAGCACGCCGAGCACTTGATGCGCCGCCACCGCGAGCGCCGAGCGTCGCCCTAGCCGCAGACCGCCGCGGTCGATCTGCTCTGCGAGTTGGGGCTGCGCTTTGATCGACGCCAGCAACGGCAGGCCCGCGATTTCGGCGATCTCGACCGCGCGCAATCCCGCAGGCGAAGGGCCCCGCACCACCAGACCGACATTGGGGTTCATCGACGCCAGGACCGGACCGAGCGCACCGGTCGCCGCGCATGCCCGCACGTCACAACGGCTGACGACGACCACCAAGTCGGCGGCGTTCAGTGCGGCTTGGGTCGCGTCGGTGAGACGACGGGGAAGGTCGCAGATGACGGTGACCGCGCCGCGCCGCCCGGCGTCGACGATGGCGTGCACCGGCCCGGCATCCAACTCGTAACCGCGCCGCGTGCCGGACAGCACGCTGACTCCGCGGTGCCGGGGCAGCGCGTCCCGGACGGCCGACCAGTTGAGCCGCCCGCCCTGCAACGCCAGATCCGGCCAGCGCAGACCCGGCGCGGTTTCGCCACCGAGCAACAAGTCGAGGCCGCCGCCCCACGGGTCGAGATCCACCAACAGCGCGTCGGCGGCGGCCTGAGCCAAGGCGACCGCGAACAAGGAGGCGCCGGCTCCGCCGCAGCCCCCGATGACGGCGACGGCGTGGCCGCGCGACCCGTCGTCGCGCGACGATTCGGCGGCCTCGGCGAGTGCGCGGACCAAATCCGCTTCCTGGACGGGCAGCCGCAACACATGCTCGGCGCCGACCTCGACGGCGGCCGCCCACGTCGTCGCATCCGGTTCGAGCAGCGTCAGCACGGTCACGTGATCGCGGCGCGGCAGCGCCCAGCGCCGGCAGCGCGCCGCCGCGCGTGCGTCCAACACGACGGCCGCGGCCGCCGCCCAACTCTTGCGGCTGACCGGAGAGGTGTCACTGGCGTGCACCACACGGACGCCGGCGGCCGCCGCCACCCGGTCCAACTCGGCGCGCACCTCGGGCTCGGCCAATACCGCCAACACACCCACCGAACCCGCCGCATCAACTCCGGAACCGCTAGCCACCCGACCACTGTGCGCGGTGGTGACCTTGGCACGACAGTCCCAAACGCGGATTTGTGGATAGAGACGCGAGTGTGCACAAAGGCATCGCAAGGGCATCGCAAGCGCACGCCGCCAGCGACGACCCACACAGTTTCCCGCAACGCACCGGGAGCCGAGCTTGGCGCCGCGCGCCGAGAAAACCGACCGTAGAAATGGGACGACCCCCGCCAGGGGGGGAGGAGGCGAGGGTCGTCGTGTATCAGCCCCGGGGGGTCGGGCTGATACACCCTCGGCGCAGGCCGAGTAATGCTTACTATACACATGACAAGCCGTAGTAACGCAAGAGCGCATTTGCTGAAAAAACAGCTTGAGCCGCGTAAACACCGCGCGTCGCGCCTCCCAATCCGCTGAGCGGCCCTTTTGCGGTGCGGGGTCGCCGCCACGCGCAATCACCGACCTATGCTGGGTCGGTGACCGTCTTCGACCCCACCGCGGAGCAGTCGGCCTCGGACCCATCAGCGGCAACCACCGCCCCCCACGCGCGCACGGCGGCCTTCTTCGACCTGGACAAGACGATCATCGCCAAGTCCAGCACCCTGGCCTTCAGCAAACCGTTTTTCAATCAGGGCCTGCTCAATCGCCGCACCGTGCTCAAGTCCAGCTACGCCCAGTTCATCTATCTGCTCTCCGGTGCCGATCATGACCAGATGGACCGGATGCGCGCCCACATGACCAATATGTGCACCGGCTGGGACGTCGAACAGGTCAAGTCGATCGTCAACGAGACACTGCACGACATCGTGACTCCGCTGGTGTTCGCCGAAGCCGCCGACCTGATCGCGGCCCACAAGCTGTGCGGGCGTGACGTCGTGGTGGTGTCGGCCTCGGGGGAAGAAATCGTCGCCCCGATCGCCCGTGCCCTGGGCGCCACCCACGCGATGGCAACCCGGATGGTGGTCGAGGACGGTCGGTACACCGGCGAGATCGCGTTCTACTGCTACGGCGAGGGCAAGGTCCAAGCGATCCGCGAACTGGCCGCGCGCGAGGGCTACCCGCTGGAACACTGCTACGCCTACTCGGACTCGATCACCGATCTCCCGATGCTCGAGTCCGTCGGGCACCCCAGCGTCGTGAATCCCGACCGCGGGTTGCGCAGGGAAGCCGTGGAACGCGGGTGGCCCGTCATGTCCTTCTCCCGGCCCGTGTCCTTGCGCGACCGCATACCGGCGCCTTCCGGCGCCGCCATCGCCACGACGGCTGCGGTGGGTGTCAGCGCGCTGGCCGCCGGCGCGGTCACGTATTCGTTGTTGCGCCGCTACGCGTTCTGAGCCGCGATTCACGGAGGAGCAAACTCCTTGAACGCGCAACCCAAAACCGATTCGGCGCTATTCGCAATTGGGCCTTGCTGTGCTGGGGGTCTAGTAGTACAAAGGAACCACGGAAGCCCGGTGAGGCCAAGGTCGAGCCGGAAGAGAAGGTTCGTTCTCCCGACCCGGGCGCCCAGCACGGTGCTCGGCACCCACGCGGAGTCATAGCCGCGAAAATGGCAGAAGTGTTGCGGGCCTGCGAAATTGCGAAATGCGGAAGGTACTGACGGCCCTTTGGGTGGGGTCGCAACCGTAAGCGTCGTGAGATCGCCGAGGCCAACCCACGCAGCCCAGAGATGCACGCTTGGTAACCGAGTCCCGTGCTAGCGGGCGGCGGACCGAACATTCGGAACGTCGCCCGCTCTGCATTTCTGCGGCCGTTTCCGGTGGCGTTTTCCCGGCAGCGGCCACCGCCTCAGCTATCTGTCAGACATCGAGTCGGCGATCGACACGGCCTCTTGCGCACCGGCTTTCATCGCGCGGCAACACAGCACCAGCCAGGCTCCCACACCCTGCGGCGTGCCTTCGGCGAACTTCTGTGCGGCGTCGCGATACGCGGCGGGTTGGCGCATCCAACTGACCTCGGGAACCCCCAATCCATGTGGGTCCAGTCCGCTGGCGATGGTGACCAATCGTGCCACCGCGCGCGCCACGACGCCGTCCGCGCTGCCGAATGGCTTGAGTGCCAGCAGTTCTCCGTGCGCGACGGCGGCGATCACCGGGGCCGGAACTTGGGTACGGCCACCCACGATGTCCGCCAGCAAGGCCAGACGCGCCCCCACCTCGCCGCCGGGGCGTGGCCGGCCCAGTCGATCCTCGTCGGCCAAGTCCGCAGCGGCCAGCATGTGCAAGCGGGCCAGCGCCTGCAACGGTGCCCGCTCCCAGGTCCGCACCAACGGGCCCTCGCCGCCCTCCAACTCCTGGGCGACCCGCAGCGCTCCCCCGAACACCGGATCACTGACCTGCCCGGCGTCGGCGAGATCCTCCAGCTGAACGGGGCCACCGTCCAGCACCGACGACGCACGCGCCGCCCGCAGCGCCGCCTCGGCGGCGGACACCGGCCACCCCCGAAGGTTGGCGCGGTGGCGGTGGGCACGCCCCAGCGCGTCGCGGGCGCGGTCACTGGCCTCGGCGACGCCGGGCAGTTCCATCAGGGGGGCCAGCGGGTCAGCTGTCACAACTTCACAACCTATCCCCGTCGGATTCCGGCGCACGCGGGATGGCATCCAGCAACTGCCGGGTGTATTCGTGCGCGGGGTCGCTGAAGAGGCGCTCGGTGGGCGCGTGCTCCACCACGCGGCCCGCCCGCATGACCAGGACGTCGTCGGCGATCTGCCGGATCACCGCCAGGTCGTGGCTGATGAACAGGTAGGCCAGGCCCAGTTCGGTCTGCAGCTCGGAAAGCAGGTCGAGTATCTGCGCCTGCACCAACACGTCGAGCGCCGACACCGCCTCGTCGCAGACCAGGACGTCGGGCCGCAACGCCAGCGCCCGCGCGATCGCAACACGCTGGCGTTGGCCGCCCGACAGCTCACGCGGCAACCTGCTCAGCAGCGACGAGGGCAGCGCCACCTGGTCGACGAGTTCGCGCACGGCCTTCGCGCGGCGCCCGCGGTCACCGACGCGGTGAATGCGCAGCGGCTCCTCGATGGCGCGAAACACCGAATACATGGGATCGAGGCTGCTGTAAGGGTTTTGGAACACCGGCTGCACGCGCCTGCGAAAAGCCATCATCGCGTCCCGGTCCATCCCGTCGGAGATCGAAGTGCCATCGAAAACGACTGCGCCCGAAGTGGGTTGCAGCAGACCCAGCGCCATGCGGGCCACCGTCGACTTTCCGGAACCCGATTCACCGACGATGGCCAGGGTGCGGGCTCGCTGCAGCCGGAACGACACCGCGTCGACGGCGCGAAACTCGCCACGCCGCCACGGCGCGCCGTGCGGATCCCGGTAGACCTTGGTGAGGTCCGAGGCGACGAGGATGTCGTCGGTCCGGGGGGCCGCCGGCCGGCTCCCGCGGGCCAGTGACGGGGCCGCATCCACCAACCGCTGCGTGTACTCGTGCTGCGGATCGCGCAGAATGGCTTGTGCGGCGCCGGATTCCACTACGACACCGCGGTGGACGACGACGATCCCCTCCGCCCGCTCGGCGGCCAGCGCCAGGTCGTGAGTGATCAGCAACAGCGCGGTCCCCAGCTCGGCGGTGAGGCGCGCAAGATGGTCGAGCACCTGACGTTGCACCGTGACATCGAGGGCCGACGTCGGTTCGTCGGCGATCAGCAGCTGCGGGCGGCCCGCCAGCCCGATGGCGATCAGCGCCCGCTGGCACATGCCGCCCGACAATTGGTGCGGATATTTACCGGCCTGCTTCGCCGGTTCCGGCATGCCGGCCTCGGCGAGCAGCTCCACCGCCCGCCGTCTGTCCCGACGGCCATTGGTGTTGGCCCGCAACGCTTCTGAGATCTGAAAGCCGACCTTCCAGACGGGATTGAGGTTGGTCATCGGGTCCTGGGGCACGTAGCCGATGCGACGCCCTCGGATCGACCGCAGCAACCGCCGATCGGCGGAGGTGATGTCGAGGCCGTCAAAAGTGATGCGGCCGGCCGTGATTCGGCCGCCCGGAGGCAGCAGCCCGAGGATCGCGGCGGCCGTGGTGGACTTCCCGGATCCCGACTCACCGACCACGGCGACGGTCTGCCCGCGATGGACGCGCAGGTTTACTCCGGCGACCGCGGGAGTGTGGTCGCCGAACCTGACTTCCAGGCCCTCAACCGTCAACAGTGGCTCACGCGTGGTCATGCGCGCCACTCCTCATCGCTTCGCTCTGCATCGTCGCCGGCGCAGTCATGGGTGCCTCGCCCGCGAGGCGGGATCCAGAGCGTCGCGCAGGGCGTCGCCCATCATCATGAACGCAAGCACCGTCATCGCCAGTGCACCGGCGGGATAGAACAGGATGGGCGAACCGGCGCGCAGTCGCGTCTGGGCGAGGTTGATGTCGCCGCCCCACGACACCACCGACGTGGGCAACCCGACCCCGAGGTAGGACAGCGTCGCCTCGGTGACGATGAAAGCCCCCAACGCGATCGTGGACATCGCGATCACCGGCCCCACCGCGTTGGGCAGCGCGTGTCGCAGCAGCGTTTGAAACCTGCTCAGCCCCAACGCTTTGGCCGCCAGCACGTAATCACTGGCCCGCACCTCCAGCACCGCACCGCGAGCGATCCTGGCTATCTGCGGCCAGCCGAACAAGGCCAGGATGGCGATCACCGTCCACACCGTGCGGTGGTGCAGAACCTGCATGAGCACGATCGCCGCCAGCAGCAGTGGCAGGCCGAAGAAGATGTCGGTGACGCGAGAGACGACGGCGTCCAGCCAGCCGCCATAAAAACCGGCCAACGCGCCCAGCGCCCCGCCGATGACGAAGACCAGCAGAGTCGCACCCAGCCCGACGGTCACCGACGCGCGCGCCCCGTAGATGGTGCGCGTGTAGATGTCGTGGCCCTGCAGGTCGGTCCCGAACCAGTGCGCCACCGAAGGGCTGCGCAGGCTTTGGCTCGGGTCGGCATAGCTGGGGTCGGCGTGAGTGAACAACGAAGGGTACAGCGCGACAAGGAGAATGAGCAGGATCAGCACGGTGGCGACGACGAACTTCGGGCGGCGGTGCAGCTTCCGCCACGTCTCACCCCAGAAGCCGGAATGCTCAGCCATAGCGGATCCTCGGGTCCAGCGCCGCATAGAGCAGGTCCACCGCCAGGTTGGTGACCAGATAGATCAGGACCAGAACGGTCACGATCGACACCACGGTCGGTGCTTCCTGCCGGGTGACCGCCTGATAGAGCACGCCGCCGACACCATGAATGTTGAAGATGCCCTCGGTGACAATGGCGCCCCCCATCAGCGCCCCAAGGTCGGCGCCCAAAAACGTCACGACCGGGATCAGCGAGTTGCGCAGGATGTGCACGGTCACCACCCGTGGCCGCGACAACCCCTTGGCGGTGGCGGTGCGCACATAGTCGGTGTGCGCGTTGGCGGCCACGGCAGACCGAGTCAACCGTACGACGTAGGCGAATGAAACGGAGCCCAAGACGATTCCGGGAAGCAGCAGGCGCGCGAATGTCGCCCGCTCGCCGACGGTGACCGCCGCGATGCCCAGCTTGACCCCGAACAGGAACTGGGCCAGAAACCCCAGCACGAAGATCGGGATCGCGATGATGATCAGCCCGGTGAGCAGCACCGTGGCATCGAAGAGCCCCCCTTGGCGCAGCCCGGATACCACGCCGAACCCGACGCCGAGCACCGCCTCCACCACCAAAGCGATCAGCGCGAGCCGGAGCGTGACTGGAAACGCATGTGCCAGAACGGCACTGACCGGTAACCCGGAATACGCGCGGCCCAGGTCGCCGTGCACAACGCCACCCAGGTAGCGCAGGTACTGCACGATGAACGGATCGTCGAGATGGTAGCGCGCCCGCAGCGCGGCGGCCACCGCCGGCGTCAGCGGCCGGTCCCCGGCGATGGCGGCCAGGGGGTCGCCGGGCAGCAGGAACACCATTCCGTAGATCAGCAGGGTGGCGCCCAGGAAGACCGGCACCATGACGGCGATCCTGCGCGCGACATACCAGCCCATGCCTTAACCCTTGACGAGGTTCTCGTAGTCGGGAAGCCCGTTCCAGGTGACCTTGACGGCGCTGATCTCCGGCGACCACCCGACCACCGCGATGTAGTACCACAGCGGTACGGCGGGCATGTCGTGCAACAGGATTCGTTGGGCGACGTTGACCAGCACGTCGGCCCGCCGTAGGTCGGGAGCCGCCTCGGCAGCGGCCAGGCCGGCGTCGAACTGGCGGCTGGAGTATCCGACGTCATTGGATCCCGCGCCGGTGGCGTACAAGGGGGCGAGGAACTCGATCATCGACGGGTAGTCGCCTATCCAGCCGGCCCGGAAGGCGGTGTCGATCGTGCGGTTGGTGATCTGCGTGCGAAACCCGGCGAAGGTGGGCTGTGGCGCACCGACGGCGTCGATGCCCAGCACGTTCTTGATGCTGTTGGCCACCGCGTCCACCCACTCCTGATGGCCGCTGTCTGCGTTGTAGGCGATGGCGTACCGCCCGCCCCACGGCGCGATCGCGTTCGCCTGGGCCCAGAGTTGGCGCGCCCGTTCGGGATTGAAGTCCAACCCGTCACTGCCCGGAATGTTCGGGTCGAAGCCCGGCAACGAGCTGGCGGTGAAGTCGCGGGCGGGGCTGCGGGTGTTGTTGAAGATCTGCTGACATATCTGCGGTCGGTTGATCGACGCGGACAACGCGAGCCGGCGCAGCCGGCCTTCCTCGCCACTGAAATGCGGCAGCCGCAGCGGCGTGTCGAGCGATTGGCTGACGGCGACGGGTCCGCTCGCGGCGTTGCCGCCCAGGTCACGCTTGTAGATCGTCAATGCGCTCGACGGAATCGTGTCCAGCACATCGAGATTGCCCGACAGTAGGTCGGCGTACGCGGTGTCCAGGTTTGCATAGAACTCGAACCGCAGGCCCTTGTTGCGGGGTTTGCGGTTGCCGTGGTAGTCCGGATTGGGCCGCAGATCGATTCGGACGTTGTGTTCCCACGCCGGCCCGTCGGGGCCGTCGGCGAGCTGGTACGGGCCATCACCGATCGGGTGCTGTCCGAAAGCGCTCATGTCCCGAAAGGCCGCCTGCGGCAGGGGATAGAACGCGCTGTGCCCCAGCCGCAACGTGAAGTCGATGGTGGGCGCCTTCAGCCGGACGGTGAACTCCCGGTCGTTGATCACCCGTAGGCCGGACATGGTGGTAGTCGTTGGCTTGCCGTCGGCGGTCAGCCCGGCGACGGCGTCGTAGCCGTCGATGGGGCTGAAAAAGCTCTGCTGCAGTTGGGCATTGGTGCTCAGCGCGCCGTAGTTCCAGGCGTCGACGAAGGAATGGGCCGTCACCGGCGAGCCGTCGGTGAAGCTCCAACCGGGTTTGAGGATGATCCGGTAATTGACGTTGTCGGTGGTCTCGACCGACTCGGCCACCTCCGGCGACGGGTTGCCGGCGGCGTCGTAGGACATCAGCCCGGCGAACAGCCGATCGAGGATCCGGCCACCCAGGCTGTCGTTGGTGCCGGTGGGAATCAGCGGGTTCGGCGGTTCCCCGCCGTTGACCACCACCAGATCCGGGCTGAGGACGCCGCCACCGCATCCGGCCAGCGAGGCGACCGCCACCAGAGCGGCGCCGACCGGGGCCAGCAAGGCCACCGGTATCCGCATTCGCCACATGACCCCGACCCTAGGGCCTGAAGTCGTACGACGGTGAAGTGCCCGGCACGGCGTCGCCAACTTAGAATTCAGCCGTGACTGTGGCGTATCTGGCCTCGGACTCGGCGGTGCGGGCGGGTCGTTTGATGTTCTCCCTCGGTGTGCCGGCAATTGGATTGGTCTGCCTGGTTATTGGGCTGGTGGAGCGCTCGCGCCGCCGCCGGCGGACACCCGCCTACCCGCCGCCGCAGTATCCCCCCGGTTACGCCTATCCGCCACCGCCGGGCTACCCGGTTCCGCCGTATCCGGCCCATCCGGGTTACGCGCCGGGTCATCCGCTGCGGCCGCGGACGCCGAAGTCGGCCACCGCGCTCATCACCATCGGCGCGGTGCTGCTCGCCCTCGGCATCCTCGGCAACGCCGTGCGGGTGCTGCCGGAGCGCGGCCGCGCAACGCGCACCGCCGACCCGTCTTCCCCGTCTACGGCGGCCGCCGGGCCTCAGATCGGTCAATGCTTCAGTGAATTCGACGTCGGCATGGGCTCGTTCGACCGACCCACCGACTGCGCGGATCCCGTGGCGACCTACGAACTCGCCGCCAAAGGCGGTCCGACAACAATGTGCCCCGATGGCAAACGCGATGACTCCGTCTATTCGCGCCTGACGAACGAATCCCACATCCTGTGTTTCGCCCCCAACCTTCAACAGGGGCACTGCTACCTCAGGACGGACGAGCGTACGACGGCGACGTGGACGCCGGTCGATTGCAACGAGTCTCGGTTCGCACGGTTCAAGGTCGGCAAACGCATCGACGGCGACACTGATGCAGCGCAATGCCCGCCCGAAACCAGGGCCAACGCGTACCCCAAGCCCCCGCGCCTCTATTGCTTGGCGATCGTCGACTCTTGAGCCGCTCAGCACGCGGTGATCGGGCGCACCTGGATCAATGATCAAGTGTGGGTAGCCGGGCATCAGCACTCGCACAGCCACGCCTCACCCGGCTAGGCTCGCAGTCGGCCAAAGCGTGAGGCCGCTCCCACGGCGCAGTCTCGACACAGGAGAGAAGCCAGTGACCGCCACCAATTCCGCGGGCCCGTCGTCGTATCCGCCGCCGGCGCAGTTCGCCGAGCAGGCCAACGCCGGCGAGGAACTCTACCGCGAGGCCGAGGATGACTGGTTGGCGTTTTGGGCTGAGCAGGCCAATCGGCTCGCGTGGGCGACGCCGTTCACCGAGGTGCTGGACTGGTCCGAAGCGCCGTTCGCCAAGTGGTTCGCCGACGGCAAGCTCAATGTCGCCTACAACTGCGTCGACCGCCACGTGGAGGCCGGGCACGGGGATCGAGTCGCCATCCACTGGGAGGGTGAACCCGGCGACAGCCGCAGCCTGACCTACTCCGACCTGCAGGCCGAAGTGTGTAAAGCGGCCAACGCGCTGACCGACCTCGGTCTGACCGCCGGCGACCGGGTCGCGATCTACCTGCCATTGATCCCCGAAGCGGTGATCGCGATGCTGGCCTGCGCGCGCCTGGGCGTCATGCACAGCGTGGTGTTCGCCGGTTTCACCGCCAAGGCGTTGCGCGCCCGCATCGCCGACGCCCAGGCCAAGCTGCTGATCACCAGCGACGGGCAGTTCCGGCGCGGCAAGCCCGCCCCGCTCAAGGACGCGGCCGACGAGGCCGTCTCGGCTGCCGACAGCCCGGTCGAGCACGTGATTGTGGTGCGGCGCACGGGAATTGATGTGTCGTGGAACGACGAGCGTGACCTGTGGTGGCATGACGTCGTCGACGCCGCATCGGCCGAACACACCCCGGAACCCTTCGATGCCGAGCAGCCCCTGTTTTTGCTGTACACCTCGGGAACCACCGGCAAGCCCAAGGGCATCGTCCACACCAGCGGCGGCTATCTGACCCACGCCTCGTACACGCACTACTACGTCTTCGACATCAAGGCCGAAAGCGACGTCTTCTGGTGCACCGCCGACATCGGCTGGGTCACCGGGCACACCTACGGCGTCTACGGTCCGCTGTCCAACGGGGTCACCGAGGTTCTCTACGAGGGCACGCCCGACTCGCCAACCCAGCACCGGCATTTCGAAATCATCGAAAAGTTCGACGTGACAATCTATTACACCGCACCCACGCTGATCCGCACGTTCATGAAGTGGGGACGCGAGGTTCCCGACGCGCACGACCTGTCCAGCCTGCGACTGCTGGGGACGGTCGGTGAACCGATCAATCCCGAAGCGTGGCGCTGGTACCGCAAGGTGATCGGCGCTGAGAGCCTCCCGATCGTGGACACCTGGTGGCAGACCGAAACGGGCGCCACGATGATCTCCCCGCTGCCCGGAGTCGCCGCGGCCAAACCCGGTTCGGCGATGAGGCCGCTGCCGGGCATCTCGGCCAAGATCGTCGACGACCACGGCGATGAGCTGACGCCGGTCGTGCACCAGGGCGAACACATCACCGGCTATCTGGTCTTGGACCGGCCGTGGCCGTCGATGCTGCGCGGCATCTGGGGCGATCCGGAACGATACGTCGAGACCTACTGGTCCCGGTTCGCCGAGCAGGGCTGGTATTTCGCCGGCGACAGCGCCTATTACGACCGCGACGGCGCCATCTGGGTGGTGGGCCGCATCGACGACGTGATGAACGTGTCGGGGCACCGGCTGTCGACCGCCGAGGTGGAGTCGGCGCTGGTCGGCCACGCCTCGGTGGCCGAGGCGGCGGTGGTCGGGGCGACGGATGCGACCACCGGCCAGGCCATCTGCGCGTTCGTCGTCCTGCGTGGCGATCACGAAGTGCACGACGGGATCGTCGACGAATTGCGCGTCGAAGTGGCCCGGGAGATCTCACCGATCGCCCGCCCGCGCGAGGTCCACGTGGTGCCCGAGCTACCCAAGACCCGCAGCGGCAAGATCATGCGCAGGCTGTTGCGCGACATCGCCGAAAACCGCGAATTGGGTGACACCTCTACGCTGCTGGATCCCGACGTGTTCGACGCGATCAGGGCCGCGAAGTAGTCGCTGCCTCCTCAGCCCGGAAGTGGGCTGAACCCCGCACCGGGCCGATGTTTGGCGTTGATGTCGCCCAGGACGGCGTTGAATGACACCACAACCGCCGGCGTATGCAGCGGGATGTATTTGATGATGCAGGTCGGCAGGTTGTCGCTGAACGCTCCGTGGATCATCCCGACCAACTGATTGTTGACGGTCACCGGAGCGCCGGAGTCGCCCGGTTGACCGCAGACCTGCATGACGATGGTGCCCGGTGACTGACCCATGCCCCACGTGACGCCGCACGAATTGCCGGTCGTGCGGCCCTGTTTGCAAGCGATCTCGCCGAAGGCGGGGTCCGGGCCGACGCCCGTGATCAGGAAGCCGTTGAAGTTGGCCACCGGTGTCACCTTGGCCGGGTCGAACTTGATCACGGCGTAGTCGAGGTTGTCGTTGCCCGCCACCATGGTGCCCAACACGCCCGCGTTCTCCGCGCCCTCGGCGGTGACCTGGGCGCCGGGGCCGCCGCAGTGCGCGGACGTGAAGCCGATCAGCTCACCGGCGGCATCGCCGCCGATGGTGGTCAGGGTGCACATGGTGTCGCCGTTGATGACGATGCCCGCACCACCGCCAATCGGGATGCGCACGTCAGCGGCAGCGGCTCGGGCAAAAGAACCTAGGGCGGCCACGAGCAGGGCAACCATTGCCAGTAAGAAGCATCGGTGCGCCCTCCGCACAGCCCCACTCCTATCGGTAGGCCGGACATCACGGCCGGCTTGGCCGAGTGTAATCGCCCGGGATGTGATGTTTCGCTCCGGCGAGAGCGCGTCGGGCTCCGCGGCGTAGTGCTCGGCCGGCATCGTCTGGCTTCTCCTGTCCAGGCACCACATGGCAACATGAACCGCGATGACCGGGAGCCGGCGATGACGAAAGAGGACCGTCTGTGAGCAAAGCCGATGACAAGAACGGTGTGCCCAGCACCCTTACCACGATTCCGTTGACGGACCCGCATGCCAAACCCGCCGAGCCGTCGATCGGTGATCTGATCAAGGATGCGACCACCCAGGTCTCCACGCTGGTGCGCGCCGAAGTCGAACTGGCCCGCGCCGAAATTACCCGCGACGTCAAAAAAGGTCTCACCGGAAGCGTCTTCTTCATCGCGGCGCTAGTGGTGCTGTTCTACTCCACCTTCTTTTTCTTCTTCTTCGTCGCCGAGCTGCTCGACACCTGGCTGTGGCGCTGGGCTTCTTATCTGATCGTGTTCGGGTTCATGGTGTTCGTCGGCGCCGTGCTGGCCCTGCTGGGCTTCCTCAAGGTGCGCCGGATCCGCGGGCCGCGTCAGACCATCGAATCGGTCAAGGAGACGCGCACCGCGCTCACGCCGGGCCACGACAAGGCCCCCGGCGACGCCAAGCAGCTCCCCGCGTCGCCCGGCCGGCACGCGAAGCCCGGAAACGGTGCTGTCGGCGATCCATCGGGTTGGTAGATGGCACCGCCGGATCCGTCGGTAACGCGCATCGAGGGGCCGTGGCGCCACCTCGATGTGCACGCCAACGGCATCCGCTTTCACGTCGTCGAGGCGCTCAACGACGCCGACGGGCCGCCCGCGACCGCCCGCCCGCTGGTGATGCTGCTGCACGGTTTCGGGTCGTTCTGGTGGTCTTGGCGCCATCAGCTACGCGGACTGCGCGGCGCGCGGGTGGTCGCCGTCGACCTGCGCGGCTACGGCGGCAGCGATAAGCCGCCCCGCGGCTACGACGGCTGGACGCTGGCCGGAGACGCCGCCGGGCTGATTCGCGCGCTGGGGCATTCGTCGGCGACCTTGGTGGGCCACGCCGACGGCGGGCTGGGCTGCTGGGCCACCGCCTTGTTGCATCCGCGACTGGTGTCGGCGATCGCGCTGATCAGTTCTCCGCATCCGGCGGCGTTGCGACGATCCACGTTGACGCGGCGCGACCAGGGTTACGCGCTCTTGCCGACGCTGCTGCAGCACCAGATCCCGTTGTGGCCCGAGCGGCTGTTGACCCGGGACAACGCCGCCGAGATCGAGCGCCTGGTCCGAAGTCGCAGCTGCGAGAAATGGCTTGCCTCCGAAGACTTCTCGGAGACCATCGGCCATTTGCGGACGGCGATCCAGATTCCGGCGGCCGCGCACAGCGCGCTGGAATACCAGCGCTGGGCCGCGCGCAGCCAGCTGCGCGACGAAGGCCGGCGTTTCATGAAGTCGATGAGCCGGCAGCTCAGCGTGCCGCTGTTGCATCTACGCGGCGAGGCGGATCCCTACGTACTGGCCGACCCCGTCGACCGCACCCGGCGCTACGCGCCGCAGGGCCGCTACGTATCCATCGCGGGCGCAGGGCATTTCAGCCATGAAGAGGCGCCCGAGGAAATCAACAGGCACCTGACGAAGTTCTTGGAGCAGGTGCACCTGACCCGGACGCGGTAGGCGCGGCTCAGCCGACGCAGGACCCGGTTCCCACCAGCTGGGTGTCACCGATCCTGGACAGCTGACCCGCCACCTCGTCGGCGGTCAACACGAAGCCGGTGTCGGGGTCGTCGACCGCCGCGCCGAACACCACGCCGAGCACGTGACCGTCCAGATCGATCAGTGGGCCGCCCGAATTGCCTTGCTCCACACTGGCTCTGATCGTGTAGACGTCACGGGTGACCGGTGCGGGATCCCGGTAGATGTCGGGTCCGCTCAACTTGATCAGCTCGCGGATCCTGGCCGGGGTCGCGGTGAAGTTCCCGCCACCGGGATAACCCAGAACCACAACGCTGGCACCGGTTTTCGCGTCGCCTTGGGCGAAGGCGAGTGGGGGCGGCGGCAGGTTGGGGACAGCCAGGATCGCGACGTCGACCGCCGGATCGTAGGACACCACGGTGGCGTCGAGGGGATTGCCGCTGGCATAGATCTGAACACTGTTCGAGCCGGCCACCACGTGCGCATTGGTCATCACCCGGTCGGGTGCGATCACAAATCCGCTGCCCTCCAACACTTTCTGGCAACTGGGGGCCAGGCTGCGGACCTTGACCACGCTGGGCGCGGTGGCCTGCACCACCGGGTTGCCGGCCAGCTCGGGATCGGGAGATGCGACCGGGATGACCGGGGTGCGGCTGAACGGCTCCAGCACCGCGGGCAGACCGGAGGTATTCAGCAGCGCGGACAGCCGCTTGGGCACCGTCTTGAGCCAGGGCGGCGCGACGTCGTTGACCCGAGCCAGCACTCGCGAACCGCGAACCGCGGCGGCCAGTTCCGGCTGGTCCTTGGACTGGGTCAGCGGCGTCGCCAACAACCACGCCGCGGTCAGCACCACGACGAGCTGGACCGCCACCCCGATGACCGAGTCGACCGTCCGGATGGAGCGGCTGCGGATCGCCCCGCGCACGGCCCGTCCGAGCACCACACCGGCGACCTCGCCGATGACCACGAGCGCGAGGATCAGGAACAGTGCGGCAAATAATTTCGCGCGCGGCGCGGCGATGTGGCTGACGAGGTGAGGCGCCAGCAGCACGCCCGCGATTGCGCCGAGTAGGACCCCGACGAACGACAGCAACGACCCCAGCGCGCCGGACCGCCAGCCGGAGATCGCCGCGATGAAAGCGACCGCGAGGACGGCGACATCCAGCCACTGCGACGGAGTCATGGAATTCATCGAGACCCACCGCCTTCGCCGACCAGCGCCATCGCCGCGTCCAACTCCCGCTCGTCGGTGGTGTCCCACGGTTGAGCCCAACCGGCGACGTCCAGCAGCGCGGAAATCACCTGGCCGGTGAATCCCCAGACCAGCATCTCGTTGAGCAGAAACGCCGGCCCGGCCCACCGGCGGCCGAGATCGCCGCGGTACACCATCAGCCGGTTGTCCGGATTGATGAAGGCGCGCAACGGAACTCGCGCCACGATCGCCGTTTCGGCGTCGTTGACGACGCCGACGGGGCCGGGATCCGGCGAGTAGGCCAGCACCGGGACCACGTGAAACTGCGACGGCGCGATGAACATCTTTTCCATCGTGGCCAGGGGGGACAGCCTGCTGACGTCGATGCCGGTTTCCTCGCGGGCCTCGCGTAACGCGGTGTCCACCGGACCGTGGTCGGTGGGATCGGAGGCACCGCCGGGGAATGCGGCCTGGCCGGCGTGGTGGCGCAGAGTCGACGCCCGCACGGTGACCAGCAGGTCGGCCTCGGCGGGGAAACCCCCGTCGCGCGAGCCGGATTCCGGACCGGAGAACAACACCAGGACGGCGGCCTCGCGGCTGGCGCCGCGCAGGTTCGCCACCGCCGATACGGCCTTGCTGGTGATCATCGCCAGCACGTCGGCCGGCAGGCGGCGCCGGGCCGCATCGGGGACGTCGTCCAGGTTGTCGACCAGCGGACGCAGCCACGACGGGCAGGCGTCAGGCCTCAGCGGAACGGTCCCGCGCGCGGGAGCGGGGTCCCCATTCCGCAGGGGCGAACCCCCAGCACTCACGGCCCCTCCAGTCGGGTTCAATTTGTCCGCTTATCCCCTGTCGTCGCCGATCGCGGCGGCGATCTCATCGGCAGTGTTGAAAGCTCGTGGCAGCGTTTGGGCAACGCTACCGTCCGGCCGCAGGACCACCGTCGCGGGCATCACATTTACCACCCGCAGCGCGGCCGCGACCCGGCGGCGACCGTCCTGCAGCGTCGGCAGGCGCACCCCGAGCTCGGCCAGCCGCAGCAGCGCCGCCGTCTCGTTCTCGTCTTGATGCACCGTCACCACCATCACGTCGGAACCGGCCCGACGTTGATACTCGGCCATCGCGGGCAGTTCGGCAGCGCACGGCGCGCACCAATACGCCCACAGGTTGAGGACCACCCGGCGCCCGGCCAGCGCGCGCGCGACGTCGACCACCGATCCGTCGGCGGCGCAATCGACCGTCACCCCGCGCAGCGCCTCGGGGCCGTCGCCGGCTCCGGCGGCGGGGCACGGCGGCAGGTCGGCGCGGCGCCGCGGGCCCGACAACGCGGCGGGCGTATCGGCGTCGCGGTGTTCCCGGTCGGCCACCTTCTGATCATTCGCCGGCATCGAGGGCGAGGCGGAGTCGTCGCGCAGCTGGGCAACCAGCGCCGCGATCAGCGCCGCCACCACCGCCAGGATCGCGATGTGCCAGCGAGCCTTCCGGGTCAGCGTCGGCATTGCGGTCCCAGTGCGCGTCGTTCGCGGGCCGGCCTACAGCCCGGCCAGGGCGAGCAGGTGCTCGGTTTCCGGGCCCTTCACCAAGGGCGCGGCCAGCGCCGGCTCGGTGGGGCCGAGGCCGAAAGACGGGCAGTCTTTGGCGATCAGGCAGACGCCGCACGCCGGTTTGCGCGCGTGGCAGACCCGGCGGCCGTGGAAGATCACCCGATGGCTCAGCATGGTCCAGTCGTTGCGTTCGATGAGCTCACCGACGGAGTGCTCGATCTTGACCGGATCCGTGTCCGCGGTCCAGCGCCACCGGTGCACCAGCCGCGCGAAATGGGTGTCCACGGTGATGCCGGGAATCCCGAAGGCGTTTCCCAGGATGACGTTGGCCGTCTTGCGCCCGACCCCGGGCAGGGTGACCAGTTCGGCCATGGTCGACGGCACCTCGCCGTCGAACCGTTCAACCAGGGCCTGCCCCAAACCGATCAGCGAGGACGCCTTATTGCGAAAGAAGCCGGTCGGGCGGATCAGCGTTTCCAGCTCGACGCGGTCCGCTTGCGCATAGTCCAGCGCCGACGGATACCGCTTGAACAACGCCGGCGTCGTCAAATTGACCCGCTTGTCGGTGCTCTGCGCCGAAAGGATTGTGGCGACCGTCAATTCCAGCGGCGTCGTGAAATCCAGTTCGCAGTGGGCGTCCGGAAACGCTTGTGCCAGAGCACGATTCATCCGCCTCGCCCGTCGCACCAAGCCGACTCGAGATTCCTGCGACCGACGTCGCGAATCGGCGCCACCGGGTTGGGCCGGAGTCGATTTCGAACGCCCGGACGACTTTGCCGCTGTCACCTACGACAGAGTACTGATTTCGTGATCTCGTCGAGACCCCGTGTTGATTCAAGGCGATGTTTACTCTTCGATGTGTCGTGGTTGCTGGTGGCCGGCGTTCCGGCGCTGCTGATGCTGGCGGCGCTGGGTCTCGGGAAGCTCGAGTCCGAGCTCACCCCTGCCGCTTGGCCGGTGGCCGACGCCGGCGAGCTCCTCGAGCGTGCCGACGCTGTGGATATGCACACACTCGCCGCCGAAGGCATGCCCGAGGCGCTGGAATACCTGCACCGGCGCGAGCTCGCGCAGCTGCCTGAGTCCCCGGCGAACGGGCGCGGTGGTGGCCCGCGCCACGCCGCGCCGTCGTTCGCCGTGCGCTTCGTCGACCGCGATGAAATGACGCTTCCGACCCGGATACACGGCCATTCGCACGTCAATCCGCAGTTTAGGGCACCTCGACACGCCAATCCTGTGTAGCGTTGGCACGTTAGACACAACGGCGTTCCTCTAGACTCGTCACGCGAGCAAGGGGTTAGCCTGCCCGTAGCACACTAATTTTCTGGGAAAGTTGAAGAGGCAACGTGGACGAGATCCTGGCAAGGGCAGGAATCTTCCAAGGGGTTGAACCCGGCGCAGTCACAGCGCTGACCAAGCAGCTGCAACCCGTCGACTTCCCCCGTGGACACACGGTCTTCGCTGAGGGGGAACCCGGCGACCGGCTGTACATCATCGTCGCGGGGAAGGTGAAGATCGGTCGCCGTTCACCTGATGGGCGCGAGAACCTGCTCACGATCATGGGCCCTTCGGACATGTTCGGCGAATTGTCGATCTTCGACCCCGGTCCGCGGACGTCCAGCGCCACCACCATCACCGAGGTGCGCGCGGTGTCGATGGACCGCGACGCGCTGCGGGCGTGGATCGCCGATCGTCCCGAGATCGCCGAGCAGTTGTTACGGGTGTTGGCCCGGCGCCTGCGCCGCACCAACAACAACCTGGCCGATTTGATCTTCACCGACGTGCCCGGCCGGGTGGCCAAGCAGCTGCTGCAGCTCGCGCAGCGGTTCGGCACCCAAGAGGGCGGCGCCATGCGGGTGACCCACGACCTGACGCAGGAAGAGATCGCGCAGCTGGTCGGGGCCTCGCGGGAGACCGTGAACAAGGCGCTGGCCGATTTCGCCCACCGCGGCTGGATCCGCCTGGAGGGCAAGAGCGTGCTGATCTCTGACTCCGAGCGCCTGGCGCGCCGAGCGAGGTAAGCGCGGGCGAAGCCCGCGCCGGCTCTCGAGTGTGCAGCCAGGCCCTCGAGTGTGCTCATAGGGCGGGAATTCCGCGAATGTCCCGCCCTCACGACACGCTCAACGCCGTGAGCGCCTGCCGGTTTATGCCGACGGCTCCGAGCGCAGGTGATTCAGCTGCACCTGTACCGACCACTCGGCGGCATCCCACAGTTTCTCGTCGACATCGACATAGACGTGTTCGACGATCCGGCGGGCGCTGGCGTCCTCCCCCAGCTCGCGCAACGCCGAACGGACCTGATCCAATCGCTCCCGCCGGTGCACGAGATAGCCCTGCGCGACGCTTTCCAGATCGGCCAGATCCGGGCCGTGTCCGGGTAACACCGTGCGTCGGCCCAGGCCGCGCAACCGCCGCAGCGATTCCAGGTAATCCGTCAGGCTGCCGTCCTCCTTGTCGAGGACGGCCGTGCCGCGGCCCAGGACGGTGTCGGCGGTCAACACGGCATCGTCGAGCAAAAAGGACAGCGAATCCGCGGTGTGGCCGGGGGTCGCCAGCACCTTGATCTTGAGGCCGGCGGCATCGATCACCTCGCCGTCGGTCAGCTCCCCGCCGAGGCCGCGCAGAAAACCGCTACCCGCCGAGCGCACCGTCGCGCCCGTCAGCTCGACGAGCTTGTCGATGCCGTCGGTGTGATCGCTGTGGCGGTGGCTGATCAGGACCAATGCGATACGGCCGAGCGCCGCGACCCGCGCGATGTGGCCGTCGTCGTCGGGTCCGGGGTCCACGATCACCAGCTCGTCGCTGCGCGGGCCGCGCAGCACCCAGGTGTTGGTGCCCTCGAGCGTCAGCAGCCCGGGATTCTCGGCCAACAGGACCGACGCGGTCTCGGTGACCGCCCGCAGCTTGGCGTATGCGGGATGGGTCAACGACTCGGCGGCCTGGGTCACGGACGTCAGCCGACCTCCACGATCAGCTCCACTTCCACCGGCGCATCCAGTGGCAGCTCGGAGACGCCGACCGCCGAGCGCGCGTGCGCCCCCTGTTCGCCGAACACGTCGGCGAGCAGCTCGGAGGCGCCGTTGATGACGCTCGGCTGGCCGTTGAATCCCGGCGCCGAGGCGACGAACCCGACGACCTTCACCACCCGGGTCACCTCGTCGATCCCCACCAGCGAGTCGACGGCCGCCAGCGCGTTGAGCACACAGATCCGGGCCATCGCCTTGGCATCTTCGGGGCTGACGTCGGCGCCGACCTTGCCGGTGGCCGACAGCTTTCCCTCCCGCATGGGGAGTTGGCCCGCGGTGTAGATCAGGTTGCCGGTGCGCACCGCCGGTACATAGAAGGCCAGCGGCGCAACCACCTCCGGGAGCGCGAGGCCGAGCTGGCCGAGCCGGGCCGAAGCAGTCATCGGACCCGACCCTTTTACTTGGGCCGCTTCAGATACGCGACGTGCTGCTCGCCGGTCGGCCCTTGCAGCACCGACACCAGCTCCCAGCCGTCGGCGCCCCACTGGTCCAGGATCTGTTTGGTGGCATGCGTCAGCAGCGGAACGGTGACGTACTCCCATGCGGTCGGTTGGCTCATGCCGCGAGCTTATCGGGTCGGGCTAGCATGCGAAGGTGGCAACCACATCGAGCGGCGGAGCTGCCGTCGGCTGGCCATCGCGCTTGACGAAGGCCCGTTTACATTTCGTGACCGGCAAAGGCGGAACGGGTAAGTCGACCATCGCGGCCGCGCTGGCACTGACCCTGGCCGCGGGAGGACGCAAGGTCCTGCTCGTGGAAGTCGAGGGCCGCCAAGGGATTGCACAACTCTTCGATGTGCCACCCCTGCCCTATCAGGAGGTGAAGATCGCGACCGCCGAGCGCGGCGGTCAGGTCAACGCCCTGGCGATCGACATCGAGGCCGCCTTCCTGGAATACCTCGACATGTTCTACAACCTGGGCATTGCGGGCCGCGCGATGCGCCGGATCGGTGCGATCGAGTTCGCGACGACGATCGCGCCGGGCCTGCGTGACGTGCTGCTGACCGGCAAGATCAAAGAGACGGTGATACGCGTCGACAAGAACCGGCTGCCGGTTTACGACGCGATCGTCGTCGACGCCCCGCCGACCGGACGGATCGCGCGATTCCTGGATGTCACGAAGGCCGTGTCCGATTTGGCCAAGGGCGGCCCGGTGCATTCGCAGGCCGACGGCGTGGTGAAGCTACTGCACTCCGAACAGACGGCCATTCACTTAGTCACCCTGCTGGAGGCGCTGCCGGTCCAGGAGACGCTGGAAGCCATCGAGGAGCTCGCCGAGATGCAGCTGCCGATCGGCAGCGTGATCGTGAACCGCAACATTCCCTCCTACCTGCAGCCGGCCGATCTGGCGAAGGCCGCCGAGGGCGACGTCGACGCGGACTCGGTGCGTTCGGGATTGGAGAAATCCGGAATCAGCCTGAGCGACAAAGACTTTGCCGGCCTGCTGACGGAGACCATCGAGCACGCCACGGTCGTCGCCACCCGCGCCGAAATCGCCCAGCAGCTCGACGCGTTGAAGGTGGCGCGGTTGGAACTACCGGCAATCTCCGACGGGGTCGACCTCGGTAGCCTTTACGAGCTGTCGGAATCGCTTGCACAGCAGGGAGTTCGATGAGCACCACACCTAAACAGCTTGACATGGCGGCCATCCTGGCCGACACGACCAACCGCGTGGTGGTGTGCTGCGGCGCCGGCGGGGTGGGCAAGACCACCACCGCCGCCGCGATCGCGCTGCGTGCCGCCGAATACGGCCGCAACGTCTGCGTTTTGACGATCGATCCGGCCAAGCGACTGGCGCAGGCGCTCGGGGTCAGCGACCTCGGTAACACGCCGCAACGCGTCCCGCTGGCGGCGGAGGTTCCCGGCGAGCTGCACGCGATGATGCTCGACATGCGTCGCACCTTCGACGAGATGGTGATCCAGTACTCCGGACCGGGTCGCGCACAAGCGATTCTGGAGAATCAGTTCTATCAGACCGTCGCCAGCTCACTCGCCGGCACGCAGGAGTACATGGCGATGGAGAAGCTGGGCCAGCTGCTGGCCGAGGATCGCTGGGACCTGGTGGTCGTCGATACCCCGCCGTCGCGCAACGCGCTGGACTTCCTGGACGCGCCGAAACGGTTGGGCAGCTTCATGGACAGCCGGCTATGGCGGCTGCTGCTCGCACCGGGCCGGGGCATCGGGCGATTGGTCACCGGCGCAATGGGTTTGGCGATGAAGGCGATGTCCACAATCCTGGGTTCACAGATGCTCGGCGACGCCGCGGCGTTCGTGCAGTCGCTGGACGCCACCTTCGGCGGCTTCCGCGAGAAGGCCGATCGCACCTACGCGCTGCTGAAAAGGCGTGGGACGCAGTTCGTTGTGGTGTCCGCGGCCGAACCGGACGCGCTGCGGGAGGCGGCCTTCTTCGTCGACCGGCTTTCGCAGGAAGGCATGCCGCTCGCCGGGCTGGTCTTGAACCGCACCCATCCGCCGCTGTGCTCCCTGCCGGCCGAGCGGGCGATCGACGGCAGCGAAATGCTGGAGCAGGAAGGCGACTCCGAAGCCGCGTCGCTGGCCTCGGCGGTGTTGAAGATTCACGCCGACCGTGCGCAGACCGCCAAGCGGGAGATCAGACTGCTTTCCCGATTCACCGGGGCCAATCCGCACGTGCCGGTCATCGGCGTGCCGTCCCTGCCCTTTGATGTGTCGGACCTGGAGGCGCTGCGCGCGCTCGCCGATCAGATCACTTCGGTAGTGGACGATGCGGGCCGGGCGACGGCCCGCTGAAAACCTTCCGCCCCCACGAAAGCCTCAGCCGACGCTGCGGGTGCGCCTCTTGTCGAAGAAGTCCGCCCACGACACCACCTCGGGGTGCTGCTTGAGCAGGGCGCGACGTTGCCGCTCGGTCATGCCGCCCCACACCCCGAACTCGACCTTGTTGTCCAGCGCGTCCGCCCCGCACTCCTGCATCACCGGGCAGTGCCGGCAGATCACCGCAGCTTTGCGCTGGGCCGCTCCTCGGACAAACAGTTCGTCGGGATCGGTGGTCCGGCATAGCGCTTTTGAGACCCAAGCGATCCGTTCCTCGGCATCGACACTGCGAAGTACCCCTTGTGCGGCTGCAATGTTTGTCCTACGCGCCGCCGGCCGTATTGGTGACACGAACTGTTCCCTTTCCCTTTCGGCCGCCCGACACGGCCGCCCTCCTCGGGTGCAGATCCCGACTTAGCGATCTACGCCACACCATGTACATCGGTGTTACCTGAATCTCACCGTGTGTCTAAGTTAGGTGGTCAGGTGGCAATTGCGCAACAGTCCGATAACGCTTTTTTTGGGACGGGCGTGCCGTCTCGTACCAAATGGCGGGCGCGGAAGTGGTCGTGGGCGGTAAGGTGCGCGCGGCGTGACGCGACCGCAAATTTCGCACCCGCCGGCGCCCGGCGCTCCTATAGACACATTTTATGGGCGAACGCGCAGCGTGGCGGCGTGACTGAGGGCCGCTAATGTAGTAGCCATGTCTGACCGCCCCCCGGCCGCACTCACCATCCTCAAGCTCGCGGGGCTGTGCTTGCTGGCCAGCGTCGTCGCCACGGCGCTGCTGTTCCCGTTCGCCGGCGGCATCGGACTCGTGTCCAATCGGGCCTCGGAAGTGGTTGCCAACGGCTCGGCTCAGCTTCTCGAGGGTGAGGTGCCGGCGGTGTCGACGATGGTCGACGCCAAAGGCAACACCATCGCCTGGCTGTACTCCCAGCGCCGGTTCGAGGTGCCAAGCGACAAAATCGCCAACACGATGAAGCTGGCGATCGTGTCGATCGAGGACAAGCGGTTCGCCGAGCACAACGGCGTGGACTGGAAAGGCACCCTGACCGGGCTGGCCGGCTATGCGCGCGGCGACGTCGACACACGCGGCGGCTCGACCATCGAGCAGCAGTACATCAAGAACTACCAGTTGCTGGTGACGGCGAAGACCGACGCCGAGAAGCGCGCGGCCATCGAAACGACCCCGGCGCGCAAGCTGCGCGAGATCCGCATGGCGCTGACGCTGGACAAGACGTTCACCAAGCCAGAGATCCTGACCCGGTATCTGAACCTGGTCTCGTTCGGCAACGGCTCGTTCGGCGTGCAGGACGCAGCGCAGACCTACTTCGGCATCAACGCCTCCGACCTGAACTGGCAGCAGGCGGCGCTGCTGGCCGGCATGGTGCAGTCGACGAGTGCGCTCAATCCGTACATCAATCCCGATGGAGCGTTGGCGCGGCGAAACCTGGTGCTGGACACCATGATCGAGAATATTCCGCAGGAGGAGGACGCGCTGCGCGCCGCCAAGGCCGCGCCGCTCGGGATCCTTCCGCAGCCCAACGAGTTACCCCGCGGCTGCATCGCGGCGGGCGATCGCGCGTTCTTCTGCGACTACGTCCAGGAGTACTTGTCCCGGGCCGGGATCAGCAAGGAACAGGTTGCGCGGGGCGGTTACACCATCAAAACCACGCTGGACCCGGACGTGCAGATCCCGGTCAAGGCGGCCATCGACAAGTTCGCCAGCCCGACGCTGCCCGGGATTTCGAGCGTGATGAGCGTGCTCCAGCCGGGCAAGACGTCGCACAAGGTGATGGCAATGGCCAGCAACCGCACCTACGGGCTCGACGTCGACGCCGGTCAAACCATGCGCCCGCAGCCTTTCTCGCTGGTCGGCGACGGCGCGGGATCCGTCTTCAAGATCTTCACCACCGCCGCGGCCTTAGACATGGGGATGGGCATCAACGCCACCCTCGAGGTGCCGGGCCGGTTCCAGGCGAAGGGCATGGGTAGCGGTGGGGCCAAGGGCTGCCCGAAGGACAACTGGTGCGTGGTCAACGCCGGCAACTACCGCGGGTCGATGAACGTCACGGACGCGTTGGCCACCTCGCCCAACACCGCGTTCGCCAAGCTGATCCAGCAGGTCGGCGTGACGCGCACGGTGGACATGGCGATCAAACTCGGGCTGCGGTCCTACGCCGACCCGGGCACCGCCCGCGACTACAACCCGGACAGCAACGAGAGCCTGGCCGACTTCGTCAAACGGCAGAACATCGGGTCGTTCACGCTGGGGCCGATCGAGGTGAACGCGCTGGAGCTGTCCAACGTCGCGGCCACCCTCGCCTCGGGCGGCACCTGGTGCCCGCCCAATCCGATCGACAAGCTGGTCGACCGCAAGGGCAATGAGGTCGCGGTGACCACCGAGACCTGCGACCAGGTGGTGCCCGAGGGCCTGGCGAACACTCTGGCCAACGCGATGAGCAAGGACGCCCTGGGCGGCGGTACGGCGGCCGGGTCGGCCGGTGCGTCGGGCTGGGACCTGCCGATGTCCGGCAAGACGGGGACCACCGAGGCGCACCGCTCGTCGGGCTTCGTGGGGTTCACCAACCACTACGCGGCGGCCAACTACATCTACGACGACTCCCCCAACCCCACCGATCTGTGCTCGGCCCCGCTGCGCCACTGCGGCGAGGGCGACCTGTACGGCGGTAATGAACCGGCGCGCACGTGGTTCACCGCGATGAAGCCGATCGCCAACAACTTCGGGCCGGTGCAGTTGCCGCCGACCGACCCTCGTTACGTCGACGGGTCACCCGGCTCGCGGGTGCCCAGCGTCGCCGGCCTGGATATCGACGCCGCGCGCCAGCGCATCAAGGAGGCGGGATTCCAGGTCGCCGACCAGAACAACTTCGTCAACAGCAGTGCGAAGCAGGGCGAGGTGGTCGGAACAACCCCGAGCGGGGCGACGATCCCTGGCTCGATCATCACCATCCAAGTCAGCAACGGCATACCGCCTGCCCCGCCGCCACCGCCGGAAGGCGCCCCGCCGCCGGTCGGCTCGCAGGTCGTCGAGATTCCGGGGCTGCCGCCGATCACCATTCCGCTGCTGGCGCCACCGCCGCCGGCACCCGGCCAGCCACCCCCATAGGCGTCGCGACGCCAAGAGTCACATTGCCGGTCGGCGAGCGGCAGTAGGCTTGCCAGCATGGCTGACGTTTTGCCCGTCCTGATACGTGCTGGCGCCGCCGCGCTCGGTTCGAGCGTCGCCGGCCTCGGCTATGCCGCGGTCATCGAGCGCAACGCGTTCGTCCTGCGCGAGATCACCATGCCCGTGCTGACCCCGGGCTCCACCCCCTTGCGGGTGCTGCATATCAGCGACCTCCACATGACGCCCGGCCAGCGCCGCAAGCAGGCGTGGCTGCGCGAGTTAGCCGGCTGGGAACCGGATCTGGTGGTCAATACGGGTGACAACCTGGCCCACCCCAGGGCGGTGCCGTCGGTCATCCAGGCCCTGGGCGACCTGCTATCGCGACCGGGCGTCTTCGTGTTCGGCAGCAACGACTACTTCGGGCCGCGGCTGAAGAATCCGCTGAACTACGTGACCAACCCGTCGCACCGCGTTCGGGGCGAACCGCTTCCCTGGCAGGACCTGCGGGCGGCGTTCACCGAGCGGGGCTGGCTCGACCTCACCCACACCCGGCGCGAATTCGAAGTGGCGGGTCTGCACATCGCCGCCGCGGGCGTGGACGACCCGCACATCGATCGCGACCGCTACGAAACCGTCGCCGGCCCGGCCAGTCCGGCCGCGAATCTGCGGCTGGGACTGACCCATTCGCCGGAGCCGCGGGTGCTGGACCGCTTCGCCGCCGACGGCTATCAGCTGGTGATGGCCGGGCACACCCATGGCGGTCAGGTGTGCCTGCCGCTCTACGGTGCACTGGTGACAAACTGCGGTCTGGACCGCTCCCGCGCGAAGGGGCCGTCCCGCTGGGGCGCGAACATGCGGTTGCACGTTTCCGCCGGGATCGGCACCTCGCCGTTCGCGCCGGTGCGCTTCTGCTGCCGACCGGAGGCCACGTTGCTGACGTTGATCGCCGCCCCGATGGGTGACCGCGACGCGGCCAGCGATCTGAGCCGTTCGCAGCCAACAGCATCGGTGCGTTGACCGGCCAGACCCGGATCGCGGGCCGCAACCGGTCGCGCTGCTGGACAGACGACGCGATCCGGCTGATCCAGGCCGATGCGCGCCGTAGCGCCGACACCCATCTGCTGCGCTATCCGCTGCCCTGCTCGTGGAGCGCGGGCGGCCCCGGCGCCCAGGTCGCGCTGTACCTGAAAGACGAGACGACACACATCACCGGCAGTCTCAAGCACCGGTTGGCCCGCTCGTTGTTCCTCTACGCGCTGTGCAACGGCTGGATCGACGAGGGCACCACGGTGGTCGAGGCGTCGTCGGGCTCGACGGCGGTCTCAGAGGCCTATTTCGCGGCACTGCTCGGCTTGCCGTTCGTCGCCGTGATGCCCGCGGCGACGAGCGCGTCGAAAGTGGCGCTGATCGAAGCCCACGGTGGCCGTTGCCATTTCGTGCAGAGCTCCGGCGAGGTCTACGCCGAGGCCGAGCGGGTCGCGCGCGAAACGGGCGGGCACTACCTGGACCAGTTCACCAACGCCGAGCGCGCCACCGACTGGCGGGGAAACAACAACATCGCCGAGTCGATCTTCGACCAGATGCGCGAAGAGCGTTACCCCGTCCCGGACTGGATTGTGGTCGGAGCGGGCACCGGCGGAACCAGCGCCACGATCGGCCGCTACATCCGCTACCGACGCCACGCCACCCGGCTGTGCGTCGTCGACCCGGAGAACTCCGCGTTCTTTCCCGCCTACGCCGAGGACCGCTACGACATCGTGATGCCCACCTCGTCGCGCATCGAGGGCATCGGCCGGCCGCGGGTGGAGCCATCGTTTCTGCCCGGCGTGGTCGACCGCATGGTGGCCGTTCCGGACGCGGCTTCGATCGCGGCCGCCCGGCACGTGAGCACCGTCCTGGGGCGCCGGGTCGGGCCGTCGACGGGCACCAACATGTGGGGGGCGTTCGGCCTGATCGCCGAAATGGTCGCCGAGGGCCGCGGCGGCTCGGTGGTGACGCTGCTCGCCGACAGCGGCGACCGCTACCGCGACACCTATTTCAGCGACGAATGGGTAGCGGAGCAGGGATTGGATCCGACGAGCGCGGCCCAGGCCCTGGTCGAGTTCGAGCGATCGTGCTCCTGGAAGTGATCGGGGCACCGCGATTTGGCCAGCCGACCGCCCGGTGCGATAGGCTGTCGAAGCTTCAAGCGGGGTGTGGCGCAGCTTGGTAGCGCGCTTCGTTCGGGACGAAGAGGCCGTGGGTTCAAATCCCGCCACCCCGACCCAGAAAGCCTGACCAGCAGTACTACGGTCAGTGCTTCTCCGCGATCAGGTCTAGCTCGACTTCTTGCCGCCTTTGCGCCCTGCGGCCTTCTTCTGGGACTGGTTGCCGCCGCTACCGCTACCGCTGCTACGGCTGCTCTGGCTGCTGCCCGAACTCTTGCCGCCCCTGCTGGAGGCGCCAGGCGAGTTCGATATCGCCGCCGCACGCGACTTGCTCATACCCTTCTTGCGCAGCCCCTCATATTGTTTGTCGTTCTTGACGCTCGACCCATGATCTTTCGTCACCTCGGACTCCTTTTCCTCACGCAGCGGATACCCGTTTCCACCGCGGAGAACAGCTTTTGCGGGAGTCGCGCCTCGAACACATCGCGTAGGTCGAGCCCCGGCACATCGAGCACTGATCAAAGCGCTGAGTCGGGCGCAATCACCCGAAACCGGCCGATATAGTGGATCTCACCGTAATGCTGAGCAAACAGCATTGACATCCGTCGCCGTCAAAATCCGAAGTGATCGCCTCGCGAGGCCGCAGGCTGCGCAAACGGCACGGGGTAATGCCTGCACCGGTCTCGAAGCAAGAGGGCGACACTCAGTGACCAATTTCGACGATCTCACCCTGCTCACCGACGTCTTGCGCGCCATCTATTCGGCGGACGCCGGGGCATTCCCCCGGGTGCTGGACGACCTGACCAGCGCCGCCGCGCGCTGGGTGCCGGGAGCGCAGGAAGCGGGGATCACCGTCACCAGCCGGCAGAACGAGGTCAGCACCCCGTCGGTCACGCACGAGTGCGCCCGGTTGCTCGACGAGTTCCAGCAGCGCCACCTCGAAGGGCCTTGCCTTCACGCCGCATGGACCCGCAAGGTCGTCGTCATCGACGACCTCGAAGCCGACGCCCGCTGGCCCAGGTATCGGGCCGACGCGCTCGCGCAAACACCGATTCGCAGCGTGCTGTCGCTGCCCATGTTCGCCGACGAGTTGAGCATGGGTGCGCTGAACTTCTACGCCGAAAGCCCGCAGTCCTTCTCCGAAGACTCTCGCCGGGTCGCCGCCATGTTCGCGACGCTGGGCGCCCTGGCATGGAGCAACGTCGTGCGGACCCAACAGTTTCGGGAGGCGCTGAGCACCCGCGACACGATCGGACAGGCCAAGGGCATCCTCATCGAGCGCTACGACCTCGACGATCAGACCGCCTTCAACACCCTGATCAAACTCTCGCAGAGCATGAACACCCCGCTGCGGGATGTCGCGTGCCGGGTGATCGAGGACGCTACTCGGCGGTGACGTCGCGGCGTGGCCGCCTTACCGGGCCGAACATGCTGTGACCCAACCTATCTCGCTAGGCTTCCCATTCCGGTTCCAGCCGCTGTGTCTTGACGTGCGGCGGCGAGATCCCATGCGCCCGCCGCGAACCCCGCACGGCGATGGGCTGAATGCGCGTCCAGCTTTGCAGTTGCGTGCGCCCCACCAGCCGGCACTGGTGGGTGCTTGCCAATCGGCGGGCCGCCTTCGTGAAGGTCTGGTTGGTGACGACGACAGTCCGGTTGCAGCCGTGCTGCAGCGCCCCGGCCACGACCTGTTGGACGGCGGCGACACCGACGGCCTTCATCAGCCTTTTGCATTGGACCGCCATCCGGACGCCGTCTTTTCTGGCGATCAGATCCACGCCGTAGTCACCGGTGCTGGCCGTGGGTGCGACGCTGTAGCCCGCGATGCGAAGTTGTGCCGCAACGAATTCCTCGAACTCGATGCCGGACATCCGGTCGATTGCCCGCAGCCCCGACTTCGCGTATTTGAGATCGCGTCGCCGGTGCGCGTCGACCTCGTAGCGGTCCCGTTGCAACGAGAGCCACCACAGGAGGGCCACCGAGGCGGCGAGCCCACCGATCCCGGCCAAGCAACCAGCCGGCAGACTGCCGGTGGCGTTCTGCGTGAAATACCAAGGGAGCACTAATCCCAGCACGAGGAGCGACCCGAGTACCTTCTCCATTGGTCGCTGAACCTAGCGGATACCACTGACAATTCGGCGCAATCGGCGCACGTTCGCGGGGTCGGGCCACCGCATCGGGCGGCTCGGCCCGCCTAAGGAGCGGGTGTCAGGCGCAGTCGGCGCACACCGGTAGACCGGAGCTGGAGGCGCGCAGCCGGCTACGGTGCTGTACCAAAAAGCAGCATGAGCAGGTGAACTCGTCGGCGCGTTGGGGAATCACCGTCACCGACAGCTCCTCCCCGGACAGGTCGGCGCCCGGCAGTTCGAAGAAGTGCACATCGTTGGGGTCCTCGTCGACCACGCCGGTCACGGACCCCTGCAGGGTCGGCGCCAGTTCGCGAAGCGAGGGCTTGTCCTGGGTGTCGGCGTCGGATACACGGCGTGCGTCGTAGTCAGTGGTGGTCGCCATCGGAGTTCCTTCCTGCTAGGAAAACGGGCTGACGCACTTTCCTGTACTCACCCGTGGCGCAGGCAGTACCCAGTTCGCGGGCGGACTACACCGATGCGGCCCGAAAAAGTTGCGGCGACCGAGAAACGGCCGACGGCGACGTCTCGCCCGGTGCTTGCCCGGGGAAGCGCGTCAGCGCCTGCCGATGATCGTTAGCTCGCGCGCGGTGCGTCGCACGCGCGGCAAACATTCGGATGCTCAGCTGCTGGGCGGCGGCGCGGGCTCGTCGGAATGCGCAGCGTGCCACCGGAGTTCGGCGTCGCGGACCTTGCGGTGGGCACGCACCAGCCACGCTGCGCTCAGCGCACCGAGTGCGACCGCCACGATCAGGGCGATGGCGCCGGTCGCCAAATGCCCGGCCGCCACGGAGAACAAGCCCACGGTCAGCGCTATCACCGCGAGGGCCGAACCGGCCAGGCCGGGGACGTTGGCGCCGTTCTTGAGGGACTCGCCGGCGTGCTGACGAGTGGTCCGGGCGTGGTCGACTGGGGCGTCCTTGCGGTAATCCAACGTCATTCCTCGTCGAAGTCATTGTGTGCCAACCGTTTTCGTCCCGCACATGGCTGTGGTCGGCTCCGCCCGCTAGGCGAGCCGGACCCCCGTGATGCGCGGATCACCATCGAGGTGTACCCGTCGGCCCGGTGGTCAAACGAAGCCACGGCCGTGTCAGCGATGGCAGGCATGGGTATGCCGGACACATGACTTCACGATCGCACGCGGAAAACCGCCCCGAAACCGACGCAGGGAGCCCGCACTGATGGCGCGTGGGGGCACACCCGCCGTCCTGTTCGACGTCGACGGCACCCTGGTGGATTCCAACTATCTGCACGTTCATGCCTGGCAGCGCGCATTCGACTACGAAGGCATGGTGGTGCCGTCCTGGCAAATTCATCGTTGCATCGGCATGGACGGATCCCGGCTGGTCCGGAAGCTTTCCGATGACGCCCCCGACGACGTGCGGGAGCGGCTCAGCGACAAGCACAGCGAGTACTACCGGGAAATCACTCCGCTGCTGCAGCCGTTGCCCGGCGCCCGCGACCTGCTGCACCGCGTCGCCGGCCTGGGCTTACAGGTCGTGCTGGCCAGCTCGGCGCCCGAAGACGAACTGGAAATTCTGCGCAAGGTGCTCGACTGCGACGACGTCATCTCCGAGACGACGTCCTCGCGGGACGTCGACACCGCCAAACCCGAACCCGGGATAGTGCAGGTGGCCCTGGAGCGCGCCGGCGTCGATGCCGAGCACGCCGTGTTCGTCGGCGACGCCGTCTGGGACGCGCACGCCGCGGCCGGCGCGCGCTTGCCGTGCATCGGGCTGCGCAGCGGCGGCATCGCCCGCGCGGAGCTGCAGGAGGCCGGCGCCGACCCTGTCTTCGACGACCCCCGCGACCTGCTCGAGCACCTGGAATCCACCCGAATCGCCGCACTTGCGCAGCGAGGCTGACCGGCGACGCTCGCTCACTCGCCGTGCGTGCGCAGCACCAGCGGCAGCACCCACCAGAAGAAGACGAACAGCGGCAGCGCGCACGCTCCGGCTATCAGGCCGACATTTGGCCCTGCCACCGCGGCGAAGATGATCGTGGTCAGGCCGATCACCGCCAGACCGAGAAAACCCAGGCCGGCGAAGGCACAACGGTGTGCGGCCGACACGAGGACCTGGAGCCGGTGACGCCGAAAAAGCATCCGGTGCATGGCGACCGGCGCGATCAGCAACAAAGTCGCGCACACCGCGGATACCACGGTCGCCAGATAGATGATGCGCATCGGCGGTCCCAATACGTCGAAGCGCTGCTGGAACGGCAGTGTCAACAGGAATCCGGTCAGTAGCTGCACCCCGGTCTGGACGACCCGCAGCTCCTGCAGCAGACTGTTCCAATTGCGGTCCAGCCGTTGAACTTCGGTTTCGTCCCGCTCACGGCGATCCCACCGCTGGTCTTCTTGCGGATGGTCGACGTCCATACCCTGATCATCGCACCTGAGTCGGGTGTGAACACCGGATCGGACAGGGCCGGCCTCGACGATGGTTGTTCGCGATGAAGATGCTCGAGCCGCGGTCAGCCCCGAAATCGATGCCATGCGCAACCGTTTTCGGCGTGCGTGCGCCAAACATGGTGTCAGGCAAGCGATGCATGCGGCATGCGAGACGGCGCGCGCCCGAGGGGCGAATCGCTAGCCGTTGAGTTGGCCGTCCCGAACCCCGGTCAACGCGTCGTCGAGCGTCGGGTACAGCGGGAAGGTTTTGTCCAGACCGGTCAGATGGATCGGCCTGCGGGTGGCCGGGCCTCGCGCGACCACCCCGAAGCCGGTCTGCTTACCCAGCTTCTCGTAGGTCGCCGCCAGGATCTTCAGCCCGACCGAACCGAGAAACTCGACAGCGGAAAGGTCGATGATCAGTGCCGTCGGGCTGTCTGCGACGACCGCGCTGATGGCTTGTTCCAGGGCCGGAGCCGTGACCAAGTCGATTTCGCCGCTGACGCTGACCACCGACACCCCGTCGTGGTCCTCAACCAACGTGGTAATCGAATCAGGAGCTGACAATGGCAATCCTTTGTCCTGGGCCTTGCGTGCCGTAAGCGTGCTACAACCCTAGCCTGCCGTTACGAACTGCGGGAAGAATATGCCCTCTATACGTGCCCCGCGACAACCCACGCTAGTCTCGCAAAAAGAACTGCACACCGCAGGGCGCGACGTGGCACTCGGGAGGCCAGATGTCAGATTCGCCGTCGGATTTCAACAGTACCGGCCCTGCGGCTCAGACCGTGGGCGTGTCCAGCGAGGGGCTGCTGCCACAGCTGGTTCAGCATCTGCGGCAGAATCGAACCGTTCTGCGCGAGGAGTGGGCTCGCCGGATCACCGAGGCCGAGCTGCTGACCGCGATGACCCCGGAGGAGCTCTTCTCCGAGGCGACGGCCGTCTACGACAACTACGTCGAGGTGCTCGAGACCGGTAGCGTCGAGGCGTTGCAGGCCTATGCGCGTGACCTGTCCGAACGCATCATTCCGCGGGGCGTCGAGACCGACGAGGTGCTGGGCATCGTCTTGCTGCTGCGCGACGTGCTCGCCCGCTCGCTGTTCGAGAAGTACCAAGCCGAGTTCGAGATGCTCAACCGCGTCCTCGACGCCTACGAGCCGGCGGCCAACCGCATCGCCAACACCGTGGGCGTGTCGTTCGTGCAGGAACGCGAGCGCATCATCCGCCAGCAGCAGGAGGCCATCCGCGAACTGTCGACGCCGGTGCTGCAGGTGCGTGAGCAGCTGCTCATCCTGCCGATCATCGGCGTGCTGGACTCTCAGCGCGCCCGCCAGGTCACCGAACAGCTGCTGCGCGCCATCCGCGCGAACCGCGCCAAAGTGGTGGTCATCGACATCACCGGTGTTCCGACGATCGACTCGACGGTGGCCAACCACCTGGTGCAGACGGTCGACGCGTCGGGGTTGATGGGTGCCAGCGTGATCATCACCGGCCTGTCCTCCGAGATCGCCCTGACGCTGGTGACCATCGGGCTGGACCTGTCCAAGATGAACGCCGTCGGTGACCTGCAAGGCGGTATCGAGGAAGCCGAACGCCTGCTGGGGTACGAGGTCACCCGCACGGGCGAACAAACCGGATAACCACAATCGACACGAGCGCCCCATGCCAGTACCGATCCTGAAACAGGGCTCGATTCTCATCGCGTCGGTACAGGCCGCCCTCACCGACTCCGACGCCGAACGCCTGCGCTACGACCTGATGGAACGGGTCAGCCAGTTCCGTGCCCAGGGCATCATCGTCGACGTCACCGCCATCGACGTGATGGATTCCTTCGCGGCCCGGTCGCTGCGGACGATTGCGCACATGACCCGACTGCGCGGCGCGGACACGGTGATCGTCGGGTTGCAGCCGGAGGTGGCCTTCGCGATGGTTCAGCTCGGTTTGGCGTTCGACGACATGAACACCGCGCTGGATCTTGAAGAGGGTCTCGCCCTGCTGAATCGCCAAGCTCTGAATCGCCAAGGCGGCGTGGGGAAATCAACGATCGGGCCCGACGGTGGCGGCTGATATCGTCGTCGCCATCGATCACCCCGACGACATCGTCGAAGCCCGCAAAGCCGGTCACCAACTCGCGCTTGATTTGGGATTCTCCCTCACCGACGTCACGATGATCGCCACGGCGATCTCGGAGATCGCAAGGAACATCACCAGTTACGCCGGCCGTGGCGCCGTCTCCGTTGCGATCGCCGACCGGGAAGGGCGTAAAGCCCTGGTGGTGCGCGCCGAGGACCAGGGCCCGGGCATCGCCGACATCGAGCGGGCGATGGAAGACGGTTACACCACCGGGCGCGGGCTGGGGCTGGGCCTGCCGGGTGCGCGCCGCCTGATGGACCGGTTGGTCGTCGAGTCCACGCCCGGTCGGGGAACCGTCATCGAAATGTGGAAATGGGTCCCCCCTCGTGCATAAAAACGGCCGCTTCGGACCGATCGAATGGGCAAGGGCGGGGCGGCCTTTGCCCAGCGAGTACACGTCTGGCGACCGCGGTATCGCGGTCGATGTCGACGGCGGGGCGGCGCTGTTCGGGGTGGTGGACGGGCTCGGCCACGGGCCCGCCGCCGCGGAAGCCGCGCTGCGCGCGGTCGATGTGGTCACACGCGCCAGGTTCGAGCCGGTCGAGGTTTTGATCCAGCTCTGCCACCGTGCGTTGGTCGGCACCAGGGGGGTCGCAATGACGTTGGCGCGCATCGATTTCGCCGCTAACACCGTCACCTGGACCGGCGTCGGTAATGTCACCGCGGACCTGGTGGCCAAGGCCCCCACCGGTATCCAGGTTCGGTCCAGTGCGCTGCTTGCCGGGGGTATCGTCGGCTACCGGATACCGGAAACCACACCGGCACAGGTGGTTTCCATTCGCCCCGGAGATCTGCTGCTGATGAGCACTGACGGCATCGCCGAAGACTACCTCGACCACATCGACTTCTCGGCCACCGCTGTCGCTATCGCCGAAGGGCTCCTCGGCAAGGACGCGAAGGAGACCGACGATGCGATGGTGCTGACGGCGCGTCACAGGGGAGCAACGATTTGAGCGGCGACAACGACTTCCACGGTCAGTACGAGGCTGCGCTGCGCGCCTATCTGAACTCGCACGACGAGGCCGACCTGTCGATCGGCAACGAGCTCGGGCGCAGGGCCTTGCAGGAACAGATCAGCCTGCTCGACCTCGTCGAACAGCACGTCCGGCTGGTCTTCGAAATCTCGCAGGACGTGCGCCTGGATGCGCCGATCGCGCTGGAATTCCTGCTGCAGCTGCTGGTCCCGCTCGACGTCGCGACGCGCGGCTTCATCGACGGCAACCGACGCTATGCCGAACAACGCGCCCGCGCCGAAGGGCTGGCCGACCGCGACAAATTCCGCACCGCGCTGGTCAATTCGCTACAGGAAGGCTTCTTCGTCGCCGATCACCAGGGCTCCGTGGTCGAGATAAACAGCGCCTTTATCGAGATCCTCGGATATCCCAGCGAGGGCTTACCGTACAAATGGCCGCACCCCTGGCTGGTCGACACGACCACGGCGGCCGAACAGACGTCACGGGTGATGGCGCAGGGCAGGGCCGACTACGAGACGCCCATTCGTCATGCCGACGGGCACCTGGCATGGGTCAAGGTGAGCATCAACGCGGTCAAGGAAGCCGGCAGCGATCGGGACGTCTTTGTCGGAACGATCCGCGACGTCACCGCCGAGCGTGCCTTCGCGGCCCGGGAGACCGCGGTGCTGCGGTTGGCCACCGCCGTCGCGGTGGCCAAGACCGTGGACGAGCTGCTGTCGATCACGCTCGACGAGTGCAGTGCCGCAATCGATGTGCAACGGGTGATCGCGGTCTCGTGGCCCAACGGCGACGGCGATCCCACGGTCCAGGCTGCCGGCGAGCCCTCGGCCGCGTCGTGGCGCAAGCTGGATCCGTGGCTGCGCCATACCTTTCAAGATGCGCGCCATCAATTGCCGCTGACGGCGAAAACGATTGAGGCGCCGGATAATCCCGGCAAGGTTCAGGGGCTGGTGGCGGTGCTCTCCGGTACCGGCGACCTGGCGTTGTGGTTGGAGCTGCGCACGCCTCGCTGGGTCAGCGGCGAGGACCGCCTGTTGGTCACCGTGCTGATCGGTCACCTGAGTCTGGCCATGCAGCACGTGCGTCAGTTCGAAAGCGCGCGTGAGACGTCGCTGACGTTGCAGCGTGCCATGCTGCCGCCGGTTCAGCCGCCGGCGGGGTTCACCGTTCGGTACGAACCCGCGGTGCCGCCCTTGGAGATCGGCGGTGACTGGTATGACGTGCTACCGATCGGTGAGCACCATATCGGCATCGTCGTCGGAGACTGCGTGGGGCGCGGCCTGCCCGCGGCCGCGATCATGGGCCAGCTACGGAGCTCGGCGCGCGCACTGTTGATCAACGGGGCCGAGCCCGCGGTGCTGCTCGACCAGCTCGACTCGGCGGCATCGCTCATCCCGAACGCGTACTGCACGACGGTCTTCCTGGCGATTCTGGATACCGAAACCGGGGTGCTGCAGTACAGCAACGCCGGCCACATGCCGGCCGTGCTGGCCGGACCGCAGGCCGGCACCACGATGCTGTTGACCGATGCCGCATCGGTACCGCTCGCTGTGCGCCGCAATGAGCCGCGACCGCAAGCCACCCAGGTGCTGCCGCCCGGCTCGACACTGATGCTGTTCACCGACGGGCTCGTCGAACGCAAGCACGAGTCGATTGACGACGGAATCGCCCGTGCGGCAGACGTTCTGGCGCAGACCATGACATCGCCTCTGGACACCATCGCCGATGTGGTGCTTCGCGAACTGGCGCCCGCCGCGGGGTACGACGATGATGTCGCGATGGTGATCTACCGGCATCAGCAGACCCCGCTACGCATCGAAAGCGACGCCACCGCAGACCAATTGGTCCTCATCCGGCATCGGCTGGCGGACTGGCTGCACGCCGGTGGCGTATTGGAAGACCAGGCCGCCGACATTGTGCTGGTCGTCAACGAGGCGTGCACCAACTGTGTCGAACACGCTTACCGTGGTTTCGCGGCCGGGGCCATGTTGCTCGAAGTCAGCCTTGCCGACGGCGAAGTGCGCACCCGGATCACCGATTACGGATCGTGGAAGGCGCCGGCCGCCGTCCCGGGCAACGGCGGGCGCGGCTTGCCGCTGATGCGAATGCTCAGCGACTCGATGGAGCTCGACACCACCGAAACCGGCACCACCGCCGACATCACCTTCCGCCTGCCCGCAACGGCCCGCTGAGGCGGATTGCGACCGTGGAAGCTGCCGCCCGCCCGTTTGCCCATCCCGTACAGCGGGTAGACATCGGCGTGACCCACACATCGACCTTGACCGAACCCGTCCTGCCTGCGGCGCACGGGCCGCTGTCGACAGCCGTACGTTGCGCGCTGGCGGGTCCGCCATCGACCGACCACCTGGCGCGCATCGGCGCCTCTGTGCGGGATTCCGATCCGTACGGTCTGGATCTGCAACTGGCGCTGTCCATGTGCTATGAGCTGCACTACCGCGGGCTTGCCGGCGTCGACCCCGCCTGGGAGTGGAATCCAACGCTGCTGGGTCTGCGCGCCGAACTGGAACGGGTGTTCCTGGCCGGCGTGCGCCGCGACGTCGGTCACATCGATCCAGACCAGACCGCGGCGGCCGAGATGGAAGCGCTCACAATCGAACCCGTCGACGGCACGGGCCCGTCGTATTACCTGCGCGACACCGGAACCTGGCAGCAGATGTGCGAGTACTTCGTGCACCGCTCGCTCTATCACCTCAAAGAGGGCGATCCGCACGCTTTTGCCATCCCGCGTCTGACGGGTGTGGCGAAAGCGGCTTTTGTGGCAATCGAATTCGACGAATACGGCGCCGGACGGGGCTCACGGCTGCACCAGCAATTGTTCGCCGATCTGCTCGCGGCGGCCGGCCTGGATGCGACGTATTGGGCTTACGTCGACGCGGTGCCGGCCGAAGCGCTGGCGGTGGTCAACCTCATGTCGCTGTTCGGTCTGCACCGCTCGTTGCGCGGCGCCGCGATCGGGCACTTCGCCTCCACGGAGATCACCTCACCGCCGGGATCGCAACGCATGGTGCAGGCGCTGCGGCGGCTGCAGGCACCGGCGGCGTGCATCGAGTTCTACAGCGAGCACGTCGAGGCCGACGCGGTGCACGAACACGTCGTGCGCAACGACGTGGTGGGCGATCTGGTAGCCCAGGACCCGCGACTGGAACACGACGTCGTCTTCGGCATCCGCGCGCACGCGGCGGTCGAAGACCGCTTGGCGCAACGGATTATGACGTCGTGGAAGAAGAATCAGACGTCGTTGCGGATGCCGCTGGAGCAGATGAGCGTGCCGGCGTCTTGAGGCGCCGGCACCGGCGGTGACTGGTGTCGCAGAGCGGGTAGCGGTCGCTGCGCCGGCAGGTACAGATCGCCACCATGAACCGGTCGGACTCGACGACCTCGCCATTGGGCATCTCGATTCGCACCGGGCCCGACACCAGCACGGGCCCGTTCGGCACCACCTGAACCCGGGTTGTCGTCATCGCTTTTCCGCGCGGATCACGATCAGTTCTTCTTCCCGGCGCCCGCGCGGTATCAGGCCGACTTCCTCCAGCCACGTGGCCCGCGAAGACATCACCGGTCCGAACGGTATCCATTTGGAGGCAATCACTTTCGCATCCATGCCCGCCCATTTGAGCGAATCCAGCGACTCCTGAACACCAGCGAGCGCCGAATGCACCAGCAGCAGGGATCCCCCGTCGCGCAAGAGCTTTGGCGCCGTTTCGCACAGCGGGTCGAGGATCGTCCGGCCGTCGACCCCGGCGTTCCACGCCCACGACGGTCCGGCCGCCGGGCAGATCTCTTCCAGCTCGGCGCCGGGCGGCGTGGGCACATACGGCGGGTTGGACACGACGACGTCGAACGGCGCGCAGTCCACCGCAGCGATCCACGATCCTTCGCGAACGTCCACCTCCACACCGGCGGCCGCCGCGTTCTCCCGAGCGCACCGCACCGCCTGCGGGCAGATGTCGAAGGCCGTTGCGCCGGTGCACCCCATGGCGGCGGCAGCGATCGCTACGAAACCGCTGCCGGTGCACAGATCGAGGACCCGCCGCCCCGGGATGAGGCCGGTGTCATGCATCACGTCCACCAGCAACCGAGAGTCCTCTTGCGGCTGATACACGTTGGGGACGGACGAAACGGCGGGCTCGGGATACGTGGTTGTCACTGTTGGCCTTTCGAGAACCCTATAAAATTCGCCGCTGATCACGGCTTGGCGGGATAATGCCCGCAAACCGGCGCTTTCAAACGAACGAGCCGGAAATCCGCGGTTAACCCGCCGTCGCATGCGCGAACTGTTCGAGGATGGTCGCGCAGAACGCCGAGAGGTCCGATGGCGAGCGGCTGGTGATCAGATTGCCGTCGACGACGACCTCCTCGTCGACGACGTGGGCGCCGGCGTTACGCAGATCGGTGCGAATACTGGCATACGACGTCAGCGTCCGGCCCACTGCCACACCGGCTTCGACCAGCGTCCAGGGGCCGTGACAGATGGCCGCGACCGGCTTGCCCGACCCGACGAAGTCGCGGACGAAGGACACCGCGGAGCTGTCCATGCGCAGCTTGTCCGGGTTCACGGTGCCGCCCGGGAGCACCAGGCCGTCGTAATCGTCCACCGAACTCTCGGACACTTTGCGGTCGACGGCAAAGGTTCCGGCCGGTTCGAGATCGTGGTTGCGCGCCTGTATTTCGCCATCCTTCAACGACAGCAGCTGCACTTGCGCGCCGGCCTCCTGCAACGCCGCACGAGGCTGTTCGAGCTCCACCTTCTCCACACCGTCAGCCGCAAGGATCGCTATTTTCTTGCCCTGCAATTCATTTGACATCGTCACATCCCTTTCCTGCGATCGCCGACTTCCGTCGGATCAAAGAGCTCTCAACTGCAGCCGTGTCACGCCCCGGTCGTTCGCAACGCCGTATAAAGGTCCAGTCCGCCGATCCCCGAAAGAACGACGGCCGCGATGGTGCCCCGACGCCGTCGCCCGGTCCCGCGGGCGACTACTCCCGCGATCAACAGCGCCATGTCCAGGACGTCGCCGGCCACCCGGGTCCACACCAGCGTGGGTGGACCGCCCAGCAGCGCCGCGCCGTGGCCGCATTCACGCACCCCGAGAGCGCGGATGACCCGCCGCGACCGGCTGGTGTCGTCGACGCCGGCAATGGCGGCGACCTTCCCCGGGGCTACCAGTTCGCTGACGCCCAGGCCGAAGCTGGCGCCGCTGAGCGCCCTGACCAGTGTGGTCGTAGTGTCACCATCGCCATCGGTCATCGTTCACTCCCCCCGCTTAGCCGGAATGCGCACACTTGCGAGCCGGCTGTGCGTCAGCGGTTTTGATCGGACCAACGCGCGCCGGAACGCCCGTTCACGTCCCAGCTCTACCGGCGTCCGGCGCGCGTTGGTTGGCTGCGCACGACTGCGACCCGGGTACCCGGGCGAAAAGCGGTCAAACCTGTGCTCAGTTCGCTGCGTCGCGCAAAGCCGCGAGCAGCGGCTCAGCGGCTTCGGCGAGGAACCTTTCCTGGGTGTCCCCGCCGATCTGCACGAGCGCGATGTCGGTGAAACCGGCTTCCCAGTAGGGCCGGACGCTCTCGACGATGGCATCGAGGTCAGGGCCGCACGGGATCGTCTCGGCGACGTCTTCGGGTCGCACGAACTGGGTCGCACCGGCGAAGCCGGCCGGCGTCGGCAGGTCGGCGTTGACCTTCCAGCCGCCGGCGAACCAGCGGAACTGCTCGTGCGCACGTTTGACGGCCGTCTCACGGTCGGGATCCCAGGACACCGGTATCTGCCCGACGACCCGGCCGCCGCCGGCGAGATCGGCCGCCTGGCGGGCGCCGTGCCAGGCGTCGACAAGCTCCGTGCTGGGTTCCACTGCGATCAGATGGTCCGCCAGCTTGGCGAACTTGTCGACCGCCTGGGTACCCCCGATCGCCACCCCGATGCCCACCGGAACATCGGGCACGTCCCATAGCCGCGCCGAATCGACCTGGAAGTAGTCGCCGGTGAAGTCGACCAATTGCCCGCCGAACAGCTCCCGGATGATTTTGATGGCCTCGCGCAGCATGTCTTGCCGGCGCGCGACGGCCGGCCAGCCCTTGCCCACGACGTGTTCGTTCAGGTTTTCACCGCTGCCCAGGCCCAAGGTGAACCGGCCGTCGGACAGGATCTGCACGGTGGCCGCCTGCTGGGCGACGATCGCGGGGTGATACCGCATCGTCGGGCACGTCACGTAGCTGTAGAGGTCGACCCGCTCGGTGGCCTGCGCCACCGCACCCAGCACCGCCCAGGCGTTCGGAGCGTGTCCTTGTGCGGCGAGCCACGGCGAAAAGTGGTCGCTGCACACGTGAAAGTCGAAGCCCCGCTCCTCGGCCGAAACCGCATACTGGACAAGGTCTTTGGGTCCACTCTGCTCGGTCATCAAAGTGTAGCCAAAACTGGTCATGCGTGACGGAGTACCCGACTGCCCCGAGCGCAAACCGGCGCGCGGTGTCACCGCTATCCGGTGAGGCGTCTGGTGTTGCGGCGCAACGTGTTTGGCTCGACGAGCCGGGCGCCGGGCCGTTTTCGCCGGCCGACCCTCCCGGGCTACAGACGCTCTTTGACGGCGGCCGAGAGCCGCGCGCCGTCGGCCTTGCCGGCGGCGATCGCCGTCGCGGCCTTCATCACCATACCCATCTGTTTCATCCCCGGCCGCTCGCCGATTTCTTCGGCGACCTGCGCGATCGCGGTGTCGGCAACGTCGGCCACCTCGGCCTCGGTGAGCGGGGTGGGCAGGTATTCGTCGATGATCCGCCCCTCGGCGTGCTCGTTGGCGGCGAGCTCCCCGCGCCCGTTCTGGGTGTAGATCTCCGCTGCTTCGCTCCGCTTGCGCGATTCCCTGGCCAGCACCTTGATGACCTCTTCGTCGTTGAGGTCTTTGGCCTCCTTACCGGAGACTTCCTCGGTTTGGATCGCAGCCAACAGCATGCGCAGGGTGGCCGTTCGCAACTTGTCCTGGGCCTTCATCGCCGCGGTCAGGTCCGTCCGGATCCGGGATTTGAGTTCCGCCATGTGGGAGACGCTACGCGCCGGGCGGGGGGTCAACGTTGTGAAATGCCCCGGCCGCCGACAGGATGGAGCCCATGACATACGAGGCGCCCGGCTGCAAAGGCCGCGGGGTTCGGTGAGCGCGCCGCCACCTGGTTATCCGGCTGGTCCGCCACCGGCATACGGCCCACCACCCCAATACGGTCCACCCGCAACGTATGGCCCGCCCCCGGCTTACGGTCCGCCCCCGGCATACGGCCCCCCGCCTGGCTACCAGCCCCCGCCCGGTTACGGACCACCTCCTGGCTACGGGTCGCCATCCGGCTACGGGCCCGCGTGGGGCTATGGATCGCCGCCACGCTTCGGCGGTTACGGAGCCGTCAAACCAGGCATCATCCCGCTACGGCCGCTGACCCTGGGCGACATCTTCAACGGCGCGGTCGGCTACGTTCGGGCGAACCCGAAAGCGACGCTCGGCCTGACGGCCGTCGTCGTGGTGATCATGCAGATCATAACCAAGGTCGCATTCTTCGGGCCCCTGGCCGCGGCGGACCGATTCCCCAGCGATCGACCCGGCGAACTGAGCTCGGCGGTCCTGGGGGCCTGGTCCGCGTCGTTGATCGGCGGCCTGCTGGTCAGCTGGCTGGGCGGCATGCTGCTGTCCGGGATGCTCACCGTCATCATCGGGCGAGCGGTTTTCGGGTCACCCATCACCATCGGCGAAACCTGGGCCAAGATCCGCGGCCGCCTGCCGGCCCTGCTCGGCCTGGCCCTGCTGGAAGCCGTCGCGGTGGCGGCCCTTGCCGGGTTGGTCGCGGTGATCATCGGCGTGCTGGCGGCGATCGGTAACGCCGCGGCGGCCGTAGTGCTGGGCATCCCGCTGGCGCTGGCCGTCCTGGCGTTGCTGGTCTACCTGTACACGGTGGTGCTGTTCGCCCCGGTGCTGATCGTGCTGGAGCGGCTGCCGGTCATGGACGCGATCACCCGATCGTTCAAGCTGGTTCGCCACGGCTTTTGGCGAGTGCTGGGCATCCGGGTGCTCGCGTTGCTGGTGACATCCGTCGTCGCCAACGCCGTTGCGGTGCCGTTCAGCATCGCCGGCCAGTTCGTCCAGATCAACTCGTCCGCCGCGGCGTTTGTGGTCAGCACGGCGATTCTGTCGGTGGGGGCGGCGATCGGCGAGATCATCACCGCGCCGTTCAACGCGGGCGTCATCGTCCTGCTGTATACCGACCGCCGCATGCGCGCCGAGGCATTCGACCTGGTGCTGCAAAGCGGAGCGGCCCAGGGTCCCTACGCGGCCGCGTCCACCGACAACCTCTGGCTGACGCGGCCCCGGTAGGGCCGAGCGAGGACTAGCTGACGATGCCTTCCATCGACATCGACCGCGATGCCGCTCATCGTGCCGCGCAGGACGAGCTTGACAAACCGATCTATTCGAAGGGCTCCCCCGGGGAACAGCTCATCAACTGGATCAGCGATCAGTTTTACCGGCTGCTGCAGAAGATCTCCTCGGTTCCGGGCGGATGGTTCACCGCAACAGTGCTTTTCACCCTGCTCGTGATCGCACTGATCGTCGGCATCTATATTCTGCGACGCACCATGCGCACCCGCCGCGGCGGTGACCACTCGCTGTTCGAAGCCGCCCAGCTGACCGCCGCCCAGCATCGCGCTACCGCCGAAAACTCTGCGGCCGAGGGTAATTGGGCTGCCGCGATTCGTCACCGGCTGCGCGCCGTCGCCCGCCAGCTCGAGGAAACCGGAGTGCTGATACCCGCCCCCGGCCGGACGGCCAACGAGCTGGCTCGCGATGCCGGTGCGGCGTTACCGCACCTGCTCAGCGAATTGAGGCGAGCCGCAATGGCTTTCAACGACGTCACCTACGGCGAGCAACCCGGAACCCAGGCCGCCTACCAGATGGTCGCCGACCTCGACGATCATCTGCTGACCCGCTGGCAGGGCGGTCCGCTCGAGCCCGGCCAGCCTGCCGCTAGCGAGTCGTGGGCGCAGGTGCGGTGATGGCGACGATCACCGGCGCCGGTCCCGAAGCCGCACCGCGCCGCTGGCGCGCCTGGCGCTGGGTGCTCGTCACGGTGTTGGTGCTCGCCGTCATCGCCGGCGTCGACGCGTATCTGAACGCACCGCGACCCGGGCCCCGGATGGACCCGTCGTCGACCAGCCCCGACGGTGCGCACGCCCTGGTGGAGTTGCTGCGCGGCGCCGGAGTCGACGTCGTCGTGGCCAACAACATCGCCGACGTCGAAGCTGCGGCACGCCCGGACGCGCTGATCCTGGTGGCCCAGAGCCAATACCTCACCGATGCGCTTTTAGACCGGCTGGACAACGTCCATTCGGATCTGCTGCTGGTGGAACCGACGGCGCGGGCCCGCGGGGCGCTGCTGCCCGGTGTGCGGGTCTCGCACGCCAAGGGTTTCGACCTCGACCCGAATTGCACACTGCGCGAGGCTGTTCGCTCCGGGCCGGTCCGGTTCGGGGTGAGCAGCACCTACGAGTCCGAAGACGGTCGCGAGATGACCCGCTGCTATGACGGCGCGTTGATCCGCTTCCGCAACGACGGGCGCACCATCACAACCGTCGGCAACACCGACTTCATGACCAACAGCAGCCTGCTGCAAGCGGGCAACGCCGCGCTGGCGATGAACCTCGCGGGCGACCGGCCCCGGCTCGTCTGGTACGCACCGCACGCCGTCGAGGGTGAATCTTCGCCCAAGTCAACACTTTTAGAATTGCTTCCGTCCAAGGTGTTCTGGCTGGTCGGACAACTGGCGCTGGTGGTGCTGCTGGTCGCCGTGTGGAAGGCCCGCCGGCCCGGACCGCTGGTGGCCGAGGAGTTACCGGTGGTGGTGCGCGCGTCGGAGACCGTCGAGGGCCGCGGCCGGCTGTACCGGTCCCGGCGGGCGCGCGATCGCGCGGCCGCCGCATTGCGTGCGGCCACCCTGGCGCGGCTGCTGCCGCGGCTCGGCTTGGGTGCGGGCGCTTCGCCGTCGGCGGTGGTGGCCACCGCGGCCGGGCGCATCGGAGCCGATCCGGCGTTCGTCTCCTACCATCTGTTCGGTCCGCCCCCGACGACCGACAACGACCTGTTACAACTTGCCCGTGCGCTCGACGACATCGAAAGGCAGGTCGCACACCCGTGACACAACCCACTACCACCGAATCTCCCACCGCTGAATCGGCGCGCGAGGCGCTGCTGGCGTTGCGCGGTGAGCTGGCCAAGGCCGTCGTCGGACAGGAGGGTGTGGTCAGCGGCCTGGTGATCGCGCTGCTGTGCCGCGGCCACGTGCTGTTGGAAGGCGTTCCCGGAGTGGCGAAGACGCTGCTGGTCCGGGCGCTGTCCGCGGCGCTGCAGTTGGAGTTCAAGCGGGTGCAGTTCACCCCCGACCTGATGCCCGGCGACGTGACGGGCTCGCTGGTGTACGACGCGCGCACGGCCGCGTTCGTTTTCCGCGCCGGTCCGGTGTTCACCAACCTGTTGCTCGCCGACGAAATCAACCGCACCCCACCCAAGACCCAGGCCGCGCTGCTCGAGGCGATGGAAGAGCGGCAGGTCAGCGTCGATGGCGAACCGCGGCCGCTGCCCGACCCCTTCATCGTGGCCGCGACCCAGAACCCGGTGGAATACGAGGGCACTTACCAGTTGCCGGAGGCCCAGCTGGACCGCTTTCTGCTCAAACTGAATGTGACGCTGCCGCCCCGCGACGCCGAGATCGCCATCCTGCATCGGCACGCGCACGGCTTCGACCCGCGCGATCTGTCGGCGATCAAGCCGGTGGCCGGGCCCGCGGACCTGGCGGCCGGTCGCGACGCCGTGCGAAACGTGCTGGTTGCCGACGAGGTGCTGGGCTACATCGTCGACATCGTCGGGTCCACCCGCTCCTCCCCCGCGCTGCAACTCGGCGTGTCGCCCCGCGGCGCGACCGCCCTGCTGGCGACGGCGCGCTCCTGGTCCTGGCTGTCCGGGCGCAACTACGTCACGCCCGACGACGTGAAGGCCATGGCCCGCCCGACGCTGCGGCACCGCGTGATGTTGCGGCCCGAGGCCGAACTCGAGGGGGCCACACCCGACGGGGTGCTCGACGGGATTCTGGCGTCGGTTCCGGTGCCCCGCTAGTGGTCCTGACCGGACGCACCGGCTTGGTCGCACTGATCTGCGTCCTGCCTATTGCGCTGTCCCCTTGGCCGGCAACAGCTTTCGCGGTCCTGCTGATAGCGCTGGCGATCGTGGTAGCCGTCGACGTCGCACTGGCGGCCAGCCCCGCCAGGTTGCACTACGTGCGTTCCCCGGATCGCTCGGCCCGGCTCGGGCAGCACGTGGAGTGCGGCCTGCTGATCCGCAACGATGGCCCGCGCCGGTTCCGGGGCCAGATTCGCGACGCCTGGCCGCCCAGCGCTCAAGCGCAGCCGCGCATCCATCCCATCGACATTCCCGCCGGGCGAGACCAGCACGTCCAGACCCAGCTCCAACCGGTTCGCCGCGGCGACCAGCGAGCGACGGTGGTGACCGCCCGATCCATCGGCCCGCTGGGGCTGGCGGGTCGCCAGGGTTCGCGACCGGTGCCGGGGCAGCTGCGGGTGCTCCCCCCGTTTCTGGCCCGCAAGCACCTGCCGTCGCGGCTGGCCAAGCTACGGGAGATCGACGGCCTGCTGCCGACGCTGGTCCGCGGTCAGGGAACCGAATTCGACTCGCTGCGAGAGTATGTCGTCGGCGACGACGTGCGCTCGATCGACTGGCGCGCCACCGCGCGTCGCGCCGATGTGGTGGTGCGCACGTGGCGACCCGAACGCGACCGGCGGGTGGTGATCGTGCTCGACACTGGCCGCACGGCTGCGGGTCGGGTCGGCGTCGATCCGACCGCGTCCGATCCCGCGGGCTGGCCGCGGCTGGATTGGTCGATGGACGCCGCACTGTTGTTGGCGGCGCTGGCATCGCGCGCAGGGGACCATGTCGACTTCCTCGCCCACGACCAGGTGAGCCGGGCCGGTGTGTTCGGCGCCTCGCGCACCGAGCTGCTCGCGCAGCTGGTGGAGGCGATGGCGCCGCTGCAACCAACGCTTGTCGAATCCGACTGGCGGGCAATGGTTTCCGCCATATTATTGCGCGCCCGCCGGCGCTCACTCGTGATATTGCTGACCGACCTCAATGCGGCCGCCCTCGAAGAGGGACTGTTGCCGGTGTTGCCGCGGCTGTCGGCCAAACATCACCTGCTGCTGGCCGCGGTCTCCGATCCGCGCGTCGACCACATGGCCGGGGGGCGATGGGATGCCGCGGCGGTGTACGACGCGGCGGCCGCCGAACGCTCCCGCAATGACCGTGGCGCGATCGCCACCCGGCTGCGCCGCAGCGGGGTGGAAGTCGTGGACGCCCCTCCCGCCGAACTGGCGCCCGCCCTTGCCGATCACTATCTCGCGATGAAGGCGACCGGGCGCCTGTAGCTGCCGGCCCCGGGCCGCCGGGACGCTCAGCGAGTCGGAACGACGTCGGGCGACTCTTCCATATCACCGCTCTCGCCGGCCTGCGCAGCGCGGCGGCCGAAGTAGACGATGTAGGACAGGAAAGCGACCTCGGCGATGACGCCGATGCCGACTCGCACGGACGTCGGCAGTGGCGAAGGGGTCACCAGCGCTTCGATCAAACCGGAGACCAAGAGCACCGCAACCAGACCCACGGCGACCGAGACGACGGCACGGCCCTGTTCGGCGAGTACCTGGCCGCGAGGCCGCTCACCCGGCGAGATCACCGACCAGCCGAGCCGCATTCCCGTTGCGCCCGCAAGGAATACGGCCGTGAGTTCCAGCAGTCCATGTGGGGCAAGCAGACCCAGCAGCAAGGCCCCCTTCCCTGCCGGAAACATCAGGCCGGCCGTGACACCCAGGTTGGCGGCGTTCTCCAAGAGCACCAGGGGGATCGGCAGTCCCAGCACCACCGACATCGCGATGCATTGAGCGGACACCCACGAGTTGTTCACCCAGATCTTCAGCGCGAACGCCGCGGCGGGATGTTCGCTGTAGTAGGACTCGACGTCGTGGTTGATCAATTGTTCGATGTCCGTGGGTGTTCCGATCAAGGACTGCACGTCCGGGCTGCCGGCCACCCACAGCGCAATGACCGCAACGACGGCAAAGAACGCCGCCGCCGTAGCCAGCCACCACCGCCAGGTGCGGTAGGCAACCACCGGAAACGACACCGTCCAGAACCTCGTGAACGCACGGCTCAGTGGCGCATGGGCACCGGTCACCGCGGAACGGGCCCGCGCTACCAGGCTCGAGAGCCGACCGATCAACATGGAGTCCGACGATGTCGAGCGCAGCATCGACAGGTGGGTGGAGACCCGCTGGTAGAGGTCGACGAGTTCGTCGATCTCTGCGCCGGAAAGCGACCGGCGCCGCCCGATCAATCGGTCAAGGCGGTCCCAGGTAGGGCGATGGGCCAGCACGAATGCATCGACATCCACCCTCGGCAGCCTAATCGCACCGCCGGCTCGGCCAAGCGCGCAGCAGGCCACACGCAAGCCAACCTGTACCGTTCGAAGTTATGTCGGAGGTGGTGACCGGGGACGCTGTGGTGCTCGATGTGCAGATCGCCCAGCTGCCGGTTCGGACGTTGAGCGCGCTGATCGATATCGCGGTCATCGCCATCGGTTACCTGCTCGGCCTCATGTTGTGGGCTGCCACGCTGACTCAATTCGATAGCGCACTGTCTCAAGCGATCCTGCTGATCTTCACGGTGCTGGTGGTCGTGGGCTATCCGCTGATTCTCGAAACGGCAACGCGGGGACGCTCCGTGGGCAAGATCGCGATGGGCCTGCGAGTCGTGTCCGACGACGGCGGCCCGGAACGCTTCCGCCAGGCGTTGTTTCGCGCCCTGGCTTCGTTGGTGGAGATCTGGATGCTGTTCGGGAGCCCCGCGGTCATCTGCAGCATCTTGTCGCCCAAGGCCAAACGAATCGGCGACGTCTTCGCGGGCACGGTGGTGGTCAACGAACGCGGACCTCGACTCGGACCACCCCCGATGATGCCGCCCTCATTGGCGTGGTGGGCGTCGTCGCTGCAGTTGTCGGGGCTGTCCGCCGGCCAGGTCGAGGTTGCCCGTCAATTCCTTTCCAGGGCAACGCAGCTCGACCGTCAGCTGCGCGTACAGATGGGATACCGGATCGCCGGCGACGTGGTGGCCCGCATCGCGCCGCCGCCACCGCCCGGCGCTCCGCCGGAACTCGTGCTCGCCGCGGTCCTCGCCGAGCGGCACCGCCGCGAACTGGCCCGGCTGCGGCCGGTCATGCCCGGGCCGGGGCAACCAATGGGTCCGGCGACGTGGCCACCGCCCGGCCCCCCTTATCAGGGCCCCCCGGCCTGGCCAGGTCCGCCGGCCGCAGCACCACCACAGGCCACGGGATGGCCGGGACCGCAACCCGGTCCATCCGGCCCGGGAGAAGCCGACACGCCCGACGGTTTCTCACCCCCGAGCTAGCCGGCCACACTCGCCGCCATGAGCAGCACGTCGGCGACCAGCAACGCCCATCCGCACAGGGGAACCGCGATACCGCCCCGGCGTTTGGCGGTGAAGAACGAGATGACGATGACGACGACGGCGACGGCGGGCGCACCGTAGAACGCGACGCCGAAGTCGATCCCGCCATGACCCAGGTTGGGACAGCCGCCATCGCTGCAGCCGTCGGTGCTCATGATGGCGCCGAGCGCGAACAGCATCACAAGTGCGGCGGCCGGCACCGTCGCCAGCGCCAGTCCCCAGTTGATCCACGGCCAGGTACTGCGGGTCCGGGCACCATCTGGTCGTCCGGCTGCGGTCGCGCCGGCGCCACCGCTATTGACCCTCAGGTCGTTGTCGGGATCCATCCCGATAGTTCCTACCCGTCGCTTCGCCCGTGCAAACCGCCTGGCGGACCGGTCGTTGGCAGATACGGCCAGGATTTCCCAGTTCAGGCGGGGTTCGCCGAACTTCTTCGACACTCTTAGTTGCATCGCGTTAGTTTCCGATATATCGTGATGTTTCGTAGCGCACGACCGGTGCGCGACCCACAAACGTAAGGACAGAACATTGACTAACCCATTCACTCCCCCCGATGGCCCCTTCGGCGGCCGGCCCGGCTTCGGATTCGGCTCCGGCCCAGTTGACCGGCGCGCCCTGCACGAGGCACGGCGCCAGGCCCGTCGGGACTTCCGCGAGCATCTGCGCGATCATGCCGGCGGCCACGACGGCCCGCTCGGCTTCGGACCCGGGTTCGGACCGGGATTTGGTCCCGGATTCGGTCCCGGATTCGGCTTCGGCCCCGGTGGCCGGCGCGGCGGATGGCGCCGTGGCGGCCCGGGGCGCGGCAAGCGCGGCGACGTGCGAGCGGCGATCCTGAAGCTGCTCGTCGAGCGGCCGATGCACGGCTACGAAATGATCCAGCAGATCGCCGAACGCAGCAACGGACTCTGGAAGCCGAGCCCCGGTTCGGTGTACCCGACGTTGCAGCTGCTCGACGACGAAGGGCTGATCACCGCGAGCGAAACCGAAGGCAGCAAGAAGCTTTTCGAGCTGACCGAGCAGGGTCGCGCCGCGGCCGACAAGATCGAGACCCCACCCTGGGACGAGATCACCGAAGGGGCGGACCCCGGTCATATGAACCTGCGGGCCGCCGTGGGCCAATTGTTCGGCGCGGTCGGGCAGTCCGCCCACACCGCTTCGGCCGAGCAGCAGCAGCGCATTGTCGACATCCTCAACAATGCGCGGCGTGAAATCTACGGCATCCTCGGCGAAGACTGAGTGCCTTCGGCGGGCCCTGGATCGGGCGGCGTCACGTGACCCCTCAGGTTACGGAGACCCAATCCAGGGTCCGCTGCACGGCTTTTCGCCAACCCACATAACCCGCGGCCCGCTGCTCGTCGTCCCACGCCGGAGCCCAGCGCCTGCCCTCCTGCCAGTTGGCACGCAGATCGGCCGGATCGGCCCAGAACCCCACCGCCAGACCGGCCGCGTAGGCGGCGCCGAGCGCCGTCGTCTCGGCGACGACGGGCCGGACCACGTCCACCCCCAGCACGTCAGCCTGAATCTGCATGCACAGGTCGTTGCCGGTGATACCGCCGTCGACCTTCAAGACCTCAAGGCGCACACCGGAATCCGCCGCCATGGCGTCCACCACATCGCGGCTTTGATAGCAGATCGCCTCCAGCGTCGCGCGCGCCAGATGCGCGTTGGTGTTGAATCGCGACAGCCCGACGATCGCGCCGCGCGCATCGGATCGCCAGTAGGGCGCGAACAGCCCGGAAAACGCGGGGACGAAGTAGACGCCACCGTTGTCCTCGACCTGGCGCGCCAGCGATTCGCTTTGGGCGGCACCGCTGATGATGCCCAGCTGATCGCGCAGCCACTGCACGGCCGCCCCGGTCACCGCGATCGAACCCTCGAGCGCATAAACGGGTTTCGCGTCACCGAACTGATAGCAGACAGTGGTGAGCAACCCGTTTTCGGACCGCACGATCGTCTCACCGGTATTGAGCAGCAGGAAATTTCCGGTGCCGTAGGTGTTTTTCGCTTCCCCTTCGGACAGGCACACCTGACCCACCATCGCCGCATGCTGGTCACCGAGGATCCCGGTGATCGATACCTCGCCACCGGCCGGCCCCGCCTCCGACGTCACGCCGTAGGGCTGCGGCGACGACGACGGGCCGATCGTCGGCAGCATCGCGCGAGGAACGGAGAAGATCGACAGCAGCTCGTCGTCCCAGTCCAGGGTCTCCAGGTTCATCAGCATGGTCCGGCTGGCGTTCGTCACGTCCGTCGCGTGCACACCGCCCCGCGGCCCCCCGGTCAGGTTCCACAACACCCAGGTGTCGGGGGTGCCGAACAACGCGTCGCCGCTTTCGGCGGCCTGACGCACGCCGTCGACGTTCTCCAGAATCCACTGCAGCTTGGCGCCGGAAAAGTAGGTGGCCGGCGGGAGACCGGCCTTGCGGCGGATGACGTCGCCGCGACCGTCGCGGTCCAGCGCCGACGCGATCCGGTCGGTGCGGGTGTCCTGCCAGACGATCGCGTTGTAATACGGCCGCCCGGTCTTGCGGTTCCACACCAGGGTCGTCTCGCGCTGATTGGTAATGCCCAGCGCCGCAATGTTTTCCGGACTCAGATCGGCCCGGTTCAACACCGACGTCAGCACCGAGGAGGTGCGCTCCCAGATCTCGACCGGGTCGTGCTCCACCCACCCGGCCCGGGGCAGGATCTGTTCGTGCTCGAGTTGATGGCGGGCCACTTCGGCACCATCGTGATCGAAGATCATGCAGCGCGTGCTGGTGGTCCCCTGGTCGATGGCTGCGACGAATTCGGCGAACTCGGCCAACTGTTCTCCTCCACCCGTGAGGTCGGACACGTTTAGCGGCAAAAGTCCATCATGGTCTACCCGGGAGACCGACGGTGCAGGGACTGCGACACGTGAGAGCTTGCGTTACGGGCGGTAACCCTGTTGCATCTGCGTTGTGGGCGAAGAGGTCAAGCGCACCACGTACGACAGCGCGCATCGACGGGAATACCGCCGCAAGGTACAGCTGTGCCTGGACACCTTCGAGACGATGCTGGACCGCTCATGCTTCGAGTCCGAGCAGCCGTTGACCGGCATGGAGATCGAGTGCAATCTCGTGGACGCCGGCTACCAGCCGGCCATGTCCAATCGTCACGTGCTCGACGCCATCGGCGATCCGGCGTATCAGACCGAATTAGGCGCCTACAACATCGAATTCAACGTTCCGCCGCACGCGCTGCCTGGACACACCACGTTGGATCTCGAGGCCGAGGTGCGTGCCAGCCTGAACGAGGCCGAGAAGAAGGCCAGCGCCGACGGTGGCGCCCACATCGTCATGATCGGCATCCTGCCCACGCTGATGTCCGAACACCTCGACCACGGCTGGATGAGCGAGTCGACGCGATACGCCGCCCTCAACGACTCGATCTTCACCGCCCGCGGCGAAGACATTCCGATCGACATCTCCGGGCCCGAGCCACTGAGTTGGCACACCGCCACGATCGCGCCCGAATCCGCTTGCACCAGCATGCAATTGCATCTGCAGTTGGCGCCCGAGGCGTTCGCCGCCAACTGGAATGCGGCGCAGATCGTGGCCGGCCCGCAGCTGGCGCTGGGCGCGAACTCGCCGTTCTTCTTCGGGCACCTGCTGTGGGCCGAAACGCGCATCGAGCTGTTCACCCAGTCCACCGACACCAGACCCGAGGAGCTGAAAACTCAAGGCGTGCGCCCGCGCGTGTGGTTCGGCGAGCAGTGGATCAGCTCCGCCCTGGACCTTTACCAAGAGAACATCCGCTACTTCCCGTCGCTGCTGCCCGAGGTGTCCGACGAGGACCCGGTCGCCGAGCTGGCCGCCGGGCGCATCCCGCAGCTTTCCGAGCTGCGCCTGCACAACGGGACGGTATACCGGTGGAACCGCCCGGTGTACGACGTCGTCGACGGTCGCCCCCACCTGCGACTGGAGAACCGGGTGTTGCCGGCCGGGCCGACCGTCGTCGACATGCTGGCGAACTCGGCGTTCTTCTACGGCGTGCTGCGCAGCCTTTCCGAAGCCGACAACCCGCTGTGGGGCAGCATGGAATTCGGGGTGGCGGAAGCCAATTTCCTGGCGGCGGCGCGCTACGGCATCGACGCCCGGCAGCGTTGGCCGGGGCTGGGTGAGGTGAGCGCACGCGAACTCGTGCTCGACACGCTGCTGCCGATCGCCGACGAAGGCCTGCAGCGCTGGGGCGTGGACACCGAGGTGCGCGACCGGTTCCTCGGGGTCATCGAGGGTCGGGCCCGAGCCGGACGCAACGGCGCCAGCTGGCAGGCGTCGACCGTGCGGGCGCTGCAGGACGGCGGCATGAGCAGGCCCGCGGCGCTGGCAGAGATGCTGCGCCGGTATTGCGGCCACATGCATGCCAACGAACCGGTGCACACCTGGGACTAGGTTCGCAATCAGGTCGTCTGCCGAGGTCATGGACTGGGACAGCGCATATCGCGAGCAGGCCCACTTCGAGGGGCCGCCGCCGTGGAGCAGATGAAGATGCCTGCCTACCTGTTAACCGCACACAAAGCCGGCTAACTGGTCGCGGTCGCCGCGGTGGCGGCGATGAGCGCCTCGGCGAACGTCTCCAGGTCTTCGGCCGTGATGTCCACGTGCGGCGAGATCCGCAGCACGGGTTCCGTCAGCTCCAGCGGCGCGCGTTGCACGCCGGCGAACGTGGTCAGGATCCGCCGTTCGGCGAGTAGCCAGTCGCGCACCGCTTGCGGGTCGGCGCCGTCGTTGGGCGCCAAAGTGGTGATGGCGCTGGGTTCTTCGACCTCTTCGACCACCGTCCAGCCGGTCACGTCGGCCAACACCGTACGACTCAGGCTGCCCACCTCGGCCAGACGCGCGCGCACCGCCTGCGGCCCGTACGCCAGATGCTCGCCCAGCGCAAGCGAAAAGCCCACGCGCGCGGCAACATTGGCCTCACCGAACTCCAGCTGTTCGGCTACCGTCGGCGAGCCGTCTGTGCGGGCCCACTCCGGCGCGGACAGCCGGGGGTGCAGGCTTTCCATCAGCTCGCGGCGCACAGCGAGCATCCCGACACCGCGCGGGCCGGCTATCCATTTGCGCGACGACGAGTAGGTCACGTCGGCGTCCGCCGCGCAGTCGATCTGGCCCAGCGCCTGCGCCGCGTCGACGACGAGCGGCAGCCCCAACTCTCGGCAGAGTTGGGCGGCCATCGAAAGCGGTTGCACCACACCGCAATGGCTGGCCACCGCCGTCAGGTGCACCAGGTCCGGCGGATCGGCGTCCAAGGCCAGCGCCGCGTCGTCGAGCGCGACCCGCCCATCCTCCAGGGTAGGCAGCAGCTGCCGGTCGAACCCGTGGGCGGCCAGCAGGGCAAGGTTGGGCCCGTACTCGCCGGGCAGGCAAGCCACCGTTGCGCGTTTCGCCGGCCAGCTGCCCAGCAGCAGATCCAGAGCGTTCAGCGAGCCGGTGGTGAAAACCACTTCGGCATCGGGCATTCCGGCCAGCGCGGCGAATGCGACGCGTCCGGCATCGAGCACCGGTGCGGCGGCCTCGGCTGCGACATAGCCACCGACCTCGGATTCATTGCGGGCGTGCTGCGCGGTCGCCTCGATCACCGCCAGGCTCTGACGGGAACACGCCGCGTTGTCCAGGTGCAGCCCCGCCATCGGCGGGCGGGCTGACCGCCATCGCTCGGCCAGCGCGCTGGGGCCGGTCACTTCACGGCCAACGACAACCCGAAGTCGCCCGCCTCGTCGGTCCACCACCGGGTGCGACGCAATCCCGCGGCGGCCAATTCGTCAGTCACCTTGTCGGAGTGGAACTTACACGACACCTCGGTGAGCATCTCCTCACCCTCGTCGAAGTCGACGGTCAGCTCGAGAGCACCGACCCGCACCCGCTGCTGACGATCGGACCGCAGCCACATCTCGATGCGTTCTTCGGCCGCGTTCCACCGGGCCACATGCCGATAGGCGTCGACGTCGAAGTCGGCGTCGAGTTCCCGGTTCACCACCGCGAGCACATTGCGGTTGAACGCCGCCGTCACACCGGCGGCGTCGTCGTAGGCGCGCACCAGCCGCCCGGTGTCCTTGACCAGGTCCGTGCCCAGCAGCAGGCTGTCGCCGGGCCGCATCTGGGCGGACAGCGCGGCAAGGAATTCCGTGCGCGGTCCGGGCGTGAGATTGCCGATCGTGGACCCCAAGAACACGAACAGCCGTCGCCCGCCTTCGGGGATCTCGGTCAGGTGCTCTTCGAAATCGCCGCAGACGGCCCTGATTTCGACGCCCTCGTATTCCCGCTGGATGGCCGTGGCGGCGGTCGACAGGATGCCGGCGTCGACATCGAACGGGACGAACCTGCGCAGCGAATCCCGCGCCCGCAGCGCGTCCAGAAGCAGCCGCGTCTTCTCCGACGTGCCGCTGCCCAATTCCACCAGGGTGTCGGCCTCGCTGGCCGATGCGACCTCGGCCGCACGGGCGCGCAAGATCTCAGCTTCGGCGCGCGTCGGGTAGTACTCCGGCAGCCGGGTGATCTGATCGAACAGATCGCTGCCAACCGAATCGTAGAACCATTTGGGCGGCAACGCCTTCGGCGTCTTCTGCAGGCCTTCCAGCACGTCGCGGCGCAACGCGTGGTACGCCGAGTCGGCGGCCAGGTGGTTCGACAGCGACAGCGTCATCAAGATCCTCTCGACTGGTCCAGCGGCGTCAGCGTGACACCGTTCGCGGTGACTTCGACGAGGTGGCGGTCCGGCACGTCCTCCCAGTCGGAGTCGTTGTCGTAGGGTTCGCTGGCCAGCACCACGCCGTCCCGGCGGCGCAGGATGGACAGCGTGTCGCCCCAGGCCGTCGCCAACAAGCGAGACCCGTTGGCGGCCAATATGTTCAGCCGGGCATGTGGATCGGCCGCGGCGACCTCTTCGATGATCTGCCCCAGCGCGTCGAGTCCGCGCTCGAAGATTGTGGCCGCCAGTATCGCGCTGTCACAGACCGATTCGGCGCGCGCCGTCGTCGGCAACACGGCTCGGTCGACGATTCCGTTGTGCGACAACAACCACTGCCCGTCGGTGAACGGCGCGCACGCGCTGGCCTCGATCGGCATGCCGACGGTGGCCGAACGCACGGCGGCCACCACGCAGTGGCTGCGCAGCGCGGGCGCGATGGAATCGAACGACACGTCGCCCCACAGCGGCGCCTGGCTGCGCCAGCGGCGCGGCGCCCCGCCCTCCGGGGAGCCCTGCGCGGAGGTGTCGAAAAACCCGACGCCCCAACCGTCGGCGTTGAGCAGGCAGTGCTTTTGGCGGCGCGGCGCATAGGACTGCACGCGCAGCCCGAACGGCGGCTCGAGCGCCAACGAGGAAACCGTGACGTCGGCCCCCAGCCAGCCCAGGTGCCGGCACATCAGGCGCGACCCCGGGCCTCGGGGACGTCCCACGCCAACCGGACGCCGGAGAAGATCTGGCGCCGGTAGGGGTGGTCCCAGTTGCGGAAACTCGGCCGGATGATGCCGGGTTCCACCGCCCACGAGCCGCCGCGCAGCACCCGGTAATCGCCGTCGAAGAAGGGCTGCGAATAACGCTCGTAGAGCATCGGGACGAACCCGGGCCAGGGCCGCAGCGGGGAGGCGGTCCACTCCCAGACCTCGCCGAGCATCTGCTCGGCCCCGTACGCCGACGCGCCGCCGGGGTAGGCGCCGACGGGCGCGGGCCGTAACGCGGTGCCGCCCAGGTTGGCCAGCGTCTCGTCCGGTTTGCGCTCTCCCCAGGGGTAGCGGCGCCGGGTCGCGGTGGACGGGTCCCAGGTGCAGGCCTTCTCCCATTCCATCTCGGTGGGCAACCGCGCACCGGCCCAGGCCGCATAGGCCTCGGCCTCGAAATAGCTGACGTGCTGGACGGGTTCGTCGGCGGGAATGTCCTCGACGTGGCCGAATCGGGTGCGAGTCGTGCCGTCCGAACTCCAGAACTGCGGCGCGGTCAGGCCCGCGCCCTGGCGGTGCTGCCAGCCGCGCTCCGACCACCACCGCGGCTGGTCGTAGCCGCCGTCGTCGATGAACCCGCGCCATTCGCCGTTGGTGACGGGAACCCGCCCGATCCGGAAGGCGGGCAGGTCGACGACGTGGGCCGGACGCTCGTTGTCCAGCGAGTGCGGTTCGCTGGCGGCGTCCACACCGAGCACGAACTCGCCGCCGGGCACCAGCACCGACGTGCCGGCCAATCCCGCCCGGCCGCCCGGTAGCCCCGGGGCGTCTCGCAAAAGCGGTGTGCCGCTGCGCAGGTTCAGGGCCTGCAGCATCGTTTCGTCGTGCTGGTTTTCGTGGCTGACCACCATCGCGTACACGAAGGCCGCCTCGTCGCCGGCGGGATCGTCGGGCAGCACGTCGAGCGCGTCGAGCACGGCGGACCGCACGGTTCGGCAATATGCCCGCGCCTTGTCCGGCGACAGCAGCGGCAGGTCGACGCGGCTGGCGCGGGAGTGCACGAAGGCGTCGTAGAGCCCCTCGACCGCCGGCGGCAACATCCCGGGCCGCGCGGGATCACCACCGCGCAACAGCCACAGCTCTTCCTGTTGGCCGATGTGCGCGAGGTCCCACACCAGCGGACTCATCAACGGGTCGTACTGCCGGCAGAGCTCCGCGTCGTCGAACTCGACCAGACGCAACGTCCGCGTGCGCGCCCGCGCCAAGTCCTGGGCGATGCCCTCCCGGCATGACGACCGCAAGCGCGGCGCTGGGGGCACTCCCCCGCGAGCGGGAGGTGCCCCCACCCGCTTGCGGGGGACCGGGCGCAGCGGGTCGGAATCATCAGGAGACGTCACAGCTCTCCTTGAGCCAGTCGCGCCACCGTTGGCGCGAGGCCGTGCTCGATCACCTGGTCGGAGAACTCGTCGCCGGGGCAGCGGCCCCGGTCGACAAGGCGGACCAACCGCTGCATCGAATCACCCAGCTCGGCCGGGGCTTTCGCGGCGGCGACGGCCACGCAGGCGTTGGCCGCCGCATACAGCCGCCGATCCCGCAGCCCCACCCGGGCGGCGGTATCCCAGGCGGTGGCAACCGGTTCGACCGCCTCGGCCGCGATGTCGGCCGCGGCCGGGTCATCGAGCAGGACCGCCAGGGTGAACGCCACAGCGGGCCACAACGCGTCCGGCACGCTGTCCAAATACCGGATCTCCAGCCACTGCCTGGGCCGCACCGGCGGGAACAACGTCGTCAGGTGATACTCCAGGTCAGCGACGCTGGGCCGGCGATCCGCGAGCAACACGCGGCCGTCGACCCAGTCGGCAAAGGGCACCCAATACGTGACGGCCTCGGCGTCGGGGTTGTGCACCAGCATCACCGGGGCCTTGAGCGCATACCGGGCCCAGTCGGTGCCCGGGTCATCACCGCTCGCCCCCAAGATGGGTCCGCAGCGCGCCGAGTCCATCCGACCCCACACTCGCTGCCGGCTCGACACCCAGCCGGTGAATTCACCGCCCAGCATCGGCGAGTTCGCCGTTATCGCGATCATGGTGGGCCCCAAGGCATGTGCCAGGCGCACTCGCGCCGCCCAGCCGTCCCGCGGCCCAGCGTCCACATTGACTTGGATCGATGCGGTGGACGTCATCATCGCGGCACCCGCGTCCCCCGACTCGCTGGTCGCGAAGAAGCGCTCCATGGCGCGATACCGGGCGCCGGGGTTGATGCGCCTGGGTGGACGCAGCGGGTCGGCGCCGAGGAAGACCAGGCCCAGCCCGGCCTCAGCAAACGCCGGCTGCAGCACGGCCTGATCGCGGCGCATGGCGTCGATGGCCGGCAGCACGCCGTCGGCCGGCGGCCCGGACAGTTCGACGGCGCCGCCCGGCTCCACGGTGATCCTGCTGCCCCCGGGCAACGCGGGGAGCGCGTCGAGCACGGCGGCGATCTCGTTCCACCCCGGTCTGCGGTGCGGGTCGGCCGGGTCGTGGCAATGGGCCTCCAGCTCGAGGCCGATACGGCCCAGCGGGGCGTCCACCAGACATCCGTCGGCGATGTACTGCGCGACGGCCGCGGAGTCGGCCAGCTCGGCGACGTCCAGCTGCGGGGCGGGGTCAGCGCCGGCCACCCGCGACTCCGACTGCGAAGCCGCGGAGGTGATCGGCGCGAACGTCATATCACGATCCCTTCGGGTCCGGGCAAGCCGGAACATGGACTTGCGGACCGCTTCCCTGCGGCAGCCAATCGAACGATAATCGGCACAACTTCGTCTAGTGCTTCATCTATCAGATGACCCCGACATATTCCCTTCTCGCACCTGCGCGTGCACGGGGAAGACGGATACCCAAATCGGCCGATTATTGACCCAGGGCGTTCTGCATCGCCCCGGCCAGCACGTTCACCGCGGGCCCGGCGTTGCCGGATTGGCACACTTTCGCCTGCAGCAACACGTTTTCGCGCAGCCTGGTTTGATTGAAACACCGGCGGTCGGTGCCCGCCTCCTGCTTGGTCCAGTTCTCGTCGGCGGGGCCGGCCGGCCCACCGTCGAAAGACCAGACCTGGGTGCTGCCGTTGTCCAGGTGAAGCGCGGTCGTCTGTCCCGAACAGCCCACCGTTCGATCCACCACCCGATGAAAAGCCCGGCCCGCGGCCTCATTGGTGGCGAACACCCCGACGGCCTGCTTGACCAGATGTGTCTGGTCGGTGGCCGACGTCTGGGTGAGGGCTCCGTTGAACGAGGCCAGGTCGGGATCGTTGTACACCTCGGGCAAGCCGATGTCGGCCCAGTTGTTGCACTCCGGGAGGTCCACCCAGTCGCCTTGCCCGGGCTGGGTGAAGACCGACTCCCACCCCATGGGTCCGCCGACGATGTTGCCGACCGAGCCTTTGCCCAGGACCGCGTAGTTCACCACGCCCGGCTCCGACGGGCGCGCTGCCGCCACTGGAGGGGCGGCCGCGCCCGCGATGGCCAGGGCGACGGTGATCGCGGTGGCGCGAACCCGCATGGTCATGCAGCGATCATGCCAGGCGCACGGACGTGCGGTCAGCCCCCGTTGCCCCGGACGCCGTCCTCGACCTTCTTCCCGAGGTCGGGGTCGACGTTGCGCCAGTACTCGAACACCCGCGACAGCACCGGCTCCTTCACACCCTGGGACACGTGGCCAATGATGTTGCCCGCCAAGCGTTCCCGGGCCGCGTCGTCGAGGACTTCGCGGACCATGGTGCCGGCCTGCCCCCAGTCGTCGTCCTCGGCGTGCAGCGTGTACGCCGACCGGACCATGTCACCGTCGGCATGCCAGCGGATCTCGGCGGCGCGTGCCGGGTCGGCGTGCGGCCCACCATAGGAGTTGGGCGCATAAACGGGGTCGGAGACGTTGTTCATCCGCATCGCCCCGTCTTTGGAGTAGCTGTTCACCTCGACTCTGGGGGTGTTGACCGGGATCTGCCGGTAGTTGGTCCCCAGTCGGGCGCGATGCGCGTCGGAGTACGAGAAGCCCCGCGCCTGCAGCATTTTGTCCGGGCTCAAGCCGGTGCCGGGCACGGTGTTGTTCGGCTCGAATGCCGCCTGCTCGATCTCGGCGTGATAGTCGGTGACGTTGCGGTTCAGCGTCATCCGGCCGACGTCGATCAACGGGTAGTCGCCGTGCGGCCACACCTTGGTCAGATCGAACGGGTTGAACCGGTAATCCTTGGCTTCCTCGTACGGCATGATCTGCATCTTCAGCGTCCAGCTCGGGTGATCCCCGCGTTCGATCGACTCGAACAGGTCGCGCTGGTGGTAGTCGCCGTCCTCGCCGGCCAACCGGTCCGCGTCCTCCTGGGTCAGGAACTCGATGCCCTGATCGGTGATGAAGTGGTACTTCACCCAGAAGATCTCGCCGGCCGCGTTGATCCAGCTGTAGGTGTGGCTGCTGTAGCCGTTCATGTTGCGCCAGGTCTTGGGGATTCCCCGGTCGCCCATCAACCAGGTCACCTGATGCGCCGACTCCGGGGAAAGACTCCAGAAGTCCCACTGCATGTTGTGGTCGCGAACGTTGCTTGCCTGCAAGCGCTTCTGGGAGCGGATGAAGTGCTGGAACTTCAACGGGTCGCGCATGAAGAAGACCGGGGTGTTGTTGCCGACGAGGTCGAAATTGCCTTCGCTGGTGTAGAACTTCAGCGCGAAGCCACGCGGGTCGCGCCAGGTGTCCGGGCTGCCCCGCTCGCCGGCGACGGTGGAAAACCTGGCCAGCATGTCGGTCTTGGTGCCGGGCTGGAAAACGGCGGCCCTGGTGTACTGGCTGACGTCATTGGTCACTTCGAACTGACCGAACGCGCCACCACCTTTTGCGTGCGGCTGACGCTCCGGGATGCGCTCGCGGTTGAACATCGCCATCTGCTCGATCAGGTAGTGGTCCTGCAGCAGGATCGGGCCGTCTGGGCCGATCGTCAGCGACTGATCGTCGCTCGGCGCAGCGATACCGGCGTCATTGGTCGTGAAACGCTCCGTCATTACGCTCTCTCCTCGTCACCGGCTGAAGGCCGCAGTATCCGAAGTCGCACACCGCCTCGCCGAATCTGCCCGCACAGCAAGCATTCTCATTGTGGTGTTGAACGCCCCGGATCTTCCGACCCGCAACCCGGTGTCTCCTCATCTTGATGTGGCCACGAAAATGCGGGCAACTCTCGGTCGGCCCACTACGGGTTAGTACCCATTCCGGGCGTGGCTTAAGTGAGCGCTATCAAGGACGCGGCGCGGGCGCGCCGGGGGGCGCGCTGGCAGGCGGCTGTCCGGGGCCGCTGACGCCCGGGCCGGCATGCGGTCCGCCGGGACCGCCCGGACCGCTCGGGGGCATCGGAACGATCAACCCGGGCCCGCCGGGCCCATATCCCCCCGGTCCGTTGTCGGGTCCCGGACCACCGGGTCCGCCGTAATACGGTCCGTAGCCGCCGCCGGGGCCGCCAGGTCCCCAGGGCCCGTTGCCCGGCCCGGGATTGCCGGGGCCGCCGGGGTGGAACATGCCGTGGTGATGCTGGCACGGGTGCTGGTGCTTCCAAATGAAGGCACCGACGAAGAACAGCGACGTAAGGATGAAGACCACGCCGGCGACGATCACCACCCAGGCCGCCGCCGTGTAGAGCCGCGGCGGTGTCACCCGGTGCGGGGGTGGTTGCGACGGTGGCCCGGCGACTGATGCGGCTGGCGTCGCCTCGGTGGTCGGCTCATCTCGTGGTTCGGGTGTCTCGCTCATGCCTTGCCATATTGCCCCGCACACCTGTGCTCTAACAGGGTTCGGCGACAAAAATGTGGCGAATCGAGATGCGGCGGTCAGTGTCGGTGACCGCAAACAACAGGCGGCCCGGCGCTCGTGAAGCGCCGGGCCACTGGTTGACAAGGGATTCAGTTGGTCAAAACGATGACGCTCGGAACCTGTCCCAGCGCGGCGGCCGAGTGCAAGACCGACGGCGGCAGCTGACCCGGGGCCATGCCACTGGGGCGAACGCCCGACGGGGTCGGAGGCGCGGTGGTGGCTCCCGGACCGTTCTGTCCGTTCTGTCCACCCTGACCACCCGGCGCACCCGGTGCGCCTGGGCCACCGAAGTTTCCGGGTCCGCCCGGACCGCGGTGGTGAATCATCGCGTGGTGGTGCTTGTGGTGGTGGCCGTGATGCCCGCCGCGGTGGCCGAGGATGAAGCCGGTGAAGAAAATGACCGCGACGATGAACACGATCCCGGCGACGATGGCGACCCACGCGGCGATTTGGAAGACCCGCGGGGCCCGGTAGGCCGCCGCCGCTTCCGCGGCGGCCGGCGCAGTTGCGGTCGAGTGCCGCACAGTGGGGGTTTCAGATGTTTCACTCATGAGACAAATGATGAAGCCGTTAACAGTAGTGGCCGCTATGCGCTACTTATGTAGCAGCTGTGAACTAAAAGTCCCGCTCAGCGCATGAAACGGGTCCGCGTGACCCGGCGCAGCGCGGCCTTAACAGGCCAATTGGAAAGGCCGCTACTCGGGCTGCAGCGGGTTGACCGCAAACTGGATCACCCGATACGGCGCGGCGACCCGCGCCCGAGTGTCCCACTGGCTCACGAAGATTCGCAGCTCGTCGAGCGTCGAACCGGGGGAGATATAACCGCCATACGGTTGCGCGAGCCGGTTGTCGTAGGGCGGCGGCAGGCTTTCCGCCGGCTCGGGCCACTCGTCGTGCTGCACCACCGTGGTGACCGGCGCGTCGCCCAGCGACGTCGGATCGTTGGCCACCCGGACCTCCATGTTGCCGGTGACGGCATTGAAATAGGACAGCACGGCCTTGCCGTCGATCTGCCGAATGCACAACTCGCCCACCGCGTCCGGCCACAGCGGCGTCGGCGGTTTGCCCCAGCCCCCGCCCGGCCCCACCGCCCAGCCCTGCCACCGCGACCGGTCGGTGAACGTCTGCGGCGTGGCCCGATACAGCAGCACCGGATACCTGCGGGTGAAACTGTCGGCGACGATGTACACCCACCCGCTGGGTGAGTCCGCCGTGGGAATCGGGTCGTAGTAGCCGCTGATCTGCGTCTGCGAGCCGCCCTGGTACGACGCGGGTCGCTTGGATCCCGGGATCGTCTGCCAGCCCGCGCGCGCCGGTTCGGCGGTCACCAGCCGTGAGGTCTGCGGCTCGAGGTTCTTGGTCGTCGTCACCATCAGGTAGTTGCGCCGGTTGATCTGCACCACACCTGCCGGTAGCTGCGAGGCTCCCGGCGGGGTGGGCTCGGCGAGCAACGGTTTGTTGATGCCGGTCACCCCGGTGTAGCGCACCCCGGCGGGGTCGTCGACGGAAGCGGTGTCGACGCGCAGCGCCACGGGTGCGTACCAACCGCCGAATCCGACCCCCTGCCCGGCGAAGCTGTCGCCGCAGACCTGGAGCAATTCGGCGGGAAACTCGACGAACTCGCACAGGTCTGTCGCGCCAATGCCGTAATCCACGGTCGGCGTGCCGGTTCCGGCACTGGGACCGATGCGCAACACCTGACCGGGCGCCAGCGGCTGCAGCACGGGCTCGGGGGCCGGCGCCGCCGGGTCGGCGTGCGCGACGCTAAACCATTGCGGCAGAACCAAACACACCGCGGCGAACAATGAGCACCGCGCGGCCAAGCGAGTATGGGTGGTGCTCACCCGCTTGTCACCGCTGGGCGGCCAGCAGCTCGGCGATCTGGATGGTGTTCAGCGCCGCCCCCTTGCGCAGGTTGTCACCGGAGATGAACAGTGCCAGGCCGCGGCCGTCGGGCACCCCGGGGTCGCGCCGGATCCGGCCGACCAGGGATTCGTCGACGCCGGCGGCCGCCAGCGCGGTCGGCACGTCGACCACCTTGACGCCGGGCGCGCCGTCCAGAAGCTCGCGGGCCCGCTGGGGCGACAGCGGCCGCGCGAATTCGGCGTTGATCGACAGCGAGTGGCCGGTGAACACCGGTACCCGCACGCACGTGCCGCTGACGGCCAGGTCGGGAATGCCGAGGATCTTGCGGCTCTCGTGGCGCAGCTTCTGGTCCTCGTCGGTCTCACCCGAGTCGTCATCCACCAGCGATCCGGCCAGCGGCACCACGTTGAAGGCGATCGGCGCCACATAGGTCGTGGGCGGCGGGAACTGCGCCGCACCGCCGTCGTGCACCAGTTGCTCGGCGCCGTCGATGACCGCGCGCGCCTGCGTCGCCAGCTCCTCGACCCCGGCGATCCCGCTGCCGGACACGGCCTGATAGCTGGACACCACCAGGCGTTGCAGCCCGGCTTCCTCGTGCAGCACCTTGAGCACCGGCATCGCGGCCATCGTGGTGCAGTTCGGGTTGGCGATGATGCCCTTGGTCAGCGAGCGGGCGTCCCGGACGTCCCGGTCGAAGTTCACCTCGGAGACGACCAGCGGCACTTCCGGGTCCTTGCGCCAGGCCGAGGAATTGTCGATCACCGTCACGCCGGCCGCGGCGAATCGCGGCGCCTGCACCAGCGACATCGTCTTGCCGGCGGAGAACAACGCGATGTCCAGGCCGGTAGGGTCCGCCGTCGCGGCGTCCTCGACCTCGATCTCCTGGCCGCGGAATTCCAGCTTGCGGCCCTGCGAGCGCGACGACGCGAAGAACCGCACCGACGTCGCGGGGAAATCCCGCTCGTCGAGCAACCGGCGCATCACCTGGCCGACCTGGCCGGTAGCGCCCACAACTCCAATGGCAACCATTTATCTACCCGTCCCCGCGTACACCGTCGCCGACTCCTCGCCGCCGAGCCCGAACGCCTCGTGCAACGCCACAACGGCCTTGTCTAGTTCGGTGTCGCGGCACAGCACCGAGATGCGAATCTCGGACGTGGAGATCAGCTCGATGTTGACGCCCACCTCGGCCAGGGACTCACAGAAGGTGGCGGTGACCCCGGGGTGGCTGCGCATGCCCGCCCCGATCAGCGACACCTTGCCGACGTGGTCGTCGTAAAGCAGTTGGCTGAACCCGATCTCGTCCTGGAGCGCGTCCAGCCTGGCCACCGCGGTGGGTCCGCTGTCGCGCGAGCAGGTGAAGGTGATGTCGGTCTTGCCGTCCTCGACCTTGGAGACGTTCTGCAACACCATGTCGATGTTCACGTCGGCATCGGCGAGCGCCCGGAAGACCCGAGCGGCGTATCCGGGGATGTCGGGAATGCCGACAACGGTCACCTTGGCCTCGCTGCGGTCGTGCGCGACTCCGGTCAGGATGGGGTCTTCCATGGCTATGTCCTTGATCGATCCGACGACGATGGTGCCTGGGTTTTCCGAATAGGAGGACCGGACGTGCACCGGCATGTTGTAGCGGCGTGCGTATTCCACGCAGCGCAGCATCAAAACTTTGGCGCCGCACGCCGCCATCTCGAGCATTTCCTCGAAAGTGACCGTGTCCAGCTTGCGAGCGTTGTGCACGATCCTCGGGTCAGCGCTGAAGATGCCGTCGACGTCGGTGTAGATCTCGCAGACGTCGGCGTGCAGCGCCGCGGCCAGCGCCACCGCCGTGGTGTCCGAGCCGCCGCGGCCCAGCGTGGTCACGTCCCGGGTGTCCTGGCTGACACCCTGAAATCCGGCGACCAGCACGATGCGCCCTTCGTCCAGCGCGGTCCGCAGCCGTCCCGGGGTGACGTCGATGATCTTGGCGTTGCCGTGCGTGCCGGTGGTGATCACCCCGGCCTGCGAACCGGTGAACGAGCGCGCCTGCGCACCCAGCGATTCGATCGCCATCGCGACCAATGCATTGGAGATTCGCTCACCGGCGGTCAGCAGCATGTCGAGTTCGCGCGGTGGCGGCGCCGGGCACACCTGGTGGGCCAGATCCATCAAGTCGTCGGTGGTGTCGCCCATCGCTGAGACGACGACTACTACGTCGTTGCCCTGCTTCTTGGTAGCGACGATGCGCTCGGCCACCCGCCGGATCCGGTCGGCGTTCGCCACTGAGGATCCGCCGTACTTCTGCACGACGAGCGCCACGTTATTCCTGCCTCTCCGGCCTCGGCATTTGACGATTTCGGGTATAAGTCCACAACAGAATACGTGCCACCGCATGGTGATTTACGTCGCGATACCGCTGCACCCCGTCATGCGCATTCGCCGCGGTCTCGGCGCAATTTTTGCCAATGCGCCAAAAGCGGTAAAGTCTGGGACGTGCAGCGGGTGCTCCTCCTCGGACGCCGCGACGGGGTCTGATCCAGACCGGCTTCCCGTCGCGGGTGTTCGCGATGCGCCGGTCTGAAGTTCCCTTCTGAATCCCCCGGAGCAACTACCGTGACTTCCAATCCCGACGCATTCAGCTCGACGCGAACCATCGTTCAGCCCGCGGGCCCCTCGGCGCCCGGACAACCCGCGTGGAACCCGCAGCGGGGCTCGTCGATGCCGGTCAATCGGTACCGCCCCTTCGCCGATGAGGTCGAGCCCATCCGGCTGCCCGACCGCACGTGGCCCGACCGCGTCATCGCTCATGCGCCGCTGTGGTGTGCGGTGGATCTGCGCGACGGCAACCAGGCGCTGATCGATCCCATGAGCCCGGCGCGCAAGCGCCGCATGTTCGACTTGCTGGTTCGCATGGGCTACAAGGAAATCGAAGTGGGATTCCCGTCGGCCAGCCAGACCGACTTCGACTTCGTCCGCGAGATCATCACCGACGGCGCCATCCCCGACGACGTCACCATCCAGGTGCTGACCCAGTGCCGGCCGGAACTGATCGAGCGCACCTTCGAGGCGTGCGACGGTGCGCCGCAGGCCATCGTGCACTTCTACAACTCGACCTCGATCCTGCAGCGCCGCGTCGTTTTTCGCGCCGACCGGGCCGCCGTACAGGCCATCGCGACCGAGGGTGCGCGCAAGTGCGTCGAAGAAGCCGCCAAGCACCCGGGCACGCGGTGGCGGTTCGAGTATTCGCCGGAGTCCTACACCGGCACCGAGCTTCAGTACGCCAAAGAGGTGTGCGACGCCGTCGGCGAAATCATCGCGCCGACGCCGGACAACCCGATCATCTTCAACCTGCCCGCGACGGTGGAGATGGCCACACCCAACGTCTACGCCGACTCGATCGAGTGGATGAGCCGCAACCTGGCCAACCGGGAATCGGTCATCCTGAGCCTGCATCCGCACAACGACCGCGGAACCGCCGTTGCCGCAGCCGAATTGGGCTACCAGGCTGGTGCCGACCGCATCGAGGGCTGCCTGTTCGGCAACGGCGAGCGCACCGGCAACGTCTGCCTGGTGACGCTGGGGCTCAACCTGTTCTCCCGCGGCGTGGACCCGCAGATCGACTTCTCCAACATCGACGAGATCCGCCGCACGGTCGAGTACTGCAACCAGCTGCCGGTGCACGAGCGTCACCCCTACGGCGGGGACCTGGTCTACACCGCGTTCTCCGGCAGCCACCAGGACGCCATCAACAAGGGCCTGGACCAGATGAAGATCGACGCGGACGCCGCGGACTCCGACGTCGACGACATGCTGTGGCAGGTGCCGTACCTGCCGATCGACCCCAAAGACGTCGGGCGCACCTACGAGGCGGTGATCCGGGTCAACTCGCAGTCCGGCAAGGGCGGCGTGGCCTACATCATGAAGGCCGATCACGGCCTGGCGCTGCCGCGGCGGCTGCAGATCGAGTTCTCCCAGGTGGTCCAGAAGATCAGTGAAGGGGAAGGCGGCGAGGTCAGCCCCAAGGAGATGTGGGACGCCTTCTCCGAGGAGTATCTGGCGCCGGTGGTGCCGCTGGAGCGGATGAAACAACGCGTCGACGCTTCCGAGGACGACAGCGGCGTCACCCGCCTCACCGCGACCGTCAAGATCAACGGCGCGGAGACCGAGATCAGCGGGGAGGGCAACGGCCCACTTGCCGCATTTGTCCACGCGCTGGGCGGTGTCGGTTTCGACGTGGCCGTCTTGGATTACTCCGAGCACGCGATGAGCGCCGGTGACGACGCGCAGGCGGCCGCCTACGTGGAGGCGTCGGTCGACGGTCGCACGGTCTGGGGGGTCGGCATCGCGCCGTCGATCACCTCCGCGTCGCTGCGCGCGGTCGTCTCGGCGGTCAACCGCGCCGCTCGCGGCTGATCAGAACAGCGCCAGCTGCTGGTCCAGGGTGCTGGCGTCGGTGAATTCGTCCATGCTGGTGCCCCCGATGACGGCGCCCACGCAGTCCATGAACTGCGCGTCGCCGATCACCGGCACCCCCAGCTGCCGGGCGAGGTAGCCCTTGCCCTGCTCGGGCGCGGGATCGTTGCAGACCACCAGCGAGGTCTCCCGGTCGACGGCCTCGGTGTAGGCCAGCCCGGCGTGCAGGATGCGTTCCACGAGTTCCTCGTGGGTGCGGCCGACCTCGGCCGCCAGCGCCACCCGCATGCCCTGCACGAGCGGTCGGCCGCCCACGTAGGGGCCCGGGTTGAGATACGGGCAGGGCATCCGGGACGCCAGCACCTTGAGCGGTCGCAGCTCGTCATGGGTGACGCGGCCGTTGGGCCAGCGGCGCCGGGTCACCGGATGTATCGGCAACCAGATGTCGCCCGCGCGGGCCAGCTTGAGCGCCGAGGCCAGCACGTGGGTCAGCACCATCGCGTCGTCGAAGGCGTCGTGGGGGCGCTCCTGGGTGACGCCCCAGTGCGCCGCGAGCGTCTCCAACCGTAGGTTGTCGATGCCGAGGTCGAGCCGTCGGGCCAGCTCGACGGTGCACATGACACTGTCGACGGGCAGCTCGGTGTCGGCCAGCTCGGCTTCGGCGGCAAGAAACGCATAGTCGAAAGCCACGTTGTGGGCTACCAGCGTGCGGCCGCGCAGCAGCTTGGCCACATCACCGACGATGTCGGCGAACTGCGGCTGGTCTTCCAGCATTGCGGCGGTCAGGCCGTGCACGTGGGTGGGGCCAGGGTCCACGCCGGGGTTGAGCAGGCTGACCACCGACTGTTCCACGTTGCCGTCGGGGTCCAGGCCGAGCGCCGCAACGCTGATGATCCGTGCCTGACCCGGCCGAAAGCCCGAGGTCTCGACGTCGACGACGGCCCAGCCCGCGTCCGGCTCGCTGGCCGGCCGACCCCAGGAAGCCCCGCTCATGCACTGAGGATGGCACGGCCGACCGACATCGCCCGTTCGCTGCGGGTCGTGTCGGGCTGAATTCGATGCGGGCGCCCGGAATTCGATGCGGGCGACCCGCCGCGCCCGGCGCCAACGCCGCGCTTGCGATCGCCCGGAATTCGATGCGGGCGACCCGCCGCCCTTAAACTTCCCGGGTGATTACCACCCGCGCCCGTCTGGCGCTCGCCGCAGGAGCGAGCGCGCGCTGGGCGTCGCGGGTGACCGGACGCGGGGCCGGGGCGATGATCGGCGGGCTCATCGCGATGACGCTGGACCGCTCGGTTCTCCGGCAACTCGCCGCCGGACGGCGCACCGTGATCGTCACCGGCACCAACGGCAAGTCCACCACCACGAGGATGACGTCGGCCGCGCTGGCGACGCTGGGTGCGGTTGCCACCAACGCCGAGGGCGCCAACATGGACGCCGGCCTGGTCGCGGCGCTGGCGGCCAACCGCAATGCACCCCTGGCGGCCCTCGAAGTCGACGAAATGCACGTCCCGCACGTCTCCGATGCCGTCGAACCCAGCGTCGTCGTGCTGCTCAACCTCTCGCGCGACCAGCTGGATCGGGTCGGCGAGATCAACGTCATCGAGCGGACCCTGCGCGCGGGCCTGGCCCGGCACCCCGGGGCGGTCGTCGTGGCCAACTGCGACGACGTGCTGATGACGTCCGCGGCGTACGACAGCCCGAACGTGGTGTGGGTGGCCGCGGGCGGTTCGTGGTCGAACGACTCGGTCAGCTGCCCGCGCAGCGGCGAGGTCATCGTCCGCGAGCGGGGTCATTGGTATTCCACGGGTGCGGACTTCAAAAGGCCCAGCCCGCAATGGTGGTTCGACGACGACACCCTCTACGGGCCCGACGGCCTGGCCGTGCCGATGCGGTTGGCGCTGCCCGGCGCGGTCAACCGGGGCAACGCCGCCCAGGCCGTCGCGGCCGCGGTCGCGTTGGGCGCCGATCCCGCGTCGGCGGTGGCGGCGGTCTCGACGGTCGACGAGGTCGCCGGGCGCTATCGGACCGTCCGCGTCGGCGCGCACGAGGTGCGCATCCTGCTGGCCAAGAATCCGGCCGGCTGGCAGGAGGCGCTGTCGATGGTGGACAAGCATGCGGCCGGGGTGGTCATCTCGGTCAACGGCCAGGTGCCCGACGGGGAAGACCTGTCGTGGCTCTGGGATGTGCGATTCGAGCACTTCGAGGAGACGGAAGTCGTGGCCGCCGGCGAGCGCGGCACCGACCTGGCGGTGCGCCTCGGGTATGCGGGCGTGGAGCACACCCTGGTGCACGACACCGTCGCCGCGATCGCATCGTGCCCGCCGGGAACGGTGGAAGTCGTCGCCAACTACACCGCGTTCCTCCAGCTGCAGCGAGCGTTGGCGCGCCATGGCTGACTCGGTGGTGCGGATCGGGTTGGTGCTGCCCGACGTGATGGGCACCTACGGCGACGGCGGCAACGCCCTGGTGCTGCGGCAGCGGCTCCGCCTACGCGGCATCGCCGCCGAAATCGTCGAGATCACGCTGGCCGACCCGGTGCCCGAGTCGCTGGACCTCTACACGCTGGGCGGGGCCGAGGACTACGCGCAGCGCCTGGCCACCCGGCATTTGATCAAGTACCCCGGCCTGCAGCGCGCCGCGGAACGCGGCGCCCCGGTGCTGGCCATCTGCGCGGCCGTTCAGGTGCTCGGGCACTGGTATGAAACGTCGGCCGGGGAGCGCGTCGACGGTGTGGGGATGCTGGACGCGACGACGTCACCGCAACCGGCACGCACCATCGGCGAGCTGGCGACCAAACCGCTGCCGGCGGGCTTGACCGAGCGTCTCACCGGTTTCGAGAACCACCGCGGCGGCACCGTGCTGGGACCGGCGGCGTCGCCGCTGGGCGCGGTGGTCAAGGGCGCGGGCAACGTTGCCGGCAACGGCTTCGACGGCGCGGTGCAGGGCAGCGTGATCGCGACCTACATGCACGGGCCGTGCCTGGCCCGCAACCCGCAACTGGCCGACCTGCTGCTGAGCACGGTGGTGGGCGAGCTGGCGCCACTGCCGATGCCGGAGGTGGACCTGCTGCGCCGTGAACGGTTGGCCGCCCGCTAGGGCCTGGTTGGGGGAAACGCATGCTTGCGGGCACTGATTCCCGAGATACCGATGCGGCGATGCGGCGGGACACCCTCGCGACGGCCATCGGCAATTTCATGGAGTGGTACGACTTCGGCGTCTACGGCTATATCGCGACGACCATCGCGCAGGTCTTCTATCCGGGCAACAGCGTCAGCGCTGTCCATCTCATCGCCACGTTCAGCACGCTGGCGGCGGCGTACGTGGTGCGCCCGCTCGGCGGGTTCGTCCTCGGCCCCCTCGGTGACCGCGTCGGGCGCAAGCGGGTTTTGGTGATCACGATCCTGCTGATGGCGGTGGGGACCACCATGACCGGCCTACTGCCCGGCTACGGCACCATCGGCATCTGGGCGCCGATCCTGCTGCTGGTCGCCCGGGTCTTTCAAGGCTTGTCCACCGGTGGCGAGTTTGTCGGCGCCATGACCTACCTCGTCGAGCGGGCCCCGGACCGCAAACGCGGCAGGATGGTTGGGTTCCTGCCGTTGGGCAACTTGGTCGGGTTCGTGCTCGCCGGATTGCTGGTGACCGCGTTGCAGGCCTGGCTGCCCAGCCGCGACATGCTGGCGTGGGGCTGGCGGATTCCGCTGTTGCTGGGAGCGCCCTTCGGCGTGCTCGCCCTTTACTTGCGGCTGCGGATCGAGGAGTCACCGGCCTACACGCAGGCGCGCGGCAACACCGATGCGCCGGTTGACCGCGGGTGGCGGCAATTTCGGCGCACAGTGGTCGAGCAGTGGAAGCCGATGGTGGTTTGCGCGGCAGTCGTGGTGGCCTCGCAGGTGCCGGACTTCATGCTCACCGGATACCTGCCGACATACCTGAAAGTGGTTGTGCGCGTGGGTAACACGGCCGCACTGGTGATCATCGTGGCGACCTTGGCGATCCTGATGGCCGCGGTGGTTTTCGTCGCCATGTTGTCCGACCGTATCGGCGTCAAGCCGATCATGTGGACGGGCTGCGGATTGCTCGTTCTGGCGTCGGTCCCGGCGTTCTTGCTGATGCGCTTCAGCGGCGTCGTTCCGTTGATCTTCATCGGCGTGCTGCTGGTCGGGCTGATGGAACTGTGTTTCGACAGCACCACCCCCCAAGCCCTGCCGGCGCTGTTCCCGACCAGGGTGCGCAGCGGAGCGCTGGCCATCTCGTACAACATCGCGCTATCGACCGTCGGCGGAACTACTCCTGTGATCGCTCAGGCGCTGATATCCGCCACCGGCAGCGCCATGGTGCCGGCCTACATGCTGATCTTCGCCGGCTTGGTGGGGACGGTCGCCCTTCGATTCATGCCGGAAGTCGCGGGCAGGCCGCTGCCGGGGTCCGGGCCCGCAGCCGAACGCGAGGCAGGCGAGCTGGCCGGCGCGTGAGAGCCTGCTGGCGCCTCACACCATGGCCCGGCGGCCGGCGAGCGCGCGACCCAGCGTCAGCTCGTCGGCGAACTCCAGGTCGCCGCCCATCGGCAGTCCCGACGCGATTCGCGTGACCGTCAGCCCAGGGATGTCGCGCAGCATTCGCACCAGGTAGGTGGCCGTCGCCTCGCCTTCGGTGTTCGGGTCGGTCGCGATGATCACCTCGGTGATGTCGACGTCGTCGACCCGCTCCCCGATCCGGCTCAGCAGCTCGCGGATCCGCAGCTGTTCGGGCCCTACGCCGGACAACGGATCGAGCGCACCGCCCAGCACGTGGTAGCGGCCGCGGAATTCGCGGGTGCGCTCGACGGCCTGGATGTCTTTGGGCTCCTCGACGACGCACACCTGCGAGCCGTCCCGGCGGGGATCGGCGCAGATCCGGCAGCGCTCGTTGTCGGAGACGTTGCCGCACACCGCACAGAACCGCACGCCGTCGCGGACCTTGGCCAGCACCGCGGTCAGCCGGTCGATGTCCGGCGGCTCAACCGATAGCAGGTGGAAGGCGATGCGCTGGGCGCTTTTGGGTCCGATGCCCGGCAGCTTGCCGAGCTCGTCGATCAAATCCTGGACGGGTCCTTCGAACATGTCGGTCGCGGAGTCTAAAGCCCCTGCGCGGGCGCGGGCGGTTGCCCCGGCGGCGGGCCGAAGCCGCCGGCCAGCGACCCCAGCCGTTCCTGGGCCATCCGGGTGACCTGCTTGGACGCGTCACCCATGGCGCCGACGATCAGGTCCTGCAAGGTCTCGACGTCCGACGGGTCCACGACGGACGGATCGATCTTCACCGCGACCACCTCGCCGCTGCCCTTGACGACGACCTCGACCAAGCCCCCACCGGCCTGACCGCGGACCTCAGCGTTCGCCAGTTGTTGCTGCGCCTCCATGAGCTTCTGCTGCATCTGCTGCGCCTGGGCCAGCAGCGCCGACATATCGCCTCCGGGTTGCATGACAATCCCCTCGCATCTTGGTCTCGAGTTGGTTTCGCTCGTGAGTCTCCGGCGATTCGAAATACCCAGCGTAGACCGCGCGGCGCTAGCTTTGCGCCGTGGACCTACGAGTGAGCAGGCGTGTCGGCCTCAGGACGATCATCTGCATGATCGTTGCTGCGTCGGCCATCGTCATCCCGAACGCAATGGCAGCGCCATCCAGCATCGCCGGCATGGTGGTCTTCATCGATCCGGGCCACAACGGCTCCAATGACGGCTCCATCAACCGCCAGGTGCCGACCGGTCGCGGCGGCACCAAAGACTGCCAGACCAGCGGGACGGCCACCAACTCCGGCTACATGGAGCACACCTTCACCTGGGACACCGCGCTGCGGGTGCGCGCCGAGCTGAACGCCCTGGGGGTGCGGACCGCGCTGTCCCGCGCCAACGACAACGGCCTGGGACCCTGCGTCGACGAGCGCGCCAACGCGGCCAACGCCCTGCGCCCCAACGCGGTCCTGTCCATCCACGCCGACGGCGGCCCGCCGTCGGGCCGAGGCTTTCACGTCAACTATTCGGCCCCGCCGCTCAACCAGGTGCAGGCGGGCCCGTCGGTGCAGTACGCACGGATCATGCGCGACCAGATGCAGGCCTCGGGGATCCCGCCGGCGAACTACATCGGCCAGAACGGCCTCTACGGCCGCTCGGATTTGACCGGCCTGAACCTGGCGCAGTACCCGTCGATCCTGGTCGAGTGCGGCAACATGAAGAACCCCGCGGACTCGGCGCTGATGGAGTCCGCCGAAGGCCGGCAGAAGTACGCCGACGCACTGGTCCGCGGCGTCGCGGGCTTCCTCGCCTCGCAGGGCCAGGCGCGCTAGACCCGCGACGCTAGCTCAGCTCTCCAGTTCCTTTTTCAGGTTGGCCAGCACCTCGCCCTGAATCCTCTTGAGCCCCAACGGCGCAAAGGTCTTCTCGAAGAAACCCTTCACACCGCCCGCGCCGTCCCAAGTGGTCTTCACGGTGACGCTGGAGCCGGGTCCGGCGGGAGCGACCGTCCAGTTGATCACCATCGACGAGTTCGCGTCCTTCTCGATGACCGTGTGCCCGGCCACGTCGACGTTGGCCTGCACGTCGCGCACCCGCGATTTGGTGGCCTGCAGCTTCCACTTGGCGACCGTGCCGGCCCCCTGCCCACCCTGCAGCACCTGGTAGTCGCTGTACTGCGGGGACAGAATTTTCGGACGGACGGTCTGATAGTCCGCGACGGCGGCAAGGGTTGCCGCGGGCTCCGCGTTGATCAAGATGGTGCTTTCCGCGCTCACCGGTGCCAAAGCGACCCCTCCTCATGATGATTTCCCCGACGCGGCCCTTCCGACGGGTGCACGGGTTGTTGTCGAAGACTAGGGTATATGTGGTGCCTGTCCTTGGATCTGCACTCTCGGCCCACAAGTCCGGCGTTGACCGGATGCTGGCAAGTTATCGATCCATTCCCCCAACTTCGGCCGTCCGATTGGCAAAGCCGACGTCAAATCTGTTCCGCGCCCGCACCAAACGTGATGCGCCCGGTCTGGACACGTCCGGACTGACCGGCGTTCTGGACGTGGATCCCGAATCCCGCACCGCCGATGTGGCCGGCATGTGCACCTACGCGGACCTGGTGACGGCGACGCTGCCGTATGGCCTCTCGCCGCTGGTAGTCCCGCAGCTGAAGACCATCACGCTGGGCGGCGCGGTCAGCGGCCTGGGCATCGAGTCGTCGTCCTTCCGCAACGGGCTGCCCCATGAATCGGTGTTGGAGATGGACATCCTCACCGGCGCTGGCGATTTGCTCACCACCTCGCGCACCCAGCACCCCGAGCTGTTCCGCGCCTTCCCGAATTCCTATGGGACGCTTGGTTATTCAACCCGGCTCCGCATCGAGCTGGAGCCCGTCGCGCCGTTCGTGGCGCTGCGGCACATCCGTTTCCGCTCGCTGCCCGATCTGGTTGCGGCCATGGAACGCATCATCGACACCGGCGGGCAGGGCGGGACGCCCGTCGACTACCTGGACGGCGTCGTCTTCAGCGCCGACGAAAGCTACCTGTGCGTGGGCCGGCGGACCACCACTCCCGGCCCGGTCAGCGACTACACCGGCCGCGACATCTACTACCAGTCCATCCGGCACGACGCCCCGGGGGTCGAAGCCACCAAGGATGACCGGCTGACCATGAACGATTACTTCTGGCGCTGGGACACCGATTGGTTCTGGTGCTCACGCGCGTTCGGCGTGCAGAACCCGCGGCTGCGGCGCTGGTGGCCGCGCCGCTACCGGCGCAGCAGCTTCTACTCGAAGCTCATCGCGATGGATCGGCGGTTCGGCATCGCCGACCGGATCGAGGCGCGCAACGGCCGCCCACCCCGCGAACGGGTGGTGCAGGACGTCGAGGTGCCGGTCGAACGGACCTGCGACTTCCTGGAGTGGTTCCTAGACAGCGTGCCCATCACGCCAATCTGGTTGTGCCCCTTGCGTCTACGCGACCACCAGGGCTGGCCGCTGTACCCGATGCGGCCGGATCACACCTATGTCAACGTCGGCTTCTGGTCATCGGTGCCGGCCGGCTCATGCGAGGGCGCCACCAATCGGATGATCGAAGCCAAGGTGAGCGAACTCGGTGGCCACAAGTCGCTGTATTCCGAGTCCTACTACTCCCGCGAGGATTTCGACGAGTTGTACGGCGGCGAGGCCTACAACACCGTCAAGAAAACCTATGACCCCGATTCTCGTTTACTCGACCTCTACGCGAAGGCGGTGCAACGGCGATGACGACGACGAAAGAACCCCACCGCTCGCCGACCGGCAAATTGAGCATGGCCGAGATCCTGGAGGTCTTCGCCGCGACCGGACGACATCCGCTGAGGTTCACCGCCTACGACGGCAGCACGGCGGGAAGCGAAGACGCCGAACTGGGCCTGGATCTTCGGACGCCTCGCGGGGCCACCTACCTGGCCACCGCGCCCGGCGAACTCGGCCTGGCTCGCGCCTACGTGTCGGGCGACCTGCAGGCCTACGGCGTGCATCCGGGTGACCCGTACCAACTGCTCAAGACGCTGACCGATCGGGTCGAATTCAAACGGCCGCCGGCGCGGGTGCTGGCCAACGTCGTGCGTTCGCTGGGCTTCGAGCGGTTGTTGCCGGTGCCACCGCCACCCCAGGAAACCCGGCCGCGGTGGCGCCGGGTCACCGAAGGGCTGATGCACAGCAAGACCCGCGACGCCGAGGCCATCCACCACCATTACGACGTCTCCAATGCCTTCTACGAACTGGTGTTGGGCCCGTCGATGACCTATACCTGCGCGGTGTATCCCGACGCCGAGGCGACGCTGGAGGATGCGCAGCAAAACAAGTACCGGCTGATTTTCGAGAAGTTGCGGCTGCAGCCCGGCGACCGGCTGCTCGACGTCGGCTGCGGGTGGGGCGGCATGGTGCGGTACGCCGCGCGGCACGGTGTCCGGGCGATCGGCGCCACCCTGTCGGCCGAGCAGGCGAAGTGGGCGCAGCGGGCGATCGCCGACGAGGGGCTGGCGGAGCTGGCCGAGGTGCGACACTGCGACTACCGCGACGTCGGCGAGACGCAGTTCGACGCCGTCTCCTCGATCGGTTTGACCGAGCACATCGGCGTCAAGAACTACCCGGCCTACTTCGGATTCCTGAAGTCGAAGCTGCGCACCGGCGGGCTGCTGCTCAACCACTGCATCACCCGCCACGACAACACCTCCACCTCGTTCGCCGGCGGATTCACCGACCGCTACGTTTTCCCGGACGGCGAGCTGACCGGCTCGGGCCGCATCACCTGTGCGGTCCAGGATGTGGGCTTCGAGGTGCTGCACGCGGAGAACTTCCGCCATCACTACGCGATGACGCTGCGCGACTGGTGTCGCAACCTGGTCGAGCACTGGGACGTGGCGGTCAGCGAGGTCGGCTTGCCGACCGCCAAGGTATGGGGCCTGTACATGGCGGCTTCACGAGTGGCGTTCGAGCAGAACAACCTTCAGCTCCATCACGTGCTGGCAGCCAACACCGACGCGCGCGGGGATGACGACCTGCCACTGCGGCCGTGGTGGACGGCCTGACGCGCTAGCCGTTGTCGATGCGGCGGGCGCCCAGCTCGTTCTGCAGCAGTTCGAGCGCGACCTCTTCGGGGTCGCGGCGGGGCGCAGACGACTCGTCGCGGACCGCCTCGGCGAGCATGTGTTCCTCTTCGTCGCGGCGCGCGGAATCGACGTCGGGTGCGGGCTCGGCGACGTTGGGAACCGCGCGCCCGGCTTCCTCGCCGGCGAGGGTGGGTGACGCGGCCGACACCGGGGCGCCGGCCTCACACCGCACTCGCCAATCGACACCGAGCGCGTCTTTGAGCGCCTCGGCGATGACGTCGGCGTTGCGCTGTTCGCAGAGCCTCTTGGCCAGCGGCGCCGATTCGTGGCTCAGGACCAACGTGTTGCCCTCGATGGCCCGGACGGTCGCCCCGGCCAACATCACCTCGGTGGTACGGCTCCGCTGACGCACCTTTTCGCGCACCGTGGGCCACATGCTGCGCACCGCCGCGGTGTTGAGTTCGCCTGGCGCCGAAGCTGATTCGGCCGCCGGCGCGTCGACGGGTGCGGGCGGAGGCGACTCGGGTTCGGGCTTGGGCTTCGGTTCCGGTTGCGGTTCGGGCTTGCGAGCGGGCGCCGCGGAGGGCCGGGTGAACCGGGCGGGTTGTGCTTCGGCCTGGGCGCTGCGTGGCGTCGCAGTGGAAACTTCCGAGCCGGGGATCGACATGTCCAGCCGGGTCTCGATTCGCTCGACGCGTTGCAGCAGCGCCGATTCGGTGTCGCTGGCCGAGGGCAGCAGCAGCCGCGCGCACACGACCTCGAGCAGCAGGCGCGGCGCCGTGGCTCCCCGCATCTCGCCCAGCCCCGCCTGCACCACCTCGGCGTAGCGGGTCAGGGTCGCCGGCCCGATCCGGGTCGCTTGCTCACGCATCCGCTCCAGCACGTCCTCCGGCGCGTCCACCACGCCACGGCTGGCCGCATCCGGGACGGCCTGCAGCAGGATGAGGTCGCGAAACCGCTCGAGCAGATCGGTGGCGAACCGCCGCGGGTCGTGGCCGGCGTCGATCACCGACTCCACCGCGCCGAACAGCGCCGCGGCATCGGCGGCGGCAAGCGAGTCCACCGCGTCGTCGATCAGCGCCATGTCGGTGGCGCCCAGCAGGCCCAGCGCCCGTTGATAGGTCACGTGCGCGCCCTCGGCGCCGGCGACCAGCTGATCCAGCACCGACAGGGTGTCGCGAGGCGAGCCGCCGCCGGCGCGGATCACCAACGGGTAGACGGCGTCGTCGACGGCGACGCCCTCCTGCTCGCAGATCCGCGCGATCAACGCCCGCATGGTCTTCGGCGGCAACAGCCGGAACGGGTAGTGATGGGTGCGCGATCGAATCGTCGGCAGCACCTTCTCCGGCTCGGTGGTGGCGAAAATGAAGATGAGGTGCTCGGGGGGCTCCTCCACGATCTTGAGCAGCGCGTTGAACCCGGCCGTGGTGACCATGTGCGCCTCGTCGACGATGAACACCCGGTAGCGCGACTGCGCGGGCGCGTAGAAAGCGCGGTCCCGCAGCTCGCGGGTGTCGTCCACGCCGCCGTGGCTGGCGGCGTCGAGTTCCACCACGTCGATGCTGCCGGGCGCGTTCGGCGCTAGCGCCTGGCACGAGTCACAGACCCCGCACGGGTTGGCGGTCGGGCCCTGTACGCAGTTCAGCGAGCGGGCCAGGATGCGCGCCGACGACGTCTTCCCGCACCCGCGCGGGCCCGAGAACAAATACGCGTGGTTGATCCGACCGGCTTCCAGGGCGATCGACAGTGGTTCGGTGACGTGCTCCTGCCCCACCACTTCGGCGAACGTTGCCGGTCGGTACTTGCGGTAGAGGGCCACGGTCAGCAGGCTACCGGCGTCGGGTGACTAGGGCCCGCGGGGCGTCGAGCGTGAACGTGGGGCGCGATTTCGGCGATTTTCTCGACGTCAGTTCACGCTCGACGCGGACGACGCCAGCAGCGACTCCGACGCCGCCAGCAGCGCGCAGCTGGCCAGGCCGTCGACGGCGTCACGCAGGTCCGGCAGCGACGGGAAGGTCGGCGCGATCCGGATGTTGGTGTCCTTCGGGTCTTTCCGGTACGGGAACGACGCACCCGCCTCGGTGACCGCGATGCCGGCGTCCTTGGCCAGCGCGACGGTCCGCTTCGCCGTGCCGGGCAGCACGTCGAGGCTGATGAAGTAGCCGCCCTTGGGGTCGGTCCACGACGCGATCTTGGAGTCGCTGAGCCGCTGATCCAGGATCTCGGCCGCCAACGCGAACTTCGGCGCCAGGATCTGCTGGTGCCGCAGCATGTGCAGCCGCACCCCGTCGGCGTCGCGGAAGAAGCGCAGGTGTCGCAGCTGGTTGACCTTGTCGGGCCCGATCGACTTCTTTCCCGCGTATTGCAGGTACCAGGCGATGTTGCCCAGCGATCCGCCCAAAAAGCTCACGCCGGCGCCGGCGAAGGTGATCTTCGAGGTGGACGCGAACACGTAGGGCCGATGGGGGTTCCCGGCCGCGGCGGCCAGCCCGAGCACGTCGACCTGCCGGACGAAGTCATGCGTCAGGGTGTGCACCGCATATGCGTTGTCCCAGAACAACCGGAAGTCGGCCGCCGCGGTCCGCATCTGGACGAGCCGCAGGACGGTGTCCCAGGAGTAGGTGACCCCGGTGGGGTTGCCGAACACCGGCACCGTCCACATGCCCTTGATGGCCGCATCGGCAGCGACCAACTCTTCGATCAGGTCGACATCCGGCCCGTCGGACAGCATCGGCACGGGGATCATCTCGATGCCCATCGTCTCGGTGATGGCGAAGTGCCGGTCGTAGCCCGGCGACGGGCATAGGAACTTGATGCTCGGTTCGTCCTTCCAGGGGCGCTGCGAGTCCACCCCGCCGTACAACATCGAGAAGGCGACGAGGTCGTGCATCAGCTCCAGGCTCGAGTTGTTGCCCGCGATCAGGTTCTGCACCGGGATACCGAGCAGTTCCCCAAAGATGGCCCGCAGCTCGGGCAGGCCGTGCAGGCCGCCGTAGTTGCGAGTGTCGGTGCCCTCGCTGTCGCGGAAGTCGTCCCCGGGCAGGCTCAGCAGCTGGTTGGACAGATCGAGCTGGGCGGGTGCCGGCTTGCCGCGGGTCAGGTCCAGGGAGAGCTTCTTGGCCTGCAGGTCCGCGTAGTCCTGCTGGTGACGAGTGTTCGCAGCCGCGAGCTCGGCCGGGGTGAGGGACTCCAGCGACACCATGAACCCTTTCGCTGTCGAAGCGGGAAACCAGTCGCGGCGGAGCCGGGCGAAGCGGGTCGCCACTCATCGGACATAGGGGACCCCGCGCACCCGACAGAGCCCATTGACCCTTGCTGCCTTCCGGCCCTGGGGGAGTTCACAGGATAGACGCCGCGCGGGGTCCAGCGACGAGTGTAATACCCGCCTCGGAGTCGACGTTGAGCAACTGGCGGGGGTCATCTGGCCCTCGGTTACCATGGCCACGGAGGATTCGCCTAGTGGCCTATGGCGCTCGCCTGGAACGCGGGTTGGGTTAACAGCCCTCGCGGGTTCAAATCCCGCATCCTCCGCCATTGGTCCGCCAAGCGGACACGTACGAATTGATATGGATTCGGGTCGGCCGGCTTTAGGCTGGCGTGGACTCACCAGCACGAGGAGGGGTATGGGGCGCAAGGTCGCCATCCCGTGGCACGCGTCATTTTCGATCGCTGCCGGCGTCCTCTACTTCTTTTTCGTGTTGCCGCGTTGGCCCGAGCTGATGGGCGACACCGCACACTCGCTGGGGACTTCGCTGCGCATCGTGACGGGTGCGCTGATTGCGCTCGCGGCGCTGCCCGTGGTGTTCACGCTGCTGCGCACCCGCAAGCCCGAGTTGGGGACGCCGCAGCTGGCCCTGTCCATCAGGATCTGGTCGATCGTGGCCCACGTGCTGGCCGGGGTGCTGATCATCGGGACGGCGATCAGCGAGATCTGGCTGAGCCTGGACGCCGCGGGGCGGTGGTTGTTCGGGATCTACGGGGCGGCCGCCGCGATCGCATTGCTCGGCATTTTCGCCTTCTACCTCTCCTTCGTCGCCGAGCTACCCCCGCCGCCGCCCAAACCGATCAAGGCGAAGAAGCCCAAGGAGCGCCGCGTGCGGCGCAAGAAGGGCGCCGAAGCCGAAGCCGAAGCCGAAGCCGAAGCCGAAGCCGAAGAAACAGAAGAAGCCGACGAAGCCGACGAAGGCGCGCCGGACGAGGCGGAGGCCGCCGCTGCCGAAGCCGAAGAAACAGAAGAAGCCGAGGCGGCCGAGCCTGCGGCGGCCCCTACCGAAGTCACCGCGGAAACCGACGCTGAGGCGGCACCGGAGCCGGCGGCCGAGGCGACGCCCGTCAAAGACACCACCGAGCCGTCCGACGCGGCCGCCGACGAGTCGAAGGCCAAGCTGCGCAACCGGCGCCCGACCGGCAAGGGGTCACACCGGATGCGCCGCAGGCGCACTCGGGCCGGTGTGGCCGTAGACGAAAACACCGACGAGGAATAGTCAGCGCCGCCGTAGCTGCTCCACGTAGGCGGCGATACGGCGCAGCGTCTCGTCCGTCCCCCACATCCGGCGCACCTCGTCGTCGACGTCGCGGGCCTCGCGGATCCGCGCCATCGCCGGGGCGTGCAACTGATTCTTCGTCTGCCGGTAGGCGTCGGCGGGGATGCTGCCCAGGTCCGATGCCTCCGCCACGGCCGCCTCGACGAGCTCGTCGGCGACGATGCGGTGGGCCAATCCGCGGGCCACGGCCTCCGCGCCCCGATAGTTGCGGCCCCCGAGCAGCACCTCGTCGGCATGGATTCCGCAGGCGTAGCGCATGACCTCCAAGGCTGCGACCGGGAACGGCACCCCGACGCGCACCTCGGCCGCGCCGATCTGCGCCTCCGGGCCGATCAGGCGGCGGTCGCAGGCGCACGCGAGCACGCAGCCGCCCGCGATGGCGGCGCCGTTGATCGCGGCGACGGTCGGCCCCGGATAGCTGAACATCGCATCGAACGCCGCGGACAGCGCGGGGACCAGCCGATCGGTGTAGCCGGTGCCGCCCTGCACCACCCGATTGAGGTCGACGCCGGCGCTGAAGGCGCGGCCGGCGCCGGTGACCACCAGCGCGCCGGCGTCCGAACGCGCCAGCTCGCGCACCGCCAAAGTCAGCTCTTCGAGCAGCTCGACATCCTGCGCATTGACCGGACCGGACGACAGCGTCAGCACCTGCACGGTCCCGACGGTGCTGATGTCGATCATGATCATTCCTCCGATCAGCGGCTGACGGTCGCAAGGACCACGGGAATCGGCGTGTTCTCGTCGGTGTGATAGCTCGCGCAGACCCGGTGGTAGCCGTCGGCGATCTGCAACGCAACCCCGGCCATGAAGTCTCCGCGCACCAACAGGATGGGTGACAGCGGTAGGCCCTTTTCGATCTTGGTCAGGTCCGCGGCGACGTGGGGATTGTCCACCGGAAGCAGGCTCAGCTGCGCCGCCCGCAGAATGTCTTTTGCCTTCCGGTGCGCCACGGTCCCGGATTTCAGCTTTTTGATCACCTTCTTCACGGTTTGCTTGTCCGCAAGCATGGTGAGGTAGTCCGCCGCCGCCGGAAAGTCATGAGCCTCAGGCTTTTCCAGCCATTTCACGCTGAGCATCGCGTTACTCCCTTCGCCGGCTCCGACATCGACGCAGCCTACCGGTTCGGCCCCGCGAAATTTGGGATCGGTAGCAACCGAAGCGTTCTGTACTTGCGTCAGGACGACGCCATTGGGGCGGCGCACGAAGGAAGGAACCACAAGTGAAACGTCATCTCGCAGCTGCGATTGCGACCCTGGGCTGCGCCGCGGCTTCAGTGGCCTTGGTGGGGTGCTCGGGCGGCGGCCACAGCGCATCGCCCGCGTCGAGCACGACGGCCAGCGTCGCCACAGGCACCAATGCGCAAGTCAAGGTGGGCGGTACCGACCTGGCCGGCGTGAACCCCGCGTCGGTGACCTGTGTGCGGACCGGCGGCAAGATCAACATCGGCAGCGGCTCCACGGGCGGGGCCCAGCAGGCGCTGGCCGTCGTGATGACCGACGAGGCCACCCCGAAGGTCCAGTCGCTGGCCCTCGTTGTCGACGGCAACGCCCTGGCGGTCAGCGACAACATGGGCGCGAAGGTGGGTTCGGCCAACGTCGCGGTCGATGGCAAGACCTACACCATCACCGGTCAGGCCCAGGGTGCCGACATGAAGAATCCGATGGCGGGAATGATCACCAAGGACTTCAACATCAAGGTGTCCTGCGGCTGATCGGTTGCGGCCTCGAGCGGCGGACGTGCCTCACTCACGCGTCCGCCGCTCGCGGTTTGGCCAACCAGACGCCGCCCCCGGACTTATGATGCAGCCGTGTCGATCTCGGACGAATTGGCGAAGGCGCGTCGTATGGCGCTCGCCGCCGATGAGGCCGGTGCGCGGGATCTGCTGCTCTCGCTGATTCCGAGGATCGAGCGGGAGGATCGAGACGACTTCATGGTGGAAGCCCTTGCGCAGCTTGGGGAGATCTATCTCGCGCGCGGAGCCTACGACGGGGTCCGCGAATCCGTCCGCCGCATCCGGGACTGCGTGGCGATCTACGCCGGCATCGTCGCCGGCGATGAACGGGTGCGGCTGTCCGGCGCCGAGATCACACTGATGATCCGCCGCTACTCGCGGCGCGCCCAGTTCCTGCAGACCGGTCTGGCCGCGGCGCTGGGCGACCACGATGGCGCGGCGGCGGAGCTGGGGCGCTTGGGCGACAACGACTCCGGTTCGGAGCCCGGTGAACTCACCGACGAACACCGGTACCTGTGCACCCTGGCGCATGTCCTGTGCGCCACCGCGCTGTGCGACGACGACCTGCATGTCCGGTCGGTCCCATTGTGGCAGAACGTTCTTGACGGCCTCGAGCACACTGGCGGCGGCGCTGAGCGGTCCGACTATCTGTGGGTCGCCGCCGCGACCGGGTACGGCAGGTTCTGCGTGGAAACCGGTCGGTTGTCAGAAGCGGAGCCGTGGCTGCGCCGCGCCGAAGCGCGCGCGCGAACCAACGGCTGGGAATTGGCCACGGCCAGAGCGCAATTGGAGCGCGCCGCGGCGCGCTGGGGGGCGAACGACCACGCCGGCACCGAGGAGCTGGTGGGACAGGCCTATCCCGTCATCGCCCGTCATGACCGGGCCCACGACGTCGCCCGGTGCTGGCTGTACATGGGACTCACTCGGCTGGCAGCCGGCGCACTGGAGGCCGCCGACGAATGCTGGGAACACGCCGAGCGGCACTGGCGGGAGTTGGGAAAACCACTGCCCCTGCACCGCATCCTGTTGCAGCGCAGCTGGATCGCCATCTTCTGGAGCCACTTCTCGGACGCGGTCGAGCTGATCGCGCAGGCGCGGGAGCTGCTGGACTCCTCGCCGCGCAGCAGCTGGCTGCAATACGCCCAGCTCGACAATCATCTCGGCACGGTCTGGCGCGCGGATGCGTTGGCGGATCTCGGCTTCGACAGCTCGGGCGATCCCGATGAGACGCTGCAGGAAACGGAGGCGCGCCAGGCCGAGGGCCTCGGCGTCCTGCGCGGCGAGGTCGGCACACCGGAGTACTGGCGCGGGATGGCCAAGCTCGAGCAGGCCGCCGAGCTCAAGGTGCCGGCCGCGCTGGCCGTCGACTCGGTGCGGTATTCGATCGCCGACGCCGACGCGAGGGCCCGCTGGGCCACCGGCATTTCGGCGCCCATCCTGGCCGGCGCCTTCGCCGTGGCCTGGGAGTGGGAGAACACCACGCTGATCAGTGAGCTCGTCGAATACCACAGTGCGCGTGGAACTTTCGAGGGTCTGCAACGTCCGCGACTCGGCGAATGGGCCTCGACGGCCCTCGCGTCGGTGCCCGTCGACGCCGACGCCGAGCCCGCCGCCCTGTCCGCCGCCGGCCCATCCGTCGCGGCGGGCGCCTCGTTGACCAGGCTAGGAGCGTTGCCGCCCTTGCGGATGCAACCCGGGGAGGCGCCGATCCTGAGCCACTACCGCGCCCTGGCATTGCAGCGCTACGGGCGCGAGGTCACCGCGGCCGAGCCCGCTTGGTGCACGTGGCCGTGAGTGAGCCCGACCGGCCGACATTGACGCTGCGCTACGCCGACCTCGGGATCGCGACGTACGCCAGCCTCCAGATCGTCGGTCAGCCGTCGAGAACCGTCACGTGGGTGCTGGAAGAGCCGCTGCTGCTGGCCGCGCTGCAAGAACTCAGCGCCGCCCTGCCCGAGCCGCACGGTGACGAAACCCGGCGTGACGCCATCGAGCGCGCGCTGACCACCGGACCATTCGCCAAGCCGGACACCGAACTCACCGTCGCCTACATCCTCGGCGTGCTGCTGATCGGTGCGCCCGGGTGGCAGCTGTTGGCCGAATGCATGACCTCGCCCCGGGCGGTGCTGTTCGTCTCGCCCAGCGCGCGGCTGGCGCGAGTGCCCTGGGGACTGCTGGCGATTCCGAAATCGGGCCCCAGCAAAGAGGAACTGGTGCGTGCGCGCCAGGACGCGATCACCGCGAGCGGCCGCGCCGCGGCCCAAATCCCTTGGCGGCTGGACAACATCGACGAGTTGACCGACGGCCATCGGCTGATGGAGTTGGTCGACGTGCTGATGGCGGTGCCGCCCAACATCGTGCACTCGCCGCGCACGCCCGCCGGCTGGGACGCCCGGCGCGGCGGGCCACCGCTGCTGGTTCTCGACCCACGGGTGCCGGGGCAGCGACCGGACTCCGCGCTCGGCTCGGTGCTGGGCAGGCCATCGCCGCACACGCCGCTGGCGCGGCACTTCGCCGAACTCCTCGAACGGCGTCCCGTCCTGCCGCATGCCGACACCGTGGTCGACCTGTTCCGTCGCCAAGATGCCGATCGCGCCTGGCTGGCCGGCCTGCTCGCTCAAACCCCTTGCCGGCTGCTCTATGTCGGGCACGCGAGTTCGGCGACCGAACAACACGACGGGGGAACTCGGGCGGACCGGGCGGCCCTTCACCTGGCCGACACGGCGGCTATCCCCGGGGATGCCAACACAATCGGCGATCACCGCCCGCTGACCGCCTCGGATCTGATGGCCCTTCGATTGCCGATGCCGCCGCGCGTGGCGCTGCTGGCGTGCGGCTCGGGGGGTGACTATCAATTCGATGAGGCGACCGGGGTGGTGGCGGCGATGATCCTCAACGGCGCGCAGTTGGTGACCGCCACCTTGTGGTCGCTGCCGACGACGGCCGCGTATCGGCAATTTGAGTCGCGCGATGCGCTGGGCGCGCAGCAGGCCGACCCGATGGCGGATCTGGTGGCCGCGGTGGACGCTTCGCACGATGTCGCGCCGGAGGCGGGATGCGAGGTGAACCGTTGGCAGCGGGAACAGCTGCGGCGCTGGCGCGGCGGTGATGTCAGCGCCAGCCCGCTGTATTGGGCCGCCCTGGTCACGTTCGCGGTTGACGGCGCCCGCTGACGCTCACAGCGACGCCACCCAGGCCGCGTGGACGGCCAGCACATCGTCGGGCAGCGAAAGCTCCTCGCGTGCCGTCGGATCGAAGGCCACCAGCACGAGCAGGCCCGGCCGCAGCATGGATAGGTCGCGACCACCCTCGCGTCGCGCCAGCTTGCCGATGAACGTCTCACCCGAGACGGCCACCACCTCGATGAACGCCTGACGTTTGACCTTGCGCACGGTGCCGACCCCGACGGTACGGTTTCCCGCATCCCCGCGACGGCGGGACCCGAACCATTCACCCGACAGCTTGTTCATGCGACCAGGGTGCTGCCGAATACCGGCTACCGAACCCAACTTTGTGGCTGCCGCAAACTTTGCGATGGCCCTATTCTGTGCTGATGAGCGCCGAACCGCAGGTAGCGACCGCCGTGGGGGGTGAGGCGGTGGGCCAGCCGCGGCGGTTGGTTATCGAGGCGGCCTGGCGCGCCATCGGTCCGGGTGTGGAGGCTTTCAGCGCCGACGACGGGGGTCCGCTGAGCCGGACCGTCAAACGCATCATCGACCCATTGGTGCTGCGACTGCGCGGCAATCCGGCGTATTCGGCCCCGGTCGTGACGCGCGAGACGGCACGCGCCATGCACGACCTCATCGTCGGCAGTGGTTCCGAATTACGCTCGGCCGCAGCCTGGTTCGAGGCGCTCAAACTGGAGCGCCGCCGGCAGCGGATACGCAGCGGGAACGCCCAGGAATTGTACTTTCCGGTCTGCTTCGAGCTCGCCGTCACGAAAGGCGCACCGACGCCGCATGATTACGCGACGGCGGCGGCGGTGCTCGGTGACATCCACCGGGATCGCGATCGCACCGCGATCGAGGTGCTGCACCGATACGTGGCGGACGCCGAGGTCGTTGCCAGGCTGGCCAAGCAGTTGGAACGCAGTTGGCGCGACGTGCGGGCGGGCGAGGCCGTCGTCGACTCGTTGCGGGGCGAGCTCGACACGGTGTTGGGCGCGGCCGGCAGCCATGGCGCCGCGGCGGCACGTCAGCGCGTCTGGTCGGCGATGATCGCCGGCACCACCCCGTATAACATGGGTGCGCTGGCCCGCACCGACACGACGCGGCTGCCATGGTCGATCGTCGAGCTGGGCTTGAGTTCGATTGCGCCGCAGCGTCCTCCGGCGATCTCCCGGGGTACGGATGGGGACCGCCCGCTGGACCGCAGCATCGTGGACCGCGTGCGCGCGACCCTGCGCCGCGCCCTGGATCGCGACGCGCTGCCCGAAATCCCGTTGCTGTGCGAGGAAGAAGTCGACCGGGCCTGCGCGCCGTGGGGGCTGCTGGCCGAAGACAAACAAGCCACTTTGGTGGCCGGCATCGAGGTCGCGGTGCAGCTGGCTCCGCTGGACCCATCCGCTTCTTGCCGCTATGACTTGGCGACCCAGATTCAGGCACGACTTCGCAAGGAAGCCTACGTGTTACACGCCCGGCGCTATCTGGCCGACAACGGACCGATTCATCCGCGCCAACAACAGGTGGTCGACGACCTGGGCGCCTACGCGCAGCCGTACCTGAGCCGGCTGTGGGCCCGGCTGCATGGTCGCGACGTCTGGCAGGAACCCTGTGCCGACGTCGACGACGTGCGCGCACTGCTCGACGGGGTGGCGCGCTCGGTGAGCCTCGACCACCGGCAACGAATCAAATCGATGCTGGAATTGCAGGTGGCCGGATGAGACTTGTTGCTGATGCCGGGCTTTGGAGCACCTGGCCCGTCGATGCGCCCGTCGCGACGCCACTGGTCGCGCTGCTCGAAGTCAGCGGCGCGGTGCTGTCCTGGTCGGTGGACGATCCCGACGATGCGGCTCCGCACATCACGTTCACCGATGTGTCGCGCGCGGACTGGTTGTGGCGGATCTTCGGCGAGGCCGGCCATGTCGCGCTGGTGTCGGCCATGAACCACACGACCGGGCGCCCCCACAGCATCGAGCTCACCGGCGTCGAGCTGGTGCCGGGCTCGATCGCCCCGCTGCGCAGGCTGGCCATCGGGCATTGGCTGCGCCGGTGGTGGCCGGCCAGCAGGCAGGACGGCATCGCCGGCCTGGACCGCGCGCTGCTCGATACCGAGGTCGCGCTGTTGACCGCCGGGGCGCAGAGCTTCTTTCCCGACGACACCCTGGACTCCGATGTGGCGCAGCTGCTGGCGCCGCACGCCGCCGCGCTGATAGGCCATGTCCGCAGCGATGATTCACGGATCGTCGACCTGGTACGTGCCGGTGCCGGGCTCGCCGACGAATTCGGCGCGGACGGCGATCGGTGGTCCGAATTGATTGCGGCAGTTGATGATACGGACGTGATCATTGCCCCGCCGAGCGATCGTCGCGACGATTACGCGCTGGCCGCCGGTGCCGGCGCGGGTCCGCGCGGCGCGGGCGTGATAGCACGGGGCGTCGCGTCCATCGCCTGGAGCGGGGTTCCCCCCGCGATCTTCGACGCCGCCGAGAGCACCGTCGACTGGAGCATCGAGTCCGGCGGCACGGGGGTGGTCGCCGTCGTGCAGGCGGCCGTCATCGGGCCGGACCCGGCAACCGGCCTACCGGTGCGGCTGCGCTCGGCGCCCATCGACGGCACCGGCACCCTGGACGCGACCGGGCGCGCCACCCTTGCGCTGAAAGACGCCCAGCGGCGCGCCCTGACGGAGTCGGCGGCATGGGACCACGATTGGTCGACGACATCGGTGGTCGTCGGCGCCGAAACAGCCGAAGCCGCCGAAATGCGGGAGCGGGCGCGCCGGTGGGCGCGGGCGCGCCAGGACCTGCCGCCGCGAGACGCGTTCCTGGCCGAGATTCTGGCGTCGGAATCTGCCTATTAGGTCTACTAAGAACCCCGCTCATTCCCTATGCTGAGCGAGTGCCAAACACCTATCGCGTCGTTCAGTGGAACACCGGAAACGTCGGCAAGAGCTCACTGAAATCGATCGTCACCAACCCCACGCTGGAATTGGTCGGCTGCTACGCCTGGTCACCGGAGAAGGCCGGCCGCGACGCCGGCGAACTCGTCGGCATCGAGCCGCTCGGCATCAAGGCGACCAACGACATCGACGAGCTGCTGGCGCTCAAGCCGGACTGTGTGGTCTACAACCCGATGTGGATCAACGTCGACGAGCTTGTCCGCATCCTGTCCGCCGGCGTCAACGTGGTGACCACCGCCTCGTTCATCACCGGACACAACCTCGGCGACGGCCGTGACCGTATCTTGGAGGCCTGCGACAAGGGCGGTTCCACCATCTTCGGCTCGGGTGTCAGCCCGGGCTTCGCCGAACTGTTGGCCATCGTGTCGGCCATGGTGTGCAACCGGATCGACAAGGTCACCGTCAACGAGGCCGCCGACACCACCTTCTATGACTCGCCGGAGACCGAGAAGCCCGTCGGCTTCGGCCAGCCGATCGACCATCCCGACCTGCCGGCGATGGCCGCGAAGGGCACGGCCATTTTCGGCGAGGCCGTCCGGCTGGTGGGCGACGCGCTCGGAATCGAGCTGGACGAGGTGCGCTGTGTCGCCGAGTTCGCCCAGACCACCGAGGACCTGGTCATGGCTTCCTGGACCATCCCCGCGGGACACGTCGCGGGGACCTACATCAGCTGGCAGGGCATCGTCAACGGCAAGGTCCTGATCGACCTCAACGTCCGGTGGAGGAAGGGGCAGACCCTGGAACCCGACTGGAAGATCGAGCAGGACGGCTGGGTCATCCAGGTCGACGGCCAGCCCACGGTCACCACCAAGGTCGGCTTCCTGCCGCCGCCGTACTTCGAGGCCACCACGCTCGAGGAATTCATGGACCTCGGACACATCATGACGGCGGTGCCCGCCATCAACGGGATCGCCGCCGTCGTCGCCGCGGCGCCGGGAATCGCCACCTACGCCGATCTTCCGCTGACACTGCCGCGCGGCAACGCCTACGTCGGATAGCCCGGTTCAGCCCTCGCCCGCCGCCATGGCCTCGCCGACATTCGCCCGTCGCCGAGCGGGTTTGGCGTAGCGGGCGCCCAGGGACGGCACCGCGAGCGGGCCTTGGTCACGGACCGCCTCGATGGCGTTGCGCAGCGGACGGGCAAGGCCCGCAAAGGATCCCATGTCGAACAGCAGCGGCGTCAACAGCCGGTTGTGGACGAACCCGAAGGCGCTGCCCGTCTCTGGGTCGGCCCAGCCGAGTGTTCCGCCCAGGCCGACGTGACCGAAACCGCGGAGCAAACCGGGAACCGGCGACTCGTGGTAGCCCAGGTGAAAAGGCATGGGCACCACCATGTTCGCGTCGGGCCACTTGCGGCGCGCCTGCCCGGCCAGCCCGCGGGTCAGGTCCTCGGAGAGGAACTTCTTTCCGTCGATGCGGCCGTCGTTGGCCAGGACAGCGAACATCTTGGCGAGGCCCCGACCGGTGACCACGCCGTTGGCGGCGGGGATCTCGCCGTCCAGGAACGGGGTGTCGCCTTTGATCAGGGAGATGACGCCGGGGAAGTACATCGCGCCCAGCGCGCCGGAGAACGGCAGGCCGGCCACCCGCGGCGCGATGAAGCTGAATACCGGTGCGCGCAGCCTGCCCTGCGGTATCAGGATCTGGGCCGCCGTGGTCGGTGAGCCTTGCGGTGGGCGCCCCAGGTGCAACCCGTCGGTGTTGAGCGGACGCGCCACCTCCTGGCGGATCAGCTCGCGCATGCCCTTGCCGGTCACCGCCCTGGCCAGACCGGACAGCAACCACCCGTAGGTGAGCGCGTGGTAGGCCTGCACACCGCGCAGGTGATCGACCGGCGCCGCCGCCAGCCGCTCCTCCATGAGGAGGTGGTCCATCAGTTCCGTCTTGCTGACCCCGCGCAGGTGTGACAGCCCGGACCGGTGCCGCAGGACGTCGCGGACCGTGATCTCGGCCTTCCCGTTGGCGGCGAAGTCGGGCCAGTAGTCGGCGACGGGCGCGTCATAGGAGAGCAGGCCGCGGTCGGCGAGCCGGTGAATCACCGTGGAGGCGACCCCTTTGGTCGCCGAGAACACCATGGCGCCGGTGTCCGCCGTCCAGCGCTGGGTGCCGGCCCGGTCCGACCAGCCGGTCCAGACGTCCACGACGGGAATTCCGTCGACGTAGACGCTCAGCGCTCCCCCGCCGAACCGGCGACCGGGAAACAGCTGGGAGAACAGTCTGATGGCGCTCGCGAAACGAGGGTCGGCAGCACCGGACACACCGCGTGGCAAACCAGCGTCGGTGACCAGCAGAGTCGACGGCGTCACCGCGTCGCGACGCCTCGAGCGTTCACGAGCTTGAAGCTATCAGTCGTCCGGTGGCTCGGGTTTCGAACCGCGGCCTTCTTCGGTGGGTGAGTCCCCCAGATACCGCCTCAGCCGCAGCAGCTGATTGACCACCATGCCGATGCCGAGCAGCATCAACACCACCACTACTGCCACCACGATCGCGGTGCTCACCCGTCCATGATGACAGGGCGGGGGTTTCGATATCTCCTGTTGAGGGGTAGCCAGCACGCCATGAGCAACGAAGACAAGCTGAAGAACAAGATCGAGGACCTCGGGGGCCGCGCGAAGGAAGCCATCGGCAAGGCGACCGGCGACCACGACACCAGGGACGAGGGCAGGGCGGACCAGGCGAAGTCCAGCCTGAAGGACGCCGGCGAAAAGGTGAAGGACGCCTTCAAGAAGTAGTGAACATCCGCAAGCTATCGGCCATGTCGGCCGCGGCGCTGGCGGGTGCGTTCGTGGCGAGCGCGCCCGCCGCGTCCGCGGCGGCCGAGCCGTGTCCCGACGTCGAAGTCGTCTTCGCCCGGGGATCCGGGGAAGCGCCCGGTGTCGGCGGGATCGGTCGGCCGTTCATCGACGCGTTGCGCTCGCAGGTCGGCGGCAGATCACTGACCGTGTATCCAGTCAATTACCCTGCCAGCACTGACTTTTCCAGCCCTGACTTCCCGCTCACTGTGATCGACGGCATCCGGGACGCCAGTTCGCACCTCGAATCGATGGCGGCGAATTGCCCTAATACCAAAGAGGTGCTCGGCGGCTACTCGCAGGGCGCGGCGGTGGCGGGCTACACCACCTCGGCCGCCGTGCCCGCGGGCGTGCCCGCCTCCACCGTGCCCGCACCGATGCCGCCGGACGTCGCGAAGCACGTCGCCGCCGTGACATTATTCGGCACCCCATCGGGCCAGTTCCTGCAGAAGTACAACGCGCCGCCGCTGACCATCGGGCCGCTGTATCAGCCGAAGACGCTCGAACTGTGCGCGCAGGGCGATCCGATCTGCGGGAACGCCGACACCACCAACTTCGCCGCGCACACATCGTATCCGGTCAACGGCATGACGAACCAAGCCGCCAACTTCGCCTCCAGCCACCTCTAGATTTTGCGGTCTTGCACAATGAGCCCATGCGGGTTCTGATCACGGGTGGTACCGGTTTCGTCGGCGGGTGGACGGCCAAGGCAATCTCCGATGCGGGGCACTCCGTGCGATTCCTGGTCCGCAACCCCGACAAGCTGCACACCACCGTCGCCAAGCTGGGCGTCGACGTATCGGACTTCGCCGTCGCCGACATCATCGATCGCGTCGCGGTGCGCGCGGCCTTGCAGGGGTGCGACGCCGTCGTGCACAGCGCCGCGCTGGTCGCGACCGACCCGCGCCAGACACCCGAGATGCTCGCCACGAACATGCAGGGCGCTCAGAACGTGCTGGGCCAGTCCGTCGAGCTCGGCCTGGATCCCATCGTCCACGTGTCCAGTTTCACCGCGCTGTTCCATCCGGACCTGGAGACGCTGACCGCGGACCTGCCGGTGGTGGGCGGGGCGGACGGATACGGGACGTCGAAGGCGCAGGTCGAGATCTATGCGCGGGGGTTACAGGATGCGGGCGCGCCGGTCAACATCACCTATCCCGGCATGGTGCTCGGCCCGCCGGTCGGCGACCAATTCGGTGAGGCCGGCGAGGGGGTGCGGGCGGCCGTGCAGATGCACGCGATCCCCGGCCGCAGCGCCGCGTGGCTGATCGTCGACGTCCGCGATCTGGCCGCGCTCCACACGGCGTTGCTCGAGCCCGGGCGCGGGCCACGCCGCTACACCGCCGGCGGTCATCGGGTGCCCGCGGCCGACCTCGCGAACCTGCTCGGGGAGGTTGCCGGGACGCCGATGGTCGCCGTCCCGATCCCGGACAGCGCGCTTCGCGTCGCGGGCGCGGTGCTGGATCGGGCGAACCGTTTCCTGCCCTTCGAAACGCCGTTCACCTGGGCCGGCATGCAGTACTACACGCAGATGCCGGCGTCCGACGATTCCCCGAGCGAACGGGACCTCGGCATCACCTTTCGCGATCCCAAGGAGACGGTGGCGGACACCTTCGCGGCGATGCGCGCCGAAGGCGGCTAGCACTGTGCGTCTCAGCCGGCCGGCTTGATTTCCAGGCCGACGTGCACCTTGTCGATGCCGCCGCGGACGATCGAGTGCGCGTAGAACCACGGCGCGTGGTACCAGTACCGCTTGAGGACGGCGTTGTAGACGCGTCGCGTCTCCGACTTCGGTAGCACCCTGGCTGTCGCTTCGACCTCGTCGCTCTTCGGCTTGCCCAGCGCGCCGCTCTTGGCGATCGTCACCCTGGGAGTGTTGTTGATTCGCTTGGTTTTCCACGAACCGTCGTCGGTGATCACCAAGAGCATGTCGTCGCCGTCGGGCACGCCCCAGATCGGTGTCGGTTTCGGACGGCCATCCTTGGTGAACGTCGTCAAGAGCAAGTACTTGGACTGAATAACGTCCTTGAAGCTGGGGGTCACGCGTCTTCCCTATCTATGAATGGAATGCCCCAAGCCTATCCCCGATAGTTAAGAAACTTAAACTTGACTAGTGGCGGCGCAGGTCATCCCATCGCGGCCGAAATGGATTGGCTCACCGGGCAACTGTCGATCCTTCGCGACCGTGGTCGGCTCGCCTGAAGCTTGACCACCGCGATGTCGGGTGCAAGCATGTCAGCTACCCCGTTTGGGCGATCGCCCAAACCAGCGGGCTGACGGTTTCTCGGAAATGAGACGGCTCCATGGCAAAGCGAACCAGGTACAGCGAATACCACGATCGGTACGCGAATTACCGGCGAGAGCTCGACCAAGACGGCATCCTGTTCATGGTCTGCCAGGCGCGCCGGCCGCGCGATAGGACCACAACGTGACGGCAGCCGAACGACCCAAGGCGCGCGACTCGACGACGCGCGACATGCTGGTGGCCGCGACGAGTCAGATCATGCTCGAGGAGGGCTACGCCGCGGCCACGTCGCGCCGCGTGGCCGCCAAGGCCGGCGTCAAACCGGCGTTGGTGCACTACTACTTCCCCACGATGGACGACCTGTATCTGGCCGTCTTCCGCCGCGGCGCGGCCGTGTACCTGGAGCGCCAGCAGGAGGCGCTGGCGTCCGACCGGCCGTTGCACGCCTTCTGGGATACCCTCATCGAGCCCAAGGACACCCGGCTACTGCTGGAGTTCATGGGACTTGCCAACCACCGCAAGGAGATTCGCGCCGAGATCGCCACGTGGTCGGACCGGTGGCGCGAGCAGCAGATCACCGCGCTGAACTTCATCATCCGCGAACACGACATCGACACCGACGAGTTCCCGCCCGCGGCCATCGCGGTCTTCATCGCCTCGATCGGCCGCACCCTGATCCTGGAAGAAGGGCTGGGATCCTCCGGGGGCCACCAAGCCGCCATCGCCCTGGTCAACCGGCTCCTGGACAAGTACGAGATGCCCGAGCCGAAGGGCCGCCGCGGCCGCAAGGGCTGAGCCGGCTAGCGTCGTCACCGAACGTGCACTGGGGGCGGGATTTCGGCCATTCTTCCGCCCTGAGATCACGTTCGGCGAGTTTCACGCACCCGTCCTCACTCAGGGCAAGACGACCCGCAGCCGCTCCCAGCCGCGCACGGTCGACGTCGACGCCAATTGTGCGGTGTCGTAATCGATGTCCCATTCGGGCCACCGGTTGAGGATCTCGTCGAGCGCGACGCGGCCCTCGAGGCGAGCCAGGTTGGCGCCCAGGCAGTAGTGCACACCTTTTCCGAACGTGATGTGTGAGATGTTGTCGCGGCGGATGTTGTAGGTGTCCGGATCGGTGTAGCGGCGGTGATCGCGATTGGCGGCGCCGAACAACAGCAGCATGGCGCTGCCCGCCGGGACCGTCGTGCCGTAGCACTCGAAATCCTTTGCCATCCAACGCGCGACGTGCGGACCGGTGGGCTCGAATCGCAGCGTCTCGTCGATGGTACGGGTCAACAGTGACCGGTCCTCGTAGACTTCGCGGCGCTGGTCGGGGTGCTCGGCGAGCACCTTGGCCAGCCAGCCGATCAGGCGGCCGGTGGTCTCGTTGCCCGCGCCGGCGACCACCTGCGTGTAGTGCAACACCTCTTTGCGAGTCAGCTTGCGGTGCACCCCGTTCTCGTCATCGAATTCGACATTGAGCAGAGTCGTCATCAGGTCATCAGAGGGGTTTTTGGAGCGCCAGTCGACATAGTCGGCATAGATCCGGCCGTCGGCGATGGAGTCGGCGTCGGCGACCTTCAACGGTGCGCCCGGCTTGGTGCGCAGGTTGGCATCGTTGGCGTCGCGCACCGAGATCTGTTCGGATTCCGGAATTCCCAGCAGCATGCCGATCACGCGCATCGGCATCATGGACGCCAGCTCGGCGATGATGTCGAAACCGCTGGATCCGACCAGCGGATCCAGGCAACATACGCAGTATTGCCGAATCTGGTCCTCGAGGGCGGCCATCCGGCGGGGGGTGAACACTCGCGACATCAGTCCGCGCAACCTGGAGTGTTCCGGCGGGTCCTGAAACATCATGACGCCGCCGGGCATGTCGAATTTCGACTGGACCAGCTCGAGGATGTCGCTTCGCCGGTTGGAGAACGTCTCCCAGTCGGCCAGTCCATGTTCGACGTCGGAATACCTTGACAGGGCCCAGAAGTCGTAGCGCTCGTTGTAGTAGATCGGCGCCTCTTCACGAAGCCGCGCATAGATCGGGTAGGGGTTGGCATTGATGTCGACGTCGTAGGGGTCGTAGTAGACGGTGTCGTTGGTGACGGTCATCGATGCTTTCCTTACTTCAGGCAGCTGCCGGCGGGCAGATCGCCGTGAGATCGTCCAGCGCAGCGGCGGGGACCGGCGATCCATTGAATGCACGACAGACGCCGACCATGGTGATCCTCGCCGTCCATCCGGCCCATGACATCCTCCACCCATCGACTTTGGGCGATCGCCCAAACGCGTGGCGCAGGCCATGTCTAGCAGCATCGCGACGAGTCCGTCAAGACCGCGGTGCGCCGACGATCTGCAGTTCATCATTCGGGCCGCGGGAGATGATGGTCCGATGGCGAATGACAAAGCGGCGACCGGCCTTCTGCTGATCGATCCCTACAACGATTTCATTTCCCCGGGCGGGAAAGTGTGGGATCGGTTGCGGGGCGTCATCGAGGGCAATGATTGCGTTACCCATATGCAGCAGGTGCTCGAGGCCGCCCGCGGGGCGAACCTGCGGGTCTTTTATGCGCTGCATCGTCGTTACCGGCCGGGCGACTACGAGACGTGGAAATACGTTGCGCCCGTGCAACGAGCGGCGTGGTCGCGCAAGACCTTCGAATACGGCAGTTGGGGCGGCGAGATCCGTCCCGGGTTCGAGCCGCAACCGGGCGACGTCGTCGCGCATGAGCATTGGTGTTCGAGCGGTTTCGCCAACACCGATCTGGACCTGCAACTCAAGCGTCACGGTATCGAGCGGGTCATCGTCATGGGTTTGATCGCGCACACCTGCGTCGAGGCGACGGTTCGATTCGCCGCCGAACTCGGTTATGACGTCACCGTGGTCCGGGATGCCACCGCCGACTACTCCGACACCGAAATGCGCGCCGCCCTCGAGGTGAACATGCCCAACTACGCCTCGGCCATCGTGACCGCCGACGAGGCCGTCGCTGCGATCACCTCCCTTTAAGGGCACGTCACAAGGCCGTCCACTCCGTGAAGATTTGCGGCACGGGTGTGAAGGCTTCGTTAAGAACGAGGCACGACGGCCGCGCGACCCGCACGGTAGACCTATGACAGCCGCCGCCACCCGCGACGGCGCCCTGCGTTGGACTGAGGCGCCGCTGCGTGCCGTGCCCGGCGCGGCATCGGTGCGGGTGACGGCCACCTATGCGGTCACCCTGCTCGGCGTCTATCTCATCCTGGCGGCGCTCGGTCCACACGCTCACGAGGTGGCCGTAAGCCGAATGAGCACCAACGTGCACAATCTCGGGCGCGGACAGCTGGGCACCTTGATCGGGAGCGCATTCGTCAACGACGGCGGTGATCTGTTCTTCTGGTTGCCCGGGCTCGCCTGCCTATTGGCGTTGGGCGAACTGATGTGGTGCGGCCGGGGACTACTCCTGACCTTCGCCGTCGGCCACATCGGCGCCACGCTGATCGTCGCGGTCGGGCTGGTCGCCGCTATCGAAACGGGAATGCTGCCGGCCTCGGTCGCACGTGCCAGTGACGTGGGGATCAGTTATGGCGCGATGTGCGTGCTCGGCGCGTTCACGGCGGCGGTTCCCGCGCGCTGGCGCGGTGTCTGGGCGGGCTGGTGGCTGGGTGCCGCGGTGGTGGCGGCCGCGGGCGCGGACTTCACCGCCGTCGGCCACGTGGTGGCGTTGCTGCTCGGCATGGGGTTGTCGTTCCGGATGCGCCCGCTCACCTCATGGACACCCCTGCACCAGGCCCTGCTGGTGGTGGGCGTGACGTTCGGCTATCTCGTGCTCGCCGGGCCGTCGCTGCTGGCGCCGGTCGGCGGGCTGGCGGGCGCGCTCATCGGACTGGCCGGCAATCGCTCGCTAGTCAGAGGGCCCCGTCAGTGTGTCGACGCGGTAGCGGCCGGCGGTCCAGGGCGGTGAGCCCGCGGTCGGCGTCAAACTGACCGTCACCTGCGACTTGCCCGCGGTGACCGACCGCGGCACCAGGTAGGTGTCGTCGAGCCACCGGTGAAAGGTGTTGCTGCGCGGCTGCAGCCAGTTCCCGGTTGGCACGCCGTCGACCGCAACGTCGGCCGATTGGAAGCCGGCCGCTTGATCCGATGTGCGGCGCAGCAATAAGCCGTGGTTGTCCGGATCGATCTGGACGTGAAACGTGATCGCACCCTGGGCGCTACGCACCGAGCCGACGACGGGCAGGGTGTCCTGAGTGCCCTCGTATTCGCTGACCAGCAGCTGATCGATTGCGTCAGAATCGTTGTAGCCGTGCAGGACTCGGCTGATGGGGTCGGCGGGGCTGACGTCGTCTCCCCCGGTGACATCGGCGTCCGGCTGTGTGTAGAGGAATGCGGTTGAGCTGTAGTCGGGTTGGACCATGTTCCTCTTGCCGTGCTCGATGCCGAACCGGATCCCGGAGTGATAGCCGATCGCGTCGGCCAGCATGATCCGGTACACGGAGACGCAGTAGTCGGCGCACCCGCCCGTGGCCGTGCGTTGATCGGGTTGGCCGTTGAGCGGGTCGCTGAAGTGGGTGCCGTTCTTGAAGTACCAGCCACCCTCGTAGAGGTCCTCGGTGCCGGTTCCGTACCACTGCGGGGACGCGGATCCGTCGGTGTAGACCCGTTCGGCGCCTTCGAGAAAGTACGGTGCATCGTCACTGAATGCCGTTTTGGTTCGGTAGCCGTGAATGGTGTGACTGACGCCGACGAATTTTCCGTGCCCCTGTTCTTCGGCGAAAACCCAGTCCCGGCCGGGCGTCGTCGGTCCGGCATGTGAGCGCGCGGTGAAGTAGCCGGCGCGGCCGCCGGCCAGCGCGGGCGCCCACTGCGCGTCGGGGGTGGTGGCGACGTCGCTGGCTATCCCCGTCACCGGTTCGGCCCCCGCGTTGACGAGCGTGACGCGGGCCGACTCCGCGAAAGGCATTGGCCACCAATCGGATAACACTAACGACCCATCGGGTGCCGGGATGGTCGCGAACATCAGAGACCGCACGGGATTCGCGCCCAGTCCGGCGCCGAAGAACTCCCCGAGCGGCGAATCCACCGTGGTCCTGCCGTCGAACTCGATTTGCAGCCGCAATCCGGTCAACTGCTGGGCCGCCGGTTCGGGCAGCTGGAGCCTCAGCGCCGAGATGCTGGCCGATCCGGTCGATTCGGCGATGGTCTGCCCGGCGCCGGCGGGGAGATCGATGACCCGATTGCTGTGCGCGACGCCGGCGGCCGCAGGCTTGGGGTCGGTTGCGCCGGCGGACCGGAGCGTGTCCAGCACGTCGGACGCGGGTTCGGCTGGCGAGAACGTGTTCATCCCGTCGGCGTCGGGAAACTGGCGGTAATCGACGTGGTAGTACTCCAAATGTGATGCGACGCTGACCCGCATCGACCGCCGATAAGGCATCGGCACCTTGATGTAATCGCCTCCCGGCGATTGAGCGGCGTTGGCCACCAGCGGCCACACGAACGGGGCACCGAGGTTTCCGTCGACCAGCGATTGCAACGGAGTATCTACTACGGTCTGCCCGTCCAGCTCGATGCGGATGTTTCCAAGGGCACGAACGTTGCCGCCGTCGCGGGTCAGCCAGATCGAATCGATCTCTCCCGCACCGTGATCCTCCGCGATGACGCAGCCGGCACCGCCCGTCGCCAGGCACCCGCCACTGCCGTTGCGATTGCCCGTGGAGATATCGAAATCACCGCCGCTGCGATCAAAGCTCGACACCTGCAGGGTCTGCGATCCGGGGTTCAAGTAGGGCAACCGGTCCAACCGGCGGTAGGTGTCCCAGCCGACCATTCTTGCGCCGGATCGGTTCGTGTCGGGCATGGCCGGCTCCGCATCGGCCACACCCGGACCGGAAATCGGCAGCAGCAGCAACGCGAATAGCGCGGCACACGCCCGCACCGCCACCGACATCCGGCTAGTCCTTCTCGGCTTTGAGATCTCGATCCCGGCTGGGCTGAACGCGTTTGGGCTCGCCCGGCATCTTGGGGTAGTTCGGCGGATAAGGCATGTCGCCAAGGCCGCGCTCCTGGTCGGCCTCGGCCATTTCCAGCAAGGGCGAAATCGATTGAGCCACATGGTCCATGGCGGCCCACGGATCATCGCGCCGCGTGATCAGATCGGGCACGGTTGCCATGGTGTAGTCGTCCGGTTCGGCGTCGGCCAGCTCCTCCCACGTCAGCGGCATCGATACCGTCGCGATCGGGGTGCGCCGCACCGAGTACGCCGATGCCATGGTGCGGTCCCGGGCGTTCTGGTTGAAGTCGATGAAGATGCGCTCGCCGCGTTTTTCTTTCCACCAGGACGTGGTGACCGCGTCGGGCGCACGGCGCTCCACTTCGCGGGCCAGGGCGATGCCGGCGCGGCGCACCTCGATAAAATCCCAGTCGCTGGCGATCCGCAGAAAGACGTGGATGCCGCGACCGCCCGAGGTCTTCGGGTATCCCACCAGACCGAGTTCGTCGAGCAACGGCCGCAGCACGTCGACCGCGACGGTGCGCGCCTGCTCGAAGGCGACACCGGGCTGCGGGTCCAGGTCGATGCGCAGCTCGTCGGGGTGGTCGGTGTCCGGGCAGCGCACCTGCCACGGATGCAAGGTGACCGTGCCCATCTGTGCCGCCCACACGACCGCCGCCGGATGGGTCACCCTCAGCGCGTCAGCCGTCCGCCCCGACGGAAACGTCACCCGACACGTCTGCAGGTAATCGGGGTGGTGCTGGGGGATGCGCTTCTGGTAGATCTCCTCGCCGTCGACGCCGTCCGGGAAGCGCTGCAGATGGGTGGGCCGGTCGCGCAGCGCGTCGAGCATCGGACCGCCCGCGACGGCACGGTAGTAGTCCACCAGGTGTCGCTTGGTGCCCTTTGATCCCAGTTTGGGGAAATACACCTTGTCCGGATTGGTCAGGCGCACCGCGATGCCGTCGACGTCGAGCTCTTCTGCAGCAGCCATGCCTCCGATTCCAGCACAATCAGGCTATGGACCTCCCTGTCATGCCGCCGGTGTCGCCGATGCTGGCCAAGTCGGTGCGCTCGATTCCCCCTGACGCGTCCTATGAGCCCAAGTGGGACGGGTTCAGGTCGATCTGTTTCCGCGACCGCGATCAGGTCGAGCTGGGCAGCCGCAACGAGCGGCCGATGACGCGCTATTTCCCGGAGCTGGTCGCCGCGGTCCGGGCCGAGCTGCCGGAGCGCTGCGTGATCGACGGTGAGATCGTCATCGCCACCGGGGCCGGGCTGGATTTCGAGGCGCTGCAACAACGCATCCATCCGGCCGACTCGCGGGTGCAGATGCTCGCCAAGGCCACGCCGGCGTCCTTCATCGCGTTCGATTTGCTCGCCCTCGGCGACGATGACTACACGCGACGCCCCTTCGGCGAACGGCGCGCCGCCCTGGTCGACGCGTTGGCGGCCCCGGGGCCATCGATCCATGTCACACCGGCGACGACCGATCTGGGCACCGCGCAGCGCTGGTTCGACGAATTCGAGGGCGCCGGCCTCGACGGCGTGGTCGCCAAGCCGCTGGACATCACGTACCAACCGGACAAGCGGATCATGTTCAAGATCAAGCACGAGCGGACCGCCGACTGTGTGGTCGCCGGCTACCGGGTGCACAAGTCCGGCGCCGGAGCCATCGGTTCGTTGTTGCTCGGTCTCTATCAGGATGATGGCCAGCTCGCGTCGGTCGGGGTGATCGGCGCGTTCCCCATGGCCGAGCGGCGCCGGCTGTTCGACGAATTGCAGCCGCTCGTCACCGATTTCGAGAATCACCCGTGGAATTGGGCCGCGCACCAAGCCGGCGAGCGGACCCCTCGCAAGAACGAATTCTCGCGCTGGAACGCGGGCAAGGACCTGTCGTTCGTGCCGCTGCGGCCTGAGCGGGTAGTCGAGGTCCGCTATGACCACATGGAAGGCCAGCGGTTTCGTCATACCGCGCAGTTCAATCGGTGGCGTCCGGACCGCGAACCCCGCTCGTGCACCTACGAACAGCTCGAACAGCCGGTGACCTTCAGCCTCGGCGAAATCGTGCCGCGACTCGGTTCGGGCTAGATCGGCGGTCGATGCCGGCCGGACGGCGTCTCGTACGAGTTCCTTGACACCCCAACGTTTTTGGGCTGCGATCCAAAACCTAGTTGCTTGTCGGTGGTGGTTGGGGTTGGAACGGTGTGTACCACCACCAGTCGGCGCGTTCGCCGAGGGGCCCACGGCAGGGTGCGACCGCGGGTGGAGGTTGGGTTGGTGGGCGCGCGAGCGATCCCGGGTGCAGGGGTCGCCCGGAGTTGTCGGTGACGCTGAGGTTGTCGGCGGGTCCGGTGATGGTGATGACGCCGCGGTGGTGCAGCCGGTGGTGGTACGGGCATAGCAACACCAGGTTGGCCAGTTCGGTGGGGCCGCCGTCTTCCCAGTGCCGGAGGTGATGGGCGTGCAGACCACGGGTGGCCCCGCAGCCGGGCACCGCGCACATCCGGTCGCGATGCTCCAGCGCGCGGCGCAGCCGCCGGCTGATCACCCGCGTCGCACGGCCGGCGCCGATGACTTCGCCGTCGCGGTGAAACCAGGCTTCACAAGTGGCATCACAGGTCAGGTAGCGGCGTTCGGCGTCGGACAGGAGCGGACCCAGATGCAACGCCGCCGCGGGCTTTTCCACGTCGACATGCACCACCACCGTGGTGTGCTGGCCGTGCGGGCGGCGGGCCGCCTCAGCATCCCAGCCGGCCTCGACCAGGCGCAGGAACGCCTCGAGCGTGCCCGGCAACGGCGGCCGCTGATCGGCCGAAACATGTGCGTCGTTGCCCTGGCCGTGGTCGTGTTTCCATTGGGTGATCAGCGCATCACGATGCGACGCCAGCGCCGCATCGAATTTCGCGGCATCCAAGTGGTCAAGTCTGATCCGATAGCAGGCGCCCGCCTCATCGGAGGTCTTGCGGATCGAGCGCTCGGGCTCGGGCCGCGGTTCTGGTGCCGGTCGTGGTTCCAGCTTGACCGCGGTACGCAGCTGGTTGACCGTGGCGACACTGGCCAGCTGCGCATAATGCTCATCAGACCCCACCCCTCCCCGGGCGGCGATCACCCCGACCTGATCCAGCGACAACCGGCCCTCCCGCAACCCGGCCGCACAGCGGGGCAATTCCTCGAGCCGGCCAGCGATGGCCGCGATCGTGTGGGCGTTTGCCGATGAGCAGCCCAGCTTCCAGGCCACTAACGCCGGTACCGACCGGGCACCGGTGATCCCGCACAGCCCGTCGCGATCGATCTCGGCCACGATCTCCACCATGCGCCCGTCAATCGCGTTGCGCTGACCGGCCAACTCCGCCATCTCCTCGAAGAGCACCTCGAGACGATCCTTGGGTCGCATTTCGACGCTGGCTGCAGTCGCGGTCGGGGACATGACACCAGCATTGCAGTGAGGTCCGACAACACTCGGCCACCAAGCCGGGCAAGCTCAATCGATGTGCGCCGGCGGATCGGCGAAGCCGAGATCCGCCGGATGCTGGTCGGGGCCCATCAGATCGCAGTGATTCTCGGGCACCAGGTAGGAACTGGCGCCATGGGGAACGAACTGGGTGACTGTCACACAGCGTTGCCAGGTGCCGTCCGGCTGGACGGGTCCGTCGCACTTGCTCAGAACCGGTCCCCCGTACACACAGCCGGCGCTTGCCGGCGGCGCTGCGACGACCAGCCCCGCGGCCATCACCAGGCCGGCTAATCCTGAAACGATGTGGCGCTTCATGCTTGCCTCCCGCCGACGACGCTACCGCTTGCGCAAGCGCGAACTACCCGGTTTGGCCGCGTTTGATCGGCATCCGAGGCGGGCACGCGGCAACCATGTCAGTCACAGCCTTTCAAGACCTGCCGTTGGCCGATCGCGACCGCAAATGGGACGGGGACGCGGCCGAAAAGCGGGTGCGTAAATGGGCCGACGCGCTGGACGGTCCGAACCAGAAATACCGCGACGCGCACGTCTGGTACGACGGCGACAAAAAGGACAACTTCACTGCCTACAAGCTGCTGATCGCCGACGTCATCGACGGCGGTCTGAAGGCAGTGCCACGCGGCGTGATGGCGGCGGGCGCGATCATCGATGGGGCACGCGGCGGTATCGACGTGCCCAAGTCCGATGTCGATCGGATCAAGAGCCACCTGGCGAAGTACTACACAAAGATGGGTGAAAGTCCGCCGTGGGAACGGGATTAGACCCTGACCATGAGCTGGGATAGCCCGCGCAGCGTGACGTTGGGCTTGTACTCGGGCTCACCGTCCAATCGGGCGTTCGGAAAACGCGCGGTCACCGCCGACAGGGCCACCCCGGCTTCCAGCCTGGCCAGTGGCGCACCCAGGCAGTAATGCGCGCCGCGTCCGAATCCTAAGTGCCGCAAGGCCTTACGATCCGGATCGAACACGTCGGGCCGGTCATATTCGGCGGGATCGCGCTGGGCGGCGGCGGTCAGCAGCATCATGATGTCGCCCCCGGGCACCTCGATGCCCCCAATGGTCATGTCGGCGCCTGCGGTTCGGGCGATCATCTGCACCGGCGGGTCGTAGCGCAACGTCTCTTCGATAACCGCGGGCACACGGTTGGCGTCGGCGCCCAGCGCGGTCCACTGCGACGGCTGGCGCAGCATCGCCAGCACCGCGTTGCCGATCAGGTTCACCGTCGTCTCGTGACCGGCGACCAGCAACAGGACGCAGGTGGAAACGATCTCCTCGGCGGTCAGTTGGTCGCCCGACTCTTCCACGGCGATCAGGCCGGACATCAGGTCGTCGCCGGGCCGCGAGCGTCGCCGGTCGATCAGTCCGTGCAGATAGGCCCGCAGCCACGTTCCGGCGGCCATCCGCTCTTTCAGGTTGTCTGACGGCGTGCCGGTGAAGGCGACGAACGGGTCCAGCGATTGCGCCAGCAGCGCGGACACCCGGCTGAATTCCGGTTCGTCCTCCAGGGGTACGCCGAGCAGTCGGCAAATGACCGCCACCGGCAATGGGTATGCGAGGTCTTCGACGACTTCGAACCGACCCTTGTCGGCGATGCGGTCGAGCAACCCGTCTATCAGCGCGGTGATGTCGGGCTGCAGCGCGTTCACCACTTTGGGCGCGAACGCTTTGCTGACCAGTTTGCGCAACCGGGTGTGGTCCGGCGGGTCCAGAAATAGGAACCCCGGCGGGCTCGGCACCGGCACCTCGGCACCGGCCTCGATGAGCTGTCGGGTCTGCGCCTCGATCTGGGCGCGGGCCGCCGTCGACTTGTTCCGGTCGTTGCTCGACGACGGATGCCTCAAGGCGTCGTCGCAGTCACGGTACGTCGAGAACACCGCGAGGTTGCCCTCCGGTAACGCGAACGACCCGCGTTCACGAAACTGCGCGAACAGCGGGTAGGGGTCCGCACGGACCGCCGGGTCCAACAGCCGTACCAACAATTCGTCGGGTTTCGTGGACTCGGCGGGCGCGGTCGTCATTCTGACATTGTGCCCGCCGGCCGGCAGCGCCCTATTCAGCGGCGCAGGAACTCCACGATGTGGCCGGCCAGCTGCGCTCCGGCGTCCTCCTGTAGGAAATGCCCGGCGCCCTCGATCACTGGGTGTTCGATCCCCTGAGCGCCGCGCATCTGCCGCTGGAAGATGGCGGCCATCGGCCCGGTGATCGGGTCGCTGTCGCTGAAGGCGACCAGCATGGGCGTCGCGCTCACCGAAAGCTTCGTCCAGGCGGTCTTGTTGGCCGCCGCGGCGGGGTCGTCCGGTGACGTGGGCACCAGACCGGGCATGGCGCGCGGCCCGACGCAGTAGTCGTCGGTGGGAAACGGTGCGTCATAGCCGGCGCGCGCCTCTTCGCTCATCTTTTGGCGACAACCGCCCTGGACGAACGCGCCGACGTTCAGCGCCGGCGCCGAGGTTATGGCGTCGCGGAATTTCCACCAGACGTCGGCCATGGGCTGTTCGCCATTCGGCAGCCCGGTGTTGGCGACGACCAACCGAGCGAATCGTTCGGGATGCTCTGCGGCAAGCCGCAATCCGATGAGCCCGCCCCAGTCCTGACCTACCAGGGTGACGTTCTGCAGGTCGAGCACATCGAACGCCACCGCCCGCATCCACTCGACGTGTCGGGCGTAGCTGTGGTCTTCGCGGCGGGTTGGCTTGTCCGAGCGGCCGAAACCGACCAGGTCGGGGCAGATGACTCGATGGCCGGCCGCAACCAGTATCGGAATCATCTTGCGGTACAGATATGACCACGACGGTTCGCCGTGCAGCATGAGGATCGGGTCGGCGGTTTCCGGGCCGTCCTGGACCCAGGCCACCCGCAGCGTGCCGCCTTCGTCGTCGGATACTTCGCAATACCTTGGGGTGTAAGGGAAATCGGGGACATGGTCGAACCGGTCGTCGGGTGTTCGCAGCGTTTGCATGTCATGTCCCTTCGGATAGTCCGGCCAGGCCCGGGTCCGCCATCAGGCGATCGAGAAAGCCGTGCTGACTTTTCAGCAGTTTGACGCGTGCGGTTGCCACCGCGAACCAGCCCACGCGATCGACTTCGGGAAACTCCCGCAGCGTGCCCGATCCTTTCGGCCACTCCATTTCGAACGTGTTGCTGCGCGCGTCGGCGATGTCGAGGTCGCTGTGTACGGCGAAGGCGGTCACGACCTTGCCGCCGGATTGCTTCAGCTGACCGAGGTCGATGCGGGGCCCGGCCGGCACGGGAAGCCCCAGCTCCTCGGAGAACTCGCGCTGCGCGGCCGCCCAGGGATCCTCCCCGTCGGTGTACTCGCCTTTCGGGATCGACCACGCGCCGTCATCTTTGCGGGCCCAGAACGGACCGCCCGGATGCGCGACCAAGACTTCGACGACGCTGCCGCAGGTCCGGTACAACATCACACCCGCGCTCAGCTTTGCCATCGAGACCTATTCTCCCACAGCGCGTTCCAGATCCTTGAGCGAGGACTCCAGGTGCGCGAGCAGCCGTTGCAGGTGCGGCACGCTGCGCCGGCACCCGACCAGGCCGAAGTCCAGATTGCCGGCGTTGCTGGCCAGGGTGATGTTGAGCGCTTGGCCGTCCAGCGCGATGGACAGCGGGTAGTTGCCGTCGAGCCGGGCGCCGCCGTAGTAGATCGGCTGCGTCGGGCCCGGCACATTCGAGATGATGATGTTGAACGGCGGTGACGTCGAAGACACCCAGCCCGGGACTGCCGCCAGCGCCAATGCCGAGGTATTGACGGCCGACAGCGCCAGCGCCTGAAACCGCGGCAACTGGGAGAACACCTTCTTGTTGCTGCGCATCGAGTCGCTGATGGTCAGCAGACGCTGCGCGGGATCGTCGGCGTCGGTCGCGAGGTTGCACAGGATTGCTCCGACCAGATTGCCGCCGGCGTCGGCCTCTTCCTCGGTGCGCAGGCTCACCGGGACCATCGCGATCAGCGGCGTGTCCGGCAGCGCGTCCTGCTCGAGCAGGTAGTAGCGCAGGGCGCCCGAGCACATCGCCAAGACCACGTCGTTCACCGTGACCCCCGCGGCCTTCTTCACGTTCTTGATGCGGTCCAGTGACCAGGACTGCGCGGCGCACCGGCGGGCGCCGCCGATCTTGACGTTCAACATCGTCTTCGGCGCCCCGAAAGGCAACGTCAGCTGTTGCTCGAACAGCGCCGCACGCGCCAGCCCGATCGTCGAGGGGGCCAGTGCCGCAAGGGATCCCGCCGTGCGGGCCAATGAGCTCAATGGGGACGCGGGATTGGATTTACGCTTGGGTTTGCGCAGAGTCCATGGGGCGCGAATCTCGGTGTCCTCGGGGTCGGTGGTCAATGCGCGCTGCATCAGTTTCTGCGCGGAGACGCCGTCGATCAATGCGTGGTGCACCTTGGTGTAGATAGCGAACCGGCCGTCTTTCAGGCCTTCGACGATGTGCGTCTCCCACAGCGGGCGGTGCCGATCGAGCAGGCTGCTATGCCACCGCGAGGTGAGCTCGAGCAGTTCACGAACCCGTTTGGGCGACGGCAGCGCCGAACGCCGCACGTGGTAGTCGATGTCGACGGCGTCGTCGTACGACCAGCCCAGGTTCGCGATTCCACCGACAAAGCTCGCGGGATGCTTGCGAAAGGTGGGCTGGAAATCCCGCTGATCGGCCAGGCTCTTGTAGAGCTCTCGAACGAAGCCGCGGCCGGCGCCCGGCGGCGGCTCGAACAACTGCAAGCCTCCGACGTGCATGGGATGTTCGCGAGATTCTCCCAGAAGAAAGATCGCGTCGGTGGGCATTATCAGTTCCATCCACCTATTACACCCATTTAGGCCTGATCCGGAAAGCCTTTCGTGATCGGACCGGCGTCAGTTCATTGGGTGACCACCGACCATGTCGAGGTCGCGATCAAGTCTCCGCGCTCCAGCGCCGCGGCGCGGTGCTCGTGCACCTTGGCGTACTCCTGGGTGGTCACCATATCGATGAAGGCCTGCGGGGTTGGATACTCGACGATGAGAATCGCGTCCCACCAAGGCTGTTGGCCGTCCCCGATCACCACCGACGGCGCTCCCCCGGCGTAGCGCAGCGTCGCGCCGACGCGTTCCAGGTGCGGCACCACTTCCTGGCCGTACTGTAGGTAACTCTCCAGGCCACCCTGGGGCTTGAACTTCAACAGGTTGACCATCACCACCGGCGCATCAGCCGGTCGCGCCGCGAGGGCGGCGAACTGCTCGGGCGTCGGTTCCAAGCCGATCATGTGAATCTCCTTGCGCTGGTTCCCATTTAGAAGGATGCGGGGGCAGTTACAGCAGATCTGTGATGGTCTTCAAGCCCGCCTCGTAGAGCACGCCGGGCAGCATCCCGCCGTCGCATTCGATGGTGGTGCCGTTGACGAAGTCGGCCTGTCCACCGGCCAGAAAAACGCAGACCCGCCCGACTTCGGCGGGCTCACCGGCGCGGCGCAACGGGACGGCGGCGAAATATTTGGCGCCATCGGGGTCGTCCTTGGGTAACACGAATGATCGGAAATTCTCCGTCATCGTGGGGCCCAGCGCGATGCAGTTGACCCGCACCGTGGGCCCCCACTCTTCGGCCAGCGAGCGGGTGAGGTGGTTCAGACCGCTTTTGGCCGCCCCGTAGGAGACCAGGGTTGGGGATCCGGCCGGATGTCCGGCGCCGCTGGAGATGTTGATGATGCAGCCGACGCCGTCCTGAGTTTGCATCTGCCGATAGGCGCGGATGGCGAACCACAGCGGGCTGATGAGGTTCATCTGCACGGCGAAGGCGTGAAACAGAGCCGTGCGCGCGTATTCGTCCTCGTCGGCGGGCGCGCCCTGAATGCGTTGCACCAGTTCGGGAATGCTCTCGGCGTGCGGCGCCGGAACGGTACCGCCGGCATTGTTCACCAGAATGTCGACCCGACCGTGGGTGGCCACGACGTCGGCGACGAACGCATCGATCGAGCGATGGTCGCCCTGATCGCACACCTTCTGGGAAGCGCGGTCCGCCCAGTCCGGTTCTATGCCCGGGATGGTGTCGAGCGGTGAGCGCGAGCAGCCGATCACTGTCGCACCGGCGCGCAACAGTTCATGGGCGATGCCCACGCCCACGCCGCGGCTGGTGCCGGTGACGATCGCGATCTTGCCGTCGAGGACGCTCATCAACAAACCCTCTCACAAACCGTTCGTTGTTGACAGTCACTGTCACCAAGTCATAGCCTGCCAATTCATTCGTCAGCGCGCACCGTCCGTCCGGGAGGTCAATGATGGGTAGCCCAGCCAAACTCCGTGTCATCCAGTGGGCCACCGGCGGCGTGGGCAAAGCGGCGATCGAGTGCGTCATCAATCACCCACAGCTCGAGCTGGTGGGGTGCTGGGTGCACAGCGCTGAGAAAAACAGTGTCGACGTCGGCCGGATCGTCGGGACGCAGGAGCTCGGCGTCACCGCCACCAACAGCATCGACGAAATACTGGCGCTGGACGCCGACTGCGTCATGTACAGCCCATTGATACCCAATGACGACGAAGTGATCGCCATCCTCCGTTCCGGCAAGAACGTGGTCACCCCCGTCGGCTGGGTCTACCCCGATCCGGACAACAAGCGTCACCGGGCCGTCGCCGACGCGGCGACGGAAAGCGGTGTGACGCTGCATGGTTCGGGCATTCACCCCGGCGGCATCACCGAACGCTTCCCGCTCATGGTTTCCTCACTGTCGTCGGCGATCACCCACGTGCGTGCCGAGGAGTTCTCCGACATCCGCACCTACAACGCGCCGGACGTGGTGCGCCACATCATGGGATTCGGCGGCACCCCCGAGGAAGCGACGCAAGGGCCGATGGCCGGGCTGCTCGAAGCGGGCTTCAAACAGTCGGTCCGAATGATCGCCGATCACATGGGCTTTCGCATCGATCCCAACATCAGGACCATCCAGGACGTCGCCGTGGCGACCGCCGACATCGACTACGACGCCTTCCCGATCACGACCGGCACGGTGGCCGCGCGCCGGTTCCGCTGGCAGGCGCTGGTTGACGGCGAGCCGGTCATCACCGCCGCGGTCAACTGGCTGATGGGTGAGGAGAACCTGGACCCGGCCTGGCACTTCGGCGACCGGGGCGAGCGCTTCGAGGTGGAGATCACCGGCGACCCCGACGTGAGCCTCACCTTCAAGGGTCTGCAGCCGGAGACGATCGCGGAAGGCTTGGTGAAGAACCCCGGCGTCGTCGTCACCGCCAACCACTGCATCAACGCCATCCCCGACGTCTGCGCCGCCGAACCGGGCATCAAGACCTACCTCGACTTGCCTTTGTTCGCCGGTCGTCCGGCGCCGAACCTCGCGTCGCTACCGCTGGGGCCGGCCGGATGAGCTACAGCCACCCCGATTCGATGCGGGGGCACGTCGCCATCGTCACCGGTGCCGCCCAGGGCGTCGGAAAGGGCGTCGCCACCGCGCTGCTCGAACGCGGCGCACAGGTGCTACTGGTGGACATCCAGGAAGAGGCCCTCAACAGCACCACCACCGAACTCAAGACGATAGGACGGGTGGAACAGCTCGTCGCCGATCTTCGCGACCCGGACAGCGCGCAGCGTATCGCGGCCGCGGCGGTCGACGCATTCGGCACGGTGCACGGCTTGGTCAACAACGCGATCGCCACCAACGAGCCCAAGGCATTCGTCGACATCACCACCGAAGACCTGGCGCTCGGCTACGACGTGGGCCCGCGCGCGACGTTCCTGCTGATGCAGGCCGTGCACCCGTTGATGGTCGAGGCCGGCGGCGGGTCGATCGTGAACCTCGGTTCGGGGACGGGCACCGGCGGCGAGCCGAAGTGGGGCGGCTACGCCGCCGCCAAGGAGGGCATCCGCGGGCTGTCCAAGGTGGCCGCGCTGGAATGGGGGCGCGACAACATCCGCGTCAATGTCATCTGCCCCTTCGCCGAATCAGACGGTGTCAAGTTCTGGAAGTCGTTCGCGCCCAGGGAATACGACAAGGCCGTGGGGCGGGTTCCATTGAAGCGCATCGGGGACGTCCGCACCGACGTGGGTGCGCTGGTGGCGTTCCTACTCGGCGATGACGCCACCTTCATCACCGGGCAGACCATTCACGTCGACGGCGGGATCGGCTGCTTCCGATGACCTTTCCGACCAGGCCAGTGTCGCTCCGCGACCGGCAGCGCGCGCAGATCCGGGCCGAGATCCGGCGTGCGGCGTTTCGCCTGTTCGTCGAGCGCGGCTACGACTCGGTGACCACCGAGGAAATCGCCACGGCCGCAGGCGTTTCCCCGCGCACGTTTTTCCGGCACGTGCCCGCGAAGGAAGAGCTTCTGCTCGCACCGGTGCGCTATGGTGGCGCCGCGATCGTCAATCTCCTCGAGGGCCGGCCCGCCGCCGAGTCACCCGATGTCGCGCTGATCAACGCCATCATCACGCGCACCCGCTCATTCGAGCAGGCCGACACCGAGGAGTGGCGCGAAGCCCTGCTGGTGGTTCCCGACCTACTCGACAAGGTCACGGTGCACCGGCCGGCCGACAAGGAGCGGGCCACCAAGCTCATCGCCGAACGGATGGGCGTCGATCCCTCGGCCGATATCCGTCCCGGGCTGCTGGTCCAACTCGCCTTCGCGGCTGCCGATTTCGCCTTCCAGCAGTGGGTGCGGCAGTCCGGGAAACCGTGGCCACTGGACCGCTACGTCACCGATGCGCTGGACGCGGTCAAAAGTCCACACTGGAAGCGGAAGTAAATCCGCTCAACGGCGCCGCGCCACTTCGGGATTGGCGATCCGGATGGGCGCCCCGTCCAGCCAGGCCACCACCGATTCCACCGAGTCCGAGTAGAAGGCGCCCAGCATTTCCCGCGTGACGTACCCCAGGTGGGGAGACAGCGTCACGTTCGGAAGCAGCCGCAGCCGATGGTCTTTCGGCAGCGGCTCGGTGTCGTAGACGTCCAGCCCGGCCCCGGCAATGCGCCCGGCTTCCAGCGCGGTCAGCAAAGACGCCTCGTCGACGATCGGGCCCCTGGAGGTGTTGATCAGGTAGGCATGCGGCTTCATCAGCGCCAGCTCGGCCGCGCCGACCAGTCCCCGGGTGCGTTCCGAGAGCACCAGATGAATGGAGACCACGTCAGAGGATTCGAACAGAGCGGCCTTCTCTACGCGGCGGGCGCCCACGCTGGTGGCGGCGTCCTCGGTGAGATTCTGGCTCCACGCAATGACATCCATGCCGAAGACCCTGCCGTATTCGGCCATGCGTCTGCCGACCCTACCCAGACCGAGCAGCCCGAGGGTCTTGCCGGACAGGGTCATACCCGCGCTGCTCTGCCAGCCGCCGGCCCGCATGTTGCGATGCTCGTCGGCGAGATTGCGCACCGTCGCGATCATCAGCCCCCAGGCGAGTTCCGGCGTGGCGTCGCGCATGGACCTGAATCGGGGATGGGCGAAATCCGAGTGCGCCACCAATATCCCGTGTTCGGTCGCTGCGGCCATGTCCAGGTTCGGCAGGCTCCTGCCGACGATCGTGATCAGCTTCAGGTCCGGCAGCCGCTCGATCAGGGTGCGGGGAAAGGCCATCCGCTCACGCAGGGTGCACACCACGTCGAACGGCCGCAGCGCATCAGCCGCCTCGTCCTCGGCCAGGTGGTGGTCGAAAACGGTTACCTCGGAGCGCTTTTGCACGGGTGACCAGTCGGCAACCTGTAAGGCCACGCCCGCGTAGTCATCGAGAATCGCTACCCTGGGCATGCCGTCTCCGATCCGGTGAAGGGTTCGCCGCAACATTACGTCCCCGCCGTGCCTACCGCATACTCATCTGGTGGGGAGGCGGCTCGCTTCAGTCCTGTTCGGGCCGTTTGGTGTCGCCGGCCGGCTGGCTTAGTCAGGCACAATAATGAGCTTGCCCCGCTTGGCGAATCTGGTTTGTTCGAGTTGCGTAAGGGCTGAGATTGCTTGCGATAGTGGCACCGTTTGGGCGATGGGTAGCCGCAGCACCCCTTCGCCGGCGGCTCGCGCGACGGCCTCGATATCGGTTGTGACTGCCTTGGCGATCACGACGTGGAATGGGCCCGGCAGGGCGCTCCTGACCATGTTCGCTGGACTCGGCTTGACGCTGATGATACGACCGTTGGGCGTCAACATCTTTCGGGAGTCTCTGACCGGTAACGTGCCGGCGGTGTCCAGGACGACATCGAATCGGCGGGTGAGGGGGATGGGATCGAAGTCGAAGTCGACGATCGGATCGATACCGAGTTCGCGTGCCTCGTCCGCCGAGCCGGCCCGGCAGCTTCCCGCCACGGCCGCCCCGTGTGCCAACGCGAGTTGCACCGCCGAGCGACCCACTCCCCCAAGGCATCCGTGCACGAACACCGACTCGCCACGCTGCAGCTTCCCTTGGTTGAACAGGGCTTGGTAGGCGGTCAAACCGACAGTGGGAACGGCGGCCGCCGCCTCGAACGTCAAGGCAGCGGGCTTCCTGACGACACCCTTCTCTTCGGCGACGACCACGTCAGCGAACGCGCCTGACCACTTGATCGGCGGCCCCCCGAGCACTTCGTCGCCCACCCGCACCCGAGTCACGTCGTCGCCGACTGCCTCGACGATGCCGGCGAAGTCGTAGCCCATCCCACGTGGGAAGGTTCGGCCGGTCACCATCTTCATCGCGCCGTTTCGGATTACGAAGTCCATCGGGTTAGCAGCGGCCGCGCGCACCCGGACGAGAACATCGTCGGCGCCGAGTTTCCTGGGCTCGAAGCCTTCGAGCCGCATGACGTCCGGTCCACCGTAGCGGTGGTACTGAATTCGCTTCGTCGTGTGCATGTGAGTTCTCCGATCAGTGGTGTCGTGGTCAACGGGATAGGGGCACTGCCAGAACAGATTCGAGGAATGCCAGCGTTCTGTGATGCAGCGGAGCCGCGTTGAAGTGAGCAGACCCGTGGTCGCCGCCGACGATCTCCACCAGGTCCGCCCGGACCCCCACAGCTGTGAGTGCGCGATGCAGACGCCGACTCTGCTCGATGCCGACGCGACGATCCCTGTCCCCGTGGGCGATCAGGAAGGGTGGCGCGCCGGGATGTGCCAGGCGGCACAGGTTTCCCCGCTCAACCACCTGCGGCCGGCTTGATGGCACGAATCCGAAGAAGCGCGCCAGTGTGCTGTCGGGACCGTGCATTCGTTCGATGGCGTCGGGGTGTGCGTCTTCATCGTGTTTGAGGAAATCGGTGGGTCCGTAGTGCTCCACGACAGCAGTCAGACCACAGGACACCTCCGAGTAGGGTTCGGTGCTGCTCACCAGGTCGCTGTTGTCTCCGGCGAGCGCAACGGCGCTGATGAGATACGCGCCTGCGCTGGAACCGAAGCCCACGATGCGCTCAGAATCCAAGCTGTAGCGATCGGCGTTGATCCGCACCCAGCGCACGGCCGCAGCGACATCTTGGATGGCCGCAGGAAAGACGGCCTCGCCACTGAGCCGGTACTGGACCGAAACCACCGCCAGCCCAGCCTCGAGCAGAAACCGCCATGGGCCCATTTGCTTGCTGCCGGTGAAAAAGCCTCCCGGATGTGCGTACACGACCACGGGAACCGGTGTGGCCGCGGGATGGTGCGGGATGTGCAGATCCATGGTGAGTTGCCGAAATCCGATGCGAGTGGCGTACGGGCGATCCAGATGACTCGCTACCCCGGGGAAGACTTCGACCGGCGCCAGAGTGTCGAATTCGGGCCGGAGCACCGCCGAGAGCATTTCGTCAGGGATATCGACTGGCATGCCAGGAATGTGCAAGGGCTGACTCCTCTCGAAATACGCTGCAGTAGAGGCTATTTCCGCCTCAGGGCCCATCCGGCGCGGTCTCGACGAGGACGCCCCGGTCGCGAGTGCGTACTGGCCGTAGGCTGCGTGAAGATCCTTCATTCCGATTCCTGTCTGCGCAGAGGGTGGTATCCCGCCGATTTCACGGCACCAGGTGTCATCACACTACACCAATGCGGCACTTGGTGTCATCACTACATCTTCGCGCTTTAGAATGCGGGCATGAGTCGGTGGGAACCCAACGCGCCCGAGCGATTGGGAGCCGCGGCGGTGGAATTGTTCGCCGAGCGCGGATATGAGGACGTCACGGTCGTCGAGATCGCTGAGCGCGCGGGATTGACCAAACGGACGTTCTTTCGTCACTTCGCCGACAAACGCGAGATTCTATTCCGCGGCCAGGATGCCTACCGCGGCATGTTCGCCGACGCCATCGCCGGTGCGCCCGCCGCGGCCGGCCCCATGGAAGCGATCGGGGCCGCACTGACCGCGTTCGCCGCCGGCTTCACAGACGACCGCCGCGAATTCGTGGCCAAACGTCAAGCCGTCATCGACGCCAATCCCGAACTCAAAGAGCGAGACCTGCTCAAAGCCGCCGCCCTGACAACGGCGATAGCAGACGCGCTGGTCGCGCGCGGGGTAAAACCGCCTGTCGCGAACCTGGCCGCCAACTTCGGCGCACTCGCCCTCGGCGATGCCTTCCAGAGCTGGCTGCAACCCGGAAATCGGAAATCCATGACCGCGCTTGTCCAGCGAGCCCTCCGAGACCTCGACACCGCAATCCAAGCGCTGCGCAAAGGGCCTTGACAGTACTAGCGCGGCGAATTCAACCGAGTTTCACCGTTCCGGCTACAGCTAGGCGGCGGCGGGCGTCCCGATCTGGCCGCCCTCAGGCCGTAATCTCCGGCGGATAGGGAAGATCCGTGCTGCTGTGCGGGTCGACATGCACCGGGCGACCGAGATAGGGGAAAGCTCGCTGCGGACACGCGGGCCGGTCGCATATCTTGCAGCCCGCGCCGATCGGCACGATCGATTCGGCGTTGGTCGGATCGATTCCGACGGAGTAGATGAGGTTCTCGGCATGGGCGACGTCGCAGCCCAGTCCGATGGCGAAGGTCTTGTCCGGACCGAGATAACGGCTCGGCTCGCTCGTCGTCGTCCTGGCGATCCAGAAATACGTCCGCTCATCGGGCATCTGTGCGACTTGCGTCAGGAACTGCCCAGGCCGGGAAAACGCGTGATGCACCACCCACAGAGGGCAGTTTCCGCCGACGCGGGAAAAGTGAAATGCCGTGGCGGATTGGCGTTTTGAGATGTTCCCCGCGCTGTCGGTACGAACGAAGATGAACGGCACACCGCGGGCGCTGGGGCGTTGCAGGGTGGACAGCCGGTGGCAGACGGTTTCGAATCCCACCTCGAATCGTCTTGCCAGCTGGTCGATGTCGTAGCGGACACTTTCGGCGGCATCGAGGAATCTCTGATAGGGCAACAGCAGCGCGCCGGCGAAATAGTTGGCCAGACCGATGCGGGCCACGCCGCGCGCATCGTCACTGAGCTGATCGTCGCCGGCGATGATCCCGGTAATCAATCTCTCCTGGGTGAGCAGAGCGATCTGGGTGGCGAGCTGAAAGGCCCGCTGGCCGGGATGAAGCCACCTGGCCAAATACACGGTCTTCGAATCGGGCGCAAACAGGCGCTTGGAGTTGGGATCCAACGTTTGACCGTCGTCGATCACCACCGTGACGCCCAGCCTGGCGGCGAGCAGCTCCGCGAGCTGGCCGTCGAGACCGCCGATGCGCAAACCGTTTTCGTTGAACATGTCTTCCGCGGCGGTGTCCAGTTCGCCGATGTAGTTCTTGCGGTCGTAGAAGAAGTCGCGGACCTCTTCGAAAGGCATTGGCTGCTGGGCCATTCCCGACATGTCGACATTGGCGCGACTGTGCAGCGCTTCGAGGTCGGCGGTGGTGTCGTGCAGCCGCCGGTGCAGATTGACCAGCGTCTGGCCGACCGCGGGCATGCGGGCGACGAGCTCCTCGACTTGCGCGGGCGTGGCAGACGCATCGGCAAGGACTTCACGCAGGTCCGACACCAAGCGAGCGTCCGACTCCGGCGCGAAGTAATGCGCGGGTAAGTCGAACCGATCGGTGAGGGTGAGCAGGACCGGGACGGTGATCGGACGCTGATCGTTTTCCAGTTGATTGACGTAGCTGGTCGACAACCCCACGACGCGCGCCAGCGCCACCTGGGTCAACCCCTGCTCCTCGCGCAAACGCCGTAACCGTGCGCCGGCGAACGTCTTCGCCACCCGCCACACAGTACGCCCCGCCTTTACGCAAGATTCGCAAAACGTCGCGGTCAAGGACACATGATTACGCTTTTACAGGGCATTTACCCCGGTAGCCGCGTCTGCGTATGGTGCGAGTTATGCGGATTCACGACGTTCGAACCCGGCGCAGCGCCGACGACTTCCCCCGCGAGGAGCACCTGGCCTGGAAGTTGGCCGAGGTCGCGGCCGACCCGGTCGCCGTGCCCGCGGATACCGAGGCGATGGTGATCAACCGGATCATCGACAACGCCGCGGTATCAGCCGCGTCGATCACCCGTCGCCCAGTGGCCGCCGCCCGCGCCCAGGCGCGGGCGCACCCGTCCAAGGGCGCCAAAGTCTTCGGGATCGAGGGCGACTACTCACCGGAGTGGGCGGCCTGGGCCAACGGAGTCGCCGTGCGCGAACTGGACTTCCACGACACCTTCCTGGCCGCCGAGTACTCCCACCCGGGCGACAACATCCCCCCGCTGGTCGCGGTGGCCCAGCACCTCGGGATCAGCGGAGCCGACCTGATCCGCGGCATCGCCACCGGCTACGAGGTCCAGATCGATCTGGCCAAGGGAATCTGCTTGCACGAGCACAAGATCGATCACGTCGCTCATTTGGGCCCGTCGGTGGCCGCGGGCCTGGGCGCCATGCTGCGTCTCGACAAGGAGACCGTCTACCAGGCCATCGGTCAGGCACTGCACTTGACCACGTCCACCCGGCAGTCACGCAAGGGCCTGATCTCCAGTTGGAAGGCCTACGCGCCGGCCTGGGCCGGCAAGGTCGCCATCGAAGCCGTCGACCGCGCCATGCGCGGCGAGGCTGCGCCCGCCCCCATCTGGGAGGGCGAGGACGGGGTGATCGCATGGCTGCTCTCGGGGCCCGACCACACCTATCGGGTCCCGCTCCCCGAACCCGGTGAGCCGAAGCGCGCGATCCTGGACAGCTACACCAAGGAGCACTCCGCCGAATACCAGAGTCAGGCGCTGATCGACCTCGCCCGCCGGATGCGCGAGAGTATCGGCGATCTGGAGCAGGTCGCGACGATCGTGCTGCACACCAGCCATCACACCCACTACGTGATCGGCACCGGAGCGGGTGACCCGCAGAAGTTCGACCCGGATGCCTCCCGCGAGACGCTGGACCATTCGGTGATGTACATCTTCGCGGTCGCGCTGCAGGACGGAACCTGGCATCACGAAAGGTCTTACGCGCCGCAGCGAGCCCACCGGCCCGACACCATCGAGCTGTGGCGCACGGTCTCGACGATCGAGGATCCCGAATGGACGCGGCGCTACCACTCCACCGATCCCGCGGAGAAGGCGTTCGGCGCGCGCGCCGAAGTCACCCTGAAAAACGGTGAGGTCATCGTCGACGAGATCGCCGTCCCCGACGCACACCCGCTGGGGGCCCGGCCGTTCGGCCGCAAGCAGTACATCGGAAAGTTCAAAGAACTGGCCGAGGGCATCGTCAGCGACACCGAGCAGCAGCGGTTCCTCTCAGCGGCCGAGGCCCTGCCGGACCTGCAGGCGAGCGCGTTGGCCGCGCTCAACATCACGGTCGATCCGGTGGTGCTGGACAACGCGCCCAAAATCTCTCGGGGAATCTTCTGATGAGCGGGCCGATCTGTGGCGCCCTCCCGGCGGCGACGAAACGGGCGCGCTTCCGTGCCGCGTTGAAAGCCGGCCGCCTGCAACGGTTCCCAGGAGCCTTCTCACCGCTGGTGGCCAAGCAGATTGCCGAGCTCGGGTTCGACGGGGTGTACGTGTCGGGGGCGGCGCTGTCGGCCGACCTCGGTCTGCCCGACATCGGCTTGACCACCCTGACCGAAGTCAGCGCCCGCGGCGCACAGATCGCCTCCGTCACCGACCTGCCCACCCTGATCGATGCCGACACCGGCTTCGGTGAGCCGATGAACGCGGCGCGCACCGTGACCGTGCTGGAGGACGCCGGGCTGGCCGGTTGCCATTTGGAGGATCAGGAAAACCCGAAGCGGTGCGGGCATCTCGACGGCAAGGCCGTGGTGCCGACAGACGAGATGATCAAACGCCTGACGGCCGCCGTCGCCGCGCGGCGGGACCCGAATTTCATCATCTGCGCTCGCACCGACGCCGTTGGGATCGAAGGAATCCCCGCGGCGATCGACCGAGCCAAGGCCTATGCCGATGCGGGCGCCGACCTGATCTTCACCGAAGCGCTGCGCACCCCAGCGGAATTCGCCCAGTTCCGCGCCGCGGTGGACACGCCATTGCTGGCCAACATGACCGAGTTCGGCAAGTCGGAGCTCCTGAGCGCCCGGCAGCTGTCCGACCTCGGCTACAACGTGGTGATCTACCCCGTGACCACGCTGCGGTTGGCGATGCACGCCGTCGAGGCCGGCCTTCGTGAGATCGCCGACGCGGGAACGCAATCCGGACTCGTAGCCCGCATGCAACACCGCAGCCGCCTTTACGAGCTGCTGCGCTACGCCGATTACAACCGATTCGATTCCGATATCTACAACTTCGCGCAAGGAGCCGTGCGATGAGCGCCGTCGAAGACAGCCAACCCCGCATCTACAAGGGCCTGGCCGGTGTCGTCGTCGACACCACCGCCATCTCCAAGGTCGTCCCGGAGACCAACTCCCTGACCTATCGTGGCTACGCGGTGCAGGACCTGGCGGCGAAGTGCAGCTTTGAGCAGGTCGCCTACTTGCTATGGCACGGCGAGCTTCCCGACGACCAACAGCTCGCGCTGTTCTCCCAGCGAGAACGCGCGTCGCGCCGGCTGAACCGATCCCAGCTGTCGCTGTTGGCCAAGTTGCCCGAGACCTGCCACCCGATGGACGTGGTGCGCACCTTCATCAGTTCGATGGGTGCCGAGGACCCGGACGAGGACGACAGCAGCCCGACGGCCAACCATGCCAAGGCGATGCGGATGTTCGCGGCACTGCCCACCATCGTCGCCGCCGACATGCGCCGCCGGCGCGGCCTGGACCCCATCGCCCCGCACAGCCACATGAACTACGCGCAGAACTTCCTGCACATGTGCTTCGGTGATGTGCCCGAGCAGGTGGTGGTGGACGCCTTCGAGCAGTCGATGATCCTCTACGCCGAGCACAGCTTCAACGCGTCGACCTTCGCCGCCCGGGTGGTGACGTCCACTCAGTCCGATATCTACAGTGCGGTCACCGCGGCTATCGGCGCGCTCAAGGGCCCGCTGCACGGGGGCGCCAACGAGGCCGTCATGCGCGACATGCTCGACATCGGCACCGCCGACAAGGCCGCAGAATGGCTGCAGGGCAAGCTGGATCGCAAAGACAAGATCATGGGCTTCGGTCACCGGGTGTACAAAAACGGTGACTCGCGGGTGCCCACCATGAAGGAGGCCCTCAACCGGGTCGCCGCGGCGCGCGGCGGGCAGAAGTGGCTCGACATCTACGAAATTCTGGAGGCGGGCATGGCCGAGGTCAACGGCATCAAGCCCAACCTGGACTTCCCGACCGGGCCGGCCTACTACCTGATGGGCTTCGACATCGGCATCTTCACGCCGATCTTCGTGATGAGCCGCATTACCGGCTGGACGGCGCACATCATGGAGCAGACCGCGTCCAACGCGTTGATCCGTCCGCTGAGCGAGTATGTCGGACCTGCGCAACGCGCTCTATCGTAAAGACCGTGTTTGCGAAGGTACTTGTCGCCAATCGCGGGGAGATCGCGATCCGCGCGTTCCGCGCTGCCTACGAGCTGGAGATCGGCACGGTCGCCGTCTACCCCTACGAGGACCGCAATTCCGTGCACCGGCTGAAGGCCGACGAGTCCTACCAGATCGGTGACGAGGGCCACCCGGTCCGCGCTTACCTGTCGGTCGACGACATCGTCGCAACGGCACAGGCGTGCGGGGCGGATGCGATTTACCCCGGCTACGGCTTCTTGTCGGAGAATCCCGACTTGGCGGCGGCGTGCGCGGCGGCGGGAATCACCTTCGTCGGTCCGAGCGCGGAGGTGCTCGAGCTGACGGGCAACAAGTCGCGGGCGATCGCGGCGGCGCGGGAGGCAGGCCTTCCGGTGCTGGCTTCCTCGGCACCCTCGACGTCGGTGGATGAGTTACTGGCGGCCGCCGAGACGATGACGTTTCCGTTGTTCGTCAAGGCGGTCGCCGGCGGCGGCGGACGCGGGATGCGCCGGGTGATCGACGCCTCGTCGCTGCCGGAGGCGATCGAGGCGGCCAGCCGAGAAGCCGAGTCCGCGTTCGGGGATGCCTCGGTGTTTCTGGAGCAGGCGGTGATCAATCCGCGCCACATCGAGGTGCAGATCCTGGCCGACACCCAGGGCAACGTCATGCACCTCTACGAGCGGGACTGCAGCGTGCAGCGCCGGCACCAGAAGGTCGTCGAGATAGCGCCGGCACCCAACCTCGACCCTGAACTGCGCCAACAGATCTGCGCGGACGCGGTGGCTTTCGCACGCAACATCGGCTATACGTGTGCCGGCACCGTGGAATTCCTGCTCGATGAACGCGGCAATCACGTGTTCATCGAGATGAATCCCCGCATCCAGGTGGAGCACACGGTCACCGAGGAGATCACCGATGTCGACCTGGTGTCGGCGCAGCTGCGGATCGCCGGCGGGCAGAGCCTGGAAGACATTGGTTTGAGCCAGGATTCGGTCGTTCCACACGGCGCGGCGCTGCAGTGCCGGATCACCACCGAGGATCCGGCGAACGGTTTCCGCCCGGACACCGGCCGGATCACCGCCTACCGCACCCCGGGCGGCGCGGGCATCCGGTTGGACGGCGGCACGACGCTCGGCGCCGACATCAGCGCCCACTTCGACTCGATGCTGATCAAGCTCACGTGCCGGGGCCGCGACTTCGCGACCGCGGTGCGCCGGGCGCGACGGGCGGTCGCGGAGTTCCGGATCCGGGGCGTCTCGACGAATATCCCGTTCCTGCAAGCGGTCCTGGATGACCCGGACTTTCAGGCCGGCCGAATCACGACGTCGTTCATCGAGGAGCGCCCGCAGCTGCTGACCGCCCGCAGCTCCGCCGACCGCGGCACCAAGATTCTCAACTACCTGGCCGACGTGACCGTCAACAAGCCACACGGTGAGCGTCCATCCGCGGTGTACCCACACGACAAGCTGCCCGACATCGACCTTTCGGTCGAGCCCCCGGCCGGCTCCAAGCAGCGGTTGGCCGAGCTCGGGCCGGAGCGCTTTGCGGCCTGGTTACGCGAGTCGCGCGGCGTGGGCGTCACCGATACCACCTTCCGCGACGCGCACCAATCCCTGCTCGCCACCCGGGTCCGCACCAGCGGCCTGATCAAGGTCGCGCCCTACATCGCCCGGACCACACCGCAACTGCTGTCGATCGAATGCTGGGGAGGCGCGACTTACGATGTGGCGCTGCGGTTCCTGAAGGAAGACCCGTGGGACCGGCTGGCAACGCTACGCGAGGCGTTGCCCAACATCTGCCTGCAGATGCTGCTGCGCGGGCGCAACACCGTTGGTTACACGCCGTATCCGGAGACGGTCACGACGGCGTTCGTCGAAGAAGCGACGGCGACGGGCATCGACATCTTCCGGATCTTCGATGCGCTGAACAACGTCGACTCGATGCGACCCGCCATCGACGCAGTGCGGGAAACCGGTGCGGCGGTGGCCGAGGTCGCGATGTCCTACACCGGGGATCTCAGCGATCCGGCCGAAAAGCTGTACACGCTCGACTATTACCTGAAACTGGCCGAACAGATCGTCGACGCGGGTGCGCACGTGCTGGCGATCAAGGACATGGCCGGCCTGCTGCGCGCGCCGGCGGCGACGACGCTGGTCTCGGCGCTCAAGTCCCGATTCGACCTGCCGGTGCACGTGCATACCCACGACACCCCGGGTGGGCAGCTGGCGACCTATGTGGCGGCCTGGCAGGCGGGGGCCGACGCCGTCGACGGCGCCGCGGCCCCGCTCGCGGGCACCACCAGCCAGCCCGCGCTGTCGTCGATCGTGGCCGCCGCGGCCAACACCGCCTACGACACCGGGCTGTCGCTGCCGGCGGTGTGCGACCTGGAGCCGTATTGGGAGGCACTTCGAAAGGTGTACGCGCCCTTTGAATCCGGGCTCCCCGCCCCGACGGGACGCGTCTATCACCACGAGATTCCGGGCGGCCAGCTGTCGAACCTGCGCCAGCAGGCCATTGCGCTGGGGCTCGGTGACCGGTTCGAGGACATCGAAAACGCCTACGCCGGAGCCGATGCCATCCTCGGACACCTGGTCAAGGTCACCCCCTCGAGCAAGGTCGTCGGCGACCTGGCGCTGGCGCTGGTGGGCGCGGGCGTGAGCGCGCAAGATTTCGCCGACGATCCCGCACGGTACGACATCCCGGATTCCGTGATCGGTTTCCTGCGCGGAGAACTCGGTGACCCACCGGGCGGGTGGCCCGAGCCGTTGCGCACCAAGGCTTTAGCGGGGCGCGGTCCGGCCAGGCCCGAGCAGGCGCTGTCGGCTGACGACGAGAAGGCGTTGGCGACCCCGGGCGTCGCGCGGCAGGCGGCGCTGAACCGGCTCCTGTTCCCCGGGCCCACCAAGGAACTCGAGGACCATCGCGAACAGTACGGGGACACCTCTGGCCTGAGCGCCAACCAGTTCTTCTACGGATTGCGACACGGGGATGAACACCGGGTCGAGCTGGAGCGCGGTGTCGAGCTGCTGATCGGCCTGGAGGCCGTCTCGGATGCCGACGAACGCGGCATGCGCACCGTGATGTGCATCCTCAACGGTCAGCTACGGCCCGTCGTGGTGCGTGATCGCAGCATCGCCTCGGACGTACCGGCCGCCGAGAAGGCCGATCGTGCCAACCCGGATCACGTCGCAGCGCCCTTTGCCGGCGTCGTGACCGTGACGGCCGACGTCGGCGAGGAAGTCGAAGCCGGCCAAACGATCGCGACCATCGAGGCGATGAAGATGGAGGCCGCCGTCACCACCCCGAAGGCCGGGAAGGTCGCACGCATCGCGGTCTCGCAGACCGCACAGGTGGAGGGTGGCGACCTGTTGATGGTAATCGACTAACTAGGGCCGTTGATCAGGGCCGCTCGCGCCAGCGTCTGCTCCGCCTGCTTCACGTGCGCGGCGTCCACGAGGACGCCGTTTACGCCGACCGCGCCGCGGCCCTTGGCCTCGGCTTCGCGGTAGGCAGCGACATTGCCTTGCGCCCTGGCGATTTCGTCGGCCGTCGGCGCATAGACCTCGTTGGCGACGGGAACCTGGTCGGGGTGGATGGCCCACTTGCCGGTGTAGCCCAGCAACGACGCGCGTCGCGCGTCGCGCGCGTAGCCCGCAAGGTCACGGTAGTCGGGATACGGCGCGTCGATCGCGTCGATGCCGGCGATGCGCGCGGCCACGATCACCTTGTTGCGCGCGTAAGCCCAGAATTCGCCGGGGTATTCACCGAGCGGCGCGAAGTTGGTGTCCACCCGGGCGCCCTGGGACAACGAGAAATCGCCCACACCGAAGATCAGGGCGTCCAGGCGTGGGCTGGCCGCCGCGATCTCTTCGGCGTTGGCCAGGCCCTCCACCTCCTCGATGAGAACTTCGAGCCGAATGCGGTGATCCAGGCCGAGTTTCGCTTCCAGCTGGGTGAGCAGCACGTCCACCCACCACACGTCGCGGGCCCGGCGGGCCTTCGGGATGATGATCGTGTCGAGGTTCTGGCCGGCCTTGGTCACCACGTCGACGACGTCGTCGTGACACCACTGGGTGTCCAGGCCGTTGATCCGGATGGCGCGGGCGGTGCGGCCCCAGTCGATGTCGTTGAGCGCGGCGATCGCCTTGGCGCGCGACTTTTCCTTGAACGCCACCGGAACCGCGTCCTCGAGGTCGAGGAACACCAGGTCGGCGCCGCACCGGGCGCCCTTGTCGAACATGTTGTCGTTGCTCGCGGGCACCGCGAGTTCGGAGCGACGGAGCAGATCGGTCACTGGTGGAGTTTCCTTCTTCTCACAGCACGCCGCGGGCGCGCAGGTCGTCGATGTCGTTGGGAGTCAGGCCGAGTAGCTCGCCGTAGACTTCGGCGTTGTGCTCGCCGAGGCGGGGGCCGAGATGGCCGACCGTGCCGGACGCCGACGAGAAACGCGGGACCGGCGCCTGCACCGTCATCGCCCCGAGCTCTGCGTCGTCGACGGAGATGAACACTTCGCGATGCGCCAGCTGCTCGTCGGCGATCAGGTCGTTGACGCCGTAGACCGGGGCCGCGGCCACCTCGTGGGCGTCAAAGACCTCCATCGCCTCCGAAAGTGTCTTCACCGCAACCCAATCGGCCACCACGGCGTCGACCTCGCGCGCCCGCGCGAGGCGCCGCTGCGGGTCGCAGAAGTCGGGGTCGCTCACCAGATCGTCTCGCCCTATCGCCCGGAACACGCGCAGCGCCAGGGCCGGTGAGCTTCCCGACATGGCCAGCCACTTGTCGTCGACGGTGCGATAGGTGTTGCGGGGCGCCGAAATATCCCACCGATTACCGGAGCGCTCGGGCACCAGGCCCAACTGGTCGTACCCCAGCAGCGTTTGTTCCAGCAGCCGGGCGAGCGGGTCGATGAGGTTGACGTCGATCAGCTGTCCCGGTCCGCCGTGCACGTCGCGGTGATACAGCGCCATCATCACCGCGTAAGCGGCATTCAGTGAGGCGACGCCGTCGGCCAACATGAAGGGCGGCAGCGTGGGTGGGCCGCCGGCCTGGCCGGTGATGTGCGCGAATCCGCTCATCGCCTCCCCCAGCGTGCCGAACCCCGGGCGCTCGCTCTTGGGTCCGGTCAACCCGTAACCCGTGATGTGCAGCATCACGATCCTGTCGTTGACCGCCCGCAGGTTCTCGTAGTCCAGGCCCCACTTACGCAGCGTCTGCGGACGGGTGTTGAAGATGACGACGTCCGCGTGCTCCACCAGGCGGCGCACCAGCGCCTGGCCTTCGGCGCAGCGCAGGTCCAGCGTGATCGCCCGCTTGTTGCGCGACAACGACTTCCACATCAACCCGACCCCGTCGCGCTGATTGCCCCACCCGCGGATCGGGTCGCCTTGCCTCGGTTGCTCAACCTTGATCACGTCGGCGCCGAACTCGCCCAGATAAGTGGCCACCAACGGCGCGGCGGCCAGGGTGGCCACGTCGAGAACCCGCAGCCCGTCAAGCATTGGCACCGGCGGCAACCCTCGTGTTCGACGGGCGTTGCAGCCCGAGGTGTTCCCGCAAGGTCGACGATTCGTACTCGGTGCGGAACAGGCCCCGGCGTTGCAGCTCCGGAACCACCAACCGCACCACGTCTTCGAATGCACCGGGCAGATGCGTTGCCGCTAAAACGAATCCGTCGCAGGCACCGGTTTCGAACCAGTGCGCCATCTGGTCGGCGACCTGCTGGCCGGTGCCGACGAAACGCGGTCCCTGCAGCAGGGTCGCGCGATGATTGGCAAGGTCGCGCAACGTGACCGTATCCCCACCGATGTGGGTACGCAGGTTCTGCACCAGCCCGCGGATGCCGGAGACCGAGGCGAGCAGTTCGTCGGTGACAGGATCGTCGAGATCGTGCCGCGCGAAGTCGTAATTCATCAACTCCGACAAGAGGGTCAGCGATGCCATGGGATGGACCAGATCATCGAGGAGCATGGCCTCACGCTCCTTGGCGTGGACTTCCGACTCGCCGACGACGGCGTAGGCCATGGGGCAGATGCGGACTGTGGCGGGATCGCGGCCTGAGTCGGCAATGCGGTCCTTCTGATCCGCGTAGTGGCCGCGCGCGACGTCGATGCCCGGATCGCCGGTGAAGATCAATTCCGCCCACCGCGAGGCGAATTCGCGGCCCCGGCCCGACGATCCGGCCTGAATGATGACCGGTCGGCCCTGCGGTGTGCGCGGCACCGTCAACGGGCCGCGCGCGGAGAAGAACTCGCCGATGTGCCCGAGCTCGTGCACCTTCGCGGGATTCGCGTAGCACCCGGACGCCCGGTCGTGCAGGATGGCGTCGTCTTCCCAGGTGTCCCACAAGCCGGTGACGACGTCCATGAATTCGTCGGCGCGATCGTAACGTTCGTCGTGGCCGAGGTGGGCGTCGACGCCGAAGTTCTGCGCTTCGCTGTCGTTGACCGAGGTGACCACGTTCCAGGCGGCCCGGCCGCCCGAAAGGTGATCCAGCGAGGCGAATGTCCTTGCGACGTGGAACGGCTGGTAATAGGTCGTCGAGTAGGTGGCGCCCAGCCCGATCTTCGAGGTGGCTTGCGCGAGCACCCCGAGGATCACGCTGAGGTCGAGCTTGACCGGCCGGGCGCCGTAGCGCACCGCTTCGTCCACCGATCCGCCGTAGACCCCCGGCATCGCCAGGCGATCGTCGAAGAACATCAGGTCGAAGCAGCCCTCTTCGAGCTGCCGGCCGATTTTGGCGTAGTAGGAGGCGTCGAGGTATCCGTGCTCGGTTGCGGGGTGCCGCCACGAGCCCGCGTAGACGGAAGTGCTGCCGGCCTGCATGAAGGCGACGAGGGCCATTTTGTCGGTGCGCATTCTTGAAACGTAACATCTGATATTTCAGATATCAAACGTTGCGTTTGGTATTCTGCGCAGGTGGCAGGCATCGACATTTCCGGAACTGTCCGCGAACGCGCCGCGCGCGAGCTGCGCGACCGGATTCTCACCGGCACCCTGGCCGCTGGATCACGGGTCGACCTCGACGCCATCACCGAGGAATTCGCGACCAGCCGCACGCCGGTGCGAGAGGCGCTGCTGGAGCTGTCCTTCGAGGGGCTCGTCCAAGTCGCGCCGCGCAGCGGTGTGACGGTGCTCGGCATCAGCCCGGACGACGTGCTGGACAGCTTCACCATTCTCGGGGTGTTGACCGGGCAGGCCGCGGCGTGGGCTGCCGGGCGGATCGAGCCGCAGGAGCTCGCTACGCTCCGCGAACTCGCGGCCGACGTCGTCGCGCGGTCCGGCGACGACAGCATCGGCGAGGCCAACTGGCATTTCCACCAGATGATTCACCGTGCCGCGCATTCGCCGCGGCTGTTGACCCAGATCAAGCAGGCCGTCCGGGTGGTGCCGAGCAATTTCCTCACCTTGTTCCCCGAGCACGAGAAGCACTCACTCGACGAACACCAAGAGTTGCTGGACGCGCTCGGTGACAAAGACGCCGAGCGGGCCCGCATCATCGCGGAACGACACGTGCTCGACGCCGGCCGCTCGCTGGCCGATTGGCTCGAGCAACGCCGCTAGGCCTTCCGACACGCAACCACGAGACTTAAACCAGGGCTACGCCTTTCGGCGTGTCGTATGCATGGTTTAAGTGTCGGGGACCGCAGGCCCCCGCCGGCAACGGCGACGAGCGGCTCGAGCAGGACGCGTTCAAATCAGTGCGGGCAAGACTCGGTCCGTCAGCAACTGCACCGACTTCCACGCTTCGTCGACCGGCATGCCGCCGACCAAGGGGTGCATGACGACCGGGCCGTAATTCTGCGCGGCGCGCACCTCCGCGATCAGCTGATCGGGGGTGAGGAAACGGTATCGTCCCGATGCCCGGACCTGGTCCAGGGTCTGGACACCGGGCAAGTGCATGAGCGAACGCTGATCGGTCGACCATCGACCGTAAGTGACTGCCTCCCAGAGGATATGCTCGCCCAGCTCCGCCCAAGCCCGATCCGGATCCTCGTGCAGGTAGATCATTCCGCGGTTGACCGGTCCCGGCATGAGGATGAATGGCGACATGCCGGCCTCGGCGCACAGCTCGCGGTAGTAATCGGCGATGTCGGGCAGATGGTCCGCCAGACTGAGCGGCAGCCGGAACCGTGCCGCACGGCGCGCAGTGGCGCGGGCGCCGCCACCGACGTACAGCGGCGGATGCGGGCGTGACCAGGTGCCGGTGCCGGCCCAAATGGCCAACATCCGTTCGACCAGGGCGTCCATCAGCTTGCCGCGCTGGCTGAAATCCACGCCAAGCTCGTCGTATTCAATCGCGCGATATCCGAGTCCCACGGTCGTGTGCAGGCGGCCGCGGCTCATGTTGTCGACCAGCGCGATATCCTCGGCGAGCCGCACCGGGTTCCACAGCGGGCCCAGCGCGCAATCGACGCTGGCGATCAGCCTCGAGGTCCGGGCCAAGAACATCGCCGCGGCCATGATCGGATTGCAACTCCACCCGTGGCCTGTCGCATGATGCTCGTCGACGCTGATGGAGGTGATGCCGCGGGACTCCCCCCATTGCGCGAGCTCGAGCGCCGCGGACAAGAGTTCGCCCTGTGTGCGTGGATCACCTTGCGGGGAGGCGAAGTTGAAGCGCAGCACCGTCAAAGGCATTTTGGCCCGCCTCGCTACACTTTCGGCCCGGCCGCCGCCTGCAGGAAGGCCGGAAAGTCCGGGAACAGTGCGCGGTCGACGATCTCGATGCGGGTGCCCGCCGCATCGAGGTAGTAGGCGAAGAGCGCTAGATCCGGCGGAGCGGTGTCGGCAGTCGCCTCGAAACTGAAGCCGTTGTCCTCCAACATCTTTGCGCTCTCGGCCAAGTTGTCGGTCCAGTAGCCGAGGTGATGGATCGAGTTGCCGGGTGCCGCCGTCCACGCCGTCCCGGGCACCTCCTGGATCAGTTCGACGTGCGGAGCCTGCAGCGAATAGGCGAAAGTCGACGTCACCTCTTGAGTCCCGGCCGTCGTGCGAAACGGCAAGGTGTAGCTCACCGGGGCGATCCAGCGATAGCCGGCCAGCGCGGTCAGCCGTGACATCGCCGCGCTGAGGTCCGGCACGATGATGCCGGTGTGGTAGAAGTCCTCGGGCCGTAGCGCGAATGCCGTCATGCGTTCCTCGCTATCTGGTTGCGGAGCCAGGCAGTTTCCCAGAAGTTCGTGCTACCGGCCAGCAGTTTTTCATGAGCCTGCCGCAGCACGTCACGGACCCCCGGATGGTCCGCGGGGACGAGCTGTGCAAGGTGGATGGCCTGCAACGCCCGATCGGCGGCCAGGTGCGCCCGGGCTCGATCCACCAGCGCTTCAGCGCCGGCGAGCTCGACGACGTCGGCGGCGACGGAATCGAATCCGACGGGGTACAGCTCGGTGGTCGATTCGTGGTGGAACCAGCCCGAGTAGTTCTCCCAGACGGCCCGCACATCCCACGCGACTTTGCCGTAGCCCTGGCCCACTTCGCATTCCGCGGGCAGGGCGATCTCGCGCATCAAGGTGCGGACGTCTTTGCCGGCGTTCATCCCCGCGACAGTCTCATCGTGGATGTACTGGAGCGCGTCGCGCAGCCGCTGCAACTCGGCGTCGATACGCTCGGCACCCCTGACCGGCTCGAAGTGACCGGTCACCAGGACCTCGGCCCGCAGCTCGCGGACCCTCTCCACCGATGCGATGGCCGTCAACGCGTCGCGGTAGCGGTCGCCGCGCATGGTGACGAGATTGGGAATGTGACCGATCAGCGGTCCGAAGGTGTTCCCACACAGACAGATTCGTTCCTCGGGAAGCCAGACCACCAGCGAGTCGGTGGTTTCGCCGCCGGACACGGAAATCAGCTCCATCCGCCGGCCCCCGACCTCCAAGCAGAGGGTGTCCTCGAAGTCGATGTCGACGACGGGCGCGCTCTGACCGGCCAGCCGTGTGGTGCCCAGGCGCCGCTGGATGGCCTGGACGCCGCTGGCCAGGGTGTCTTTGAAGGCGAAGGCGCTGCGGTTGGCCCGGTAGGCGATCAGCCGATCGTTGTCGTCTCGCCAGGACTTCCAATTCGCCTGCGCCACAACGGTTGTCTCGGGATCCCGTACGCTGTCCAGGCCACCGACATGATCCACATGGCCCTGCGTGAAGATGATGTAGCGCACCGGTGACGAGTCCACGGCATCGAAATTGGCCCGGTGCACCGGCCCCTCGAAGCCCATGCCGGTGTTGACGATCACCCGCCCCTCGGTGGTCGTGAGCAGATACGAGTTGGACAAGCCCGGCGAGCACCACAATCCCGGTGCAATCTCTTCGGCCTTCTCGGCCGAAGCCGGTCGCATCGCGTCGGCGCCCGGCCTACTCCGATAGACAGGTTCTGACACGCTGGTGGCTCCTTTATTCGGGACGGACGTCGAACTTGTCGAAGTAGAAGCCGAAGCGGCCGCGGAGTTCGTCGGCGGAGGTGCCAAAGTGCCGCTCGAGTTCGTAACGGATGCGGCCGTGTTTGGCGCGCGGATTGCCGTCCAGGTACCGCTGAAAGCGCTGTCGCACCTTGGGCGGTAAGTCGACGCCCGCGCGCTGGTAAAGCCGCTCGAGCACCGGCATTTCGTTGCCGTTCAACTGATGGAAGTCGATGTCAATGCTGCTCTCGGGTGCCACCAGGTCGCGGTCACGCACGCATGCGCTGAGCAGTCGGTGCACGCGGTCGCTCCAATAGTCCAACAGCCACTGCGGATCAATGCTGCTACGGCGCAACCGATCCGAGTACGCCATCATGGTGATGGTCGATTGGATCACCGAAACGGGGTCGCGGTGAGTGAAAGCCACTGTCGCATCGGGGAAAGTCGCCAGCAGCGGACCGAGCTGCTCGCAGTGCTGTGGACTCTTGAGCACCCATGTTCGCGGGCCGCGCAGAAAGGTCAGCGCCTGCAGCACCTTCTTCATGTAGGCATAGTGGCGGGTTTGATCGAGACCCAGATAGTAATCGCGCCAGTCGGGCACTCGCGCATGCCATTCCAGTACGTATGCGGCCAGATCGAGATCAAGAAGCTCCACCTCCTCTTCGATCGCCTCGGGGAACCGATCATGCATCGCGGCCACCACCGGCGCACTCGCCATCAACGCATCGTGTTCTGACTTGGCACGCGTATAGCGGGGATCGACGCCGAAGATGTCGGGGCCCCGCCCGCGGGCGGGAATGGGATCCTGGCTCTCCCAATACGGCAGGGCCCGCCGCCGTGGGTCGGCGGCGATGAGGTTCACCAGATGCGTGGTGCCCGAACGCGGCATTCCGACGACAATGAAGGGCCTTTCGATCGGGATGGATTCGATCTCGGGATAGCGCTGGACGAGCTCGGTGAGTGACAACCGGTTGCGCAGCAGGCGCACGATACGTTGGCGCAGCGATCCGCGGGTGAGCCGGCGCAGTCCTTCGTCGGCCTCGATCGCCGCGACGTGCACCCGCAGGCGGTCGGCGAAGCCGTCGGTGTCGTCGAGGTCGGCGGCTGCAGTTGTCAGGCCCGCCTGCGCGATGGCCTCGGCGAGCATCCGGTCGATGTCGAGGTCGACGGGCCGAGCTTCGGTGAACTCGAGGATCTGGCGCTGGACCTCGGTCAGCCGGGGCGCGGTCAAGTCGGCGAAGTCGATGTCGTCCACCGCAGAACCCACCGGGACCCCTCTTCGACGCGTCGGGTGATCTGACTCAGACGCTAGACGCGGTGAAGATGCATCGTGCATCCACCTCGGCGGTCGCGCTATAGGTTGGCCAGATCGTCGGGAACGTCGATCTTGTGCTCTTGCAGCGCCTCGAGCGGCACCACCTCGAGGGTGCTCTCGTGCGTCGCCGCCAGCACCACCGGCGCGGCACAACCGTCGTGGTGAGCCCGTAGCCAGTTCAGCGCGGTCACGCACCAGCGGTCACCCGGCAGCAGGCCGGGGAACCGATACTCGGGAACCGGGGTCAACAGGTCGTTGCCGATGGAACGCTGATGCTCCAGAAACTCGGCGGTCATCACCGCGCAGATGGTGTGCCGCCCGAGGTCCTGAGGGCCGGTCGAGCAACAGCCGTCGCGGTAGAAGCCGGTCAGCGGGTCTGCGCCGCACGGTTCCAGCGGACCGCCTAACACGTTTCTATCGGGCACCCGTTCAGTATTGCGCGCCTGGGCGTGAAGTTTGAAGCAATTCCACCGACTGCATTGACTGGTTTCCGATGCCGGATGGCGCCGCCCGCCGGTTTGGACGCCCGGCCACCGGGCGTGTTAACTCGAATCGATGTCGACACCGCCGAACCAACCCCCGAATGCGCCCGGTGAGCCACCCTGGGGATGGCAGCCGCCGGGTTACGGGCCGCAGCCGAATCCGCACCACCCACCGCCGCCGGGATATCGGCCCCCGCAGGCGTATCCGGGATACGCCGGCTACCCGGGTTATGTCGACCCGCAGGCGCCCTATGGTCGCGATCAAACTACCGGGCTACCGCTGTCGGATAAGTCCGCCACAACCGCCGGCTTGCTACAGCTGTTCTTCGGCTTGTTCGGGGTCGGCCGCTTCTACATCGACTCGACTCAGATCGCGGTGGCGCAGTTGTGCCTCGGCCTGTTCGGAGTTCTCTTCAGCCTGTTCTGTTTTGTCGGTCTGCCAGTTCTGCTCGGCGGCATCGTTTGGGCCATCGTCGACGCGATCTTGATCTTCACCGGCAACGTCAAAGACAACCACGGTCGCAAGCTGCGTTAGGCGTCCGACGCTTTGCCGTCCTTATCGATTGCCGGACAACGCATTTGGTATAGGTCGGGGCAGCATTTTATCGTCATCGGCAGTCATGACGGTGTGGCTCGCCGATTGCCGATGGTCACGGATTGGTCACGATGACGCGCGGGTCCATCGCTCGACGACGCCGGTGACGGCACGGTAACGATCGTCATCTGAAGTCATCGCGACGCGCTGAGCAAATCCCAGGGAAATCGCCCCGAAAACTTATCGTCACATCGTGCAACGACGTACGGCCCTGAAACTCCCTCTGTTGCTGGCCGCGGGCGCCGCAGTCGCCCGGATGCCGCGGGCCACGGCGGAGGAAGCGGGCCGGTGGTCACCCGAGCGCGCCAACCGCTGGTATCAAGCGCAGGGCTGGCTCGTTGGGGCTAACTACATCCCGGCGAACGCCATCAACCAGTTCGAGATGTTCCAGCCCGACACCTTCGACCTACGGCGCATCGATACCGAGCTCGGCTGGGCGCAGTTCTACGGGCACAACACCGCGCGGGTGTTCCTTCATGATCAGCTCTGGGCGGCCGATCAGCGCGGCTTTCAAACGCGCCTTGGGCAATTCGTCGACATCGCGGCGCGCCACCGCATCAAACCGCTGTTCGTTTTCTTCGACTCCTGTTGGGATCCGCAACCGCGCGCGGGACGCCAGCGCGCGCCGAGGCCCGGCGTGCACAACTCAGGCTGGGCGCAGAGCCCGGGCGCCGAACGCCTCGGCGATCCACGGTACGTCCAGGTCATGCACGACTACGTCACGGCGGTGATGACCCAATTCCGCAACGATGACCGGGTTTTGGGCTGGGACCTGTGGAACGAACCCGACAACCCCGCCCGCCAGTACCGCAGCGTCGAACGAAGCGATAAGGAGCAACTGGTCGCCAACCTGCTCCCCCAGGTCTTTCGTTGGGCCCGCGCTGTAGAGCCCAGCCAACCGCTGACAAGTGGTGTGTGGCGCGGGGATTGGGGACAACCGCAGGGTCGCAGCGCGATCAGCGACATTCAGCTCGCCAACGCCGACGTGATCACCTTTCACTCCTACGCGGGCCCCGCCGGGTTCGAGAACCGGATCAACGAGCTCACCCCGCTGGGCCGGCCGATCCTGTGCACGGAATACATGGCGCGACCCCAGGGCAGCACCGTCCAATCGATACTGCCGGTTGCCAAGCGCCACAACGTCGGTGCCATCAACTGGGGTCTGGTGGCCGGCAAGACCCAGACCTACTTCCCGTGGGACTCGTGGGATCACCCCTACACCTCGGTGCCCAAGGTGTGGTTCCACGACCTGATCCGGCCCGAGGGGCGGCCGTTCCAAGACATCGAAGCGCTGACGGTGCGAAAGCTGGCCGGTAGCCAGACCTGAAAAGGTCGCGTCCTCCGTGACCCCAGTCAAGCCAACCGACACCACGCCGCCATACACCTTCCGGTAGTAGGGTTGTACCAGCTCAGAAGGGGGCGGCGATGCTCGTCGGTGTTTGTCTGCTGCTGGCGGCACAATGACGTGGGAAAACCTGAGCGAAGCAGAGCTGATCGCGTCGGCCGGCGGCGATCCGTGGGCGATCAACCAGAGCTTGCAGGCCGGCAGCCCGTTCCAGATTTCACAGCTGGCTGAGGCCTTTCATGGCGCGGGTCGGCACACCGCCGAGGCCGACCACGCCTTCGAGGAAGCCCGGAAACGCTTCGCCGCGTCCTGGAACCATCAGGACGGTGGACACCCGATCAACGACTCAGAGGAAGTGCAGCGGGTCACCAAATCCCTTGGCGCGCAATCAGAGCAATTGCCGAAGATCGGCGCCGAGTTGGAAGGTATCGCCGCCGCGCTGGCCGACGCGCAAAAGCAAGGCGCTCAGGAGATCGCCGCCCTGGAGAGTTCGCTGCGGGGGCTCGACAGGCTCATCGGCGCGATAAAACACGACTTGACCCTCGACCTCTCCCCGTCGGAACGCGCCAAACTGGAGAGGCTGAAGGAGGCTGCGCACGCCCAGGCCGTGGACGACGTCCGCGATGCCGTCAAGCAGATGAATTCAATTCGCAATGCCTACTCGGACACGTTGCGGAAATCGATGGAGGCTCTGCACACCGACGGTTACAACCCCCCGACAACCGTCGACACCTGGATGGAAAGTCCGTTGAAGCCGGGTGAGGCACGAAACCTGGGACCGATCGCCGGAACCGGCGGTATCCCAGGCGTCCCAGGGATCGGGGCGGCCGACCTGGGCGAAGTGGTCGAGGTGCCCGGGGAGAACGGACAGCCCGCAAAGTTGTACGCAATCTTCGGGGATTCGTTCACCGGCGATAAGGCCTACGACGGCAAGCACTACCCGTCGGTGGCCGTGCCGGTCACCTTCGACGACGAGGGCCGCCCGCATTTCGGTGCGCCGCTGACTGGCCAAGACGGCCAAAACGTCTTGTTCCCACCGCCACCGGAGGCAAAAGGGACAGACACGCTGCCCGCCGGAAGTATCCGCATGAGTGACGGCACCACGTACATGATGGTCGCCGGGACCAACAACCTGAACCCCACCGGCGGAACATGGCTGGTCAAGGTGACCAACGATCCCGGCCAAGGATGGAAACCGATCCCAGGATCGTGGCGTCCGTGGACACCGAACCCTCCCAATCCGAACGACGCCGTCCACCCGGGCACCAGCGCGGCGAGCCAGCCTACGCAGATCAGCGGTTTTCAAGCCAAAGACGGCACGGTGTACATCGCGGCCGACTCGTTCGACCGATCCCGAGGCGTGACCATGTACCGCGTCGATCCGAATCACGTCACCGAGCGCCAATACTGGCAACCCTGGAACGGAAGCGGGTGGGGCCAGCCCGGCGAAGTCGCCACCGCACCGATCAGCCGCACCCCCTTCGGGGAACTCAGTTTCAGGGAAGTCGGCGGCCAGGCGGTGCTCTCGGGTTTCAACCAGGGCAGTGGAAACGTCGAAGTCCGAGTGGCGAATGACCCCACGAAGGTGTTGACCGTTGGACCGACAGTTGTTGCGCAGCAGAGTAACCCGCAAGGAACAAACTTCGTACCCCAGAATTACGGTGGATTCATACTTCCCGGATCAACGCTGGATAAGCTGAATCTTTTTGTCAGTCAATGGAACACAACGACCAACACTCCCTACAACACCCAGGAGTTTCAGGTTAATGCGAACCACTAACCCGCCCGCCGATAGGATCACGATGATCAGCAAGACTCTCGCCGTCGCTGCCGGGATAGTCAGCGCCGTGATGACCAGCTGCAATGCGCGCGCCGACACGCCTGCTTTTCCGGACATGAGCGGGTACGCACCGGTTAACGTCGCGGATTACACGATAGGGCTGCCCAACACGGGGCGCTCACCGCTCAACACGGTGTATTTCCTTACCCCGGACGGCATCACATGCGATTTTTTCTCCGGAGAGGCGCAGTGCACCGGCAATAACTTTCCCGCTATCCCGCCGGCCACCGGGACCGGCGCGGTGAACGCGATCGGGACCACCTCTGGGTTGGCACAATCCGGTGACCCGATCGCCGCCAATAATCAGGTCTACGGGCACCCTTTGAAGACCCTGCCCCCCTTGCATTCCATCACCGTGGACGGCGTGATCTGCGGGGTCGACAACGCGGGCACCACTGCGTGCAAAGACCCCCAGGGCCGTGGCTTTGTGCTCTCACCGCACGGGTCCGGCTGGCTGCCTCACGTGTAATCGCCGTCAAAGGTAGTGAAAAAGCTTGGCGCAGAGCAGCTTACGAGGCCGCGAAGTCACCGACGGCGGTCATTTTGTTGCCGTCCCAGGCGGTGGCGAAGCCGCCCGCGTTATACCCGCAATTCAGGATGATCGCTCGGTGTGGGGGACTTTGCATCCACATGTCGAGGGCCTTGTTGGGATTCGCGGCGGAACCCGTGCCCCAGAAGACGATCTCGCCCGAGTACCTGCTCCGATAGCCCGCATCCGTGATCCGCGCTTGCGGCGACGAGCCGTCCGAGCCGATGTGTCCGTTCACCCCGCTGCGCAGCATGTCGTCGGCGTGCCGCTGGGCCGCTTCGGCCAGACGCGGGTCATCATTGATGGCCGCGCATCCCTGACGAAGCTGGTTGATGCCGCCGTACAACACGGCTCCCGAATCGTCTGCGCGCGCTAGGAAGCCGGACACTGTCCCCGGGGCCGCAATGAAGGCAGTACAGATCGCGATGACGGCGATGATCCCGACTTTCTTGGCCATGACGCCTCGTGCCGTGCGCTCGTTGTGCTGCTTTTGGTACCCAAATGTTATCCATCGTCAACCGGGAACGAGCGCGAATCGCAAATTCGTCCACGCCGGCGACGTGGCGCTGGCCGACGCGGGGTCAGGCTCGAGCCGCTCCTAGTGGCCGACGTTGTGAACCAGATCGATGGCGTACTGGTTCACGAAGTTGCCGGCCGGTGGATCACCTTTGCCGCACGTTCCGTCGGATTCACCCGGACGTTTGATCCACAAGTAGGCGTCGGCGTGCGCTCCCGCGGTAGCCGCGGTAGGCGGAGTGCCGAGTGCTCGGCCGCTGGGGTTGCACCAGTTCAGGTCGGAGTCCGGTGCCGGTCCGGCTCCATTGCGCGACGTGTCGATCACGTAGTGCGAACCATTCGTGAGGCCCGAAATGGCCTCGCCGTAACCGATTTCGTCCTCGGTGGTGAAGAAGTTCGCGGTGTTGATGCTGAAGCCCCGCGCGTGACCGACACCCACCTGGTTGAGCCTGGCGGCCATGTCGTCGGCCGTATGCCAGCGCAGGTGACCCGCGTCGACATAGACGGCCGCGTTCGGGTCGCGGGTCAGCGTGTCGACGGCGTAGCGAATCAAATCGAAGCGCTCCTGGCGCTGATCACCCGATAGGCAATCGGCCATCGCGAGCGCATCGGGTTCGACGATGATCGCCACCCGCGAAGTGCCCACGCCCGATGCGATGCCGTCGATCCACGAGCGGTAGCCGTCGGCCGAGCCCATGCCGCCGGCGGCGAAGCTGCCGCAGTCGCGGTGCGGGATGCCATAAATCGCCAGAATCGGGATGGCGCCGGCCGCATTCGCGTCGCCGACATACTTCCCGACCGTTGCCGCCGACCCGCCCGGGACGATCCAGTACGCCTGCGGTGTGTTGGCGATGGTGGTCAACTCCGGGCTCGGCGGATCGGCACTCTGCGCGGCGCGCATGGCGGCCGACGTCGGGTTGACATAGAACGGCGCTCCGGCCAATGGGTCGCCGTCGGCAACCAGGCGCACCGTCGGGGCGGGACGAACCTGTACCGGGTCTCCGAGTAGACCCATGCCGGCGACCGCCGCAACCGTGAGCAAAGGCGCGATCCACCGCGCGACTGCGCCAGCAGCTGAGAACTTCACCTCAGGGAAGTTAGTGGTTGGCAAGCATCGAGCGCCAATCGTCGACGGCCCGATTCGTGCGTTCAATCACAAAGATCGCCGCAACCATCCGCTTACATGGATCCGCCTTCAGGACCTCCGCCAAGACGACCGGCCGCAAAGGCGGCACCCTGGTCGATCACCGCCATGTTGGTGGAGTACGTGTCGTGCGCGGCGAAATTCATGCCCTCAGAGCAGATCGGGTCCTGGGCAGCGCACACCTGGATGGTCTTGGCCTGATAGAGCGGGCCGATAACGACCGGCGGCTCGCCGAAGAAGTTCATCGCCTTCTCGTTGGGCAAGGCGAAGAGCACGACAGAGGAGATGTGGTTGGCCACCTCCGGATCCAACGGTTTGGGCACGGCCGCCGGATCGATCCCGTTCGGTACGACGGGTGAGGTGACGAAGCCCATCACGGCCGCACCTTGGGAGTAGCCGCCGAGCACCATCTTCGTGTTGGGACAGTCGTGCGCCATCGTGACGACGTGTGCGCCGGCGTCTCTGACGCCGGCCTCCCCCGCGCTCGTCCAGTCATGGGTGGCGGGGTAATCGACCGGATAGACGTCGAACGACTTTGCGCCGATGCGCGAGTGCAGGGAGTCGACGAATGCCTGCCCGGTCGGACCGAGGCCGGGCGGATCGTCGGTGCCGCGGGCGAACACCACCTGAACCTCCGGACACGGATCCGCACCGGCGGGAGGGATGGCGGATACGAGGACACCACCGGCAACGCCCGACACGACGGCCACGGCGGAAGCCACAAGACGAGGGCTGTGACGTGCGATCATGCCGCTGTTTGCCCAAAAATGTGATTTTTAAACCGCGACTTCCCGGCCCACGCGCGCGGTGCGAAACATGCGCGCACGCGGCGGTCGGCCGGCGTCCAGCTAAACCACTGGGGCTTTCGTGCAGTCTTGGCGGTGGCGGAGGGATTTGAACCCTCGGACGGTTTTAGCCGTCACACGCTTTCGAGGCGTGCTCCTTAGGCCGCTCGGACACGCCACCGCCGAGCAGCTTACCCAACCGAAGGGCCGTCACCCCAATCGCTGGCGGGCGAAGAAGGCCTCCAGTGGCGCAGCGCACTCCTGCGCCAGCACACCACCGCGCACTTCCGGGCGGTGGTTGAGCCGCCGATCGCGGACCACGTCCCACAGCGACCCGACCGCCCCCGTCTTGGGCTCCCAGGCGCCGAACACCAGCCGGGCGACGCGCGAGAGCACCAGCGCGCCCGCGCACATGGTGCACGGTTCCACGGTGACCGCCAGCGTGGCGCCTTCCAGGCGCCACCCGTCGCCGAGAACCTCGGCCGCCGCGCGCAATGCCAAGATCTCGGCGTGGGCCGTCGGGTCTCCCCGCGCCTCGCGCGCATTGACCGCGCGGGCCAGTTCGGTTCCGTCCGCGCCGATCACCACCGCCCCGATGGGCACGTCACGGGGACCCGCAGTCGCGGCAACCGACAATGCGGAACGGATCAGGTCGTCGTCAGATCTCACCGACGGGTTCTGATGGCGGCGACCCGCCGCGCGCGGCTCCATCAGCGGTGGCGACCCGCCACGCCCGGCTCCGCCGCGCTTGCGATCACCGACCGAGGCGGTCGATCACCGCGGACAACTGGTCGGCGAAGCCCATCTCGCGGGCAATGCGGCCCAACTGCTCGTCGGCGTACAGATCGGTCTCGTCGAGGATTACCCCCAGCACCGCCTCGGGCAACCCGACGTCGGACAACAGCCCTAAGTCGCCCTCTTCGAAAGGATCCGAGTCCTCGAGATCCTCCGGATCGATGTCGGCATCCAACTTGTCGAGCACTTCCGCGGCAATGTCGTAGTCCAGCGCGGCGGTGGCGTCGGAGAGCAACAACCGCGTCCCCGACGGAGCGGGCCGGACGATGACGAAGAATTCGTCGTCGACGTCGAGCAGCCCGAAGACCGCCCCGGAACTGCGCAGTTCACGCAGCTCGGTCTCCGCGGCCGAGAGGCTCAACAGCGACTTACGGGCCATCGGGGCGCAGCGCCACTGCCCCTCTTCACGCACCACCGCGACACCGAAACCGTCCGGGGTGTCGGCGGACAGGCGCTGGGCGGAGGCCCGTTGTGCTCCCATGGCCGCTTACGGTAGTCCCTGACCAGGCCCCTGACCAGATGGCGCCTGGTAGCCGCGAGATCTGACGGCGCCGTTCCCAGCCGGATGTGCCAACCTTGGAATGTGGCAAGCCCTCCTTCTAAGACACCGGTGTGTGTGCTCGGGCTGGGGTTGATCGGTGGCTCGATAATGCGGGCCGCAACGGCGGCCGGCCGCGAGGTGTTCGGCTACAACCGGTCGGTGGAGGGCGCGCACGCCGCGACCGCCGACGGCTTCGACGCCGACACCGATCTGATCGCGACGCTGTCTCGTGCCGCCGCCGCCGAAGCGTTGATCGTGCTGGCCGTGCCGATGCCGGCGATGGCGGGCATGCTCGCCCACATCAAGGAGAACGCTCCGGAGTGCGCATTGACCGACGTCACCAGCGTCAAGCAAGCGGTGCTCGATCAGGTGGTCGCGGCCGGTCTGCTGAAGCGGTTCGTCGGGGGCCACCCGATGGCGGGCACCGCGCATTCGGGATGGGCCGCCGGCTACGCCGGTTTGTTCACCGGGGCCCCCTGGGTGATCAGCGTCGACGATCATGTCGATCCTTCGGTCTGGTCGACGGTGATGACGCTGGCCCTGGACTGCGGCGCGGTGGTCGTGCCGGCCAGGTCCGACGAGCACGACGCCGCCGCGGCGGCCATCTCGCATCTGCCCCACCTGCTCGCCGAGACGCTGGCCGTCGTGGCCGCAGACGTCCCGCTGGCATTCGCATTGGCCGCCGGGTCATTCCGGGACGGGACCCGGGTGGCGGCCACGGCCCCGGACCTGGTCCGGGCGATGTGCGAAGGCAACTCCGATCAACTGGTGCCCACGGCCGATCGCGCGATCGAGCTGCTGAAACGCGCCCGGCAATCGCTGGCGTCCCATAACTCGGTCGCCGACCTCGTCGACGCAGGCCACGCCGCGCGAACGCGTTACGACAGCTTCCCGCGCTCCGACATCTTCCACGTCATCGTCGGGGCGGAGAACTGGCGTCAGGAACTGGCCGCGGCGGGCCGGGCCGGCGGGGTGATCAGATCCGCTCTGCCAAGCCTGGATAGTCGACGATGAAGCCTTCGTCGTCGACGCTCACCGTGGTGTCGGAGATCGGCGAGCGCAACTTGATCGCGTCCAGACTGCCGGTGCTGCTGTAGCTCACGGTGTCCGCGGTGATCGACATGTCCGGCATGTTCACATAGACCACCGGCAGCGTGACCGAGGCGGCTCGCTCGTACAGCCCGAGCCGCCGGATGGGCAGCGCATTGAAGAACGGGCTGAACTCCACGTCGATGTCGAGCGCACCGTTGTAGGCCGCGCGGTGCTCGCCCTGATGGTCGGTGACCAACCACATGTTCTCTTCGTCGCGGGCGAACGAGAAGACGCGCTCACGCTCGGCCAGGGTCACGGTCATGCCGAGCCGCTTGGTGGCGCCGGTCTCATCGGTCAGCAAGTCGTAATAGGCGCCGAACGCCGGGTGGGTATCGGTGGCGGCGGCGATGATGCGGCCATTGGCCTTGATTCTGTTGCCGGACACCTGAACTCGTACCGATTCCATCCGGGGAGCATCATGTGCGCGCCAGGTGAGCATCGCCTGCCACACGCGGCGAGACGGGTCAGAGGGGGCTGCGTTCACTCATCTACCGTAAGACGTGCCCGCCAACCGCTGCGGAAGTGCCCGGTATGTTCGCCGCAACCGCCCGGTGCCCGGCACCGAAATCCACACCGCGAGAGCCAGCAGTCCGTCGAGCACCAGCGCCAACGCGGCAACCATCAACGCCCCGACAAGGGCGAGATGAAACTCACGTTCTTTGATCCCGTCGATCAGGTATCTGCCCAGACCGCCGAGGCTGGCGTAGGCGGCCACCGTCGCGGTGGCGACCACCTGCAGCGTCGCGCTGCGGAGCCCACCGAGGATCAACGGCAACGCATTCGGCACTTCGACGCGCATCAGCACCTGGGCCTCGGTCATACCCATCGCGCGGGCCGCATCGACGACCGTCGGCTCGACATTCGCGATCCCGGCGTAGGTACCGGCCAACAACGCCGGCACACCCAGCAGCATCAGCGCCACCAAAGACGGACCGAGCCCCAACCCGAACAGCAGCGTCCCGAACAGCAGCACGCCCAGCGTCGGCAGGGAGCGCAGGCCGTTGACGGCACCCACCACCAGCAGGGTGCCGCGGCCGGTGTGCCCGATGATCAAGCCGACGGGAATCGCGATGAGCGCCGAGGCCGCCACCGCCAGGGCGGTGTACTCGAGATGCTCGAGGATGCGGGCCGCGAGCCCCACCGGGCCCGTCCAGTTGTCGGCGGTCAGCACGTAGGAGATCGCCCGCTCGACGAAGTTCATCGCGCACCACCCACAACGGGCGCCACGACCGAACGGCGGCCGGTGCTCCGGGTGGCGTGTGCCCACGGTGTGGCCAACCGGCCGGCCAACACGATCAGCACATCGATGACCACCGACAGCAGGAACAGCGCGATGATGCCCGCCAGGATCTGATCGCTCTTGTTGGTCTGGTAGCCCTGGGTGAACCAGCTGCCCAGGCCACCGATGCCGATCACCGAACCGACCGAAACCATCGCGATGTTGGTGACCACGACCACCCGCAAACCGGCAACGAGTACCGGAATCGACAGCGGCAGTTCAACTTTCAGTATCCGCGTGAGCGGCGGATAGCCGACCGCCGTGGCGGCGTCACGCACCTGGGCCGACACCGCGTCGAGCGCCTCGAGCACCGCGCGCACCAGCAGTGCGGCGGTGTAGGCCGTCAACGCCACCATGACGTTGGCCTCGTCGAGGATGCGGGTCCCGATCAGCATCGGCAAAACCACGAACAGGGCCAGCGATGGAATGGTGAACACGACGCTGGCGGCCGCCGTCGTGAGCCGGCGGGCGATTCGCTTGCGCTGCACCAGCATGCCCAGCGGCAGCGCGATCGCCAGCCCGATCAGCACCGGCACCAAGGCCAGCCAGAGATGTTCCGCGGTCAGCGTCCGGGCGTCGTCGAGGTGGGTCAGCAGGTAGTGCACCGGCTAAGTCCCTTGAGGTTCCGCGGCGCCCAGCCGCTGGGCCTGGACCGCTGCCAACACGTCGGCGGCCAGCACACCGCCGATCACCTTGCCGGCGTCGTCCACCGCGACGCCGATGCCCGACGGCGACGACAGCGCGGAATCCAGCGCCTGGCTCAGATTGCCCCGCGGCCTAAACAGCGATCCGATGCCGCTCACGCTTTCGGACAACGACACATTGTCGCGATGCCGACGCAGGCCCGCCTCGTCGATCCAGCCCAGCGGCGCACCGTCGTCGTCGACGACGACCGCCCAACCGTCGGAAAGCCTTGCCCCGGAGAGCTTGTCGGCCGCGATCCGCTCGACGTCGTGTAACGGCAGACCGGTCGCGTCGAGAAGCTGCAACCATCGATAGCCACGGCCCAGCCCGATGAACCTGGACACGAAATCATTGGCCGGCCGCGACAGCAGCCGGCCGGGTTCGTCGTACTGCTGTAATGAGCCGCCCTTGAACACCGCCACCCGTTCGCCGAGCCGCAGCGCCTCATCGATGTCGTGGGTGACGAAGACGATCGTCTTGTGCATTTCGCCTTGCAGGCGCAGTATCTCGTTCTGCAGGTCGTGGCGAACCACCGGATCGACGGCGGAGAACGGCTCGTCCATCAACAGGATCGGCGGGTCGGCGGCCAGCGCCCGCGCCACGCCGACCCGTTGTTGCTCGCCTCCGGAGAGCTGCGCGGGGTAACGGGTTGCGAGCTTGGCGTCCAGCCCCACCCGTTCGAGCACCGCGTAGGCGGCCTTGCGGGCGGCCCTGCGAGACTGGCCGCGTAAGACGGGAACCGTTGCCACGTTGTCGATTACGCGTTGATGCGGCATCAGGCCGGCGTGCTGGATGACGTATCCGATTCCCAGTCGCAGCTTTACCGGGTCGCGGCTGGAGACATCGACGCCGTCGATCGAGATGCTGCCCGAGGTGGGCTCGATCATCCGGTTGATCATGCGCAGCGCCGTGGTCTTGCCGCTGCCCGAGGACCCGACGAAGACGGTCAGCTTGCCGTTGGGGACGGTCAGGCTCAGCTGGTTGACGGCGGTGGTGCCGTCGGCGAAGGCCTTGCTGACGTTGTCGAAGATGATCAAGTCATCCTCCGATCGCGTGGTCGAAGCCGTTGTCCTTCACCCAGTTTCGCGCCGCCTCGTCAGGGTCGATGCCCGAGTTTCCCGACACCGCGGCATTGAGTCCAGCGACACCTGAGGTGGTCAGCCTCGCCGAGACCGCGTCCAGAACGACCTTGAGACGGTCGGACCTCTTCTGCGTATTGATAAGCGGCACAATGTTTCCGGCTACGAAGTTGTGTTCGGGGTCGTCGAGGACCACCAAATGGTTCTGCGGTATCGCCGGCGATGTGGTGAAGATATTGGCGGCATTCACCCTTCCCTCGAGCAACGCGCGCACGGTGACCGCGCCACCGCCGTCGTCGATGGCGACGAAGTTGCCCGGTCTGATGTCGAGCCCATACTTCTGCCGCAGCCCCGGCAGGCCCGCCGGCCGGGTCGCGAAGGCCGAGGGCGCCCCGAATCGCACGTCGGGCGAATGTGCCGCCAAATCGGCGATCGCCTTCAGATCCCAGGACTTCGCCGTCTGCCCGGCCACCGTGACGGTGTCGGTGTCGGCGGCCGGCGCGGGCGTCAGAATTGACAGGCCGTCGGGCAGGCGCTGGTCGAGCTCCCGCTCGACCGCTTCCAATGTGGTGGCGTCGGACTGCGGCCAAACATAGCGCAGCAGATTGCCGATGTACTCCGGCACCAGGTCAATGGAATGGTCTTTGAGCGCAGGGATATACGTTTCGCGGCTGCCGATGCCCATCCGCTTGCCCACTTCGAAACCGTTGGCCTGCAACGCTTGTGCGTAGATCTCGGCGATGATCTGCGACTCCGGGAAATCGCCGGAGCCGATGACGATGGAGTTGGGGCTGCGAACCTGCGCTCCCAACGGATCGGAATTGCTGCACGCCGCAACGACGGACATCGCCAGCACTAATGCCGCCGCGCGCGTAATCGCGCTCCGACGTCGCGGCAGTGCCGTCATACCGCCGACCCTAACGCCCGAACGGCGCCGATGCCGGTCCCCGAGCACCGGTTGCGGTGAATCGGTTTCAATCTGCTCGGGATGGGGCAAAGATGGCACTATGAGCAGCCAAACCCCTGCCTCGCCCGGCCAGCCACCTCCCAAGCCCGATCCTGCACCCAAAACGGGCGCAACCACCAAGCAACCGGCCATTGGCTTCACCCGCGCCGGAGCGCTGTGGTCGTCGCTGGTCGCCGGATTCGTAATCCTGATCCTGTTGCTGATTTTCATTACCCAGAACACGTCGCCGACGGACTTCAAGTTCCTGGGCTGGCACTGGAGCCTGCCGTTGGGCGTGGCTATCCTGCTGGCCGCCGTGGTCGGCGGCCTGATCACGGTTGCGGCCGGCACCGCACGGATCTTGCAGCTTCGCCGCGCGGCGAAGAAAAGCCACGCGGCCGTCGCGCGCTAGCCGGGCAGCTTGGCCAGTTCGGCCAGACCCCGGGAGATCAGCGGCGCCACCACCTCCGGTGCGTGGTCGGAGTCCGCGCCCCGGGCTTGATCCGACATCCGCCGGCGGAAGTCTATGCCCGCGGCGATGATGGCGAGCTTGAAGTAGGCCAACGCCATGTAGAACTCCCAATGCGCCAGCGGTGTACCGGCCACCAACGAATACCGGTCGGCCAGTTCGTCGGCCGTCGGCAGCAACGGCGATGTCCAGGCGGCCTGCGCGTTGACGATCAAATCCAGGGCGGGGTCGCGGTATACGCACATCAGGGCGGCGTCGGACAGCGGATCGCCCAGCGTGGAGAGCTCCCAGTCGACGACGGCGCGGACCGTGGTCGGGTCGTCGGCGTCCAGGATCGTGTTGTCGATCCGGTAATCGCCGTGCACGATCGACGTGCGGCTCTGCTGCGGAATGGCCTCGCCCAGACCGGAATGCAGCCGTTCGACGTCGGCATCGCGCCGATCCTCGGGCAACCGCACCAGCGACCATTGCGAACCCCATCGCCGCACCTGACGCTCCAGATAACCGCTGGGCTTGCCGAAATCGGCCAAGCCGACGGCGCTGGGGTCGACATGGTGCAAATCGACCAGGACCCGGATCAACGAGTCGACGCACCCGCCGATGACGGTGTGGCTGAACGATTCCAGTTGAGCGCGACGACGTACCACCTGGCCGTCGACGAAGTCGACGATCTGGAAGGGGGCGCCCAGCACCGAATCGTCCTCGCAGAGCGCGATCGTGCGCGCCACCGGAACGGGTGTGTCCTGTAGCGCCGCAACGACGCGGTACTCGCGGGCCATGTCGTGCGCCGACGGTGTCAAGCCGTGCAGGGGCGGTCGCCGCACCAGCCAGCTGGTGCTGTCGTCGTAGACGCGGAACGTCAGATTGGAGCGACCACCGGAGATGAAGTCCGCGCGTAACTCGCCGTCTCGCCCGATCCCCAGTGAACGCAGGTACCGGTCGAGCGAGGCCAGGTCGAGGCCCTCGAGTTGGTCAGCTGAAGTCACCGAACTTGTCTACCATCGCCGAGCCCGACGCGGTGCACCACCTGCGATGTGCCGATCTTTCGCTCAGCCGCCGCGGCCGGCGTCGTCGTCGAGCATCCTTTGGTTTCGCGGCAACAGGTCCCAGACGTGTTCGGTCGTGTTGACCGCGGCGACCGTCGCCTGACCGGACCGGGAGAACAACAGCCGCGTGACCGACGCGTAGTCGACGGGAAAGGACAGCAGCCGGGCGGTGCCCAGAATTTCGTGCAAGAGGACGTTGATGACCCCGCCGTGGCTGAACACCGCGACGGTGTCGTCGGGGTCGGCGGCGGCGACGAGGTCGTCGACCGCGGCGCGCACCCGGTCACGAAACGCATCCTCGTCGACCGCGCTGGGTAGATGCCCCTGAGCCAGTCGCGCCCATTCTTCGGGCATCTCCGCGCGGATCTGCTCGACGGGGATGTACACCGGCAGGTCGCGGTCGTACTCGGCGAAGCGATCGTCGACCTCGACGGTCAGCCCGCGGTCCGCCGCGACCGGCTCGGCGGTCTGGATGGCCCGGCGCTGCGGACTGCTCACCACGCGGGCAATGGGAAACCTGGCGAGCGCCTTGGGGAGTCGCTCGATCTGCGCCAACCCTTCCTCCGACAGATCCGGGTCGGAACCTTGGCCGTGTTCGCTGCGCAGCGGCAGCGCGTGCCGGACCAGAAGCACTTGCATATGTCTTCCTGTCGTTCGATGGTTGGCAGCGCCAGTTTCTCATCGCCGGGTGACGCCAATCTCGAGGAGGACCGATGACCGAACCGGATAGGGATTGGGACGCCGCCTACCGGCAGGCCGCCCCGCCCCCGTGGAGCATCGGCCGGCCCCAGCCGGAGCTGGCGCTGCTCATCGACCAAGGCAAGGTGCGCAGCGAGGTGCTGGACTCCGGCTGTGGCCACGCCGCGCTCTCGCTGAGCCTTGCCGCGCTCGGCTACACCGTGGTCGGCCTGGATGCCAGCGCGACTGCGATTGCTGCGGCCACCGCCGCGGCCGCCGAACAAGGGCTCGCCACGGCGACTTTCGCCCAGGCCGACGTCACCAGATTCGGCGGCTATGACGGCCGCTTCTCCACCATCCTGGACAGCGGGCTGTTCCATGCGCTGCCACCCGAACGGCGCCATGACTACGTGCAGTCCATCTTTCGCGCGGCGGCGCCGGGAGCCTCGCTGTACATCCTGGCCTTCGCGGCCGGGGCACTGGACGATGCCCATTCGGGCCGGCCGGGCCCACCCGGCTTCACCGAAACCGAACTGCGCGATGCCGTCGCGACGCTGTGGCGGGTCGACGAGGTTCGCGCGGCGAAGGTGTACGGCACAGACGACGCGGCCGGGTCGCCGGACAATCCGCTGGCGCATCTCGACCACGACGACGAGGGCCACTTCATGGCGCCCGGGTTCCTGTTGAGCGCGCACAAGCCGGACTGACCCGACGGCGCCACGGCACGCGTGAGAATGCTATTCTCCGCACAGAGATTGTGATGTGCGGCGATGCGGGGTGACTCACGTGGGTGAATCGGGACTCGACGCGGCCGTATTCGCCCGGTGGCTGGACGCCAACGACGCACCGGGGAACGGGGAAGAACCGCAGCTGACCCAGCTGAAGGGCGGTTCGCAGAACACCCTCTACCTGATCGAGCGCGCCGGCCGGCGCATGGTGTTGCGGATGCCCGGTCCCCGGGCGGACGCCGCCCGCATCGACGGGCTGCTGCGGGAGATTCGCCTGGTTCGCGCGCTGTCCGGCACGGATGTCCCGCATGCGGCGCTGATCGCCGCCGACGACACCGGCGACGTGCTCGGGATGCCGTTCTACGTCATGCAGGCGATCGACGGGTGGTGCCCGATGGACGGCGGGTGGCAACCGCCGTTCGACACCGACTTGGCGGCCCGGCGCGGCCTGGCCTTCCAATTGGTCGACGGCGCGGCCAGGCTTGGCCGGGTGGATTGGCGCAAGCAAGGGCTCGAAGGCTTCGGCCGCCCCGACGGATTCCACGAGCGGCAGGTCGATCGCTGGCTGGCGTTTCTGGACGCCTATAAGGTCCGCGAGCTGCCCGGTCTTGACGAGGCGTCCGACTGGCTGCGCCGCAACCGTCCGGCGCACTACCGGGCCGGCATCATGCACGGCGACTATCAGTTCGCCAATGTGATGTTCGCGCACGGCGAGCCGGCGCGTCTTGCCGCGATCGTCGACTGGGAGATGACCACTGTCGGCGATCCGCTGCTCGACCTGGCGTGGTGCCTACTGGGCTACGACGGTGAAAAGCCGCGCGAGGACGGGTTTTATCTCGACATGCGCGGCATGCCAACGCGCAGCGAGCTGTTGGACCACTACGAAACCGTCAGCGGCTTGTCGACCGAGGACATCGACTACTACCTGGTGCTGGCCAACTGGAAACTGGGCATCGTGCTGGAGAAGACCTACGCTGCCGGGGTGCGCACCGGGAAGGTCGACCCCAAGATCACCGACGCGTTCGGGCCGATGATCTTGCAGCTCATCGCGACGGCAGCCGAACTCGCCCGATCCAACAGGGTGTCCTGAAATGGGTTATGCCGAGCAGCTTTTCGACCTCACCGACCGGGTCGTCCTGGTCACCGGCGGCAGCCGCGGGCTGGGACGTGAGATGGCGTTCGGCGCGGCGCGCTGCGGAGCGGATGTGGTGATCGCCAGCCGCAACCTGGACAACTGCGCCTCCACCGCCAAGGAGATCGAGGCCGAGACCGGCCGTGCGGCCATGCCGTATCAGGTGCACGTGGGGCGCTGGGATCAGTTGGACGGCTTGGTCGAGGCGACCTACGAGCGGTTCGGCAAGGTCGACGCGCTGATCAACAACGCGGGCATGTCGCCGTTGTACGACAAGCTCACCGACGTGACCGAGAAGCTGTTCGACGCCGTGGTCAACCTCAACCTCAAGGGCCCGTTCCGGTTGTCGGCGTTGGTCGGTGAGCGCATGGTGGCGGCCGGGCGGGGTTCGATCATCAACGTGAGTACGGCCGGCTCGCTGCGGCCGACACCCGACATCGTCCCCTACGCCGCGGCCAAGGCCGGTCTGAACGCCATGACCGAGGCGCTGGCGAAGGCGTTCGGCCCGGCGGTGCGGGTCAACACGCTGATGGCCGGGCCGTTCCTCACCGACGTGAGCAAGGCCTGGAATCTCGATGCGGCACCTCAGAATCCGTTCAAGCACCTTTCCTTGCAGCGCGCGGGCGACCCACGCGAAATCGTCGGCGCCGCCCTGTTTTTGGCGTCCGACGCGTCCAGCTTCACTACCGGCTCGATTTTGCGGGCCGACGGCGGGATCCCTTAGCGAGCAGGAGGTTGCGCGATGTCCTGGGACTTTTCTACCGAGCCCGAGTTCGCAGACAAGCTCGAATGGATCCGCGGGTTCGTTCGCGACGAGGTGGAACCGCTCGAGGTGCTGTTCCCCGGGTGTGAATTTCTGCCGCTGAACGACGAGCGACGCCGCATCGTCGACCCGCTCAAACAGCAGGTGCGCGACAAGGGTTTGTGGGCGCCGCATCTGGGCCCGGAGCTAGGTGGGCAGGGCTTCGGCGCGGTCAAGCTGACGCTGATCAACGAGATCCTGGGCCGCAGCCCCTGGGCGCCGATCGTGTTCGGGACGCAGGCGCCCGACACCGGCAACGCCGAGATCATCGCCCGCTTCGGGACCCAGGAACAAAAGGACCGCTATCTGGCGGGCCTGCTGTCCGGAGAGATCTTCTCGTGCTTCTCGATGACCGAGCCGCAAGGCGGCGCCGATCCGCGGGTGTTCACCACCCGGGCCGTGCGCGACGGCGACGACTGGGTGATCACCGGGCGAAAGTACTTCTCCTCCAACGCCTCCGTCGCCTCCTTCTTCATCGTCGTCGCGATCACCGACCCCGATGTGCCGGTGCATACCGGCGCGTCGACGTTCCTGATCCCGGCGGGCACCGAGGGACTGGTCGTGGAGGCCAACCACCATCTGGTCGGGGCCGACCCGCACGAGCCGGGCCATTCCCTGGTGCACTACAACGACGTGCGAGTGCCGTCCGATGCCTTGCTGGGAGAGCCGGGTCAGGGATTCCTGATATTGCAGACCCGGCTGGCCGGCGGGCGGCTGCACCACGCGATGCGCTCCATCGGGATGGCGCAGCGCGCCGTCGAGATCATGTCGCGCCGGGCGAAAAGCCGCTTCACCCAGGGCAGCCTGCTGGCCGACAAACAACTGGTCCAGGAGTTCGTCGCCGACTCCTACACCGAGTTGATTCCGTTCCGACTGACCGTGCTGCACGCGGCGTGGTTGATCGACCAGGGTGACGAGCGCGCCGCCCGGGCCGAGATCGCCGCCTGCAAAATCCTGGCCTCACAGGTGCTCAAATCGATTGCCCTGCGGGCGATCCAGGTGCACGGGGCGCTGGGGCTCACCGATCAGCTGCCACTGGTCAACGTCCTGCTCGGCGGCATCGCGCTGGGCCTGGCCGACGGGCCCACCGAGGCGCACAAGGTGAACCTGGCCAGGATGCTGCTCAAGGGTTACGAGGCCGAAGAAGGCGACTGGCCCAGCGAGATGCTCGATGTGCGGCGCGCGGCCGCGCGCGCCAAATACGGTGAGCTCGTTGACCTCTGACCGCGTGAGCGCGGCGGTCGGACGCGCGCTCGACGACCGCCAGCGCGAGGCCACCGAGGAGGTGGAACGCATCCTGGCCGCCGCGGTGCGCGTCATGCAACGCGTCGCGCCCGAAGCGCCCCGGGTCAGCGACATCGTCGCCGAGGCGGGCTCGTCGAACAAGGCGTTCTACCGATATTTCGCCGGTAAGGACGACCTGATCCTGGCGGTGATGGAACGCGGGGTAGCCATCGTGGTCTCCTACCTCGAGCACCAGATGGCCAAGGAATCAGACCCCCGCGACAAGGTCATGCGGTGGATCGAGGGCACGCTGGCCCAGGTGGCCGACCCGCACCTGATCAGCATGACCCGCGCGGCGGCCGGCCAGATGTCGGCCGGCACCAATTGGCGCGCGGCCGACCAGGAGATGATGCGGCCGCTTCGCGAGCTGCTCGTCGAACCCATTGCGGCGCTGGGCAGTAGCGATGTCGAGCGGGATGTCGAGGCCGTGTTCAGCTGCACCGCCGCTACCATGCGTCGCTACGTGGGTTCGGCCGCGCAGCCCGGAGCCGACGACATCGCGCACGTGGTGCGGTTCTGTGTACGGGGATTGGGGGTCAGTTGATGCGCGCGGTGATCTGTCGTGCGTATGGCACACCCGAGGACCTGGTGATCGACGACGTGCCCGATCCCGTTGCGGCGCCCGGACAACTGCTGGTGCGGGTCCGTGCCGCCGCGGTCAACTTCCCCGACGTGCTGTTCATCGCCGGCAAGTACCAGGTCAAAATTCCGCCTCCGTTCATACCCGGCAACGAGATCGCCGGGGAGGTCGTCGCCGCCGGGAAGGGCGCGCCGTTCCGTCCCGGGCAGCGGGTCTGCGGAACCACCTTCGGGGCGTTCGCCGAACTAGCGCTGCTCGACGCGAGCCAGGCCGAGTTGGTGCCCGACGACGCCGACTTCGCGTCGGCCGCGGCCTTCGGCGTCACCTACCGCACCGCCTATCACGCGCTGCGCTCGACGGCCGCTGTCACGCAGGGAGATTGGGTGGTGGTCCTCGGGGCCGCCGGCGGCGTGGGGCTGGCCGCGGTCGACCTGGCGGCGGCGATGGGGGCCCGTGTGCTGGCCGCGGCGTCGAGCCCGGAGAAGCTCGAGCTGTGCCGGCAGCGTGGGGCCGAGGCCACCGTGGACTACGACCGCGAGGACCTCAAAACGCGGATCCGTGAACTCACCGGCGACAGCGCCCGCGTGGTGCTCGACCCGGTCGGCGGACGTTACTCGGAGCCGGCGCTGCGCGGTCTCGCGCGGGGCGGCACCTTCGTCACGCTGGGCTACGCCGCCGGCTCCATCCCGGCCATCCCGCTCAATCTCATTCTGCTCAAAGACATCTGCGTCCGCGGCATGGAGATCCGCACCTTCATGACGGACCGGCCCCACGAAGCCGTGCGCGACCTGGCGGAGTTGGCGCAGATGTTCGCTGCCGGCACGGTGCGGCCGTACATCGGCGCGCGATTCCCGCTCTCGGAGACCGCGGCGGCGTTACGGCATGTGGCCGACCGCAAGGTGCTGGGCAAGGTGGTGATCGACGTCGCGTGAAGCGGTGTCACGGCGTGACGATGTTGAAGTTCGGGTCGGGCTGGTCGAGCGCGCCGAGGAAGGCCTGCAGGGCGTCCTGATCACCGCTGAGCTCCAGGCCGGGCGAGGTGAAATCACCCGCCGCCACCGATAGCAGCCGAATCTTGTTGACCAGCCGCACCGTAACCGTCGCCGTCGATGGATCCGCCGCCACCTTGCGCTGGACCAGCACGCCGTTGCGCAGGACGAGTCGATAGTTGACCGCCGCGTCGGCAAGCGTGACGTCGATGGTGATGTCAAGATCCCAGCTGCGCGGCCCGTTGACCCGGATAGCCAGGCTGTCGAAGATCTGCTCCGGCGTCAGCTGGCTGAGCATCGAGATAGACGTCGTCGTGGTCGCGGTGCCGAAGTTTCCGTCGCGCAATTCCGCTGCGCCGCTGAGGAAGAAGTTGCGCCAAGTCGCGTTTTCGGCCCCGTACGCCAGCTGCTCGAGCGTGTCCGAGTACAACGCGCGGGCGCCCGGGTGCGCGCTGTCGGTGAACATCGCATGGTCTAAAAGAGTTGCCGCCCAACGGTAATCACCCGAGTCGAACGCCTCCCTGGCGAGGTCGACGACCCGGTCGATGCCGCCCATCGCGCCGACGTAGCGGGGCGCCAGCGCCTCGGGCGGATGGGGCCACAGGCGTCCGGGGTTGCCGTCGAACCACCCCATGTAACGCTGGTATACCGCCTTGACGTTGTGGTTCACCGAGCCGTAGTACCCGCGCGTATGCCAGACCTGATCGAGAGCCGGTGGCATCTGGAACATTTCGGCTATCTCGACACCGGTGTAGCCCTGATTGAGCAGCCGCAGCGTCTGGTCGTGCAGGTACGCGTACAGGTCGCGCTGCAGCGACAGGAACGCAACAGTGTTGTGCTGTCCCCAGGTCGGCCAGTGGTGGGAGGCGAACACGACGTCGGCGCGGTCGGCAAACGTGTCGATCGCTTCGGTGAGGTATTCGGACCAGGCGTGCGGGTCGCGCACCAGGGCGCCGCGCAGGGTCAAGAGGTTGTGCAGGTTGTGGGTGGCGTTCTCGGCCATACACAAGGCACGGAAACGCGGGAAATAGAAATGCATTTCGGCGGGAGCCTCGGTGCCGGGCGCCATTTGGAACTCGATCTCGACGCCGTCGATCGTGTGTCGCTCCCCGGTTTCCCTGATGTCGACGGTCGGCACGATGAGCGCGACTTCGCCGGTGGATCCGGCCTGGCCGAGCCCGCACCCCACATGGCCGCGCGGCCCGCGCTCGAGCAGCATGCCGTACATGTAGGTGGCGCGTCGCGTCATCGCCGGCCCGGCGTAGACGTTTTCCTGCACCGCGTGCTCGATGAAGCCCTCCGGTGCCAGGACGGCCACCGCACCGGCATCGACGTCCTCCTGCGAGGTGACGCCAAGCACGCCGCCGAAATGGTCGGCGTGGCTGTGGGTGTAGATCACCGCGACCACCGGGCGGTCGCCGCCGCGATGGGCGCGATACAGCCCCAGCGCCGCGGCGGCGACCTCCGTGGAAATCAGTGGGTCGATGACGATGATGCCGCTGTCGCCCTCGACGAAGGTGATGTTCGAGAGGTCTAAACCGCGTACCTGATAGATGCCGGGAACCACTTCGTAAAGGCCTTGCTTGGCGGCCAGCGTCGATTGTCGCCAGAGACTGGGATGCACCGACGTCGGGGCGGGGCCGTCCAAGAATGAATAGGCGTCGTTGTCCCACACCACCCGCCCGTCGGCCGCTTTGATCACGCACGGGGACAGGGCGGCAATGAATCCGCGGTCGGCATCGGCGAAATCCGTCTCATCATGGAACGGCAGAACATGTTCGCGATGGGCCGATTCGATGATTGCGCTGGGCGATTTGTGGTCCACCGTCTTACCTTGCCACTAATGCGCCATCGGCCAAGGTTGTTCCGACGGCTTTTTGCCGTCCAATTAATGAACACAGCAACAATTTCTTCGGGTTCTGGATTCGTAGCCCAGTTAACCCGCATACTGCCCAGACGGCCCTCAATGCCGAGGACCGCAACTTTCGGGCAAAGGAGTACAGGTGAAGCGTGGACTGACCGTCGCGGTGGCCGGAGCGGCAATTCTTGCCGCGGGCATTTCCGGCTGTTCGAGCAACAAATCAAATGGCGTTTCGACCTCGGTGCCGGGAGGCTCGGTGTCGGCAGGCGGCAACAACTCGTCGAAGGTCATCATCGACGGCAAGGACCAGAACGTCCAGGGCACCACGATTTGCACGAAGGCCGGCGGCAATATCTCCATCGCGGTCGGTGGGAACACCACCGGGATCAGCGTCGTGCTCGCCGACGCCAATCCGCTCGCGGTGAAAGCGGTCCAGCTCGGCAACGTCAACGGCGTGACGCTTCAGTACGCGCAAGGTGGCCAGGGCAACGCCTCGGCGACCAAGGACGGCAACACGTACAAGGTCACCGGCACCGCAACCGGTGTCGACATGGCCAACCCGATGCAGCAGGTGAACAAGCCGTTCGAAATCGACGCGACTTGCTCCTGACTTAAGGCTCGCCAGCGGGCGGTTGCCATCCATTCGGTGGCAACCGCACCGTGAACGCGGTGTGGCCCGGCACGCTGTCCACCGCGATACTTCCGTTGTGCGCCTTGACAACCGCCGAGGCGATCGCCAGGCCCAGTCCGGTGCTGCCGCCCTTGCGCGAGCGCGAGGAGTCGCCGCGGGCAAAGCGTTCGAAGACCTCGGACTGTAGCGCCGCCGGGATGCCGGGCCCGTTGTCGACGACCTGCAGCACGGTGTGTGACGGCTCGGTGCTCAATCGGGTCGTCACGACGGTGCCCGCCCCGGTGTGCACCCGGGCGTTGGCAAGCAGGTTCGTCAGCACCTGATGCAGGCGCGCCGCGTCGCCAGTGACGACCACCGGTTCTTCGGGCAGGTCGAGTTCCCACTGATGATCGGGTCCGGCGACGTGAGCGTCGCTGACCGCGTCCACCGCCAACCGCGACAGATCGACCGGTTCGCGTTCCAAGGGACGGCCGGAGTCCAGCCGGGCCAGCAGCAGCAGGTCCTCGACGAGGCGCGTCATCCGCTCCGTCTCCGAAGCCACCCGGCTCATCGCCTGCGCAACCGCTTCGCGATCGTCGCCCATCCGTTGGGTCAGTTCGGTGTAGCCGCGGATCGCCGCCAGCGGCGTGCGCAGCTCGTGGCTGGCGTCGGCGACGAACTGGCGAACCCGCGTCTCGCTGGCCTGCCGCGCCGACAGTGCGGCAGCGATGTGGTCCAGCATCTGGTTGAGGGCAGCACCCAGTTGCCCCACCTCGGTGGACGGGTTCGCGTCGGATTCACCTACGCGCACAGGGAGTTTCACCTCGCCGCGCGCCAGCGGCAAGCCGGCCACCTCGCTCGCGGTCTGCGCGACGCGGCGCAACGGCGCCAGCGCCCGCCTGATGATGATCACACCGGCGGTGGTGGCCGCGACCAGCGCGACGACGGTGACGATCCCGAAGATGACGAGCATCCGCATCAGGGTGGCGTCGATGTTGGCCATCGACAGGCCGGTGACGATGACGTCGCCGCCGCTGCGGCTCGGCGCCGCAACCACCCGGTAGCGGCCCAGCCCGTCGAGGTTGAGGGTCACCGGCTTACGGCTGCCGGCGATCCCGGACAGTTGCTGCTGGGCGGTCGGGGTCAGCCCGGCCCGGTCGCCGCTGCTCGTCGTGTAACCGGCGTCCACCGTGTCCCCGTGGCTGACCACCGCGGCCACCATGCCCGCCGGCTGACCCGGGGCGTCCAGGAATCGCGGGCCGGGGCCCGGACGCGGATAGACGCGCTGATGCCGCCAGCCCGAATGCGGCGGCTCGGGGTACATGAGCGCCGAACGGTAGGAGGTGCCGGCGAGCTGACCGTCGAGCTGGGCCACCAGGTGGTGAAGCAACGCCAGTTCGGTCGCCGCGGTGATGCCGACGCAAACGATTGCCAACACGACGATCTGCCCGACCAGCAGCCGAAGGCGAAGGGACCAGACCCTTCGGGTATCAGCGGGCCGGCTTGAGGACATAGCCCGCGCCGCGCAGCGTGTGGATCATCGGTTCTCGGCCGTTGTCGATCTTCTTGCGCAGGTAGGAAATGTAGAGCTCGACGATGTTGGACCGGCCGCCGAAGTCGTAACTCCATACCCGGTCCAGTATCTGGGCTTTGCTCAGCACCCGCTTGGAGTTGCGCATCATGAATCTCAACAGTTCAAACTCGGTGGAGGTCAACGAGATTGGCTCGCCCGCGCGGGTGACCTCGTGGCTGTCCTCGTCGAGCACCAAGTCTCCGACCACCAACTGCGCGCCGCTGTCGACCGTTGTCACCCCGGTGCGGCGCAACAGGGCGCGCAGGCGCAGCACGACCTCTTCGATGCTGAACGGTTTGGTGACATAGTCGTCGCCACCGGCCGTCAGGCCGGCGATGCGGTCTTCGACGGCATCCTTGGCCGTCAGCAGCAGGACCGGCAGTTGCGGATTCTCCTCGCGCAGTTTGCGCAAGACGTCGAGGCCGCTCATGTCGGGCAGCATCACGTCCAGGACGACCACGTCGGGCCGCTGGGAGCGAGCGGTCGCGATTGCCGACGCCCCGTCGCCGGCGGTGCAGATGTTCCAGCCCTCGTAGCGCAGGGCCATCGACACCATGTCGGCCAGCACCGATTCGTCGTCGACGACCAGAACATTGATGGGGTTGCCGTCGGCGCGACACATGACAACCCGCTCTACCGAGGCTCGGGGCTGGGTCACAGCGTCCAGTATCCCCGCCGCGGGCTGAGTCAAGGCTATGCCGAACCTATGCGTGTCCTGTGAAACGGATCGCGCGGCTGCCAGGCAGCCGCGCGATCCGTCTTCGGCAGGAGCCGTTAGTACCAGTAACGGCGTCCGGCGACCGGGCGGCCGACCGAGCCGAGAATCCAGAGCACCACGCCGATGACCAGTAGCACGATGCCCAGCGTGGTCAGGATGGGTACGTGGAAAAAGAATCCCAGGATAAGCAGGATGATCCCTAAGATAACCATGTCGACTTCCTTTGAGTGAGTGGTTAGAGGTTGATCGATTGCATTGAACTTGGTTGCGGCAGATGACAATCCGTCACTTTTGGATTGACACCGAAGTAATTCAAGGGGCCAGCGATCACGGTTACCGCGACCGTGCCCGCCGAGGCGCATGAGGTGTTGTCGTTTTTGAAGTAGTCGCGCTGCCACGCCGCGAAAACCCCGATCAGCAACCACACCAACGCAACCGTTCCGATGATCCCGCTGCCACGCATCGTGACCTCCAATGTGGACGAGAAGAAGTTTTCTCGTGGACCTGAAGTTACCCATTCGACTTATGTCTAAACATGCAATGGGTTATGCAACAGTGCTTGTCGGCGCAGCTCGTTGCGTTAGGTGTGGTCGGCAAGCCAGGTAGCGGCGCGCTTTTTCGACGCCCGGGATAACCAGGCGTCCTGAATGAGCTCAGCTAACTCGGTCCTGCTGATTTCAGCCAGCCGGCTGGCCCGCACCAACACCGAAGGGTGACCGTCGAAGTGGTCCGTGGTGAAGAACGGCGAACCGGGATCGGAAATCAACGCCAACTTGTCGCTTTCCGATTCCACCCACAGCATGATCACATCCGCGTAGCGCTCGCCGGTGTCGGGATCGGTCGCGTCGGGCCGGGGCGTGCGGAAGAAGACGAACGACTTCCCGCCCACCTGGTAAATCGCATTGCCCTTGGGGCCCTCCAAACGCTGGACGTGCGGCATCGCGGCGGCGATCTCATGCACGTCGCTTAGCCGGGCACGTCGAGCAGCCATAGCGGCGAGGGTACCGTCCGCCTGTCATTCTGGCGAGAACCGTTGCGGTACTTGACGTTAACCTCGCGGAGATCCGTCGGGCAGATCAGCCCGCCGTCCGCTGCGCGGACACGTAGAGAGTGGGCGGCATCGAGTCCTCCGCGCCCGGCGGAACACTGCGGCCATACCGCGCCATCAACTCCGCGAACGAGGCCGTCGTGACGTCCCAGCCGCGCTCACGCAGCCAGCCGTCGACGGGCGTGCGCTCCTCGGGGTACCACAGGTCATCGAAATCCGTGATCTCGGCGTTGACCAGTTCGGCGGCCGCGGCCCGCATCCGGCGCATCTCGTCGCGCTGGCGCTGCACACGAGCCGGATCGGTGAAACCCGGGGCGGGCACGTTGGACGCGAGCCGACTGCCCTCGACACTCAGCGAGTCGATCCGTTCGAACAACAGGTCCTGGGCCTGCGCGGGCAGGTAGCGAACGAGTCCCTCGGCCGACCACACGGCGGGCTTGGAGGCGTCGAATCCCGCCTCCCGCAGCGCTTTCGGCCAATCCTGACGCAGGTCGATCGGGACGTTGACCAGCCGCGCCCTGGGCTGCGCCCCGTGCTCGCGCAGCGTGTCGGATTTGAATTCCAGCACCTTCGGCTGGTCGAGTTCGTAGACGACGGTGCCGTCGGGCCACGGGAGGCGCCAGCTGCGTGCGTCGAGGCCGGCCGCCAGGATCACCACCTGCCGAACGCCGGCGTCGGCGGCGCCGAGGAAGAACTCGTCGAAGAACGCCGTCCGGGTGGCCATGAAGTCGACCATCAGCTGTAGCCGATTCCTCAGATCCGGCTCGATGTCGCCAGCCTTGGCCAGCAGCGCCGGGTCGGCGTAAACGCTCCACATCCCCTCGCCCGCGGCGTCGACGAAGACGCGCGCGAAAGGATCGTTGATCAGGGGGTTCTCGCTCTCGGTTTCGGCCGCGCGAGCTGCCGCCACACCCAGCGCGGTGGCGCCCACGCTTTGAGTGATCTCCCAGGAGTCATCGTCGGTCCGCGGCATCGCCAGTTCCCTTCCCCAGAAAGTAAGTTATGCACACTATTCTTCCAGGCGCCGCCGGCCGGGGTCGTCCGTCGCCCCTGTCCTAGTCTTTTTCGCAGACGGTCCACAGGTCGCAAGGGAGTGCCATGACGCCCACCCCGTCACGTACGCCGCAGGAGGTCTTCGCCCACCACGGCACCGCGCTGGCCGCGGGCGACCTTGACGAGATCGTCGTCGACTACACCGAGGATTCCGTGCTGCTCAGCGCAGCCGGCGTGGCTCGCGGCAAGGCAGCCATTCGCAGAGTCTTCGCGACATTGCTCGCCGATCTGCCGGATGCGAACTGGGACTTGAAAACTCAGCTCTTCCACGAGGACGTGCTGTTCCTCCAATGGTCGGCCGACTCGGCCGTCAATCGGGTCGACGACGGCGTCGACACCTTCGTGTTTCGCGACGGCATGATCCGAGCGCAAACCGTCCGATACACGCCGCAACCGAAGGGCTGAAGAGTGGATTACGTGAACCTGGAGGCCGTAGCGGAGTGGATGTCCGCGCAGGGTCTCGGCGAGGGGCCGCTACTGGACGTTTCCAATGTCACCGGCGGAACCCAGAACGTCATGGTGCGGTTCACCCGGGCCGGCCGCCAGTATGTGCTCCGCCGCGGGCCACGGCACTTGCGCCCGCGCAGCAACAGCGTGATCCTGCGGGAAACGAAAGTGCTTGCCGCACTGGCTGGTTCGAGCGTGCCCCATCCCCACCTCATCGCCGCCTGTGCGGACCCGAGTGTGCTGGGAGACGCCGTCTTCTACCTGATGGACCCGGTCGACGGATTCAACGCGGGCGAAGGCCTGCCACCCCTGCACGCCGGCGACGCCAAAGTGCGTCACGGAATGGGACTGTCGATGGCCGACGCTCTGGCCAACCTGGGCGCCGTCGACCATGTCGCGGTGGACCTCGCCGATTTCGGCAAGCCCGAGGGTTTCCTGGAACGCCAGGTGCCGCGCTGGCTTTCGGAGCTGGAGTCCTACAACGAGTACGACGGTTACCCAGGGCCCGACATCCCGGGCATCGAGCAGGTGTCGTCCTGGCTGGACCGGCACCGACCCGCCCACTGGAGGCCGGGCATCATGCACGGCGATTATCACGCCGCGAACGTGATGTTCTCCCGCACCGGCCCGGACGTGGTCGCCATCGTCGACTGGGAGATGTGCACCATCGGAGACCCGCTGCTGGACCTGGGCTGGCTGCTGGCCACCTGGCGCCAGCCCGACGGCTCCAGCGTGTTCAGCCACGCCCTTGGCGGGCAGGACGGGTTGGCCAGCACCGACGAGCTGCTCGAGCGCTACGCCGCCAACACCGCCCGCGACCTGTCCCACATCACCTGGTACACGGTGCTGGCCTGCTTCAAGCTCGGGATCGTGATCGAGGGGACCTTGGCCCGTGCCTGCGCCGGTAAAGCCGAGAAGGAGGTCGGCGACCAACTGCACGCGGCCACGGTGCACCTGTTCGAGCGGGCGCTGGGCCTCATCTCCGATGAGGGCTCCTACTAACATCTCCTCTCGTGCCGCCTTATCCCGAGGAACCGGATTTCTACTCCGAGCCGACCGCGGCCGCGCGGTACGGCGGATATTACGAGCCCGAGCCACAATCGCCTGAGCCACCGGAGCCGCCGACGCCGTGGTACCGCCGTCCGGCGGCGCTGGTCGCGGCCGGCGCCATCGGGGTGATCGTGCTGGCTGCGCTGGTGTTCGCGGTGGTCAAACTGACTGGCGGGTCGTCACCGGCGCCCAGCCCCGCCACCACAACCACGCCCGTCCCGTCCGCCACCGCGCCGGTGACCACCACGGAGCAGGCGCCGCGGCACCACAGGGGCGGCGGTGGCGGAGGCCCGACCGAGACGGTGACCGAGACGGCCCCGCCGCCGTCGAGTACCGAGACTCCTACGACGACAGAGCCTCCGAGCACGGTCACGGTGTCGCCGAGCACCGAAACCAGCACCGTCACACAGACCGTGACCGAACCGCCTCGCCGGGGGCCGTTCGGCGGACCGTTCCAGCCGTTCCAGCCGCGCCCCTAGCGCGGCGGAGTGCACGCGGGCGGTGAGTGATCCGGCTGCTGGCATGACGTTAGTCGTGGGCGGAAGGTATCGGGAAAGCCGCACCTACAACAAACTGGCGCTTCACGATTCGAATCATTTCGGATGCCCCGAACAAGCCCAGAGCCCTGAGCGCGCCCGAAGGGATTCGAACCCCTAACCTTCTGATCCGTAGTCAGATGCTCTATCCGTTGAGCTACGGGCGCCTGTCATTCAGTTGTCGTTCCGTGTTCCGTGGCGGAGGCGAGAGGATTTGAACCTCCGGTCCCCTTTGAGGGGGACAACTCATTAGCAGTGAGCCCCATTCGGCCGCTCTGGCACGCCTCCCTTGGACTTCCTGAGGGTACCGGACCCCTTTCCGCTCGCGCGGAGCCATACCTTACACAGTCGAGACATAAACTGTCGAAATGACCGCCCGCCTGCGCAACGAACTGGTCGGACTGCCGGTGTATGTCCCCGGCAAGAACGTGCCCGGCTCGATCAAGCTGGCCAGCAATGAGACCGTCTACGGCCCGCTGCCCAGCGTGCACGCGGCGATCGAGCGCGCGGTCGCCGTCGTCAACCGCTACCCGGACAGCGCCAGCGTCGAACTCAAGGCGGCGCTGTCCATGCACCTCGGTTCCCACGTCGCCCCCGAGCAGATCGCGGTCGGTAGCGGTTCGGTCACCTTGTGCCAGCAGCTAGTTCAGATCACCGCCGCCGCCGGTGATGAGGTGATGATCGGCTGGCGCAGCTTCGAGTGCTACCGGCCCATCATCCAAGTGTCCGGCGCGACCACCGTCAAAGTTCCGCTGACCGAGCACACGCACGACCTCGACGCGATGTTCGCCGCCATCACCGACCGCACCCGGCTCATCTTCGTGTGCAACCCGAACAATCCGACGTCCACCGTCGTCGACCCGGACGCACTGACGCGATTCGTCGAGGCCGTGCCGCCTCACGTCCTGATCGCCATCGACGAGGCTTACGTCGAATACATCCGCGACGGCATGCTGCCCAACAGCCTGGATCTGGCGCTGACCCGCGGCAATGTCGTTGTGCTGCGGACTTTTTCGAAGGCCTACGGGTTGGCGGGGCTGCGCGTCGGTTACGCGGTGGGCCACCCGGACCTGATCATCGCGCTGGACAAGGTGGTCATGCCGTTCGCCGTGACGAACGTCGCGCAAGCGGCCGCCATCGCGTCGCTCGAGGCCTCCGACGAGCTGATGGCCCGCACCGACGCGCTGGTCGTCGAGCGCACCCGCGTCGGTGACGCGCTGCGCGATGCCGGATTCGAGCTGCCCCCGTCGCACGCCAACTTCCTCTGGCTACCGCTGGGTGCGCGCACCATGGATTTCACCGAGCAGGCCGCCGACGCACACCTGGTGGTGCGGCCGTTCGCGAACGAAGGCGTTCGTGTCACCATTGGTGCGCCGCAGGAAAATGACGCGCTGCTGCATTTTGCCCGCGATTGGATAGCCCGCACCGAATCGTAAGGAGACGCCGTGGACCTCGCGCGGAAGAAGTTCACCGAGTTCAAGGAGCGCAGCGGCGACATCGCGGATTCCGAGCTCGACGAATTCTGGGCCGAGCTTGCGCCCGCGACGATCGACGGGATGCTCGGCGAATGGAAGGGTGGCGAGTTCCAGACCGGCCACAAGATGAACGGCCAACTGGAGAAGGCCGGCTGGTACGGCAAGACCTTCAAGTCCGCCCGCGACGTGCAGCCACTCGTCTGTCTCGACGCCGACGGCAACAAATTCTCCAACGTCGAGATGGGCAAGGGCGAGGCCAGCCTGTGGCTGGAGGACTTCCGCGGAGAGGTCACCGCGACCATGGTTTACGACGGTCAGCCGGTGCACGACCACTTCAAGAAAATCGACGACAACGCCGTGATGGGCATCATGAACGGCAAGGGCGTCCAGGATAACGGCAAGTACTACTACTTCTACCTCGAGCGGGAGTGAGTCTTCGACGCTCGATCGTGAACTTAGTTTCACGCTCGGCAGCCAGCGTGAAGCCAACTTCACGCTCGGCAATAGCACCGAAGGCGTAGAACTACCCCGCGGGGTTGCGTCCGGTGAACGCGACCAACTGCTCGAGCGCGCCGGCGTCCGCGGGGACGTCGACCGGGTCGTCGAACCCGGCCTGACCGCGTAGCTCCGGACGGATGATCTGACGCGCGAGCCCCAGCACGTACTCCGACAGTGGCTCGGGGGCGTCCACGTCGCGGCCCAGCGCGGTGGCGTAATCCCATGCGTGGACCAGGAATTCGATCGACAGGATGGCGCACGCGCTGTTCGCGGGCATCTCGCCCTTGCCGAACGGCACCGACCCGTCCAGACCGTGGCGGTGCCAGGCGTCCAAGGCCGGCCGAGCGGCGGCGATCACCTGACGTTCCACCGAATCGCCCTCCTCGCGCGCCGGAATGTCCGCGCCGACCATGCCGCCGAGGGCCGAGATCGAGTTCAGTAGGTGCCCGGTCAGATCCGACACGTCGAATTCCGTGCACGGCGTCCGTCGTGACAGGTCGTCGGAGGCGATCGTGTGCAGCACCCGCTGCAGCACCCCCAACGTGTCCTCGGCGCTGTGCAGCTCGTCGGTGGGCGGGGAATGCGGTCCGGGTCGCAAGTCTGGAGCCATATTCGCCACGCTACGGTCTCGATATGGCGCAAGCATACGAATCCGTCACCGTCGAGACGAAAGACCACGTCGCCCAGGTGACGCTGATCGGACCGGGCAAGGGCAATGCGATGGGACCGGCCTTCTGGTCGGAAATGCCCGAGCTGTTCGCGGCGCTGGACGCCGATCCCGAGGTGCGGGCCATCGTGCTGACCGGCTCGGGCAAGAACTTCAGCTACGGCCTGGACGTGCCGGCGATGGGCGGTTCGTTCACCCCGCTACTGTCCGGCGACGCGCTGGCCGGCCCGCGCGCGGTGTTCCACCGCGAGGTCAAGCGCATGCAGGCCGCGATCACCGCCGTCGCCGACTGCCGGACCCCCACCATCGCGTCGGTGCACGGCTGGTGCATCGGCGGCGGCGTCGACCTGATCTCGGCGGTGGACATCCGTTATGCCAGCGCCGACGCCAAGTTCTCGGTGCGGGAAGTCAAGCTCGCCATCGTCGCCGACGTCGGTAGCCTGGCCCGCCTGCCGATGATCCTGAACGACGGGCACCTGCGCGAGCTGGCGCTGACCGGCAAGGACATCGATGCGGCCCGCGCGGAGAAGATCGGTCTGGTCAACGACGTGTACGCCGACGCCGACGCCACCCTGGCCGCGGCGCACGCCACCGCCGCGGAGATCGCCGCCAATCCCCCGCTGACGGTGCACGGCGTCAAGGACGTGCTCGACCAGCAGCGCATCGCGGCGGTATCGGAGAGCCTGCGGTATGTGGCCGCCTGGAACGCGGCCTTCCTGCCGTCCAAGGACCTGACCGAAGGCATCTCGGCGACGTTCGAGAAGCGCCCGCCGCGGTTCACCGGGGAATAAGCGGACGCCACGTACCCTCGCTGGGGTGAACCAGCCGCGCTCAGCGACTCCCGACGGCAGAATCCGCGTCCCGGCCGATTTGGACGCTGTGACGGCGATCGCCGACGAAGACCACTCCGAGATCGACAGCGCCGCCGTCGACCGGATCTGGCAGGCGGCGCGACATTGGTACGGCGCCGGCTTCCATCCCGCGATCCAGCTGTGCATCCGACAGCACGGCCGCGTGGTGCTGAACCGCGCGATCGGCCACGGCTGGGGCAACGCCCCCAGCGACCCACCCGACGCCGAGAAGATCGCGGTCACGCCGGACACACCGTTCTGCGTGTACTCGGCCGCCAAGGGCATGGCGGCGACGGTGGTGCACATGCTCGTCGAGCGCGGCGTCTTCTCGCTCGACGACCGGGTGTGCGACTACATCCCCACGTTCACCAGTCATGGCAAGCATCGGATCACCATCCGGCACGTGATGACTCACAGCGCCGGGCTGCCGTTTCCCACCGGGGCCAAGCCGGACGTCAAGCGAGCCGACGACCACGAATACGCACAGCAGAAGCTGGGCGAGCTGCGACCCCTGTACAGGCCGGGGCTGGTGCACATCTACCACGCGCTGACCTGGGGTCCGCTCGTGCGCGAGCTCGTCTACGCGGCCACCGGCAAGGAGATTCGCGAAATACTGGCCACCGAGATCCTCGACCCGCTCGGCTTCCGGTGGACGAACTTCGGCGTCACCAAGGAAGACCTGCCGTTGGTCGCGCCGAGTCACGCCACCGGCCGCCCGCTGCCGCCGGTGATCGCGCAGATCTTCCGCAAGGCGATCGGCGGAACGGTGCACGAGATGATCCCGATCACCAACACCCCGCTGTTCCTCAACACGATCATCCCGTCGTCCAACACGGTCTCGACCGCGCAGGAAATGTCACGCTTCGCCGAAATCTGGCGCCGCGGAGGCGAACTCGACGGCGTCCGGGTGATCAGTCCGGAGACCATGTACCGTGCCGTGACCCAATGCCGAAGGCTGCGACCCGATTTCGCGGTCGGGTTGCACCCGGCCCGCTGGGGCACCGGATTCATCCTCGGCACCAACCGGTGGGGCCCGTTCGGGCACAACGCGCCCCACGCGTTCGGCAACCTGGGCCTGGTCAACATCGCGATCTGGGCCGACCCCGCGCGCGGGCTGTCGGCCGGCGTCGTGAGTAGTGGCAAACCCGGGCGGGATCCCGAAGCCCGCCGGTACACCGCCCTGCTGGACACGATCACCGCCGAAATCCCAACCGGTTGACGACGGCGGCAGTGGGAATCCTGCCACCCATGGCTACCTATCGAGTGCTCGATCCCAAGGGCGAAGTCGTCGCCACCAAAGACATCGAAAGCGCCGACGACGCGCACGCGTGGTTCGTCGACCAAAAAGCCGACAACAGCGAGCTGGGCTGGCGCATGGAAGTCGAGCATGACGGCGAATGGCACTTCTTCGACGACACCGAGGGCGATCGAAGCTAGGTGTTTGTCCCCGGCGCGGGGGCACCCAACACGGTATGGACTCGCAACGCTTCCGCAAGCTGCTGGACGCACCGGGGCCGTTCGCCTCGGTGTACTTCGACGACTCACACGACACCCACGACGCCGAGGCTCAGCTCGAGCTGAAGTGGCGGGCGGTCAAGGAAGCTGGAACGCTCAGCCGCCGGGGCGACGGTGATCGGCTAGCTCGAGGACGCGATCATGAGCCTGCGTCCGCCGATAGGCCGCAGCGGGCGCGCGGTGATCGCCACGCTGCCCGAGCGACTGCAGGAGCGCACGGTGGCACTCGAGATCGGGGCACGGCACAGCGGTCACGACTTCGGCGAGATCGAGCACGCCATCGAGGGCGAATTCGTCAAGCGCCAGCTGCGCTACGCGCCGACCCTGCATCGCAGTGTCGAGTGACCACAGCGGTGGCGGAGGGATTTGAACCCCCGGACGGTGTTAGCCGTCTCTCGCTTTCAAGGCGAGTGCATTAGGCCGCTCTGCCACGCCACCGCTGATCAGGGTAGCGGGACTCGGTAGCGTGGCCTGCATGCGCGCCATCGTCGCCGAATCCGCCGATCAGCTTTCGTGGCAGGAAGTACCCGACGTGTCCGCCGGACCAGGCGAGGTCCTGGTCGAGGTCGCCGCCGCCGGGGTGAACCGCGCCGACCTGCTGCAGGCCGCCGGCAAGTACCCGCCGCCGCCGGGTGCGAGCGAGATCATCGGCATGGAGGTGTCCGGCGTCATCGCCGATGTCGGCCCCGATATCACGAATTGGTCTGTCGGACAACAGGTTTGCGCATTGCTCGCCGGTGGCGGCTACGCCGAATACGTCGCCGTGCCGGCCGGGCAGGTGATGCCGGTCCCCTGTGGCGTCGACCTGGTGGACGCTGCCGGATTGCCCGAAGTGGCCTGCACCGTCTGGTCGAATCTGGTGCTGACCGCGCACCTCGGCAAGGGGCAGCTGCTGCTGATGCACGGCGGGGCGAGCGGCATCGGCAGTCACGCCATCCAGGTCGCCCGGGCGCTGGGTGTGCGCGTGGCCGTCACCGCCGGGTCGGCGGAGAAGCTGGAGTTCTGCCGTGAGCTCGGCGCCGAGATCACCATCAACTACCACGACGAGGACTTCGTCGCGCGCCTGCAGGAGGCCGGCGGCGCTGACGTGATCTTCGACATCATGGGCGCCTCCTATCTCGACCGCAACATCGACGCCCTGGCCAACGACGGACAGCTCGTGATCATCGGCATGCAGGGCGGCATCAAGGGCGAGCTCAACATCGGCAAGCTGCTGGGCAAGCGGGCGCGGGTCATCGGCACCACGTTGCGCGCCCGCCCGGTCACCGGACCCAACAGCAAGACCGAAATCGTGCAGGCGGTGATCGCGTCCGTGTGGCCGATGATCGCCGAGGGCCGCGTCCGGCCGATCATCGGCGCCCGCCTGCCCATCCAGCAGGCCGGTGAGGCACATCAACAGCTTTCGTCGAGCAAGGTGACCGGAAAGGTCGTCCTGACGGTCTAGCCGAGGGGTCGGGCCGTCGAGTGTGCGCCCAGGGCTTTCAGTGTGCAACGTCGGCGAAATCTACGCCGGATTCCCGCCGTGAGTGCACACGCGATGACGGTCTAGCCGAGCGACGCGAGCGCGCGCACCAACTGGTCGACTTCTGCCGTCGTCGAGTAGTGTGCCAGGCCGACCGTCACCGCGCCGCCGACGTCGTTGACGCCCAACACGTCGAGCGCGCGGGAACTTTCGTTGGTGACGGCCAGAATTCCGTTGTCCGCCAACCGCTGAACGACTCGCTCGGCGGGCACGCCGTTCAAGGCGAAACTGACCACCGGGATCCGCACCTCCGGGCGGCCGATCACCATCACCAACGGCAGTGACCGCAACGACACCATCAGATAGTCGTAGATCCGGTTCAGGTACGACGTGGCGGATTGCATCGATACCGCCAGGCGTTCGCGCCGGCCGCCGCGGGCGGATTCGTCGAGCGACGCCAGGTACTCGATGCTGGCCACCACCCCGGCCAGCAGACCGAACTGGTGCGCACCGATCTCCAGGCGGGCCGGCCCGACGGCCTTGGGATCCGGCGAGATGGAACTGAACGAGTTGAGCAACGCGGGATCGCGGAACACGATCGCGCCGATCGGCGGACCGCCCCACGCCGCGGCGTTCACCGCCACCACGTCGGCGTCGGTTTCCTTGACGTCGAGCAGCCTATAGGGCGCGGCGGCGGAATGGTCGACCACCGCAAGGCCGCCGACGTCGTGCACCAGCTTGGTCATCGCCCGCAGGTCGGTGACCGTGCCCAGCGTCGCGGAGGCCGAGGCCACGGCGACCAGCCGGGTCGACTTTCCGATGAGACCCTCCCACTGCCACGTGGGGAGCTCACCCGTCTCGATGTCGATCTCGGCCCACTTGACCTTGGCGCCGTACCGGTGTGCCGCGCGCAGCCACGGGGCGATGTTGGCCTCGTCGTCCAAGCGGCTGACGATGACCTCGTAGCCCAGGCCGGCCCGCGACGACGACGCCTCGGCCAGCGCCGACAACAAGATCGCCCGATCGGCCCCCAGCACGACACCCGCGGGGTCGACGTTGAACAGATCGGCCACCGCCGCCCGCGCCGCCTCCAGAACGGCGGCACTGCGCTGCGCGGACGGGTGTGCGCCCGCCGTCGTGGGACCGGACCTGCGGAAAGCCGTCGACACCGTGGTCGCGACGGAATCTGGAATCAGCATCCCGCTCGGGGCGTCGAAGTGCACCCAGCCGTCACCCAGCGACGGATGGAGTCCGCGCACCCGGGCGACGTCATATGCCATGTGGGCCACCTTAGGGCTTCCGCTTTTTGCGAAACTGTGACGGTAGCGGGTCCCACAGACGTTCCGGCCAGTTGGTGGCCTCCCGAGCCAGGGCACCCGGCCAGCCATACTAGTCGAGTGGGGCTCTGGTTCGGAACGCTCATTGCATTGTTCTTGCTGATAGCGCCCGGGGCGATCATCGCACGCATCAGTCAGTTGTCGTGGTCGGTCGCTGTCGCGGTCGGCCCGGCGCTGACCTTCGGCATGGTCGCGCTCGCCATTATTCCGTTTGGCGCCATCGGAATTCCGTGGAACGGCTGGACCGCGCTGGCGACGCTGGTCGTGGTGTGCCTGCTGATGATCGTGCTGCAGTTGCTGCTGGCCCGTTTCCGCGACCGCGAAGCGGAAGCTCGCGGGGTCAGCCGCTGGCCGGCCATCACGGTGGGGGTGGGCGTACTGCTGGGCGCCCTGCTCATCATGTGGGCCGCCTACCGCGGACTGGCCGCCCATTGGCAGACCATCCCGAGCACCTGGGACGCGGTCTGGCACGCCAACGAGGTGCGTTTCATCCTGGACACCGGCCAGGCGTCGTCGACGCACATGGGCGAGCTGCGCAACGTCGAGACCCATAATACGCTGTATTACCCGTCGGTGTTCCACGCCCTGATCGCCGTGTTCTGCCAGCTGACCGGGGCCGCACCCACCACCGGCTACACACTGACGTCGGTCGCGGCATCGGTTTGGCTGTTCCCCACCAGCGCGGCGATGCTGACCTGGCATCTGGTGCGGCGGCACACCACCGAGTGGCGCAGCGCCGGAGCGGCGGCCACCGCGGCGGCGCTGTCGGCATCGTTCACCGCCGTCCCCTATGTCGAGTTCGGTGTGGCCGCGATGCCCAACCTCGCCGCCTATGGGGTCGCGGTTCCGGCTTTCGTCCTGATCACCACCACGCTGCGGCACCGCGACCGCATCCCGGCGGCCATCCTGGCGTGGGTGGGCGTCATGTCCGTGCACATCACCGGCGGGGTGATCGTGCTGTTGTTCCTTGCGGCCTGGTGGCTGATGGATGCGGTGTGGCGTCCGGTGCGCGGCAGGCTGGCCGACCTCGTCGCGCTGGCCTGCGTCGCGGTGGTCTCCGGACTGATCCTGTTGCCGCAGTTCATCAGCGTTCAGGGGCAGGAAGACATCATCGCCGGACACTCCTTTCTGACCTACCTCAGCAAGAAACGCGGACTCTTCGACGCCGTCTTCCAGCACTCCCGCCACCTCAACGACTTCCCGTACCAGTACGGGCTCATGGCGCTCGCGATCCTCGGCGGGCTGCTTTTCGCCTACAAGAGGATCTGGTGGCCGCTGGCGGCGTGGCTGCTACTCGTGGTGGTCGATGTCGACGCGGGAACGCCCCTCGGCGGTCCGGTCGGTGCGGTGGCCGGGATGATCGGCGAGTTCTTCTACAAGGACCCGCGCCGGATCTCGGCGGCCATCACCCTGCTGCTGGAGCCGATGGCCGGCGTCGCGCTGTTCGCGCTCGTCGTGGGCTCCGTGGGCCTCGCGAAACGGCTGGCCGGGCGGGTTCGACCGGCCCTGGCAGGCGACTGGCGCCTCGGGCCGGTTCCGGTGTGGACCGCCACCACAGCGGTGCTGCTGGTGGTTATCACCGTGCTCACCGGGCGCCACTACCTGTATCGGCACATCGTGTTGTTCGGCGACAAGTACGACTCGGTGATGATCGACCAGCGCGACCTGATGGCGATGGCCTATCTGTCCAAGCTGCCCGGCGCCCACGAAACGTTGATCGGCAACGCCAACACCGACGGCACCGCCTGGATGTACGCCGTCGCCGATCTGCATCCGCTGTGGACCCACTACGACTACCCACAGCAGATGGGCCCGGGTCCCAACCGGTACATCTTCTGGACCTCGGCCCGCAAAGGCGAATCCGATCCGCGGGTGCTCGAAGCGATCAAAGCGCTCAATATCCGGTACATCTACACCAGCACGCCGACTGTCCGGGGGTTCGCCGTACCCGAAGGACTAGTGTCACTGGATAAGTCGAAGTCGTGGGCGTTGATCTACGACAATGGCGGTGCCCGAATTTATGAATGGCGACCAAACGGCACGACGCCACACCCATAGTCCACAAAGGATGGTGAAGGATTGAGTACCCGCAACGATGACGACGACGTCGAAATCATCGGTGGCGTCGACCCGCGCGTGATGGCGCTCACCGAGGACGACGCCGACGAGCGTTCCCTGACCGACCTGGTCGAGCAGCCCGCGAAGGTGATGCGCATCGGAACGATGATCAAGCAACTGCTCGAGGAGGTGCGGGCCGCACCGCTGGATGAGGCCAGCCGTAACCGGCTGCGGGAGATCCACGCGACCAGCATCCGGGAACTGGAGGAGGGCTTGGCGCCGGAACTGCGTGAGGAGCTCGATCGCCTGACCCTGCCCTTCAACGAGGACGCCGCGCCGTCCGACGCCGAATTGCGCATCGCCCAAGCGCAGTTGGTCGGCTGGCTGGAAGGGCTGTTCCACGGCATCCAGACCGCGCTTTTCGCGCAGCAGATGGCCGCCCGCGCGCAGCTGGAAAAGATGCGCCAGGGCGCCCTCCCTTCCGGCATCGGCAAGCCGGGCGCGCCCGGGCACGGCCAGTACCTGTAAGCGACCTCGAGTAGGTGACGGTGTCGGGTCCTCACATCGAGACGCACAACGCGTGGGTGGAGTTTCCCATCTTCGACGCCAAGTCGCGCTCGTTGAAGAAGGCCTTCTTGGGCAAAGCCGGCGGCACGATCGGACGCAATAGCTCCAACGTGGTGGTGGTCGAAGCGTTGCGTGACATCACCATGTCCCTCGAGTTGGGTGACCGGGTCGGCCTGGTGGGCCACAACGGGGCGGGCAAATCGACTCTGCTGCGCCTACTTTCGGGCATCTACGAGCCCACCCGGGGTTGGGCGACGGTCACCGGCCGGGTCGCACCGGTCTTCGACCTCGGCGTCGGCATGGACCCCGAGATCTCCGGCTACGAGAACATCATCATTCGCGGTCTGTTCCTGGGGCAGACGCGAAAGCAGATGCTGGCCAAGGTCGACGAGATCGCCGAGTTCACCGAGCTCGGCGACTACCTGTCCATGCCGCTGCGCACCTATTCCACCGGCATGCGTGTCCGGCTGGCGATGGGCGTGGTCACCAGCATCGACCCCGAAATCCTGCTGCTCGACGAGGGCATCGGCGCGGTGGACGCCGAGTTCTTGAAGAAGGCGCAGTCGCGGTTGCAGAGCCTGGTGGAGCGCTCCGGAATCCTGGTATTCGCCAGTCATTCCAACGAATTCCTGGCGCGGTTGTGCAAGACGGCGATGTGGATCGACCATGGCGTCATCCGGATGTCCGGGGGCATCGAGGACGTGGTGCGCGCGTACGAAGGGGAAGACGCGGCCCGCCACGTCCGCGAGGTGCGGGAAGAGACCCAGCAGACGAATCGGCTCGAGACACCCCTGGCCCAAAGAGCATCCGGGGATGAGTGAGACCGTCTTCGCCGTCGTCGTCACCCACCGGCGCCCCGACGAACTGGCCAAGTCGCTCGATGTGCTGAGCACGCAGACCCGGCTGCCCGATCACCTCATCGTGGTGGACAACGACGGCCCGGGTTCCGGCCGCGTTCGAGACCTGGTGGCCGGCCAACCGATCCCGACCACCTACCTGTCATCGCGCCGAAACCTCGGCGGCGCAGGGGGTTTCGCGCTGGGCATCCTGCACGCGCTGGCCCAGGGCGCCGATTGGGTGTGGCTGGCCGACGACGACGGCCGCCCACAGGACTCCGGCGTCCTGGCCACCCTGCTGGCCTGCGCCGAAAAGTACGGCCTCGCCGCAGTATCTCCTATGGTCTGCGACTCCGACGACCCGGAACGGCTGGCCTTCCCGCTGCGGCGTGGCCTGGTATGGCGCAGGCGCGCAAGCGAACTGCGCACCGAAGCGGGGCAGGACCTGCTTCCCGGGATCGCCTCGCTGTTCAACGGCGCGCTGTTTCGGGCCACCACCTTGGACGCGGTCGGCGTCCCGGACCTGCGGCTGTTCATTCGCGGCGACGAGGTGGAGATGCATCGCCGGCTGGTGCGGTCCGGCCTGCCGTTCGGGACCTGCCTGGACACGATCTACTTGCACCCCTGCGGATCCGACGAGTTTCGCCCGATTCTGGGTGGCCGCATGCACACCCAGTATCCCGACAACCACACCAAGCGGTTCTACACCTACCGCAATCGGGGCTATCTGTTGTCGCAGCCCGGCCTACGCAAGCTGCTGGTGCAGGAGTGGGTGCGGTTTGGTTGGTTCTTCCTGGTGAGCCGTCGCGACCCGCGCGGTCTGCTGGAATGGATCCGGTTGCGGCGCTTGGGGCGTCGCGAGCAGTTCGGCAAACCAGCAGAGGAGCGACGCACATGACGTTCGTCGACGCGGCGGCACAGTCGCGCACCCTTACCCGCGCCCGGGGCGACCTCGTCGCAGGCTTTCGCCGGCACGAGCTGTGGCTGCACCTGGGTTGGCAGGACATCAAGCAGCGCTACCGTCGCTCGGTGCTGGGTCCGTTCTGGATCACCATCGCGACCGGAACCACGGCCGTCGCGATGGGAGGCTTGTACTCCAAGCTTTTTCATCTCGAGCTGTCGCTGCATCTGCCGTATGTGACGCTGGGCCTGATCATCTGGAACCTGATCAACGCCGCCATCCTGGAGGGCGCCGACGTCTTCGTCGCCAACGAGGGACTGATCAAGCAACTGCCCACGCCACTCAGCGTGCACGTCTACCGGCTGGTGTGGCGGCAGATGATTCTGTTCGCGCACAACATCGTCATCTATGTCGTGATCGCGATGATCTTCCCCAAACCGTGGTCGTGGGCCGATCTTTCGGTGATCCCGGCGCTGGCGCTCATCGTGCTCAACTGCATCTGGGTGTCACTGTGTTTCGGCATCCTGGCGACCCGCTACCGCGACATCGGACCGTTGCTCTTCTCGGTGGTGCAGTTGCTGTTCTTCATGACGCCGATCATCTGGAACGACGGCACCCTGCGACAGCAAGGCGCCGGTCGCTGGTCGAAGATCGTCGAACTCAACCCGCTGCTGCACTATCTCGACATCGTGCGCGCCCCGCTGCTGGGCTCGCATCAGGAACTGCGGCACTGGGCCGTGGTGCTGATCTTGACGGCCGTCGGCTGGTTGCTGGCTGCCTTCGCCATGCGCCAGTACCGCGCCCGGGTGCCGTACTGGGTGTAGGACCGTTCGGGATCGTCCACGCGGCCATGCTTGCCGGGCGTTCGTTTTGGGTGGACAGTCGTGCACAGACGAACGACGGAGGGCGCCGATGGAGATCGTGCCGTTGGGCCCGGGCTTTGCCGCGGAATTGCGCGGCGTCACCATCCACGACGTTGCGGCCGACGACGCCGCATACGCGACGGTGCGCGCGGCGTTTGAGGAGCACTCGGTTCTGGTCCTGCGCGACCAGGACGTCACCGATGAGGCGCAGCTCGCGTTCTCGCGCCGCTTCGGGCCGCTCGAGGTCACCAAGCCGAACACGCAGGGCCACGGCACCAACCTGGTGATCCTCACGACACTCGACGACCAGGGCAACGTGGTGGCCGAAGATGACCGGATCGCGCTGGAGAACAAGGCCAACCAGCTCTGGCACACCGACAGTTCGTTCAAGCCGGTGCCGGCGCTCGCCTCGGTGCTGTCGTCGCGCATCGTGCCGGCGCAGGGCGGCGAGACCGAGTACGTCTCCACCCGGCTCGCGTTCGGGCGCCTCGATCCGGCATTGCAGCGGCGACTCGAAGATTCCTTCGCCTGGCACGAATACGCCTTTTCGCGCGGCAAGATCGCGCCCGACCTCGTCGGCCCGGCCGAACGGGCCGCGCTGCCGCCCCAATGTTGGCGCCTGGTGTGGCAGAACCCGGTCAACGGCCGCAAGGCGCTGTACATGGCCTCGCACGCCTACGCGATCGAGGGCATGGAGCGCACAGCCGCGCAAGAGCTGCTCGCCGAGCTGACCCGGGCGGCGACCGCCCCCGGCACGAGCTATCTGCACTCGTGGCGCGAGGGCGACGTGGTGATGTGGGACAACCGCGCGGTCATGCATCGCGGCCGGCCCTGGCCGGCGCGACAGCCGCGCCACATGGTGCGGAGCACGATCGCCGCGACGGCCGCCGACGGGCTCGAGGCGATGCGGGCGCCGACACGCCGGGCGGCGCAGTGACGGCGCCGGTGCTGGGAAGCCGCGCGGCCGGTGCTGGCGGGCCGCTCGTCGCGGTGTCACACTGAAACGCCACCTGAGCAACCGGGCGAAAGGTCCACCGACGTGAGCAAAAAGGTCCCATCGGCAGCGGACGCCGCGCGGAGCAACCTCGAAGCGGAGCTGGACCGGCTACGGCAACGGCGCGACCGCCTCGAGGCCGAGGTCAAGAACGACCGCGGCATGGTTGGCGATCACGGCGACGCGGCCGAGGCGATCCAGCGCGCCGAGGAACTGGTGGTGCTCAACGACCGCATCGGCGACCTGGACCGGCGCCTGCGGACCGGGCCGTCGGAGTCCGACGCGTCGGAGACGCTGCCCGGCGGCACCGAGGTGACCCTGCGGTTCGCCGACGGCGAGGTCGTCACGATGCAGGTCATCTCGATCGTCGAGGAAACCCCCGTCGGCCGCGAGGCCGAGACGCTGACCGCGCGCAGCCCGCTGGCCCAGGCCCTGGCCGGGCGCAAAGCCGGCGACACGGTGACCTACTCGACGCCGCAGGGCGAGAACCAGGTCGAGCTGATCTCGGTCAAGCTGCCCCGCTGACGCTTGCGGGAAGTGCCCGCCGGCCCCGTTAGACTCCCCTCGATGGTTGCCCCGCTGCCCGGTTCCGCGTCCGAAGAGGTGCGCGCGGACTTGAGCCTGACGACGCAGGTCATTCGGTTCGTCGTCACCGGCGGCCTGGCGGGAATCGTGGACTTCGGGCTCTACCTGCTGCTGTGGAAGGTGCTGGGCGTACAGGTCGACCTGTCCAAGGCCACCAGCTTCATCGTCGGCACCATCACGGCCTATCTGATCAACCGCCGCTGGACCTTCCAGGCGACCCCCAGCACCGCCCGGTTCGTCGCGGTAATGGTTCTCTACGCCATCACGTTCGCCGTCCAGGTCGGGCTCAACCATCTGTGTCTGGCTCTTCTGCACTACCGCGGGTGGGCGCCCCTCGTCGCGTTCGTGATCGCGCAGGGCACCGCGACGGTGATCAACTTCGTCGTGCAGCGAGCCGTAATCTTCCGCATCCACTGAGCCGCCCTCGCCAAGCCCAGATTGCCCGCCTCCTCAGCGGGACGCCCGCGTCCCGCATCGTCGTCGGAGCAGGCGGTACCCTCTTTGACGATGTCGAGCACCGATCCCCTGACCAAGCCCGCCCGGCTGACGGGCTTCGGGCGCACCGCGCCGTCGGTGGCCCAGGTGCTCTCCACCCGCGATCCGGAGGTGATCGCCAAGGCGGTAGCCCGGGTGGCCGACTCCGGCGACCCCAAGAGCCGCGGCGTGATCGCGCGCGGGCTGGGCCGCTCCTACGGCGACAACGCGCAAAACGGCGGCGGCCTGGTGATCGACATGACCGGGCTCAATCGCATCCACTCGATCAGCGCCGACACCCGACTGGTCGACGTCGACGCCGGCGTCAGCCTGGACCAGTTGATGAAGGCGGCGCTGCCGTTCGGGCTCTGGGTTCCGGTGCTGCCGGGTACGCGCCAGGTCACCGTCGGCGGCGCGATCGCCTGCGACATCCACGGCAAGAACCACCACAGCGCGGGCAGCTTCGGTAACCACGTCCGGTCGATGGATCTCCTCATGGCCGACGGCACCGTGCGCACCATCACCCCGGACGGCCCGGACGCTTCGGATGCCGAGCTGTTCTGGGCCACCGTCGGCGGCAACGGCCTGACCGGGATCGTGCTGCGCGCCACCATCGCCATGACGCCGACGGAGACGGCCTACTTCATCGCCGACGGCATCGCCACCCGCGACCTCGACGAAACGGTCGCCGTTCACCTCGACGGCAGCGAGTCCAACTACACGTACTCCAGCGCCTGGTTCGACCTGATCAGCCCGCCGCCGAAGCTGGGCCGGGCCGCGGTCAGCCGCGGCAGCCTGGCCAAGCTCGATCAGCTGCCGAAGAAGCTGGCCAAGAACCCGCTGAAATTCGATGCGCCGCAGCTGTTGACGGTGCCGGACGTGTTCCCGGTCAGCGCGATGAACAAGCTGTCGTTCATGGCGATCGGCGAGGTGTACTACCGGCTGGGCGGAACCTACAGCGGCAAGATCCAGAATCTGTCGCAGTTCTACCACATGCTCGACCTGGTCAGCGGCTGGAATAACGCCTATGGCCCAAGGGGTTTCGCCCAACACCAGTTCCTGGTCCCGCCGGACGCGATGGACGAATTCAAGGCCATCATCCGCTGGATCCAGACCAGCGGCCACTACTCGGCCCTGAACGTGTTCAAGCTTTTCGGCCCGGGCAACCGCGCGCCGCTGAGTTTCCCGATGGCCGGCTGGAACGTCGCCATGGACTTCCCCAACAAGCCGGGGATCAACGAGTTCCTCAACGAACTCGACCGGCGCGCACTGGAATTCGGTGGGCGGGTGTACACCGCCAAGGATTCCCGCGTGAGCGCCGAAACCTTCCACGCCATGTATCCACGCATCGACGAATGGATCGCGGTGCGCCGCAAGGCCGACCCCTTGCGGGTATTCGCCTCCGACATGGCCCGACGTTTGGAGCTGCTCTAAATGGTGCTCGATGCCGTGGGGAATCCACAGACCATCCTGCTGCTCGGCGGGACCTCCGAGATCGGCCTGGCAATCTGCGAGCGCTACCTGCAGAACGCGCGCGCACGGATTGTGTTGGCCGCCATGCCAAGCGACCCCGGCCGCGACGCCGCGGTGGCGCAGATGCAGGCCGCCGGCGCGCGTTCGGTCGAGCTGATCGATTTCGAAGCCACCGATCCCGACACCCACCCCAAGATGATCGAGGCGGCCTTCGGGGGCGGAGATATAGACGTGGCCATAGTCGCGTTCGGCATCCTCGGAGATGCCGAAGAGCTCTGGCAGAACCAGCACAAGGCGGTGCTGGCCGCTGAAATCAATTACACCGCAGCGGTTTCGGTGGGTGTGCTGCTGGGCGAGAAGATGCGGGCGCAGGGCTTCGGCCAGATCATCGCGATGAGCTCCGCCGCCGGCGAGCGGGTGCGGCGGTCCAACTTCGTGTACGGCTCCACCAAGGCGGGATTGGACGGCTTCTACCTGGGCCTCGCAGAAGCATTGCGCGAGTACGGCGTTCGCGTGCTTGTGATCCGGCCAGGCCAGGTGCGCACCCGGATGAGCGCGCACGTCAAGGAAGCCCCGCTGACCGTCGACAAAGAGTATGTCGCCAACCTCGCGGTGACCGCGGCCGCCAAAGGTAAGGAATTGGTTTGGGCACCAGCAGCATTCCGTTATGTGATGATGGTGTTGCGACACGTCCCGCGTCCCATCTTCCGCAAGCTTCCCATCTGATAATGCGTAACGCGCTGGCCACCCTCGGCCAGATGGCTTTGGCGGTGCTGGTCGCGGTGGCCGTCGCGGTGGTATCGCTGAGCGCCATCGCCCGGGTCCAGTGGCCGGCCTTTCCGTCGTCCAACCAACTGCACGCGCTGACCACCGTCGGGCAGGTCGGCTGCGTGGCCGGCCTGGTCGCCGTCGGCTTTGGCTGGCGGCGCTGCGTCCGTCCCCGCGGCCGGCTGCTAGCCCAGCTGGCCGGGCTGGTGTTCGTCTGCGCGTTCACCGTCGTGACCCTCGGCATGCCGCTGGGCGCGACCAAGCTGTATCTGTTCGGCATCTCCGTCGACCAGCAATTCCGCACCGAATACGTGACGCGCCTGGCCGACAGCCCCGCCCTGCGCGACATGACCTATCTCGGCCTGCCCCCGTATTACCCCCCGGGCTGGTTTTGGATCGGCGGGCGCGCCGCGGCGCTCTGCGGGACGCCGGCTTGGGAGATCTTCAAGCCGTGGGCCATCACCTCGATCACCATTGCCGTCGCGGTCGCGCTGGTGCTGTGGTGGCGGATGGTCCGCTTCGAATACGCGCTGATCGTCACCGCCGCCACCGCGGCGGTGACGTTGGCCTACGGCTCGCCCGAACCCTATTCGGCGATGATCACCGTGCTCTTGCCGCCGATGCTGGTGCTGACGTGGTCGGGACTGCGCGCCGGTGAGCGTGGGACTGGCCGCGAACCCGACGCCGAGCGTGAAACTAACTGCACAGTCGAGTCCGAGCGTGAAACTAACTTCACACTCGCGGCAGGGCAGCGAGCGCAGCCGGACGCGCCCCGGCGAGCGGGTTGGGCGGCCGTCGTCGCCGCCGGGCTGTTCCTCGGCTGGACGGCCACCTGGTACACGCTGTTGTTCGGGTTCAGCGCCTTCACGATCGGGTTGATGGCCCTGTGGCTGGCCGGCGTCCGCTGGCGGCGCAACCGGAAGACCGGGGGCCTCAAGGCCGCGCTCGATCCACTGCGGAGGCTGGCGGTGATCGCCGGCATCGCCGTGGTGATCGCGTGCACGACGTGGCTCCCATTCGTGGTGCGGGCGGTGCACAGCCCGGTCAGCAACTCCGGCAGCGCCATGCACTACCTGCCGGCCGACGGCGCGGAGTTGACGTTCCCGATGCTGCAGTTCACGCTGCTGGGCGTCGTCTGCCTGATCGGCACCCTGTGGCTGGTGCTGCGGGCCCGTTACTCCGTGCGGGCCGGCGCCCTGGCCATCGGCGTCCTGGCCCTGTACCTGTGGTCGCTGCTGTCGATGCTCACCACGCTGGCGCGCACCACCTTGTTGTCGTTCCGGCTACAGCCGACCCTGAGCGTCCTGCTGGTCGCCGCCGGGGCGTTCGGCTTCGTCGAACTCGCGCAGACCCTGGCCGCCGCCGGCCGCGACCGCGGCTGGGGTCGCGCCATAGCTCCGGTGGCCGGCGCCGTCGGCCTGGCCGCCGCGATCGCGTTCAGCCAGGACATCCCCGACGTGCTGCGGCCCGACCTCACCATCGCCTACACCGACACCGACGGTCACGGGCAGCGCGGGGACCGGCGGCCACCCAGCGCCGAGAAGTTCTACGCGACAATCGATCACGCCATCACGCAGGTGACCGGCAGACCCCGCGATCAGACCGTCGTGCTGACCGCTGACTACAGCTTCCTGTCCTTCTATCCCTACTGGGGATTTCAGGGGCTCACCTCGCACTACGCCAACCCGCTCGCGCAGTTCGACCTGCGCGCCGCGCAGATCAACAAGTGGTCCAACCTCAAGACCGCCGACGAGTTGATCCATGCCCTGGACACCTGCCCGTGGCCGCCGCCGACGGTCTTCCTGATGCGGCGCGGGGCGGGAGGCAACTACACCCTGCGCCTGGCCGAGGACGTGTACCCCAACCAGCCCAACGTGCGGCGCTACACCGTCGATCTGCGCGGAGCCCTGTTCGACAACCCGCGCTTCGTCGTTCAAAGCGTCGGCCCGTTTGTGCTGGCCATCCGCAAACCGGGGATGTGACTGCCGATGAGCACCGACACTGCGCCGCAAAGGGCCGAAGAACTAGCATCTAGCTCCGTGAACGACAGGGAAGCGAATCACCGGATCGCCCGGCTGGTCGCTTCGGTCGCCGGGCTGCTGGGAGTGCTGCTGGCGATCGCCACCCCGCTGCTTCCGGTCGACCAGACCACCGCGCAACTGAACTGGCCGCAGAACGGCACCTTCGGCAGCGTCGACGCACCGCTGATCGGCTACGTCGCCACGGATTTGACCGTCACCGTCCCGTGCCAGGCCGCCGCCGGGCTGATCGGCGGCAAGACGGTGTTGCTGTCGACGGTGCCCAAGCAGGCACCCAAGGCCGTCGACCGGGGATTGCTGATCGTGCGCGCCAACAACGACCTGGTGCTCGTGGTGCGCAACGTCCCGGTGGTGACCGCGCCACTGCGCCAGGTGCTCAGCCCGGCCTGCCAGCGGTTGACTTTCACCGCACACGCCGACCGGGTCACCGCCGAGTTCGTCGGGCTGACCCAGGGGCCTAACGCCGAGCATCCCGGCTCGCCGCTGCGCGGCGAGAAGAGCGGCTACGACTTCCGGCCCCAGATCGTCGGCGTCTTCACCGATCTGAGCGGACCGGCGCCGTCGGGCCTGAATTTCTCGGCGACCATCGACACCCGCTACAGCAGCAGCCCCACGCCGCTGAAGATGGCCGCGATGATCCTCGGGCTGGTGCTCACGGCCGCCGCCCTGGTCGCCCTGCACGTCCTCGACACCGCCGACGGGACCCGGCACCGCCGCTTCCTGCCCGCCCGCTGGTGGTCGATCGGCGGGCTGGACGCCCTGGTCATCGCCGTGCTGGTGTGGTGGCATTTCGTCGGCGCCAACACCTCCGACGACGGCTACATCCTGACCATGGCCCGGGTATCCGAGCACGCCGGCTACATGGCCAACTACTACCGGTGGCTCGGCACTCCCGAGGCGCCGTTCGGCTGGTACTACGACCTGCTGGCGCTGTGGGCACACGTGAGCACCACCAGCGTCTGGATGCGGCTGCCCACCCTCGCGATGGCGCTGACGTGCTGGTGGGTCATCAGCCGTGAAGTCATGCCCCGGCTGGGCCACGCGGTCAAACAGAACCGGGCCGCGGCCTGGACCGCGGCGGGCATGTTCCTGGCCGTCTGGCTGCCGCTGGACAACGGCCTGCGCCCGGAGCCGATCATCGCGCTGGGCATCCTGCTGACCTGGTGCTCGGTGGAACGCGCGGTGGCGACCAGCCGGCTGCTGCCGGTGGCGATCGCCTGCATCATCGGCGCGCTGACTCTGTTCTCCGGGCCGACGGGCATCGCCTCGATCGGCGCGCTGCTGGTCGCGATCGGGCCGCTGCGGACCATCCTGCACCGCCGCTCCAAGCGGTTCGGCGCGCTGCCGCTGATCGCGCCCCTGCTGGCGGCGGTCACCGTCACCGTCATCCTGATCTTCCGCGATCAGACGCTGACCGGTGAGATCCAGGCGACCATGCTCAAGCGCGCCGTCGGGCCCAGCCTCAGCTGGTTCGACGAACACATCCGCTACGAGCGGCTGTTCATGGCCAGTCCCGACGGGTCGGTCGCCCGCCGATTCGCCGTGCTGGCGCTGGTTCTCGCCCTCGGGATCACGGTCGCGATGTCGTTGCGCAAGGGCCGGATTCCGGGCACGGCCACCGGGCCCAGCCGGCGCATCGTCGGGATCACCATCATCTCCTTCGTGGCGATGATGTTCACGCCCACCAAATGGACCCACCACTTCGGGGTGTTCGCCGGACTGGCCGGGCCGCTGGGCGCGCTGGCGGCGGTCGCGGTGACGTCGGTGGCGATGCGCTCGCGGCGCAACCGCACCGTGTTTGCCGCGGTCGTGCTGTTCCTGGTGGCGTTGTCGTTCGCAAGCGTCAACGGCTGGTGGTACGTATCGAATTTCGGTGTGCCGTGGTCGAATGAGTTCCCGGCCTGGCATTACGCCTTCGCCACCGCGTTGCTCGCAATGACCGTCGTGGTGCTGCTGTTGGCGGCGTGGTTCCACTTCGTCGACCCGGACAACGGTCCGCCCAAGACCCGCCTGGGCGCCCGCGCGGCCGGAATCGTCCAGTCGCCCTTGGCAATTGCGACCTGGGTGCTGGTGGTGTTCGAGGTCGCATCGTTGACCCTGGCGATGACCGACCAGTATCCGGCATGGTCGGTCGGCCGCTCCAACCTGCAGGCCCTGACCGGCAAGTCCTGCGGGCTGGCCGAGGACGTGCTGGTGGAACAGGACCCGAACGCCGGGATGCTGACGCCGGTCAACGCGTCGGCGGCGGACGCCCTCGGCGCCGGCATGTCGGAAGCCTTCACGCCCAACGGGATTCCCGCCGACGTGCGCGCGGACCCGGTGATGGAACGCCCGGGTGACCGCAGCTTCGTCAACGACGAGGAGAAGACCGGCAGCAACCAGGCCGGCACCGAGGGCGGCACCACCCCCGCACCGGGAATCAACGGATCGTCCGCCCAGCTGCCCTTCTACCTCGACCCCGCGCGCACACCGGTGCTGGGCAGCTGGCGTTCCGGCATCCAGGTACCCGCGCACCTGCGGTCCAGCTGGTACCGACTGCCCGCCCGGGACAAGGCGGGGCCGCTGCTGGTGGTGAGCGCGGCCGGTCGCTTCGACCCCCGCGAGGTGCAGGTGCAGTGGGCCACCGACGACCAGGCGGCCGGCGGACACCCCGGCGGTTCGCTCCAATTCGCGGACGTGGGCGCGTCACCGGCCTGGCGCAACCTGCGGCTGGCGATGTCCGCAATTCCGAGTACCGCCACCCAGATTCGGCTGGTCGCCGACGACGAAGACCTGGCTCCGCAGCACTGGATAGCACTGACCGCGCCGCGGATTCCGCAGCTGCGCACGCTGCAGGACGTGGTGGGCTCGACCGACCCGGTGTTCCTGGACTGGCTCGTCGGGCTGGCCTTCCCCTGCCAGCGACCGTTCGGCCACCAGAACGGCGTGGACGAGACTCCGAAGTGGCGCATCCTGCCGGACCGATTCGGCGCCGAGGCCAACTCACCGGTGATGGACAACAACGGCGGCGGCCCGCTGGGCGTGACCGAGCTGTTGACCAAGGCGACCACCATGGCGACCTATCTCAAGGACGACTGGTCGCGCGATTGGGGCTCGCTGCAACGGCTGACGCCCTACTACCCCGACGCCGAACCCGCCCACCTGTTGCTGGGGACGGCGACGCGCAGCGGCCTATGGGGCCCGGCGCCGCTGAGACACTAAGGCGCACAACGAATCTCGAGGTCCGCGCGACACGCGGGTGGGCCAGTCTTGCATAGGCCCGCTGGCAACCCTTGACCTGCGCCATCGGTAAGTCTACACTTACGGTTCGTGGTCACTTACCAAACGGGTGACGTCTGGCTGGCCCTGGCGGACGGGACGCGACGGGCCATCGTGGAGCGGCTTGCCCACGGGCCGTCGGCGGTCGGCGAGTTGGCCCGCGCCCTGCCGGTCAGCAGGCCGGCGGTGTCCCAACATCTCAAGGTGCTCAAGTCCGCCGGGCTGGTGCGCGACCGCGCCGCGGGAACCCGTCGGGTCTATCAGCTCGACCCCACCGGTCTGCAGGCATTGCGCGCCGACCTCGACCGGTTCTGGACGCAGGCGCTGGCCGGCTACGCGCAGACCATCGACGAGATGAACGAAGGAGAAACATGACGCAGCGGACCCCCGACGTCAACCATCACGTCGTCGTCAACGCCCCCATCGAGCGCGCGTTTGCCGTCTTTACCGAACGCTTCGGCCCCTTCAAGCCGCCCGAGCACAATCTGTTGGCGGTCCCGATCGCCGAGACGGTGTTCGAACCCCACGTGGGCGGCCATATCTACGACCGAGGCGTCGACGGCAGCGTGTGCCGATGGGCGCGAATCCTGGTCTACGAGCCGCCCCACCGCGTGACGTTCAGCTGGGACATCGGTCCGACGTGGCAGGTGGAAACCGACCCGGCGAAGGCAAGCGAGGTCGAAGTGCGCTTCACCGCCGAGTCCGACGAACGCACCCGGGTCGAACTGCAGCACCGCCATCTGGACCGGCACGGGACGGGCTGGGAGTCCGTCGCCGACGGCGTCGACGGCGACGCGGGTTGGCCGTTGTACCTGCGTCGTTTTGCGGGACTGTTCAGCGGCGGTGGTCCGCGATGAGCTCCGACCTGATGGCCATGGCGCGCGAGGAGCGGGCCGACCTCGCGGATTTCCTCGCCACCCTGACACCGCAAGACTGGAGTGCGCCCACCCTGTGCACCCGCTGGAGCGTGAAAGACGTTGTCGCGCATGTGATCAGCTACGATGAGCTGGGCGCGCTGGGGCTGCTCAAACGGTTCGCCAAAGGCTGGATCGTGCGGGCAAACCAGGTGGGCGTCGACGAATTCGCGGCCCTGACCCCACCACAGCTGCTGGAATTCCTGCGCAGCCACCTCCAACCGCGGGGCCTGACAGCGGGTTTCGGCGGGATGATCGCGCTCGTCGACGGCACCATTCATCACCAGGACATTCGGCGCGCGCTTGGCCGGCCGCGCGACGTGCCATCCGATCGGCTCGCGCGAATCTTGCCGTTGGTGCCCGGTAATCCCCGACTCGGCGCGGGACGCCGGATCCGGGGCCTGCGCCTGCGCGCCACCGATGTCGAGTGGACGCACGGCGACGGGCCCGAGGTGACCGGCTCCGGCGAGGCGCTCCTGCTGGCCATGGCCGGGCGCGCGGCCGCCCTGGCCGACCTGACCGGGCCCGGGGTTGCCACGCTGGCGGACCGCGTCCGCGGATAGCGTTCGGTGACTTAAGGTCCGTCGCCGAGGCGCTGCGCGGCCCCGCGTCCTCATCGGACAAAGCCGCGTCGCTTACGATCGAGCCTCGTGCCCCACGACGGTAAAGAGCGATCGCAGCGGATCCCCCGGTCGGTGGCCGCCATCGCGGGGATCGTGGGCCTGCTGCTGTGCCTGTCCGTCCCGCTGCTTCCGGTGAAACAGACCACCGCAACGGTCCTGTGGCCCCAGGGCAGCACGGACGGGCACGTCAGCCAGATCACCGCTCCCCTGGTGTCGGGGGCGCCCCGCGCGCTGGACATCTCCATCCCCTGCCCGGACATCGCCACCCTGCCCGCCGCCGGCGGGCTGGTGGTCTCCACCCTGCCGCCCGGCGGCATAGACGCCGGGAAGAACGGGCTGTTCGTGCGGGCCAACACCGACGTGGTCGTCGTCGCTTTCCGGGACACCGTGGCCACGGTCGCACAACGCTCGGCGGCCGCCGCCGGGGCCTGCAGCGTGCTGCACGTCTGGGCCGATGCCGGCGCGTCGGGCGCGGATTTCGTCGGCATACCGGGCGCCTCCGGCGTGCTGCCCGCCGAGAAGAAGCCCCAGGTCGGCGGCATCTTCACCGACATGAAGGTGCCCGCGGGACCGGGCCTGTCGGCCCGCATCGACATCGACACCCGATTCATCACCGCGCCCACCGTCCTCAAGGAAGTGGTGATGATCCTGGGCGCCCTGGCGGTGCTAACGGCCATCGTCGCGCTCGCGGTGCTGGACCGCCGCAGCCGGGGCAGCAGCGCGCTGCTCAACTGGCGCTCCCCCATCGCGTGGCTCTCCAGATACCGCCCCGGCACGCGCCTGGCCAACTGGCGCCGGGTGGGGATCGCGACGTGGATCGCCGACGCCGGGGTGATCGCGACGCTGCTGCTGTGGCACATCATCGGCGCCACCTCGTCGGACGACGGCTACAACCTGGCCATCGCGCGTGTCGCCCCCGGCGCCGGCTACATCGCCGACTACTACCGCTACTTCGGCGCCACGGACGCGCCCTTCGACTGGTACCTCGGGCTGCTGGCCAAGATGGCCTCGGTGAGCACGGCCGGCGTCTGGATGCGGCTGCCCGCCACGGTGGCCGCGATCGGGTGCTGGCTGATCATCAGCCATTGGGTGCTGCGCCGGCTCGGCCCGGGCCGCGGCGGCCTCGCGGCGAATCGCGTCGCGGTCTTCACCGCCGGCGCGGTATTCGTGGCGGCGTGGCTGCCGTTCAACAACGGTCTGCGCCCCGAACCGCTGATCGCCCTCGGCGTGCTGATCACCTGGATGCTGATGGAACGTGCGATCGCGCTGCGGCGGTTGGCGCCCGCGGCGGTGGCCGTCATCGTGGCGTTGCTGAGCGCGACGCTCGCGCCGCAGGGCCTGATCGCCGTCGCCGCGCTGCTGACCGGGGCGCGGGCCGTCGCCCAGACGATCCGGCGCCGCCGGGCGACCGATGGCTTGCTGGCTCCGCTGGCGGTGCTGGCGGCCTCGCTGTCGCTGATCCTGCTGGTGGTGTTCCGCAGCCAGACGCTGGCCACGGTCGGCGAGTCGGCCCGGATCAAGTACAAGGTGGGCCCCACCATCGCCTGGTACCAGGATTGGTTGCGCTACTACTTCCTCACGGTGGAATCCAACCCCGACGGATCGATGGCGCGGCGATTCGCGGTGCTGGTGCTGCTGCTGTGCATGTTCGGGATGCTGGTCACCCTGCTGCGCCGGGGCCGGATCCCGGGCGTGGCCAGCGGTCCGGCGTGGCGGTTGATCGGCACATGCGCGTTGGGCCTGCTGCTGTTGACGTTCACGCCGACGAAGTGGGCGGTCCAGTTCGGCGCGTTCGCCGGGCTGGCCGGGGCGCTGGGTGCGGTGACCGCGTTCGCCCTGGCCCGGATCGGCCTGCACAACCGCCGCAACCTGACGCTGTACGTGACGGCGCTGCTGTTCGTGCTCGCGGTCGCGACCTCGGGCGTCAACGGCTGGTTCTACGTCGGCAACTACGGGGTGCCCTGGTACGACATCCAGCCGGTCATCGCCAGCCACCCGGTCACGTCGATGTTCCTGGCGCTGTCCATCGCGACCGGCCTGCTGGCCGCCTGGCAGCACTTCCGGATGGACTACGCCGGGCATACCGAGGTCAAGGACAACCGGCGCAACCGGGTGCTGGCGTCGACCCCGCTGCTGGTGGTCGCGACCATCATGGTCGTCGGCGAAGTCGCCTCGCTGACCAAGGGCGCGGTGTTGCGCTATCCCCTCTACACCACCGGCAAGGCCAACCTCGCCGCGATCACTTCGGGGCTCGCGAAGACCAGCTGTGCCATGGCCGACGACGTGCTGGCCGAGCCCGACCCCAACGCCGGCATGCTGGCGCCGGCGCCCGGGCAGACGTTCGGTCCCGACGGCCCGCTGGGCGGTGTCAACCCGGTCGGCTTCAAACCCGACGGCGTCGGCGACGACTTGAGGTCGTATCCGGTGGTGACCAAGCCGGGCGTGGTGAATTCCACCGGGTCGCCCAACAAACCCAATGCCACCATGAGCGACTCCGCCGGCACGGCCGGCGGAAGGGGGCCGGTCGGGGTGAACGGGTCACATGCCGCGCTGCCGTTCGGACTGGACCCGGCCCGCACGCCGGTGATGGGCAGCTACGGCGAGAATTCGCTGGCCGCCACCGCTACCTCGGCGTGGTACCAGCTGCCGCCGCGTAGCCCGGACCGGCCGATCGTGGTGGTGACGGCGGCCGGTGCCATCTGGTCGTACAAGGAGGATGGCACCTTCACCTATGGGCAGCAGCTGAAGCTGCAGTGGGGCCACCGCGACTTGGCCCGTCCCGACGCCACCACCCAGCCGCTGGGAGAGGTGTATCCGATCGACATCGGGCCGGAGCCGGCGTGGCGCAACCTGCGGTTTCCGCTGACCTGGGCGCCGCCGGAGGCGAACGTGGCTCGCATCGTCGCGTACGACCCGAACTTGAGCTCGGATCAGTGGTTCGCGGTCACGCCGCCGCGCGTGCCGGTGCTGCAGACCCTGCAGCAGTTGATGGGGTCGCAGACGCCCGTGCTGATGGACATCGCGACGGCCGCGAACTTCCCGTGCCAGCGGCCGTTCTCGGAACACCTTGGCGTTGCCGAACTTCCGGCGTACCGCATCCTGCCCGATCACAAGCAGACGGCGGCGTCGTCGAACGGATGGGAGGCCAGCGAGGACGGGGGTCCGTTCCTGATCACCCAGGCGATGCTGCGCACCTCGACGATCGCGACGTACCTGCGTGGCGACTGGCATCGCGACTGGGGATCGCTGGAGCAGTACTTCCGATTGGTGCCGGCTGATCAGGCGCCGGACGCCGCGATCGAACAGGGTGTGATGACAGTGCACGGCTGGAGCCGGCAGGGACCGATTCGGGCGCTGCCATGAGCGATCGCAAGGGCGGCGAAGCCGGGCGCGGGGGGCACCTCCCGCTTGCGGGGGACGGGCAGCGAACCGACCAGCAAATGAGCGTCACGAGCGTCGACAACCGCGAAGACAAGGCGGCACCCCGTCAAGACGTGCGCGTGACGCGCTGGGTCGCGACCATCGCCGGGCTGATCGGTTTCATCCTGTCGATCGCGACCCCGCTGCTGCCCGTCGTGCAGACCACCGCAACGCTGAACTGGCCGCAGAACGGCCAACTGAACAGCGTTGCCGCGCCGCTGATTTCGCTCACCCCGGTCGACGTGCACGTGACCGTGCCGTGCTCGGTGGTGCGGGGCCTGCCACCCGAGGGCGGGGTCGTGCTCAGCACGGCGCCCAAGAAGGGCAAGGACGCCGCGCTCAACGCGTTGTTCGTGGTCGTCAACGGCAAGCGCGTCGACGTCACCGACCGCAACGTGGTGATCGCCAGCGCGGCCCGCGATCAGGTGGAGTCGGCGCAGTGTCAGCGCATCGAGATCACCTCGACCAAGGCGGGCGCCTATGCCACGTTCGTCGGGCTGACCGATCCAGCGGGCAAACCGCTCGGCGGCGGCTTCCCCGACCCGAACCTGCGGCCGCAGATCGTCGGGGTGTTCACCGACCTCAGCGGACCGGCCCCGGCGGGTCTGGGTCTCTCGGCGACCATCGACACCCGGTTCTCCACCACCCCAACGACTTTGAAGCTGGCCGCGATGGTGCTGGCCATCGTGTCCACCATCGTCGCCCTGATCGCCTTGTGGCGCCTCGATCAGCTGGACGGTCACCGGATGCGCCGGCTCATTCCGGCGAACTGGCGCACGTTCACCCTGGCCGACGTGACGGTGATCTCCGGCTTCGTGCTGTGGCACGTGATCGGGGCGAACTCGTCGGACGACGGCTACATCCTGGGCATGGCCCGCGTCGCCGACCGCGCCGGCTACATGTCGAACTACTTCCGCTGGTTCGGTAGCCCCGAGGACCCCTTCGGCTGGTACTACAACCTGCTGGCGCTGATGACCCACGTCACCGACGCCAGCCTGTGGATGCGGTTGCCGGACCTGATCGCCGGAATCGTGTGCTGGCTGCTGCTGTCGCGGGAAGTTTTGCCGCGGCTGGGACCCGCGGTGGCCGCGAGCAAGGCGGCGAACTGGGCGGCGGGCATGGTCCTGCTGACGGCCTGGATGCCGTTCGACAACGGCCTGCGCCCCGAGCCGATCATCGCCGTCGGGTCGCTGATCACCTACGTGCTGATCGAGCGCTCCATGCGCTACAGCCGGCTGACGCCCGCCGCGCTAGCGGTCATCACCGCGGCGTTCACCCTCGGGGTGCAGCCGACCGGGTTGATCGCGGTGGCCGCGCTGGTCGCCGGCGGCCGCCCGATCCTGCGGATTCTGGTGAAACGCCATCGCCTGGTCGGCACCTGGCCGCTGGTGGCGCCGATGCTGGCCGCCGGCACGGTCATCCTGACCGTGGTGTTCGCCGATCAGACGCTGTCAACGGTGTTGGAAGCCACCAGGATTCGCACCTCGATCGGCCCCAGCCAGGCCTGGTACACCGAGAACCTGCGCTACTACTACCTGATCCTGCCCACCGTCGACGGCTCGCTGTCGCGCCGCTTCGGCTTCCTGATCGCCGCGCTGTGCCTCTTCACCGCCGTCTTTATCATGTTGCGGCGCAAGCGAATTCCCGGAGTTGCGCGCGGGCCGGCCTGGCGGCTGATGGGCGTCATCTTCGGCACCATGTTCTTCCTGATGTTCACCCCCACCAAGTGGGTGCACCACTTCGGGCTGTTCGCCGCGGTGGGAGCGGCGATGGCCGCGCTGACGACGGTGCTGGTGTCGCACGAGAGCTTGCGCTGGTCGCGTAACCGCACGGCCTTCCTGGCGGCGCTGTTGTTCGTGCTGGCGCTGTGTTTCGCCACCACGAACGGCTGGTGGTACGTGTCGAGCTTCGGCGTCCCGTTCAACAACGTGATGCCGAGGTTCCACGGAATCAGCGTCAGCGCAGTCTTTTTCGCGCTGTTCGTGATCGTCGCGCTGTACGCGGCGTACCTGCACTTCGCGCCCCGGGACCGCGGCGAAGGACGGCTGGCGCGGGCGCTGACCGCCGCGCCCATCCCCCTCGCGGCCGGCTTCATGGCGCTCGTGTTCATCGCGTCGATGGTGGCGGGCATCGTGCGTCAGTACCCCACCTACTCCAACGCCTGGGACAACCTGCGGGAGTTCAGCGGCGGCTGCGGACTGGCCGACGACGTGCTCGTCGAGCCGGACAGCAACGCCGGTTTCATGGCGCCTTTCAAAACAGGAGAGCCGGACAATTACGGCCCGCTCGGGCCGTTGGGTGGGGCCAGCCCAACGGGTTTCACGCCCAACGGCGTGCCGGACCGCACCCTGGCCGAGTCGGTCAAGGAGACGGAGGTGGCGCAGCCCGGCACCGACTACGACTGGGATGCGCCGACCAAGCTGAAGACCCCGGGCGTCAACGGCTCGACGGTGCCGCTGCCCTATGGCCTCGATCCCAGCAGGGTGCCGCTGGCCGGCAGCTACACCACCGGCGCGCAGCAGCAGAGCCGGCTCACCTCGGCGTGGTACCAGCTGCCCAAGCTCGATGACGGACACCCGCTGGTGGTGGTGACGGCCGCGGGCACCATCGCCGGCAACAGCATCCTGCACGGCCACACCAGCGGGCAGACGGTGGAACTGGAATTCGGCAGGCCCGGCCCCGGCGGCGCGGTGCAGCCGGCTGGCCGGCTGGTGCCCTATGACCTGTACGGCGAACAGCCGAAGGTGTGGCGAAACCTGCGCTTCGCGCGCTCGGCGATGCCCGCCGACGCGGTCGCGGTGCGGGTGGTCGCCGAGGATCTTTCGTTGACACCGGACGACTGGATCGCCCTGACCCCGCCACGGGTGCCGGAGCTGCGCTCGTTGCAGGAGTACGTCGGCTCCAAGCGCCCGGTGCTGATGGACTGGGCCGTCGGGCTGGCGTTCCCGTGCCAGCAGCCGATGCTGCACTCCAATGGCGTCACCGAGATCCCGCAGTTCCGCATCACCCCGGACTACAACGCCAAGAAGCAGGACACCGACACCTGGCAGGACGGCGTCAACGGTGGACTGCTGGGCATCACCGACCTGTTGCTGCGGGCCCACGTGATGTCGACGTATCTGTCCCATGACTGGGGCCGTGACTGGGGATCGCTGCGCAAGTTCGACACCATCGCCGATGCACACCCGGCGCAACTCGACCTGGGCACCGCCACCCGCACCGGATGGTGGTCGCCCGGACCGATCCGCATCAAACCGTAGCGAGCGAACGAAACACGGCTTTCCAAATGGCTTTACGGTGTCATTATTCATCAGTTGAATAGTGCGCCCGAATTAACGGCGCAGTAATTACCGGTCGGGGGTTTAACCGCGCCATTTTTTGGTCAATACTGATTCCGCTGTGATCCATTTCACACGTCGGAAAAGGTGGCCGAATGCGCACGCTGACACGCCTGGGAACCTGCACCGCCACAGTCACGCTGCTGATCGCGCCGTCCTCGAGTTTGGCCATCGGGGCCGCGGCCGCCGAGGGCGGCGGCACCACCGTCGCGTTCGACAACTACTTGCGGCGTTGCGATTTCAGCAAGGTCGCCATCGCACCCCAGGTGCCGGGCCCGATGCTCGGCAGCGGTTCGGCAATCGTCCGCACCAGCGGGAACCGGGCCGTCGCCGAGGTGCATCTGGTCGACGGGCCCGAGCCGGGCATGCATTACGACGTCGGCATCATCGAAGAACCCCGCCCGGCCTCGTCGACCTGCGGACCCGGGGACCCGGGGACCGCGTTTACCGGCATGGATCTCGACGGCGCGGGGAACGGAACGGCCACCGTTACCGACACCCTGCACCCGGGCACGACCGGCATATGGATGATTATCGAGCGGCCGAATGCGAACTCACAAAACCCGGCCGAGTTCTATACGTCCGAGTTCCTGGTGCCGGTGCGGGCGTAAACCAACGCCGTCAACCTCTGCACAATCGCCCCGGGCGAAACAGGGACTTCGGTCCCTATCTTGACGCTCGCGGCAAATGCTGCGATGGAGGTATCGACGGGGCGAGAGGAAACAGTGTCGGCGCCAAACGAGGAGACAAGGCAGCAACCGATCGCGGCGGGTGAAGCCACCGGCGACATCGGTTCGGTACTGCCTGCCGACCCGCACGACGAGATCGACGCATCGTCGGCCGTCGCCGAGGCGGCCGCGACGCTGGCCCGCGGCTCGGCCATGCTCGTGGTGAAGCGGGGTCCCAACGTGGGCGCGAAGTTCGAGCTGAACCAGCCGGTGATGAACGCGGGGCGGCACCCGGCCAGCGACATCTTTCTCGACGACATCACGGTCAGCCGCAGGCACGCCGAATTCCACGCCGCGAATGGCGAATTCCGCGTCGTCGATCGCGGCAGCCTGAACGGCACCTATCTCAACCGCGCCGCCGTCGACTCTGCGGTGCTGACCAACGGCGACCTGCTCCAGATCGGCAATTTCCGGCTGATCTTCCTCACCGCCGCGGGCGGCTGACACTCGGTGACCGCCCCGCTCGGCGCGTAGCGTCTGACTGATGAGTGACTACGCCGTCGAGGCGGTGGACCGCCTGCCGTTTTCCACCGATGAGAAATCCCAGCGCTACGCGACGGAGAACTACCGCGGAGCCGTGGGCCTCAATTGGTACCTCACCGATCCCACGCTGCGATTCACCATGGCCTACTATCTCGAGCCCGAGGAACTGGAACTGGCCGAGCGTCACTTGACGCGCATCGGTGAACTGATGGGCGGCCCGGTGGCTCGGTGGGCCGAAGAGACCGATCGCAACCCACCGCAGCTGCAGCGCTACGACCGGTGGGGTCACGACATCAGTGAGGTCGTGATGCCGGCCTCCTTCACGCAGTCCAAGCGTGCGGTTCTGGATGCCCAGCAGGCGCTGCGAACCGAGGCACGCGAGGCGAAGATCAGCTCGTCGCTGCCGATGTTCGCGTCGAATTACCTGCTCAACCAAGCCGATATCGGGATGGGTTGCGCGTTGGGCACCGGCGGCGGCATGGTCCAGTCGCTGGTGGCCGCCTACGCGCCACCCGATGTGGCCGAACACGTGCTGGCTAAATTCGCCTCGGGCGAGTGGGCCGGCGAGACGGCGCAGCTGCTGACCGAACGCACCGGCGGCTCCGACTTGGGCGCGCTGGAAACCACCGCTCGACGCGTCAGCGGCGAAAATGGCCAAGCGTGGTTGCTGAACGGCTTCAAGTGGTTCGCATCCAACTGCGCCGGGGAGGCGTTCGTGGTCTTGGCGAAACCCGAAGGGGCGCCGGATACTTCGCGGGGCGTCGCCAACTTCCTGGTGCTGCGCACGCGGCGCGACGGTTCGCGCAACGGGGTCCGGGTCCGGCGGCTGAAGGACAAGCTGGGCACCCGCTCGGTGGCGTCCGGTGAGGTCGAATTCGTTGACGCCGAAGCGTTTTTGCTGTCCGGTGAGCCCACCGACGCCGCCGGCCCGTCGGACGGCAAGGGGCTGGGACGCATGATGGAGCTGACCAACGCCGCGCGCCTGGGCATCGCCTTGTTCGGGCTCGGTAACGCGCGACGCGCCCTGGTCGAATCGCTGTGCTACGCCCGGCAACGGCGGGCATTCGGCGGCGCGCTCATCGACAAGCCGCTGATGCGACGCAAACTCGCCGAGATGATCGTCGACGTCGAGGCCGCGCAGGCGTTGGTGTTCGACGGCACCGGCGCCACCAACCATCGTCAGCCGCGCAGCATGCGGCAACGGATCGCCGTGCCGGTCACCAAGCTCAAGGTGTGCCGGCTGGGGATCACCGCGGCGTCGGATGCGATCGAAATCCACGGCGGCAACGGCTATATCGAGACCTGGCCGGTAGCGCGGCTGCTGCGTGACGCTCAGGTCAACACCATCTGGGAGGGCCCGGACAACATTCTGTGCCTGGATGTGCGACGGGGGATCGAGCAGACGCGCGCGCACGAGACGCTGTTGGCCCGGCTGCGCGATGCGGTGTCGGTCGCCGACGACGGCGAAGCCGCCCGGCTGGTCGCCGGCCGGATCGAGGACCTCGACGCGGCGATCACCGCATGGACCAAGCTCGACAGACAGGTGGCCGAGGCGCGGCTGTTTGCGCTGGCCCAATTCATGGGTGACGTCTATGCCGGTGCGTTGCTCATCGAGCAGGCGGCCTGGGAGCGCGCCACGCGCGGTGGTGAGCGAAAGGCGCTCGTCGCGCGACTGTACGCGCAGCGCTATCTCGCCGATCGCGGGGCGCTGCGCGGTATCGACTCCGACTCCGACGAGGCGCTGGAGCGCTTCGACGAACTGCTGGACGGCGCGTTGAAGATATAGGCGAGGCGCAATGGCTAGTCACCGGTTATACCGACCCAATCCCCAACTCGCCCAGCACATCGAGTATTTCGGCTACTGGGACGGCGCAGGCGCAACCGGCCCACACGCCAGCCGCGCGCTGCCGCGAGGAGCGGTCACCGCGATCATTGACGTCGATGGCCGCACCGACCTCGGCTTCTACGCCTCCGACGGCCACACACCGATGACGGTCCCGTCCGCGTTCGCCGCCGGTGCGGGCGTGGCCTCCTACGTCATCCGGGTCGGGCCCGACCGCAGCATCATGACCATCCATTTCCGGCCCGCGGGTGCTTTGGCATTCCTCGGGTATCCGCTGGGCGACCTGGAGGATGCCCTCGTCGGACTGCAGGATCTGTGGGGTTCGAGCGCAGAGCGGCTGCGCGAGCAACTCAGCGCGGCCGGCTCGGCATCACGGCGGGTGGCGTTGCTGGAGACGTTCCTGATCCAGCGGATACGCCCGCACGCCGAAGGGCCGGATCCGCGGCTGGCGTCGGTATTGCGCTCCGCTGATCTCGACCCGTCCATGCGGGTATCGAAAGCTCAACTGCTGACCGGCCTTTCACGTAAGAGGTTCACCGCGCTGTTCCGTTCCGAAGTCGGACTGTCCCCGAAGGCCTACCTTCGGGTGCGCCGTTTGCAGGCGGCCCTGCGCGCGCTCAGCACCCCGGCGCGGGGCGCGGCGATCGCGGCCGACCTCGGATATTTCGACCAGCCCCACTTCGTGCGCGAGTTCGGCTCGTTCACGGGTTTTTCGCCCACGCAGTACCCGCGGCGACGATCGTCGATGCCCGGACATGTCCAACTGGGCGCGGTGCCGGACTGATTCGCGAACGAGGCCAAAATATCCAAGCCGCACCGCCGCGCAGCGCCGATGATGGCGTCATGGACAACCTCGATGCGGTCGCGGACACCGGCCTGTTGGTCGCGGCGATCCGCGCCCACGAAACCGCCCGGGACGACCGGCTTTTCGCCGACCCCTTCGCCGAACGGCTGGCCGGCGACCGCGGACGCGAGTTGCTTGCGGCGGCCCTGACCGAAACCGGGGAACGGTCCACCGTGCAGATCGTCGTGCGCACCCGATTCTGGGACGAGGCGCTGCTGCGAGCCGCACAGAAGGCCCGGCAGATCGTCATCCTTGCTGCCGGCATGGACGCCCGTGCGTACCGGCTGTCCTGGCCCGACGGCACCGTCGTCTACGAGCTGGACCAGCCGGAGGTGTTGTCGGCAAAAGCCAGTCTGCTTGCCGGTGATCCGCCGCGGTGCCGGCGCGTCCCGGTGAGCGTCGACCTGGCCGACGACTGGCCGGCCGCCATAAGCTCCGCCGGCCTGGATTCATCGGCGCCGACGGTGTGGCTGATCGAAGGGCTGTTGCAGTACCTGGACACGACCGCGGTGGATGCGTTGTTCGATCGTGTCGACGCGCTCGCGGCGCCCGGCTCGGTCCTGCTCTACGACGTCGTCGGCAAAACGCTCCTGGAATCGGCGGCCATGGCGCCGCTGCTCGAGTCGATGGCGCGCAACGGCGCCCCGTGGCTCTTCGGCACCGACGAGCCGGGCCGGTTGGCGCAACGCCTTGGCTGGTCGGCAACGGTCACCGACGTCGCGGAACCCGGGAATCGGTACGGCCGCTGGTATGCGCCGGCGGCGCCGATGGACGTGGCGACGGCGCCTCGCGGCTATTTCGTCGAAGCCACCAAGTAGCGCGAACGGTCCGGTCGAGTCAGCATCGACTGGACCGCTTCAACGAACTGCTCGAGGGTGCGTTCCGGCGCGGGGCCGGTAGGTAAGGGACGCCAGGCCGTTGCCCACGGTGCGCGTCCCGGCAAGGCGCATGTCCTTCTTAGCGCTGGTGGCGCCGAAGAGGCGCTCGCCAACGCCAAGCACGAACGGGAACATTGTCATCCGCAACTCGTCGACCAGGTCGTGTTCTACCAACGTGTGCACCAGCTGGAAGCTCCCGTAGACGACTATGTGTCCCTTGATCTTTCGGCGCAACGCGGTGGCCTCGCGCACAGCGTTTCCCGTAAGCACTGTGGTGTTGTTCCACTCCGGGGCATGAAGCGTCGCCGACACCACGTACTTGGGCATACCGTTCAATCGGTCCGCCCACTGGCCCGTGCGGGATGGCCAGCGCGCGCCGAAGAATTCATAGGTCCGCCGACCCAGCAGCAGGGCCTCAGCCCCTAGCGCCTCATCGAGGCCGACCCTGGCCCACTCTTCATGGTCCGTGTTGTCGATCTGGCCGAACCAGCCACCGACCCTGAAACCCTCGGCACCGGTCGGGTCCTGGACGACGCCGTCTAGCGAGACGTTCGCGCTGACAATGATTTTTCCCATGTAATAGAGACACCGCCCCGGGTGCGGTCGGGTCGGTGTCTACACGAACGGAGGTGACGCGAGGGTGCTTGGCGAGGATCTGCTGTCCAGGGCACGCGCCGGGAACGGCGAAGCGTTCCGGGAGCTGATCGACCCGTACCGCGGGGAGCTGCAGGTGCACTGCTACCGGATGCTCGGATCCCTGCAGGACGCCGAAGACACCCTGCAGGACACGTTGCTGGCCGCGTGGCAAGGCCTGGCGGGTTTCGAGGGCCGCTCCTCGGTGCGCACCTGGCTCTACCGGATCGCCACAAACCGCTGTCTCAACGTCCGACGTTCGGCAAGCCGACGCCCGGCCAAGGATTGGGACGTGCCCGATGTCGAACCCCCCGAGCCGACCCGGCTCGGTGAAATCGTCTGGCTCGAACCGTTTCCTGACGGGCCGGAAGCCCGCTACGAGCAAAGCGAAGCCATCTCACTGGCATTCATTGTCGCCCTTCAGGTCCTGCCCCCTCGTCAGGTCGCGGTACTCGTGTTGCGCGACGTCCTCGGATTCCACACGACCGAGGTGGCCGACATGCTCAACTCGACGGTGGAATCGGTCAAGAGCGCCCTTAAGCGAGCGCGCACCGGGCTGCGGCACAGCCTGGCCGCCGCCCATGACCGTCAACCGCCACCCGACCGCGGCTCAGCGGTCGAGGAGACGGTGGTGGCGAAGTTCGTCCACGCGTGGGAGTCCGCGGACCTCGAAGCGCTGGTGGCTCTGTTGACCAACGACGTCTTCATGTCGATGCCACCGATGCCGTTCGAATACGAGGGCCGAGACGTGGTCGCCCGATTCTGTGCGTCGCTCTTCGCCGCGGGCCGCAGATTCGACTTGGTGCCGACGCGAGCCAACGGTCAGCCCGCGTTCGGCGCGTACCTGCGCCGCCCATCCGGAATCAGCCACGGAGTCGGCCTGTATGTCCTTGGCCTCGCGAGCGATCGGATCTGCGCGATGACACGCTTCGACAACAGTCTGCTGCCCTGGTTCGGGCTACCGCGATCGTTGGTCGCGTGATCGTCGAGTATCGGCATCGAAGATGCTTCGGGAAACGTGATAGCGGATGCGCTAGCACTTTTCGAAGTCGATTATTGCCTGGACAGGCGCCGCCAATCTCTAGATCGGGATGAGACCGTGCTTACGCGCCGTGCGGAACCACAGTTGCTTCTCCCGCAGCAGTCTCATCGACTTGCGCAGCAGCAGCCTGGTCTCGTGCGGGTCGATGACGGCATCGATGAAGCCGCGCTCAGCGGCGGTCCACGGGATCGCCATGTTGAGGTTGTAGCCCTCGATGAAGTCCTTCTTGATCTGCTGCGCCTCGGGCGTGGTGGGGTCGGGGAACCGCTTCATCAGCAGCTGCGCGGCCCCTTCCGCGCCGATCACCGCGATGCGCGCGGTCGGCCACGCGAAGTTGAAGTCGGCGGTCAGCTGCCGCGACCCCATGACGGCGTAGGCGCCGCCGTATGACTTGCGGACGGTGATCGTCACCTTCGGCACGTCGGCCTCGACGACCGAGTACAGGAACCGGCCGCCGCGTTTGATGATGCCGTTCTTCTCCTGCTCGGCGCCCGGCAGGAAGCCAGGCGTGTCCACCACGAACACCAGCGGGATGTTGAACGCGTCGCAGAACCGGATGAATCGCGCCGCCTTGTCGGAGGCCTCGTTGTCGATCGACCCTGACAGGTGCATGGGCTGGTTGGCGATCACGCCCACCGGGCGTCCGTCGACGCGGGCGTACCCGGTGATGATGGCCGGCCCGTGTTGCGCGGCGACCTCGAGGAAGTCGCCGTCGTCGAAGATCCGCAACAGGATCTCGTGCATGTCGTAGGCCATGTTGTCCGAGTCCGGCACGATCGTGTCGAGCTCCAGATCGGTCGGGGTCGTCTCCGGCTCCAGGCCGGGGTTGACGATCGGCGGCTCGCTGACGGCGCTCGACGGCAGGAACGACAGGAAGTCGCGGACGTACTGGAACGCCTCGGCCTCGGAGTTCACCACCTGGTGGATGTTGCCGTAGCGGGCCTGCGCGTCCGAACCACCGAGCTCGTCGAGCGTGACGTCCTCGCCGGTGACTTCCCGGATCACGTCGGGGCCGGTGACGAAGAAGTAGCCCTGGTCGCGCACCGAGACCAGCAGGTCGTCCTGGATCGGTGAATACACCGCTCCCCCAGCGCATTTGCCGAAGATGAGGGAGATCTGCGGCACCAGGCCGCTCAAAGCCTCGTGGCGGCGGCCCAGCTCGGCGTACCAGGCCAGCGAGGTGACCGCGTCCTGGATGCGCGCGCCACCCGAGTCCTGGATGCCGATGATCGGGCAGCCGACCATCGCGCACCACTCCATCAGGCGCGCGACCTTGCGGCCGAACATCTCGCCGACCGTGCCCTGGAACACGGTCTGGTCGTGGGAGAACACCCCGACCGGCCGGCCGTCGATCATGGCGTGTCCGGTGATGCAGCCGTCACCGTAGAGCGCGTTGGGGTCGTTGGGCGTTTTGGCCAGCGCCCCGACTTCCAGGAAGGTGCCCGGGTCGACCAGGGCGTGCACCCGCGCGCGGGCGCTCGGGATGCCCTTCTTGTCGCGCTTGGCGGCGGCTTTCTCACCACCGGGCTCTTTGGCCAACTCCAGGCGAGCTCGGAGCTCGGCCAGCTTCTCGGCGGTGGTGTGCTGAATGGGAGCTGCCTCCGGAGCTGGCACGGTCTCCGTCACTACTTGCCCACCTCACTCGTCTGACTGGTTTCGGCCTCCACCTTATTCAGCACGTCGGCGAGGTGAGCACCGACCTTGCCGATGATCGGTTCGTCGATGGCCTGGATGTGCTCGCCGCCGATCGGAACCACCTCGAGGTCCGCTACGTACTCGCCCCAGCCGCCGTCGGGCTGACGGATCGCGTAGCGCGGCTCGAACTGGATGACGTCATCGTGGTAGCGATCGGCCATGTACAGGGTGACGTGCCCGTCGTACGGCTCGATCTGGACGGTCTCGAGCGCCCGGTTGTCCAGGTAGGACGTCCGCTGGTGCTCGACGATGCCGCCCGGGATCTGCACGCCGCTCTGCTGGACGATGTCCAGGACGAACTTGACCTGTCCCTCGTCGTCGAGCGCTTCCAGCTGCTCGTAGGGGATCGCGGGAATCTCGACGTTGAAGGTGCGCTCGGCGAATTTCGCGTACCGGTCCCAGCGCTTGCGGGTCTCCTCCTGCGTCTGCGGGATTTCCTCGCCGGCGCGCACCGTGTCGATCATCCCGACGAAGCGCACGTCGGCGCCCGCCCGCTTCAGGCCGATCGCGCAGGCGTACGCCAGCGCGCCGCCGAGCGACCACCCGGCCAGGATGAACGGCTTGCCCTCGTTCATCTCCAACAGCTTCGGCACATACTGGGCGGCCCGTTCCTGCACGGTGCCCTCGACGCGCTCGAAGCCATACATCGGCGTGTCCGCCGGCAACCGCTTCAGCAGCGGCTCGTAGACCACGGTCGAACCGCCGGCCGGGTGGAACACGAACACGGGTATCTGCGACTCGTTCTGCGGGGCCCGCAGGGTGCGGACGAAGCCGTCGATCTGACCGGCCTCCAAGTACTGACGGACCTTTTCGGCCAGCGCTTCGATGGTCTCCGACGTCTGGACGTCCTCGGCGGTGATGGCGCCCTCGGCGCGCTCCGAGAGCCGCTGCGCCATCTTGGCCGCGGTGTCTGCGTCCAGCTTGGGCAGCGGATTGAAGATGCCGCCCGGCGACTTGCCCGTGACGATCGCCCAGGTGGCGAAGGTGACGCGCTCGGCGGCATCACGCGGTGGCACATCGGAATTCAGTGCCTTGGCCACCGCCTCCTGGCTGAGCGCACCCGCCAGGTCCGGCTTCGCGCCGTTCGTCGCCGCGCCCTTCGGGCCGGACGGATCCGTCGGCGGCGGCGGAATCGTCGCGTCCGACGGCGGCTCCGGCTGGGTCTCGGGCTCCGCCTGCGGGTCCGGTGCGGGTGCGGCGGCCGATGTCGGCGTCGCCCCGCTGAGCAGCTGGGCCTGCTCTTTGGCGATCTCCTCGGGCGTCAACGTCTTCTGGTGCTCGTACAGCTGCTCGACCTCGTCGCGGTGTTCGACCGCGTACTCGATCAGCTTCTCGACGGCGTACAGGTTGGCGTCGCGCACCGCGGTCAACTGGATGGGCGGCATGTCGAAGTCGTATTCGACGCGGTTCTTGATCCGCACCGCCATCAGCGAGTCGAGGCCGAGCTCGATCAGCGGCACCTCCCACGGCAGGTCCTCGGGCTCGTAACCCATGGCCGCCGAGACGATCATGCCCAGCCGCTCGCCGATGGTCTCGCCCGAATCCGGTGTCCACCTGCCCACGTTGGATGGCAGGTAGCGGTTGGTCAGGCTGTCCGACAGCGTCTCGGCGTCGTCCGGCTCGGCCGGCGCCGCGGGTGCCTCGATCGCGGCGGTCGTGGTCGGCGCGGCGATGGTCGCACCGGCGCCCACCGCTGTGGGCAGCGCGGCCACACTCTGGCCCGCCCGCGACACCAGCGCGTCGTAGACCAGGGTGAAGGACTCGTCGATGCGGGCGTGCACCTGCACCGAGGCGCCACCGGGGTGCCGGGTCATCGTGGTCACCAGTCGGGCACCCGCGCCGGGCACCGCGCGCTGCTCGGATGCCACCAGCTGAGCATCCGAAAGCACCTGTGTGGCAGCGGATCTCACCAACGCGGCCAGATCGGTGTCGCCGTTGCGCGGCGCGTACTCCCAGACGTGCCGGCCGTCCGGCAGCGCGACGTGTGTCCCCGGCATGATCACCGAGCCGTCGCCGGAGAAGTGCACGTCGAGCCAGTGCTCTTTGCGTTTGAACTTCGTCGGCGGGATGTTCGCGTAGTCCTCGGGGCCCTGCGCCCGGGTGAACAAGGTGCGGATGTCCAGGTCGTGGCCGTGGACGAAGAGCTGGGCCATCGCCGAGATCATCGACTCGACGTCGTCCTGCTTGCGGGCCAGCGTCGGAATCAGTTGGGCGTCATGCAGACCCGCGGCCGCGGTGGTCAGGCCGATCTGCATCAGCGCCACCGGGTTGGGCGCGAGCTCCAGGAAAGTGGTGTGGCCGCTGTCGACGGCGTTGCGCACGCCGTGGGTGAAGTAGACCGAATGCCGCATTCCCTTGACCCAGTAGGCGACATCGTGGACGGGCTCGCCGCCCGGCTTGATGTAGGTGCCCTCGTGCACGGTAGAGAAGATCCCGACCGTCGGGCTCAGCGGGTGGATGCCCTGCAGCTCGGCGGAGAACTCACCGAGCAGCGGATCCATCTGCGAGGTGTGGCCCGCACCCTTGGTCTGCAGCTTGCGGGCGAAGCGGCCCTCGGCCTCCGCGCGGGCGACGATCGCGTCGATCTGGTCCGGCGGGCCGCCGATCACGGTCTGGCTGGGCGCGGCGTAGACGCACACCTCCAGGCCGGGGAAGTCGCCGAACACCGTCTTGAGCTCGTCGGCGGAGTACTCGACGAGCGCCATGAAGCGGATGTACTCGCCGAACAGCATCGACTCGCCCTCGCCCATCAGGTGCGAGCGCGACGCGATCACGCGGGCCGCGTCCGCCAGCGACAGGCCGCCGGCGAAGTACGCCGACGCGGGTTCGCCGAGCGACTGGCCGATCACCGCAGCGGGTTTGGCGCCGTGGTGCTTGAGCAACTCGCCCAGCGCGATCTGGATCGCGAAGATGACGACGTTGCTGGTTTCGATGCCGTAGTCGACCGAGTCGTCGAGGATCAACTCGAGCACCGAGTAACCGCGCTCGTCCTGGATCAGCGCGTCGACCTTCTCGATCCACTCAGCGAAGACCTCGTTGCGCAGGTACAGGTTCTTGCCCATCTTGCGGTGCTGCGCACCGAAACCGGCCATCGCCCACACCGGACCGCTGGTCACCGGCCCGTCGGTGCTGAACACGTTGGGGCGCTGCTTGCCCTCGGCGATCGCGCGCAGGCCCTTGACGGCCTCTTCATGGTCGTGGGCCAGCACCACCGCACGCGAACGGCCGTGGTTGCGCCGCGACAGCGCCCGGCCAATGGATTCCAGCGACGACGCCTGCCCCTCCGCGCTCTCCATCCAGTCCGCGAGCTCGGCGGCCGCGACCTTCTTGCGCGACGTCAGGAACGCCGACACGGCCAGCGGAATCAGTGGCGCTGATTCCTCTTGTGCGGCAAGCTCTTCCAGCGCGATCGCTTTGAGGCGCAGCGCCTCGTCGGTGACACCGGGAAGGTCGTATTCCTCTTCCTCCACCTCGGAGGGGTCCGGAATGATGTTGCCGAAGTCGTCGAACCGCAGCGAGTGGCTTTCCATCGTGGGCGCCTCGGCCGCGTCGGCGGTGGGGGCGGCCGCGACGGGCTGCGGCTCGGCTTCGCGCTCGATGACGTCGCGGGGCAGCACCTCGCGCACCACCAGGTGGGCGTTGGCGCCACCGAAGCCTAAACTGGACACGCCGGCCAGGGCGTAGCCCCCGTAGCGCGGCCAATCGCTGGCGCTGTCAACGACTTTCAGCCGCATGCCGTCGAAGTCGATGTAGGGGCTGGGACCGGCGAAGTTGATGGACGGCGGCAGCTTGTCGTGCTGCAACGCCAGCACCACCTTGGCCAGGCTCGCCGCGCCGGCGGCCGACTCCAGGTGTCCCACATTGGTTTTCACCGCACCCAGCAGCGCGGGACGGTCGGCGGGGCGACCCCGCCCGACGACGCGGCCCAGTGCCTCGGCCTCGATCGGGTCACCGAGGACGGTGCCGGTGCCGTGCGCCTCGATGTAGTCGACGGTGCGCGGATCGATCCCGGCGTCCTTGTAGGCCCGGCGCAACACCTCGGCCTGGGCGTCCTGGTTGGGGGCGATCAGGCCGTTGGACCGGCCGTCGTGGTTGACCGCGCTGCCCGCGATGACGGCGAGGATCTGATCGCCGTCGCGGCGGGCGTCGTCGACCCGCTTGAGCACGAACATGCCGCCACCCTCGGACCGCGTGTAGCCGTCGGCGTCCGAGGAGAACGACTTGATCCGGCCGTCGGGGGCCAGCACCGCGCCGATCTCGTCGAATCCGAGCGTCACCAACGGCGTGAGCAGCGCGTTGACGCCACCGGCGACCGCCACATCGCACTCGCCGTTGCGCAGCGCCTGCACCGCCTGATGCGTCGCCACCAGCGAGCTCGAGCAGGCGGTGTCCAGCGCCACCGACGGTCCGCGGAAGTCGTAGAAGTAGGACACCCGGTTGGCGATGATCGAGCTGGCCGTGCCGGTGATCGCGTACGGGTGCGCGACGGTGGGGTCGGACACCGCCAGGAATTGGTAGTCGTTGTTGGAGAAGCCGACGTACACGCCGACGGCCTCGCCGCGCAGGCTCGACGCCGGGATGCGCGCGTGCTCGAGCGCCTCCCAGGTGAGCTCCAGCGCCATCCGCTGCTGCGGGTCGATGTTGTCGGCCTCGGTCTTGGCGACCGCGAAGAACTCCGAGTCGAAGCCCTTGATGTCCTTCAGGTAGCCGCCCCGGGTACGCGCGGTGCCGACGCGCGCCGCGATGCGCGGCTCCTCGAGGAATTCCGACCAGCGGCCCTCGGGCAGATCGGTGATGGCGTCGCGACCCTCCATCAGCGCCGCCCAGGTCTCGTCGGGGGAGTTCATGTCGCCGGGCAGCCGGGTCGACAGGCCCACGATCGCGATGTCGACGCGTTCGGCCGGGCCGGTACGCGTCCAGTCGGCGCCGTCGAGTTCGTCGTCGGCGACCTCGGGTTCGCCCTCGATGATGCGGGTGGCCAGCGATTCGATGGTCGGGTGCTGGAACGCCACCGCGACCGACAGCGTCACGCCGGTCATGTCCTCGATGTCGGCGGCCATCGCCACGGCGTCCCGCGACGCCAGGCCCAGCTCGACCATCGGCACCGACTCATCGATCTCGTCGGGTGATTTCCCGACCGCCCGGCCCACCCAGTTGCGCAGCCATTCGCGCATCTCGGGCACGGTCATGTCGGTGCCCTTGGCGGGGGGTGCGGCGGGCTCCTGTTCGCCCGGGGTGTGGTTTTCGGGGTTCTCGGTGTCAGCCATGGTCCTCAGGAATTCAGTCAGTGGAGCTGGCGAACGCCGTCGGCGAACCGACGCCGCTTCGCAGACTGCCGTCGAGGTAGGCCGCGCGGCAGGCGCGGTGCCCGATCTTGCCGCTGGAGGTACGCGGGATCGTTCCCGACTGCACCAGCAGCAGGTCGCGCACGGTGACGCCGTGGCGCACGGCGATCGCGGCCCGGATGTCGTCGGCGATGGGCTGGTAGTCCAGCTTGTGCGAGCCGGCCGCGCGCTCGGCGACGATCACCAGCTGCTCGGAGACGTCGTCAGGGTCGTACTTGATGCCGGCGTGCGGGTTGTCGAACACTTCCTTCGGTAACTGGTTCGCCGGCACCGAGAAGGCGGCCACGTAGCCGGTGCGCAGCGCCTTGCTGGCCTCCTGCGCCGAGTACTCCAGGTCCTGCGGGTAGTGGTTGCGGCCGTCGATGATGACCAGGTCCTTGATGCGGCCTGCGATGTAGAGGTGGCCCTTGTGGTAGGTGCCGTAGTCGCCGGTCTTGACCCAGGTGCCGTCGTCGGGGGCACCCTCGGCGTGTGACTGGCTGATCCGCGACTTGAGGATGTTGCGGAAGACGTCGTTGGTCTCGCCTTCCCGGCCCCAGTAGCCGGTGCCCAGGTTTTTCCCGTGCAGCCAGATCTCGCCGATCTGATCGTCCGGCAGCTCGCTGGCGGTCTCCGGGTCGACGATGACGGCCCACTCGTCGACGCCGATGATGCCGGCCGAGACCTGCGGGACGGCCTTCGGCGAATCGGCGGGCACCTCGACGAAGCGCTGCTTGTTCAGCTCGTCGCGGTCGACGTGGATGACCGTGGGCGCCTCGTCCATCGGCGTCGTGGAGACGAACAGCGTCGCCTCGGCCAGGCCGTAGGACGGCTTGATCGCGGTCTCCCGCAGACCGTAGGGCGCAAACGCCTCGTAGAACTTGCGCATCGATGCCGGGGACACCGGCTCGCTGCCGTTGAGGATCGCCTTGACGTTGCTCAGGTCCAGCGGCGGCTCACCCTCCTTGGGCACCCCGCGGACCGCCGCGTGCTCGAACGCGAAGTTCGGCGCGACGGTGAAGACCTCGCTGTCGGGATCGTCCTCGGGCTTGCGCGCCATCTCGCGGATCCAGCGGCCCGGGCGGCGCACGAAGGCGGCCGGCGTCATGAAGGTGAAGTTATGGCCCAGCACCGGCGAGAGCAGCGCCGTGATCAGCCCCATGTCGTGGAAGAACGGCAGCCAGCTCAGCCCGCGGTCGCCCTCCTTGCCTTCCAGGCCGTTGAGCACCTGCAACACGTTGGTGGGCAGGTTGAGGTGGGTGATCTGCACGCCGGTCGGGGTGCGGGTGGAGCCGGACGTGTACTGCAGGTAGGCGATGGTGTCCTCTTCGGCCTCCGGCGGCTCCCACGTCGACGCGACCTCGTTGGGGACCGCGTCGACCGCGATCACGCGGGGCCGTTCCTTGGCCGAACGGGCGCGGATGAACTTGCGGACGCCCTCGGCGGCGTCGGTGGTGGTCAGGATCGTCGAGGGGGCGCAGTCATCGAGGACGGCGTGCAGGCGGCCGACGTGACCCGGCTCGGCGGGGTCGAACAACGGCACCGCGATGCGGCCGGCGTACAGCGCACCGAAGAACGCGATGAGGTAGTCGAGGTTCTGCGGGCACAGGACGGCGATGCGGTCGCCCGGCTGGGTGACCTGCTGCAGGCGGGCGCCCACGGCCCGGTTGCGGGCGCTGAAGTCGCGCCACACGATGTCGCGGTACTCGCCGTCGCGTTCGGTGGAGAAGTCGACGAACCGATAGGCGAGCTTGTCGCCGCGAACCCTCGCCCACTTTTCAACGTGCTTGACCAGGTTCGTGTTGTCCGGGAACTTGATCTTTCCATTCACGATGAACGGGTTGTGGTACGCCATGCCGCTCTCCTGTCACGCCTGTTTTCGGTCGGCTAGGCCGACTCGTTGTCCCTAGGTCGGCTCCGCCGACGGCTTCGTTCCTCAGCCGGCCATGCCGCCGGTTGCATGTCTGGTCACACGCGCCGGACCTCGCACGGCACCCGTCGAGAACGCCGGTGATGTGCCAGCCCTAGCCAGCATCCACCCGATCGGGTGCGCGACAAAGGTCCGATAGCTCTTAAATTCCTCTTAATGTTACGGGGCCGCCTACGGCAGACCAAATCACAAGGTACCGCTGATCGGCATCGGCAACCGCTACCTGAGGCTTGTGTCCGGCCAGCCCGATCATCCGTGTTTTGGTTGTGGCGCATTTGCGATCAGACCGTGAGCCCAGTTGAGCGTCCAGTCGGTCGCCGGCGCCCCGTCGATGCTCCAGCATTGCGTCGTCGCGTACAGCGCGTGGACCGGCTGACCGGCTCCGCCGGCCAAGGTGTTCAGCGTGGTCGGCAGGTTCGCAATGCTGAACGCCTCCTCGGGAGCGGCGCAGATCAGGTCGCCCGGCGCGCAGATTTCATTGGTCTTGCCGTTGAGGTCGCCGAAACCGCCGGGGCGCTCACCGGTCATGGTGAGGCCCATTCCGGACAGGATGGGCACCTCGTGCAACGTGATCTCGGCGCCCTGCCCCGGCGGGTTGGGCCCGATGTCGTTGCCGACGCCGATCTGGCGACGACCGTCAGCGATCAACGTCACACCCAACACCAGGTCGTCGTCGACGGGTCCGCGCCCGTTGCCGATGTCGCTGGCGATGTCGCCCATGATCACGGCGCCCTGCGAAAAGCCCATCAGCACGTAGCTGGTCAACGGGCACTTGGCGTTCATGTCGGTCATCGCCTGCACGGTCGCGCGGGTGCCTTCGGCGCGGCTGGCGTTGTAGGACATCTGCGTGTCGCCGCTCAGCGGATTGTGAAACTGCGCGGTGTACGGCGTGGTGAAGGCCTGCACCCGCGACGACGGGAACTGCTGGGTGAGGGTCGCGGTCGCCTTGTGCAGCAGCGCGTTGGGGAATTGGACGGGGTTGCCGGGGTCGTCCTGCACCGAGGACTCCCACGTGCCGGGGACGTTGACCAGGAGGACGTCGGGGCACGAAGCGTCCTGAGACGCGGGCCGCGGCTTGTGCGGGTGCGTCGTCGTCGACGACGGGGGCAGGACCCCGGGTGGGACCGCGCTCGGCTCCGAGGAGTGCCCGCGCAGCAAGGTCACCGCGGCCAGGATGCCAAGCAGGACGACGGCGGCGACGGACAGTGCGGCGATCCAGGCGAGGGTGCGTTGCCGCTTACGCCGCGCGCTTGTAGCCATGTTCTCCTGCCAGCAGTGTCGGTGGAACGCAGCTACGCGGTCCTCCCGACCCCTGCTGCACCCCCTACACGGTACCGGCTCGGCCGGGTGGGCCGGCCGGCCAGCGACCCGCAGCGGGCGGCATCGCCGCGCTCGCGATCGGCGCTAGCCCAATGGCGCCGACCCGCGGCGCCCGGCTTCGCCGCGCTCGCGATCGGCGCTAGCGAATGGCTCCGACGATCTCGCCCGACATCGCCCCGAGCTGCCCCGACCACGAACCCCAGCCGTTGTCGCCGCCGCCGGGGAAGTCGAAGTGGCCGTTGTGGCCGCCGTTGCTGCGGTACTGCTGATAGAACATCCGGCTGTTGCCCATCGCCTGGGCGGCCTGGCCGATCATCGCGGCGGGATCGCTGGCGCTGTCGTTCGTCGGGCTGTAGACCCAGACGCGGGTGTTGTTCTGCGCCAGCAGCGAGGAGTGCACGTAGGGGTCGTGCCACTTCCACCGGCCCAGCTGCGGGGCTCCCCACATGCCGTTGCCGTCCACACCGCCGAACTGCTGCAGACCCGCCAGGATCGCGCCGTTGGTCGTGGTGTCCGACGGGTAGAGGAACCCGGACAGCGAGCCTGCGAAGCCGTAGCGGTCGGGGTGGAATGCGGCCAGCGCCATCGCGCCGTAACCGCCCTGCGCGGCACCGACGGCGGCGTGCCCGCCGGGCGCCAGGCCCTTGTTGGCGGCCAGCCAGTCGGGCAGCTCGCTGGACAGGAAGGTGTCCCACTGCTTGCTACCGTCCTGCTCCCAGTTGGTGTACATGCTGTACGCGCCGCCGGCGGGCGCCGCGACCGAGATCCCCTTGCCCGCCAGCGTGTTCATCGCGTTCCCCGCGGTCACCCAGTTGCTGACGTCCGGTGCGGCGTCGAACGCATCCAGTAGCACGACCATGTGCGGGCCACCGGCCATGAAGGCCACCGGAATGTCGCGGCCCATCGCCGCCGACGGAACCATCAGGCTTTCGTAGCCTGCCGCTCTGGCCTTGCCGACGGTTGCCGCGGGCTGTAGCGCGAAGGCCAACCCGACCGCCAGCACGGCTACGCAGAACACCCGGAAAAGCGCCGACATACCCCGCACGACCGTCATGTCCACCCTCCATCGTGTAGTCGCTGAAAGCACATTAGCCAGGGCCGTGGTTCCCCCGCTCGCCGGGTAGTGAAACACGTCACATACCCCGAAAGACTAGCGGCGGGAACCCCGAAGGGTTCCCGCCGCTCGTCGTTCTGCTTGGCAGTGCTTAGGTGCCCTGGCCGTTGCCGGCGTTGCCGGCGTTGGCGGCCGTGGCCGGACCCGCGCCCGGGGTGGCGCCCAGCGTCGACTGCAGGTCGGGCAGCATGGCGTGCACCTGCGCGCCCCAATACGGCCAGTCGTGGGTGCCGTTGGCGTCGAAGTTCCACACCGCGTTGTGGCCACCCGCGGCGTTGTAGGCGTCCTGGAACTTCAGGTTGGAAGTCCGCACGAAGCCCTCGAGGAACTTCGCCGGCAGGTTGTCCCCACCCAGGTCCGACGGCTTGCCGTTACCGCAGTACACCCAGATGCGGGTGTTGTTGGCGACCAGCTTGCCGACCTGAAGCGACGGGTCGTTGCGGGCCCAGGCCGGGTCCTCCTTCGGACCCCACATGTCGGCGGCTTTGTAGCCACCGGCGTCACCCATGGCCAGGCCGATCAGCGACGGGCCCATCCCCTGCGACGGGTCCAGCAGCGCCGACAGCGAGCCGGCGTAAACGAACTGCTGCGGGTGGTAGGCGGCCAGGATCAGCGCGGACGAACCGGCCATCGACAGACCGACCACGGCGCTGCCGGTCGGCTTCACCTGCTTCTGCGACGAAAGGTACTGGGGCAGCTCGCTGGTGAGGAAGGTCTCCCACTTGTAGGTGGTGCAGCCGGCCTTACCGCAGGCGGGCTTGTACCAGTCGGAGTAGAAGCTGGACTGGCCACCGACCGGCATGACAACCGAAATGCCGGACTGGAGGTACCACTCGAACACCGGGGTGTTGATGTCCCAACCGTTGAAGTCGTCCTGCGCGCGCATACCGTCGAGCAGGTAGAGCGCCGGCGAGTCGGCGCCACCGCTCTGGAACTGAACCTTGATGTCGCGGCCCATTGCGGCGGACGGAACCTGCAGGTACTCCACCGGCAGACCCGGGCGCGAGAAGGCCCCGGCGGTCGCCGAGCCTCCGACGGCGCCAATCAGGCCCGAGAGCAGCGCCGCACCCGCGGCCGCCACGACGAGCCGGCGCGGCATACCCGCCACGGCGCCGCGCAATCTGTCGACAAGCGTCATCCTTGCTTCCTCATCCTTCTTGCGGCCTTTCGGCGCATTTCACCGATCGGTCACTGTCTTGATTGGTCAAACTGCCTGCACGGACCCGAATGCACGGCTCCTTCTCGGGCCGTCCCGGCCCGCATCGTCGCCACGCCAAGCGCAGGAGTGCTCGTGTAGTCAACCACACGATGCGCCATTCGGTCGCATCGAGTCGCGGGCACCAACCGTCGAGCGGCCCACCTACCCAGCGGTTTTCAATTGAAACATGTGTCTAAAAGGCGGCGTTTGCACATGTGCTTGGCGGCCATTGCCAGCTGGTGAGAGGCCAAATGTGATGTTGCTGCCATTCTTTCGCGCCCGGCACGCTGTGATTTGTTCGGCGTTTGCCGAAATTTCTTCTGCGCGACGCTTACTCGCGAGGTGGTGGCGGCGCCTCATCGGGGACCGGCAGCCCACACCGGGCCAGTTCGTAACGCGGCACCCGGTCGATCCGGTATTTGGTGAACCGGAAGGAATTCACCAGGTTGGACAGGAAGCGGTGCGGGGTCATCGGTGCGCGCACCGAGCTGAGCACCGCCTTGGTCTCCGGGCATTGCAGCGCCGAGACCGCCTCTGCGACCCATTGTTGATCCAGGTAGCCCGGGATCCCCGGAGGCAGCTTCACCCACGGGCCGTCGGCGATCACCCAGTCGGGAAAGAGGTTCTTGTCGTGCCCGATGCGGCCGTGCTTGAGCCGTTCCGTGTGCTGCGCAAGCGGATTCGCCAAGCCGATCTGATCGATCACCCTGACATCGAGGCCGACATTCATGCCGACCATGCCGAGGTTGGTGAAAAACACTGCATGCTGGGGTTTTTGCGCGGACTTGTCGCCCGGCGGCGGCTGGGCCTGCGGCACCAGGTCCCACTGGATGTAATTGCCCGACGGCAGCAGCAGCGCGCCTTCGGGAGTGTTGTTGAGGGCGGTCAGGATTGCCGCCATCCGCGGATAGCCCAGGTAGTCCGCCGCGGTCAGCGGATGCGCGTTGCCGGTTGCCTGGGAGTAGAAGCGGCGTTCGTCCACAATCCCGGAGTAGGTGACGTGGGTGGCATCGTCGCCCATCCCCGGTGAATTCGCCGCCCATAGCGCCCATCCGGCCAATCCCAGCCACAACGCGCCGGCGGCCCCGGCAACCCAGTTCCCGGTCTCCCGCGAATAGTCCTGGCCGTCCGGGATCGCGATCGGGATGACGGCGACCGGAGCCAGCAGACAGAACAGCGGGGCCAGCAGCACCCGGGCGTGCATGAAGTCGCCGCCTTGCCGGATCCAGTACAGGGCCTGCAGCAGACCGCTCACCACCACCCACGCCACCACCGCGGGCGGGCTGTGCACCGCACGGGCAAACCGCCCGTAGTCCGGCGCCAGCGCAGGGCGCAGGAACGAGGGCCGCCGGCGGGCGGCGAACAGCAGCGCGCCCAGCGGCACGAGAAGCACCACGGGTATCCACACCGCGTAGGGCGCGTCGAAGTTGAGCAGGTAGATCATGCCCTGCGACCATTTGTCCCCGGCGGCGTCCTTGGCCAGCGCGGTGCCGGGCACCAGCAGGCCGTAATAGCCCATCCGGAAGATCTCGTACGCGACCGGCACGAAGCCGCCGGCCACCACGATCAGCACCCGGCGGCGCCAGGTCCGTGCGGCGACGAGCATCATGATCAGCGCCAGGCCGCCCATGAGCGCCAGTTCCGGCCGGACCAGCACACTGAACCCGGCAACGAACGCCAGCAGCCCGGCGAACACCTTGTTATCCGCGCGGTTACGCACCGGCTGCGCCCAGCAGACCATCATCCACCACAACAGCCCGAGATACGCCAGCGCCAGACCGCTCTCCAGACCGGACGTGGCGAAGTCGCGCGCCGGCGGCAGCGCGATGTACACCAGCACGCCGGCGGGCAACATGATGGCCTTGCGGCCCCGCAGGCTCGGCGCGTACAGCCGCGCGGCGCCCAGCATCACGCACGCCACGCCCAGCACCGAAAGCACCAGCGCGAGCGCGAGCGCCACATACTCCATGCGCAGGGGGCCGCCGACCCAGCTGCCGACATACATCAGGTAGGTCCAGGCCGTGGAGGTGTTGGCCTCCACCCGCTCACCCTGGTTGAACACCGGTCCATTGCCGGCGAGCAGATTGCGCACCGTGCGCAGCACGATCAGGCCGTCGTCGGCGATCCACCGGCGCTGCCAGCTCCCCCAGCCGAACAGGACGGCGACCAACGCCACGCTGATCCACAGGCTGGCCCGCACCGTGGTGGTGTACGGGAACACCGGCCAGCCGGGCCGCCTGATCACCGGCCGGCTGCGCATCATCCGCGCTTTGAGAGCCTGCAGTTCGGGGCTAACCGAAGGCAACGGCGGCTCCGACTGTTGCGATCCACGCCAGGAACAGCAGCTGCAGCACCCGGTCGCGCAGCGCGATGTCTTCGGGTTCACCTGCCAGCCCGCCGTCCACGTCCACCGCGTAGCGCAGGATCGCGATGGTGAACGGCACCAGCGACACCGCGTACCAGGATCCCGAATGGTGGTCACGCTCGAACGCCCACAGGCCGTAGCAGATCACCACCGCGGTCGCCGACATCGTCCAGACGAATCGCAGATAGGTGCTGGTGTAGCTCTCCAGCGATTTGCGGATCTTGGCGCCGGTGCGCTCGGCGACCTGCAGCTCGGCATAGCGCTTGCCGGCCACCATGAACAGCGACGCGAACGCGGCCGACAACAGGAACCATTGGGACAGCGGGATCTCCGTCGCCACGCCGCCGGCGATGGCACGCAGCAGATACGCCGACGACACGATGCAGATGTCAAGCACGGCTTGGTGTTTGAGGCCGAAGCAGTACGCCAGTTGCATGGCGAGGTAGATGGCCATCACCAGCGCCAGGTTCGGCGTCACGAACCATGCGATGCCAAGCGACGCCGCACCCAGCAGCGCCGCCAGGAAGTAGGCCAGCCACTCAGGCACCACGCCCGCCGCGATCGGGCGGAATCTCTTGGTCGGGTGCTCGCGGTCGGCCTCGACGTCGCGGACGTCGTTGACCAGGTATACCGAGGACGCCGCCAGGCTGAACACCACGAACGCCAATCCCACCTGCGTGAGCATCTGTGCGTAGTCGTACCGGATGCCGCTGCCCAGCCCGGCCACCGGCGCGGCCAGCACCAACACGTTTTTCACCCACTGGCGGGGCCGTATCGCCTTGATCACCCCGGTGATCAGGTTGCCCGGCGGTCGGGTCACGACGTCCTCACTCATTCGGCTCCACCTCTTGCGACCTCTCCTGCGCGGCGCGCGATCGCCGCAACCACGGCACCGAGGGCGATGCCGAAGGCCACGTCGCTGGGGTAGTGCACTCCCAGCAGCATCCGTGACAACGCCATCGGCGGCACCAAGACCGCGGCGCATACTCCTCGAGGCAGACCGGTGGTCCGGCCCAGCAGAATCGCCGCGGCGGTGGTCGAAGTGGCGTGTGCGGACGGGAAACTCAGTTGGCTCGGCGTGCCGACGTTCACCACGACGGCGGGGTCGTGCGGCCGCTTGCGGCGCACGATCCGCTTGACGATGACCGCGGCGGCGTGCGCGCCGAAAGCCCCCGCACCTGCCACCAGCCAGTCCCACCGCCGCTTGGGCGAAAGCACCGCTCCGAGCGCGGCGACGGCCACCCAGCCGATGCTGTGCTCACCGAAGTGGGACAGTGCGCGCGCCGCCGGCAGCACGCCGGGGCGTTCGTTCAATGCGGCCTGGACGGCGACGAGCGCGGCCACCTCGCCGCGCGGCGCCTCTGCGGCGGCGGCCTCATGCATGTTCTGCAGCCGGCTGGGGGCACCGCCCGCTTGCGGGGGACAACGCCGTCTCCCACTTCTGCTTGCTCGACAACACGGGCAGTGCGCCGCGGTACACCCGGCGCATCTCCTCGAAGCGGCTGAGCAGCTGGCGCTGACGGCGCAGCGATGCGAACAACAGCGAGAACATCTTTCGCCGGTCCCGCTGGCGGTAGACCACGCCGCAACCGTCGGCCGTGGTGACGGTCACTCCGTCGACCGTGCACAACCGGAACCAGCGCGCATCCTGGGTCGGCACGTTGAACTCGGGCCGCGCATGGGATTCCGGGTCGGCCTTGGTCATGTTGTGCAGGATTCCGCGGGCCAGCCGGTAGCTGATCGACACCGGGTTCACCGGCGGCTTCATCGCCTTGGTCTTGTGCTGAGGCGAGGCCAGTTCGCTTGCCGCCGGCAGCACGACGGCGTCGGGGTATTCCTTGCGCAACCGATGCACCTCGGGCAGCGCGGATTCCAAAATCGAGAAGATGTGTTCGGGTCCCGCGAGGAAGTCGTCGATGGCCCGGTTCTGGATTGCAACCGTCGAATACTCAAGGCAGGCAAGGTGTTTCAGTGTTGCCTTGAGGTGGCTGCGAACCAGGCCGGTGATGTCGCCGTCCCAGTGCAACGATGCGACCACCAGCCGGTTGCGCAGGTGGAAGTAGGCCTGCCAGTCGATCGCGTCGTCCTTGTCGCTCCAGGCCATGTGCCAGATCGCGGCGCCGGGCAGCGTGACGGTCGGGTAACCGTGCTCACCGGCGCGCAGACCGTACTCGGCGTCGTCCCATTTGATGAACAACGGCAGCGGCTGGCCCAGTTCCTCGGCGACGTGGCGCGGGATCATGCACGTCCACCAGCCGTTGAAGTCGACGTCGATGCGACGGTGCAGCAGTGCGCTGCGATCGTTCTTGTCGTTCAACGGAAACCTGGCGAAGTCGTGGTCGTACTCGGCGTGCGGCGCGGCGGTCCACATGAAGTTCGACTGGTCGACGACCTCGCCCATGATGTGCAGGTGTGACGGCTCCTGCAGGTTGAGCATCTGCCCGCCGATCAGCATCGGCGTCTTGGCGAAACGATTGAGCGCCAGCACCCGCAGGATCGTGTCCGGCTCGATGCGGATGTCGTCGTCCATGAACAGAATCTGTTGGCAGTCGGTGTTTTTCAGCGCCTCGTACATCACCCGGCTGTAGCCGCCGGAGCCGCCGAGGTTGGGCTGGTCGTGGATCGACAGCCGGTTGCCCAGGCCCGCGGCCGCCGCCGCGAAGTCCGGGTGGTCGCGCACCTTGCGCACGCCCTGGTCCGGGACGATGACCGCGCCGATAACCTTGTCCACCAACGGATCCGCGGTGAGATCGGCCAGCGCGTTGACGCAGTCGGCGGGGCGGTTGAACGTGGGGATGCCGACGGCGATGTTGGCCGTGCCCGGGGCGGGCTCGGTGGCATACCAGCCGCCATTGATCAGGTCGACCTCGGTGTCGGTGGTGATGTCGAACCAAATCCAGCCGCCGTCCTCGAAAGGCTTGAGCGCCACCTCGATTTCGACGATGGCCGGTTGCTCGCCGGTGCCGACGAATTGGCGGCCTTCCACCGAGATGCGCACCCCGGTCGCCTTGGTCCGGTAGACGTCGACGCGTCCGGTCCCGGTCAGCTCGACCCGCAGCACCACCGACTGACAGATGGACCAGCGGCGCCAGTAGCTGGCCGGGAACGCGTTGAAGTAGGTGGCGAACGACACCTCGGACTCTTTGCCGATCTCCAGCGAGGTACGGCTGGTCGCGTGGGCACGCCGGGCGTTGGTCGTCGACTCCTCGAGATACAGCTTGCGCACGTCGAGCGGCTCACCCGGGCGGGGCAAGATGATTCGGGACAAAAGGCTGACGGCGGTCATTACGGGGCTTCCTCAACTAAAGGCACGCCGTCCCGCAGGTGCGGCGCGAGGACGTTGTCGTACATGTTCAGGGCGCTGGCGATGGCCATGTGCATATCCAGGTACTGATAGGTGCCCAGCCGGCCGCCGAACAGCACCTTCGACGACGCGGTCTCGGACTTCGCCCGGGCACGATACGCGGCCAGCAGTGCGCGATCGGCCTCGGTGTTGATCGGATAGTAGGGCTCGTCGTCGTCCTCGGCGAAGCGCGAGTACTCCCGCATGATCACGGTCTTGTCGGTGGGATAGTCGCGCTCGGTGTGGAAGTGACGGAACTCGTGGATGCGGGTGTACGGCACGTCGGGGTCGTTGTAGTTCATCACCGGCGTGCCCTGGAAATCGCCGATGGGCAACACTTCCACCTCGAAATCGAGCGTGCGCCAGCCCAATCGGCCCTCGGCGTAGTCGAAGTAGCGGTCCAGCGGCCCGGTGTAGACGACCGGCGCGTCGCGGCTCTCGGCGCGCAGCTCGTCGCGCACGTCGAACCAGTCCGTGTCCAGCCTGACCTCGATGCGGTCGTCGGCGGCCATGTTGCGCAGCCAGGCGGTGTAGCCGTCGACGGGCAGGCCCTCGTAGGTGTCGGAGAAGTAGCGGTTGTCGAAGGTGTAGCGGACGGGCAGCCGGGTGATGTTCGCGGCGGGCAGTTCCTTGGGGTCGGTCTGCCATTGCTTGGCCGTGTACCCCTTGACGAACGCCTCGTAGAGGGGTCGGCCGATCAGCGAGATCGCCTTCTCCTCGAGGTTCTGCGCGTCGGCGGTGTCGATCTCGGCGGCCTGCTCGGCGATGAGCTTGCGGGCTTCGTCGGGGGTGAAGTACTTGCCGAAGAACTGCGACACCAGCCCCAGCCCCATCGGAAACTGGTAGGCCTGCCCGTTGTGCATCGCGAAGACCCGATGGCGGTAGTCGGTGAAGTCGGTGAACTGCCGCACGTAGTCCCAGACCCGCTTGTTGGAGGTGTGGAACAGGTGCGCACCGTACTTGTGCACCTCGATGCCGGTGTGCGGCTCGGCTTCTGAGTAGGCGTTGCCACCGATGTGCGGTCGGCGGTCCACGACGAGGACGCGCTTCCCGAGCTGGGTAGCCACGCGCTCGGCAATGGTCAGTCCGAAGAATCCAGAGCCGACGACGAAAAGATCGAAACGAGCGGTCATCGGTTGCTTAGGGTATCCGACCGCGTGGCTCGAACCCATTTGGCGAGGCCATGCGGCGGCGTGGCTTCGTGACGACGGCCGTTGCGGCGCCTGGGATCCGCGATCACGGTCGTGGTCGCAATTGCCTCACGATTCAATATCACCACTCTAGTAACAGGCTCCCCACTCGTACCATCGACTTTGTGTGATTCCCGCCAGATAGGAGCGGTGGGACGCGCCGACACAACACATAGTCAGATTGAGGAGACTTCCGTGCCGAACCGACGCCGACGCAAGCTCTCAACAGCCATGAGCGCGGTTGCCGCCCTGGCAGTGGCGAGTCCTTGCGCATACTTCCTGGTTTACGAATCAACCGCCGGCAACAAGGCGCCCGAGCACCACGAGTTCAAGCAGGCCGCGGTGATGAGCGATCTGCCCGGCGAGCTGATGGGCGCCCTGTCGCAGGGCTTGTCGCAATTCGGGATCAACCTGCCTCCGGTGCCCGCCTTGAGTGGGGGCGCTGCCGGCACACCCGGTCTCGCCAGCCCCAGCCTGGGCACTCCGGGCCTGGGGACCCCCGGCCTGGGCACGACCGGCCTGACCAATCCGGCCATGACCAGCCCCGGCCTGGCAAGTCCCGGCCTGACCAGCCCCGGCCTGACGAGTCCCGGCTTGACCAGCCCCGGCCTGACGAGCCCCGGTTTGGCCAGCCCTGGCCTGACGAGCCCCGGTTTGGCGCCCACCACGCCCGGCCTCACCGCGCCAGGCGCGTTGCCGGCCACCCCCGGTGGCGGCGTCGCGACTCCGGGCGCCGGGCTCAACCCCGCGCTCTCCAACCCCGGGCTGACCAGCCCGGCGGGGGTCACGCCGGGCCTGGGTGGCCCGGCGCTGTCACCGAGCGAGGTGCCGATCGACTCTGGGGCCGGCTTGGACCCGGGCGTCGGCGGCACCTACCCGATCCTGGGCGACCCGTCCACCTTCGGTAACGCTTCGCCGATCGGCGGCGGCGGTACCGGCCTGGGCGGCGGCTCGGGCACCGGCGGCGGTGCCAGCGGCGGCCTCGTCAACGACGTGATGCAAGCCGCCAACCAGTTGGGCGCCGGCCAGGCGATCGACCTGCTCAAGGGCCTGGTCATGCCGGCCATCACGCAGGGCATGCACGGCGGCGCTGGTGCCGCGAGTGCCTTGCCGGGCGCCGCGGGTGCCCTGCCGGGTGCGGCGGGTGCCCTGCCTGGTGCGGCCGGTGCCCTGCCGGGTGCCGCGGGCGCGTTGCCGGGCGTGGCGGGTGCCTTGCCGGGCGCCGCGGGTGCCCTCCCGGGCGCCGCCGCGGGCGCTCTTCCCGCCGCCGCGGGTGCGGCCGGTGCGTTGCCGGCGGCCGCCGGTGCGGTACCGGCACTTCCCCCGGTCTAGCCCTTTCCGATCCCTTCACGAGACGGCACCGCAGATCATCTGCGGTGCCGTCGATTTTGTGGAGATTCGCCAGCGCGAGGCTCGTGTCGTCTCACAGATAACACTAGAAACACACGTAACATCGCCTGGTGCCTCGCAGTCGTGCGCCGACGATGTTGCTCACCGCCATGGCGGCGACCGTCGTCCTCGTCTCGTGGGTGACGGACACGGCCCGCGATCGCGGCACGGCCAGCCCCCCGGCGTCGCACGGAACTCGGCTCGTCGAGCAGCCGCTCTTCGGCCTTGGTCCCGGCGTCACGGTCCGCGAAATCAGTCAGACCACCCCGTTTTCTCTGGTCGCGCTCACCGGCGACCTGGCCGGCACGTCGACCCGCGTGCGCGCAAAGCGCCCCGACGGCACGTGGGGCCCGTGGTATCAGACCGAATACGAAACGGCGGCGCCCGACCCGGCGACGCCCGCGGCGGGCACCGGAGACCCGGCGGCTCCGGACCGCCCCGGCGGGGCGACCGAGGGGCCCCGCGGCACCGATCCGGTGTTCGTGGGCACCACCACGACCGTCCAGATCGCGGTCACCCGCCCGCTCGACGCGGCGGCGACGCCGGCGGCGCCTCCCGCTGGCGGGGGACCGCCGCCGGGCGCGAAGACCGATCTGGGCTACAAACCGGCATCCCGGGAACAGCCCTTCGGGCAGAACATCTCGGCCGTCCTCATCTCGCCACCGCAAGCGCCGGCGAAAACGCGTTGGACACCACCGGCCGGAGTCTTGATGCCCGGCCAGGCTCCCCCCATCATCGGCCGGGCCGAATGGGGCGCCGACGAGTCGCTGCGATGCGGTACCCCGCAGTACGACAACGGGATTCGCGCCGCGGTCGTCCACCACACCGCGGGCAGCAATGACTATTCACCGCTCGAATCGGCCGGGATCGTCAAGGCGATTTACACCTATCACAGCAAGACGCTGGGCTGGTGCGACATCGCCTACAACGCGCTGGTCGACAAGTACGGCCAGGTATTCGAGGGCAGCGCAGGCGGTCTCACCAAGGCGGTCGAGGCCTTCCACACCGGCGGGTTCAACCGCAACACCTGGGGTGTGGCGATGATCGGCAACTTCGACGACGTGCCCCCCACCCCGATCCAGCTCAGAATGATGGGCCGGCTGCTCGGCTGGCGATTGGGCCTGGACTCCGTCGACCCCAAGGGCACGGTGCAACTGGAGTCGGCAGGCAGCCACTACACCACTTTTCCGGCCGGCTCCATCGCGACGCTGCCGACCATCTTCACCCACCGCGACGTCGGCAATACCGATTGCCCGGGCAACGCCGCCTACGCGCTGATGGACGAAATGCGTGATATCGCATCACATGTCAACGATCCGCCGGAAGAACTGCTCAAGGCGTTAGAGGGCGGCGCGATCTATGACCACTGGCAAGCCATCGGCGCGATGAGCAGCGTGCTGGGAGCGCCGACCTCGCCGGAGGACGACGCCGAAGGTGATGCCCGTTTCGTCACCTTCGCCCGCGGCGCGATGTACTGGTCACCCGAGACCGGCGCCCAGCCGGTCACCGGCGCCATCTACGACGCATGGGGCTCGCAGAGCTACGAACGTGGCCCGCTCGGATTGCCGACCAGCGCGGAAATCCAACAGCCGCTGCAGATTACGCAGAACTTCCAGCACGGCACGCTGAACTATGAGCGGTTGACCGGAAATGTCACCGAGGTCCTGGACGGGATCACCGTTCCGCTGACAAACGAATCGCCAAGCGGCCCAACGGTACCGGCCGAGCACTTCTCGCTGCCGTCGCACCCGACGCCGACGTAACCGGCGGCGCCGCTAGAGCCACCACCGTTCCAGCACCCGGGCCACTCCGTCGTCGTTGTTGGCGGTGGTGATCTCGTCGGCGGCCACCTGCACGTCCGGATGGGCGTTGCCCATCGCCACGCCATGTCCCGCCCACCGCAGCATCGGCAGGTCGTTGGGCATGTCGCCGAACGCCACCACCTCCTCGCGCGCGATCTTGTGCGGTCGGGCGATCTCCTCGATCCCGGTGGCCTTGCTGGTCCCCGGCGGCACGATCTCGATCAGGCCGTTGTTGGTGGAGTAGGTGATGTCCGCCTCGGCACCGACATGCTTGGCCAGTTCGGCCGCCATGTCGTCGCTGCGGGCTCCGGATCGGCGAATGAGCAGTTTGATCGCCGGGGCGCTCAGCAGATCCTGGATCGACACCTCGGTGTTGTCCGGGTTCAGCCAGGCATGCTCGTAACCCGGCGAGCTGACGAACTGGGGCGTCGCCGTGTCATGCGCGCTGTCGCCGATGCGCTCCACGGCCAGCCCCGCACCGGGGATGACACGGGTCGCCAGCTCCGCCAACTCGGCCAGGGTGTCGACGGCCAAGGTGCGGGTGGACATCACCCGATCCGTCGCGGCGTCATAGATCACGGCGCCGTTGGCGCACACCGAGATCGGCGCGAAACCCAGCGCCTCGACGACGGGACGTATCCAGCGCGGCGGACGGCCGGTGGCCACCACGAACTGCGCACCGCCGGCGACGGCGGCGCGGATGGCGTCGCGGGTGCGCGGGGAGATCTTCTCGTCGTCGTCGAACAGGGTGCCGTCGACGTCGCAAGCGACGAGCGCCGGCAGCGTCATCGATACCGCCCGCGTCGGCAGCTGAGGGGGCCGCTCAATGCAGCCCGCTCTGGATCTGCCCCGGTCGCGTCACGCCGTCGGTTCCGTACCTTTGCATCCGCTCTTGCAACTCCGACAGCCGGAGGGCCCGGGAATCCTCCCGGGTGGGCGCGCTGCCGCCCAGCCGCCGCGGCACCCAGAACTCGTCCTTCGGGTGCGGATATTCCTCCTGCACCCGATAGAGCAGGTCGTTCATCGCCGAACGCAACAGCAGGTTGAGGTCCTCGGGCGTGCCCCGCGGCGCCAACGGCGGCCCGGCCGCGACCGTGATCGGAACCTTGTTGCGAAACACCTTCTTGGGATGGTCCTTCGGCCAGATCCGATGAGCGCCCCACACCACGATCGGAACGATCGGCACCTGCGCGTCCAGCGCCATGCGCGCCGCCCCGGTCTTGAACTCCCGCAGTTCGAAGCTGCGGCTGATGGTCGCCTCGGGATGCATCCCGATCAGCTCGCCCTCGCGCAAGCGTTGCACGGCCACATCGAACGCGTCGTGTCCCGACCGCCGATCCACCGGGATCAGCCGGGCGTGATTGATGACGTAGTTGACCGCCTTCACGTCGGCCATTTCCGCCTTGATCATGAAGTACGCACGCCGCCGGCGCTCACGGACGGCCATCAGCGTCGGCAGCCAGTCCAGGTAGCTGGTGTGGTTCTGGGCCAGCAAGGCGCCGCCACGCGCGGGAATGTTCTCCAGGCCGTGATAGGTGAACTTGGTGCCCTGCATCGCGACCATCGGCGGGACGACCCATTCCGCCAACCGGTAGAACCCCTCGGGCATGCCTTCTCCTTCGCCTACTGCGGCGGGTGCTCGGCCCTTTTAGCCGATCGAGCCGCCGCCTCGGTGGCCTCCATGCGAGCGGCCTCGGCCGGGGTCGGCGCGCCGCCGCCCAGCCGGCGCGGCATCCAATACGCTCCGGGCTCGCCCGGATAGCGCTCTTGCGCCCGGTGCAGCAAGGTGGTCATCGAGTCGCGCAGGGCAGCGTCGGTCTGCGCGATGTCTTCGCGCGCCCGAACCGGCGCGCCTACCTGCACAGTAATGGGTATCTTCGCGCGGCCCACATTCCGCGGGTGATCCTTGGTCCAGATCCGCTGCGCTCCCCAGACGATCACCGGCACGATCGGAACGTCCGCATCGATCGCCATCCGCGCGGCGCCGGACTTGAACTCTTTGAGCTCGAAGCTGCGGCTGATGGTGGCCTCCGGATAGACCCCCACCAGCTCACCTTCGCGTAGCCGCTGCACCGCCACCGCGTAGGCGCCCGCCCCCGCACCGCGGTCCACCGGGATGGTGCGGGTGTGCTTGATCAGGAAATTGACGGGCTTGACCTGCTGCATCTCGGCTTTGATCATGAATCTCAGCCGACGTCCCCGGCGGTGCACGGCGAGCGCGGCGGGCAGAAAGTCGACGTAGCTGGTGTGGTTGATCGCCACCACGGCGCCGCCCCGTTCGGGGATCTGCTCCTCGCCCTCGAAGGTGATCCGGGTGCCGGTGGCCTTCACCAAGAAATGCGCCAGAAGCTCCAAAGCGCGGAAGGTCGGCTCCACCATCGACTTACTACTCCGGCGCCCCTGCGGACCGGGCCCGCCGAGCCGCCCGGGCGGCCGCCTCCTCGGCCTCCAGCTGGGCCGCTTGCGCCAGGGACGGGGCGCCTCCGCCCAACCGGTGCGGCACCCAGAACTCGCCGGCCGGGTGCGGCCCGTACATTTCCTGCGCGCGTTCCAGCAGATGCTGCATGCGCGAATGCAGCAGCCCCTTGAGTTCCTCGATACCCAACGTCGGCTCGATCGGTTCGCCGACCAGCACCGCGATCGGGACCTTCGGCCGCCACAGCTTCTTCGGGTGATCCTTGGTCCAGATCCGCTGCGCGCCCCAGACGATGTGCGGAACGATCGGCACGCCGGCCTCGACGGCCATGCGGGCGGCACCCGACTTGAACTCCTTGATCTCGAAGCTGCGGCTGATCGTGGCTTCGGGGTAGACGCCGACCAGCTCACCGTCCTTGAGGTTCCGCACGGCGGCCTCGAAGGACGCCGCGCCGTCCTGCCGGTTCACCGAGATGTGCCGCAGGCTGCGCATGATCGGCCCGGTGATCTTGTGGTCGAAGACCTCCTGCTTGGCCATGAACCGCACCTTGCGGCCCAGCCCCTGCTTGTAGGCCGGTAATCCCGCGAAGGTGAAGTCCAGGTAGCCGGTGTGGTTGATCGCGATCACCGCACCGCCGCTTTTCGGCAAGTTCTCCACACCCGCGATCGTGATTTTCAGGCCCTGGGCGCGCCAGACCAGGCGGGCGAGTTGAATGACAGTCCCGTAAACCGGTTCCACAGCACCTCAGCCTAATGCTCCCCGCCGTGCGCCGTCACCGGACGGCGGTGCCGGGCCCAGGGCGCCTGCTCGCGCTAAGCTCGGGGGCTGAAAAGCCGTCATCGCCGGCCGAGGCCGTCACGGCCTCCCACCGGCCCCAGGAAGGTATCAGTGCAGGTCACCAGCGTCGGCCACGCCGGATTTCTGATCAAGAGCCAAGCGGGCAGCATCCTTTGCGACCCCTGGGTCAATCCCGCGTACTTCGCGTCCTGGTTCCCGTTCCCGGACAACAGCACCCTGGACTGGGACGAGCTGGGCGACTGCGACTACCTGTATGTGTCACACCTGCACAGGGACCACTTCGACGCGAAGAACCTGGCCGAGCACGTCAACAAGGACGCGGTGGTGTTGCTGCCGGACTTCCCGGTGCCTGATCTGCGAAACGAGTTGCAGAAGCTGGGTTTTCACCGATTCTTCGAGACCTGCGACTCGGTCAAGCACCGGCTCGGCGGCGCGGGCGGCGACCTTGACGTCATGATCATCGCCCTGCGCGCACCCGCCGACGGCCCGATCGGCGACTCGGCGCTGCTGGTTTCCGACGGCGCGACAACGGTTTTCAACATGAACGACGCGCGGCCGGTGGACCTGGACGTGCTCGCGTCCGAGTTCGGGCACGTCGATGTGCACCTGCTGCAGTACTCCGGGGCCATCTGGTACCCGATGGTCTACGACATGCCGGCCCGCGCCAAGGAATCGTTCGGCCTCCAGAAACGCCAACGGCAGATGGACCGCGCCCGCCAGTACCTGGCCCAGGTCGGGGCGACGTGGGTGGTGCCGTCGGCGGGGCCGCCCTGCTTCCTGGATCCCGAGCTGCGCGACCTCAACGACGACCACGCCGATCCGGCCAACATCTTTCCCGACCAGATGGTCTTTCTAGACCAGATGCGCAGGCACGGCCACGACGGCGGGCTGCTGATGATGCCCGGCTCGACCGCCGACTTCACCGGCTCCACCCTGAATTCGCTGACCCATCCGCTGCCCACCGACCAGGTCGAGGCCATCTTCACCACGGGCAAGGCCGACTACATCGCCGAATACGCCGAGCGGATGGCGCCCGTCATCGCCGCGGAGCGGGCGAGCTGGGCGCCCGCGAGCGGGGAGCCGCTGCTGGAACCGCTGCGCGCCCTGTTCGAGCCGATCATGTCGCAGAGCGACGAGATCTGCGACGGGATCGGCTACCCCGTCGAACTGGTGCTCGGACCGGAGACCGTGATCCTGGACTTCCCCAAAAGGGCTGTGCGGGAACGTATTCCGGATGAGAAGGTTCGTTACGGATTCGCGATAGCGCCGGAGCTGGTCCGCACCGTGCTGCGCGACGGCGAGCCGGACTGGGTCAACACCATCTTCTTGTCGACCCGTTTCAGGGCCTGGCGGGTCGGCGGTTACAACGAGTACCTCTACACGTTCTTCAAGTGCCTGACCGACGAACGGATCGCGTACGCCGACGGCTGGTTCGCCGAGACTCACGACGACTCGGCTTCGGTCACGCTGGACGGCTGGGAGATTCAGCGCCGCTGCCCACACCTCAAGGCCGACCTGTCGAAATTCGGTGTGGTGGAAGGGAACACGTTGACCTGCAACCTGCACGGGTGGCAGTGGCGCCTGGACGACGGGCGCTGCCTGACCGCCAAGGGCCACCAACTGAGGAGTTCGCGGGCGTGACCGACTCCTACGACTCCTATGATGATGGCCTGGTCCAGCTGGATCGTGCGGCGATCACGTTGCGCCGCTACCACTTTCCGTCGGGAACGTCGAAGGTGATCTCGCTCGAGGCGATCCGCGGGTACAAAGCCGAGCAGCTGGGTCTCTTCACCCAACGGTTCCGGATATGGGGCAGCTCGGACTTCCGCCGCTGGCTGCCGCTGGACATCGGCCGGCCGTTGAAGTCGACGTTGATCACGCTGGACGTCCCGGGCACCCGGCCCTCCCCCGCGTTCACCCCGGCGCGCCCCGAGGAGTTCACCGCCCTGTTGGACGAACTGCTGAGCCTGCGCGGTTAGGGCGCCGCTCAGCGGTCCCGGTCGGCGAGCGCTTGTCGCGCGGCGTTGTAGCCGGGGATGAAGGTGATACCGGGGCCGCCGTGGCAGCCCGCGCTGCCCAGGTAGAGCCCTTCGACGGGGATCGGCTGGCCGAGGAACCCCCGCGGCCCGGGCCGATTGGGACCGATCTGGTTGGCATTCAACAGTCCGTGGCAGTAGTCGCCGCCGGGGGCGCCGAACATCACGCCCATGTGCTTGGGCGTGAAGGTGGTGTGCCGGATGATGCTGCGCTCGAAATTCGGGGCTAGCCGGGTGACCTTGTCGATCACCCGCCGGCCCATCTCGACCTTGGCCTGCCCGTAGTCCACCTCGCCCTCGATCGGGAAGAACAGTGCGAAAGCCGACGCGGCGTGCTTGCCCTGCGGCGCGAGGTCCGGGTCGTTCTGCGATGGGATCTGCAATACGACCGTCGGGTCGGCCGGGACGATTCCGCGGCGCGCGTCCTCCCACTGCTGCTGGACCTCTTCGGGCGTGCAGAACAGGCCGATCGAGGCCTGCATGGCCGGTGAGTTCAGGGCCTCGTAGGGCGGGGCGAAGACGGGCGCCTCCTCCAGCGCGAAGTGCATCTGCAGGTAGCTGCCGCGGTGGTCGATGCGTGCGTAGCGTTCCCGGAGATCGGCGGGAAGAGCGGCGGGATCGATCATCTCATTGAGCGTGACGTCCGGCGCGATGCCGGAGATCACGATCGGGGCAGCCAGCGTTTCGCCCGCCTCGGTGCGCACCCCGGTCACCCGTCCGTCGGCGACCAGGATCTCGGTCACCTTGGTACGCAACCGGAGTTCGCCGCCGTGGCCGGCCAGCACGTCGCACAGGTGCGAGGTGAGCGCGCCGATGCCGCCGCGCAGCTTCTTCATCTGCATGCTGTCGCCGTCGGGAACGCCGAGGCCGAAGGCGAGCGCGGCCGCACTGCCCGGCGTGGCGGGACCCCGGTAGAGCGTGTTCACGGCCAGCACGGTCATCGAGCCACGCAGCGCTGCATGCTTCTCGTGGTCCGGCAGGTAACGGTCCAGCACGTCGGTGACCGATCCGAACAGCATGTCGTCGATCGCCGAGCGCTCGAATTCGTTTGTGGCGCAGGCATACATCTCGTCGATGCTCTTGGGTGGTGTTCCGGCCTCGAATCGGCCCAGGGCGCGGGTAGGCCCCTGACTCCACGCCATCAGGCCCGCCATGCCGTTGACGGCGTCGGCGCCATGCACCTCGTTGAGATGGGTGAACAGCTTGACGGGGTCGCTGTACTGCACCAGCGGATCGTCGCCGACGCCGCGCACGGCCACCGACATCACGTCCAGGTCGATCGTGGGTATGGTGTCCAGGCCCAGCTCGTCGACCACAACCTGGGAGGTCGGGAATTGCACCGAGCCGGCGATCTCGAACTGGTAGCCGTCGAAAAGCTCTACCGTGGAAGCCATGCCGCCCGCGTACAGCTTGGGATCCAGGCACACGGTCTTCAGCCCGGCCTTCTGCAGCAGCACCGCCGCGGTCAGCCCGTTATGGCCGGCACCGATAACTATCGCGTCGTAATCAGTCATGTCCTGCCCTCCGGAAAGGAGGCTCGCACGACGGCAAAGTTTTGTCAATTATGACGAAACTTTAGGGTCGCGTCGCCGTGACCCAGGAATCGGTGATCCCGGCCCGCAGCGACTCCAGCGCCGCATGGCACAGTCGCGCCAGTTCGCCCAGAGACCGTTCGTCACTGACCATCCAGACCTCCATCGCGCCGAACACCGCGGCCGCAATGCATCTGGCGGTCACCGCGGCCCGCACCCGTTGGTCCGTCGTCGGGGGCGCGCCATTGGCCCGGCGGCTGCGCCGTTGCAGCTGAGCGCCGATGGCGTCGGCGAAGTCGGCCTGGACCTCCCGGATGTGCCGGACGATGCGGCCGGGATCCAGCTCGTCCTGCCGCAGTGCGGCGATTTTGGTCACGGCGTCGACGTCGTACGGGAAAGAGAAGATGGCCGCCTGCACCGAATCGATGATGGGTTCGCCGGCCGGCCGGTCATCCAGCGCGGACCGGAACCAATGCAGCCCGGTGTAGTCGGCGAACAGCAGGTCGTGCTTGGAGCCGAAGTGGCGGTAGAACGTTCGCAGCGACACCCCGGCGTCGGCGGCGATCTGCTCGGCCGACGTGTCCTCCACGCCCTGGGCGAGGAATCGCACCAGGGCGGCCTGGCGGAGCGCTTCGCGGGTGCGCTCGCTGCGCGCCGTCTGAGCGGGCCTGACCATGGGAAGAAGGTACCAAGAAATCTTTTGACATTATTGACAAAACTTTCGATTGCGCGCGACACTTCGCGCATGGCCTCGATCATCATTCACTTTCTGCTGGGACTCGCCTGCATCGCCGGCATCATCGCGTCCAACCCGAAGGTCTACGCCAGACCCGAAGGTGGGCCGTGGCTTTCGCCGTTGGAATGCGTGTATTACGTCGCCGGCATTGCGTCGATCGTGCTGGGTTACTGGTTCAACATTCACTTCGTGATGGCGGCGCACGGCCAGGGCAACCTGATCTCCGGGCCGGCCAGCTATCCGGAATTCATCAAGGGCCAATTCGCCACCCCGGCCTGCGGGTCGGGAAACCAGGACTACATGATCGCGAATGTGATTCTGATGCCGGTGTTTACCATCATCGACGGCCTCCGGCGCGGTATCCGGCGGCCGTGGCTGTTCTTCCTGTCCAGTTTCTTCACCAGCTTCGCGTTTCCGTTCGCCTTCTACTTCGCGACGATGGAACGCCAGCGCCGGCACGAGCGCGCCGCGGTCACACCGGTCGCGGCCTGACCCGGCTCGCCGCCTCGACCGCGTTGCGACGCGCGGTGTCGACGTCCTCGGCATGCGCCAGTGCGACACCCATGCGCCGTTTGACGAAGCTTTCCGGCTTTCCGAACAGGCGCAGGTCGCTGCGCGGCACCCGAAGCGCGTCGTCCACGCCGTCGAAGGCGACGCCCTTGGCGTCCACGCCGCCGTAGATCACCGCGCTGGCGCCCGGCGTCCTGCACGTGGTGTCGACCGCGAGCCCCAGGATGGCGCGGGCGTGCAACTCGAATTCGTTCTGCCACTGGGTGATCAGCGTGACCATACCGGTGTCGTGCGGCCGGGGGCTGACCTCGTTGAACCACACATGGTCGCCCTTGACGAACAGCTCGACCCCGAAAATCCCCTGCCCGCCCAGCCTTTCGGTGATGGCTCGGGCGATCAGCTGAGCGTTGTGCAGCGCGGCCGCCGACATCGGGTGCGGTTGCCAGCTCTCGACGTAGTCGCCGCTGACCTGCTTGTGCCCGATCGGCGCGCAGAAATGCGTGCCCACCTCGCCGTCGTCGCCGCGCGCCCGGACCGTCAAAAGTGTTATCTCGTAATCGAAGTCGACGAATCCCTCGACGATGACACGGCCGTGGCTCACTCGGCCGCCGGCCAGCGCATAGGCCCAGGCCGCCGCGACGTCGTCGGGTCCGTCGAGCTTGCTCTGGCCCTTGCCCGAGCTGCTCATCACCGGTTTGACGACGCAGGGGTAACCGATGACCTCGGCGGCTGCCTGCAATTCGGCCGGCGAATCGCAGAACCGGTACGGACTGGTGGGCAGGCCGAGGGTCTCGGCCGCCAGGCGCCGGATGCCCGCCCGGTCCATGGTCAGGCGCGCCGCGAGGGCGGTGGGGATCACCCGCACCACGCCGGCGGCTTCCAGTTCCTCGAGCGCTCCGGTGGCGATGGCCTCGATCTCCGGAACGACCACATCCGGCCTCTCGGCCTCGATCAGGGCCTTGAGCTGTTTCGGATCCGACATCGCGATGGTCCGCGCGTGGTGGGCGACCTGCTGGCCCGGCGCGTTGTCGTAGGAGTCGACCGCGATGGTCTCCACCCCGAGGCGCTGCAGCGCGATCACCACCTCGCGGCCGAGTTCGCCGGAGCCGAGCAGCATGACCCTGGTTGCGTCCGGCGACAGTGGCGTTCCGATGGTGGTCATCGAGCGACGGGCTCCAACACCTCGGCACCGACGAACGGCACCAGCGCCTCGGGCACCCGCACGCTGCCGTCGGGTTGCTGGTGGTTCTCCAGGATCGCCACCAGCCAGCGCGTGGTGCCCAGCGTTCCGTTGAGCGTGGCCGCGGTCTGCGGTTTGCCCGCCTCGTCGCGATACCGGGTCGCCAGCCGGCGGGCCTGGAAGGTGGTGCAGTTCGACGTCGACGTGAGCTCGCGGTAGGTGCCCTGGGTGGGAACCCAAGCCTCACAATCGAATTTGCGGGCGGCCGACGAGCCGAGATCGCCCGCGGCGACGTCGATCACTCGATACGGAACCTCGATCCGGGTCAGCATGTCGCGCTGCCAGCCCAGCAGGCGCTGGTGTTCGGCCTCGGCGTCGGTGGGTGTGCAGTAGACGAAGCCCTCGACCTTGTCGAACTGATGCACCCGGATGATGCCGCGGGTGTCCTTGCCGTAGCTGCCGGCCTCGCGGCGGAAGCACGACGACCATCCCGCGTAGCGCAGCGGGCCGCCGGACAGGTCGAGGATCTCGCCGGAGTGATAACCGGCCAGCGGCACCTCCGAGGTGCCCACCAGGTAGAGGTCGTCGGCCTCGACCCGGTAGACCTCGTCGGCGTGCGCGCCGAGGAATCCGGTGCCGGCCATCACCTCCGGGCGCACCAGCACCGGAGGGATCATCGGAACGAAGCCGTTCTCGACGGCCAGCCGCAACGCGAGCTGCAACAGGCCGAGCTGGAGCAGCGCGCCCTTACCGGTCAGGAAGTAGAACCGCGACCCGGACACCTTGGCGCCGCGCTGCATGTCGATGAGCCCGAGCGATTCGCCGAGCTCCAGGTGGTCCTTCGGGTCGTCGATCGCGGCGGGCTCGCCGACCACGTCGAGGACGGCGAAGTCGTCCTCCCCGCCGGCGGGCACCCCGTCGATGACGACGTTGGAGATCGCCATGTGCGCCGCGGTGAACGCCGTCTCCGCGTCGGCCTGTGCGGTTTCGGCGGCCTTCACCTGCTCGGCCAGCTCCTTCGCATGCGCCAGCTTGGCCGGACGCTCCTCGGGAGACGCCGCGCCGACGCTCTTGCTCGCGGACTTCTGCTCGGCCCGCAGGCCGTCGGCCGACGAGATCGCCGCCCGGCGGGCGGCGTCGGCCGACAACAGGGCGTCTACCAGCGACGGGTCCTCCCCGCGACTGAGTTGGGAGCGGCGCACGGCGTCGGGGTTCTCCCGGAGCAGCTTCAGGTCGATCACGGCCCTGAGACTACTTTCACCGCTTTCGGCCGGCGGCCGGAGCATCACCCGCGATGGTCGCAGGACTCACATCAGTAACTTTTGTCAAGCATCCCAGGCGCTGCTGTCAGAATGGAGCGGATGTCGCAAGCGCCCGAGAAAGAACTGTTGGAAGGCCGGGGGGACGATTCGTCCGTCGCCTCGACCGATCAGTCGTCCGATCAGGAGTCGTCGGCCTTCCTGTGGCCGCGCAGCCTGCAGGCCCGGGCGACCCGGCGCGCGTTGCTGCTGACGGCGCTCGGCGGGCTGTTGATCGCGGGGCTGGTCACCGCGATCCCGGCCGGGGGTCCCGGATCGGGCCGGTTCCTCGACAGCAGCCCCGTGCGCAGCACCGGCACCAAGAGCGATGCCGCCTTCAACCGGGCAGGCACCGGGGAATGCCTGATGTGGCCGGACACCACTCCGGAATCGGCGAAGATCGTCAACTGCGGCGACGACCACAAGTTCGAGGTCGCCGAATCCATTGACATGCGGACGTTCCCGGGCGCCGAGTACGGACCCAACGCCGCGCCGCCGACGCCCGCGCGCATTCAGCAGATCACCCAGGAACAGTGCGAGGCCGCCGTCCGCAGTTACCTGGGCCCCAAGTTCGATCCGAACAGCAAGTTCACCGTCAGCCTGCTGTGGCCCGGCGACCGGGCCTGGCGCCAGTCCGGCGATCGCCGCATGCTGTGCGGCCTGCAGCTGCCCGGCATGAGCAACCAGCAGCAGGCCTTCAAGGGCAAGGTCGCCGACGTCGACCAGTCCAAGGTCTGGCCGACCGGCACCTGCCTGGGCATCGATTCGGCGACCAACCAGCCGACCGATGCGCCGGTTGACTGCGCGGCGCCGCACGCCATGGAAGTCACCGGCACCGTCAACTTGGGCGAGAAGTTCCCCGGTGGCCTGCCCGCCGAGCCCGACCAGGACGGCTTCATCAAAGACTCGTGCACCAAGATGACGGACGCGTACCTGGCGCCGGTCAAGCTGCGCACCACCACGCTGACGCTGATCTATCCGACTGTGCCGCTGGCCAGTTGGACGGCCGGCAGCCGCGAAGTGGCCTGCAGCATCGGCGCCACGCTGGGCAACGGCGGCTGGGCCACCCTGCTGAACAGCGCCAAGGGTCAGTTGCTGATCAACGGCCAACCGCCGGTGCCGCCGCCCGACATTCCCGAAGAGCGGCTCACCATGCCGCCGATTCCCCTTCAGGTTCCGGCGCAGCCGCCGGCCACCCAGACCGGTCCCGGCCCGACCCCGGAAATCCCGCCGAACAACCAGCACCTGCCCGGCCAGCAGCCGGCTCAGCAACCCCAGCAGGCCCCGCAGCAGCAGGCTCCCGCCCAGCAGGCCCCACCGCCCGCGGACAACGGCGCCCCACCGGCCAATCCGGCACCCGAGGCGCCCCAGCCCGCGCCACCGGCGAACCCCGCGCCACCGGCGCCACCCGCCGAGCCGCCGCCGGGAGGCTAGCCGGGTGTCCGTGCGGATGAATCCGCAACGCTTCGACGAACTGGTCTCCGACGCCCTCGACCTGATCCCGCCCGAGCTGGCCGCCGCCATGGACAACGTCGTCGTCCTGGTCGAAGACCGCCATCCCGAGGATGCCGAACTGCTCGGGCTGTACGAGGGCGTGGCTCTGACCGAGCGAGACTCGGACTACTCGGGCTCGCTGCCGGATGCCATCACCATCTATCGCGACGCGCTGCTGGACGTGTGCGAATCCGAGGACGAGGTCGTCGACGAAGTGGCCATCACGGTGATCCACGAGATCGCGCACCACTTCGGCATCGACGACGACCGGCTGCACGAGCTGGGCTGGGCCTGAGCGCCTCGCACGCCCCCCCGGATTTCCCGGCGCGGCATCCCGGATTTGTCCGCGCCGGGTGCTATGAACTCACCTATGAGCATTGACTGCCGCGACTGCCGGGCAGGCTTAGATCACTGTCACGGCACCATCATTCGCCATGCCCTGCACCGGTCGGAATGCACGGAGCCGGACTGCTTCACCCCTGAGTTGTTGCCGCACGCCTTCGTGGTCGACTGCGACGCCGTCGGCTGCGCGTGCACCGAAGTCATCGCGCTGGCCGTCTGAGCGAGAGGTCAGCCCATCGGATCGGTGCCTGACCGCACCGCGTCCGCGACCGGGGTCGCTTCTTCCTTCGGATAGAACGGCGGCGTCAAGCTTCCCCACCGCACGCAACTCCACCGCCCGTCGGTGATCGGGGTCAACGCCACCGATTCTGTGTTGTCCAGGTGATTGTCCAGCGCGAAGTCGGCCTCCACACCCGCCAGGACCGCGGCCGCCAGCCGGATCGCCGCGCCATGGCTGACGACGACGATGTCGCCCTGGAAGTCGTGGTTGTCGAGATAACGCAGGCGCAGCTCGGTGAGCACCGGTACGTAGCGGTCCAGCACGTCGTTGCCGGTTTCGCCGCCGGGCAGCGCGACGTCGAGTTCGCCGTGGTGCCAGCGCTCGTAGATCGCGTTGAACTCGGCGACCGCGTCGTCGTCGTTGCGGTTTTCCAGCCGCCCGACCTGGACCTCGTGGACGCCGGCCATCTCGATGGAAGGCATCTCGAGCTCACTCCCGATCACCGCGGCGGTCTGCAACGCCCGGGTGGCCGCCGAGTGTCCGAGCATCGCCGGCCGCCCCGAATGGCGGGCGAACGCGCGGGCCTGGTCGCGCCCCAACGGAGTCAGCTCCGCGCCCGGCGGGCGTGTGTCGAGTCGGCGCTCGACGTTTCCGAAGGACTGGCCGTGTCGCACCAGGATCAGTCGACCTCTCACCGCTGCGCCCCCCGCGCGTCGGGCTTGCCGTCGAGCAGCTGTGTGAGCCAGCGCGCGGCCTCGTCCGCCGGTGGCGGCAACGCTCCGGCGGGCGAGCCGGTGGGCCAAGATCCTAGGTATCGCACATCAGCACAACGACGGTATAGCGCTTTGAGTGCCTCGGCGACCGCGTCGTCGTCGATATGACCAACACAATCGGCGAAGAATCGGTAGGTGCCGAGTCCGGTTCGGGTGGGCCGGGATTCGATGCGGGTGAGGTCTATGCCACGGACACCGAATTCGGCGAGCGCGGCCAGCAACGCGCCGGGCGCGTTGTCGATGCGCAGCACCACCGAGGTGCGATCGGCCCCGGTGCGCGCCGGCGGCGGCCCCGGGCGACCGACCAGAAGGAAGCGGGTGCGGGCGTTGACTTCGTCGACGACCCCGTCGGCCAGGGCGGCCAGCCCCCAGCGCTCGGCGGCCAGCGGGGAGGTCACCGCGGCGTCGACGTGTCCCTCCGCCACCTGTTGGGCGGCGTCGGCGTTGGAGTAGGCCGGCCGCAGCGCGGCATCGGGCAGGTTGGCGGCCACCCAGTGGCGCACCTGGGCCGCCGCCACACTGAAGGCGGCCAGCGTTCGCACATCCCCGGCGCTGCGGCCCGGTTTGACCACGATGCTGAACGCGATGTTCAGGGTCGTTTCGGCGAACACCTGTAGGGGTGAGCCGATGGCCAGGCTGTCCAGCGTGGGCGTCACGGAACCGTCGATCGAATTCTCGATCGGGACGCAGGCGTAGTCGGCGGCGCCATCGCGCACGGCGTCCAGCGCCGCGGAGTTGCTTTCGACGGGCGAGGATCGAAATTCACCCAACCCGTTGTCGGGGACCAGGCCGGCGGCGGTGATCTGTCGCAGCGCCGCCTCGGTGAACGTCCCCTCCGGACCGAGGTATGCGATGCGGGCCACGCCCCAACCCTAGCGGCGGGCAGGCCGGAAAACCCTTGCGACGACACCGCCGGTAAGTTAACTTAGGCTTACCTAAGCGAAGGATGAGAATGGTATTACCGTCAAGCTGCCCCGCCCCGACCACCGCCGAACGCATCCGCAGCGCCTGCGTCCGCGCCAGCGGCGCGCTGCTTGCCATCGAGCATGCCGACCCGGTCGCCACCCCGGTGCATCACCTGATGGCCGACGGGTCCGTTGCGCTGGCGGTTCCGGTCGAACGGGAACGCGAGCTCACGCGTCCCATTTCGGGATCCCCAGCGCTGCTGGAGCTGACCGACTACGCGCCGCTCCCCCTGCGCGAACCGGTCCGTTCGCTGGTCTGGGTGCGCGGGCACCTCCAGGAGGTGCACCCGGCCGAGATCGTCGACACGCTCGACCTGATCGCCGCCGAATGCCCTGATCCGGCCCTGCTGGGCGTCGAAACCCCGCGATGCGCTCCCGCCCACGGCAACGAGCCGCGCTACACGCTGTTGCGGCTCGAGATCGCCTCGGTGGTCGTCACCGATGCCACCGGCGCGGAGCCGGTCAGCGTGGCCGACCTGCTCGGCGCGCGGCCCGACCCGTTCTGCGCGCTCGAGTCGAACCTGCTGTGGCATTTGGACACCGCCCACAGCGACATCCTGGCGCGGCTGGTGTCCAGGCTCCCGGCGCCGCTGCGCCGCGGGCACGTGCGGCCCCTCGGACTGGACCGCTACGGCGTCCGGTTCCGCGTCGAGGGCGACGACCGCGATCACGACGTCCGGCTGCCGTTCCACAAACCGGTCGACGACATGACCGGCCTGAGCCAGGCCATCCGGGTGCTGATGGGATGCCCGTTCATCAACGGTCTTCGCGCGCGCGGTTAGCCGAAGCCGCGGCGTACCAACGCGGCGGGGGCCCGGGCACGTAGGTTAACCGGGTGAACGGCGACCGATCACCGCAGCGGCGGCGGCCCGCAGGGTCGAGCCCGCCCCCGCGACCGCGCCCCGGGCAACCGGGCGCCGAACCGCCGCAGGTGATCCGCCGTCCGGACACGCCGCCGCCGTCGCCGAACGAAAAGACCCAGCCGCTGCATCGACGGACGACGCCACCCCCTCCTGCGGCCGCTTCGCCGGCGCCGCGGGTCGCGCCGCCCCGACCGCAAGCGCCGAGCCGCAAGCCGGGCAAGCTCCGCTGGGTTCGCAGGATGGCGGCGGCCCTGCTGGTCGGCGTGTTGCTGATCGGTGCGGGCATCACCGCCGGGGCCGTCTGGTTCGACTACAAACTGCACCGCGAGCGGGTGTTCGACGACTATCCCGGCCGCCCCGCGGCCGGCCGCGGCACCAACTGGCTGATCGTCGGGTCGGACAGCCGTCAGGGGCTCAGCGCCGAGCAGCAACAGGACCTGGCCACGGGCGGCGACATCGGTAACGGCCGTACCGACACGATCCTGCTGGTTCACCTGCCCAGTCTCGGATCCGCCGCGCCGACGACCATGGTGTCCATCCCGCGCGACTCCTACGTGCCCATCCCGGGCCTCGGCAAGGACAAGATCAACGCCGCGTTCGCGACGGGCGGTGCGCAGTTGCTGATTCAGACGGTGGAGCGGGCCACCGGGCTGCGCCTCGATCATTACGCCGAGATAGGTTTCGGCGGGTTCGCCGCGCTCGTGGACGCGCTCGGCGGGGTGACCGTATGCCCGAAGGCGCCGGTCGACGACCCCTTGGCCGGCATCGCCTTGCCGGCCGGCTGCCAGACCCTGACCGGTCGCAACGCCCTCGGGTACGTCAGATCGCGCGACACCCCGCGCGCCGACCTGGACCGAATGGTCAATCAACGGCAGTTCGTTACGGCGCTGCTGCATCGCGCCGCCAGCCCTGCGGTGTGGCTCAATCCGTGGCGCTGGTACGCGGTGACTCGCGCAGCCGCCGACGCCCTGACCGTCGACCAGTTCGACCACGTCTGGGACCTGGCCCGGCTCGGCTGGGCACTACACGGGACGCCCACCGCGATGACGGTCCCGATCGGGGATTTCACCAGCGGCGGCGCCGGCTCAGTCGTGGTGTGGAACCACGACGAGGCGGCCAGGTTGTTCCAGGCGTTGGCGTCCGACGCGCCGGTGCCTGCCGCATCGGGCGAGCAACAGTAGCGGTCGGTCTAACCGCCGCCCTCGCCCGCGCGGTTGCCCCGCAGCCACGCCTTGGTGCGCCCCGGGTGGTGCGTGGCCAGCCACGCCACCCCGACGTCGCGGCAGAAATCGATGTCCTCGTAGTCGTCGACGTTCCAGCAGTAGACCGCCCTGCCCTGGGCGATCGCGCGGTCGGCGAGCTGGGGATAGTCCTTCAGCGTCGTCAGCGAAGGCCCGACGGCGGTGGCGCCGACGGCGGTGGCCGCGCCGCTGGTCAGATAGCGCGCGGTCTTGCCGAGCAGCACCGTCGGCAGCAGCGGCGCGGCCCGCCGGATCCGCCAGACCGCGGACGCCGAGAACGACATCACCACCGCGCGGGACCGGTCTGCCGATGCGGGTGCGGCGATGCCGAAACGGTGCAGCGCCGCGAGCAGCTTGGTCTCCACCAACGAGCCATACCGGACCGGGTGTTTGGTTTCGATGAACAGCTTCACCGGCCGACGCCAATCCAGCACGAGCGAAACCAGCGCGTCCAGCGTCAACAAACTCGTGTCTCCGTGCGTGCCGTCTTCGCGCCAGCTGTCGTGCCACGCCCCGTACTCGAGCTCGCGCAGCTCGGCGAGCGTCATCGTGCTGACCAAACCCGCCCCGGTCGAGGTCCGGTCCAGCCGGCGGTCGTGCACACACACCAGATGTCCGTCACGCGTCAGTCGCACGTCGCATTCGACGCCGTCGGCGCCCTCTTTGAGTGCGAGATCGTAGGCGGCCAGTGTGTGTTCGGGCCGCGCGGCCGAGGCGCCGCGGTGGGCGACGACATAGGGGTGCGCGGCGAGCACCTCGTCGGCCCACGTCATACCCCTATGCTGCCGGTTCCTGCCCCTTCAACTCAACCGGATCGGTCGACGCCGGCGCGGCGGGCCGGTCGTCGGGAACCGCGACCCAGCGATGCGCGGGCCGCGCGACGGGTTTGCGCTGGAATCCCTCGAAGACGCGGGTGGCGGCAGCCAGCGTCGCGGCCGCGAAGAGGTACGCGAAGACCATCAGAACGGTGTTGTTGGCGATGCCCTGCGCGTCGGTGGCGAAGCTGGTCGCGATGGCCGCGATGGACACGGCGTAGCTGCACACCCACGCGCCCCACCACTGAAGGATGGCCTTGCGCAGGTGGGCGTAATGCTCTTCGAGTAGCGCCAGCTCGATCACGTACACCGGGGCCCACAGCAGGTTGGCCAGCGGCACGACGCAGCCCGCCCACAGCGCCCGTGGCGAGCGTTGTTCAGGCAACGCGTGATGGGCGAAAACGGCGGCGCGGCGGGCGATCATCCAACGGATCAGCTGCACGCCCGAGGCGATCACGGCCGCACCCGCGCCAACGCTGGCGAGCACGCCGAGCCAGTCCGCTCCGATCGCGACCCATGAGTTCAGCAACGTGTTCCGGTTGATCACCAGCAGCACGTACCGCACCACGTAGACCAGGGCGGCGATGCTGAGCACCAGAACGCTGACGAAGGAGGTGGTGCGGACGATCTGCGCGGGCGGCCCGGCCTGCGCGGGTGCTGCCGCGGCGGCAGCCGTCTGCTCGACGCGGTCGGTCAATCCCCAGCGCGGTATGACGGCGTAGCGAGGCGTGGGGCCGAGTGGACGGCGGCCGCGGCGGGTCGTCGGCGCTGCCCCGGGCCGCACCGCTATCCAGCGGTAGCCCGGCGGCAGCCGCGGCGGCGTGCGCTGCCACCTCGGCGCCGCCGGCGGGCGCGCCTGCGTCGGTGCGCCGGGCGCACTCCACCGCGGGTCGGCCGGGGGGCCATCCTGCGTGGGCGCCATCAGGGCCCCACGGCAGCGGGGACACCATTCGCGTTGTCGATCGCGCACGTTCCAGCGCGTGCCGCACTGGGAGCACACCTGGATCACCGGACCAGACTAACGCCGTCTCGACGCGGGCCGGGGGACCGCCGGCCGCGGCCCGCGCGCGACGTCCGTAGGAGCCAACTCGGCAACCGACCCACCCGCCGAAGACTATCCACAGTTTCCACAGGTTTATCCACACCCCCGAAGTGGGTACAGAAAGCATCGCTACAGCCTCTGGCGGCAGACCGTATTGTCTCTGTGGATAACAAGCCGGGCTTCCACCCACGTCCCGACGGCCCCCAGCCCGGTCGCTGAGCGAAATAACTTGCCTTGCTAAGCAATGGCACGGCCGTACCAGCCGCCGATCCGTGTCCCCCGGATGCCCTGCGGTTATCGCCAACGCAGAGCTCAGTGCATCATTTCTCAAGCTCGCCATGAAGCGCTATGATCGCGTTCGCGAAATGTATTTGTGACTCACCTCACTGAGACGGGGTGACTGGGGTGGAAGGCGACTGATGGCCACGCATTCGTTCGGTCCGGCTGCACCGGACCCGTCGAAGTCGTACTGCGGTTCGGCGGCGTGGAATCACAGCTACAGCATCGCCGCACTGCGCGCCGGGTTGATCGCCCTGGCGTTGCTCGCGGTGCTCGTGATCATCGTCTTGTCTTGAATTTCCGCCGAGCGGGTATCCGCGTCTCGGCTCACAAGCGTCGTTCTTGCGGAGCGCGCGGCCATGGAGCAGGGTTGATAACGGCTGGCCGCCGTGAGGCGGTCCCGCGCGACTGAGCGTCAAGACGACAACCGAAGAAAGGAACGCCGTGGCTGAATACACCCTGCCCGACTTGGACTGGGACTATGCAGCGTTGGAACCGCACATCTCGGGGCAGATCAACGAGATCCACCACAGTAAGCACCACGCCACTTACGTCAAAGGTGTGAACGACGCTCTGTCCAAGCTCGAAGAGGCCCGCGCCAATGAGGACCATGCTGCGATCTTCCTGAACGAAAAGAACCTCGCTTTCCACCTGGGCGGTCACGTCAACCACTCGATCTGGTGGAAGAACCTGTCGCCGGACGGCGGCGACAAGCCGACTGGCGAATTGGCCGCCGCGATCGACGACGCGTTCGGATCCTTCGACCGCTTCCGCGCGCAGTTCAGCGCCGCCGCCAACGGCCTGCAGGGGTCGGGCTGGGCGGTCCTGGGCTATGACACCCTCGGCAACCGGCTGCTGACCTTCCAGCTGTACGACCAGCAGGCCAACGTTCCGCTGGGCATCATCCCCTTGCTGCAGGTCGACATGTGGGAGCACGCCTTCTACCTGCAGTACAAGAACGTCAAGGCGGATTACGTGAAGGCCTTCTGGAACGTCGTCAACTGGGCGGACGTGCAGAAGCGCTACGCGGCTGCGACGTCGCAAACGCAGGGCCTGATTTTCGGCTGAGTTTCATCTCCATCGGCGGGGGCGTCGCGCGGTAGGCGCGGCGTCCCCGTCGTTTCTGACCAGTGATCGACTGCCGGAAAGCGCGCGTGCGCCGCAGACCGTGTCGTGTTGCACCGCGCCTAAACCGCAGGCATGCTTAATTATTCGGGCTTACCAGTGTGGTTATTCCAAGCGGAGGCGTCGCGCGGAGGTCGAAATGGAAACTGGGTCGGACGGACCTATCGGGATTTCCCCGTTCCATTCCCGCGGGGCCTTGAAAGGGTTCGTGATCTCCGGGCGCTGGCCCGACTCGACCAAAGAATGGGCTCAGCTGCTCATGGTCGCGGTCAGAGTCGCGTCTTTGCCCGGATTGCTTTCCACCACAACGGTCTTCGGAGCCCGTGAGGAATTGCCGGACGAGCCCGAGCCCGGCACGGTTGGGCTGGTGCTGGCCGAGGGCACGGTATTCGGTGAATCCGCTATCCAGCCGGGCTATTTCGCAGATCATCAACCGCCGGCCCTGCTGATGCTGCACCCGCCCTCGGAAACGACGCCGTCACTGCCCGAATGCACCGGGGCGGCCTCGGGGTGCGTATTGCTGCCCGGGTTGCCATATCTGGGACTCGAGCATCGGGCGGCCTGGGTGGAGGCGGAAGCGGACGGCACCATCACCTCGATGGTGAGCCGGGTCGGCGTCGACCCGATCACTCACCCCGATACGGCAATACTGGCAATGCTGCTCGCCGCATAGCGAAATGCCCGGGAACAGTTCGGGTCTCGAATGCCGGAAATATGGCCGGCCGAACTCCGCTATCCCGCTGGCGGACGCCGAGCGGCCCCATTAGCCTGGGATCGTTAGCGAAGGGGAGTAGCCCCCAATCGTCGAGTCGACATACTGGCGCACAGCCCGGCCGGCGAACCGGTTCACCCGGTGGGCGAGACCTTCGACCGGAGTTCGACGACTTGTCGTCGACGACGTGTCGAAAGGTCGTCCGCCATGCTCGCCGCCACGCTGTTGACGCTCGGCGTGGTATTCGTCGCCGAGCTCGGTGACAGGTCCCAGCTGATCACCATGACCTACGCCCTGCGCTACCGGTGGTGGGTGGTGCTGAGCGGGGTGGCGCTCGCCGCTTTCACAGTGCACGGAGTGTCGGTGACCGTCGGCCACTTCCTGGGCGCTGCCCTGCCGGCGCGGCCGCTCGCCTTCGTGTCGGCGTTCGCGTTCGTCGCGTTCGCGGTATGGGCTTGGCGTGAGGGCGCGGCGACCGACGAGGCGGTGTCGCAGCAGCGCGACCCGCGATTCGCCTTCCTGACCGTGGTGTCGTCGTTCGCGCTCGCGGAGGTGAGCGACAAGACCGCGTTGGCGACCGTGACGTTGGCCAGCGATCACGACTGGATAGGGGTGTGGCTCGGCTCGACGGTGGGCATGGTGCTGGCCGACGGTTTGGCGATCGCCGCGGGACGGTTGCTGCACCGGCGCCTGCCGGAGAAACTGCTGCACGCAGCGGGCGGCCTGCTCTTCCTCGCCTTCGGGCTGTGGATGCTGTTCGACAGCGCGCTGGGCTGGCGCTGGGTGGCCGTCGCCGCGACCATCGCCGTGGCGGTCATCGCGGCCGTAATCGCGGTCGCGCAAACGCTGCGGCGCCGCCGAACCGTCGCGGCAATCGGCGCGGGGCGGCCCGGTACCGGCTAAGTTAACGACGCCTCGCCCATCGACGTTCGGGTGCCGTTTCCCGGGCACGGAAGCGCCTTTTCGCACTCGGCAGCAAAGGGCGTGCCGAATCGCCCCAGGTTGCTGATTCGTTGCGGAGCGATCGCCCAGCACCGCGCGACATATTATCGCACCCGTCAGCGGGGCATTCGCCCGCCACGTCGCGACGACCGCCGAATTCTGCGGATAACCTGTGAGTTCCATAGATTTAGTGGACACCCCAGCGAATCAGTTAGACGCTCGTCAAGTGAGGAATTGGTAGCCGCCAGCTATGCCGGGCGGCGTTCCCCGGGGGTTTGCACCTGGCTAGGGTTACCAAGCCTCGCTACCATGGTCAGCAAATACACCTAGGTAATAGTTCACTTCTACAGCCAAGTGGAGGTCATATCGATGAGCACGACGTTCGCTGCTCGCCTGAACCGCCTGTTCGACACGGTGTATCCGCCCGGACGCGGGCCGCACACCTCTGCCGAAGTGATCGCGGCGCTCAAGGCGGAGGGCATCACGATGTCGGCTCCCTACCTCTCTCAGCTGCGTTCCGGTAACCGCACCAACCCGTCGACGGCGACCATGGCCGCTCTGGCCAACTTCTTCCGGATCAAGTCGGCCTACTTCACCGACGACGAGTACTACGAGAAGCTCGACAAGGAGTTGTCGTGGTTGGCCACGACGCGCGACGACAATGTGCGGCGCATCGCGGTGCGCACGGCCGAGCTTTCCCCCGAGGCGCAGCGTGAGGTCATGGAGCGGGTCAGCGAGCTACGCCGGGCCGAGCACCTGGACGCCTGACGTCCGCGCTGGCCGCCGGTTGTAGGGCCCGCCCTGGGGGGTTGCCGCCCGCCGATTCCGATTAGGGTTGGCTCAGCGGATCGCGTAAACGCGAGAGCTAATCCACGAGATAACCGGGAGGCGGCCGGGAATGGGCTTGTTCGGCAAGCGAAAGAGTCGCGCGACGCGTCGCGCTGAAGCCCGGGCGATCAAGGCCCGCGCGAAGCTCGAGGCCAAGCTGGCGGCCAAGAACGAGGTTCGCCGCGTCAAATCCGCGCAGCGGGCGGAGGCCAAGGCGCTGCGCGCGCAGCTCAAGGCGCAGCGAGACACCGACCGCAATGCACTGAAAGTCGCCGAGGCCGAACTCAAAGCCGTGCGGGAGGGCAAGATCTTCTCACCCACCCGAATCCGCCGGGTGCTGACGGTAGCTCGGCTGCTCGCCCCGATCCTCACCCCGTTGATCTACCGTGCGGCCGTCGCGGTCCGCGCGCAGGTCGATCAGCGCCGCGCGGATCAGCTCGGCATTCCCTTGGCCCAGATCGGCCAGTTCTCCGGTCACGGCGCCCAGCTGTCGGCCCGCATCGCGGGGGCGGAGAAGTCGCTGCGGATGGTGCAGGACAAGAAGCCCAAGGATGCCGAGACCAAGCAGTTCGTGTCCGCGATCGGCGAGCGGCTCACCGATCTGTCGGCGGCGATCACCGCCGCGGAGAACATGCCCGCCGCACGGCGCCGCGCGGCCCACTCCGCCATCTCGTCGCAGCTGGACGGGATCGAGGCGGACCTGATGGCCCGCCTCGGGCTGAGCTGACCACCCGCACGGAACGCAGCACCTTGATGTCAACGCGCAGCAGGTGGATCTCCCGCAGCCTGATCGCGACCCTCTCGGCCGTCGCGCTTTATCTCGGAACGGCGGCCCAAACCCCCGCCGCCTGGGCGCACGTGCACGCCAGCAGCGACAACGCGGTACGCGGGGCCATGGCGATCGTCACGTTCCAGGTGCCCAACGAATCGAACACCGGGGCGCTCACCACCGCGCTGACCGTCACGCTTCCCAACGTCGCCTCGGCACGCACCGAAAGCCTGCCCGGCTGGACGGCCAAGCTCGACCGGGACGCCGCGTCGGGCACCGTGCGTTCGGTGACGTGGACGGCCAACCTCACCGGCGGGATCGGGCCAGATCAATTCGGGCTGTTCCGGCTGTCGGTGAAGCTGCCCGACACCGATACCGTCAGCTTCCCCGCCACGCAGACCTACGCCGACGGAACCGTCGTGAAGTGGGACCAGCCACCGCTGCCCGACGGCAGCGAGCCGGAGCACCCGGTGCCCACGATCAGCCTCGCCACGGCCCCGGCGAGTGCACATCAACACCACGGGTCGCCCAGCCCCGCGCCCGCCGCGGCGCGGTCGACCGCGGCCGACAACACCGCCCGGCTGCTGGGGGGCGTGGCTCTGGTGGTCGCGGCCGCAAGCGTCGCGGTCGCACTGATCCGCCGCCGGGCATGAGGCGCCTGGCGGTTGGTGCGTGCGTCGCCGTCATGTTCGTGATCGCCGCGCTGACCGCGCCGGCCGCGTCGGCTCACGCCGCCCGCATATCCACCGATCCCGCGGCCGATGCGGCGCTGACGGCCGCTCCGCAGCGGGTGAGCGCCACCTTCAACGAGCAGTTGCAGACCACGTTCGCCGCCATGACGGTGGTCGGGCCCGACGGCAACGTGTGGTCCGAGGGCGAGCCCGCCGTGCAGGGCGCGGTGGTCGGCATTGCCCTGCGCGCGCTCGGGCCGGCCGGGACGTACACGGTGAACTACCGCGTCACGTCCGCCGACGGCCACGTGGTGTCCGGGTCGTGGTCGTTTAGGCTCACCGTGCCCGGGACCGGCACGCCGGGGCCCCCCGTGGCGGGTCCGGACGGCGGCGGCGCGCTCCCGGTCTGGCCGTTCGTGGCGGTCGCGGTGGCGCTCGTCGCCGGCGGCGCGTTGTGGGCGGCGCGGGGCCGACGGTAACAGCGGTGCCCGGCCACCGGCGACCGAGGTGCCCCGAGGCGTCCTGGCATGATGGGACCTTGAACCCGGCGAGCGAGGGCAACGACGACAGAGGAAGCTCAAGGAGCGGCCGCATGGCAGACCCGCAGGACCCAATCAACAGCGCACCCGACGGCGCCGTCACCCCGCCGGAGAAGAAGCCGCCCGCCGAGGCGGCGAAAAAGGCCGCCAAAGCACCCGCCAAGAAAGCACCTGCGAAAAAGGCGCCCGCCAAGAAGGCGCCGGCCAAGAAAGCACCCGCCAAGAAGGTGCCGGCAAAGAAGGCCGAACCCGCGCCCCCGGAACCCCCCGGGCGGCCGGCCGAGCAGCCGGTCGACGTGCAGCAGCGCGCGGAAAGCAATGGCGACCTGACCGCCGCCGCCAAAGATGCTGCCGCACAGGCGAAGTCCACGGTGGAGGCCGCAAACAACCCGGTCTCTCCCGCGGTCGCGGGCCCGGCGGCGGGTCAGTCTCCGGTGCCGCTCCTCGTGGCTCTGGCGGTGAGCCTGCTGGCCCTCCTGCTCATCCGCCAGCTGCGCCGCCGCTGAGCCCCAACGTGTCAGAAGTGACGGTGCCTTTCCGGCCGACGGCCGATCTCGTCGACAGCATCGGGGCCGACGTCCGCAGTTGCGACGTGCAATTCCGCCAGTTGGGGGGGCGGGCCGAATTCGCCGGGCCGATCCACACCGTGCGGTGCTTTCAGGACAACGCGCTGCTGAAATCGGTGCTCTCGGAGCCGGGCGGCGGTGGCGTCCTGGTCATCGACGGCGACGGCTCCCTGCACACCGCGCTGGTCGGCGACGTCATCGCCGAGCTGGCCCGCTCCAACGGCTGGGCCGGGCTGATCGTCAACGGCGCGGTGCGCGACTCGGCCACGTTGCGGGGCATGGACATCGGCATCAAGGCGCTGGGCACCAATCCCCGCAAGAGCACCAAGACCGGCGCCGGCGAGCGTGACGTCGAGGTCACCCTGGGCGGGGTCACGTTCGTGCCGGGCGAGATCGCCTACAGCGACGACGACGGGATCGTCGTCGTCGCGGCAGGACAGTGACCGCTAAACCGCCACCGGGGCCGGCTTTTTCGCGAACTTCAAGCCTTCGTCGTCGACCTTGCCGCGCCGGATCGTGCGCATGTCGACGAAGTAGTTCTGCTTGAGCCGCCACGGCGCCCGCGACCCCGACTTGGGCAACAGGTGCATCGAGCGCCGGAAGTAGCCGGGCGTGAAGTCCATGAACGGCAGCTCGTCGACGGCGTTGCCCGGATGCTGGGGCTCCACGAAGTCAAAACCCTTGGCGTCCATGTAGTTCAGCAACCGGCAGACGAATTCGGAGACCAGGTCGGCCTTCAGCGTCCAGGACGCATTCGTGTATCCGAAGGTGATGGCGAAGTTCGGCACGCCGGAGAACATCAGGCCCTTGTAGGTCATCAGCGACGTCAGGTCGATGTCCTCGCCGTTACGGGTCGGCTTCACCCCGCCCAGCAACTGCATGTTCAATCCCGTTGCGGTGACGATGATGTCGGCCGCCAACTCCTCACCCGAGGTGAGCTTGATACCGGTCTTGGTGAACCGATCGATGGTGTCGGTGACGACGTCGGCCTTACCGTGCCGGATGGTCCGGAAGAAGTCGCCGTCAGGTGCCAGGCACAGCCGCTCGTCCCAGACGTTGTAGCGCGGGCCGAAGTGCTTTTCGACGTCGTAGCCCTTCGGTAGGCGCCGCTGCGCCATGGTCATCAACGTCTTGCGCATGTAGCCGGGGGCCTTGCGGGACAGCTGATACTGAAAGGTGCTGAACGCGATGGCCTTCCACCGATTGGCCATGTGTGCGAGGTGGTCGGGCAGCAGCCGGTTGGCCTTGACGGCGAACGGATCGACCCCGGGCAGCGAGCCGATGTAGGTCGGCGAGCGTTGCAGCATCGTGACGTGCCCGGCACCCGAATTGACCAGGGCGGGAATCAGGGTGATCGCGGTGGCGCCGGACCCGATGACGACGACCCGCTTGCCCGCATAGTCGAGGTCCTCCGGCCAGTGCTGCGGGTGGACGATGGTGCCCCCGAAGTCGTCCGAGCCGGGGAAGGTGGGCGAATATCCCTCGTCGTAGTTGTAGTAGCCGGTGCAGGCGAACAGGAACGAGCACGTGATCTCGCTCTGGTGGCCGTCGTGTTCGACCGTCACGGTCCAGCGGTTGTCGGTGTCCGACCAGTCCGCGGCCACCACCCGGTGGCGGTAGCGGATGTTCTGCTCGATCCGGTTCTCGACCGCGGCCTCTTTGATGTAGGCCTTGATCGAGGCGCCGTCGGCGATCGACTTCGCCGAGCGCCAGGGCTTGAACCGGAAGCCCAGGGTGAACATGTCGGAGTCCGACCGGATGCCCGGGTATTTGAACAAGTCCCACGTCCCGCCCAGGTCGGCGCGCCGTTCGAGGATGGCGTAGCTCTTTGTCGGGCAGCGTTCCTGCAGGTGCCAGGCCGCGCTCACGCCGGAGATTCCGGCGCCCACGATGAGGACGTCTAGGTGCTCAGTCATGAGGCCCACGTTATCAACACCGTGTTGAGACAGTCAACAGTGTGTCGAAATTTTCAACACCGTGTAAAGTAGCGCCCGTGACTACCGTCGGTTCCGCCCGCACCCACCGAGGCAGGCGTTCGGCGCGCCCGTCTGGCGACGACCGTGAACTGGCCATCCTGTCCACCGCCGAGCGGCTGCTCAGGGAACGCGCGCTCGCCGACATCTCAGTCGACGACCTGGCCAAGGGCGCAGGACTGTCGCGGCCGACGTTCTACTTCTATTTCCCGTCCAAGGACGCGGTGCTGTTCACCCTGTTCGAGCGCGTGATCATGGAAGCCGACTCCGCGCTGGAGACCATGGTCGCCAATCCGCCCGCCGACTTGAAAGCGTTGTGGCGCATCGGGATCAACGTGTTCGTCGAGACGTTCGGGGCGCATCGGGCGGTGTCGCTGGCCGCCGACGCCGCGCGCACCAACAAGGACGTCGGCGAGCTGTGGTCGCGCTTCATGGAGAAATGGGTCGAGCACACCACCACCGTGATCGAAGCCGAACGCGCCCGCGGCGCCGCCCCGGTCACCCTGCCGGCCCGCAATCTCTCCGCGGCACTGAACCTGCTCAACGAAAAGGTCATGCTCAGCTCGTTCGCCGACGGGCGGCCGTCGGTGCCCGACGAGCAACTGCTCGACACGCTGGTGCACGTCTGGGTCAGCAGCGTCTACGGCAAGGCCTGCTGACCAGCACCTGTCGGCACCCTATGCGAACATGTGTTCGTGCGGAGTGATGCTTCCATCCTGCACGCGGACCTTGATTCGTTCTACGCGTCCGTCGAACAGCGCGACGACCCCACCCTGCGCGGCCGCCCGGTGATCGTGGGCGGCGGTGTGGTGCTGGCCGCGAGCTACGAGGCCAAGGCTTACGGCGTGCGCACGGCCATGGGCGGGTCGCAGGCGCGAAGGCTGTGCCCACACGCTGTCGTCGTGCCCCCACGGATGAGCGCGTATTCGCGCGCGAGTGACGCCGTCTTCGAGGTGTTCCGCGATTGCTCCCCGATCGTCGAAGCGCTGTCGGTGGACGAAGCGTTCCTCGACGTCGGCGGGCTGCGCCGGGTCAGCGGCACGCCGGTTGCCATCGCCGAGCGGCTGCGGGCCGACGTGCGCGACCGCGTCGGGCTGCCGATCACCGTCGGCGTCGCCCGCACGAAATTCCTCGCCAAGGTCGCCAGCCAGGAAGCCAAGCCCGACGGGCTACTGCTGGTGCCGCCCGATCAGGAGCTGACGTTCCTGCGGCCGCTGCCGGTGCGCCGGCTCTGGGGCGTCGGCGCGGTCACCGCCGAGAAGCTGCGCGCGCACGGCATCGTGACCGTCGCCGACGTCGCCGAGCTCAGCGAGTCTGCGCTGGGCTCCATGGTGGGCGGTGCGATGGGCCGCCAGCTGTACGCGCTGTCCCGCAATATCGACCGCCGTCGGGTGACCACCGGTGTGCGCCGCCGGTCCGTCGGCGCTCAGCGGGCGCTGGGACGCGCCGGAAAAACCATGTCGGACAACGATATCGACGCGGTGGTGGTGAACCTGATCGACCGCATCACCGGCCGCATGCGGGCGGCGAGGCGTACCGGTCGCACGGTGATCCTGCGGCTGCGCTTCGACGACTTCACGCGCGCGACCCGATCGCACACGTTGCCGTGGGCCACCTCGTCCACGGCGCCCCTCCTGGCAGCCGCACGCCAACTGGTCGCGGACGCCGCGCCGCTCATCGCTTCGCGCGGGCTGACGCTGGTCGGGTTCGCGGTGTCGGGCATCGACCGCAGCGGTGCCCAACAGCTGACGCTGCCGTTCGATGACGACAACAACCGACTCGCCATCGACGCGGCCATCGACCGCGTGCGGGATCGGTACGGCAAGTCCGCGCTGACGCCCGCGGTTTTGGTCGGCCGCGATCCGGGTACAGAGATCCCGCACCTTCCCGACTGATGTGTCGCCGGTGGCCTCGCTAGTTATTCGCTGCCACAAGACTTTTGGATGATGTGAGGTTGATTTGAATCAGCCTGGCGACACCGCTTGTGCGACAGCCCGATTGTTAGGCTGGCCAAAACCCGACCTCGAAAGTGAGCAACTGAATCCGATGCCGCCGCGCCAATCCCGCGACACCGGCCTGCCCCGCGAGGGTCTCCTACTCGGTTACAGCGCGTTACTCGCGTTGTCCGCCGGCTTCGTCAACGCCGTGGCGCTGCTGATTTTGGCGGTGCCCGTCGGTAATCTGACCGGGATCACCACCCAGCTGGGCATGAACACGGCCAACCCGTGGCTGTACGAAGGCCACGTGCTCGGCGCAATCTTTCTGGGCTTCTTGACGGGAGCGACCATAGCCGGGACGATCCTCGCACCCACCGATGCTCTGGCGGGCCCACGCCACGCCACCGTGCTCTTCCTCGAGGCAGCCTTGCTCGCACTCGCCGCGGCCGGAACCGCGGAGACCGTGGTCAGTGCACAGATCGACGCCCTGGGCATCGAGCGAACCGCGGTGCAGGCGCTGTTCGCCGCCGCGGCGCTCGGCCTGCAAAACGGGTTGACATCGAGCTTTCGCGGAATGGCGATCCGCACCACGCACTTCACCGGCACCGTCACCGACCTCGGGCTGATCCTCGGTCGCGGCCGCCTACACGGAATCAAGAACTGGAAAACGGCGATACTGGCGACGACGCTCGTGTTGTTTCTCGCCGGCGGCGTGGCCGGGATCGTGTTCGGGGCCCGGTTGGGGGGTTACGCGTTGCTCATCCCGGCCGCGACCTGCGCGACAGTCGGCGCCGCCAACCTGCTGCAGGGCGCCGGCCGCAGCGGCGCACCCGTTCCCGAGCACGCCGAACCGGCGCGGGTCTGAGCGGCCGCCTCAATTCGCGCCGGTCCACTCCAGCAGCCGCTCGGCGGGCCAGGTGTTCACGATCCGGTCGACGGGAACACCGGCGTCCAGCGCGCGCTGGGCGCCGTAACCCAAGAAGTCCAGCTGGCCGGGCGCGTGGGCGTCGGTGTCGATGCTGAACACGCACCCGAGCTCCAGCGCCAGGTTCAGCAGCCGGGACGGCGGGTCGCGGCGCTCGGGCCGGGAGTTGATTTCGACCGCCGTGCCGTGGTCGCGGCATGCCGTGAACACCGCCTCCGCGTCGAACTTGGATTCCGGCCGGATGCCGCGATTGCCCGACACCAGCCGGCCGGTGCAGTGACCGAGCACGTCGGTGTGCGGGTTGGCCACCGCGCGCAGCATGCGCCGCGTCATCGCCGGGGCGTCCATCGACAGCTTGGAATGCACGCTCGCCACCACCACGTCGAGGCGCGCCAGCAGCTCGGGTTCCTGATCGAGGCTGCCGTCGTCAAGGATGTCGACCTCGATCCCGGTCAGGATGCGCATCGGCGCGAACTGCTCCTGTAAACCCTCGATGACATCGAGCTGCTTGCGTAACTGCTCCGGCGAGAGGCCGTTGGCGATGGTCAGCCTCGGCGAATGGTCGGTCAGCGCGCAGTACTCGTGGCCCAGCGCCGCCGCGCTGGCCATCATCTCCTCGATCGGCGCCGAGCCGTCCGACCAGTTGGAATGCAGATGCAGATCACCGCGCAGCGCGGAGCGGATATCACCGCCACCGAGATCCTCGGCGCTGGAACGCAATTCGACCAACAGGTCCGGCTCGCGGCCGGACCACGCCTGGTCTATGACCTTGGCGGTCTTGGGGCCGATCCCAGGCAGCGTCTGCCAGCTGTTGGCCTGGCCGTGCCGTTCCCGGGTCGCTTCGTCGAGGGACTCGATGATGTCGGCCGCGTTGCGATAGGCCATCACCCGCCTGGGATCGTGCCGGCTCCGGTCCTTGAAGTAGGCGATCTGCCGTAACGCCGCTACCGGATCCATGACTCCAGTGTGCCCGCCCCGCTCACACGAGCTGGCCGGCGACGAATCCGGCGAGCAGCACGCCGAACCCGCCGATCTCCCCGGCGATCAGCGCCGCCATCGCCACCGCAACACTCCGATCGGCGTTTTCGAATTGGTTGACGGTGTCGCGCCGCGCTCCGTGGTAGATGTAGGCCAGGATCGCCGCCACGAAAAAGAAGACGACGACGCCGGCGGCCGTCAGGTTCACCCACACCGGCCAGGCGCTCAGCGCAACGAAGACGGCCAGCAGCAGCGTCGCGAACGAATACAGCAGCGCGGCCCGGTGCGCGATGTCGACGTACGGATGCGCAAGGTGGTTCTCCGACGTCATCATCTCGCGGTATTTCCAGACGCCCAGGATCAGCGCGAGCAGAAAGATCAGGCCCGCCGCCAGCAGGGTGATCTTGGTGTCTATTCCGAGGGAGCAACATGCAGCAGTCATCGCGCGCCTCAGTTTAGTTGCCCTTCATAAATACCGGCTAACGTCGTCGGCATGCGATTCGCTTTCAAGACTTCCCCGCAGAACACCACCTGGGCGCAGATGCTCGCCGTCTGGCAAGCGGCCGATGACATCGAGGTCTACGAGTCCGGCTGGACGTTCGACCACTTCTATCCGATCTTCTCCGACAGCAGCGGGCCCTGCCTGGAGGGCTGGACGACGCTGACCGCGCTCGCGCAGGCCACCAAGCGGCTGCGGGTGGGGACTTTGGTGACCGGGATCCACTACCGCCACCCGGCGGTGCTGGCCAACATGGCTGCCGCGCTGGACATCATTTCGAACGGGCGGCTCGAGCTGGGGATCGGTGCCGGCTGGAACGAAGAGGAGTCGGGCGCCTACGGCATCGAACTGGGCAGCATCAGGGAACGCTTCGACCGCTTCGAGGAGGCGTGCGAGGTGCTGACCAGCCTGCTCAGCCAGGAGACCACCGATTTCGACGGCAAGTTCTACCGGCTCAAGGGTGCTCGCAACGAGCCCAAGGGTCCGCAGCGGCCGCACCCGCCGATCTGCATCGGCGGCAGTGGGGAGAAGCGCACGCTGCGGATCACCGCCCGCTACGCCCAGCACTGGAACTTCGTGGGCGGGCCGCCCGACGTCTTCGCCCACAAGCGTGACGTCCTGGCCTCGCACTGTGCCGACATCGGCCGCGATCCCAAGGAGATCACGCTCTCGGCGCACCTGCGCCTGGAGCCGGACCTGGACTACGGGAAAGTCATCGAGGACGCGGCCGGGCTGGCCGCCGAAGGCTTGGATCTGGGCATCGTCTACCTTCCCCCGCCACACGACCCGGCCGTGCTGGAACCGCTCGCCGAGGCGATCCGCGACTCGGGCCTATGGGATCGGTGATGCCGTTTTCACGGGGCGTCATCGAACCGTCCGGCAAAATTCCGCCCGGCGCCCGCTGAGCAAACCCGGCCCGCGCCACCGCCGGCGTCGGCCGGGCCGTCACGCACCGAACAGCAGCAAGTCCTGAGCGGTCACCAGACGCTCATGCTTGGCCGGAAATTCACGACTTTTCACCGGGTGACGCAACCATGACCAGGCGATTCGCCCCATCCGTGTCCGAGGCAATGGGTGGATATGCACAAGAATCTCTCCTGCGATCGGTCCGTTCAACCGGGAAACGGTGTGACCCCCATGTGAGCGGGCTCACAACGGGTTATTACACACCTACCGTCTGGCAAACAGTGGGAGACTCGCCGAACGAACTCGGCCGTGTTTCTCGTGTGACTGGTGTTACTACTGAAGCGGCACCGCGGTCGGCTTGACCGGCGCCGGCAGCGCAGTCGACCCCATCAGGTATCGGTCCGCCGCGGCGGCAGCGGCCCTGCCCTCAGCTATCGCCCAGACGATCAGCGACTGGCCACGACCCATGTCGCCGGCAACGAAGACGCCCGGAATCGACGTGTCGAAGTCGGCGCCGCGGGCGACGTTGCCGCGCTCGGTGAATTTCACCTCGAGATCGGTGAGGAGGCCCTCCTTCTCGGGGCCGACGAATCCCATCGCCAGCAACACCAGGTCGGCCTCCAGTGCGAACTCGGACCCCTCGACCTTGACGAACTTGCCGTCTTGCATGGTCACCTCGTGCGCCTTCAGCGCGGTCACGTGGCCGTCTTCGCCGACGAATTCCTCGGTGTTGACCGAGAACACCCGCTCGCCGCCTTCCTCGTGCGCCGAGGACACCCGGTACATCAGCGGGTAGGTAGGCCACGGGGTGGACGGCGCGCGCGTCTCCGGCGGGCGCGGCATGATCTCGAACTGATGGATGACCTTCGCACCCTGCCGGTGCGCGGTGCCCAGGCAGTCGGCGCCGGTGTCCCCGCCACCGATGATGACGACCCTTTTGTCTTTGGCGGTGATCGGCGGCTCCCCGTCGGGGCCCAGCACGTCGTCGCCCTCCTGCACGCGGTTGCCCCACGGCAGGTATTCCATCGCCTGGTGGATCCCGTCCAGTTCCCGCCCAGGGATGGGCAGATCACGCCCGGCGGTGGCGCCGCCGGCCAGCACCACGGCGTCGAAGTCGGCGCGCAGTTGCTCGGCGGTGATGTCGACGCCGACATTGACCCCGGCCCGGAACTCGGTGCCCTCGGCTCGCATCTGGTCCAGCCGGCGGTCGAGGACGCGCTTTTCCATCTTGAATTCCGGGATGCCGTACCGCAGCAGTCCACCGATGCGATCGGCCCGCTCGAACACGGTGACCGTGTGCCCGGCACGCGTCAGCTGCTGGGCGGCGGCCAAACCCGCCGGCCCGGAACCGACCACGGCGACCTTTTTTCCGGTCTTCTCCTCCGGCGGCAACGGCCGGACCCAGCCCTCGTCGAAGGCCTTGTCGATGATCTCCAGCTCGATCTGCTTGATCGTCACCGGATCCTGGTTGATGCCGAGCACACAGGCCGGCTCGCAGGGCGCCGGGCACAGCCGCCCGGTGAAGTCCGGAAAGTTGTTGGTGGCGTGCAGCCGTTCGATGGCATCGCGCCACCGATCCCTGCGCACCAGGTCGTTCCATTCCGGGATCAGGTTGCCCAGTGGGCAACCGTTGTGGCAGAACGGAATACCGCAGTCCATGCAGCGGGTCGCCTGTTCGCGCAAGGTCTCGTTGTCGAACTCTTCGTAGACCTCGCGCCAGTCACGCAACCGCAGCGGGACAGGCCGGCGCTTCGGCAATTCCCGATGCGTGTATTTCAGGAAGCCGCTCGGATCAGCCATGCGCGGCCGCCATGATCGCCTTGTCGACATCCACGCCGTCGCGTTCGGCTTCGGCGATGGCCTGCAGCACCCGCTTGTAGTCCCGGGGCATCACCTTGGCGAAGTGCCGCTGCTGTTGCGGCCAGTCGCCCAGAATGCGCTGGCCGACAGCGGAATCGGTGGCATCAACGTGTGCCTGAATCATGCCGTGCAACCACTCGTAGTCATCTTCATCCAAGCTCTCGAGCTCGACCATCTCCGCGTTGAGATTGCCTGGGAATTCGCCCTGCGGATCGTAAATGTAGGCAACGCCGCCGGACATGCCCGCCGCGAAGTTGCGGCCGGTGCGACCGAGGACGACAACCTTCCCTCCGGTCATGTATTCGCAACCATGGTCGCCGACACCCTCGACGACGGCGTGCGCCCCGGAGTTACGGACGGCGAACCGCTCGCCGACGACCCCGCGCAGGTACGCCTCGCCGCTGGTCGCGCCGAACAGGATCACGTTGCCGCCGATGATGTTGTCCTCGGCGACGTAGTCCTGGGGCGCGTCGTCGGAAGGCCGAACCACGATCCGGCCGCCGGACAGGCCCTTACCGACGTAGTCGTTGGCGTCGCCGTAGACACGCAGCGTGATGCCGCGCGGCACAAACGCGCCGAAGCTGTTGCCCGCCGAGCCGTCGAAGGTGATGTCGATGGTTCCGTCCGGCAACCCTTGTCCGCCATAGGCTTTGGTGACCTCGTGGCCGAGCATAGTGCCCACCGTGCGGTTGACGTTGCTGATGGTCGTGGAGAACCGCACCGGCTTTCCGGAGTCCAGCGCCTCGCGGCTCATCACGATCAACTGCTGGTCCAGCGCCTTGTCCAGACCGTGGTCTTGGCGCGAGCTGCAATACAGGTCCTGGTTCATGAACGCCGATTCCGGCTCGTGCAGCACCGGGGCCAGATCCAGCCGGTGCGCCTTCCAGTGGGCCCGGGCCAGCGTCATGTCCAACGAGTTCACCTGGCCGACGGCCTCGTTGATGGTGCGGAATCCCAACTGCGCCATGTACTCGCGCACCTCTTCGGCGATGAACATGAAGAAGTTCTCGACGAATTCGGGCTTGCCGGTGAAGCGTTCACGCAGCACCGGGTTCTGGGTGGCGACCCCCACGGGGCAGGTGTCCAGGTGGCAGACCCGCATCATGATGCAGCCGGAGACCACCAGCGGCGCGGTGGCGAAGCCGAATTCCTCGGCACCGAGCAGCGCCGCGATCATCACGTCGCGGCCCGTCTTGAGCTGGCCGTCGACCTGAACCACGATGCGGTCCCGTAATCCGTTCAGCAGCAACGTCTGCTGCGTCTCGGCCAGCCCCAGCTCCCACGGAGCGCCGGCGTGCTTCATCGAGGTCAGCGGAGTCGCTCCGGTGCCGCCGTCGTGCCCGGAGATCAGGACCACGTCGGCGTGGGCCTTCGATACGCCCGCGGCCACCGTGCCGACGCCGTTCTCGGAGACCAGCTTGACGTGCACCCGCGCGGACGGGTTGGCGTTCTTCAGGTCGTGGATCAGCTGCGCCAGATCCTCGATGGAGTAGATGTCGTGGTGCGGCGGCGGCGAAATCAGGCCGACGCCGGGGGTGGAGTGGCGCACCTCGGCGACCCACGGGTACACCTTGTGCCCCGGAAGCTGGCCGCCCTCACCGGGTTTCGCACCTTGGGCCATCTTGATCTGGATGTCGGTGCAGTTCGTCAGGTAATGCGATGTGACGCCGAACCGCCCGGAGGCGACCTGCTTGATCGAGCTGCGCCGCCAATCGCCGTTGGGATCGCGGTCGAACCGCTTGACGTCTTCGCCGCCTTCACCGCTGTTGGACCGGCCGCCCAGCCGGTTCATCGCGATGGCCAGCGTCTCGTGCGCCTCGGCGGAGATCGAGCCGTAGCTCATCGCCCCGGTCGAGAAGCGCTTGACGATTTCGCTGGCGGGCTCAACCTCTTCCAGGGGAATCGGGGGGTTGATCCCGGCCCGGAATTTGAGCAGGCCGCGCAGCGATGCCATCCGCTCGCTCTGGTCGTCGACCAGGCGGGTGTAGTCCTTGAACACCTTGTACTGGCCGGTGCGCGTCGCGTGCTGCAGTTTGAACACGGTCTCGGGGTTGAACAGGTGGTACTCGCCCTCGCGGCGCCACTGGTATTCCCCGCCCACCTCGAGCTCACGGTGGGCCCGCTCATCGGGGCGGTCCAGGTAGGCCAGCGCGTGCCGGGCGGCGACGTCGGCGGCGATGTCGTCCAGGGTGATGCCGCCGATGGGACAGCTCAAGCCGGTGAAGTACTCGCTGAGCACGTCCTCGGAGATGCCGACCGCCTGGAACAACTGGGCCCCGGTGTACGACGCCACCGTCGAAATGCCCATCTTGGACATGACTTTCAGCACACCCTTGCCGGCGGCCTTGATGTAGTTGCTGAGCGCCTTCTTGCGGTCGATGCCTTCGATGACGCCGCGATCGAGCATGTCCTCGATGGACTCGAACGCCATGTACGGGTTGATCGCCGCGGCGCCGAAGCCGACCAGCGCGGCCATGTGGTGGACCTCGCGGGCGTCCCCGCTCTCCACCACCAGCCCGACGTGGGTCCGGGTCCGGTCGCGCACCAGGTGATGGTGCACCCCCGCCACCGCGAGCAGCGAGGGGATGGGCGCCATCTGTTCGTCGGATTCACGGTCGGACAGGATGATCACCCGCGCGCCGTCAGCGATCGCCGCCGACGCCTGCGCCCGCACCTCCTCGAGCGCGGCAGCCAGCCCGGCGCCGCCCTCGGCGACGGGGTACAGACAGCGAATCACCTTGGAGCGCAAGCCATGCGGGCGACCATTGACCTCGTCATCCGGGTCGAGGTTGATCAGCTTCGCCAGCTCCCGGTTGCGCAGAATCGGCTGCGGCAACGCGATCTGATGACACGAACGCTCGGTCGGCGTGAGCAGGTCGCGCTCGCCGCCGGTGGTGCCCTGCAGACTGGTCACCACCTCCTCGCGGATGGCGTCCAGCGGCGGGTTGGTCACCTGCGCGAAGAGCTGCTGGAAGTAGTCGTAGAGCATCCGGGGCCGCTGCGAGAGCACCGCGACCGGGGTGTCGGTGCCCATCGACCCGATCGGCTCGGCGCCGCTGCGGACCATCGGCGCGACCAGGAGGTTGAGTTCCTCGTAGGTATAGCCGAATATCTGCTGGCGCTTGACCAGTCGGTCATGCGGCATCCGCTTGTAGTTGCCCTGCGGCAGGTCGTCGAGCGGAACCAGGTTCCTGTCCAGCCATTCCTGGTACGGGTGCTCGGCGGCCAGCTCCGCCTTGATCTCCTCGTCGGAGACGATGCGGCCCTGCGCGGTGTCCACCAGGAACATGCGGCCGGGCTGCAACCGCATCCGGCGGACCACCTTGGCCGGGTCCAGGTCCAGCACGCCGGCCTCGGAGGCCATGACCACCAGGCCGTCTTCGGTGACCCAGATTCGCGAGGGGCGCAAGCCATTACGGTCGAGCACGGCGCCGATGATGGTTCCGTCGGTGAACGTGATCGACGCCGGGCCGTCCCACGGCTCCATCAACGAGGCGTGGTACTGGTAGAACGCCCGTCGCGCGGGATCCATCGTCTCGTTGCGTTCCCAGGCCTCGGGAATCATCATCAACACCGCATGGGCCAGGCTGCGCCCGCCCAGGTGCAGAAGTTCGAGGGCCTCGTCGAAACGCGCGGTGTCGGACGCCCCCGGCGTACAGATCGGGAACAGCTTCTCGACGTCGGCCTCGGTCCCGAAAACGTCGGTCTTGATCAGCGCCTCGCGGGCGCGCATCCAGTTCTCGTTGCCGGTGACGGTGTTGATCTCACCGTTGTGCGCGACGCGGCGGAACGGGTGCGCCAGCGGCCACGACGGGAAGGTGTTCGTGGAGAACCGCGAGTGCACGATGCCCAGCGCGCTGGTCAACCGATCGTCTTGCAGGTCAAGGTAAAACGCCTTGAGCTGAGGTGTGGTCAGCATGCCCTTGTAGACCAGCGTCCGGCCGGAAAGGCTTGGGAAATAAACGGTTTCGCGACCGGGCCCGTCCTGGCCGGGGCCCTTGGTGCCCAGTTCGTGCTCGGCGCGCTTGCGCACCACGTAGGCGCGGCGCTCCAGCGTCATGCCGGATGCGCCGGCCATGAAGACCTGGCGGAAGGTGGGCATCGCGTCGCGGGACAGGGCGCCCAGCGACGAATCGTCGATGGGCACGTTGCGCCAGCCCAGCACCGTCAGGCCCTCGGCTTCGGCGATCTTCTCCACCGCGGCACAGGCCGCCGCGGCGTCCTTGGACGACTGCGGCAGGAACGCGATGCCGGTGGCGTAGCTGCCCTCCGCGGGCAATTCGAAGTCGACGACCTCGCGCAGAAAAGCGTCGGGGACCTGAAGCATGATGCCGGCGCCGTCACCACTGCGCGGTTCGGCGCCCTGGGCACCCCGGTGCTCGAGGTTCAGCAGCGCGGTGATTGCCTTGTCCACGATGTCGCGGCTACGGCGGCCGTGCATATCGACGACCATGGCAACCCCGCACGAGTCGTGCTCGAACGCGGGGTTGTATAACCCGACGCGCTTGGGCGTCATATGCACCTGACCCTTCACCTGAACGTTCCGCGCGGCCGTTACCAGCGGCCCCGACGAGGTCGCACCCTTGAGGTTGCGGGCGAGAACCCCTTCGGTCTTGTCTCGATGGGCTGTGCCCCAGGCGGAGATGATCCTGTTAGGGATGCCCGTGCAGCTTTGAACGGCGGCCTGGAACCGGTCTCGACAAGTCGTAAAACGATATGACAATACCCGCCTGACATGCCAACTTCGTCAAGTCTAACCGGCAGTCGGCGGCGTCGTAAATTTCGCTGCTGCCATTGATCCCCGATTATGCCCACCACCCGTCCGGGGCAACGAATTCTTGCGGTAGCTGCGGGTCTGCCGGGAGGTCCGAGCCTGATGGACCCTCCCCCACAGAGTTTGCTGACGAGTGCGCCGGGCCGGTTGACGAGGTTGCTGGGCGCGAATACCGGCGTGCTCAGCGCCCACCCGGGCGCATCACGACCGCCCGTAGCCGCGCGCACTAGAGTTTGCAGGTTCGCGGACGGGGCGCGACAAGAGATACTGGACGGATCGGCCACCCCCGGCAATCTCGGGTTTGGACGGTGGCGATGATCACGTAAGGCGTTCGTTGCCGCCGGCCCACCGGCGCGACGATCACCACCCGGCACGCGAGGAGCCCATGAACGAGCGCGACGAATTCCTGCGGGACCGTCTGCAGCCCGAACGGCCGAGCACGCCCCCACCACACCCGTCCGGCCCCTCCGCGCAACAACCCCCGCCGGCGCCCCAAGAGTCCCGGCCCGCCGCGGCTCCGGTCGCCCAGCGGCCCGCTCCCCCGCGCCCCCCGTCGGCTCCTCCCCCGCCCCCATCGGGCCGGCCGCCGGCGCCGCCGCAAGGCTGGTCGCCGCCCGCCCAGTCGGCCCCGCCCGCTCCGCCATCGTTCCGGCCGCCACCCCCGCAGCCGGGCCGGCCCACTCCTCCCGCGGCAGCCCCGCAGGCCCCCCACCCAGGCCCCCCACCGGATTCGCAGCAGGGCGCCGGGGCGCTACCCGACCGCGGTTGGCGACGCGCCCTGCGGCTGGCCACTTTCGGCCTGATCAATCTGGGCCCCTCTCCCGTCCAACAACAGGAGGCCCAGTTCGAGGCGGCCATCCGGACCCGCCTGTACGGCAACTACAAAGTCGGGGTGCTGGGCAAGGGCGGCGTGGGAAAGACGTCGGTGGCCGCGAGCGTGGGCTCGCTGCTCGCCACTCTGCGCCGGCAAGACCACGTGGTGGCGATCGACGCCGACACGGCGTTCGGCCGGCTCAGCAGCCGAATCGATCCGGCGTCGACGGGCTCGTTCTGGGAGCTGACCGCCGACAAGAACCTTCGGTCCTTCGACGACGTGGTGGCGCGGCTGGGCCGTAACACCGCGGGCCTGCACGTGCTCGCCGGCGAACCCGCGTCGGGCCCGCGCCGGGTGCTCGATCCGGCGATCTACCGGGAAGCCGCGCTGCGGCTGGACCGCCATTTCACGATCTCGGTCATCGACTGCGGTTCGACGATGGACTCGCCGCTCACCCAGGAAGTCCTGCGTGACCTGGATGCGCTGATCGTTGTGTCGTCGCCGTGGGCCGACGGCGCCTCCGCCGCGGCGCGGACGATGGAGTGGCTGACCGATCACGGCTTGACCACGCTGCTGCAGCGCAGCCTGGTGGTGCTCAACGATTCCGATGGGCATGCCGACAAACGCACCCGGGCCTTGCTCGCTCGCGAATTCACCGATCATGGGCGCCCGGTCATCGAGGTGCCGTTCGACCCCCACCTGCGGCCCGGTGGCGTGATCGACGTGGCCCACGAGATGGCGCCGGCCACGCGCCGCAAGTTCCTCGAGGTCACCGCGACCATCGCCGGCTACTTCGCGGCCCGTCCCGACGGCGCGAAAGACCCGGGCCCGACTAACAAGCGGGACTAGGCCCGCGCCGAAGGGTCGGCGATCGCCTCGATCTTGCGCACCCGGGATCCGTCGATCGTCAGCACGATGACGGCGAACAGGCGGCGCTCGCTGAAGGCCAGCAACACCGGTCCCCCGGCGGGGCCGCTGACCAGGGTCACGTCCGGCCACAGGTAGCGCAACAGGTTGGTGGCCACGGCATCCGGCCCGTGGTTGATCTGTGGTGGCGGTGCCGGGTCCGCGAGGATCGTGCCCACGCCCCATACCGTCGGGTCCAGGACGGCGGCCAACCCATCCAGGTCACCGTTGGCGCATGCGGTGATGAACTTTTCGGTGACCAGCTGGTGCTCTGCCGGCACGACTTCGGTCAGCTTCGGTTGTGCCGCATGGAATTTGGACCGTGCGCGCCGTGCCAGCTGGCGGCAGGTGCCGACCGGGCGGCCCACGGTCTCCGATATCGAGTCGAAAGGCACACCGAATACGTCGTGCAGCACGAAGGCGACCCGTTCAGCGGGACTGAGCCTGCGCAGCACTTCGAGCAGCGCGGTGCGGATCTCGTCATCGAGGGTGACCCGGTCGGCCGGGTCGAAGCGGCGCGGTGCCGGTTGTTCCTCGACGTCGCCGGGACGCTCGTGGCGGGCACGAGCCGAGCGCACCTGGTCGAGACAGAGTCGGCTCGCCACCACGGTCAGCCAGCCGCGGGCGTCCTCGATCTGGTCGGCGTCGGCGCGCGAGAACCGCAGAAAGGCCTCTTGCGCAATGTCTTCCGCCTCACCGATATCGCCCAGCATCTGATAGGCGAGGTTGACCAGGTACGGGCGGTGGCGGCGCCAGGCCTCGCTGACCTGGGCGCTGGCGGACGGCGACTGGTTCATGACTCTTCGACGATCTGCAGGGGCAAAAAGTTACCGGGCTCGCGATGTAACTTTCCCACCTTTTCCCCCGTCGTTTCTCCCAGTGCAAGAAGTTCACGGAAGGGACCCACTCATGACCATCGTCGTCACCGGGGTGACCGGCAACGTCGGACGCCCGCTCGTCAACGAACTGATCGCCGCCGGCGCCCAGGTTCGCGCGGTCACCCGGCAACGGGCGCCGGCCGGTTTTCCACCGGGCGTCGAGCTGTTCGGTTCGGCCACCGACGCGCTGTCGGGTGCCTCCGCGGTGTTCCTGAACTCGCGGGCGCTGGGCGGGCAGTTGGCAGAAGTCGTGGCCCAATGCCGGCTAGAAGGAGTCACCAAGCTGGTCGCGCTGTCGGCGATCAACGCCGACGACGACGTCACCCGGCAGCCGTCCCGGTTTCGCGGCGACCGCAACAGGGAGGTCGAACGCCTGGCGATCGACTCCGGCCTCGCCTGGGTGAGCCTGCGGCCCACGGTGTTCGCGACGAATTTCGCCGGCATGTGGTCGGCGCAGATCCGTGCCGGCGACGTGGTCGCCGGCCCATACGCCGCCGCGTCGACCGCGCCGATCGTCGAGTCGGACATCGCGAGCGTCGCGGCGCACGCGTTGCTCACCGATGAGCTTGTCGGACAGCGGATCCCGCTGACCGGTCCACAGGCGTTCACCAACGCGGAGCTGGTCGAGGTCATCGGCGGTGTCCTGGGCCGGGCGCTGCAGTATCGCGAGATCCCCGCCGAGGCCGTGCGGCAACGATTCATCGGGCTGGGGTTCGGCGCCGGATTCGCCGACGCCTACATCGCCATGCTCGCCGAGACCCTCGACAAGCCCGCCCTGGTCACTGGCGATGTGGCGAAAATCCTCGGCCGCCCGCCAGTTCCGTTCGCGCACTGGGTTTCCGAGCACCGCGGCGTGTTCGACAACGAGAAAGTAGGAATCTGAAGATGACCGATCCGCGTCCCCCGCGCTACCTCAAGCCGATGAACAAGTTCATGATGGCGGTGCAGCGGCTCGGGATTCCGACCGGGCCCGCGATGGTGCTCACCGTGCCGGGCCGCAAGTCGGGTCAGCCGCGCAGCACCCCGATGACGCCCTTCCACTTCGAAGGCGGCCTCTACGTGGTGGCCGGCTATCCCGGCGCCGACTGGGCGGCCAACGCCCGGGCCGCGGGCGCGGGCACGCTCACCCGTGGCCGACGGTCGCGTCCCGTCCGGATCGTCGAACTGTCCGCCAACGAGGCCCGGCCGGTGCTGCGGGCGTTCCCCACCGAAGTTCCGGTCGGCGTGGCGTTTGCGAAACGGTCGGGGATGGTGCGCGACGGCACGGCCGACGAATTCGAAGCGCTGGCGGGCCGGCTGGCCGTGTTCCGCTTCGAGCCCGCGTAACCGTCACCAGACGATGGCCGCCATGTCGCGGTTGTCCGAACATACGCTGCGCACCGCGGCCTGCAGGTCGGCCGCGGTGATGATCTGCAGATCCTCCACCGTCACCGGCTGACCCGCCCGCTTTTGCGCGACCACTCGGGTGTCGCGAAAGCCCTCGGCACGTTCGACAACGTTGCGGGCGAACCTGCCGTTCTGCATGGCGTCGATGCCGTGCTGCCCGCCGGGAGTGGTGTAGTTGCGGATGGTCGTCGCCGCGTCCAGGAAGGATTCGCGCGCGCCGTCATCGAGCAGGCTCGCGCGCGGGGTGGCGTAGCGGTGCGCGATCTCGACGATCTCGGCCGGCGAGTAGGACTCGAAGCGGAGCTTGCGGTTGAACCGGCCGGCCAGACCCGGGTTCACGGTAAGGAACGCATCCACCTGGTCTTCGTAACCCGCGCCGATGAAACAGAAGTCGAATCGGTGCACTTCCAAGGCGACCAGCAGCTGGTTGACGGCCTCCATGCCGATCATGTCGGGTGTGCCGTCCTGATGGCGCTCGATCAGCGAATAGAACTCGTCCATGAAAATGATTCGCCCGAGCGACTTTTCGATCAGTTCGTTGGTCTTGGGGCCCGACTCGCCGATGAAGTGGCCGCAGAAATCCGAACGCCGCACCTCCCGGATCTCGGGGTGCCGCACGATTCCCATGCCGGCATAGATCTTGCCCAGGGCCTCGGCGGTGGTCGTCTTACCGGTACCGGGCGGCCCGACCAGCAGCATGTGGTTGGTCTGCCCCTCCACCGGCAGGCCATGCTCGAGCCGCATTGTCCGCACTTCGAGTTGGTCTTCCAGCGCGGCGACCGCTTCCTTGACCGCGGCCAGTCCGACCTGTTTGGCCAACAACTTTCGCCCCTCGGCCAACAGCTCGGCGCGCCGGTCGTTGGCGGCGTCGTCCTCGAGTTCGTCGCGGCTCTTGGCCGAGGAGGCGTCCCAGCGGTCGGTCCTGCGGTTGATGGTCTGTTCGTCGGTCACGACCAGTTGCAGGTTCGGGTCGGCCAGCGCTTCTTTGGCCGCCTCGGTCAGGACCCCGTTGATGGTGGCCTTGGACAGCCAGACCTGGGCTCTGTCCTCCTCGCGCAGCTGCCGGTGCACCATCCCCCGCACGTAGGCCAGATCGGCGACGAGCAGCGGGATGTCGGCCGGGCCGATCGAGGCCGTCAACACATCCGAGTCGAAGCGCGACGACGACTGGGTGTGCCCGATCACGTCGACGCGGTCCAGCCAGTCCAGGGCGACCCGGCCCTGCCCGAGGTGGGCGGCGGCGTGAGCGGCCAGCGCGCAAATCGACGCTGTCACAGCCGACATCACGATGGCATGCGCGGGCAGCTCCTCGGCGGCGGCCAGCAGCACGTCCGGCCAGCGTTGCGTGCGGTACATCAAAAACGTCCGGGCCAACTGGTGCCACTGGTAGTTGGTCCACGAGTCGAGCAGGTCAGGGTTGGTCAGCAGCTTGTCCGCCTCGGCGTACTCACCGGCGATCGTCAACGCGGACGACAACGCCAGCCCGACCTGTGATGCGTCGGTGACAGTAATGCCGATGTAGGGACCCAGCTGGATCTCCGCGGCCAGTGCCTGCCCGATGCGCGTGGTTTCGCGGTGCAGCCACTCGCTGCTGGCGTAGAGCTGCCGCAACGAGGCCAGGTCGTGGTCGCCGCACGCGATGCGCCCCAGCCACGCATCGGCCATCGACTTGTCGGCGTCGGTGGCAGCAACGAACTCGGGTAACGCCGCCGCGCGACCCTGCCGGCTCTTGATCGCCATGGCACGGTCGAAATGCCTTCGGGCTGTTTGTAAATCACCCATCGCGTCCCCCGTCTCGAGCACCGTGGCCACGAGCGCCGAGGTTGCGGGCAGCCACCTTGCGCGGCTTCGCGCTGTCGCCGCCACCGGTACGTGCGCTCATCACACTGTGCCTCAAACTCGCCCTGCCGACCCGCTATATGCCGACCGACATGCCTACCGGCTCGAGACTGACGTAGCGGTTCTCGGCGCGGAACATGTCCATCTCGACAAGCCAATCCTGTCCTGCTGCACTGACGTTCACCACCGCCGGGCTGATCTGCTCGATGATCACCTCGAAGCCGTGCCGTTGCCCCTCGGAAAGCCTGGCCCCCGCGGGTGCCACCGTGATCACGGTCGCAGGCCGCGGAGTGGGTGAGATCGCAGCCTCGATGCCTCCGGCTTCGGCCGCGCCAAAGGCGTTGCCCCGTCGCGCAGCGTACTCGACGACGCTCACGGTGGTCCGCGGTGCGGGACGCGAGCTGCTCACGACGCTGATCTCCGGCATGCGCACGCTGACCCAGCGCGACATGTCGCGGGTGTGCACGCAGACCCGCTCGCCGGCGCCTGCGGTGCGGATCACGAGCCGCTTGGCGATCGGGTCGTCCGCCGCCACGAACACGCGCGACAACTCGCCGGCGTCGGTAACCGGCATCAGCAGCCGATCGCCGTTGCTCAGTTTGCCGATCAGGACGCCCGACGGTCCGATCTCGGTGACGAGCTGCGGGGGAAGCGGGCTGCGCCGAATGCCCCGCAGGTGCGGAAGGGGACCGCACATGTTCGCGGCCGCGGCTGCCGCCTGCTCGCCGTTGAGCCGGCGCAAAATCACGCTGGGCGGTGTCGGTGCGGGCGTCGGGGTTCGCACCGTGATCGTCGCGGTGCATTCGGAGTTCGGGAACACCGTGACGTTCTGGATGACCTCGTCGGCGCGCAGCGTCCACGCCTGCGAGAGATTGCGCGACGTGATCGCCTCAGCCGGGTATGCGTAAGTGGTCATCCAGCCCGCTTCTCCGCGGATGGCCTTCCATCGCTGCACATTTCCCGACACCGCGTCGCGCCCGAGCCGGCGATCGAGCTCGACGAGGTCGGTGGCGGTGGCCACCTTCGCCCGCAATCCTTGGCAGCGCAACAACCCGGCGATGCGCTGTGCGACCGAAATGGCCGCCGCGCCAACGGTCGTGCGCCAGAAGAGGGCTTGGGCGTTGTCGATCACCGCCAGCCGCATGATCAGCCACGTCTCGCGCCGGCCCGCGTAGGGCGGCGTTCCGATCTCCGAGTCGTACACCCGCGGAAAGTCTCCGGTGGTGCCGTGCCGGGAACCGATGGTGACAACGCTGATCGAATCGAGTTGCAGGCCCAGGGCCTGGTGCAGCATCGGCACCAATTCGACGATGTCGAGCACGTTTTCGGTCTCGACCGTCACCGAGCCGGTCACCATGGTCGCGCGGTGCGCCCTGCCGAGTAGCTGCACCGCCACCACGGCGACGCCGTCTTGCACGCGCACGCCCCCACCGGATCGGTTGTTCGCCACGGTGATCGGGGCGGTCCAGTCGATCGGACGCCGGCCGCGCCGCCACAGGACGGCCCACGACCACGCCGGCTGCCCCCACCACCGCACGAAGACGAGCGCGATACCCACCACCACCGCGAGGGCCGCGCCGATGTAACCACCCACCAGCCACGCCGCGAGCGCGAGAACGAACACCGTCCACACGCCGACCACCCGCCGATTACTGCCGCGGCTGAACCCGGTCAGGTCGGGCCTCATCGCGCCCTCCGCAACCGCGCCGAGATCGCGAACACGAGCACACCGGCGGCCACGATTCCCAGGAATCCGATGGCGATGTTGCGCGCCCGGTGGTCGGGCGGCGGGGGCGGCGCTGCCGGGGTGATGACCCGGCTTTGAGCGCCCGGTGGCATCCGCTCGCCCGGCGGGATGTTGAAGGTCAACGCGGCGACCGGGTCCACCAACCCATACCCGACCTTATTGTCAACGCCCGCAGGCGGATTGTGCGCCGACTGCACGATCCGGTTGATCACCTGATGCGCGCTGAGGTCGGGGAATTTCGCCCGCACCAACGCCGCGACGCCACTGACGTAGGCCGCCGAGAAACTGGTTCCCCAGAACGGCATGTTCTTCTCGCCCGGCCGCGACGGCGGATACGCGTTGACCGGGCCGCCCCCTTGCGGGGAGAGGCCCATGATGTGCGTTCCCGGCGCGGCCACACCGACCCAGGGACCCGACATGCTCTTGTCGAGCGGGGCGCCGCTGGCATCTACCGCGCCCACCGACAGGACGTAGTCGGAGAACCACGACGGCGCCGAGACGATCTTGACCTGATGCCAGTCCCGGGGATCCGACGGATCCAGCGGGTCGTAGGTCGGATTGTTGTTACAGCCGGCTTCCCCGTCGTTGCCCGCGGCCGCGACGATCACCGCGTCCTTCGCGGTGGCCGCGTACCAGAGCGCCGCCCCCAGCGCTCGCTGATCGGCCGTGGAGGCGGCGGGCAGGCACGAGGTCACCGAAACGTTGATCACCTTGGCGCCCATGTTCGCGGCGTGAACCACCGCGCGCGCAACCGAATTCAGCGTTCCCGCCTTGACCTTCTCGTCCGAGTAGGGATCTCCGGGCGGCGGGTTGACCGGTTCGAAGGCGCGTGACGATTGCCGGATCGAGATGATGGTGGCGTGCGGGGCCACCCCGACCACTCCGTCGGGCGCTCCGGGGGGAAGCGGCGGCACTGCGGGTTCGTCCTCGGTTTGCGGATCTGCGGGACCGTTCGATGCGGCGGTGGCGCCGCCTCCCTCCGGCGGCGGGGGCGGCGGCGGTGGTGGCGGAGGCGGAAGGACCTGGGTGATGGTCACCGGCGGCGGCGGGGGCGGGGGTGCCACCGGGGGTGGTACCTCGACCGGTGGGGGTGGTGCGCCGGCGGCCGGCGGTGGACCGGCCGGCGGAGGGAACGCCGGAGTAGCGGGCATCGGCCGGGGCATCGGCAAAATCCCTTGCGGCGCAGCTCCGATGATCGAGCTGACGATCGTGCCGTGGGCGTCGCAATCCGACAGGCCGTCCTCGCCCATGATGTAGTCGCCACCCGGGATCACCGGTAGCCGCGGATTCGGCGAGACCCCGGTGTCGATGACCGCCACGGGAACGCCGTTGCCGGTGCTGTATTGCCATGCCTTCGTGATGTTCAGCAAGTTGAAGCCCGGGGCCATCTGCGCCACATCGGGATTCCTCACGGTGATCGGAGTCGAGCAGCTGTTGGCGCGGCGCATCGGCTGGTCGGGTCTCGGCGGCCCGTCCGGCGGAACCATCCCCGGGTCCACCGAGGGTGGTGTAATGGCAAGTGCGGCAGGGATATCGGCTGACATCGCGACCAGGGTGACGGCGGCGGCGACCGCCGCGACCCTTTTCAGTGGCGAATCCACGTGAAGAGCCCTCCCAAGGCCGCCGCGGCTGGAAGCAATACGATGAATGCGAGCACTTCCACCCATTCCACCGTCAACCGGATGAACGGCCGAAACCTCATGGTCGGCACCAAAAGCGCTGCGGCCAAACCCAACGCGGCGAAGATCGTCACGGTCACCACCGGCCACATCAAGCCAGTCATCGCATCTTTCGGTGCGGCGACGGCGTACTTGACCACACCCGCGCACACCGCGGCCGATGCCCCACACACGAGCGCGATGGCCTGATACTTGGCGGCGAATCCGCGCCCCTGCGTGAGGAAGATGCCCACCACCAGCCCCGCGACCACCAGCGCCAACCACGCCCATTGGCGTCCGGGCGTCAACACGCCCCATACCGCGGCGGGCAACACTATCGACACGCCCGCGCACAGGCCGACCTGGACCGCATTGACCAACCGCGCCGAGGCGGCGATCGCGGCGCCGCGCGCGGTGATGTCGGTCAGTTCGTTGTCCTCGTCCTCGGATTCGTCCTCGCTGACCGGAGCAACCGTGTCGACGGGCATCCCCTCGCGCCGAGCGAACAAGTCTCGACCGGTGATCGATCCGAAGTGCGGCGGCCGTACCCGCGCCACCCACAGCGCGATCAGTGGGGCCATCCGGACCAGGACTAGCAATCCGACCAACACGCAGACCGCCAGCACCTGAGCCGAAGCCGGCCGGAACATGCGGACCGCGGCGACAGCGGCCAGGATCCCGCAGACCGTCACCACCGCGGTGACCACCGCTGTCTGCCAACGGTTTCGCGCCGTCACCGCGATGGCGATGGCGCCCAGGATCACCACGACGGCGCCGATCAGCCCATGGGCGGCGCCGAGCACGCCGGGTGGCGCGCACGCACCGGCGGTCGCCAGCGACAACACCGCCAGCCACGCGAACCCACCGAACAGGTCGCGCCGTCCCCGCCACCCGCTTCGCACCACCAGCGTGGCAACCCCGAGCAAGACGCCGACGGCACCGGACACCGCTGCCGGGATGGGGCCGTCGGTGAATGTCCGCGCCCGCAGCGTCAATGCCACGGCAACCGCGACTGCCATCGCGATCACGGCGACCGCGGTGTGCGCCGCCGTCAGCGGCGTCACGGGCGCGAACATCCGATCGCCACCGTCGCGGCCCAGCCATTTGCCCATGGCCGCCAACCCTGTTGACAGCGATTCGTACTGCGGTTCGAACGACTCACCGTCGACCCGCGGCACCAGCACCAGGGTGTCGCCGTCCTGGACGCCGAGCTCGTCGAGGCTCTTGTTGATGTCGAGCCGAACCCCGTTGATCTTGTGGAGTTCGTAGCTGCCCGCGGGCAATGCGATGCCCTCAAAACCTTTGCGCTTGAGGTCGGCGTCGAAAAGCTCCACCATTCCCTCGAAGAATCCCTCCATCGGGATTGCGGCCGGGAACACCTGGGAACACAGATGCTTCTCGTATGAAATGTTGACCGCACAACGCGCCGGGAAAGCGACCTTATGCGGCGCTGTCACGGCACCGACCGCTCGGCGTCAGGAATGTATTTGTCCGCCAGCCCGGCGGTGATTTCGAAGAGGCGCAGTCGCGACTTCTTTTTCAGCTCGTGAACCGTGTCGATGATGCCGCCTTTGGCGAGGTGGGGATCGAACGGCAGCACTTCGACCGTCGCCCCGACCTTGGTGAAGCGCTCGGTCAAGTAAGCCAGCGCGTCCCTATCGGTGATCTGGTCGGTGTGGTTCACAATCACGGTGCTGCGCGAGACCAACTCGTGATAACCCTGCGAACGCAGGTAATCCACCGCGCGCAGCACCGGGCGCGACCGGTCCGCGGTGATTCCGGAGACGAACACGAGAGTGTCGGTGTTTTCCAGTACCGGCTTCATCACCTCGTGTTCGAGGTCCGGGGAGGTGTCGACGATCATCACCGTGTGGGTGCGTCGCAGGCGGGAAAGCACCCCGGAGAACATCGCGGGCACCAACGGCCTGGGCTGGTCGGAAGTCCGGTTTCCAGCCAGGACGTCAAGGCCGATGACGTTCTGGCCCAAGTGTTCTCGAATATCCGCGTATCCCTGGACATCGGTGTCGTTGATGATGGCGGTGTAGTCCCCGGGCGGGGACTCGTCGATGCGGTCGGCCAACGTGCCGAAACCCGGGACGGCGTCGATCGCAATCACGTTCTGCGGGCGGCATTCCCGGAACACACCCCCGAGGCACGCGACGAGCGTCGTCACGCCCACGCCGCCCTTGCCGGAGACGACCGTGATGACGTACTGCCGTCGAATATGCCGCCGGATGCGATTCTGCAAATCGCGATAGTGCCGTTCCCGCGGCGACTCGCCCGGATTTATTTTGTGAAAAGATATGGAGTAAATGAATTTCCGCCAGCCCGATCCGGGTGGAATTTTCCGCGGCGCGGCCAGATCGGTAATACGCATTGTGTCGGATACCGAATCCGGGAAGTTGCTGGCCCCGGACGGATCCCCCCGTCTGAGCGCACCTTCGTCCGACATATTCGGGTCATTCCAAGGGCTCGTCACGACGCGATGCTAACACGGTTGCCGAAACCGCGTTTACCCCGTTCAAAAACTTTGCAAGTACGACAGATGTTGCTATTCCAAGACTTTGGCTACTAACTGACTTTCGTCAGTTCGCTTCCGTCGCGCCCCTTACGTTTTGCTTCCCATGGCAAAGCGCCGCGTCACACGACTCGCCGATACGAGTGCCACTCGTCGCCGGCGGGCAATCGGCGGATGAGCCGCTGAATCGCGCCGCCGATGTCCGTGCGCGAGCCCGGCGAGAGGATCTGGTATTGACGCTGCCCCGAGGTGACGCTTTCGATGCAGATCCGCCCCGCCGGGGTGTCGACGATGGACACCGTCGAGTCGCCGACGGCTATCCGCGCCAATTCGTCCGGCCCCACGCCGGCCTGCAGCCCGACGATGTTCGCGTGCGCGGACCGCGCCGGATCGGCGGCCGTCAGGACCATCTGCAGCTGGTCAGCGTCGAGGCGCTGTTCGAGCAGGAATGTTCGCAGGCTGGCGGCGTCGCGCACCGAGTTCAGTAACTGCTCGGTGTCCAGCGTGACCGGCTTCAGCGGTGCCGCCTCGGCCACGCCGCACAGCCGCTCGATCTGACCCACCAGCAGGTCGCTGGCCGACGCTTCATTGCCGGCCGTTCCCGCGGGATACAACCGCACCATGTCCCCATGGCGTTCCAAGACCACCCACCACGTCGCGAAGCGGCAAATGGATGCGCGCGTCGGCTCCCGACCCGGTACCCCGATCATCACCAGCAGTCCGAGGTCTCGTCGCAACAGGACCGTCAGCCATTCTCGAATCATCGGGTCGGCGTTGCCGGCCTCATCGAGCGCACCGGCGGCCACCAGCTCGGCGGCCGCGGGATGGTTCCGGGCGCGCTCGGGGGTGTCCAGGCGCGGCAGCATCGGCCGCAGCCCCAATTCAGGGCAGGTTTGCTCGACCCCGGTGACCGCCTGCAACACCCATAAGCCGTCCACCGTCGTTGTCAGCATCTCGCCTCATCGTCACTGGATGAATCGGCCGACCCGTGAACAGGAGACCAAAGGTGGGGCACACGCGCCCGGGGCAGCCGCCCCACCTTCGCTTGGTCGGATGGACTCAGAACAGACCGGCGATGTGCTGGTCGGTGCTCAGCGCGTTGTCCAGCACGTGGGACGTCGTCACGCCGTGCTGGCGGATGGTGTCGATGAGGCCTTGCAGCCCGGACAGCATCTGCGCCTGCGCCTCGAAGAAGCCCGATGCGCCGTGGCCGGCGAAAAATTCCTGGAGGGCGTGCGTGCGGTTGGAGGTGTCGTCGAAAATCGACTGCAACTGGCCCGCGCGGGAGGCGACGTCGGTGGCGAAGTCCGCGACGGCTCCCGGGTTATAGGTGATCGGGTCGGACATTGTGAGTTCCTTTCAAAAGACCATTGATGGAATTGCGACTGAGTGGATGTTTAGGAGCCGTGGCCGCCGAATAGCGCGCTGAAGGCGTGCGAAGAATCGGCCTCGTGGCCTTCCATCAGGGCCGCCGCCTTCGTAAGACCTTCGGCCAGACGCGTGCCGCCAGTCAAAACCTTGTTCAAGTCGTTCTGAACTTCGATGGCCGTCGCGTGTGACGCCGTCACCGCCGAGCCAGACCAGGTGGACGGATTCATCACGTTCTCCTGATTCGCGACGTATCCCTGGCCAATCCCGATCGCGTGCTCCATGTTCGCCTGAATGGCGTTGGAAGCATCGCGAAGCATTTGCGGTGTTACTTTGATTGTCACGGAATTCTCCTTCTCCGGTGGGCCGCCCCCCGTGTGGGCATGAAGCGAAGTGTATGGCGGCTAATTGGACCTGTCGATTCACCTTTCACCAGTGGTTCACACTCGGGCGTCGACGACTCGCACGGTCGTGGGCTGGTCGGCTTTGTCACGCGAGCCGCGGTCGCTTCCCGCCCCGTGACCCACGGGCATACCGCCCATCGGGGCACCGCCCATCGACGTCGTCTGCGGTCGCATGGCCTCGGCGCCCAAGGCCCCGGCCGGCCGCAGCCCTACCGGCCGGCCGCCGGTCGCGGGCTCGAAGGCGCTGACCGGACGGGTGAAACTGGTTGCGGGCATGCCGGCGCCACCCAGGGACGCGCCGCCGCCGGCCCCGGCCTCCGCCGCGGACAGTCCGGTGGTGGCCGAGACCGCCGAGACGGCCGGCGCCGCTCCGCCCATGCCCATGGCGCCGGGATTGGCGAACATGCCCATCAGCGGCTGAATCATCTGCATCGGCGCCTGCATCATCTGCATCGGCGCCTGCATCATCTGCATCGGGGCCTGCATCACCTGCGGGACCGCTCCCATCAGTTGCTGCGCCGGTTGCATCAGCGTGCTGGCCTGGCTCATGAAGTCCTGCCCACCCGAGGCGGCCTGACCGGCCCCCTGCGTCCCGGTCTGGGCGCCCTGGAAGGCGGCGCGCATGCCGTCGCCGGCCCCCTGCTCCGCCGCCGACTCGCCGACCGCCGCCGCCGCTTGCGCGGGCGCGGCCGGCGATGCGCCCATGGATGCGATCGGCGGAGGGATGGTGAGGCTTTGCGACAGGGCCGTCAGGATCGTTCCGTAGCTGGCGCCGACCGCGGAGTTGTTCGGCCACATCGACCCGAAGTATTCGAGCTCCAGCGACGTGATGCGTGGGGTCAACGCGCCGAGGACCAGCGGGTTGATGCCGTAGTCGGCGGCGGTCTCGGTGCGGTTGCCGATGCATTCGGGAGCGGGGCGCATCGAGCCGTACGCCATCTGGTACGCCGAGACCGCAGTCGACACCACCGCCGGCTTGACGTCGACCCAGCCGGCCAGCCCGTGCAGCGACGCGTTCAGCGCGGTCGCGTTGGCAGCCGAGGCCAACGAACCCGAGCCCGTCCAGCTCGCCGACGTCGCGACGGTGTTGATCGTTGACGCGATGCTGGAGCCGTGATGGGTGGCCGCCAAGGCAGTCCAGGCGGCCTGGTTCGCCAGGTGGGTGATGACGCCGGCCCCCGCCTTGAGCAGCATGTCGTTTTCCTCAGGCGTACGCGCAGCCCATCCCGGATCGGCCATGCGTACTTCCCCCCTTAATGCCTCGCTGGGAACCTGGTGACTAAGCCCCGATTGCCATCGTCAAGCTGCGCATGAGCTCCGTGACGACGTACGTGCTCGAGGCGATGCTCTGCGTGCCGGCGAACAGGCCGCGCTGGGCGGCGTGCTCAGACACTACGCCCAGGTAGCTGCCGCCGCAGGCGTTAAGCGCCGCCGCGAACATGGCCGAGTCCGGATCGCCGCCCATCGGCAGCACACCGAGCAGAACGGGCGCGGCAGCCGAAGCCGCCGCCTCGGTCTCCGCGCTGATCGCCGTCTCGGCGCCGGCCGACGCCAGCACCGCCTCTGACTGCACCGACGTGACAGGACCCATGATTTCCCTCCGAACGCTCAACCCAAATCCGGGTGCTTGGGGCCATAGTGTAATGGGATTTCGGTGATCGTGTTATTCACTCCGGTCGGGACCGGCTTAGGCCGCAGGATTTTGTTTAGCGGCGCCGGCTCCAAGCGTGAAAGTACTGGATTACCAAAAGGAGTCGGTGATAACCTCAGCCGCCTCTCAGGACTCGGCTGTCACAAAGGCACCTCGGTTACCTGGTGCGCCCGGGTCACGGCCTTTGCGAGCGTCGCGGAAGGCGACGGCATAACGCTGCGAGTTTGATGCCGAATGTCCCTACGAAAAGGCCGCTGGTAATTGCGGGGCTATTGCCGAAGATCGGCATAGCCAATGCCCGGGGCGCGCCTGTTTTTCGGCGTCCCGATGGGAACTTTTTCGGCCTGAAATAACGGCGGCGCCCAGCTATCCGCCGCTATGCCGGACCGCGCCCATCGCCGGCCAGCCGCAACAACAACCGGGTGCCTCCGAGCGGACTGGTCTGCAATGCCGCTGTGCCGCCGTGCAATTCGGCCTGTTGGGCGACCAGCGCCAGGCCCAGCCCCGAGCCCGATCGGGACGCCGTCGAGCCTCGGGTGAACCGTTCGAAGACGGTGGCGCGTTCGCATTCGGGGACACCGGTGCCGTCGTCGTCGATGGTGATCTCGACGCCCTCGCCGGAACTGCCAACGGCCAGCAGGATTTTGCGGGCATTCCCATGCTTGACGGCGTTGGCGAGCGCGTTGTCGATCACTAGCCGCAGCCCGGTGGGCAATCCGATCATCAACACCGTCGGCGAGGGCACCAGCGACACGTCCACGTCGGGGTAGATGCGGAGTGCGTCGTGCGCGGCACGGTCCAACAGCTCGGTGATGTCGAACGGGACGAAATCGTCGACGGTCGTCAGCTCACCCTGGGCCAGCCGCTCGAGCGCGGTCAGTGTCGCCTCGATGCGGCTCTGGGTGCGAATGACGTCGCCGATGACCTCGTGACGCTGCTCGAGCGGCAGATCCAGGGTGGACAGCACCTCCAGGTTGGTGCGCATGGCGGTCAACGGGGTGCGCAGCTCGTGGGAGGCGACCGCGGCGAAGTCGCGGGCCGATTCGAGCGCGGCCTTGGTGCGCTGCTGCTCCTTGCCGATGCGGGCCAGCATTCCCTCGACCGCTTCGGCGATCTCCACGGCCTCGCGCACGCCGCGAACCTGAACCTCGTCGGGGCTCGACTGGGCGTTGATCGCGCGGGCCTGTTGGGCCAGCAGCAGGAATGGATTGACCATGATCAACGAGATCACCCAGCCCACGACGACGGTGCCGCCGATCACGCTGGCACAGATCAGCAGCACCCGTAGGTGCAGTTCGTTGATCCGGTGCTGAGCTTCGGCCAGCGGAGCGGCCAGCGCGATGGAGGCGGGGCCCGCTGTGAAGGTGCGGACGCGGTACTGCACCCCGTTGATGGTGGTGTTGGCATAGCCGTCGGGAAGCCGGGGCAACACGATGCTGTTGGGCACCGACACGGTCACGCCGCCGATGCGGGCGGTGCGCACCAGGTTGCCATCCGGCGCGGGGCGGTCCGGGTTGGTGTGCTCCGCGTTGTTGAGCAGGCTGCTGATGTCACCCAGGCTGCTGACCGAATCGAGCCGCCGATCGAGCTGGCTGTATTGATCGTTGGTCACCCCCACCCACACCCAGGTGCCCAGCAGCACAACGAGGGTCATCACCGATATGGCGGCGACGATGACGATCGTGCGCAGCGACAGCACCCGCATGGGCAGCTGCACGCGCGGTAGGACGCGGATGTCAGGCTCCTTCGGTGGTGCTGATCGTTGGTCAACCAACCTGAGTACAACCCTCACAGCAGTACCGGTCCGGCGCGATCAAGCGCGGTGGCGTTTCGCAAGAATTTAACGCCAGCCGCCTCGCCACCTCCTCCGCCACGTGCTTGAACCCGCCCGATTTTGCCGTGACCAGGGTGAGTGAGTACTCTCTCACCATGCTCGCCTCCGGCCGTGACCGATTGCTGTCGGCGGCGCTGCGGCTCTTTGCCGCCAAGGGCTACGCGGCGACGTCGGTGGCCGACATCCAGCGGGAATCGGGCCTGGCGCCCGGCTCGGGCGCGCTCTACAAGCACTTCGGCTCCAAGCGCGAGCTTCTCGAGGCGGCGGTGGCGCACCGCATCGACAGCATCGTGGCCGCGCGAGAGGAATACGACGCTGGACAACCGGGCAGCGTTGAGCGGGCGGTGCGCATCGCCGGCGAGCTGATCTGGAGCAACCTCAAACAGAGCGAAGATCTGCTCAAGGTCATGCTGCGTGAACCCGACGAGCTCGGTGATCTCGACGAAAAAACGTGGCAGGTCATCACCGACAACGCCTACCAACGCTTCGCCGACGAACTGTCGGCATTAAACCGGTCCGGCCGCACCAGCATTCCCGATCCCGAAGCGGCCGCGGCGGTCGCGATCGGATCGCTGTCGTACGCCGCGACTCTGCAGGCCCTCACCGGCCGCCTGCCCGGAAACACCGATGAAGAGCGATATTTCGAGGCGTGGGTCAACCAAACGGTCAGCGTTCTCAACCAATACCGAAACCGTTAATACGCAACCTATTTCAGGAGCACAGCTGTGACATTTTCACTGCAACTGTCCGACGACGTGATCGAGGTGCGCGACTGGGTGCACAAGTTCGCGGCCGACATCATCCGTCCGGCCGCGGCCGAGTGGGACGAACGGGAGGAAACGCCGTGGCCGGTGATCCAGGAAGCCGCAAAGGTCGGCCTGTATTCCCCCGACTTCTTCGCGCAGCAGGCGGCCGAGCCCACCGGCCTGGGCATGCTGACCGCGTTCGAGGAGATGTTCTGGGGTGACGCGGGCATCGCGCTGTCCATCATGGGCACCGGCCTGGCCGCAGCGGCGTTGGCGGGCAACGGAACTCCCGAACAGCTGGGGCGCTGGCTGCCCGAAATGTTCGGTACGGCCGACGAGCCCAAGCTCGGCGCCTTCTGCTCGTCGGAGCCCGACGCGGGTTCTGATGTCGGCGGCATCCGCACCCGCGCTCGCTTCGACGAGGCGACCAACGAGTGGGTGCTCAACGGCACCAAGACCTGGGCCACCAACGGCGGCATCGCCAACGTGCACATCGTGGTGGCCTCCGTCTATCCCGAACTCGGCACCCGCGGGCAGGCGAGCTTCGTCATCGGGCCGGACACCAAAGGTCTTGCGCAGGGCCAGAAATTCAAGAAGCACGGCATTCGGGCGTCGCACACCGCCGAGGTGGTGCTCGACAACGTCCGGCTGCCCGAGGACGCCATCCTCGGCGGCCGGGAGAAGTTCGAGGCGCGGATCGCCCGGGTCAAGTCCGGTGCCTCCACGGGTGGCCAGGCGGCCATGAAGACCTTCGAGCGCACCCGGCCCACCGTCGGGGCGATGGCCGTCGGCGTGGGGCGGGCCGCTTACGAGTACGCACTCGACTATGCCTGCCAGCGTGAGCAATTCGGCCGCAAGATCGGCGAATTCCAAGCGGTGGCGTTCAAGCTGGCGGACATGAAGAGCCGCATCGACGCGGCCCGCCTGCTGGTGTGGCGGGCCGGCTGGATGGCGCGCAACAACCAGAACTTCGACTCGGCGGAGGGCTCGATGGCCAAGCTGATCGCGAGCGAGGCCGCGGTCTACGTCACCGACGAGGCCATCCAGATCCTTGGTGGCAACGGCTACACCCGCGACTACCCCGTGGAGCGCATGCACCGCGACGCGAAGATCTTCACGATCTTCGAGGGCACCAGTGAGATCCAGCGGTTGGTGATTTCGCGGGCGGTGACCGGGCTGCCGATCCGTTAGCAGGCGCGCAATTCGGGTGACCCGACGCGCAGGGCGCGTCATGATGGCCGAATGACCACCGAGATCCGGGTCCTGGACACCGACGACGACCTGGTCGCCGCGGCTCAACTGTTCCGCACCGCGATGGTGGGCCTGCCGCCCGTGCAGAACCTGCCGCCCGGCCAGATCACCAAGCTGTTCGAGCCCGGGCGCACCGTCGGCGCGTTCGTCGACGGACAACTCGTCGGCACCGCGGATGCTGTGACGAGCAGCCTGACACTTCCAGGCGGAGCCGCCGTGGGCCACGCCGCGGTAACCCACATCGGCGTCTTGCCGTCGTTCACCCGGCGGGGGGTCGCCACCGAATTGATCCGTCACCAGCTCCGCGACGTCGCGGCGCGTGGCGAGGTCGTCGCGTCGCTGCGGGCGTCGGAGGCCACCATCTATGAGCGGTATGGCTACGGGGTGGCGAGTCGCTTCCAGAGCGTGGAGGTTACGACCGCGCGGGCGGCGTTTCGCCCCGGGGTCGGCCCGGGTGGCCCGGTGCGGTTGCTCGGCACGGCCGAAGTCTGGGACATTCTGCCCCGCGTCTACGACGCCAACCGCCCGTCGCGTCCCGGAACCATCGACCGCCCTGGGGTGTGGTGGGAGAGCACGCGGCGCCGAGCCGAATCCTCCTCGGGGGCTTGGTATGTCGCCGCACATGGCGAACCGGGCGCCGAGACCGGTTTCGCCCGCTACCGGCCGATCGGCACCGAAAATTGGTTCGTCAGCGACCAACGCACCGTCGTGGTCGAGGATTTCTTCGCGCCGTCCGCCGACGCCTATCTCGGGTTGCTGCGTTTTCTGCTCGGCCTGGATCTAGTTGACCGAGTGCAGTTTTGGATGCTGCCGATCGACGACGTGTTGCCGTGGCTGTTCGTCGATTGTCGGGCGGCGAAGGTCACCGCTGTGCACGACGAAACGTGGCTGCGAGTCATCGATGTCCCGCGTGCGCTGACGGCACGATCCTATGTCGGCGGCGGGACGGTGACTATCGCGGTGAATGACCCATTGCTGTCGACGAATTCGGTGAGCTTCTCGATCAGCGGCGCCGGCGCCGAACCGACAAGCCGGCACGCCGACATCCGCGTCGGGATCGCGGGGCTTGGGGCCGCGCTGCTCGGCGGCACGAGCTGGCGCAGCCTTACCGCGGCCGGGCTGGCCCGCGCCGACGATCCGGTGGCGCTGAATGTGGCCGATGAACTGTTCGCGGTGCCCGAAGCGCCGCATGCCGGGACGTTCTTCTGAGCGGAGCCGGCGCACGGCTGCGGTCATCGGGACGTTTCCGACCTCTGCATCACCAGACGTACACCGGCCGCGACCAGATCGGGCTGGTGGATCTGGATGAAATGGTCGCTGCCGGTCGCGATCAGGTGCGGTGTCTGCGGGCGCAGCGCAATCAGATCCGCCGATGCCTCTCGCCACGCCTGCTCCAATTTCCCGCTCTGCTCCGGCGAGACGGTGCCGGGAACCGCAAACGGTTCAGTCCTGGTCAGCACGACGGCGGGGACCGCCGGTAAGGCGGGGGCCGCGCCGACCTGGGCGACGCTCTTGTCGATGTCGATCTCCTCAAACGACGGCGCATTCGCGAACTGGGGCAACGGCTGGTCCAACGCCTGGCGGTAGGTCGGCCAGTCCGATCCCATCAGGTCCGGTATCTCGACCGGAAAGGCGTCGACGAACGCCAGCGCCCGCACCTGGTCGGGATATGTTTGGGCGTACAGCCGAATGAACAGCCCGCCCAGCGAGTGCCCGACCAGGACGTACGGGCCGGGAAGACGGGCGGCGGCGAGTAGCGCATGCAGATCCTGGACAACGTCTTGGGCGCTGCGTGGCATCGCCACCGGCGAACTGCGGTCGGTGATGCTGGGTGGATCGGCATAGCGCAGGGTGCCGGGCCGGTCGTAGGCGCAGACGCGGTGGTCCGCGGCCAGCGACGGCAGCACGGCCGGACCCGTTGCCGGCGCAGCGGTGTCGGACTGACTCCACGGATCCGAGGAGTTGTGATATCCCGACTCCAAAATGACTGTGGGCCCGCCCTTTCCGAGGCACTTGAGATACAGGTGCCGGCCGTTGCCGATGTCGATAGGGCCCGCGAACTCGCCGCCTGCGGCCGGCGAGCTGGGGTTGTGCGCCGGTGCGGCGCATCCCACCAGCCCGATCAGCGCGAGAGTCGACAGACATCGGCGAACGCCCGCGGCGGCACGCTTCGGATAGGCCGCGCTTCTCAAGTTCTCCCGCACTGCACGCATCGCGTTATTGTGCGGGTAAGCCGGCCCCACGTGAAAACATTGGCGCCAATATGAAAGCGGCCGGCCCTTACCGGTCCCGCCGGGAAGGAGTCGCCCAACGTGGCCAGCGCGCGCGGAGCAGCCCTGTGGGTCGTGGCGGCCATCGGTTACCTGGTCCTCGAGGCGGTCGCCGCGGCGGGCTTCGAGCCCGCCTACAGCTATGCCCGCGACTACATCAGCGATCTCGGCCTCCCCAGCGGCAGGCTGGTCCGCGGACGGACGGTCTACTCACCACGGGGGTATTTGATACACGCGGCGTTCTATTTGCAGGGCATCCTGTTCCTGCTCGGCGCGTCACTGATCGTGGGGGTGCCCGACAACCGAAGGGCCAGGGTGTTTTTGGGTGTCGTCGCCGGGAATGCTGTCGGTAACGTCGTGATCGGTACGGTGCACAGCGGCACGGTGCACGTCGACGGCGCCGCGCTGGCGATTCTTGGGGGCAACGCCGCCATCTTGACCGGACCCGATGCGATCGCGGCACTCGCCGAGTGCCGTTGGTACCGCTTGGCTTCCAAAGTGCTTGCGGCCCTAGGGTTTTCTTCCATCGCTATGCTGATGGTCGATTCCGCGACGGCGAAGACGGTGCTGCTGCCCGGCGGCGTATGGGAGCGCGGCAGCGTGTACTCGATCATCGCCTGGCAGTTGCTCACCGCCGCCTGTCTGCTGACGCGAACTACCCGCGCCGCCACACGATCCGGGTCTCCGCGGCCCCCAAGGGCCCATCGGTGAGCTTGCCCAAGCAGGCAACAGCGCGATGGCCAACGGCATCACGGTCGGTGCGGCCGCCGTCAGCCGTGCGGTGCCTCGGAGATCTTGGTGTCGGGCTTGCCGAGTGTCTGGCAGTACGTCATCGCCGAAAGCCGCGTTGCGGAGATCTCCACATTGCTCGGGTCGGCGCCGTTCTTGTCCTTGAGCATCTTGCTGACTTCGTCGTTCTGCTTCTTCTCGTCCTGGGTGGTGAAATCTTTGCACTTCGTGTCGCCACCGGTGTTGATGACCTGTGAGGCCGAACACGCGCTGGACAGCAAGACGGAGATCGCGATCGTGGCTGCCGCAATGTACTTCATCATTTGCCTTCCTGGGTGCGAGTAGTGGTATCAGTAGACCAAATCGCCTGATTTCAAACCCCGAAGCGAGCCCCGCACCGGTGATCGCCGTGTTTGCAGGCGGGCGCCGGGCCGGCGGTGTCGCGCCGACGCAGCGATGCGATCACCCCCAGCGGGAATAACAGCCCCGGTGGCGTCGCGTTCTATCATCGTCGGTCGGCCACGCACACACCTCGAGTTTGGGAATGGAGAACCTTCGTGACCTCGTCGAATGTGCGCACCGGCAACGATGGCATCAAGCGGTCGGCGGGCGAGCCCGCGGGCGACCGGGCGCTGTTTGCCAGCGTGTTGGCACTGCTGCTGGCCACCGGGTGGGTCGCCAATCACTTCGTCGGGTTGATGCCGGTGATCAGTGACAGCGAGCACCTCAGCACGGCCACGCTCGACGGGATCTTCGGCATCTACGCCGTCGGGCTGTTGCCGGGGTTGCTCGTCGGTGGCCGCGTGTCGGACTCGCTCGGGCGCCGGTCGGTCGCGGTGACGGGTTCGGCCGCCGCGCTGGTGGGCACGGCGGTGATGCTGCTGTCCCAGCACACGGGCGCCCTGCTGCTGGGTCGGCTGGTCGTCGGGATCGGTGTGGGCCTCGCCATCAGTTCGTGCACCGCGTGGGCATCGGATCTGCGCGGCCCCGCCGGTGCCGCAACCGCCGGGGCGGTGCTGACGGCCGGTTTCGCCCTCGGCCCGTTCGCCGGCGGGTTCATTGTGTGGGCCGGACGATCCGGCATCGGAGTCTCCTTCGGTGTGGCCGCAGCCATTCTCATGTTGGCGACGTTCGCGGTCGTCGGCGCGGCCCGACGCACCGAAGCGGCGGCGCCGGCCACGAACGACGACTCGGGCCGGACCGCCCCGGCCGCACCCGCGGGGCGAGCATTCAGCCGGGCGCTGAGCTGGGCCATGCCGCTTGCGCCGTGGGTATATGCCTCGGCGACACTGGGATTCGTCACGATCCCCACCCGGCTACACACCGCGCTCGCGGCTCCGATGGCGGCGGGCACGGCCACCCTGCTCGTCAACGGTGTCAGCGGTGTCGTTCAGGTACTGGCCCGCGCGCTGCGGTGGGGGCCCCAGGCCGGTACTGCGGGTGCGGTGCTGGCCGCGTTCGGCTACGCGGTGGCCGCGATGGCGCCGCCCACTCTGAGCCCGGCATTGGGGTTCCCCCTCCTGCTTGTCCTCGGCTGCGCCTCGGGTCTCTGCCTGCGCGAAGGATTGATCGACCTGGAGGCCGCGGCCCCACCGCACCTGCGCGGCGCCCTGACCGGAGTGTTCTATGTCGTCACGTATGTCGGCTTCGCGCTTCCGCTGATCTTGGCCACCGTCGGCTCCGCGGCCTCGGTGGTGATCCTTTCCGCGATGGCACTGCTTGCCTCGGCGGCAGCGGTAACCAGAGCGGTGCGGCTACGCCGGGATAGCCACCGGCAACACTGAATTGGCGCCACCGGCGATCAAACGAGTTCGCGCAGCGTCTCGATCAGCTTGACCCGTTCGCCCGTGGTGGATGCGATGGGTGCCACGTTGAGGGTGGTTACCCCCGCCTCACGGAACGCCGCCAGACGTTCCTTGACGAACTCGCGGCTACCGATCAGGTTGACGTCTCGCACCAGATCATCGGGCACGACCTTGGCGGCGCCGTCTTTGTCACCGGCCAGATACAGCTCCTGAATCCGGTCGGCTTGGGGACCGTAGCCGTATTTGGTGGCCAGGGCGTGGTAGAAATTCTTACCCTTGGCGCCCATTCCGCCGATGTAGAGCGCCAGGTGCGGCTTGACGAATTCCCTTAGCGGCTCGACATTTTCGCCGATCGCCAGCACGGGTCCGGCGTAGATGTCGAGGTCGCCGAGGTCGGGATCGCGCTTGGCCCGGCCGGCGGCCAGGGCATCCCCCCACACCTGGTGCGCCCGCTCCGGCAGATAGAAGATGGGTTGCCAGCCCTCGGCGATCTCGGCCGCCAGTTCGACGTTCTTCGGCCCCAGCGCGGCAACCAGTATCGGAATGCGCTCGCGGACAGGCTGATTGATCAGCTTGAGCGGCTTGCCCAGCCCGGTTCCCCGGTCGGCGGGCAGCGGGATCGTGTAGTGCTTGCCCCGGTGTTGCACGGTCTCGCGCCGCCACACCTGGCGGCAGATGTCGATGACCTCGCGGGTCCGCCCGATCGGCGCGTCGTAGGGAACACCGTGGAAGCCCTCGATGACCTGTGGGCCGGAGGCGCCCAGGCCGAGGGTGAACCGGCCGTCGGAGACGTAGTCCAGGCCGGCTGCGGTCATCGCGGTCAGGGTGGGCGTGCGGGTGTAGAGCTGCAGAATGCCCGAGGCGAGCCCTACCCGTTCGGTGCTCGCGGCCAGATAGCCCAGCGCGCTCACCGCGTCGAACGAATACGCCTCGGGGACAAAGACTATGTCCAATCCGGCCTTTTCCAGATCGGCCACTTCGGCGGCCACGTCCTTGAAACCGCCGGCATAATTGACGCTCAGTCCAATCCGCATGGTCATTACTTCTACGCGGTACCGGATTGATTGGCCAATTCGAGCGCCTCCTCCTGGATGCGCCCGAACTGCGCGCCCATCGCTTCGGACAGTGCCGTCGCGCCCGACAACGGCCGCACCATCACCATGAAGTCGTCGATGAGACCGTCGTCGTCGAAGTGCAGGAAGTCACAGCCGGTGATCTTCACCCCCGGCGCCCCGGCGATACCGGTCTCGAACACGAAGGCGTGATCGCGACCGCCGGGGTCGTGGATCTCGCGGACGTAGCGGAAGTCTTCGAAGATTCGCAATACACCTCGCAGGATCGCGGCGGTGATCGGCTTGCCGACATAGGGCTTGAACGCCACCGGGCTGGTGAAGACCACGCCGTCGGCCAACATCGCCTGGATGCCCTTCTCATCGCGCTCTTCGACGGCTTTGCGGAACGGGTGCATCGCGACCTCGCATAGTCAACTAGTTGAGTAGGTGGATTAGACGCTAGGTCGCGCGGCGTTCGATGTCCAGAGTGCGATTGGTCACTTTGTTGAATAATCGCGCGTTATAGTATCGACCGATGTCGCTGCGTGACGCGGTGTTGGCCGCCCTCCTCGAGGGCGAATCGTCCGGATACGACCTGGCGAAAGAATTCGACGCCTCGGTCGCCAACTTCTGGCCGGCCACCCCGCAACAGCTGTATCGCGAACTCGACCGGCTGGCCGGGCAAGGCCTCATCCAGGCCCGCGTCGTGCGGCAGGAACGCCGGCCCAACAAGCGCATGTTCTCGCTGACCGAGGCCGGGCGTGACGCGATCCGGCAGTTCACGGCCAAGGCGCCGAAGCCGTCCGTCATCCGCGACGAATTGCTGGTCAAGGTCCAAGCCAGCGACGCCGGAGACCTCGACGCGGTCCGCGGATTCGTTCGCGAACGGCTGGACTGGGCAGTGGCCAAAGTGCAGCGCTACGAACGGCTGCGGGAGCGCGTGCTCGACGGGCGCACCGAGGACGAGTACCTTACCGAGTCCGAGCGAGTCGGCCCTTACCTGACGCTGATGCGCGGAATCTCGTTCGAGGAGGAGAACATTCGATGGGCCGAACGCGCGCTGGACATCGTCGAACGTCGTCTGACGGCCGGCGGTGCGCGCGCCGGGCGTTCACGGCGCCGGGCTGCTCCCCGCCGGTGAGTTCGCGAAGGGATTCAGCGGTCGCCGCCGAACGCGACGCTAGTCTGAGGAATGGCCGAATACCGATCGCCCTCGACCGGCCGGGCAATACGCGCCGTTTTATTCGATACCTTTGGAACGGTCGTCGACTGGCGTTCCGGAATCGCCGCCTCAGTGCGCGACTTCGCGCGGCGCCACCGTCTCAGCATCGACCCCGGGGAGTTCGCGCTGGAATGGCGGAGCAGGTACCTGCCCTCGATGTCCGAGATCCTTTCGGGCCGTCGCGAATTCGTGTCGCTGGACGTACTGCACAAAGAAAACCTGCTTGCGTCGTTCGAGAAGTTCTCCATCGCTGCCGAAGCGCTGCCGGGTGCCGAGGTGGAGGCGCTGGCCCGGTCGTGGCGCTGGCTGCCGCCGTGGCCGGATAGCGTCGACGGGATTGCGGCCATGAAGCGGCACGTCATCGTCGGGCCGCTGTCCAACGGGAACACCGGGCTGCTGGTCGATATGGCGAAATACGCCGGTCTGCCATGGGATGTGGTGCTCGGTTCCGATGTCGGCAAAACCTACAAGCCCGATCCGCGCGCCTACCAAACCCCCGCACGTCTGCTCGGTCTGGAACCGGGTGAAGTGATGCTGGTGGCCGCGCATCCCACCGATCTCGAGGCGGCCCAGAACAGCGGCCTGGCCACCGGTTTCGTCTCCCGGCCGCAGGAATACGGGCTCAGCGGCGATCCATACCCCGAACCCACCGGCGCCTTCGACGTCTCGGGCGCATCGCTAATCGAGTTGGCCAACTTGCTGTTCGGTGCGCTTGGCCAACGCTAGCTACTTCCACGCAAAAACCGGCTGTTCCAACTCGTCGACCGGATCGGTTCGCCCTTCCAGACACAGCCAACGCAGCTGCAGCAGTACGGCGCCGGTCGGCGCGTGAATGAGGTCGTTTCCCAGCGGGATCTGCACCACCGGTCGCGGGCTCTCCGGAATCGTGATGAACCGTGGCGAGTCGTCACGCTGCAGTTCGTGTAGGCCGACCCGATAAACGGCCACCACCTCGTCGGGCGCGGGGCAAAGCTCCAGCCGCCCTCCTCCCCACAGCACGACGGGGGTGATCACGTACCCGGATCGGGTGGGATAGTCGTCGAGCAACCCGAGCACGGTCGAATCGGACAGCTCGACGCCGACCTCCTCAAGCAGTTCCCGCCGCGCCGCGTCGACCGCCGTCTCGCCCGGATCGAGGCGCCCGCCCGGTAGCGCCCACTGCGCCGCGTGCGAACTGAGACGAGATGCCCTGCGGCACAGTAAAAACGCGGCGCCGCCGGATACGTCGACCATGCGCCCGTCCAGATGGGCGGCGGGCACCGGACGTCCGGCATTCCACTCGTCGACCGGCACCGGATCGACCCGGTCCTCCCCGACTTCCGAATCGACCAGTACCACCGCGACGGCGGCGTGCCGCTTCGTCGGATCGGTGACAACGCGGCGGTGGTGGCCGGCCAGATTGTTCCGGATCCGCTCGCGCAAAGGCTGGTCATAAGGGATGGTCACCACTCGAGCCTAAGCTGAGGCGCTGCCGGTGCCGCACGTCCGTGCTTGGTCGCGGCCGGCCCCAGTGGTTAACTGCCAGCATGCGACGACAACCCGTGCTGGCCCGACGTTTTTTCGATCGCTACGAACCGGTGCACGCGGTGACGTACTTCGCACCAGAAGCGCGGGCCGCATTGGACGCACTGGGTTACCGGGGCTTCTGGATGGGCTATTTCGCCGCGCGGTCGGCGCCGTTGGGCGTGGTGCCCAGGGAGGTGGTCGCCGCGGTCTTCTACAACTTCGCGCCCCAACGGGTGGCCAAGGCGCTGCCGGCGGCATGGGAGATCGCGGGTCCGCAGGCCGCGTTGGAGGCTCGGCAAGAGTCCGCGGTGGCGGCGCTACGCCGTTATGGCCTGGGCTCGGACGACGAAAACGTCCGCGTTGCAGCCGAACTCGCGGGCCGGGCGGCCCGCAGCGCGCCCCTCGATGCGCGGCCGCTGTTCGCCGCGAATGTGGCGCTGCCCTGGCCGGACGATCCGCTGTCCGCCCTCTGGCACGCCACCACGCTGCTGCGCGAACAGCGTGGCGACGCGCACGTGGCGGTGCTGGCCGCGGCCGGCGTCTCCGGCCGAGAATCCAACGTCTTACATGCCGCGGCGGGCAACGTCGCTCGCGACTACATCGCCCGCACCCGTGACTACGACGAGACGTCCTGGCGCGAACATGAACACGCGCTCGCCGAGCGGGGGCTGCTCAACGACGACGGAACGCTGACCGCGGCGGGACAGCAATTGAAGGACCACATCGAGTTGACGACCGACACGCTGGCCCTGTCCGCACTCGATGCCCTCAGCGACGACGAGGTGGAGACACTGTTCGGGGCGCTCACCCCCATCACCCGCGCCGTGGTGGCGGGCGGCGACGTTCCGGCTCTCACCCCAATGACGTTGCGCCGCGATGAATTACACGATGGCGCCGCGCATCTGGTGGACCGATGAGCGGCCAGCGCGTGCCCGGCGGTGTCGTGCACAAATTGCCTGCGGATCTGCGCGAGTCGCTGATCGGCAACGCCGCCGCGCTCGCCGCCTGGAAGGACATCACGCCGCTGGCCCGAAACGAGTTCATCTGTTGGGTCGAGGATGCCAAGCAGCAGGCGACCCGGGAGCGCCGCATCCGCCGGACCCAGGAGGAGTTGGAGGAGGGCAAGCGCCGACCCTGCTGCTGGCCGGGCTGCAAACACCGCGAGCGCACCGGAAAGTGAATGCGCACCGGCGAGTTTCGGCTCAGGCCGCGCCGGTTGGAACCGCCTGGCCGTCAGCGAAATCCATCGGCGGCGCCTCGCCATGCCCCGATCCCCGGTAGGCCACCGCCGTAGCCAGCGCCGTTCCATCCTCGATAGTGCCCACCACAACGACCTTGTCATTGACCGCGAAATGTGGTGCGGCGGTGATGGGTTGACGCGCGCCGCGGGTGACAACCGTGGTGTCCGGGGTGAAGCGATAGGTCTGGATATGCCCGTCGGCGCCGCGCATGGTCACCGAGTCCGCCGACACGGCCATCACGGTGCCTTCCTGACTTATCGGCTGCGAGGCGGCCGGCGGTTCGAGATCGGCAGCGACGGCGCGCTTCTCGGACTGCGGTCCGTTGAGTACCAGCGCCATTACGCATGCGGCACCCAGCAGCGACGCGGAGACGATTTCGCATACCGAGGCTGCGCCGGACAGCCCGCGCCGGCGACCACGATGGGTCGGCGTCGGCGTATGCTCCGGCGAATCCGGCATGCGGTGTTTGGCGCTCACGGTCAGTCCTCCCAGCGGCGTTACACCGAGGAACACCGGCGCGCACCGAATCAGGTTGTTGCCGTGGAATTACCCGCAGAATTGGACCGGTAAACCGCACCCCGGCCAACCGGGAAGCCCGATCGGCCGGCCGGGGCAGTTGCCGTCAGCCCTTGGTCAGGGTGAACTGTGCGACGTCGGTATAGCCCTCACGGAACAGGTCGGCGCAACCCGTCAGGTATTTCATGTACCGGTCGTAGACCTCTTCGGACTGGATCGCGATGGCCTCGTCCCGGTGCGCCTCGAGCGCGGCCGACCAGGTGTCCAGGGTGCGGGCGTAGTGCAGGCGGAGCGGCTGGATCAGCTTCACACCGAAGCCCGCGCGCTCCGCGTGCTCCACCACGCCCTTGGCCTGTGGCAGGTCTCCGCCCGGGAAGATCTCGTCCATGATGAACTTCATGAAGCGCAGCTTGGTCATCGTGATGGGCAGCCCGCGCTCGGCGAACTCCTCGTCGCTGGGCTTGATGATGGTGTGCAGCATCATGACGCCGTCGGCCGGCAGCGCCTCATACGCCATTTTGAAGAAGTCGGGGTAGCGGTCGCGTCCGAAGTGCTCGAAGGCGCCGATCGACACGATCCGGTCGACCTGTTCGTCGAACTGCTCCCAGCCCTGCAGCAGCACCCGCTTGGACCGCTGCGAGGGATGGCTGTCAAGACGGCGCTGCACGTGCGCCTGTTGATTGCGGCTGAGCGTGAGGCCGACGACGTTGACGTCGTAGTTCTCGAGGCCGCGGACGATCGTGGTGCCCCACCCGCATCCGATGTCGAGCAAGGTCATGCCCGGTTGCAGCCCAAGCTTGCCCAGGGAGAGATCGACCTTGGCGTACTGCGCCTCTTCCAGCGTCATATCGTCGCGCTCGAAAAAGGCGCAGCTATAGGTGCGCGTCGGGTCTAGGAACAGCGCGAAGAACTCGTCGGACAGGTCGTAGTGCGCTTGTACGTCCTCGAAATGCGGTTCCAAGCTGACGGCATCGCCGGGTTTTTCGGACAAGGCACAACCTCTGACTGATTCTTCTTGATTCGGGTGCGATCGAAGCTGATCGCCTGACTGACGCACCAGTGTATCCGCCCGGACGTCAGCGCCCTCCCGGCGAGTTCCTGTTCAGGGCCACAGCGCCGATGGAGGGGGCGCCGGTGCCGGCGCACTCGAGCGAGTGGTCACGCAGAGGGCGCACGCGGTTGACGGATCCCGCGCCGAGTTGTTACCTCAGCTGGTGAACCGGGTAAGCCCGGCTGACCGGCGTTCCGAGAGGCGGGATTCTGAAGATGGCAGACATCACCATGCTGATCCTTGCCGACCACGAGTGGTTTCGGGAACAGTTCGCGCGACTGGACGATCTGCAGGCCCGCCGCCCCGACGACCCGGCCGCCCTCAACCGGGTGTGGCGCCCGCTCGCCGACAAGCTGGACGTGCACGCCTACATCGAAGAAAAGATCTTCTACCCGCAGCTGCTCAAACGCGGGGGTGACGACGCCGAAGGCGAGACCCTCGACGCGATCGGCGATCACAACGACATCCGCGACGGCGTGCGCGACGCCAACGCCGCCGCACTCGGCAGCCAGGAGTGGTGGGCAGCCGTCGGGCGGACCCGGGTGGCCAACGACGATCACATGGGCGAGGAGGAGCGAGAGGGGCTGTCGGATTTTCGGCGCAACGCGCCCATCGGGCTTCGCGAAGCCCTCGGACGTCAATACAGCGAGTTCATGGCCGAGCACCCCACCACCGAGGGCCTGTTGATCACCGATCGTGACCCGCAGCGCTACGTCGAACAGTTCGAGGAGCCGACGCCGGCCAAACCCACCGATTTCTCGCTGCGCATCGGGAGCCTCAAAGGGCAATGACCTGGCCCGGCTCGAGCTGACGTGACGCGAATAACCAACCCCGGCTCGGGCTGCGAGGCGATGCCGTCGACGACGGCGCCACCGAGGCGCACCTAGCTGGCTTTTCCTGCCGCAATCACATCCGCCCACGGCCTCGCCGCAACATCGCGGCGAGCTGCGGATGGCCCCTCAGCACGCCCGAACACCCGACCCCGCTGGTTCCTCCCGGGAACGTTTCGGGTAAGCCATCATCCGATGGGTACTGCACGCCGCCGCCGGAGGAAATGGGCACGTAAAGACATCAGGGTCGCCGATCCGGCTATGCGCCAAACCATCATGGGCACCGCGATCGGCAACTTCATGGAGTGGTACGACTTCGGCGTCTACGGCTATATCGCCACCACGATCGCCCAGGTGTTTTACCCCGGCAAGAGCGTCAGCGGCGTTCACCTCATCGCGACCTTCGGCACGCTGGCGGCGGCGTTCGTCGTGCGCCCGCTCGGCGGATTCATTTTCGGGCCGCTGGGCGATCGGATCGGACGGCACCGAGTGCTGGTCGTCACCATCCTCATGATGACGGTGAGCACCACCATGACCGGCCTGCTGCCCACCTACGGCACCATCGGCATCTGGGCGCCGATCCTGCTCGTCGTCGCACGAATCTTCCAGGGCCTGTCGACCGGCGGCGAATACGTCGGCGCGATGACCTATCTCGTCGAGCAGGCCCCGGACCACAAACGCGGCAAGATGGTCGGCTTCTTGCCGATGGGCAACCTGGTCGGATTCGTCCTTGCCGGGTTGCTGGTGACCGGTTTGCAGACCTGGCTGCCGGACGACGCCATGCTGACGTACGGCTGGCGGATTCCTTTGCTGCTGGGCTTTCCCTTCGGCCTGGTCGCCCTGTACTTGCGGCTTCGGCTCAAGGAGTCCTCCGCCTACCAGAGCGCGAACGACGCCGCGCCCCCCTCCGGCGGCCAAGGCGGGCAGCAGATTCTGCGCACGGTGGCGGCCCAGTGGCGCCCGATGCTGATCTGCGCGGCGCTGGTGCTGACCTCCCAGGTCGCCGACTTCATGCTCACCGGGTACCTGCCGACCTACCTCCGGCTCTTCGTCCGGGTCGGGCACACCGCGGGACTGGTCATGATCGTGTCGACGCTGGCGATCCTGATGGTCACCGTGGTGCTCGTCGCCGGCTTGTCCGACCGCATCGGCGTCAAACCCATCATGTGGACCGGCTGCGGGCTGCTGATCGGGGCCTCCGTCCCGGCGTTCCTGCTCATCCGCTTCGGCGGCTGGTACCCGGTGATCTTCATCGGCGTGCTGTTGATCGGCCTGATGGAACTGTGCTTCGACAGCACCGGACCGGCCATGCTGCCGGCGTTGTTTCCCACCAACGTGCGCTACGGGGCGCTGGCGATTTCGTACAACATCTCGATTTCGCTGGTCGGCGGTATCACCCCGCTGATCGCCCAGGCGCTGGTATCCGCCACCGGCAACGTGATGGTGCCGGCTTACATGCTGATCTTCGCTGGCGTGGTGGGAGCCATCACGCTGCTGTTCACCCCGGAAGTCGCCCGCAAGCCGTTGCCGGGCTCCGGGCCTGCCGTCGAAACCGAGCGGGAGGCTCGCGCGCTCGCCGAGGGCGTCGGCTAGCGGGCCATCCGGCGGAACTTCCGCTGTTCGACGCTGGATTCATCTGGCGGAAGCGGGCTATCCCTGGAAGGTGAGGACCGGTTTCCACCAGCAGCTGGACACGCTGACCGACCAGCTCGCCGACATGTGCTCGATTGCCGCCGAGGCGATCAAGCGGGCGAGCGAGGCGCTGCTGAAAGCCGATTTGACGACGGCCGAAAGCGTCATCGCCGGCCACCGGGACATCGTCGCTCTCGACGCTCATGTGGAGGACACCGCGTTCGTGTTGTTGGCGTTGCAGGCGCCGGTCGCCACCGACCTGCGCGCGGTCGTCAGCGCCATCCGGATCGCCGCGGACGCGCGACGGATGGTCGAGCTGGCCGTCCACATCGCCGAGATCGCCCGCCGCCGCCATCCCCATCCGGCCGTTTCCGTCGAGGTGCGGCCATACATCGCCGCCATGGGCGAGGCGGCCGAGGCATTGGCCCTCGGGGCGCGGCAGGTGCTGATGTCGCAAGATCCGCGCGGGGCCGCCCAGATTCGTCACGACGACGACGCGATGGACGAGCTGCACCAGCAACTGCTGGCGGTGCTGATGGATCCGGCCTGGGCGCAAGGAGTCGCCGCCGCCGTGGACGCCACGCTGTTGGGCCGCTTCTACGAACGCTTCGCCGACCACGCGGTCGAGATCGCGCGGCGGGTGATCTTCCAGGCGACGGGGCGCTAGCCGGGGCCCTGCGCCGCGTGGCTCAGCACCAACAACTCACCCGTGAGGGTTCCCTCCTCGAGCAGCCGCCCGATCCTGGAACTCTGACGTTCGGCCAGCTGCCAGGCTTCCGTGTGTCCGTGCCGGTCCCCGAGGACGCCCTCCACGGTGGCCACGCGCTCGTTCCACGTGTCGTCGATCGGCGGCAGGGCCGACGTGCCGAGCCACTGCTCGACCTGGAGTGAGGCCGCGGAAAGTAGCTCACGCATTCGGTTTGGCGTCGGAAAATGATTGCCTTCCAACGTGTTTGACGGCAACTCACGGTGCGCGACGAAAACCAGCAAGCCGATGCGCCCGCCCGGCCGTACGACGCGGCGCAACTCCGTGAGCAACGCGAATTGATCAGGCGTCGTGCACAACACGCCCAGCGACCAGGCGGCGTCGACACTCGCGTCCCTGATCGGCAGGGCCGATCCCAATGCGCACACCACCGGGAAGCCGAACAGTTCCCGCGCCGCGCGGCAAGCGCCCGTTTCGGGTTCGACGAGCACGGGCCGCACCGCGCCGGATCGGGCGGCGTACGCGGCAGGGCCCCCGACACCCGCGCCGGAATCCAGCAGCGTGGCGCCGGGCGTCAACTCCATCCGCTCGATGAGCCAGTCGAGCGCAGCCGGACTTCCGCTTCCCCGGCAGCCGGCAGGGAGGTGGTAGTCCGGCCCCAGCTCCGCCGCGACCTGCGCGGTCCATTCGGCGACGGTGTCGAACTCGGCCTTCATCGCGTCGGTCATCGGCGCCGCTCCTCCCCCTCGTTGCGGCCCCCTGCATCGTCGGCACGGGTCATGGCGCCTCCGCCCGGATCCGACGACCGACCTCTGCCTTGATCTCCGCGCCGACGCGGGGGCCCGACGCCGACGCCAGCCCCGAGACGTTGACACCCTCGATGCCCTCGATCGACAACAGCTCCCGCGCCTCGCTCACCGCCGCCGCGATCCCGGCGGCCACCGGATCCCGCGCACTCAAAACCCGTTGCGTCACAGCGGGATCGAGCTCGAGTCCGGGCAAACCCTCCAGCACCGCCGCCGAGATGCTGTCGGTGAACACCGCGACCGCCGCGATCACCGGGATGGTCAGGCCGACCGATCGCGCCGTCGTCATGAAGTCGGCGACCATGTCGGGAAACGGCACATGGTTCAGCACCGCCAGGCTCGCTCCGGCTCGCTGCTTCTCGACCAGGCGGGCCGGTCGGCGGTGCACGGGTGGAGCGGTGGGCGTCTCGGGTACCGCTGCGGCCATGCCGACCGAGGCGGCCAGCGACACCAGGCGCGGCCCGTCGAGGTCGAAGGTCTGCGTGACGTCTGGGCGCACGTCGTATCCGCGCCCGTCACCCGTCACGCACAGCACCGTGTCGACATCGATGCTGCGTAATCCCCTCAACTCCTGCTCGAGGACCACCCGGTTGCGGTCGCGGCAGGACAGCGTGATCCACGGCGTCACGCCGGCGTCGAGCAGCAACGACGCCATGAGCGTCGGTGGAAAATCGGGCTTGTTCTGATGCTCGCCGACCAGGACGGCGTCGCACCCGGGCGCGAGGATGGCTGCGGTCGCGGCGATGTCGTCGGGATCGAAGGGGGTGGCACTGAAGTCGGTGAGCACCCGCGGAGCACTGGCGAGACGACGGTTGGGGCGATGACCCGACCACGGCACCACGTCGTCGAACGCACACGGGCCAGCGCGCATCTCGCACTGTCCGTCCGGGCGCACGCCGCCGCACGGCCCGAACTCCATCCGCTTGGGACACTCCGACTCCGCCGGCATCGTCACCCCCTTGAGCGTCAATACCCACACCAATGCGCACGCAAGCGCTCTGACCCGTCGCGGTCCGAACGCCGATGGTGGATTAGCAAGTGGTTCCCGCGGCTAATACGAAAGGGGCGCGCGCTGGGCGCGCGGCACAGCGAGGGAATGGGAACGGCTATGGAACCGATATCACCGATGGACGCGTTGTTCCTCATCGGCGAGTCACGCGAACATCCGATGCACGTCGGCTCGTTGCAGCTCTTCGAACCCCCGGAGGACGCCGGCCCCCATTTCGTGCGCGAGGCGTACCAGGCGATGCTCGAGTGCACCGAAATCCAGCCGTCCTTCCGCAAACATCCCGCCTTCTTCGGCGGCATCACGAATGTCGCGTGGTCCTTGGACAAGGACGTCGAGCTCGACTACCACCTGCGCCGGTCCGCTCTGCCCGAACCCGGACGGGTCCGCGACTTGCTCGAGCTGGCGTCCCGGCTGCACGGCAGCCTGCTCGACCGGCACCGTCCGATGTGGGAGGCACATCTCGTCGAAGGTCTGCAGGACGGGCGCTATGCGGTCTACACGAAGTACCACCACTCCCTCATGGATGGCGTCTCGGCGCTACGCCTGATGCAGCGCGCCTTCACGTCGGATCCCCAGGACGACGAGGTGCGCGTGCCGTGGAGCCTCGGTCCGCGCAAACGCAGCGGGCACCGGCACCAGTCGTCGCTGTTTGACCGGGTCGGCCGCACCGCGGGGTCGGCGCTCGCCATGGCGCCCTCCACGCTCAAGCTCGCGCGCGCGGCGCTGCTCGAACAACAATTGACCCTGCCGTTTCGGGCGCCGCGCTCGATGTTCAACGTGCGGATCGGCGGCGCCCGGCGGGTTGCGGCCCAGTCCTACTCGCTGGAGCGCATCAAGGCGGTCAAGTCGGCTACCGGTGCGACGATCAACGACGTGGTGCTCGCGATGTCCGCCGGGGCCCTGCGCGCCTACCTCATCGATCAGAACGCCCTGCCGGACGCGCCCCTGACCGCCATGGTCCCCGTCAATCTGCGCAAGGACGACGACGATCGCGGCGGCAACAACGTCGGAACCTTCCTGTGCAATCTCGCGACCCACCTCGACGACCCGGCCAAGCGGCTCGAGACGATCAGCGCGTCCATCCGCGAGACCAAAGAGGTGTTCTGGCAGCTACCTCCGGTCCAGCAGCTGGCGCTGTCCGCCTTCAACATCGGGGGGCTGTTCTTCGGGCTGATCCCCGGCTACCTGTCGGCGGGATCGCCGCCGTTCAACATCGTCATCTCGAACGTATCGACCGGTAACCGCGACCAATTGTACTGGCGCGGAGCGCGATTGGACGGAAACTATCCTCTGTCGATCCCATTGGACGGCCAAGCGGTCAACATCACCGTCACCAACAACGCGGACAACCTCGACTTCGGTCTGGTCGGTTGCCGGCGCAGCGTCCCGCACCTGCAGCGGATGCTCGGCCACCTCGAGGCGGCGCTGAAGGACTTGGAACTCAGCGCGGGCATCTGAGATGCGTTGCATCGCTTGCCGTCCCAGCAGTCCGTGAAACCCGCCGGCGCCCCGTTGCTGCATCAGGTTGAAACCTGTTGTGGGGAATACCACCGTTCCTACTGTAAGGTCCACGGTAACCGACCGCATGCGGGAAGGGTGGACCCGTGCCAAGCACTACCGATACGCGCAACCAGTCACGGCCGGACATTGATCTGACCGACGGCGCCTTCTATGCGGGCGACTCCCGGCCCGTCTATCGGTGGATGCGCGAGAATGAACCGGTCTTTCGGGACCGCAACGGGCTGGCGGCCGCGGCGACCTACCAGGCGGTGATCGACGCCGAGCGTGCGCCCGAGATGTTCTCCAACGCCGGCGGTATCCGGCCGGACCAGGACGCGCCGCCGATGATGATCGCGATGGACGACCCGGCGCATCTGCTGCGGCGCAAGCTGGTCAACTCGGGCTTTACCCGCAAACGCGTCAAGGACAGGGAGCACTCGATCGCCGAGCTGTGCGATGCGCTGATCGACAACGTCTGCGAGCGGGGCGAATGCGACTTTGTCTGGGACCTCGCCGCTCCGCTTCCCATGGCGGTGATCGGCGACATGCTCGGGGTACTTCCGGAGGAACGCCAGATGTTTCTTCGCTGGTCCGACGACATGGTCACCCTGCTCAGCAGCACGACCGCGCAAGAGGATTTTCAGGTCTCGGTGGACGCATTCGCCGCTTACACCGAGTACATGACGGGCATGATCGCGGCGCGCAAGGCGGAGCCGACCGATGACTTGGTCAGTGTGCTGGTACACGCGCAGGTGGATGGCGAGAAGCTGGCCGACCACGAGATCGTCACCGAGGTGCTGTTGCTGTTGATCGGCGGCGACGAGACCACCAGGCACACGCTTTCCGGCGGTACCGCGCAGATTCTACGGCACCCGCAACAGCACCAGCGGCTGGTCGACGACGTGGCGCTGCTACCCAACGCGATCGAGGAGATGCTGCGGTGGACCGCCCCGGTCAAGAACATGGCCCGCACCATGACCACCGACCTGGACTTTCACGGCGCGCAGCTCAAGCGGGGCGAGAAGATCATTCTGCTCTTCGAATCGGCGAACTTCGACGAGGCGGTGTTCGGCGATCCGCAGGACTTCCGCATCGACCGCTATCCCAACAACCACTTGGCGTTCGGGTTCGGCACCCACTTCTGTCTGGGCAATCAGCTGGCGCGCCTGGAGCTGTCGATCATGCTCGAGCGGCTGCTGAAGCGTCTTCCCGATATGCGGCTGGCTTCCGATGAGCCGCTGCCGCTGCGCCCGGCGAACTTCGTCAGCGGTCTGGAGAAGATGCCGGTCAAGTTCACGCCGACGGCAGCCTCACGCGCCTGATCTCGGCTGGACCGAGGATTCAACGGGTTTGGTGAGCGGCAAGGTCCGCATCGGTCGCGTAATCCAAATAGACGCTGGTCCCGTTGGGGCGCGCATGGATGGTGCAGTGATCGGCGAGGTTGTGCATCAACATGATGCCGCGCGATGCCCGGGGGTCGTTGGGGTGCCTGGACGAGGGTTTGCGCCAGCTGCCGCGGTCACTGACGCAGACCCGAATCGACTCGGCGTCGGCGTCGTAGCTGGCCTGCAGTTTCATTGCGCCCACCTGATGATGCGAGCGATACGCGTGCTCAACACAATTCGCCAGCGCCTCGTTCACGCCCAGAACGATGTCCTCGCGGATCTTTTCCGGCGCGTGCACCTCTTGCTGCAGCCACCGTTGCAGCGCACGACGCCACTCCGCCGCCGTATCGGGGCGGGCTGGGCCGGCGAGCGTCAGCCGCACCGGCGTGGCAGTCTCCGGCTCTAGTGGACTCATGAAAAGTCACATACCCACAAGCGGTTGGGCCAATAACCTTCTGCGAGTATCGCTTCGGCCACAGCTGAATCGCCATCCAGAATCACCAGGTCATCGCGACGAACCGCGTTTATCGCGGGTTCGAGCGGCGCCGCGATAGGACAGGTGTGACCAATTCGCCAGTTTGGAGGTAGCTGTCGAGGTTTCGGATCGCCAGCAGCGCCATGGCCCGCCGGGTCCGCGCGGTGGCGCTGCCAATATGCGGCAGCAGGACCACGTTGTCCAGGTCGAACAACTCCGCCGGCACCCGCGGCTCCTCGGCGAAGACGTCCAGCCCCGCACCCCCCAGTTGGCCGGCGGTCAGCAGTTCCACCAGCGCGTCCTCATCGACGACGCTGCCCCGCGCGATGTTGATCAGGTAACCGTCGGGGCCCAACGCGTGCAGCACGGCCCGGTCGACCAGCCTGTGCGTGTCGCGGTCACCCGTCGTGGCGACGACCAGCACGTCGACCGATTCGGCCAGTGCCACGGGCGACTCGGCATAGCGAAATGGCGATCCCTCGATGCGGTGGCGGTTGTGATAGGCAATGGCGCAGTCGAATCCGAGGAGCCTGTCCGCGATCGCCGAACCGATCCGGCCCAGGCCCAAGATGCCGACCTGCAGGCCGCTGACATCTCTGGCATAGGGAAATGGGCCTTCCCGGACCCATCGGCCGGCGCGCACGTAGCGATCGGCGGCACTGAAACGGCGCAGCGTCATCAAGATGAGGCCCACCGCCGTGTCGGCGACTGTGTCCGACAACACGTCCGGAGTGTTACTCACGCCGATGCCGCGGCGCTTCGCCGCACCCAGATCGATCAGATCCACCCCGGCGCCATTGTTGACGATCACCTCCAGGTTGGGCAGCGCCGCGATGGTGGCGGCATCGACGCCGGGTGATCCCGATGTCACCAGCACGCGCACATCGGCGCCATGCTCAACCAAGAACTCGGTTCGCGCGGTTCCGTCGGGAAGCTTCGCAATCTCGTAGCGCGCGGCCAATTCGCGTTCGAACGTCGGCTCCATTTCACCGACCCGTAGCACCCCGCTGACCTGTTCTGCCGTCACGTTTACATCATGCTTGACGCCGCATCCCGCCTCTGTCGCGCAGGGCAATATCCCGCCGGCCATCGACACCGGTCGAATTCTTGCTGGTGCACTGCGTCTTTCGGGCGCGGGAAGTGCACCCGAGGCGACGTGGTTGGATAGCGAATGCGCATCGGAGTCGTCTTCCCACAAACCGAGCTCGGCTCGGACCCCGCCGTCCTTCGCGCGTACGCCAAGCGCGTCGAGGAGCTCGGGTTTACCCACATCCTCGCCTATGACCACGTCGTCGGCGCCGACCCGACGGTCCATCACGGCTTCCAGGGCCCCTACGACATCGACTCGACGTTTCATGAGCCGTTCGTCATGTTCGGCTACCTGGCCGCGGTCACGTCACTGGAACTGGTCACCGGGGTCATCATCTTGCCGCAGCGCCAATCGGTGTTGGTGGCCAAGCAGGCCGCCGAGGTCGATGTGCTCTCCGGGGGCCGCTTTCGGCTCGGAATCGGATTGGGCTGGAACGCCGTCGAATACGAGGCGCTCGGCGAGTCGTTCATTAACCGCGGGAGACGCTCCGAGGAACAGGTCGAGGTCATGCGCAGGCTCTGGACCGAACGGTCGGTCACCTTCACCGGCAGGTACCACACCGTGACCGCGGCCGGCCTGGCCCCGCTGCCCACCCAGCGGCCGATACCCGTGTGGTTCGGTGCGGCCTCCGATCGCGCGTACGAACGTGCCGGCCGGCTCGGCGACGGCTGGTTTCCCATGGTGGAGCCCGGTCCCAAACTCGATCAGGCACTCGAACAGGTGAACCGCGCGGCCGAGTCGGCGGGCCGTGACCCGAAGAGCCTCGGAATGGAAGGCCGGGTCAGCTGGACCGAGGACCGCGACAAGCTCGCCGCCACCATCGGCGCATGGAAAGCCGCCGGCGCCAGCCACCTGTCGGTGAACACCATGAAGGCCGGCTTCGCGAGCGTCGACGAGCACCTCGCCGCCTTGGAGCAGGTCGCCGCCGACCTGAAGTAGCGGCGCCGACGCGGTCGTCGGCTTTACTTGCTCCCTGACGCCGACAACTCCTCGACCAGGCTCAGGTGCACGTTGCGGCGGTTCGCCTTCGACCTGCCTGCGGTCTCACGGTCACTCGCGTCGACCGTGTCACGAACGTGGACCTGCCCGCCGGTAGCGCAGTGCCGTCGTTGCCAGTCGCTGATCGCCTGGTGCGCCGCGTGATCGAGATAGTTCGTGAGCAGGTGGATGGTGACCGACGTGCGTTCGGGAACGGACGCCAGCACGCCGGTCAGGCGTGGCAATGCCAGAAAGGTGCACGCACCTTCCACGACGACGTGCCATCCGTCACCAACGGGCTTGGCCTCGATCCTGGCCCGCACCACCCGCCATCCGGTCACGGCGACGGCCAGGGCGAGTCCGATCATGACGCCCTGCAGCAGGTTGAGGAAGACGACAGCGAGCACGGTTACCAGATAGACGACGAGATCTCCGTTGCGCAAAGCGGTTTCGATATGCGCGGGCTTCAGCAGTTCGATGCCGATCACGATGAGCAGGCCGGCAAGTGCCGCCGTGGGGATCTCTTCGACGAGTCCCGCGAACGGCACCGCGAAGAGCAGTATCCAAATTCCGTGCAATATGGCCGAGGCGCGTGTTTTCGCGCCGGCATTCACGTTGGCCGCGCTGCGCACGATGACACCCGCGATGGGAAGCCCACCGATCGCACCCGACGCGATGTTCGCCGCGCCCTGCCCAATCAGCTCGCGGTTCAAGTCCGTTCGGGCGCCGGTGTGCATCCGGTCGATCGACACCGCGGTCAGCAGGCTCTGCACGCTCGTAATCAGGGTGACAGTGATCACCGCGACGGTGACGGCTGCCCAGTTCCCGTGTGGCAACGACGGCAGGCGCAACGCCTCGATCACCGAGCCATTCAGGACTATCCGGGATACGTTGAACGGAAAGACCACCGAAATAGCGGTGACCACGACGATCGCGACGAGTGGCCCGGGTATCTTGGCCACCCGGGCCGGAACCCAGCGCCAGGCGATCAGAATGGCGATCACCAAGAGACCCAACACAAGGCCTGGCCGGTGAGCACCGACGATTTGTGCGGGCAGGCCGATGACATTGCTCCAGGCCGAACTCTTCGAAGCGCCACCCAGCAACACGTGCACTTGCTGCAGGACGATCGTGATTCCGATGCCGGCCAGCATGGCGTGCACCACTACCGGCGAGATTGCCAGGGCCGCCCGCGCAATCCGGCTGAACCCCAGCAGGACTTGGAGAATCCCCGCCACCACGGTGATGAAACATGTTATCGCCCAGCCGAACTGAGAGATCACGTCGGCAACGACGACGGTCAATCCCGCGGCCGGGCCGCTCACCTGCAGTGGTGAGCCGCCGATCCATCCGGCAACCACTCCCCCGACGATCGCCGCGATCAGACCGGCGAGAACCGGTGCGTCCGAAGCAATCGCGATGCCGAGCGACAACGGGAGTGCCACCAGAAAGACGACCAATGAGGCCGGCAGGTCGTACGGGAGCGTCTCGCGTAACCGGTCGATTCGGGATTGGCCTGCGTCCTGCGCGCCCCGACGAACTGGCTGTTCTACCTGTTGCACCGGCCCTCCCCTGAATTGGTCACTAGCGGTGGGCGTTTCGATATCCACCCGGTCACGGCAGGTAGGAAACGCGTAAAGCCTTGCAGCGCAGGCGGTTAGAACTAACAAGAACGTCATTGTTCGGCGGATGTGCCTGGACTATGCGTTCGAAGGTAGGTGGGGCGAGCACGAAGGGTCAACCGGACAAGCCGAGCGCATATCGAATGCAAATCTTTCGGCGCCGATCGCAGACACCAAGACCATTAGACGGAAAGCGGTTACTCCAGAACGAAAACGGGGATCTGACGTGCCGTCTTTTCCTGGTATTCGGCATAGGGCGGAAAAGCCTCAACGGCCCGCTGCCACCACTCCTCGCGCTCGGCACCGTCGAGCTCGCGAGCCGTCAACGTGACAACCTTGTCGCCATCCTGCAACGTCACCGCCGGATTCGCCTTCAAATTGAAGTACCAAACCGGATGTTCCGGAGCGCCGCCGTGGGAGGCGACAATCACGTAACGACCATCCTTCTCGACGCGCATCAACGGTACGTAGCGCTGCTTGCCCGACTTCGCTCCGGTGATGGTCAACAGAACGATAGGTCGGTCGAATACCTCGACTCCATCGGTCGTGCCTTGACTCAAGATCTGTTTGGTCTGGTCGCGCACCCAGCCCCTCGGGCTCATTTCGATTTCGTCAGCCATACCTACAGCGAACACCCGGCCAGCGCCACTGCATTCCTCGGGTGTCGCCTGCACCGCGTCGCCGCGCGCCCAGCTGACCCCCTGCGTGCAGGAGTACAGTGGAGTCGTTTAGACAGGCTAGCTAATTTAGCGCAGGCTGTAGAGAGGAGACGGGCGTGACCCGCACCGAGAACGACACCTGGGATTTGGCGTCCAGCGTCGGAGCCACCGCGACGGCGGTTGCCGCACAGCGGGCGATCGCGTCCCAGGGCCCAGACGCGTTGTTGAACGACCCCTGGGCGGATCCGCTCGTCCGGGCGGTGGGCGCAGACGCCTTCATCAAGCTTCTCGGCAACCGGCTCGACCGTAGCGATGACCCGCTGCTGAACCGCCGGGCCGTGCGGGAGCAGATCACGGTGCGCACCCGATTCTTCGACGACTTTTTCGTGCAAGCGACCGAATCGGGTATCCAGCAAGCGGTCATTCTGGCGTCCGGCTTGGATACCAGGGCTTACCGCCTACCCTGGCCGACGGGGACGGTCGTATACGAGATCGACCAGCCCGAGGTGATCGAATTCAAGACGCGAACTCTGGCCGAGCTGGGCGCCACACCGAGTGCCGAGCGCCGCACCGTGGCGATCGACCTGCGCGACGACTGGCCCTCGGCGCTCGTGGCAGCGGGGTTTGACGCTCAAAAGCCGACTGCGTGGAGCGCCGAGGGGCTACTCGTTTACCTGCCGCCCGAGGGGCAAGACCGTTTGTTCGACAACATCGCCGCGGCTTCGGCGCCGGGCAGCCGGATTGCCACCGAACACATGGATCTGCGCGACATCCCCTCGGACTGGGCGAAGAAGTTGACCGAGCGGTCTCAGCGCATCGGTTCCAACATCAATCTGGCGGAGTTGTTCTACACCGGTGAGCGCAACAGCGCGGCCGAATACCTGGCCGCGCGTGGTTGGCGGATCGATATACGGACAACCCAGCAGGCGTTTGCCGCACACGGCTTCGCAGTGCCGAACGACGAACTGGCTTCCTTCGGCGACGCATCGGGGTACCTGACGGCCACGCTCCAGTAGCGCATATCAGCCTCATTGACACATATCAGCTAACTTGATATAAAGGGGGCTATGACGCAACCGACCCAAGAGATGTTCGAATCCGCCTATCGGGGTGAGGCTCCCGAGATGGGCGAGGGAAACCGGCCACCGTGGAGCATCGGTGAGCCGCAGCCCGAGATCGCCGCCCTGATCGAGGACGGCAAGTTCCACGGCGACGTGCTCGACGCCGGTTGTGGCGAGGCGGCGGTGTCGCTGTACCTCGCCGAGCGCGGCTTCACCACGGTAGGCCTGGACCAGTCGCCCACCGCCATCGCGTTGGCAACCGAGAAAGCCGCCCGGCGGGGCCTGACCAGCGCCACCTTCGATGTCGCCGACATCAGCGCCTTCACCGGCTACGACGGCCGCTTCGGAACCATCGTCGACAGCACGCTTTTCCACTCGATGCCCGTCGAACTGCGCGAAGGCTACCAGCAGTCCATCGTGCGGGCCGCCGCACCGGGAGCCTCGTACTTCGTGCTCGTCTTCGACCGCGCCGCGATGCCGGCCGAAGGCCCCGTCAACGCTGTCACCGAAACCGAGCTGCGCGATGTCGTCTCGAAGTACTGGGTGATCGATGAGATCCGGCCGGCGCGCATCCACGCCAACGTGCCTGAGAGCTTCCTGGCCGGCTTTGAGGCCTTCGCCGGCGCCGACATTCGTGACGAGGACAACGGTCGCAAGTCCGTGGGCGCCTGGCTGCTCTCCGCGCACCTCGGCTGACGAACGTGGCGAACGGCGCCGCGGTGGTCAGCCAGAAGCGATTGCCGCAGCGCCGTGAGCAGCGCAATCAGCATCGACCGATCGGGCCGGGTTTCGGCACCCGTCATTCGGGAGATTCTGATGGCACTGCAGCCGTTCAGAGGAGATCTCGGTGGATCAGCAAGTGAACTTCGACCCGCCCGCTGCGCCCGAGGACGCCCGCAAGGCGACCGAGGAACAGCGCAAGTTACAAGAGCAACTCGAGCACCAGGATGAGGATCCCGACGGGCCGGCATTGCACCAGTCTCGGCACGACCTGCCCGACGAGAGCACACGATAGCTCCGCCCAGCGGCTCTCGGCCAGCGAATGTCGCCTCTTAGCAGCGCATTTCGTCCTGCCGTGACGCCGCGTTGCCCGGTGATTGCGGCCGACGCGCAGATGCAGCCGGCCGCCGGTGGTCGCGGGCGACTGCCGCCGCAGCCTCCCATGTCAGCATCATCCCGCCCAGGGCCGCCGTCGGGATTGCCCATAACCGCCGGACCATCAGCGCGCTCTCGCATCGATCGACATAGTTGTGCGCCGTGCCGGCCGCGTTCGAGGCCTGGGTCAATTCGGTTGTAAAACCGTTGCCGCACTTGATTTGCCAGCCGAACTGATCAAAGGCGTCGATGAACACCGGGAAGTACAGGGCGAAGGTTCCGCCGGCCAATAACAGCACGGCGCCGAAGACGATCAGCGGCACTCGGTTAATCACGCGGCCCCCTAAGTCATGCACACGTTGGCGAAAAGCAGCACGGGCCACGACACGATCGAGCCGAGGAAGGACACCACCAAATCGGCGCCGTGCATGTCGTGCAGGTGCTGGGTATGGGTGCTCGACCAGATCACGCCAACGATCAGGTACGGCGTCCCCAGCAGTATCGCCAGTCCCAGCAGTTCAGCGATGGTCAATTGATACTCCAGAAGTGTGCGAATCCTGTTGAGCATGGGCATGCCTTTCGCGCGGGCGCCTGCCGAGCTTGACGGCGGCCCACCGAAGCAATGCGGACTCCGGCACACCCGGCACGCGGACTAGATCCGACTATGTTAATGCTGATTCGGGCGATTCGATAGTCCGGTGCGCCCGTCGCCGTCGGTTAGGCGCGGCCAATGAGAGCGGGAGATACGCTGCCGGAAGCGGGCGTTCAGCTCGCCCGGACGCACGGCCGCGATGGACGTCCCCACAGCAAGTGGGGATGGGTTCCGCGGCAAAGGGCATCCGCGACGACCGGTCAGCGACGTTGTCGGCTGCCGGGTGGCGCAGGGGGAGAGGAGGCGGGTCGCCCCAACACCGTCACCTCCATCAGGCGACGCACCGTGAGGCTGGCGGCAGCACTGGTGTCGGAGAAGACCAGGCGCCCGACGTCCACCGCAAGCGCGAACGCGGCGTGGACGGCATATCGGGCCCGGCCCAGGGTGAGTTCCGGGCTGGCCGCGACGGCGAGGCTGGCCCAGGATTCGACGGTGGAGCGCTGAATGTTGTAGAGCAGCACCGCGTCGGTGTCGGGCAGGTTGTGGCGCTCGGTGTAGTACACGCACGCCAGTTCCGGGTTGGCGAACGACCGGTTGACGTAAGCCTCGATGAGTTGCGTGAGCGCCTGTTCCGGGTCGGCGTCGGTGGCCAACATGCTGGAGAGGTCACCCGAGAGTTGGTCGGCGGCGCGCCGGTAGTAAACCGCCAAAATGGCGGCCTTCCCCGGAAAGTATTGATAGATAGTGGCAACCGGTATGCCGACCGCTGCGGCGATGTCCTCCATCCCGGTTTCGCGATAGCCTCGCTCGCTGAACAGGCGCATCGATTCGTGCAACAGGAGCTCATAACATCCGGCGGCGCTGGTCAGTGTCACGGGGCGCGGCTGGTCGGATCCGCGACCACGCTGGCTCGGCAGCTCGGTCCGCAACACGGCGGTCGCGATATCGGTCAGCGCCGCGCGAATTTCGGCATTGCCCAACCGAGAACGATGGTCGGTGATGCTGCCAATGACACTCAGTGTGGCCGCCGACAGTATCCAGCGCTGCCGCGACGTCAATTTCGGCCGCAACCTGATCAGCGGACGTTGCAGGCGCCGGTTGATCAATTTGATCTGTTCGGCCAGAGCGCGCTGATCGTCGCCGCGCAGGTAGCGGCCCTCCCACCGATACAGCCCACCCGCGGTGCGGTTGACGATCGTTGTGTCGATCAGCGCACCGGTGAGTGCGCTGAGTTGCTCCTCGGGATTTCCGTCGGCGGGTAAAGCATCCGCGAATGCCGTGGCGTCGACCAGTTGCTGTCCCAGCGCCAGGAAGACCTCGCGAAACAGGTCATATTTGCCCTGCGAGTGGCGGTACAGCGCGGCAGCCGAGATTCCCACTCGCGCCGCGATGTTCTCCATGCTGACCGCGTGATAGCCCAACTCGCTGAATGCATCGGTAGCGGCGCGCGCGATCTGGATCTTGCGGTCCTTCGGGCGCCGCTTTACCTGATCCGCGGAGGAGCGGCTGGCCGACGGCATACAGATCACCGTAGCGGCCAGGGAGGCCGTTCGGGCGATCGTTAGACGACGGAATCGCGGAGCCGGCAGCTGCGCATCCATGCCATATGCCACCGGAGAACGCCCCGTCCGATACCGTGTTCCATTGGGAATGCGGATGGAGCTGACGAGGTTACGACGGGCTGCGACTGGCCTGGCGTGCGCCGGGCCGGTATTCGCCGCTGCGCTGATGCTCGCCGGCGGGGCCACCGCCGATCCGGGGCAGCCTCCGCCGCCGTTGCCGGTGTTCAGGCCGGCGCCAAGCGATTGGTCACCGAACGTCTCCATCTGGCCGTACAACACATTCGCCGCACGGGTGACACCAGAGATGATCGGGGGAATGTCGGACTCCTGCCAATGGTTCAAGTCGCAATTCGACCCGCTGATGGGCCAGGTCAACGACTTCAACCGGTACCTCGGTGATCAGCATGACGACTACTCGGCCGGCAGCGTGCAGGGGAACGCTCACACCGTGGTCGCCAATATCGATCAATCGACGGCCTTTCTGGCTCCTCGAGTAAAGCCTTTGATCATCACCAACGAGCCCGACAACCTCGGGCCGTATTCGCCGGTATACGGCGGCGAACCGATGACCCACTTGGCATTTCAACTATCGCGGATCAGCGACAGCATCAAGAGGAAGGACCCGTCAGGAGTCACGCACGCGAACATCGTCGCGGCCACCGGCTGGGGCAGCTCGCTTCGCGACTCGGGCGCATGCGACTGACGAACCATCGCCGAAACGCTTCCGCACAGTCGCCAACCCGGGACGGGTTGGCGACTCGCTTCCCCGAGGTGCCTTCAGACCGCCGCAGCTTGAGCGGCGATGATCAAGAGCGCCAGGCGATTCGGGCCACCCGATGGAAGTTCTCGCCCAATACCGCGCTGATATCGCCGGCCCTCCACCCCCTGCGCCGGAGGTGTTCACCGAGCGTCAGGAAGATCTCTGGCGGCATCCACTGGATCGGGCCCCAACGGGTGTAGCTGTCGTCGAACAGATGTGGATTGCGCTGCAGCTCATCGATGAAGTCGGCTGTGTCGAAGGAGAAGTCGGTGCTGACACCGACGTGCTCGATGCCGATCAGGTCGACGGCGTATTCCAGATGCCGAGTCATCGCGTCCAGTGTGGGCGTGTTGGGTCCCAAGAAGATGCCGACCCCGGTGATACCGACGACGCCGCCGGTTTGCGCGCACGCTCGTGCCTGATCATCGGTGATGTTGCGCGGGTGGTCCCAGACTGCGCGCATGCACGAATGGCTGTAAATGACTGGGCCAGAGGATACCTCGCACATATCCAGACCGGTGCGAGCGCTGCAATGTGAGCCGTCCGGGACGACGCCGACGGCGTTGAGCTCGGCAACGACCGCCCGGCCCCATGCGGTCAGGCCCGCATCGGTGTGGTCGAGGCAACCGCTGCCGGCGCGGTTCGCGTTGTTATAGGTCGGCAACAGGGTGCGAACACCGAGGTCGGCCAACCTTCGCACATTCGCGAGGTCGTCATTCAACGGCCGTGAGTCCTCCAGGTCGAACACCACCGCTATGCGTCCCCCTCGCGCCGCCGCATCCACCTCGTCGATGGTGTCAGCCACGGCGAAGTCCGCGCGGGCGTCGATCGCGGCGCGGTAGTGCCGCAGGAGCGCCACGGCATCGTCGAAACTGTGGGGTGAATACCCCGCGTTGACGGAAAGCACTGCGCCGGTGGCGCCTTGATACCGAGTCAGCGGATCGATGTCGGCGTCGGTCTTGAGCGGTAGACAGGTGTGCTGGTCCCAGAGCAGCGTGGTCATCGATGCGATCTCTCCCGCTATCGGCTGTATGCGGCGAGGGCGGTGGCGAGGGCCTGATCGGGCAGCCGGGACCAGGGCAGCGGCTCGGGCGGATCCGGAGGCGGATCGACCAGCCGGCGATGCCACCAGCCGACGTCCCACCATGTTTCATGCTTGAAGCCCACGCCGGAAAAGACGCCCACCGGCGTGAAGCCGAGCGCTTCGTGTAGTCCTACGCTGGCGGGATTGGGTAGTGCGATACCCGCATAGGCGTTGATATAGCCCTGTGCGACAAGCACATTCAACAGCACAGCGTAGAGCCGGCGGCCGTGTCCTTGGCGGTGAATCGATTCGTCCAGGTACAGCGACACATCGACAGACCAGCGGTAGGCCGCACGTGCGCGATGCGGGCTCGCGTAGGCAAAACCCTTGACGTCGTCACCATCGGCGACGACCAGCCAGGGCAGAAGCGCAAGCGTTGCGGTGATCCTCGACCGCATCTCTTCGGCATCAGGGGGCGCCGTCTCGAAGGAAATCGCCGTGTCGCGCACATAGGGCAGATAGAGTGCCGCCACCGCATCGGCATCCTGCGGCGTCGCCATTCGAGCCCTCATGACCACACAACGCTAGTCGGGCGCCGATGATCAGGAAAACAATTTAGACATAAGCACTTCAGCGAGCCGCCGGTGGGTGGTGTTCTGCGAGGCGGCGAGCTGCCAGCGGCCGTCCCTGCGCACAGCCACGCTGGTGTTGACACGAGCCCTGCGCCGGTTACGCCGTCGCGCCCCGTTGACCACCGACGCGTTCGCGTGCACCAGCGCGACATCGGGTGTGAGAAATCGGACGTCGGTGATGTCTATGAGCAGCCGTGTTCCCTTGAGGACCCGTCGGAACAGCGGAACATATGATGCCGCGATCGCGTCACGCCCCCTGTAACGGCTGCCCAGAAAGGTGACGTACTGCGCGTCGGCGGTGAAGACGCTGGCGTAAGCCCGTGGATCGCCTGCGGCCCAACCTGTTACCTGCTGATCGAGGAGCGCACGAATGGCTTGTTCGTCGGCTCGCTGGTCGCCACTTGTCACGATGCCTCCCGCAGTTGCACCACTATAACGGCCGGTTAGGCGATGTCGGCGCTGATCATCGAGGCGATCGCGCCGCGCGGCACCGATACCCGCGTAGCCTCCATCGCCGGCTGCAACGCGTTCTGGTCGAAGAAGAACACGATCGCGTCGTTGGTGATCGCAAAGCTCTGGTAATTCGCCGGCTCTAGACCGGTGGCCGGCGGAATCGACACCTTCGCCCGATACCGGTCGGCCAAGGTCTTCTGCACAATCGGCAAGATGGCCTGCAACGGTTGAGTTCCCGGCTGGAATAAGGCGTCGAAGGTGATCGGCTGCCGATTGGCCAGGTTGTAGTTGAAGGATTTGTACCAGACCAGCGGATGCGCGGCGCCAAGGTTCTGGTACATCTCGGTGACTACCGACTGGGTGCCCGTGGCCGGGGGACCCGAGCTGTATCGGGTACCGGTAACCTTCAACGCCGTCGGCGATTTCAACGTATTCAGCGGTCCGCGGGCGTTGCGAAAATCGTCATGGGTCTTAGTCAAATAGCCGATCATCGTCTGCTCATCGGGATAATCAGCCGGAAACACCATGCCGATATCCGACAGGGGCTCTGAGGCATCAAAATGGCACATGTGATTCGCGTCGACGCTCGACGGATTGCACAATTGCGGGTCCGCGCCCGCCACGGCAGTGCCGGTGAAGGCTAGCACCGTCACAAGGAACGCCACCGCCCCCGCTGACCACGTTGATCCGCTGCGCCGCCCGATGTCCGACTTCACCCACGCCTCCGTTGATATTCCGCAGGGTGCATTGTCACAGATCGCTGCGGCGGATGGGCCATGGTGGGCAAGCCTATTGGCGACGCCTCCCCGCCGCGCTCGTTCGGGATCTCATCGCCGTGCGTCCTGCAGCTGGACCCGCGGCAGCATGGCGGGCATGCTCTGGCCCGCTGAGCGGCTCCCGGCGGATGCCCTCGAATTGACCCAGCATGCCAGCCCGCCAAGCACCAGGCCGACCGCAATCCCCTCGTCAGGACGCTGGCCCAGGATGATCCACGACAACACGCCGGCCACCGCCGGAATGACGGCGAACAGCATCGCCACCGCCGTCACACCGTGGGTGTTGATGGCGCGCACATAGAGGCTCACCGCCAGCGTGGCATTCAACAGCACCATGCCGCTCACCGCGATCACCGCCTTGACGCCGTCGTGCACCGTAAAGGGCGTGACGACCGCAAGGGCCGAGGCGGGTATCAATCCGACGGCGTTCTGTATGGCGCTCGTCACGCGAAAATCGACACTGCGGCAGAATCTCTGTTGATACACCCCGCCGGCCGAAAGACCAAGCAGCCCAACGACAAGCAACAGGATGACCGGGTCGGCGCCGTGCGTGCTCATCAGCCTGCGCGAGCAGGCGGCCAACACAGCGGCCACGCCAAGCACCAGCGCAACCACCCGCAGCGCGCCGAGCGATTCCCGCAGAAACATCGCCGCCAGGATGGCGGTAGCCACCGGGTTCATCGCAATCACCACCGCGCACAGCACCGCGGGCGCTCCGAGCTGAACGGCCTCATACAGGCAGCAGAACTGCACGCCCTGGATCAGCAGACCCGTCACCAGGACATGGCCCAGCTGCGCTCCCCGGGGCCAGCCGGCCCTGGCCACCATCGACCACGTGGCCAGAATCGTTGCGGCCAAACTGAACCGGAGCACCAGGGCGGCCATCGGCGTCATCGCCGTAACCGCCAGCGTCCCGATCGGATATCCGAGCGCGTAGAAGAATGTCACCGCCGTGGCGGTGGTCGCTGGCATGCGCGGCAAAGGCATGCCACCCATGTTCGCGTGATCGACCGACGCAGTCCAACGATTATTGGCGATCATGATCGATCGCATCGCCTTATCGGTATCCCTATCAGCGGCGATGATTCAGCCGACAACGCCAGTGATTGATTAGTCAAGACGATCGGATTACAGTGCGGCTGTGGCCCAGGTGCTCGATATCGCTCCGCTGCGCAGCCTCGTCGCCGTCGCCGACTGCGGCGGCTTCCACCGTGCTGCCGCCGCTCTACATCTGAGTCAGTCCGCGGTCAGCCAGCATCTGCGCCGAATCGAAGCCGTGGTCGGCGAGCCGATAGTCCAACGCTCGGGACGCGGGGTCGTCTTCACCGACGTCGGCCAGAAGACACTGCGCCACGCCCGCACCATACTGGCCGCGCACGACGCCGCCCTCGACGACCTGGGCGCGACCGAACACAAGGCCCTGACCATCGGTGCCACCGAACACGGCGCCGACGTCATGCTGGGCGGGCTGTCCCGCGTGTTGCGCGAGCGACTCCCCGATCTACGGGTGCGCTTCCGGCTCGACCGCAACGTGTCGCTGGCCGACTCGATCGACCGCGGTCTGATCGATCTGGCCATCATGCTCGACGGGGCAGGCCTGGATCGCGCTAACGCGTCGGGACTTGTCCAGTTGCAATGGGTTTCAGCTCGTTCGCTGGCGCTCTCACCACGAGACCCGCTGCCGCTGGTGATTTTCGCCGAGCCGTGCACATTGCGCGAGCCGGCCTTCGCAATTTTGGAGAGCCACCATATCGAGTACGAGATCGCCGCCGAGTGCGGCGATCTGTCCGGCCTTTACGCGGCGGTGCGGTCGGGCCTTGGCGTGGCGCTGCTGCCGATGATCGGCAAGTTCCCCGACGGGCTGAGTCCGGCCGAGGGCCTGCCATCCGCCAACAGCGCCTCCATACTGGTGCGCGGCCGCACCGGAATCGACCACGGACTGCTGCGCACGGTCGACGATGCGGTACGCGATTTGCTCGCCGCCGCAACCTGATTCGAAAGAGACCTAACCGGGGCAAGCGCAGCGCGAAGCATTGGCCGGCGACGCACCGGCCAACGGCGGCGCCGAATAGGCAGCACACCGGCCGGCTAACCGCCGACAGTCGTCCAGATGGCGCAGCAGCTGTGCGGCACCGCGGTCGACCCCTCTTGGAGTTTGCTGCGATACTTCTCCCGTGGGTCCGAACAAACTCGGCCGCCTCTTGATGCGAGCCGCACCCGTTTTCAATGCGCCGGTGGCCGCGCTGGCCAACTCCCGTCGCTTTGGCCGCCTGATCAATCGCAACATCGCGATGCTGACTTACACGGGCCGACGCTCCGGGCGCACGTACAGCATCCCGGTGGCCTACCGACGTTCCGGGGACGACATCCTCATCAGCGTCGGCATGCCCGAGGCGAAGACGTGGTGGCGCAACTTCCTCGACACCGGCGGGCCGCTGACGCTGCGCCTGGACGAGGCCGAACATGCCGGACACGCCGTCGCCACGCAGGACGAAAAGGGAGCTGTCACCGTCACTGTGCGGCTCTCCGGGGCGAAATCTTGAGTTCCACGATTACCGCCCAGCCGAACCGCGACCGGCTGCTTCAACGCGAAATCCGGTTCAAAGCAACGCGTTTGAGCTTCGGATGTGGAGGACGATAAACTGTTCGCCCGTTCGCGTCAGATGCCGATCACCCCGTCTTGGTTCAGCACGGCGCTCGACCAAAAGCCAGAACACTGCGACGTCGATGTCGACGGTTGCCGCATACACCTGCGTGTCTGGGGTGCTGCTGTCCATCCTCCGGTGGTGCTCGTGCATGGCGGCGGAGCACATTCGGGCTGGTGGGATCACATCGCGCCGTTCTTTGCCAGCACCCATCGGGTGATCGCGCCGGATCTGTCCGGGCACGGCGACAGCGAATCGCGTGACCATTACGACCTGCGCACCTGGGCAAGCGAAGTGATGGCGGCCGCGGCGGCCGCGGGTCCCGCCGGACGGCCGACGATCATCGGCCACAGTATGGGCGGTTGGGTCGTGTCCACGGCCGCGATGCACTACAGCCAGCAGATCAACAGCATGCTGGTGATCGATTCGCCGTTGTGGGAGCGTGCACCGGAGGAAGGGCGACTGCGCAGGCGCAAACACAATCGTTACCAAACGAGGGATGAGATCCTGGCCCGCTTCACGGCCGTGCCTTCGCAGGAGTTGATCCTGCCCTATGTCCGAGAACACATCGCGGGCGAGTCGATACGCAAAACCGACGGGGGATGGGTCTGGAAGTTCGACCCGGCCATCTTCGCCGGTGAGTTTCTCGAGCCGACGCCCGCCGACGAGGAGTCCTTGGAGACCATGCTGGCCGCGATGCGTTGCCGCGTGGGGTATTTGCGCTGCGAAGCCGGTTTGGTGCCGCCCGATATGGCCGAACGGATCCGCTCCCTGCTTCAGCTGCGTGGCCCTTTCGTGGAGTTGGCCCTGGCCGGTCACCATCCCATGCTGGACCAACCGCTCCCCCTGGTCGCGACCCTGCGAACCCTCCTGGAATTCTGGTCGATCACCTAGGCAGGAACGGGCTGCGGGCCTCAAGCCCTCGCGCGGCGGGCCAGTTTCGCCGGTTGGTCGATGATCAGGGCCTTGCCCTGCTGACGGATCCATCCGCGTTGGGCGAAGTCGGATAGCGCCTTGTTGACCGTTTCACGCGAGGACCCCACGAGTTGGGCCAGTTCCTTCTGCGTCAGGTGGTGCTCGACCAGGACCGAGCCCCCGTTGCTGGTGCCGAATCGCATTGCCAGATCCAGGATTTGCTTGGCCACCCGGGCGGGGACATCGGTGAAGATCAGGTCGCTCAAAGCGTTGTTGGTATGCCGGAGTCGGCGCGCCAACACCCGCAGCAGCTGCTCTGCGATTTCGGGACGTTCGACGATCCATGTCCGCAGGGCATGGCGGTCCATCCTGACCGCCTTCACCTCCGTCAGGGTGATCACCGTGGAGGTTCGCGGGCCGGGATCGAACAGCGCCAGCTCACCGAACACATCCCCCGGCCCCAGCACCGCGAAGACGGTTTCGCGACCGTCCACCGTCTGATGGCGGATCTTCACCGTGCCCGACAAGATGACGTAGAGGTCGTCACCCAGCTCGCCTTCGACGAAGACGGTCCGCCTGCGTGGGAACGCTACGTGCTGCAGGTGGCGAGCCAACGCATCGACCGCCTCAGGGGCGATCCCCTGGAATATGCCGGCTCGCGCCAATACTTCGTTCACGCCGCCCCTTTCAACGCGTTTCGCACGGCGTTGCGCGCACTAGGCGCTGCTCCAATCTGGGGGCGTCTCGGCTCGCCACCCAGACCTTACACGAGGCCGGAGATTCGTAACGTAGCAGGTCACGACCACCGCTTCGGCGTGAAACGGTGGTCGAGCGGGCCGCTCAGGCGGCCGGCGTGGTGATGCTCGATGCGATGGTCACCTCGGAGTATTGGCTCCCGCATGCATCGCAATCCACCTGATATTCGAGCTTGGCGTCATCCCGCTCAAGAAACCGGTACTGCGCCCACGCCATGCACCGCGGGCACCGCGCACGACCGTGCTCGATTGCCATTCGCCAACCCCCTGAACTTGCCACAGACACACTGGAAGTACCCAGTGCCGAGCCCCGCTAACCATCGAGGTTGAGCCACCCGCGGTGCCGGCCTCCGGTGGCGTTGTGCGGCTAAAAATTCAGCCCCGAATACATGACCCGCCCGGGATCGTACTTCTGCCGCACGGCACTCAGCTGCGAGAGGTTCGGGCCGAAGTAGCGCGAGGGCGGCTGGTTGGTCTCGAGGTAATTCACGTAGCCGCCGACCGAATACTGTTGCACCGCTTGATGTGCCGTGCTGAGCCAATTGGTCGCGGCCGCCGGATCGCCCGTGTCCACATACCACTGCACCAGCGCCGACTGCCGGCGCCATGGAAAGGCGGTGGCGCCTGGCGCCACCGTGGCGAGGGCGCCGTCCAGCGCGTGCATGATGGCCAGCATGCGGCCGGCTCCGCGGGGAAAGGCATTGACCGCCGCGGCGATCCCCTGTGCCACGCCCGCGTTGACGTTGGCGAACACGTCGGATCCGCCGACATACCCGAGCGGAGACGGGTTGAGGTTCCCGACGGCCAGATAATTCACCAGATCCAGGTAGTTGAGGGTGTGGTTCTCGGTACCCGACGGCTGCAGTCCCACCGCTTGGGTGATCGCGGCCGCGGCGCTGTTTCCGGATCCGGCCGGGCAGGTCGCCAGGATCCGGCAATGCATCCCCGTCGCGTCGACGGTGGCGTCCGCCAGCGCCCAACTGCTGCGATCGGCGGTGCGTAACCAGTTCTGCCAACCGACGAGAACCTGCGCGAAGGACTGCGGCGGAAAGTTGAGGTTGACGACGTCGACGTCCTTGGTGGGAAACGTGGCGAACGTGAGCGAGGTCGTCACACCGAAGTTGCCGCCACCGCCACCGCGCAGCGCCCAGAATAGGTCGGGGTTGCTGGCGGCGGATGCTGTCACAGCTTGACCGCTGGGCAGCACCACCGACGCCGACGTCAACTGGTCGCACAGCAGGCCCGCATGCCGTGACTGGGCCCCCATGCCGCCGCCCAACGCGTGCCCCGCGGCACCGACCGAGGGACAGGTGCCCGTCGGCACGCCGCGGCCGGCCGCGGCCAGCGTCCGGTGCATCGCGTACAGGCTCGTCGCGGGCGTCACCGTCACCTGCCCCGTTGCGGCGTCGTAATTGGCGTCCCCGGGCAGTTGGCGCAGGTCGAGCACCATGGCGCCGTTGGCGGTCGAGGCGCCGATGTAGGAATGGCCGCCGCTGCGTGGGGCGACCTTGAGGTTGTGGGCGGCCGCGAACGCCATCGCCTTCTGCACGTCGGCCGCGGACGTGGGTGCGACGACTGCCGCCGGCGTCAACCCGTTGTAGTTGGTATTGAAAACCTGCTTGGCACCGGCAAATTGGGGGCTATCCGGAAGCAGCACCTTCCCGCCGAGGGCGGTGGACAGGCTTTCCCACCCGGTAGGTCTCGGATCGGCGGTCACCCGGGGCGCGCCGAGGACGGCGCCGGTGGCCAACGCGCCGACGGCGCCCCGCAAAAACGCCTGCCGCGAGATTTCACGCGCCATCGTCGGACTCCCGCGATTGCGTCATGCCCGAATTGTCGACCACGAGACCCGTAGTGCCACACGACGTGTCGGGGGGTGACCGAAACGTGCTCGAACCGTTACCGCCCCCGGGCACGTGCGCCAGGCTGGCGGCTATTCGCCGACACCCTTTGACGGCGGTTGGATCAAATACCCCATAGGGGTACGGTGGCGCCATGTACGCAACGCAGGTTCGCTGCAAGGCTGCGGTGCCGCAGGCGGTGTTCGTAATATCACGATGTTGCATGCCATGATCGGTGACCCGGCGCTGCGCTGGGCCGTCACGGTCCTATTCGGCGTCAGCGTCGCGATGTATGCGTACGTCGCTGTCGCACAACGCGATCAATGGACGGGGACGGTCAATCACCTGATACACCTGACGATGTCGATGGCGATGGTTTCGATGGTGTGGCGCGTGGGGGTCGACCTCCCGGCGGCAGGGCCGATTCTGTTCTTTCTTCTTGCCGGGGTCTGGTTCGTGGGCACCGCCGTGTGGGCCCAGCCAGTATCCCGTCAGCGACTGAAAATGTGCTACTACGCGGCGATGATGGGGGCGATGGCATGGATGTACGCGCTGATGAGCGGAGTCCTGTCGGGTGTTCCCGCACGCCTTCACTCACGGCCCGACTCGACGGCTATGAACATGCCAGGGATGAAGGTGCCCTCACCCGAAATGCCTGCAGCGCCGGCGGAATTCTCTTGGATCGCCGCCGCGAACTGGATGCTGATGGCTGGGTTTGCCGCGGTTGCACTGTATTGGTCGTACCGCTTCGTCGGCGAACGCCGCACGACCCTGGTGCCGACGACCGCGCGGCCGTTTCGGTGGGAACCGCTCTACCAGGCCTCCACAGCCGCCGGCACCGCGCTCATGTTCGACGCGCTGCTCTGGTAATGACGGGCCGTAGCGGCCTGTGTGCTGACCGTTTCCTAGCCGGCGCCTTTACCGTTGTCGACCCGATAGACAGCCCCATGGATGGCGGTCGCGACGTCGCTGGCGAGGAAGGCGATCACGTTGGCGACGTCGAGGGGTTGCATCATGCCGCGCGGTGCGGCCGTGCGCATGATCAGGTCGTAGTTGGGATTGTCTGGCGCGCTGAATTGTTCGATCTGCGGCGTGAGCATGCCACCGGGGCATACCGCGTTGACGCGCAACCGATCCGCGGTGTATTCCACGGCCAGCGCGCGGGTGAGGCCGATCAGGCCGTGCTTGGCGGCGCAGTAGCCGGCCGAATACGCCTGCCCCTCGACGCCGGCGATGGAGCTGACGTTGACGATGCTGCCGCCGCGTTCCAGTAGATGAGGCAGCGCCGCCCTGCAGAGGTAGAAAGGCCCGTTGAGGTTGACCGCAAGGTCTTGTTCCCAGTCGTCGTCGGTCATCGACTCCGTGCGGCGCATCTGGTGTCGCCCGGCGACGTTGACAAGGACGTCGAGTCCACCGAAATCACGGACACACTGCTCGACCGCGTCCCGGCAGGCCCGCGCCGCACCGATGTCTACCGACGCGAATTTGCCCCGCTCGACGGCGGCGAACACGGCGGCCAAGCGATCCGCATCGCGGCCGATACCGAAAACCGTTGCGCCCTCGCGGGAAAACAATTTCGCCGTTTCGGCGCCCAGGCCCGACGACGCGCCGGTCACCAACGCCACTTTGCCCTGCAGTACAGCCATATCAGTGCACCCTAGTAGGGCCGCAGCCGCGCCACTGCACCGTGTCGAACCTGAAGCGGCGCAATGGCTCTCAACCCCCATCCGGCGGCCATGCCTGGGACCGCTTGGAACCGCTGCTGGATCCGGCGCGCAGCGATCATCGCGAGCAGGTTGAAGGCTTGCCTGCCCAGCGCGATCCGACTCGTTCGCTTCTTCCAGCTCGGCGGTGTCGAGGCCGTACGCCGTCCGAAGTAGTAGCCGATGCATGCTGCTATCGCGAGCGCGGCGATGGCCGCGATTACCGTCACGTGTTGAGCGTCCTGCGCCGCCGTCGCGGCAAGGTCACACACCGGCTACACCTCGGCCAACAACGCCTCGCCGGTGCGGCTTTGCCTCTTCCGCGCCGCCGTGGCTCTAGCCCCTACGATCTGGGTGTGGACGAGATGCCCCACTACACGGGCCCGATCGAGCCCCGCAACCGCAACATCTTTGGAGCCTGCCTGTCGCTGGCCGGTTTGGCGGCGATGATGCTCGCGCTTTCGCTGTTGTTGATCGCCGAGAGCAATCAAGCTCTGGCGTTCAAATTGGAAGCCGGCTTCTTCCCGCCGCTGTCCGAAGCCGCAGTGCAGTCAGCGCGCACCGAAGTTGTGATCGCGGCCGTGTTGACAGTCCTGGCGACCGCTTCGGCGGTGACGGCGGTGATCTTCCGCTCGACCATCGCGTGGCGGATCGTCGGGGGGGTCACCCTGCTGGCATTCATCGTGGTCGGCCCGCTGCTGTGGGTCTGCTACGACATGGCGTTCTGAATCGACGGTCTTAGCAACGTGTTTCGCGGCAGGTACTCTCGCGTGGCAAAGGCGACGAGGTCGGTAGGTGGTGAACCGGAAGTCCGAAAGCGTTGGCTTGGTGCAGCGATGGTCAACAGCAATTGGCCAGGACGTTCGCCGTCCGACCTCTCAGCCCCCGGAGGGAGGCCGCCGCATGATGTTGCCAAAGATCGGCGGTCCATAACCTTTCTCGTCCGGCTTATCCCGCTGGGCCTTCCGCGCTCCCGGCGGCATCGGCGGAACGAACATCGGGATCAGTGGAGCGCCTTCTGCAGAGGTTGCCACCAACGGGGCCTCGGTGGCAGCCAACTGAATCGGGGAGGTGACCGCCGAAGGCGGGACCACGAGGTTGCCCACATACAATCCTTTGCTCATATTCGCGGTGACCGAAGCTTCCACCGCCCCGGCCTCAGCGGCGGGAGGAGCGTAGAGATTGGGCACCCCTCCAACGGCCTCTGGACCGGTGAGGTTGTATGCGAGAGCGAGGTTGCGTGGGGTGGGGGCCAGCACGTCTGGGAACTGGCCGGGGACGAAATCATGGCCTCCAGTGAACGCAGCAAGGGCGTTGAACGGGAACCCGCTCTGGACGACGCTAGCTTCCTGATTAAGGAAGAAACCGATGGTGGGATTCGAGAAGAAAGGATCCGTCGGAAGGTTCAACGCGGGCGGATCGGCAGCGGCCTGTGCAGCGGCTACGGCAGCGCGCTGGTTGGCCACGCCGGCTGAGTTGGTGGTAGCGGCGGGAGACGAGAATGTCGGCATCGCCATGGTCTGCAACCTGCTGGCGTGGTAGGCCATCAGCGCGGTCGTGTTACCCGCCCACATCTCCATGTACTGGGCCTCGGTGGCGGCGATGGCCGGAAAGTTGATGCCGAAGAAGTTCGTCGCAATCAGGTGAGACAGCAGTGCGCGGTTTGCGGCCACGACGCTCGGATGCACCACAGCTGCCTGGGTGGCGACGAATGAGCTGGCCATGGTGGTGGCCGCCACCGACATCTGAGCGGCTTGCATCGCCGTCGTGTTTAGCCAGGCGATGTAGGGAACCGTAGCGAGGGTCATCGCCGTCTTTGATGGTCCCTGCCAGGGGGTGGCGGCCACAGTGCTGGCGTAATCCGAGGCCGTGCGCCCCAGCTCGATCGCCAACTGGCGCCATGCGGTGGCAGCGCTGAGCAATGATCCAGGCCCCGGCCCAGAATGAATTAGTGCTGAGGTGATCTCGGGAGGAGCCGAAAAGTCCATGCCCGCCCCGTCAAAGGTCGACGTCGTTAGCAGATGCGGCAAAGCCGTGCACGGTAGCCATGCTGGTAATCCTTCAATGTCGGGCTAACGGTGCCGGGGCACTTTAGTGGTCTATCACAGGGGGAGCTCGAGCGGTTGAACATTGAGCAAACTTTGCTGCTGGCGAGCGTCCGGTTGCATCACGCAGCTCCGCGCGGTGATCACGCCTACGAGAGCATCTCTTTCCATGCCGGGCGTTGGCTTTACTCGGTCGGTTTCGGCGAAGACAGTGCGACACTGGTATTGGTGACGACGACACGGCCACAGCTGAGCGGTCAGAGGAAGCAGTTGAGATGAAGACGGCAATAACGAGGATGTCGGCGGCGGCGGCCATCGCGCTGGCATCCCTTTGTGTATCCCACGGACAAGCGCACGCCGACGATCCCTGCGACGGCATCACCGATCCGGTCGACCGCCAGGCCTGCATCGACCATTCAATCCCGGATAACCCCTTGCGTACAGCCCAGGGCGATTGCCAGGCGAGCCCAGCTTACGGAGCGCTGGGCCAATTCTGTCGAAACTGAGATCCAGCCGGAACTTGCCGACTGCAGACTCATCGCCAGCACGGTGGTTCCACAACTTACGGTCGACACAGACGCCAACATGCCTGCGGCACAGGTTGTTCCGTACCGCTTGCTGATTTCGATGCGCCGGTGTGTCCAATCAAGCAGCACGGCGTGACAGGTAATCGGTCGAAAGTCGTCGCAAATCAGCGTTGACGAAGTCTCGCCCAGCCGGCGGCTAGCGTCATCCCTGGCGAGCCGAGCATCAGCTGCAGTATCTGCAGTGGGTGCAGGGTGGGCCGGACTTTCAGGTAGCTGTACAGGCGCAGGTCGATCACCTTGCCCTCGTGGTCAAATCGCCAGACTTCGATACCGCAACCCTGGTGGCGCCCGCGCGGTCCACCGCGCCACTCGTTGACGATGGTGTCCTCGGTGGCGGCGACAAGCTGCTTTTCAAGTGTGAACCGGCGTGCTTTGAATGCCGCGCAATTCCTGGCGTACGCGTCGTGGATGGCGAGCACGCCGACTGATTCCTCGCGTGCGCCGTCGGTGATCATCACCGCCCGGGCGTCGGGGGCGTAGATGTCATACACCATGTCGGTGAGGCATTCGTTGGTCGCGCGCGCGACGGCTTCGACGAAAGCGGCGGCGTCTTCGGGCCGCCGCCCTAGCTCGTGAGCCGCCGCCGTCGGCCCCGTCATCGATCGCCACCCCGCCGGGTCGACTGGATCGCGGAAATGCCCGCAGCAAGGATGATTCGCGTACCCTGCCGCAGCAGCGCCGCCAACGCCCGGGGTCGGCGCACCACCGACGCAGCCATTGTCAGCGCATCGCAATACAAGATCCGCCGCCGTACCCGTCCGGACCCGTCGAGCTCATAGCGGTCGATCGCCGGAACGGATACGGACGTGCCGCCGAGCGTTCCCTTGATCAAGAACTCGATGTAGACGAGGTTGTCAGCGGAAACCGCCCAGTTCACCACGTCGATGTGCAGGTCCGGCATGAGAGTGAAGACTCGGCGCCAGTACGCGCTGGCCTGCTCGCGACCACGCACGTCGGCAAGTAGCGGTTGGGTATAACAGACGTCCGGGTGGGTCAGGGCGTCCAGACGTCCGATCGTGGGTGCGGCCCACACCTCACGAAATTGTTGCACGAATGCGGCTGCCGTCGCTGAGGCTGGTTCGTCGAGTTTTCCTGTCATTTCCCTCGTTTCGATCGGTTGGATTGGTCAGACCCGGCGGGCCGAGGCGATCGCAAGCCAGTCGTCGCCGGTCAATCTGCTGGCATGCGCCGAGTCATAGCGCTGTAGTAGTGCGGACACGGTCGCATGCTCGCAGCGCTCAAACCCATGGGCCGCCAGCACAGCGTCCAGATCTGCTGCGGTGAAGCCACTTCGGTACGCTTCGCCGCGCCGCGCCACCACCCGGGCCACCCGCTGGGCGCTTTTCCACCGGGTGGTGCCGGTGATGACCCCGGCATCGACATAGTCGACGACGAGGTGACTGCCCGACGCGCACAAGACAGAGAGATCGGCAAGCGTCTGTTCGATCGTGTGGCCGGTGAGGTACGGGCTGACCCCGAGCCACACGATCACGCTGCGCTTGAACGGATCGAATCCGCTGGCGAGTAGCCGTTCGCGAAGCGCGTCATGCTCGAAATCGCATGGCACCCATACCGTTTGGCACTTCCGGGACGACGGCAACAGCCTCTCGATTGTGGGGCGCTTATCCGTCTGGGTCGTCGGCGCGTCCACCTCGAAGATGGTCAGCGGGATCCCGGCCAGGCGCAGGCTGGTCGTGTCGAACCCGGCACCGAGCAGCACCAGTTGATCGATGCCATCGCCGATCGCGGCCTGACAGACGTCATCGGTGTAGCGGACCCTCAACACGATGTGAGCGTGGAGTCCACCGCAGAGCCGGTCGAACACCCGCACGGCGGCGCCGGCCGGCAGCCGGTGAACCAGCATGGCCCGCAACGCCGGATGACGCACGAAATGCCGCGAGTACGGGTCGTCGAGGAGGCCACGGCGAGCGAACTGCAGCGTTTCTGCTGCCCGCTGCGCTGCGTTGACCTGGGCAGTCAAACTCGCCTTGGTCTCCACGCGTCGGGCGGTCACCACTCCTCCTCTTCCGCGCTGCGGTGATTTCGCGATCACGCGTCCGAAACTACAAGGCAACCGGTTCGCCTGTATGGTCCAATTTGATGCCTAATTCGTGGACCAGTATCGGCACCGGCGTCGACCTGCACCTGGAGCTTGCGCCGAGCCGCGGTCGCCGCGCGGCGCTCGAAGATGCGCTGCGGCAGGCCATCCGCGACGGCCGTCTGGCCGCCGGCGAACGGTTGCCGTCCTCTCGCGCGCTGGCCGAGCAACTCGGCATGGCACGCGGAACCGTCGTCGAGAGCTATGCGCAGCTGGTGGCCGAGGGATACCTGCGTACTCGGCCCGGTGCGGGCACCGAGGTGGCCCACGCGTTGCATCCGCGGCCACAGCCCGATGCCGAACCGGTTGCTCCCCGCATCGTCGCGGATTTTCGCCTCGGGCGCCCGGACCTGAGCATGTTTCCCCGCACGGAGTGGCTGCGCGCACTGCGGCAAGCCTTCCAGGTCACCCCGCATTCCGAACTCGGTCCGCTGGATCCGCGCGGGTCCCCGCGGCTGCGCGCTGTGCTCGCTAACTACCTGGGCCGGGTGCGCGGAGTGCTCACCAGCGCCGAGCAGATCGTCATCTGCAGCGGTTTCACGCAGGGCTTGCGGCTGGTGTGTGACGCGCTCGCCGCCGCCGGAGCCCAGGCCATCGCCCTGGAGAACCCCTGCCTTCCCGATCACCGCGCGTCAGCCATCGCCAGCGGGCTCGAGGTCGTTCCCCTCGACGTCGACCACGGCGGCGCCCGGACGGAAGGATTCAGCACATCATCGGTTGCGGCAGCCGTCCTCACCCCCGCCCACCAAGCCCCGCTGGGCGCGACGCTGGCCGCCGATCGGCGCGCCCACTTCGCCCGCATCGCCGCGCAACGCGGCGCGTACGTGATCGAGGACGACTACGACGGGGAGTTTCGCTACGACCGCCATCCCGTCGGCGCGCTGCAAGGACTCGCCCCGGAGCATGTCGTTTACGCAGGCAGTGCCAGCAAGATTCTGGCTCCAGGCATCCGCCTAGGGTGGCTCGCCCTGCCTGCCGATTTGCTCGGCGCGGTCATCGAGGCCAAGCGCCGCGCCGACCGCGGCACCGACATCCTCGCCCAATTGGCTTTCGCCGAATTGATCGAGTCGGGCGCGCTCGACCGCCACGTCCGACGGATGCGCCGGCGCTACCGGCAGCGCCGCGACGCTCTACTGGCCACCCTCGGCAACGCTGCGCCGGCGATGTCGGTACATGGGGTCGCCGCCGGTCTTCACGCTGTCGTCTCGTTACCCGCGGGACTAACGGAGGCTGACGTCATGGTCGCTGCGCGCAAGCGGGAGATTGCCCTAACCGCGTTGGCGCCGTTCTGGCACCGCGACCCCGGCACTGCCGGAATAGTGGTGGGCTACGGGACACCGTCGGAACACGAATACCCAGCGGCAGTCGAACGTCTCGGACACTTACTGCGCGCTGTCAATGCGCGCCGATAATGCGTAACTGCTGTCGAGATGCAGCGAAGATTGACAAGACACGCCTGGCTACTTTGACAAAACTTCGGCGTGTCGCAGAGGCTTGCTAATCTTCGCTGCATAACCCCAGTTCAGCCACCTATCGAATCAATCCGCGAGCTCGATCTCGTTATCGGCAAAACCTAGTAGGGACGCCAGCACTGCCGGCAGCATGCTGCCGTGGAGGTCCGTCGTGTCGGCGTCAGTGCCGAATGCCGCCTTGTAAGCACCTTCCGCGGTGTCGTGCGGTACATCTGACACGTAGCGAATCTCGACGTCATCCGGGTCTCCTTCAGGCCATGCGCAGATGGCTCCACGCTGAGTTGGTCGATCCCGGCGCCCATGCGTCAATATCGCGACACGCAGTGCTCTCATGGGGCGAATTCCGCGCTCGCCGCCGATGGTGATTGTCTCAGATAACTTACGCGCGAGATGTTGCTCGCGGATGTGTGCTTCCGCCAATTGAGCTTGCAGTAAACCCTTTTCGAGCCGTACGACGGTACGCGGTTGACGCGTATTGAATTTTTCGGCTTGCTTCCGAAGCGTGCCCAGCAGTTCGACCACGGGATCTTGAGTCCGCTCTCCTTGCCATGTCTGAGTGGTTAGGTGCTTCGTCGAGGCAGTTGATGTAAGGCCAAGCGCCAGCTCCATTCGGGCTGACACGAGTGACCTGTTTGCCAGGATGTCAGTTGTCTTATTAAAGTCCATCGAGTAGACGTGTGCTGCTCCCTGGACGTCAAGGCGGTATTCCGTCTTGCCCTGGCGTGCGATGGCAACTCCGGATAGTTGGGTTAGGCCGTAGACTTCGCGTTCGAGTTCGTCTGTCTCCGAGCGCAATAGGCCGAGTAGGTCGACTTGCCTTTGCGCGAACTCGAGCATCGGTAGCGGCGGCGGATGGTCGAGCCAGTATTCGCGATGATCGGAATGGACGCTGAGACCTGTCGCGAAATAGACAGCTCGCATGAACCTGAGCGAAGGGATTGTGTGTGTCGGATCTTTAAAGGTTCGGTCTACTACTACGCGTCGGCCGAATGAGCTGCTCGAAAGGTCGGCGATCTCGCGCTCGGCGGCAGCGCGGTCGGCGGTCGTATTGAAAACTCCGACCACAGTTACTGGTTGGTCGCCGTAGCGAAGCCATATGCCGAGAGCTGGATCGCCGACACGCCGGAATAGTGCCGGCGCGCGAACGAGATTGGCATTATCGATGACTTGCATAGCGTCGGCGTCGCCAACCTGGGTGATCATTGCATATGACTCGAGCCTCACACGCTCCAGATGAGCGCGGACGACGTGATCAGCCAAATGGGGCACCGCGGCCTTGCCCAATACTGCCTGGATCCGACCCCGTGCGACGATGTCGGATTCGTAATCGAGCAGCAGATCTGTCACCGACTCTGCAGTATCGGGCGGATCGCTTGAAATCTCGTTTAAATCAACAATTTTCAACTCTTGAAGGGCCTGGAGGGCGTAGATCGCTTTGGCTCGATCGACCCCGTATGCGGTATGCGCATGGATAACCACCTGGTCTGCAGGCGTGGGTGATCCTGATTCGACGTTGGTCAATTCGATGACGGCTGCGAGTACGCCCAGCTGGTCGACATCCAGGCCTATAACCGACGCCAATGTGGGGCTGGCGGCAAGGCTTTCGTGGGCGTAGGGAGCCAGGGCAGATATCTGCCGAAAAAGGCCTGCGGAGTAGGTGGCTTCGGCACGGCGCTGCTGCTCGAGTAGCCGCGAATATGCCGACTGCCCGACTTGCTCGCGTTCTGGCTTGGTTAAGACAGCGCCCCATAGGTAAGCGCGCCGTGTTTCGTGGAACCACGTGCCGTCGGGGTAGGGCACGGAGAAAACTTTTTCGCGTTCAAGAGCATTGCGCATTGCACCCCACGCGACAGCGTCAACACCGAGATAGCCCGGAATCTCGCTCTCGGGCAGCGGGTACGCGAAAGCAGACAGTCTGCGTGCAGCATGATGGGCGTCTGTCGGCAGTCGCGTGAGCGCGTCGGCCAGCACATCGTTGAAAAGCGTTGGTGCTGAGTATCGGTCGAGGGGGCCGCCGCTTCGCAGGTATGCGACGAGGCCTTCAACCAATAGCGGGTAGCCCGCCGTTAGCGCGTGAATGTCGTCGGTCATCTGTGCCATACCCACACTCGTGAGCCACCGTTCGATGTCCTCACGACTTAAGCCCGCGACCTCAATCTCCGGCACGCTCAACTTTCTGAGTCTCACCAAGCCCGGCAACGAATCGATTTCCGCAGTCGACCACGCGATCACGATCCGAACGCGACGCGCCGGTGCGGCAGCGATAGAAGCGAGAATTCGTTGATCGTCATCGCGCAGACGGTTGCCCTCATCCAGGGTGATGACGAGGTCTCGACCAACAACGCTGGCGACTTCGTCGCTCATTTGCATTAGCAGTCGAACGACGTTGGTGTCGGACTGCGCACGGAGCGTACGTCGTAGGTCTGGGCTCGTATCCTTTTTCAGTGACTTCCAAAACTTGAGCAATCCCTTGCCGGCGTTCTCACCAAGCTTGGTCTTCGCGAACTCAACCACCTCCTCGGCGACCGCATCCGCGAGTGCCTTCCCGACCTCGAGGGCCGCTTCACGGGTCGCATGCCGAAAGCGCTTCGCCAGATCGCGCCACTTTGATTCGCCGGGTCCCGCAGTGGCAAGCACTGTCGCCAAAGCCTCAAACAGCGCCACTTGCAGCGCCCCACTGTCGAAAAGGCACACTGATACCGGCGGCGCCACGACCGTGCTCGCGTACTCCGCGAGAGTTGATTGAAGGACCGAAGACTTTCCGGTCCCGGTGTCCCCGGTGACGAGCACAACGGGCGCGGTGCTAGTAACCACCTGCCACACCTCGGGGCGCATAGGGATCACCCTCCCAGCTGTATCCGACAGAACCGGTTAGCCGCACGCTCAGACGTTTCGAATTACGACGTGTCGTGCTGGCGGCGCCGATTCTCGGTTGCGGCCATCATGCTGTGGATCTCGACGACCCAGGCACCATCTATGTCCTGGACGGTGTTCACGGATCTGCCACAACTTGGGCACGACATACTGGTCGGCGGAGTGCCGGATACCGGCTGCCCGCTCGCTGAACACTCGTATTCAAGCATTAGCTCATATTGTCCCCGTTCCACGTATGCGAGCTGAGACTTTCGCTCGAAGCGAAATAGCCGTGAGCACACGTGGCTGCTCCTGCCGGATCGAGAAATCAGAGGCTATGGCGCTGACCCCGCCGCGGAGCGCCATCAGAGCAACCCTCGAGATGGGTTTGCCGCCGGGGAGCGCGCTTGTCGGTCGGAGCGCATATTGTCCGCACCTATGAACGATGTTGAGGCGATTCGTGAGGAACTGACTGGAGGCGACAGATGGTCGCCAGATGGCGAAGCCAGTTCGGCATTCGCGTTAGCTGTCAACAGTTTTACAGGCTGGCCGGTTGATGCCTGGGCGGGCATGCGAGACGAGCAAGGGCGTCTGCGAAAACTTTACTGGCTGAAGGGCAACGCGCTCGGACAACTGACGGCGAGGGGCGACGAGAATGCGTTGACGGTCACCGGCTCGATTCACCTGATCTCCAACATCAGAACAGTGCACTTAGCCGCCGAGGTCACCCTCGACGACTACCACTTTGGCCATGGCCGCCGCCAAATAACTGTCGTCGTCGATGGCGGCGAAGATCTAGTCGTGGACGTGGAAAGCTGCACGGGACACCTACGCCTACGCGCTGATGGCTTCATCGACGCCCTTGTCGCAGCGATCGCGGCCAAATCCAGTCCAGGCGACTCATGAGCTCCGATACCGAGGGCGTTGTGCGGAACAGATTGCCGCGCGACGATTGCGCCCGAGAATTGCTCAGCGTTAGAGCAAGACGTTCACACTTGAGCCTTTCGTCGTACACCGCTGTACCGCCCATTTCCTCAGCGAATCGCGGCTAGACGTAGCACCAGCCTGGCCGTCAGTTCGTGCGCGATCTCCGCCGCGCGAGCCCCCAGCGCGGAGACGGGGACTGAATCGGTCGGTTCTATGCGGAGTGCCGACTTTGGCGCCATCGTGTAGAGCAATTGCGCAGAGGAACGCGTCTCAACTTCACCCGCCCGTCCTACCATTAACATGCTGATCGGCTCGATCGAAAGTGCCAGCGCCACTTCCCCTTCTTCGTGCAGACCCGTGCTTGCGTGCAGTGCCAACGCGGCGACCAGGCGATTACTTACGTCTTCCTCGTCGAAGACCGACCCGAGGCTTCCGTGTGGCAACGGGAGCCAACTGCTCACACTCCGATCTCTCTCAACGGCAATCCCTTTTGAGCCACGCCAGCCGTGGGCACCGGTTGCATGTGCTTCGGCACGGTCCTCTGCTGCATCAGCTTCGACAGCTTCCGCCTGGTCGAACAACCCGCTTTGTCGACCGAGTGCTGGCAGGGCGTTGGCCAACTCCCGTAGTGACCGAGCCTCGAGGGTCTGTTGATCGATTGGGATGCTGTGCAGCTCAAGCGTCGATCGCGAGTATCCAGCGTGCATGGTGTCTCCCCTCCATTGGGGATGAATCGGGTTAGCCAGAGGTCTCCAGAGCGCTCGTTTGCTTGAGCTACTCGGCTGTTTCGGAATGGGGAAGGGTGTGCCACTTGAGGCACCTGGAAATGGCGGCGCGACAGCGGGTTTCGTACGTCCCGGGCTCAGCTGTGACAATAGACGCTTTCGCGAAGTTTCCTCATCGAGGCCAACGAGATCACAGTAGATGACCTGGCCGAGCAGGCCCTCGATGTCACAGGAGTCCACGCGCACCGGAACAAGCCTGCGGTTCAGACCTTTCGGATCAGTTGCGAACTGCGCTGCCCATTCCGGCACGGTGAATTCGGCATCTAGATAATCCTGCGACAGGACCGCAATCGTCCGCGCGCACTCTTTAGTGGCGGTGTCCATCTCCACGACAAAATTACCGCCGGGCTTGAAATCCCAATCCTGGACTACCGTCCTATACCCTTCGGCTTCAAGCACCCACGCGATCCACTCAGCCCAAGCACGGTTCGCTTTGTTATAGCTGATGAAGAAGTCTTTTGAATGCGCCACGTCTCGACCTTACCGAAACGCCGCTACCGGAAACGGCGCCGCAACTCTCCACCGGTATTCTTCGAGGGGACGCGCTCCAGACGGTGTTTCGCCGCAGCCGAAAGTCTTGCAATTAGGGAAATTTCGCCGTCTACCACCACGTTCGCTGCTACGTCAGCGCGCCATGTTGGTGAACCGCGACAGGTGCAGCTGGTGCGCGACCGTCACCGTCTTGGTGGGGCCGTTGCGGTGTTTGGCGAGAATGAAATCCGCCTCTCCCCCGCGTGGATCATCGCGCTCGAACGCGTCCGGGCGGTTCAGCAGGATCACCATGTCCGCATCCTGCTCCAGGGAACCGGATTCGCGAAGGTCCGACAGCATCGGCTTCTTATCTGTGCGCTGCTCGGGACCGCGGTTCAGCTGGCTGATCGCGACGACGGGCACCTCGAGCTCCTTGGCCAAAAGCTTGAGTTGGCGCGAGAATTCGGATACCTCGAGTTGTCGCGACTCGACCTTCTTGCCCGACGACATCAACTGCAGATAGTCGACGACGACCAGGCGCAGGTCGGATTTCTGCCGCAGCCGACGCGCCTTGGCGCGGATCTCCATCATCGTCAGGTTGGGCGAGTCGTCGATATACAGTGGCGCCTCGCTGATTTCGCTCATCCGCCGCGCCAGCCGCGTCCAGTCCTCGTCGCTCATGCGACCGGACCGCATGTCGGCGAGTTTGATCTTCGCTTCCGCCGACAGCAGCCGCATGACGATCTCGGACTTGCTCATCTCCAGCGAGAAGATGACGCTGGCCATGCGGTGCTTGATCGAGCATGATCGCAAAAAATCCAGACCCAGCGTCGATTTCCCCACCCCGGGCCTGGCCGCCACGATGATCATCTGGCCGGCGTGCAAACCGTTGGTCACCTCGTCGAGTTCGGTGAAACCGGTTGGGACACCGCGCGCCACACCGCCGTTGGAGGCGATGGCATCGATCTCGTCCATGGTCGGCTGCAGCAGATCCTCGAGCGGAACGAAATCCTCCGACGTCCGGCGCTCGGCCACCTCGTAGATCTCGGCCTGCGCGCGGTCGACCACCTCGGCCACGTCGGCACCCTCGGCGCCCGCGTAGCCGTACTGCACAACCCGGGTGCCGGCCTCCACGAGGCGCCGCAGGAGCGCCTTTTCGGCCACGATGGTCGCGTAGTAGCTCGCGTTGGCCGCGGTCGGCACCGTCGAGATCAGGGTGTGCAGATAGGGTGCCCCACCGATGCGACGCAGCAGGTTGCGCCGGTCCAGTTCCGCGGCGACCGTCACTGCGTCGGCTGGTTCGCCGCGCCCGTACAGGTCCAGGATCGCGTCGTACACATTCTGGTGGGCGGGCCGGTAGAAGTCGCCGGGCCGCAGCCGCTCGAGGACGTCGGCGATGGCGTCCTTGCTGAGCAGCATGCCGCCAAGCACCGCCTGCTCGGCCGCCATGTCCTGGGGTGGTTGCCGCCCGAAGTCCTCGCTCGGCGGCGGGGAATCCATGCCTGACGCCAAGTCATCGACGACCGCCACGGGTTCCCTCCTCCCCTGGTTCACGCATCCGAACATACATTCGATAGCCGACAGCGAGCGTAGGTCAAGACCCTGACAACCTGCGCCGCACAGCACCCGTACGCCCGGCGCCGGGACGACGTTAAACGTTGCTGGCTAGTACGCAAAGGGGGTGCTGTTCATGAAGGTGTGCATCGTGTGTGCATATCCGTCGACACCTGTGTTGAGCGGGGTGTGGAGAACCTGTGGATTAATGCAAAGGGTTGGGACATCACTGCAGATACCGGCCATACAACGGCATCAAAATCGTGTGGACAAGAATCTCTACGGCGTGTCGCCGCAGGTTACTGCGCCGGGCGTGTTGGCTTTCCGCCATATTTTCCCAGCGTTACGGGCCGGTAAAGCGCCCCCGGGAAACGCACCCCAGAAATTGTTCGCCAGCGCGCGCGTCCGCGATCCGCACCAACGGATGGCGCCCTCGCGGCCGCAGTACAACGAAGCCCGGCGGCGGCCGATCAAGGCCACCGCCGGCAACGAGCAAACGTCGCGTGCTTAGCTCTGCGCGACGACCTCGAGCGCGACCTCGACGTCGACCTCGGGGTGCAGGTGCACCGCCACCGGGTGGGTCCCGACGGCCTTGATGTGCGATTTGGGCAGCCGCACGATCCGCTTGTCCAGGTTGGGACCACCGGCCTTCTTGATCGCGGCGACGACATCGCCGGCGGTGACCGAGCCGAACAGTTTCCCGGAATCGGCCGCGGTCTTGACCGGCAGCGAGACCGGTCCGAGCGCCTCGATCGCCGTCTTCAGTTCGTTGGCGTGCCCGAGGTCGCGCACGGCCTTGGTTTCGCGGGCCCGGCGGATATCGTCGGCCTGCCGCTGCGCGCCGCGGGAGGCCACGATCGCCAGACCGCGCGGGAGCAGGAAGTTGCGGCCGTAACCGTCCTTGACCTCGACTGTGTCGCCGACGGTGCCAAGGTGGTCGACGTCAGCCGTCAGAATCAGCTTCATCGTTTCGTACTTTCGGTAGGCCTGCGGCGACTATCGCGCCGAGGAGGTAAAGGGCAGCAGCGCCACCTCACGGGCATTTTTCACCGCGATGGCGATGTCACGCTGGTGCTGCACGCAATTGCCGGTGACCCGACGCGCCCGGATCTTGCCGCGCTCGCTGATGTACGTACGCAGCAGCGCGGTGTCCTTGTAGTCGATCGCTTGATCCTTCTTGGCGCAGAAGACACACTTGCGTGCCTTGACCGGCTTTTCTGGAGCCGGCCGCCTCTTGTTGGACTTGGCCATGTCTGTCTTTCTTTCCGTTCTCTATTACTGAAGTTTTGTCGAATCAGAAGGGCGGTTCGTCGTCCCCGCCGCCGAACGAACCCGATGCGGGCGCACTGCCCCACGGGTCGTCCGCGGGTGCGCTGCTCGCCGGCGCCGATTGCTGGCGGGATCCACCGCCACCGCCACCGCCGAAGCCGCCGCCTCCACCGCCACCGCCGCTGCGGCTGGCCTTGTTGACCTTGGCTGTGGCGTACCGCAGCGACGGGCCGATCTCGTCGACCTCCACCTCGACGACGGTGCGCTTCTCACCTTCACGAGTCTCAAAAGAGCGCTGCTTGAGCCGGCCCGTCACGATCACCCGGGCACCACGCGTGAGGCTCTCCGCGACGTTCTCGGCAGCCTCGCGCCAGATGTTGCACCGCAGGAACAGCGCCTCACCGTCTTTCCATTCCCCGCTCTGGCGGTCATAGATCCGCGGCGTCGACGCCACGGTGAAGTTCGCGACGGCGGCACCCGACGGGGTGAACCGCAGTTCGGGGTCGGCGGTCAGGTTTCCGACGACGGTGATAGTGGTGTCACCAGCCACAATTTCCTCCTGGGGCCGCTTCTGAGACGGTGTCCTGGCTGAGCCTACGCAAGTCCACCCACGGTGGACCCGCGACGCAGCCGAAGCTGTTAGTGCTTGTCGGTGCGCATCACCTTGGTGCGCAGTACCGACTCGTTGAGGCTCAGCTGCCGGTCGAGCTCGGATACCGTCGCCGGCTCGGCCTTGAGGTCGACGACGACATAGATGCCTTCGGCGTGCTTGGCGATCTCGTAGGCCAGGCGGCGCCGGCCCCAGATGTCGACCTTGTCGACGGATCCACCATCTTTGCGGACGACGTTGAGGAACGTCTCCAGGGATGGGGCCACGGTGCGTTCGTCGAGCGTGGGGTCAAGAATGACCATGATTTCGTATGGACGCATGGAAACCTCACCACCTCCTCTGGTCTCAAGCGGCCACGGGCATTCCGTGGCAGGAGGGTCGCCTGCGTCGGCAACCGGATCAGGCTACCGGATAGTGGGCTGACCAGAAAAATCCGGCTGATTTGGCAACCTCGCTATTGCCGGGCGGCCAGGTATTCCTCGGCTCTTGCCACCGTCGCGGGAGCCGCCTTGGCGAGCGCGCCCGAGTCGAAGGGCGGGTGCGGGTCGTATTCGATGAGCAGCTGAGCCGCCTGTGCGGCCTCGCGATCGACGAGCAGTTCCACCAGCCGCAGGGCCATGTCGATGCCGCTGGACACCCCGGCGGCGGTGATGATCCGCTGCGGCAGGTGTTCGACCACTCGCTCCGCAACGTAGCGGGCGCCCAAACCATTGAGGAGTTCGGCGGCCCGCCAGTGGGTGGTGGCGGTGAGCCCGTCGAGCAGGCCGGCCGCGGCCAGCAGCAGCGCGCCGGTGCACACCGAGGTGGTGAACCTGGTGTTGGGGTGCACCGCCTGCAGCCACCCCCGGATGGCCTCGTCGTGAATCAGCTGCCGGGTGCCGATGCCGCCGGGGAACACCACCACATCGGGAGCGCCCACCTCCTCGAAGGTGGCGTCACAACTGACGCCGAGCATTCCCTTCTCGGTCCGCACCTCACCGCGGTGGTGCCCGACGAACACGACGTCGATCGACGGAATGCGTTGCAGGACCTCGTACGGACCCACCGCGTCGAGTGCGGTGAATCGGGGAAAGATCGGGATGGCGACCTGGGTCATGACCTGGCGCCGCTTGCCAGTGCGGGTTGCTCGTCGGCTTCGTCGTCGGACGCCGGGATGCTCGAACGGCGCGACCCAACCGGTCGCAGCCAGTCCGGCAACCAGCCCGGCGGGGCGTCAGCCGCGCGGTCGAACGGTCCGCCCGCCGGATCGTCCGCCCGCGCGCCCCATCGCACCAAATCCTCGCCGGGGCGGTATATCTGGCGAATCACCAACGCACACAAGACGATAACCGCGACGTCGCGCAGCAACACGGTGGTGGTGAAGAACTGTTCGGGCAGCGAGCGGTTGGGGTTGCCGTACAGGTAATACATCCGCGGCACCCAAACCAGCGCGTCGACGGTCATCCATGCCAGCAATAGCCGCCGGTGCGGCAGCGCGAGCACCGCCAGCGGCACCAGCCACAGCGAGAACTGTGGGCTCCACACCTTGTTGGTCAGCAGGAAGGCCGCGACCACCAAGAACAACAGCTGCGCCACCCGCGGCCGCTGTGGTGCCGTCAGCACGATGAAAGCGATTGCGGCACAACACGCCACGAACAACACCGCGACGACGGTGTTGAGCACTGTCGGCGGCTGCCAGAAACCGAGCTTGGGATCGAATCCCCGCCAACCGGTGAAGGACTTGATGACGTTGTACAGCGAGTCCATGTCCTCGCCGCGCCGCGTGTTGAGCCGGAAGAACTCCGACCAGCCGCGGGGGAAGAACACCAGCACGGGCAGGTTCACCACGAGCCAGGTCACCCCGGCGGCCACCGTCGTGCGGACCCACGCGCGCAGCTGCCCGGTCCGGATTCCCAGCAGCAGCATCGGGCCCAAGAACAGCAACGGATACAGCTTCGCCGCGGCACCCAGGCCAATCAGCACGCCGGCCGGCACCGGTTTTCGTCGCGCCCACGCCAACAGCCCGGCCATCGCGAAAGCCGTTGCCAGCGCGTCGAAGTTGGTGAATATCTGAAAGATCAATATCGGCGAGCCCGCCACAAAGGCGGCGTCCCAAATCCGCCGCCCGGCCAGGCCCGCAGTCGCCCAGACGGTGGCCAGCCAGGCCAGCGCCAGCCCGAATGCCGCGATATCGAAGAACATCACCACCTCGGCGACAACCGGAAGCGGGGCGAGCTTGCTCAGCGCGGTGTAGGTCTTCGCCAGTGCCATCGACACGTACTGATAGACCCCCGTCAGCACTGGATACTCCATGTAGCGCACCGCGGGCCGGCCGTCGTAGCGGATCTGCTGGGCGCCGGTCGAGTCGGTCTCGATCCAGCTCGATTTGTAGGGAAACTTGCCTTGGCTCAACAACTCTGCGCTGTAGAGCGGCACGGTGTCGGAGTAGCACAACTCGTAGTAAGCGCGTTGGTTGTCCCAATTGGCCACCCGCTGATCGCCGGTCCCGGTGCCGGTGCTTTGCAGGCAGGCCGCCTTCGTCGACCAGCCCAGCGCCAGGAAGACCAGCCCGATCATGAACATCACCCGCAGCGGGGTCATCAGCCGCGAGCGGCCGATCAACGCGTGCCGGCCCACCGGACCACCGACGACGTCGGCGAGCGCGGCGCCCAGAAAGTCGTTGCGGCTCGGGCAATCTCGGGTGTCGGCGCTGCGCAGATCCGCCGCCAGCGGCTGCGGTGAAGTGGTCGCGCCGACCCCCGCGGCGTCGGTCACGGTGGCGGTTGCGGCGCTTGGGGTCCACCCGGCGGGACGCCACCACCCGGGGGGCCACCGAACGGGGGGCCGCCGAATGGGCCGCCCGGCTCCGGACCAACCGGCGGGCCGCCGGGCGCCGGTGGCGCCGCGGTGATCGTCGTGGGCGGACCGACCGGAATGGTGATGCCCGGCGCCACTTCGATGGTGGGCTGGATGACGGTCTCCGAGGGCGGCGGTGGCGGCGGTGGCGCGACAGGCACGCCCGCATAGCCGCCGATCTCGGTCGGCTTCGGGAAGGATTCGTTGGAGGTGCCCTTCAGGGCCCCGTCCATGGTGGATTTCCAGATGTCCGACGGCAGCCCCGAACCGTAAACCGCTCCGCCCGAAGCGGTTACCAGCGGGCTATCGCCTTTGGCCGTGCCCACCCACACCGCCGTTGACAGCGACGGCGTGTAGCCCACCATCCAGGCGTCCTTGTTCGAGGTGGTGTCGCCGAGTTGGGTGGTGCCGGTCTTGGCGGCCGACGGCCTACCGCCTGCCAGCGCGTGGCCGCGGGAGTAGGCGGCGATCGGCACCATGGCCGCGGTGACGTTGTCGGCGACGGCCTTGGGGACGCGTTGCTCGCTCTTGTTGTCGGAGTTGGCGGCGTCGAAGAGCACCTGGCCGTCGGAGTTGACGACCTTCTGCACGAAGTGCGGTTGGTGATAGACGCCGGAGGCGGCCAGCGTGGCGTAGGCCGAGGCCATGTCGAAGACCCGGGTTTGATACTGGCCGAGCACAATTCCGTTGTTCGGTGGGCCGCCCTTGCCGTCCTCGGACAGGGTGTGGTCCACGCCGGGGAAGCTGGTGGCGACACCGGCTTGGTGCGCGGCGTCGGCGACGGCCTGCGGGCCGCCCTTGAGTTTGAGCATCAGCCGGTAGTAAGAGGTGTTCAGCGACATCTTGAGCGCCTGGGCGAGGTTGCAGGTCCCGCAGCTCTCGCCTTCGACGTTGGTGATCTTGATGCCATCGACCGTCAACGGGGAACTGTCGACCTGATATCCCAGCCCAATGCCCTGTTCGAGTGCGGCCACCAACGCGAACACCTTGAACGACGACCCGGTCTGCAGTCCGGCCTGAGCGAAGTCGAAACCGTTGGCGTCGGTGCCGCCGAAGTATGCGCGGATCGCGCCGTCGTGCGGGTCGACCGAGACCGCCGCCGAGCGCATATCGGGGTCCTGGCCGTCGAGGTACTTCGACACCGCCTTCTCCGCGGCCTGCTGAGCCTTGGGATCGATGGTGGTGGTGACCTGCAGGCCCTGCGTGTTCAGGGTGCGCTCGTCGATGTTGAACAGCTCCATCAACTCTCGGGTCACCTGACGCTCGATCAGCCCGTTGGGCCCGGTCGTCTGGTTCTGCGCGCGCGCCTGATCCGGCGGCACGGTCGGCGGAAACTGCTGCGCGGAACGGTCATTCGAAGACAGCGCCTTGGTTTCCACCATGCCGTCGAGCACCCACGCCCAGCGCGCACGGGCGCCCTGCGGATCGACCGCCGGGTCCAGTGTCGACGGGCGCCGGATGAGCGCCGCCAGCAGCGCGCCTTCGGAGACGGTGAGCTGTTCGACGGGTTTGTTGAAGTAGGCCTTGGCGGCGGCCGAAATCCCGTACGCGCCCCGGCCGAAGTAGATGATGTTCAGATAGGCCTGCAGCACTTCGTCTTTCGACCACTCCCCCGACATCTTGGTGGCGATGACGAGTTCCTTGGCCTTGCGCATCAGGCCGCTGACTCCGTGCTGGGCCGATCCGACCAGCGCGTTCTTCACGTATTGCTGGGTGATCGTCGACCCGCCCTGCAGGTCACCGCTACCGAACAGGTTGTTGTTCACCGCCCGGGCGAAGCCGCTGAAATCGAACCCGGGGTTCGAGTAGAAATTGCGGTCTTCCGCGGCGATCACCGCCTGGCGCACATGCACGGGAACCTGGTTGATGTTGACGTCGACCCGATTGCCCTCCGGCGGAATGATCTTCGCGATCTCCGAGCCATCGTTGGCCAGGATCGTCGAAACCTGGTTGGTGCGAAGGTCTCCCGGCTTCGGAATGTCGACGATGAAGTAGGCCATCGCGAACGTGACGATCGGCAGCAGCACCAGCACCGCCGCGCCGATGTAAGCCCCGCGCCGGACCCACAGCCAGTTGATCCGCTCGGTCCAGGCCCAGTCGCGCCACGGTGGGGCGGGCCGCCCGCCGGGGCCGTCAGGGCCTCCCGGACGCCCGGGGCGCGGTGGCCCTGGGGGCGGTCCGCCGGGCGGACCACCGCCGAGGCTGGCCCGCTCCTGCCGGCCGGACGCCGGACCCCGGCCGTCCAGTGCGGCCTTGACCTCGTCGAGCGCGTCGCGCCGCAGAGGCGTCGAAGGGGGGCCGGCCAGCGCGGCTTTGACTTCCTCGATGGGATCGGAGCGCCGGGGCGCCCGGTCATCTCTGACCGGCGGCAGGATCGTCGTCATCCGATCATCGGGCGGGGCCTGACGGCGACGGTTGATCGTCGGCGGCGGCTCCCGGCGCTCGGGATCCCGCCTATCGGCGGCCGGGCGGTCGGGCCCCGGACGCTCGTCAGCACTCTGATTGCCCACACGCTCAGTCGCTGGCCCACGCTGGTCACCGGACGACTGACTGTGGCGTCCTTCGTTATTCAATGGCCGTGCGGGCGTTGTTGCGCGCCGTCCGCGTGCGTCCGGTGCCCCTGGGCGGAGGTGCCGGGCGCGCGGCGCCGAGCACATACGACTTGACGAGATGGTTCCAGCTGCAGGTCCGGCAAACCTCCACCACGTGGACGGCGAACTCGTCGAAGCGGGTTGCCAGCATCACCAATTCTTCGGCCGTGCGCGCTGAGCCCGACACCGCGCCGAGGTGTTCCCCGAACACCCATGACACCAGCGTCAACTGCTCCTTGCGGCAGATCGGGCACATGACCTGGCTCGGTTTCCCGTGAAACTTGGCGGCGCGCAGCAGATACGGGTTCGCGTCACAAACCTCGGACACGCCGGTGCGGCCCGAATACACCTCGGCCAGCAGTGAGCGCCGCCGGAGCGCGTAGTCCACCACTTGTCGCTGCAGTCGCACGCCCACCAGAGTACGTCGCCATCCCGAGCAGGGATACGCAACCGAAGCGTGGCGGTCCGTCCAAGGGAGTCGACGGCGGTTCCTGCGCCGAACCGGGACCGGACTTCTACGATCATCCCCGTGGCGAAATGGCTCGGGACACCGCTGGCGCGCGGCGCGACAACGACTACCCGCGCCAAGGACACCGACCGCCAAGACACCTGCACGCTCCTCGACGACGCCCTGGCCGATGGCGAACTCTCCGCCGAGGAGCACCGGGAGAGGGTGAGCGCGGCCACCAAGGCGGTGACGCTGGGCGAGTTGCATGCCCTGCTGGACGATCTGCAGACCAATGCCGGGCGGCCACAGCCCGCGCTCGGCTCGGGGCCGAAGGTGCCGCGAGTCGGCGGGTGGGGGGTCCTGGCCGCCGCCTTCGTCGTGTCGGTGTTGCTGGGCATGGGGATCGGGTGGGGGCTGTACGGGAACACCCGCTCGCCGCTGGACTTCACTACCGACCCGGGAGCCAAGCCGGACGGCGTCAACGCCGTGGTGCTGACGGCGCCGACACAGCTGCACTCGGTCGGCGGGCTCACCGGGCTGTTCGAGCAGATGCGCAAGCGGATGGGGGACACCATCGGCTATCGGCTGGTGATCTACCCGACCTACGCGGTGTTGGACCGCCCGGACCCCTCCGACGACCGCCGGAAACTGGACTACACCTACCGCGGCGGCTGGGGCGATCCGACTAGTTCGGCCAAGAGTTCCACGGACGGCCCCGTCCCCGTCGACCTGAGCAGATTCGACGTGACCAAGACGGTGGGCATCATGCGCGGCGCCCCCGAGACGCTGCACATGAGGCCGTCTGACGTGAAATCCACGTACCTGATCGTCGAGCCGGCGACCGATCCGACCACTCCGGGCGCGCTCTCGCTGTCCGTGTACGTCTCCAGCGACTACGGCGGCGGACACGTCATCTTCTCGGGTGACGGCACCGTCAAGCAGACCAGTCTGCCCACGTAAAGGCCGGTCCCCCGGCGCTTTCCGCGCCCAGGCTGTGTGACGAACTCCAAACCAACACTTGGTGGTGTTGTGGCTAATATATCGAGACGATACGATTGCGCGAGGCGTCGAACCGTCGTAACCGGCCACGCAAATCCTTCAGGGAGGTGATTCGATTGCTGGAGCTTGCCATTCTGGGTCTGCTGATCGAGTCGCCCATGCACGGCTATGAGTTGCGCAAGCGGCTGACCGGTCTACTCGGCGCGTTCCGGGCGTTTTCGTACGGATCGCTCTACCCCGCCCTGCGGCGCATGCAGAGCGAGGGGCTGATTGCCGAGAATGCCGCCCCGGCCGGGACGCCGGTTCGGCGGGCCCGGCGTGTCTACCAGCTGACCGACGAGGGCCGCCGGCGCTTCGGGGAGCTGGTGTCGGACACCGGTCCCCACAACTACACCGACGACGGCTTCGGGGTACACCTGGCTTTCTTCAACCGGACTCCGGCAGAGGCGCGGATGCGCATTCTGGAAGGCCGCCGCCGTCAGGTCGAGGAAAGGCGGGAAGGTCTGCGCGAAGCCGTTGCGCGGGCCAGTAGCTCGTTCGACCGCTACACCCGCCAGCTTCATCAATTGGGGCTCGAGTCAAGTGAACGCGAAGTCAAGTGGCTCAACGAGCTCATCGCTGCGGAGCGGGCTATGCCCGGCCTCTCCGAGCAAAAGTAAACCCCGGCACGAACGCAGCATCCCAGTCAGTGGTTAGAGGTTAGGAGAACGCCCATATGAGTGAGCATCAGCCGCCAAAGGCGGAAGGAGCGCAGTCGGAGGTACGAGTCGCCATTGTCGGCGTCGGTAACTGCGCGTCTTCGCTGGTTCAGGGCGTGCAGTACTACTACGACGCCGATGCCAACAGCACCGTGCCCGGTTTGATGCACGTGAAGTTCGGCCAGTACCACGTCCGCGACGTGAAGTTCGTCGCCGCGTTCGACGTGGACGCCAAGAAGGTCGGCTTCGACCTGTCCGAGGCGATCTTTGCGTCGGAGAACAACACGATCAAGATCGCCGACGTCCCGCCCACCAACGTGACGGTGCAGCGCGGCCCGACGCTGGACGGCATCGGTAAGTACTACGCCGACACCATTGAGGTGTCCGACGTCGAGCCCGTCGACGTGGTCGCGGCGCTGCGTGAGGCAAAGGTCGACGTGCTGGTGTCCTACCTGCCGGTGGGATCCGAAGAGGCCGACAAGTTTTACGCCCAGTGCGCCATCGACGCAGGCGTGGCGTTCGTCAACGCGCTGCCGGTCTTCATCGCCTCGGACCCGGTGTGGGCCAAGAAGTTCGCCGATGCCGGCGTCCCGATCGTCGGTGACGACATCAAGAGCCAGGTCGGCGCGACCATCACCCACCGCGTGATGGCCAAGCTGTTCGAAGACCGCGGCGTGCAGCTGGACCGCACCATGCAGCTCAACGTCGGCGGCAACATGGACTTCCTCAACATGCTCGAGCGCGAGCGCCTCGAGTCCAAGAAGATCTCCAAGACGCAGGCCGTCACCTCCAACCTGCAGCGCGAGTTCAAGACCAAGGACGTGCACATCGGCCCGTCCGACCACGTCGGCTGGCTCGACGACCGCAAGTGGGCCTATGTGCGGCTCGAGGGCCGCGCCTTCGGTGACGTGCCGCTGAACCTGGAGTACAAGCTCGAGGTGTGGGACTCGCCGAACTCCGCGGGCGTCATCATCGACGCGGTGCGCGCCGCCAAGATCGCCAAGGACCGCGGCATCGGCGGGCCGGTGATTCCGGCGTCGGCCTACCTGATGAAGAGCCCGCCGCAGCAGCTGCCGGACGACATCGCCCGCGCCCAGCTCGAAGAGTTCATCATCTCGGGCTAAGCACCCTTTCGCCCGCGAACGTCGAGTTGTTGCGGCGGCAATGCCCCATAAGGCAGCCCAACAACTCGACGTTCGGCCGGGGTCGGTGCGGCGCGATCGCCGAACCATCGACACGATGCTGTGCAGCTGCTTAGCATCATGTCTCGATGACCGTTCAGCCCGCAGCGTTTCTGCGCACCACCCTCCCCCTCGACTTGTCCGGGCTCGCCGGACTCGACAGCGGTCGCTACCACTCCCTCTGGCTGCCCGATCACATGGTCAGCTTCTGGCCGGACTCGATCTGGACGCCTGAGTTCACCGACCTCGCGACCGCGTCCCCCTCGCCGCACCGCCACCTGGACGGCCTGGCGGTGGCGGCCGCGGCGGCCGTGCTGACCGAGCGGGTTCCTCTGGTCAGCGCCGTGGTCGACACCGTGCGCCGCCACCCGGCCATGCTCGCGCAGACGGCGCTGACCATCGATCACCTCGCCAAGGGGCGTTTCATCCTGGGACTGGGCAGCGGCGAGAGCGAAAACACGGTGCCCTACGGCTTCGACTTCTCGCGGGCGGTCAGCCGTTTCGAGGAGGCGCTGGCGGTGATCCAGTTGCTGTGGCGCAGCGACGACCCGGTCGACTTCGCCGGCCAGTTCTATTCGCTGCACCATGCCCGCTTGGACACCGAACCCTACGAAGGCAGGTTGCCGCCGATCTGGATCGGCGCAAGCGGTCCGCGGATGCTCGACATCGCGGGCCGGTACGCCGACGGGTGGTGGCCGGCGGGCGCCTGGACTCCCGAGCACTACGCCCAGATGCTTTCGGCCGTGCGGTCATCCGCCGAACGCGCCGGCCGTGATCCGATGGCGATCACCCCCTGCTTCATCCAGGTGTGCCTGATCGGTGCGGACGACGCCGCCCTCGCCGAGATTCTGCGGGCGCCCCTGGTCAAGGCGTTCCTTCTGCAAGTTTCAGCAAAGACGCTGCGCGACTTCGGCTTCGAGCATCCGATGGGTGAGAACTGGCGGGGCTTCCAGGACATCGACCCGGCCGTCCTCACCCGAGAGCGAATCGCGGAGTTTCTGGACAACGTGCACCCCGAGATGATTCTGGCCCTCGTCCCCCATGGCACACCCAAACAGGTCGCCAAGATCGTCAAGACGTACGTCGACGCGGGCCTGCGCGTGCCCAAGATCCTCGACTACGGCGCCATGGCCGGCTTGGAATACGCACAGGTTTCGGCAGCTAACGTGCGCGCGGCCGAGGACGAACTGATACAACTCTGCGGAGACCTGCCGTGACAACACATTTGGACGCCGCAGAGATGCTCGTCGCCGCCGGGGCGGAGACCGGGCTGCGCGACTACGGCGATCCCACCTTGCCCGAACGCTTCGCTGTCGCCGTCGACCACCTGAACGATCTGGGCATGGATGCCGATGGTCGCTTCGAAGCCGCGCAGGTGTGTCGTTGGCTGCTGACGTCGCGCCTCGAATTCATCGAGGACCGCAACCGCTACCCGATTGGCGCCGAAGTGATCGAGTCGCCGATGTTCGTCACCGGCGAACCACGTTCGGGGACAACGCTTATGCACGCCCTGATGTCGGTCGACCCGCGCGCCCGGGCGCTGCGGTTCTGGGAGGTGATGTATCCCTCCCCGCCACCGGGGCTGGCCGCACCCGACGACGACCGCCGGAGGCGCGCCGACGCCGACTGGCGCGAGATCAACGCCAAGATGCCGAAGTGGCTGCGCAGCCACCCGTACAACGACATGCTGGGCGACGGCCTTCCCGAAGACGAACGCACCTGGGCGTTCGATTTCCGGGTGATGACCCCGACCGCGTGGTGGCGGGTGCCGATGCAGTCGCTGGTCGGCGGTTTGGCGACCGACCCGGCCGCGCAGTATCGGCTGCACAAGGCCATGCTGCAGCAGCTGCAATACCAGCGGCCGCGAAAGTATTGGGTGCTGAAGGGTTTTCACGGCTTTCGGCTCAAAGAGATGTTCGACGCCTACCCCGACGCCACGCTGGTGTGGCTGCACCGCGATCCGGTGCAGGTCGCCGCCTCGCGCACGATGATGATGGCCGACATCGCCGAGGGCATGGTCGGTCCGGTCGACCTCCACGCCCTGGCGAAGCAGCATCTGGAGCTGACCCGCGCCGGTGTCGCCAATACGATGAGCAATCCCATGGTGGACGATCCGCGCATTCTGCATATCCGCTACACCGACTTCGTCGCCGATCAAATCGGCACGGTGCGGCGCTATTACGCATTCGCCGGCCGCGAGGTCACGCCCGAAGCCGAATCCGCCATGCGTGACTACCTGGCCAACAATCGCGGCGACCGGTACGGCAAGTTCCGCTACTCCACCCAGTTGCTCGTCGATATCGGCGAAGACCTCGACGCGCTGCATGCCGAATTCCGGCCGTTTCGCGAACGATTCGGCGTCGAAATCGAAACCCTTGACTGACGTGACGACACCCCACAAACGTCTGTCGGTCCACGACGTCACCTTCTTCGGAGCTTCGCTGGCGGAGATGGAACAGCATTGGGCGCAACTCGGTGTGTCGCGATTGAGCGTCTTGGACAGCGAACTGCTCGACCCGACATTCCCAAAGCTATTGCGGCACAACAAATACACCGTCGAGGCGGTATGCCACATCTTCGGTCACGGCCGACTGGACATCGGGGCGCACGCGGCACGCGACGCCCTGTTGCCCGTGATCGACGCCGCGGCCGGGGTGGGTGCGCGCGTGGTCTACCTGCTGACCGGCGGTCGGGGCGCTCTCACCTGGCCGCAGGCCGCCGACCGCTTCAGCGCCATGATCGGTCCGTGCGTCGAGCACGCGAAGCAGGCCGGCGTGGCGCTGGCGATCGAGAACGCCTCGAGCCTGTACGCCGACATTCACCTCGCCCACACCCTGCGCGACACCGTCGCGCTGGCCGAGATGAGCGGGCTGGGCATCTGCATCGAGTTGTTCCACTGCTGGGCGGAGGGCGATTTCGAAGCGATGGTGCAACGGGCACTGCCGCGAACCGAGCTCATCCAGCTCAGCGATTACGTGCTGGGTGACCGTGCGCTTCCGGGTCGGGCGGTGCCCGGCGATGGAGTGATCCCGTTCGAAAGGTTCATCGCCCAAGCCCTGGCCGGCGGCTACGCGCATGGATTCGACCTGGAACTGATCGGGCCCCGCATCGACGCGGAGGGCCGCCTGCAATCCGCCCGACGCGCCTGCGACGTCGTCGGCGCGATACTGAACAGATTGGGTGCCTGACAATGGCTTTCGGCGACGGTCCCGACGACGAGGCACTGCACTCGGCGTGGACCGAATTCTGTGCCAGGCTGCAACGCGCGGGCGAACAAGTCTTCAAAGACGCCAACCCGCCCACCGGTGTGCAGCGCGTTGACGCCTATCGATTCCTCACCCAGAACCTCGGGCAGGCCTTCGATCTCGCACTCGAGACCCGCGACACCGGCTACCCGGTGCTGCACACCTTCTGCGGCCCGACCCGCAAGCTCGGCGGCGACTGCGCCGACTTCACCTATCAGCAAGCCTGGATCGACGGGCACTCGACCTATCGGCTCACCGGCACCCGCGGCACCGCGCGCTTCTTCAACGTCACCGTGCAGGGGCGACGCACGCCCGGCCCGGGCGTCCTGCACGAACCGTTCGGTGATACACCGCAGGCCAACCTGCTCGGCCAGCAGCTCGATATCGATGACGGCGGACGGTTCGAGCTGTACATCGGCGGGCCCGAACGCGGACCGAACTGGCTGCCCACCACGCCGGAGTCACGAAAGCTGTTCATCCGCCAAGGGTTTGATCGCTGGGACGAACAACCGGCGCAGATGCGCATCGAACGCATCGACATGGCCTCCCCCAAGCCATTGCCCGCCCCTGCCGACATGGTCGACGCGATGCGCTGGGCCGGTGATTTCGTCGCCGGCCTGATGTCCGATTGGCCCGAATTCCCCTTCACCCACGGCGGGGTGGACGCCGAGCACCCGAACGCGTTTCCGCGCGTCGGCGCCAGCGACGCCGACAACAAGCGGGGCCGGGCCGCCGCCAACATGTATTGGGAGCTGGCGGCCGACGAGGCGCTGATCGTCGAGTTCGACGCCCATGACGGGCTGTGGATGTTCACCAACATGGGCGTCTTCTTCAACAGCATGGACTACCTGTACCGCCCGGTGAGCTACACGCCGAGCCGCACCAAGGTCGACCACGACGGCCGCATCCGGCTGGTTATGGCTCACCGTGATCCCGGTGTGCACAACTGGCTGGACACCCAGGGCTTCGAGCGCGGCAACCTGACCTACCGGCACATGCTCGAGGGCGAGCCCGCGGTGCTGGAGACCCGGGTCGTCAAGCACGACGAACTGCTTAGTGCCCTGCCCGAGGGCACCGCCATGGTGAGCGCATCAGAACGCGCCGCCGCGATGTGGGAACGCTTCCACGGCATTCGCCGCCGTTACCCTTTGTAGCCAGGTCTAGGGTCAAACATCGTGACCGAGATTTCTGAAGACGAACTGGCCGGGCTGTCCGAATTCTCGCTGCTGTCCGAAAACGCCGAGCAGGCCGGAGTCTCCGGGCCCCTGCCCGAAGCGGAGCGCGTCGAGTCCGGAACGGGCGAAAGCAGAATCAGCGCCCTGCGCTGGGGCAGCACTCCCCCGCGGATCGTATTCGTGCATGGCGGCGGGCAGAATGCGCACACCTGGGACACCATCATCGTCGGCATTGGTGAACCCGCGCTGGCGGTAGACCTGCCCGGCCACGGCCACTCCGCCTGGCGCGAGGACGGCGACTATTCGCCGCAGCACAATGCCGACACCTTGCTGCCGATTCTGCGCGAACACGCCGCGTCGGCGGACCTCGTCGTCGGCATGTCGCTGGGCGGGTTGACCGCGATCCGGCTGGGGGCGGTGGCGCCCGAACTGGTCAAAGAGCTGGTGCTGATCGACGTCACTCCGTCTGCGCTGCAACGACATTCCGAGATGACCAAGGAGCAGCAGGGCACGGTGGCACTGATGCACGGGGAACGCGAGTTCCCCAGCTTCCAGGCGATGCTCGACTTGACGGTCGCCGCGGCGCCGCACCGCGAGGTGAAGGCACTGCGCCGCGGGGTGTTCCACAACTCGCGCAAGCTGGAAAACGGCAAGTGGACGTGGCGCTACGACGCCATCCGCACCTTTCCCGACTTCGCCGGCCTGTGGGACGACGTCGACGCCTTGTCCGCTCCTGTGACCCTGGTGCGCGGCGGTTCATCGGGTTTCGTCAGCGACGAGGACGCGGCCGAGCTCAGCCGTCGCGCAAAGCAATTCCGCTCTGCCCACGTCGTCGAGAATTCCGGCCATTCCGTCCAAAGCGACCAGCCGCGTGCGCTGATCGACATACTGCGCGGGGTGCTCGACGCGCGCTGAGCCATCATGACCGACCACCACCGCCGCACCAGATCCACCGGGCGGCCGCGCGACGCCTCGATCGACGACCGCGTTCTGTCGGTGACGCGTGAGCTTCTGGTGGAAGTGGGCTGGGACGAGCTGAGCGTGCGCTTGGTCGCGGCACGCGCCGGCGTAGGACGGTCCAGCCTCAACCGTCGCTGGTCGTCCAAGGCGGAGCTTGTGCTGCACGCCATCCTGGGCGAAACACCCGATTTGGCACCGTTTTCCGGCACCGATCTGCGCGGCTGGATCGACTGGGTGGTGCGCGGCAGTCACGAGCTGTTCAGCAGGCCCGACGTGCGGGCCGCGGTGCCGGGTCTGCTGCTGGCGCTGCGCGAAAACGATGGCCTTCGGGAGAGGTTGTGGGAGAGCTTCAGCGGCCCGGCGGTGGAGTTGTTCGCGGAGCGAGTGCACCCGAACACGCCGTCGCAACGGCGGCGTGCCGATCTCGACGCGCGGGCGTCGCTCGCGATGGCGGCCGGCGCGGCGCTGTTCGTCACGACGGTCGCGCGTGACGACGACTCCGAAGCGCTACGGCGCCGGATCGCGGCCCTGTTGGTGACGGCCGTCAGCGCGTCCACCGGCGAGCAGTGACTCGACGATCGCCGCTCTAGGGGATCGCCAGGTGACGCCGAGATCCTGCACGGTCTTGCTGTCGTCGGTGGGAGTGGCGGCGGTAAGCAGCACCGCCGCTTCGTAACTGAGCCCGTCGCCGAGCGCGACGTATCGGCCGACGAAGTCGGCAAGACGACCGATGGCACGCAGCACGCCGGGCGACGTGGGGACCCGCCGCACCCGCCGACCCAGCCCCTCTTCGAGTGCGTCGATCATCTCGTCGAAGGTGAGCAGCCGCCCTCCGCAGACGTAGCGGCGGGGGCCCCGGCCGCTTTGCATGATTCGCGCGTGCGCCTCGGCCACGTCCCGCACGTCGACCATCTGCATGCCCCCGCGCACTGTCGGGGCGATTCCCCAGCGCACGATCGGCGCCCAGCCCTGCTCCGTGACGCCTGCGGCGGTGCCGAAGGCCGGCCCCACGACGCTCGAGGGATACGTAACCACGACCGGCGCGCCGGTCTCCTGCAACCGCCGGGCGGCGCGGTCGGCGTACCCCTTGGTCTTGGCGTACGCGCTGCGCCCGGGCGCCGTGGGAGTGTCGGGGGAAATGATGCCGTCCGGTGGGGGGAACAGCGCGCTGTAGCTGCTGACGAGCACCACCGGGTCGAGCCCGAGGTCGACCGCGCGGGTCAAGATCGCCTCGGTCGCATAGGCATTGACGTCCCACATCAACTGGGCGCGGCGTTCGTCGGTGCCCACCACGCCGGCGGCATGCAATACCGCGTCGGCTCCGGCGAGCAGCTCGTCGACCGTCGAGGCGGACCGCACGTCACCGGCGAGGACCGATACTGGCCCGAGCGTTCGTAGCCGGTCGATGACGGTGCTCGGCTCGTTGGGCGCCGCCAGCAGCTTCACGTGATGACCGGCCTCGAGCAATGCGCGCACCGTATGCGCCCCGAGGTATCCGGTTCCGCCCGTCACCGCGACATGCATCGATCATTCTCCGCCCTGGGATCCGCCGTCGTGCTATATTTCGGTGCCAATGGTATCGAAAGTGGCTTTCACCCCGCTTCGCCTGGGGCCCTTGCACCTGAAAAACCGCTTCGTCAAAGCGGCGACGTTCGAGGGCGTGATGCCGCGCGGCCGCGTCAGCGACGCGCTGATCGACTTCCACACCGAGGTGGCCCGCGGCGGGGTCGCCATGACGACCGTCGCCTACTGCGCGATTTCCCCCGGCGGCCGTGTGCACCGGGACACCATCGTTCTGGATCGCGAAAGGGTGCCGCAGCTTCGCCGGTTGACCGACGCCGTACACGCGGCCGGCGCGCTGGTGTGCGCCCAGATCGGTCACGCGGGACTGGTCGCGAACACGCTGTCCAACCGGACGGCGACCCTGGCGCCGTCCACCCGCGTCAGCGCACCGGCGATGGGACTGGTTCGGGCGGCCACCTGCGAACAACTCGGAGCTGTCGTCGACGACTTCGGCGCCGCCGCCCAAAACGCGGTCGACGCCGGATTCGATGCGGTCGAAATCCACATGGGGCACGGCTATTTGCTCAGCTCGTTCTTCAGCCCGAATCTGAACAGGCGCTACGACCGCTTCGGTGGCGACACCGTGCGCCGCGCGGAGCTGGCGCGTCGCGTCGCCGAACGGGTCCGGCTCGCCGTCGGTCAGTCCGTCGCCGTCACCGCCAAGTTCAATATGGACGACGGGGTTCGCGGCGGCTTCTGGCTGGACGACAGCATCCCCACGGCGCGGCTTCTCGAGCACGACGGACACCTGGACGCGTTACAGCTCACCGGCGGTAGCTCGCTGCTGAACCCGATGTACTACTTCCGCGGCGACGTTCCACTCGACGAATTCATCGCCTCTCAACCCCGGCCGGTCGGGCTGGGCCTTCGGGCAATCGGCCGGCGGCTGTTCCGCAGCTACCCCTTCGAAGAGGCATTCTTCCTGCCGCTCGCGCGTCAGTTTCGCACCGCGCTGTCGATGCCACTGATGCTCCTGGGCGGCATCAACCGGCTCGACACGGTGGAAAGTGCACTGAACGAGGGCTTCCAGTTCGTGGCGATGGCCCGTGCGCTGCTTCGAGATCCCTATCTGGTCAACGGATTTCGCGAGGAGACGGCGACGGAGGGCCTGTGTATCCACTGCATGAAATGCATGCCCACCGTCTACAGCGGAACGCATTGCGTCGTCCGCCGGCAGGTTGAGGCGGCGCCGGCAGGTTGACGGGGCCTACGGTGGTGCCATGACCTCTGCGTTTCCGATCCGCATCGGTGTCCAGCTGCAGCCGCAACACGCGCCGCAATACGGCCAGATCCGCGACGCCGTGCGCCGCTGCGAGGACATCGGCGTCGACGTCGCCTTCAACTGGGACCATTTCTTTCCGCTCTACGGCGATCCCGACGGCGCGCATTTCGAATGCTGGACGATGCTCGGGGCCTGGGCCGAACAGACATCGCGCATCCAGATCGGCGCGCTGGTGACGTGCAACTCCTACCGCAATCCGGAGCTGCTGGCCGATATGGCCCGCACCGTCGACCACATCTCCGACGGCCGGCTCATCCTGGGCATCGGTTCGGGTTGGAAACAAAAGGACTACGACGAGTACGGCTATGAATTCGGGACCGTCGGCAGCCGCCTGGACGACCTGGCGACCGCACTACCTCGAATCCAAGCTCGACTGGCCAAATTGAACCCGGCTCCCACCCGCGACCTCCCTATCCTGATCGGCGGCAAGGGCCCACGAAAGACGCTGCGAATGGTCGCCGAGTACGGCGACATCTGGCACGGCTTCACCACCGTCGAGACCTATCCGGCCGCGGCGGCCGCGCTGGAAGACCATTGCGCCGCCGTAGGGCGCGACCCGTCCACCATCCAGAGGTCAGCCGGCGTCGAGGACAACAGCGGCGTTCGCCGCGGCGAGGGCGTCGACGGATTGATCGCCAACGCCGAAGGCCTCACCTCGCTGGGCGTGACGCTGCTGACCGTCGGTGTGAATGGGCCGGAATACGACCTGACCGCCGCCGAAGCGCTGTGCAAGTGGCGCGATAGTCGATAATCCGGCCGCGCGGCATTGAATTGATCGGCCAAACACCTAAACGCACGCGCCAATTCGTGAGAAACTTCCACCGCCAGATGGCCGAGCCGGGTGTGAAAGAGACTCAACAAAAGATGCCGAAGAAATACGGGGTCAAAGAAAAGGACCTGGTTGTTTCGCACATCCTCCACCTTTTGTTGACCGGGAAGCTGCGCACTGGGGACCGCGTCGATCGCAATGAGATCGCAGTGGGCCTGGGAGTGAGCCGGGTCCCTATTCAAGAGGCGCTGGTCCAACTCGAACACGACGGCATTGTGTCCACGCGTTACCACCGTGGCGCGTTCGTCGAGCGGTTCGACGAAGACACCGTCCTCGAGCACCACGAACTCGACGGGCTGCTGAACGGGATTGCGTCCGCCCGCGCGGCGACCAGTCCAACGCCTCGGATTCTGGGACAGCTCGACGGGCTCATGCGCTCGCTTCGCACCGCCAAGGATTCGCGCGCCTTCACCGACACCGCCGCCGAATACCGGCGCACCGTCAACGACGAGTACGCCGGTCCGCGGCTGCATGCCACGATCCGCGCCTCGCAGAACCTCATCCCCCGCCTGTTTTGGACGACCTTTCAAAGCGGGCGCGACGAGATGCTGCCGTTCTATGAAGACGAGACCGCGGCGATACAACGGCGCGACCCCGAAGCCGCGCGGGCGGCGTGCGTCGACCGCTCGTACCTGATGGCCCAGACGATGCTGGCCGAACTGTTCCGGCGGCGGGTCTTCACCCCGACCGACGACTTCAGTCGGGTGGTTGCGGGCCCGCCACAGGTCATCTCCGATGCGGACACCGCCCGCCGCGGAGCGCCGCTGTCGCTGTGAACGGACGCTGATCGGGCCCTGCCGCCGTTCAGTCGTTACGGTGACTCTGATGAGTTCGCGCGTGGGCCGGCACACCAAACGCCGCGGGAGGGCGTTCGGCCTGGCCGCGACAGTGCTCATGGTATGCGGCGTCGTGTTGGGCGGACCGGTTGCGCCGGCGGCCGCCGACTCGAATCAATGCGCACCGGCCGGCGTGGACAGCGCGCGGACCCTGCCCAAAGACCTGGCCGAGAACCCGACCACGGGCGAGGACGACCGCGACACAACGGCATCGGTCGAGCCGATCGGCGCGGTCGACGTCGACGGCCTGGGCCTGAGCACCCCGGGCGTCCTGACGGTCGGCACGCTGTCGGACGCCCCGCCCAACATCTGCATCAATCCCACCGGCGAATTCAGCGGATTCGACAACCAATTGCTGCGCGCCATTGCCGACAAGCTGGGCCTGCAGGTCCGCTTCGTCAGCACCGACTTTTCCGCGCTGCTCGCCCAGGTGGCGTCGCGGCGATTCGACGTCGGCTCGGCAGCGGTGAAGGCCACCGACGCCCGTCGGCGCACCGTCTCGTTCACCAATGGCTACGACTTCGGCTTCTATTCGCTGGTGGTTCCGCCCGGTTCGGCCATCCACAAGTTCAGCGACCTGGCGGCCGGCCAACGCATCGGCGTCGTGCAAGGCACCGTCGAGGAGTCCTACGTCGTCGACGTCCTGCATCTGCAACCCGTGAAGTACCCGGGCTTTGCCACTTTGTACGCCAGCCTCAAATCCCGCCAGATCGATGCGTGGGTGGCGCCGGGAGCCCTCGCGGCGACCGTCATCCGCCCGGGTGACCCGGCGGTGGTCGCCGCAAATACCTACAGCCCAGGCAATTTCGTGGCCTATGCGGTCGCACAAGGCAACAAGGGTCTGATCGACGCGCTCAATTCCGGGCTGGACGCCGTCATCGCCGACGCAACCTGGGCGCGCCTGTACACCCAATGGGTGCCGCGGACGATGCCGCCCGGCTGGAAGCCCGGCTCCAAAGCCGCGCCCTTCCCCAAACTGCCGGACTTCGCCGCGATCGCCAAACAACACCGCTCGGCCGCGGGGCCGCCGGCCCCGAAATCACCACTGGCGCAGTTGGGTGAGTCGTTCTTCGACTGGGATATGTACCGGCAGGCCATTCCCATTCTGTTCACCACCGGATTGCCCAATACCTTGATTCTGACCAACAGCGCCCTCGTGATCGGCCTGGCGCTGGGGATGGTGTTGGCGATGGCGGGAATCTCGCACCGGCGCTGGCTGCGCTGGCCGGCGCGGGTGTACACCGACATCTTCCGCGGGCTGCCCGAAGTGGTGATCATCCTGCTGATCGGGATGGGCGTCGGCCCGTTGGTCGGCGGGCTGACCGACAAAGATCCCTACCCGCTCGGCATCGCCGCGCTGGGGTTGATGGCCGCCGCCTACATCGGCGAGATTTTGCGCTCCGGAATCCAAAGCGTCGATCCCGGGCAACTGGAAGCGTCCCGGGCGCTGGGCTTCAGCTATGTCACCGCGATGCGGCTGGTGGTGGTACCGCAGGGAATCCGCCGCGTGCTGCCCGCCCTGGTCAATCAGGCCATCGGGCTGCTGAAAGCCTCTGCGCTGGTGTACTTTCTCGGCCTGATCGCCGATCAGCGAGAGCTTTTTCAGGTCGGCCGAGACCTCAACGCGCAGACCGGCAGCCTGTCGCCGTTGGTGGCCGCCGGTCTGTTCTACCTGCTATTAACCATTCCGCTAACGCATTTGGTGAATTACATCGACACTCGCCTTCGCCGCGGCCGGCGCGCCGACGCGCCCGAGGACGACGCCGACATGCTTGCGACGACATTCGGCCAGGAAATCACGTGACCTCCGGCATTCACGCACGCGCGTCAGTCTCGCTGGCGGCCAAAGACCTTCACCAAACCCTGGGCGCAAGCAAGGTGCTGCGCGGCGTCGACATCGAGGCGCCCGCGGGCAGCACCGTGGCGATCATCGGGCCGTCCGGTTCGGGCAAGTCGACGCTGCTGCGTACCTTGAACCGCTTGTATGAGCCGGACAGCGGGGACATCCTGCTGGATGGCAGATCGGTGCTGCGCGATGATCCCGACGAGCTGCGCCAGCGTATCGGCATGGTGTTCCAGCACTTCAATCTCTTCCCGCACCTCAGCGTTCTGAAAAACGTTGCGATCGCTCCGCGAAAGTTACGCCGCCTGCCCGCCGACGAGGCGCGCGACCTAGCGCTGATGCAGCTGGACCGAGTTGGCCTGAAGCACAAGGCCGGTGCCCGGCCCAGCATGCTGTCCGGCGGGCAACAACAGCGGGTCGCGATCGCCCGTGCGCTGGCGATGGCGCCGCAGGTGATGTTTTTCGATGAGGCGACCTCGGCGTTGGATCCCGAAATGGTCAAGGGAATACTGCAACTCATTGCCGACCTCGGCGCCGACGGCATGACAATGGTTGTGGTGACTCACGAAATGGGTTTCGCGCGGTCGGCATCCGACGCCGTTGTGTTTATGGATCACGGCAAGGTCGTGGAATCGGGCCCCCCTGAGCAGATATTCGACGCCGCGGAGACCGAACGGCTGCAGCGTTTTCTGTCCCAAGTGCTTTGATCTGCACTATCGAGTGCGCGATAGCTCCCTTGTATGCCCCTCATATCGGGATAGACTCCCGATTTATGGCAGACAGCGAATCGACCCCGGCCGAGGTAGCCGAACTCGCCGAAGGTTTGCACCGCGCTTTGTCCAAATTGTTTGCCATTCTGCGCCGCGGAGACCCCAGCGGCGCTGCGGCCGGAGAGTTGACCCTCGCCCAGTTGTCGATCCTGGTCACGCTCCTCGATCAAGGGCCCATTCGGATGACCGATCTCGCCGCACACGAGCGGGTGCGGACTCCCACCACGACCGTGGCGATCCGGCGGCTGGAGAAGGTGGGCCTGGTCAAGCGCTCCCGCGACCCGTCCGACCTGCGTGCGGTGCTCGTGGACATCACCCCGAGGGGGCGGGCGGTCCACGGCGAATCGCTGGCCAATCGGCGCGCTTCGCTGGCCGCGATGCTCAGCCAGCTCCCGACGTCCGACCTCAACACCCTGATGCAAGCGCTGGCCCCGCTGGAGCGGCTGGCCTCCGGTGACCCGACGTCTGGACCCGCCGGCGTGCCACCCAAACGCAAGGAAGCCTGAAAAGCGCACCCCATCAACGCTTTTCAGTTGATCCTGGGACATCGGTAAACTGCAGGACATGCCCAATGCACTCATCACCGGCGCCGGCGGCTTTATCGGATCGGCCATCGCCGCAGCGCTGGCACCCACGCACACCTTGCTGCTGGCGGGCCGCCCGTCCGATCGGCTCGACGCGGTCGCGCAGCGACTGGGGGCCACCACGTTTCCCCTGGATCTCACCGACTCCGGCGATATCCAGGCCGCCTGCGAAATCGTGGACGAACTCGACGTGCTGGTGCACAACGCGGGGGTGTCCATACCCGGCACTGTCGCCGACTCCAACGTCGACGATTGGCGTGCCACCTTCGCCGTGAACGTCTTTGGACCGGTGGAACTTACGCTGGCGCTGCTGCCGGCGCTGCGGCGCGCCCGCGGGCGGGTGGTGTTCATCAATTCCGGGTCCGGCCGGACCGCTTCGCGGAGTATGGCCTCCTATTCGTCCAGTAAGTTCGCGCTGCGCGCCTTCGCGGATTCGCTGCGCAGCGGCGAACCGGACTTGAAAGTGACGACCGTTTATCCGGGACGGACCGACAGCGACATGCAGCGAGAACTCGTCGAGTTCGAGGGCGGCAGCTATGACCCGGCCGACTTCCTGAAGCCCGAAACGGTCGCGGCCGCCGTCGCTAATGCGGTGGCCACCCCGCCCGACGGTCACTTGCACGAGGTGGTGCTGCGGCCCGCCGAGCGCTAGGTGCCGCTACACGACCAGGTTGACCAGTCGGCCCGGGACCACGATCACCTTGCGCGGGTTGGCACCCGCTAAAAACGCCTGGACCTTCTCGTCGGCCAGCGCGGCGGCCTTCAGCGTGTCCTGATCGGCGTCGGCCGCCACCAGCACCCGTCCGCGCACCTTGCCGTTGACCTGCACCGGGTATTCGATCGTGTCGTCGACCAGATAGGCGGGATCGGCGACCGGGAAGGGGCCGTGCGCCAGCGAGGTCTGGTGGCCCAGTCGCAGCCACAACTCCTCGGCCATATGCGGGGCCAGGGGCGCCAGCATCAACACCAGCGGCTCGACAGCCGCCCGGGGCACCGCGTCGCGATGCTCCTTGGTGAGATGGTTGGTGTATTCGATCAACTTGGCCGCAGCGGTGTTATTGCGCAGTGCGGCATAGTCTTCCGCGACCCCGGCAACGGTCCGATTCAGTGCTCGCAGCGTGTCGGTCGCCAACTCATGTGCCGGGTCGTCGACCACGCGGGTGTCACCGGTCTGCTCGTCGATCACCAGGCGCCACACGCGCTGCAGGAAGCGGTGGGCTCCCACGACGTCCTTGGTCGCCCAGGGGCGCGAGGCCTCCAGCGGGCCCATCGACATCTCGTAGACCCGCAGCGTGTCGGCGCCGTAGTCGTCGCAGATCTCGTCGGGTGATATCGAATTCTTCAGGCTCTTACCGATTTTCCCGAACTCCTGGAAGACCTCGACCTCTCCCCCGGGTCCCGGGTAGACGAACCGGCCGTCCCGCTCGACCACTTCTTCCGCAGGGACGTACGAGCCGCGCGCGTCGGTGTAGGCGAAGGCCTGGATATAACCCTGGTTCACCAACCGGCGATAGGGCTCCCGAGAGCTCACATGGCCCAGGTCGTAGAGGACCTTGTGCCAGAACCGCGCATACAGCAGATGCAGCACCGCGTGTTCGGCGCCGCCGACGTACAAATCGACGCCACCGGGATCCTGCGGCCCATGCTCAGCCGGCCGCGGACCCATCCAGTAGGCCTCATTCTCCTTATCGCAGAACCGTTCCGAGTTGTGCGGATCGGTGTAGCGCAGTTCATACCAGGAGCTGCCGGCCCACTGCGGCATCACGTTGGTGTCGCGGCTGTAGGGCTTGAGGCCGTCGCCGAGGTCCAGCTCGACGTGCACCCAGTCCGTCGCCTTGGCCAGCGGTGGCGACGGCTCGCTGTCGGCGTCGTCGGGGTCGAACAGCACGGGCGAGTAGTCCGGCACGTCGGGCAGCTCGACCGGCAGCGCGGCTTCGCCGAGCGCATGCGCACGCCCGTCCGTGTCGTACACGATGGGGAACGGTTCGCCCCAGTAGCGCTGCCGGGCGAAAAGCCAGTCGCGCAACTTGAATTCGATGCGCGCGCAGCCACGACCCTCAGCCTCAAGGCGCGCGGTGATCTTCTCCTTGGCCGCGGCCACAGCCAATCCGTCGAGGTGGCCGGAGTTGACCAGCACCCCGTCGCCGGCGTAGGCGGCCTCCGAAATGTCACCGCCGGCAATGACTTCCACGATCGGCAGCCCGAACTCGTGGGCGAAGTCCCAGTCGCGCTGATCGTGACCGGGAACCGCCATGATCGCCCCGGTGCCATAACCGGCCAGCACGTAGTCGGCGATGAAGATCGGCACCGGTTTCCCGTTGGCGGGATTGACGGCGTAACTGCCCAGGAAGGCGCCGGTCTTCGCCTTACTCTCCTGGCGTTCGAGGTCCGACTTCGATGCGATCGCCTGCCGGTAGGCGGCGACGGCCTCGCGCGGTGTGGCGGCGCCGTATTTCCAACGTGCATCGGTGCCGTCCGGCCATGCGGCCGCCACCAAGTTGTCGACCAGGTCGTGCTCGGGCGCCAGCACCAGGTAGGTGGCGCCGAACAAAGTGTCGGGGCGCGTGGTGAACACCTCGACATCGACGGTCTCACCGTCGGCGCCGGTCGCCGCGAACAGCGCTTTGGCGCCGGTGGACCGGCCGATCCAGTTGCGCTGCATGGTTTTGACCGGCTCGGGCCAATCCAGTACGTCGAGGTCGTCGAGCAGCCGGTCGGAGTATGCGGTGATTCGCATCATCCACTGCCGCAGTCGTTTCCGGAACACCGGGAAGTTGCCGCGATCGCTGCGGCCGTCGGGGGTCACCTCTTCGTTGGCCAGCACGGTGCCCAGACCGGGACACCAGTTCACCATCGAGTCGGCCCGGTAGACCAGTCGGTGGGCGTCGATGACGTCCGCCCGCTCCCCCGCCGACAGCGCGTCCCAGTCGCGCCCGTCCTCGAGGCCGCGGGCACCGGAAGCGAATTCGGCGACCAGCTCGGCGATGGGTCGGGCCTTGTTGGCGGCGGTGTCGAACCAGGCGTTGTAGATCTGTAGGAAGATCCATTGGGTCCACTTGTAGAACTCGACGTCGGTGGTGGAGAAGCTGCGCCGGTTGTCATGGGCGAGGCCCAGGCGTCCCAGCTGGCGCCGAAAGTTGACGACGTTGGCCTCGGTACGGGTGCGCGGGTGGGTCCCGGTCTGCACCGCGTACTGTTCGGCGGGCAACCCGAAGGCATCAAACCCCAACGCATGCAACACATTACGGCCGGTCATCCGGAAGTACCGGGCGTACACGTCCGTTGCGATGTAGCCGAGCGGGTGGCCGACGTGCAGCCCCTCCCCCGACGGGTAGGGAAACATGTCCTGCACGAACAACTTGTCGTCGGGGACCGGGGCTCCATCTGCCGGAGCCAGCGAACCGACCGGGTTGGGCACGTTGAACGTCCCGAGCTTCGCCCAGTTCTCCTGCCACGCGGCCTCGATACGGCCCGCCAACGCCGCGGTGTAGCGATGCGGCGGCGCGTCAGATTCGGGCACGGCGGCGCCAGAGCTGCTCGCCGGCGAAGCGGTCGGGGAGTCGGTCACCTGAACAGGGTATAAGGGAACCCCAGCGGCCCCGCCGGGCTACAGGTTGGTCTCGGTTCCGTTGCGCGCCGATCAGAGGTTCATCCCAGGTGTGTTTCGAGCCTGTTCACCGCCTTTGACCTCTAGTTACAGTCAGCCACTATCGACGGCTTCTGGTACTTGAGCCATTGGAAGGACCGACGCAGATGATTGAGATCGTCCCCGCCCACCGGGCACTCCTCGGCGGTGTGGTCGCTGGCCTGATCGGCCTGGCGGTTGTCGCGGGCGGCACGGCATCGGCAGACCCGTTGCCTCCGGCGCCGGCGCCCGCCCCCACGGTCCCCGCGCCGGCACCTCAGAACCTCGGGCCAGAGCTCGTGCCACCGAGCCGATACCTCGCGGCCCCGCCGGCCGCCAATCAGATTGCCCCGCGGGCCACCGCCCCGGCCCCCGCAACCACGGTTCCGGCCGCGGTCCCCCCGGCGGTTCCGGCCGCGGTTCCGGCGGCGGCCCCGGTTCCGGCGACGTCGGGAACGATTCACGAATTCCTGCAGTCGAAGGGCGTGAAGCTGGAGGCGCAAAAGCCCCAGGGCTTCAACGCACTCGACATCACCCTGCCGATGCCCCCGCGCTGGACCCAGGTGCCCGACCCCAACGTCCCCGATGCGTTCGCGGTCATCGCCGACCGGCACGGGAGCAGCATTTATTCATCGAATGCCCAGGTGGTGGTGTACAAACTCGTCGGTGCCGTCGACCCCAGAGAGGCCATCACCCACGGCTACGTCGACAGTCAGAAGCTGCTGGCCTGGCAGCCCACCAACGCATCGATGGCCGATTTCGGCGGTTTCCCGTCCTCAGTCGTCGAAGGCACCTACCGCGACGGCGATTTGACGCTCAACACGTCGCGGCGCCACGTCATTGCCACGTCGGGACACGACAAGTACCTGGTGTCGCTGTCGGTGACCACCGATCGCGCGGTGAGCGTCGCCGACGCGCCCGCCACCGACGCCATCATCAACGGATTCCGCGTCAGCGCCCCCGGCGCGGCCGCCCCGGCGCCGGCCCAGGCTCCCGCCGCCTCTCCGGTCGGGCTGCCCGCCCAGCCTCCCGCGGCTACACCGGTCGCGCCTGCCGCTCCGGCACCGGCCGCCGTTCCGGTCTCCCCGGCACCCGCAGTGGCCCCAGCCGCGCCTGCCGCCCCGGCACCCGGTGCCGCTCCGCTGGTACCGCTGGCCCAGACGTCACCCGCGGCCCCGGTCGGGCTTCCCGCGCAGGCGCCGGCGGCAAATCCGCAGCGCACACCCAGCCTATTGGCGATGTTGCCGGGACTGCCCCCGCTACCGAACTTCTCGTTCCTCCAGCACTGAAGGACGACCGCGCCGGCGCCCGCAGAGCCGGGTGCGTGGGCCGGTGAACCGGCTCGTATTGTGAGCCCATGCTGATTGCGGGCGTGCTGTGCGTGTGTGCGGCGGTGGTCTCGGCGGGGTTCGGCACCTGGTCGCTGGCGCATAACCGGAGTTTCGGCGCCACCGCATTGGCGCTGCGCGCGATGGCGCCGACACAATTGGCGGCCGCCGTGATGCTGGCGGCGGGTGGCGCGGTGGCGGTGGCCGCGGTCCCGGACACCGCGCTGGTTGTGCTCGTCGTCTGTGTGGTGGGCGCGCTGGGAACGTTGGCCGCCGGCTCGTGGCAGAGCGCGCGCTTCGCGCTGCGCCAGGAAGCGGCCGCGCCCGCCTGCGCCGGCAGCTGCGCCGGATGCACGCAGTCGTGCCACTGATCTGAGCCGGGGGAGAGGCCCTAGTTCCGGCTGATGTCGATGGGGTGGGTGGCGAGCAGCGAAAGCGGCAGCGGCTGGCGACGCAGGACTTGGCCCCACAGGTCGGACCTCGGACCCACCAGCACGTCGGATGGCAAGGCGGACAACACAATCCAATCGTCGCGCTCGATCTCGCCTTCCAGCTGACCGATAGTCCAGCCCGAGTACCCCGCGAAGATCCGCACCCCTTCCACCGAAGGCGCGATCACGTCGGGATCGGCGTCGAGATCGACCATGACCACCCGCCCGTCCACATGCCGCAAGCCGGGCACGTTCTGGGGGTCCGCGCCGACGCGAAGCGTCGCCAGACACAGCGCCGCATCACGCTTCACCGGCCCGCCGATGAACATCGTCTTCGGCTTGGCCGACAACTTGGTCCACTGCGGCAAGACGTTGTACACCGCGGTGTCGCTGGCGCGGTTCAGGACGACGCCCAACGTCCCTCCGTCGTTGTGCTCGACGATGTAGATCACGCTGCGCCGAAACGTCGGTTCGAGAAGGTCGGTGTTGGCGAGCAGCAAAGTGCCCGCACGCACCCGTTGCGCGGCGGGTGCGACGTAGTCCTCTGGATCCTCCGGCGGCGGCACCCCACCATCATCGCATCCGGCGCATCGTGGCCCGGGCCAATCGAGACCGTGGGCCACGGAGATTTGTACTGTGGTTGGACGGCTCTGATCGCGCGAGCATTGTCAGCCCCAATCGTGGAAGTCGGTTTCGGTGATCCCTACCCGGATGCAGTCCAGCGCACCCGTTGAAGTGTGGCGGTCGGTGCGCGGCTTGCCGGATTTCTGGCGGCTGCTGCAGGTGCGTGTCGCGAGCCAGTTCGGTGACGGTCTGTTTCAGGCGGCACTGGCCGGTGCCTTGCTGTTCAACCCCGATCGGGCCGCCGATCCTCTTTCCATAGCGCGCGCCTTCACGGTTCTGTTCTTGCCGTATTCGCTGCTGGGTCCGTTCGCCGGGGCGTTGATGGACCGTTGGGATCGGCGGCTGGTGCTCGTCGGCGCCAACGTGGGCCGGCTGATCCTCTTCGTCGCGATCGGCACGATCCTGGCGGTCCGGGCTGGTGATGTGCCGCTGCTGCTGGGCGCCCTGTTCGCCAACGGTCTGGCCAGGTTCGTCGGGTCCGGGCTGTCGGCCTCGCTGCCGCATGTGGTGCCGCGCGAGCAGGTGGTGACGATGAACTCGGTTGCCACCGCGGCCGGGGCCATCGCGGCGTTCTTCGGCGCAAACTTCATGCTGGTGCCCCGATTCATTTTGGGGGCCAGCGACAAGGGCGCCTCGGTGATCGTGTTCCTCACGGCGATTCCCGTGTCGATCGCGTTGCTGTTGTCCTGGCGGTTCGGTGCGCGGGTGCTGGGCCCCGACGACACCCGGCGAGCGATCCACGGACCCGTCATCTACGCGGTGATCACCGGCTGGCTGCACGGCGCACGCACGGTGGCGCAGCGTCCTACGGTCGCCGCCACCCTGTCCGGCTTGGCCGCCCACCGGATGGTCGTCGGCATCAACTCGCTGCTGGTCTTGTTGCTGGTCCATCACATGCCCAACTTGAAAGGTGGGGGATTCGGCACCGCCCTGATGTTTTTCGGCGCCGCGGGCCTGGGCGCCTTTTTGGCCAACGTCCTGACACCACCCGCGATCCGCCGGTGGGGGCGCTACGCGACGGCGAACGGCGCGCTGGCCACGTCGGCGATCATCGAGGTCGCCGGCGCCGAGCTGCTCGTCCCGATCATGGTCGCGTGCGGCTTCTTGCTGGGCATCACCGGGCAGATGGTCAAGCTCTGTGCCGACACCGCGATCCAGATCGACGTCGACGACGCGCTTCGCGGGCACGTGTTCGCCGTGCAGGACGCGCTGTTCTGGGTCGCGTTCATCGTCTCGATCACGGTGGCCGGCATCTTGATTCCCGACGACGGGCACGCGCCCACCTTCGCGCTGTTCGGATCGGTGCTGTACCTGATCGGCCTGGTCGTGCACGGCATCATCGGGCGCGGCGGCGGCCCAGCGAGCGATCGTTAAGGTACAGACGTGAATTGTGCGATGGCCGCGGCCGACGGTCCAGGCCCGCGATGACCGGTCCCGCCCCCATGGTCGACGACCTGCGCGCCGAAAGCGACGCGCTCGACGAGCTGGTCGCGCCGTTGTCGCCCGACCGCTGGGCCGAGGCGACGCCGGCGCCCGGCTGGACCATCGCACACCAGATAGGCCACTTGCTGTGGACCGATCGGGTGGCTCTGATCGCGGTTACCGACGAGGTTGGGTTCGCCGAGGTGTTGGCGGACGCGGCCGCCGACCCGGCGGGCTTCGTCGACCACGGCGCCGAGGAGCTGGCGGCGCTGGCGCCGGCCGAGCTGCTCGCCGAGTGGCGGCTCACGCGGGCGCGGCTGCACGACGCGCTGCTCACGGTGCAGTCCGGTCGCAAGCTCCCGTGGTTCGGCCCACCGATGAGTGCGGCGTCGATGGCCACCGCACGCCTGATGGAGACCTGGGCGCACGGTCTCGATGTCGCCGACGCCCTGGGCGTGACCCGCCCCGCGACGGAGCGCCTGCGGTCGATCGCTCACCTGGGAGTCCGCACCCGCGATTTCGCCTTTGCGGTCAACGATTTGGTGCCACCGGCCGAACCGTTTCTGGTCGAGCTGCGCGGTCCCGGCGGCGACACGTGGACCTGGGGGCCGCCCGAAGCCGAGCAGCGGGTCAGCGGGTCCGCCCAGGACTTCTGCTTCCTGGTCACCCAACGGCGTCCATTGAGAGCCCTCGACATCACGGCCCGGGGCCCCGACGCCCAGCGCTGGTTGGAGATCGCTCAGGCTTTCGCGGGGCCTCCGGGCACCGGTCGATGAGCGCGTGAACGCGCGAAGAGAGCCGGGGCCCCATCCGATCAAGCACCGGTCGATGAGCGCGTTAACGCGCGAAGAGAGCCGGGGCCCCATCCGATCAAGCGCCGGTCGATGAGCGCGTGTCAGTGCAGCGGCCCGCCGTAACTCGCCTGGTTCTCGGCCTCGGCCTCCTCGCGCAGCGCGGCAATCGCGAGATTCAACCTTTCGGCCAACTCGACGTGCCCATATCCGGTCATCACCCCGGGATGCAAGGTCAGTTTCAGCAGCCGGCCATCGGAGTTCGCGACGGCATACACGTCACCCAGATCGACGCTGTAAGTGACCGCTTCGGCGTGCGCCACAAGGGCTTCCCACTTGTCAGCCGCCTCGCTCAGTTCCCGAAGAACCGATTCGACGAGATCCTTCTCGCTGAGATTCGCGCGACTGCCCGAACCCGCCACCACGACAGTATCGTCGACCCCTCCGACCAGCGTCAATTCATATGCGAGCAGGTTCGCGGCCAACCTGCCAGGCGCTCACCCGGCAAGCTTCTGATACCAGGCGAGGTGGTAGTTCGCCGACACAGCATCTCCGCTGGCGATGCCCTCGGTGGCGGCCATCAGCAGGCACTTGAGCAGGAGCGCGGGATTGACGTTCGGATACTGAACCAGGAGCTGGTAGCGCGAGGTGTCGAGATGGACGCGCAGTACGTCGACCTCCTGATCGACGACAACCGTTCCGGCGGCGGCTGCTTGCGCCAACCTCGACACGATCTTGGGCAGATCACCGCGCCCACGCGTGGCCGCGCTCAGCACGCCCGCCAGATCGTCGATCGTGGGCAGCGCGCGCGGCTCCACCGAGGACTTGGTCGCCGCGAAGTTGACCGAGCGGTGCAACGAATCACCGGGAGCGTAAGTGACGGCGCGCACGGTTTCGCCGATCAGTGCGGCGACCCTGCCGCTGCGACGCTCGGGCCCCAACAACCGCACGCCCGCCGGAAGGGTGATGCCTGAAGGTATCCATCCGTGCGCGAGATCGGTGACCAGTACCGTCGTACCGTCGGCACGATCCCCGATCGCCCAATTCAGCCGCGGCTCCTGCCGGACCACGAACTCGAGCAGCCGGTTCAGCCGCTCATGGTCGAAACCCCTTGATATTGACGGCTTTTCGGCGCGAGGGTGGGTCGCGGAGGTGGCCCTGTCGCTGTCCGCGGCGGGCGCGGCTTCTGCAGTCGGTTCCTGCGCGACCGCTTGCGGCGTCGGCTCAACGGTGACCGGCTCATCGATGACCGCGTGGTGTCGCCCGGAGTCGGCCTGGTCCGGCGCCGGCCCGGGCGCACCCTGCACGGGTGCCTCGAACACCGGCTGCGCCTGTGTGACCACCGGAATGACCTGCGTCTGCTCGAGGTGCAACGCGTCGACGGCGCCCGCAGCGTCACCCTCGGTGGTGGCCGGGCCGCTGGTCGCGCGCTGCTCATCCTCATCGGCCGGCTCGACGATCGCGTGGTGGCGCCCGGAATCGGCCCGGTCCGGAGCCGGTTCGGGGTCGGGCTGCGCGGGCATCGCTGATTCGGGTTCGTCCTTGACCACCGGGATGACTTGGGTCTCGCCGAGATGCGCCACCTCAGCGGCGCGACGGGCGGCATCGTCGGCAGGCGCTCCCTGCCGGGCTGACAGCGGTGTACCGGGGTCGGCGACCGGCTCGACCGCGGGCTCGCGACGCCGCCGTCTTCCCGTGCGTGGGGCTGCCTCGGGTGGTGGAAGCCGCGCGGGCGCCTCGGCGGCGGGCTTGGCCTCGCGGATTGTCGGCAGTACCTGCGTCTTCTTCAGATCCGCGTCGGACGGCTCGCGCCTCGGTGGGGGAATGGCGGGGGCTTGGGCCCCGCTCCGCATGGCGTGCAGATAGCGAATCGTCGATTCGACTCGGCGTACCGCACGGCCGCGTGCCTCGTCGATGACCCGCGCCTCCGCCGCTTGGCGAGCAGGGTCGGTCATCCCGGATCGCTTCAGCAGCTTCAGCTCGTCGTTGGCGGCGTGCGCAATTCGTTGCAGGTCGGCCTTGAGATGCTCAGCGAGAGTGGCGGTTTCGGGGGTGACCGTCGACAGTTCGGCAGGCCACAACCCGCCTGTCACCCAGGGGGTGCAGTCGATAGGGGAGCTGAAAGCGGGCGTCGCCAGTGATTCCCGGGTAGCTCTCCGGAGGCGCTGACGCGCCGACATCCGACCGAAGACCGCCACTGGCTAAGCGTACCGGGAGCCGGCCGGCGACTTATGCGGTCGGTGAATTGTGCGGTCGCACGCCCCTGGGTAGCGTGAGGACATGGCTGATTCTGCACTGCAGCAGCAACTCGATGAGGTGCGTGCCTTTCTCGCTCGCGCGCGAGAGTTGTTCGGCCCCAATCCGGTAGAGCCGCCAGCGGGTATCGCTCCCGATCCCAGCGTCGCCAAGCCACGCTTACGCTAGGTCGGCGGCGCGCCTGCCAGGCCGCTAGATCGCGCCGCTACGGCGACGCAGTTTGTGTGCCAGCAACTTCTCGATGGCCGCATCGAGATCCCGGGGGGTCGGGACCGCTGCGGACGGGGTGTGCCCGGCCGCGACGATCTCGTCTCGGATTTCCAGCAACGCTTTGAGGCATGACACGTCGGCGGTCAGCAGGATGCCCTGCGCCAGCGTCTCGGCGTCGGTGTCCATCGCCTCTTCGCTCAGCGCGACGCTGTGCATATAGCCGCCGCGGCAGGAGCGGACCAGGATGTGTCCGCTCGGGTGGACAGTGTCGAAAGCGGGATTCGCGTCGGTCATCGACCGCGGTCGACGATGTCGCCGAACTTTCCGGCCGCCTCCTGCTCGTGCTGTTCCCACATCGTGGCCGATACGTTGAGTTTGTCGGCAAGATCTGCGTGGTCAGCAGCTTGCTGCTCATAGCACTGGCGTCGCAGTTCGAGCAGCTCACGGCCTGCGTCGCGCAGTTCGCTGAAGATCGGCCCGAGGGAATCGAGACTCTCCTGGATCGCGGCGTGCGACGACGGAACGGTACGCAAGTACTCCGAGGTGTCCTGGTGATGCGCGGCAGCCTGACGTAGGTGCGCAGGCACTACATGAATCGAATCTGCCATCCGCTGTCTCCTGTTGACGATCGCCGGTTGTTCCGGAGAGCTTGGTCAGGTGGTCGACGTAGTCGCCGGCCGCGTGGGTGTCGGTGGGTCAGGCTTGGCCGGCTCCGTTACTGCCGCATTCGACGCCGGCGGGTGCTCCCAGCCTAGGAAGCTGGGCCCGCTCACGGTGGCGATGTGTTGAATTTGGCCATCCAGAAGCGCCTTGCCGGGGCCGAGGGCGAGCGCGTGACGATCGGTGAACATACCGATATCGCCGGGCGCAACCTGCAGGGAATCGATCGGGCTGGCGACCGCGGTTCCCGGTGGGGGAATGGTCATCCCCTGCTGTTGGAAGGCCTCCGCTATCGGGGTGCCGCCGACGGCGGCCGTGATCGCCGCTGCCAGCTGTGGGCTGGCAGCGGTGACCGTTTCCCCGTCAGGCAACGTCACCGTTGTCGGATGGGCCGACGGTTCATCGGATGCCTCGCGTGGCGGCCCAGCGGCCTCGTCGCCCGGTTCGTTCGATCCGTCGCGCGAGCTCTGGTCCTCGTCCGGCAGCTCCTCGTCGGCCAGCTCGTCCAGACCAGGTTCGGTCCCGTCACCGCCCTGCAGCCCGGACAGCGGGAGCCTGCCGGGTCCTTCCCAACCAGCCATCGATGCGGGCAGAGAACCAAACCCGGGGAGCGATCCGCCGCCAAGGCTGGGCACGGCGGGCGCCATCGGCTGCTGCGGCACGGCCGGCATCGCGGCCACACCGGCCGGATCCGGCCCCGGAACATCGCCCGACAGGGCGTCATCGTCGGCCAACAAGGAGTCCAGCAGCGGATCCCAGTCGGCATCGCCATCGGTCCCTTCGCCTGTGGCCGAAGGGTCAGCCGGCGCCGGAGCTCGCGGGCGTTCGCCCTCGGCGTTCGGCTCGTCTTTGGAGGCGTCGTAGAGCGACGTCCAGGCGGCCATCAACGCCGACTTCGACGTGTCATCCAGGCTGGCGTTCAGGACAACCTCGCGAATGTCCCGGAGCTTGCCGATGAGGAACCGCTGGAAGTCACGCGCCCCGGCCGGGGTGTCCAGGTCCGACCTGATCCGCACCGCGGCTTCGGTCTCGTGCTGCAATCTGGTGAGGGCTTCGCTGCCGTCAACCGCATGCAAATGCGCGTTGAGGATCGCCGAGATTACCTGCAGGTCCAATTGCGAGCTCGCCGAATTCTGTTGTGCAAGAGCAGCTTCGGCGTTAGCGATGGCATCGGCCGCATCGCCCGTTTCGCGATCCGGGGGTGCCGGCGCTTCGGCGGATGGCCGCGCCGGCGGGTTGGCCGTCTTTTCGGCGCCGAATACGACGGCGTGCTGTTGGCGGATCTTGCGCAGGATGGCCTCGATTTGTTCGGGCCGGGTGGTCGGGTTGAGCGCTGCGGTCACTTCGGCCGGCGCCAATCCCGCCTGCCATGCGCTCGGATCGCCGGTGCGTTCTCGGACGTATTCGACCGCGGCAAGCAGGTCGTCGTAGACCGACATCAGCCAAACAGCCGGCGCGGCTTGCCCGAAAGCTGGTGCGGGAAACGACGCGACCCCTCCATGTCCGGCGACAGTACTCAGGGGCATAAGTGCCGACAATTCACTCTGCTGCATGGTGTGGACTATTTCGGGTTAACCGCTATCGGCGCCGTACTGGATCCGAAGGCTCTGCAACACAGCGGCTTTCGCCTGACCTAACTCGCGGGCTTCGGCCACGACCGACGCGATCTCACGTTGCTTGTCCAGTAGAAACTTCCGGAACTCGCGTGCGCCCATGGGGGTATCCAGGGCGAGGTCCGCCTGGTTCACGGTTGCGTGGTCGATCTGCTCGGCGATGGAATCCAGGCGCCTGACGCTCTCGCGCGCTGCGTCGTGAGCGCTGGTCAGCACCTCGTTCAGCACCCGATCGGCTTCCGACGCAATGCCGTGCTTACCCGCCAGCGCCGACCGCCGCGCCTCGACGGCCTCGAATGAGGGCCCCGGCTGCTCCGTCATCGGCTCACCCCCGTCGTCGTGCCCGCGTCACCGGGCGGTCGTGGCTCGTCATACCGGTCGGCGGATCGCAACGTTGTTGCCCAGCCGGCTTATTCGCACCGAGGCGCCCGAATAGGGCGCTTCCACTACGAGATTGTTCCCGATGGCCAGCTGCACATGGCCGGCGTGCGGAAACACCAGATCACCCGGCCGCACCTGGGAACGGGGCACCGCGATGCCGTCGTTGATCTGCTGATAAGTGGTGCGATCCAGGTGAATACCGGCCTGCGCGTAGCTCCACTGCACCAGCCCGGAACAGTCGAACTGGTCGGGTCCGGTCGCACCCCAGACGTAAGGTCGGCCCAGTCGAGACAAAGCGGCGCGCACCGCCAGTCCGGCCCGATCATTCCGAAGCCCGCGCAATCTCGATACCCCAAGCCGGCGATCGTGCCGGAGCCAATAACGTAAGGCCAGCAGTTCGGCGTTGCGGTGTCGCGCACGCGCGCGCGCCGACACCACATGCGCCCGCTGGGCCCGCAGGCGAGTCACGCGTCGGCGCGCGGCCTCCCGCTGGGCCAGCGGTGTCCCCGGCCAATCGTTATCCGCCCGGGCCGCATCCAGGACCCTTCGGGTCAGGTCACCGGCCTGTGCTCGATCGCGGTGCGCGCCGGCAATGATGTCGGTGGCCGCGGCGTCGGTATCAGCCGCCGCGGTGAAACGTTGCCGGCCGTGCACCACCGCGAGTTGATAACCGCCGTGGGCCATCCTGTCGCTCAACGTGGCGGCTCGCTGCAACAGGTTGCGGAAATGCACGGTGTCTGCGTTCAGGGAGGGCGGCTGGGTGGTGCCGGCGAACAGTTGGTGTGCACGGCTCAGCGCCGCGATTTCGGATCGACTCACGACGCCCCCTTGTCGTCCTGGCTTGCCTCGTCTCGGCCCGACTCGACCGCCTCCGTGAAGGCGCGGACGCGGGGAAGCGCACCCGGCGCGATCACCCCCCGATTGCGGATGTCCCACATCTCGTCGACATCCACGCCGACCAAGGCGGCGATGATCGTCTCCGGTAAGGGCGACTGGGCGCATGCCCGATCAAAACGCGCGCTCAAGCTGGTGGGCATTCGCTCCAACAGCGCCGCACGCGTCGACTCCAAAGCTTGCAAATGCTCCATCAGCCGGCCGGTCGAGTCGGCGCCGGCGTTCACGGCCACCCGCCAGGAGCTGGCGGCGAGCATCTCTGCCTTCACGCATTGCGCGATCACAGACAGAATATACGTCTCATATTCGTTTGATGTTGTCGCGGGCAATCGATCGATGACGGATTTGAGGGCATCGAGCTGCGCTTCGGCATAGCCTTCCAGCACTTCTGTGTCGCTATGACGGTCAACCACCACCGGGCCGCTGCGTCGCGCGGGCATGGGCGCCGGTGGCTGCGCGGACATCAGGCGCGCCAGCTCGGCCTCCGGGTCGGCGGCCACCAATAGCCGCGAGTAGGTGCCCGGCGGAAGACCGAGCCCATTCTCAATCTTCTGAACTGTACTTTTATGCGGCTTTCGGGCACCCCGCTCGAGGAAACTGAGTCCCATGATGCTGACCCCGGTCGCGGCCGCGAGGTCAGCCAGTGACCAATCGCGTGATTCACGCAATGCGCGGATGGCCGCGCCGGCCGACTCACGGGTCACCGCACGCTCCGGCCATGGGCCGGATATTACACAGCCAGCGGCTCCGATATCGCTATATACGTTTTTGTCACGTTTCTCTTGCGGCCGGCCGCCACTTATGTATACGCTTCTGCCTACGTTTCACGCTCGACAAGGAGACCGACATGGGACACCCCTGCGCAGCCAATCCGGAACTCTGGTTCGGCTACCCCGACGACGACGGCGGCGACGGCGCCGCGAAGGCGCGCGCATACGAGCGGTCGGCCACCGAGGCTCGCATCCAGTGCCTGCGCCGCTGCCCGCTCGCGCAGCAGCGCCGCTGCGCCGCGCACGCCATCGCGCACCGCGAGGAGTACGGCGTGTGGGCCGGGGTGAAGCTGCCGGGTGGCCAGTACCGCAAGCGTGACCAGCTCGCTCGGGCACACGACGTCCTACGACGTATCGCTGCCGGCGAGGTCAATGCTCGACAACTGCCCGAGAACGCGGCTCTGCTGGCACGCCACGAACACGAGTCGGTCGCCGTCCCGGCGGTCGTGCTCCACCTGCCGCTGGCGCAAATCAAACCTCGTTCGGCTGCCTGACATCTCGTCCGAAGCCGGTGGTGGCAGTTTGCTAAGCCCGTCAACGGGGTAGTCCGCGTCGGCAAGACCAGTCTGTCGACCTAGAGGCGCCACATGACGTTCGACCTGACCCCGACGGCGGCACAACACGACCTTGCCCGGCGTACGCACGAGTTCGCCGAATCAGTAATACGCCCAGTAGCGCTGGACTACGACCAGCGGCAGGAATTTCCCTGGGCAGTGCTGGAAGAAGCGGCCCAACAAGGTTTTTACAGTCCGCTTTTTTACCGCGATCTGATCGGCGATCCAACCGGCATCTCGTTGCCCATGTTCATGGAGGAGCTGTTCTGGGGCTGTGCGGGCATCGGCTTGGCCATCGTCATGCCGGCGTTGGCACTTTCAGCGATCGGTCAGGCCGCCTCGCCGGAACAAATGCTGGAATGGGCGCCCGAATGTTTCGGCACACCAGGAGATCTCAAGCTTGCCGCCCTAGCCATCTCCGAACCCGAGGGCGGCAGTGACGTGCGCAACCTGCGCACCCACGCGCGGCGCGACGGTGACGACTGGATCATCGACGGCCACAAGATGTGGATCGGCAATGGCGGCATCGCCAATGTTCACGTGGTCAACGCCGTGGTCGACGAGGAGCTCGGCCATCGCGGCCAAGCCCTGTTCGTTGTGCCCGGTGGTACACCCGGACTGAAACTGGTGCGAAAGCTGGACAAATTGGGCTGCAGGGCGTCTCATACCGCCGAGTTGCTCTTCGAAGGCGTTCGCGTTCCGGGCGCCAATTTGCTTGGCGGACAAGAGAAGCTCGAACACAAGCTCGCCAAAGCCAGAGAAGTAGTAGCGGGTGGAAAACGGTCCGGATCGGCAACGCTGGGCACCTTCGAGCAGACCCGCCCGATGGTGGCGGCTCAAGCCATTGGCATCGCTCGCGCGGCGCTCGAGTATGCCACCGCGTACGCCACCGAACGCGAGGCTTTCGGTGGACCCATCATCGACAACCAGGGCATCGCCTTCCCGTTGGCGGAGTTGGCGACCCAGATCGACGCCGCTCGGCTGCTCACCTGGCGTGCGTCGTGGATGGCGGCCAATAACGTTCCCTTCGAACGGGGCGAGGGTTCGATGTCGAAGATGGCCGCCAGCGAAGTCGCGGTCAGGGCCACCGAACGTGCGATCCAAACCATGGGCGGCTGGGGCTACATCACCGATCATCCGGTCGAGAAGTGGTATCGGGATGCCAAGCTGTACACCATCTTTGAGGGCACCAGCGAGATTCAGCGGATGGTCATCTCCAACGCGCTGGGCGCCGCCGTGGGCACCCCGCCGCTACATGTGGTGCTGGAGCCGTCCGGCGGACCGCTGAACCGGGTATTCGGGCGGGGGACTCCGCTGCGATCCCGCGTCGCCGACAACGCCCTGTCGGTGAAGGATCGCGTGCCCGAGCCCGTCATGCGGCTTGCCATGAAGGTGCTGCGGCCGCCGCGCAAGTAAGAACGCCGGGTACGGTCGCGGTGGAAGGCGCCGCATGAGGAGGCCCGCGACGGAGGGTGGAGGATGAGCAATCTTGAAGCCGCCCCGGCCGAAGTCGCTTGTGCTGCTTCACAACATCTGGGCGATTCACCGACGGTGGAAATCCTGCAACCGCGGGACGTCCCGTTGGGCGGCCCCAGGGCGATCCGGGTGCAACGTACCCTTCCGCAACGGCAGCGTTCGCTCGTCGGGGCGTGGTGCTTCATCGACCATTACGGGCCGGTCGCCGCGCGAATGGACGTTCCTCCGCACCCCCACACGGGACTACAAACAGTCAGTTGGTTGTTCGGTGGGGAAGTGGAGCACCGTGACAGCGCCGGCGTGCGTGCGGCCGTTCGGCCCGGCGAGCTGAATCTGATGACCGCGGGGGCGGGCATCTGCCATTCGGAAGTTTCGGTTGATTCCGACGCCCGACTACACGGTGTCCAGCTCTGGGTCGCGTTGCCCGCATCCGCTCGCGAAACAGCGCGAGATTTCGCTCATTACGCGCCCGAGCCCGTGGCGCTGGCGAGTGCGCAGGCGCGCGTCTTCTTGGGCGAGCTGGCCGGCAGCCGATCGCCGGTACCGACGTTTACGCCGTTGCTGGGCGCCCAGATTGACCTCGAGCCTTCGGCCACGCTGGACATCGACGTGGACCCGGCCTTCGAGCATGGGGTGCTGTGCGATTCGGGGACCGTAGACGTGGACGGGACGGCCCTGGCGATCGCCGAGTTGGCCTACCGAGGTCCCGGCCGGGCCCATTTGCAGGTGCACAACGCGGGGGAGGGACCCGCGCGGGTGCTGCTGCTCGGCGGTGCCCCGTTCACCGAAGAATTGGTGATGTGGTGGAACTTCGTCGGACGAAGCCACGAGGACATCGTCAATTACCGCCGACTGTGGGAGGACGCCGACGACCGATTCGGCGCCGTCCAGGGATACCGGGGAGCGCTCGCCCGCCTACCCGCCCCGCCGTTGCCGACCGCTCGGCTGCGGCCCAGGCCTACACCGCAAAGAAAGGGAAGCACAGATGACAACCGATAAGACCGGTGCGGAAGCCACCGTTAGCCTTCAGGACGGCAAGTACACGATCGCCGTCGAGGGGAAGACGGTAGGGCTGGCCGATTTCGCCGACCGCGGTGATCAGCGCGTCTTCTACCACACCGAAATCGATCCGGCGTATGGCGGACGCGGGCTGGCGACCATCCTCGTCGAGGAGGCGCTCAACGAGGCGCGGGATGAGGGCAAGCGCATCGTTCCGGTGTGCTCGATGATCGGCACGGTGCTCAAGAAGCATCCTGAATTCGACGACATCACCGACCCGGTCACTCCGGAGATCACGCAGTGGGTGCGCTCGTAGGTGGCAAGTTCAGCGGTGAGCCACATTTAGCGGTCGCTCGCTGCTGTGCCCCAACCATCGAAGCATCAAACCCGAAAAGTGGCTCGCCTATCAGGCTCGGCTACTCGCCCTCCGGAGCACCAAAGTATTTAATTGTAAGCGACTTCGCCAAATTTAGAAGTTCCTGACACGATCGGTCCGTCTCTGCGTCACTACAAAGTTGTACGAGGCGTGCCAAGTTTTCGCGAATCCAAGCTGCTGTTTCCTCTGAAGATACGGAGCTCATCTCATCGAAGCCATCCAGGTACTGCCGGACTAGCGGTATCCGAAACCAGTTATCTGGCACCGTTGCCAACTTGGTTGGTGCAACGGCAAAACGAACCTAACCCCTGTCGTTGGAAAGATCCCAGCTGACGACCGGCCCAGCCAAGCTCAGGGAAGCGTTAATAGATGGGCTTCCTGAAGTGGTCGAGTCGGTAATGCGGTAGTCGGGACTTAGATACAGGAAATCGAAATACCGTAGAAAGAATTCTAGAAGGGTTTTCACTATTATCGCGCTCCTTCGGGTAACGTGAATCGACTGCTGCACGACGCCGACAGAGAACGTAAAGCTTTTGCGATCGGTTTTCCCTAGATTGCCGGCTGTAAATGTAGCTAGCCCTCGCCGTCTGGTTTCGGCCATCCCCACCTTTTGGATGAGTTGGCGCGGCGTAAAGCAGTCAGCTCGTCGCACACGCGGGCTGCGGTTGACTTGTCCGCGAATAGCTGCTCAACATGGTTCAGGTTTTGCGACAGCCAATTGGCCTGTTCCACTGGCTGGCCCTGTCCTGCGTCGTCGCTCCGCTCCAAGTACTGGCGAATGAGCGAAAGCGCAAACCAATCGGAGCCATCTTGAAATAGTGGTACTGCTGCCAGGTAAATTATGCCGCGGTCATTCACGATATCCCATTTGAGCCGTTCACTGGAAAACGAAATTGATGCATCAATGTCCTCGAGGCCACGGGTAGACGAGTCTGTGATCCTATACCTGGGGTTGAGGTAAAGAAAGCCTGCATAATGGACGATGAATTCTAACAGTGTCTTCATCGCTATCCTCCGATCTTCGGTGGTACGAGGGTATAGCCATCTATTACTTGGTATCCGTGCGCCTTCAGGTAGTTAAGTTCCGCAGCCGTATATGTATTGTCTAAAATCCTATCGATAGAAGTCGACAGTTTAATAGTGTCCCGATTTGCGATTGCAATGTCGAGGACATGCTGATTAGCAGCGAGCCGCTCAACGGGTGTGGCCGAATTCCATGCGTCCCCGATGTCGAAGTAGCTTGCGCCACGCTGTTGAGCGAAATCGATGTACGAAGGTCCCCCCAACGGGTTTTTATATGGTCCCAGAACGGTTTCGCCGCTCCCGGTCAGGTGTTGTTCAGATAGCGCTCGCAAGTCCGGTGGCATGTACTTGAGCGGATCGTCGAGATGAAATTCCGGATGCGCTGGATCAACCACCGGCGGCGGAGCATCTGACACCGCGACGTGAGGCGCCGCGGGCGCGTGTTCGACGGGCGCGTCGGCTGGGGGCGCATGCTCTACTGAGGGCGGCTCAAGCGGGTGAGTGCCGGGAACGGGTTCACCGCCGATCCCAGGCGTGCTGCGCGGGGGGAGATCAAAAGCCTCACGCAGCTGTGTGCCACTGAGGCTCTGGGCCGCCAGACTTTCCGATGTCAGTCCCTCGAAAGCTTCACGGCCGAACAGCATTTTCGCGCCCTGTAAAAGTGCCTCCCCGCCTGCCTTCAGCCCTGGCCCACCGACGGCAAGGGTGATGGCGGTCCATAGCGGTTCGGGCGTGGCCTGCACCTGCCCGGGGTCCGGCGTGCGCATGCCGGTCAACTTGCCGCCGTTAAAGGTGTAGTACGTACCGGTGGCTTGGTCGAAGAACTCACCCGTGCCGTTCTTGAGCTGGCCGAAAGCTTGTACGGACTGCCCGTTGACGTCGTAGGTGAACATGAAATGCCCGTCGGGAGTGACATTTATCGATGCGGGGTCGATGCCGTCGTAGTCGGGTATCTTGCGCAGGCCGTCGAGTGCTTCCTTAAGGTCTGCCTTCAGTTTGGGCAGCCTGGCATTGGCGGCATCACCTTCCGGCGAGCCTGGACCGTGGATATAGAGGTCCGCCGCGGCTTTGTTCAGCGCGTCTCGCGCAGCGCGCACCTTGGCCAGTTGGTCCGCTACCGCCTGTTTTATGGCTTGGCGAATGTCGGCCAAGGCGGCTTGCTGGTCGGGAGACGGCGGAGCGACGCCGTCAGCGTCGGCACCGTGGAGTGGCGCACCGTCGTACCCTTCGGCGTGAAGATTGGTCAGCGACTTCTGCAGGCCGTCGGAATAGCCGTTGCGAATTGATTGCAGTGCAGCCAGTGCCGCCTTGGTGTCGCGCAGGGCGTCGTCTTCGCAGGTGTTGATGAAGGCATGTATCGCGTCCTTATCGGCGCCGCTGAGGCTGGTGTCGTTTAGCAGCGCCACAGCGTGGACTACCGAGTCTGAAATGTTTTTCAGCTGCGCATCTAGGGTGGTGATCCGCGCGCCGCCTGCCTTTTGTGCATCGGCCAATGCCGCAGCGATGTTTTCAAGATCTGTACCGATCTTGGGCAGTTGCAAGGACTGCGCGCCCAGGGATTGCACGACCCGTTGAACTTCTGCGGAGTCGTTGATCGGATGACCGCCATCCTGGTGATTCCAGGCGGCTTCAAAGCGGGTGAGGGCTTGCTGGAAAGCGTTGTCGGATTCCGCAGTGCATCGGCCTGCGCGATGGAATGCCTTGGCTAGATTGGAAATTTGCAGAGGGCTGCCGGCCTGCAGACTCGCGTTGATCGCCCATGGGTCGCCGCCAGCTTCAGCGATCAGCGCATTCTTATCTATGTAGGGAAGTCCCATGACACCGTTGAGGGCTAGCGAGCTGCGGGCATCTCATCGCGGGCAGAAATTTCCAACCGTCTGAGCTGCCCATAACGTTACTTATCACTGGACGCGGGTCAATTCACTCTGCTCGCGGAGCCCGGTTAAGCAGTTGAGCGCTCCAGCGCGTACAGCACCATCCGCCGATTCGGCATGTCATGTTCGCCGAGGAATTCGCAACCCAGCGACTCGCAGAGGCGGCGCACCGTCGTGTTGCGGTGGTCTGGATCGAACATGATCCGTTGACACGCAGGGTCTTTGACCAGAAGGCTCGCGATGACCTTGCGCAGCATCAGGGGACCAAGGCCCCGGTTCATCAGCTCCTCGTCTGCGATTGCCCCGTGCAGTCCCAGATCGTGTGGCTGGCTGTCGTAGCACCGAGCGATCGAGTCCCTGGCGGCCCGGTAGATCTCCAAGTAGCCGCGGTCCACACCGTCGATGCTGAGGATCAGCGGCCGCGAGTAGGCGCCGTCGACCTGTGCTCGCAAGTGTTTGCGCCAACGGGTCACCGGCCAGTCGTACTCCCAGGTGGTGGCCAGGTGCGGGCGGTTCATCCACTCCGCCACGATCTCTGCGTCTGCTCCGTCGGGGTCGGCGACGCGAATCATGTTTGGCGGCAACAATTCTGGAACCGGCGGAGGAGGAACCTGGCGGACCGCCTCGGAGATATGGGTGAGCTCGCGGGGGAGCGCGGCTACAGGTACGCCGGTCACGACGGAAGAGTGCCGAGCGGTTGATCGTCGACGGCGCGGGGTCGAGGGGGATTAGTCAACGTCACGGGTCGGACCCTACCGCGTCAAATTAGGTTAGGCTACCCTGACCCGCCCTTGGGTGGCGTGTCTCAATCTCGGTCGAGGCCATCAGCCGCCCGATCGCGCCGGCGATCGGCGGCCCGCATCCTGTGGGCCTGGGCCTGCTGGCAATCACCACAGCCACAACAGGTTTGAATCGTGCCGTCACTCTCACCGTTTGGTGCGGACGCTCAAGGTCCGGTCTGAAATGATGATCCCGTGACGGGCCCCTGCGCCGAATGCGGTTTCAGCTATGACCTGCGGCGTGCCGCAACCGCCGGCGATGACATCCGCGAAGGGGCAGCCGAAGTCGGTGCGCTTCTTTGTAGTGACGGCGACGTACGGTTGCGTGCGCGGCCCGACGTGTGGTCTCCGCTGGAGTACGGGTGCCATCTACGCGATGTGCTGCTCGTGCAACGCGAGCGGGTGCTCGCGGCGCGGCGGGTCAATGGCGCCGACTGCGCGTCCATGGGTCGCGAGGTACGCGCCGAGCACGACGGCTACAACGAGCAGGATCCCGTCGGAGTTGCTCGTCAATTGGCCGACGCCGCAACGCTATTCAGCAATGTGCTAGCCCGGCTCTCCGCCGATGACTGGGACCGCACGCTCGTCTATCACTACCCCGAAACCAGTGAGCGGTCGTTACGCTGGGTCGCGGTGCACACCGCGCACGAAGTGCAGCACCATCTTCTCGACATTCGTCGCCAACTATGACCCCGACCCGGCGTTCGGCTAGAAGCGTCGCTGAATCCCGGCGCTACAGTGCCGACATGCATGTCGATGCGGTCGCGTTCAGCGAACGGTGGGCGCGCAACTGGAACGCTCACGACGTCGAAGCCGTCCTCGCCGACTTTCATGACGACGTCGTATTCACATCGCCGGTGGCAGCCAAGCTCTTCCCGGAAACGCAGGGCGTCGTCCGCGGCAAGGCAGCCTTGCGCCAGTACTGGACAGGGGCCTTGGCACGCATGCCGGATCTGAGGTTCTCCGTCGAAGGCGTCTACCAAGGCATCGACACGATCGTCATCGCATACCGCAACCAGAACGGCGACCCGGTAAGCGAGGTCCTGACCTTCCAGGACGGCGCGATCGTCGAGGGACACGGAACCTATCGCCTCGCCGGTACGTAGCGAGGCGAATGCAGTTCCACAAAAACGAAAGTCACGACCCCTTTCGAGGCCGTGACCTGTCGTCGAACCGCTCAGTGTGGGCGAAGGGGGACTTGAACCCCCACGTCCCGAAGGACACTGGCACCTGAAGCCAGCGCGTCTGCCATTCCGCCACTCGCCCGGAAAAACAACCGATGGACCATATCACTCTAATGGCCCGATTCTCGAACCGGCGAAGCGGGATCCGAAGCCGTACCGCACCGAACGGCCGGTGGCGCGCACGGCTCTGAACTGGGCCGATTCAGTTCTCACGATTTCGAAAGTGCCGCAGCGCCACGATGTCCCGATACGATGCGGGAGTGTGCCAGCGCTGGGGTGATTCGTTTGCCGACCAACGGCAATACCTGATGGCAAGTGCACGCGAACGGTAGGACATGAGTAGCCAACGGGGGCTGGTCACGCGGATCGAGCGCAAACTCGAGGCGACGGTAGACAACGCCTTTGCCCGGGTATTCGGTGGATCGATCGTTCCGCAAGAGGTTGAAGCCCTGTTATGCCGCGAGGCTCGTGACGGCGTGCAGAAACTTCACGGAAACCGCCTTTTGGCCCCCAACGAATACATCATTACCCTCGGTATGCACGACTTCGAGAAGGTGAGCGCCGATTCGAATCTCAGGTCGAGCGGTTTCGCGAGGTACTTGACTGACTACATCCACGAACAGGGGTGGCAAACGTATGGTGAGGTGGTCGTTCGGTTCGAGCAGTCGTCGAACCTGCACACCGGCCAGTACCGCGCCCGCGGTGCTGTCAACCCTGATGTCCAGCCCCGCCCGACGGTCGACGACCCCGTCCGGCCACAATCAAATAACGCGTTCGGCGAAGAACGAGGAGTAGCACCAATGACTGACAATTCTGGCTACCGCGGGGGTCAGGGGCCGGGCCGATCCGGCGACGAGTACTACGACGACCGCTACGGGCGCCCGCAGGACGACGCGCGCGGTGGCCCAGACCCGCAGGGACCACCAGACCAGCGGGGCGGATATCCACCCGAACAGCAGCACGGCTACCCACCTCAGCAGGGCTACCCGCCGCCCCGCCAACCCGAGCAGGGCGGCTACCCGGACCAGGGTGGTTACCCCGAACAGGGACACGGCGGCGGCTACGCACCTCAGCAGGGCTACCCGGACCAGGGCGGCTATCCGGACCAGCGCGGCTACCCCGACCAGCAGGGCCAGGGCGGCTATACCCCTCAGCAGCAGGGCTACCAAGACCAGCGCGGCTATCCCGAGCAGGGACAGGGTGGCTACCCGCAGTCCTACGAGCAGCGTCCGCCCGCGCCCGGCGGCTACGGCGGCCAGGGCTACGACCAGGGGTACCGGCAGGCCGGCGGTTATGCCCCTCCCGGCGGTCAGCAGGGCGGTGGCCAGCAGGGCTACGGCGGCTACGGCGATTACGGTCGCGGTCCGGCCCGCCAGGACGAGGGCGGCTACGCCCCGCCCGAACAACGACCCGGTTACCCCGAGCAGGGCGGCGGATACGACCAGGGCTACCAGCAGGGCGGGGGATACGGCCGCCAGGACTACGGCTCCGCCGAGTACACCCAGTACTCCGAGCACGCGCAGGGCGGGGCGTACGGCGGTCAAGCCGGCGGCTACCCGGAGACCGCCAGCCCGGAGTACGACTACGGCCAGCAGCCGGAGTACGGCCAACAACCGGAATACGGACAGCAGGCCGACTACGGCCAGTCCGCCGACTACGGGCAACAGGGCGGTTACGGCGGCTACGGCCAGGGCGGCTACGGCCCCGGTGGAACGACGATCACCCTTCAGCTCGATGACGGCAGCGGCCGCACCTATCAACTGCGCGAGGGCTCCAACATCGTGGGCCGCGGACAAGACGCCCAATTCCGGTTGCCCGACACGGGCGTGTCACGGCGTCACCTCGAAATCCGCTGGGACGGACAGGTCGCGCTGCTGTCGGATCTGAACTCGACCAATGGCACCACGGTGAACAACGCACCGATCCAGGAGTGGCAGCTGGCCGACGGCGACGTGATCCGCTTGGGCCATTCGGAGATCATCGTCCGGATCCACTAAGCCACTGGGCTTAACGCTGCCGTGCTTTGCCCCGTGTCATCCGCCGTCCAAGTATCGTGACGTAGCCGATGTGCTCGGAGTCACGGGCGCCAGGGATGCGACGCTAGGACGGAAAGGACGCCAGATGCAGGGACTGGTACTGCAGCTGACGCGCGCCGGCTTTTTAATGCTGCTGTGGGTTTTCATCTGGTCCGTGCTGCGAATACTTCGGACCGACATCTACGCGCCCACCGGTGCCGTCATGGTGCGCCGCGGCTTGGCGCTGCGCAGCACTCTGCTGCCGTCACGCCAGCGCCGGCATGCGGCCCGCTATCTGGTTGTCACCGAAGGCGCGCTGGCGGGCGGCCGCATCACGCTGAGCGGACAGCCGGTGTTGATCGGAAGGGCTGACGACTCGACGCTGGTGCTCACCGACGACTACGCCTCGACGCGGCACGCCCGGCTGTCTCAGCGCGGCTCGGAGTGGTACGTCGAGGATCTAGGATCGACCAACGGCACTTACCTTGACAGGGCGAAGGTGACGACTGCGGTACGAGTTCCGATCGGAACGCCGATTCGAATCGGCAAAACGGCGATTGAGTTGCGCCCGTGATCCGGGCCTACGACGATGGTGCCGGAGCACCGGGGATCGTGGGGGCACGCCCGTGACCTTGGTCCTGCGATATGCCGCGCGTAGTGATCGCGGCCTGGTACGCGCCAACAACGAAGACTCCGTCTATGCCGGCGCGCGACTGCTCGCGCTCGCCGACGGCATGGGTGGTCACGCGGCCGGCGAGGTGGCCTCCCAACTGGTGATCGCGGCCCTGGCCCACCTGGATGACGACGAGCCGGGCGGCGACCTGCTGGCCAAGCTCGACAACGCGGTGCGTTCCGGCAATGCGGCCATCGCCGCCCAGGTGGAAGCCGAGCCAGAGCTCGAGGGGATGGGCACCACCCTTACCGCGATCCTGTTCGCGGGCGACCGCATCGGAATGGTGCACATCGGCGACTCGCGCGGCTACCTGCTGCGCGACGGGGAGCTGACCCAGATCACCAAGGACGACACATTCGTCCAGACCTTGGTCGACGAAGGCAGGATCACCCGGGAAGAGGCGCACAGCCACCCGCAGCGGTCGTTGATCATGCGGGCGCTCACAGGTCACGAGGTCGAGCCGACGCTGACCATGCGCGAGGCGCGCGCCGGTGACCGCTATCTGCTGTGCTCGGACGGGTTATCCGATCCGGTGAGCGACGAGACGATCCTCGAGGCCCTCCAGATACCCGACGTCGCTGAGGCCGCCTACCGCCTCATCGAGCTGGCGCTGCGTGGCGGCGGCCCGGACAACGTGACCGTAGTGGTCGCCGACGTGGTCGACTATGACTACGGGCAGACCCAACCGATCCTCGCCGGCGCGGTGTCGGGCGACGAAGATCAGATGACCCTGCCCAACACCTCGGCCGGGCGCGCCTCAGCGATTCGGCCCCGCGATGAGTCTGCCAAACGCGTTGCGCCGCAACCGGAGACACCGCAGCGACCGCGGTGGCCGCGGCGCAAGATGTTCTTTGCCGGCGCCCTGGCGGTGCTGTTGGTGCTGGCGGGCCTCGGCGTCGGATGGTGGGTTATCCAGCGCAACTATTACGTGGCCGAGTACAACGGTCGGGTCTCCATCGTCCGCGGAATCCAGGGCACCCTGCTGGGCATACAGTTGCAACATCCCTATCTGGTGGGCTGCCTCAACACCCGGAACGAGCTCTCTCTCGTCAGCTACGGGCAATCCGACGGCCATGCCTATTGCCAGCTGATGACGCTGCAAGACCTGCGCCGCCCCGGACAAGTCCAAGTTCAAACCGGACTGCCGGGCGGCAGCCTGGACCAGGCCGAGTCGCAGCTGCGCCAGCTGCTGGCCGAATATCTATTGCCCATCTGTCCGCCCCCGCGCGCCACGTCTCCCCCCGGATCACCGGGCACCCGCGGCGAAACACCAGAATCCGGCACGACAGCACCACCAGCACCACCGAACACCGGCTCTCCGAGCCCCAGCCCCCCACCGGGCGCGAGCGCCAACGGCCCCGCGAACTCCGCGCCGGCAGGCCCGACGACCACCTCGCAGCCAGTGACCGCGCTTCCCGGGCCGCCACCTCAACCAGGCATCGATTGCCGGACGGTGGCATGACGACACAGCTGCAGCCGCCGGTCGCGGTCACGCCCCCGTTGCCTACCCGGCGCAATGCCGAGTTGCTGCTCCTGGGCTTCGCCGCACTGATCACCGTCGCCGCGCTGCTGATCGTCGAAGCCAACCAACAGCGCGATCTGCACTGGACCGCCATCAGCTACGGGCTGGTGTTCCTTGTCGTATTCGGCTCGGCGCACATGGCCATCAGGCGCTTCGCGCCCTACACCGATCCGCTATTGCTGCCAATAGTGGCACTACTCAACGGCCTTGGCCTGGTGATGATTCACCGATTGGATCTGGTCACCAATCAGCTCAGCGGCCGGCACCACCCCAGCGCGACCCAGCAGATGCTGTGGACCCTGATCGGCGTCGTGACCTTTTCCCTGGTGGTCACGTTTTTGAAAGACCATCGGCAGCTTGCGCGCTACGGCTACATATGCGGCCTGGCCGGCCTGATCTTTCTGGTGATTCCCGCCCTGTTGCCGGCATCGCTGTCCGAACAGAACGGCGCCAAGATCTGGATTCGCTTGCCCGGCTTCTCAATTCAGCCCGCCGAGTTCTCCAAGATCCTGCTGCTGATTTTCTTCTCCGCGGTGCTGATCGCCAAGCGCGGCCTGTTCACCAGCGTCGGCAAGCATTTCATGGGTTTGACGCTGCCCCGGCCCCGCGACCTCGCGCCCCTGCTGGCGGCGTGGGTGATCTCGGTCGGCGTAATGGCCTTCGAAAAGGACCTTGGCACTTCGCTATTGCTGTACACGTCATTCCTGGTGGTGGTCTACCTCGCCACCCAGCGCTTCAGTTGGGTGGGTATCGGGCTGGTGCTGTTCGCCGCGGGAAGCGTTGTCGCGTATTACATTTTCGCCCACGTCCGCGTGCGGGTACAGATGTGGTGGGACCCGTTCTCCGACCCCGACGGCAGCGGCTACCAGATCGTCCAGTCGCTCTTCAGTTTTGCCACCGGCGGGATCTTCGGGACCGGCCTCGGTAACGGTCAGCCGGATACGGTGCCCGCCGCGTCAACCGATTTCATCATCGCCGCGTTCGGCGAAGAGCTGGGGTTGGTGGGCCTGGCGAGCATCCTGATGCTCTACACGATCGTCATCGTGCGGGGCCTGCGCACGGCGATCGCCACCCGTGACAGCTTCGGCAAGCTGCTGGCCGCGGGCCTGGCGTCGACCCTGGCCCTTCAGCTGTTCATTGTCGTCGGCGGGGTAACGCAGCTCATTCCGCTGACGGGGCTGACGACTCCCTGGATGTCCTACGGCGGCTCATCCCTGCTGGCGAACTACGTGCTGCTGGCCATACTGGCGCGGATCTCGCACAGCGCCCGTCGTCCCCTGCGCACCCGCGCCCGCAAGCCGTCGATCGCCGCGGCCAGCACCGAGGTGATCGAAAAAGTATGAACGCCTCGCTGCGCCGTATCTCGGTGACCGTGATGGCGTTGATCGTGTTGCTCTTGATCAACGCCACGATGACGCAGGTCTTCGCCGCGGACTCGTTGCGCGCCGATCCGCGCAACCAGCGGGTTCTGCTCGATGAGTACTCGCGCCAGCGCGGCCAGATTGTGGCGGGCGGGCAGCTGTTGGCTTATTCGGTCGCCACCGACAACCGCTACCGCTTCCTGCGCGTGTATCCCAACCCGGCGGAGTACGCCCCCGTGACCGGCTTCTATTCGTTGCGCTATTCCAGCACCGGTCTGGAACGCGCCGAAGATCCACTGTTGAACGGGTCCGACGAGCGGCTGTTCGGCCGCCGGCTGGCCGACTTCTTCACCGGCCGCGACCCGCGGGGCGCCAATGTCGACACCACGCTCAAGCCGCGGGTCCAGCGCGCCGCCTGGGATGCGATGCAACAGGACTGCGGCGGACCGCCGTGCAAGGGCGCCGTCGTCGCCCTCGAACCGGCGACCGGCAAGATTCTGGCGATGGTGTCATCGCCGTCCTATGACGCCAACCTGCTGTCGTCGCACGATCCCGAAGTCCAGGCGCAGGCGTGGCAGAAGCTGCGTGACGACCCGAACAATCCGCTGACCAACCGCGCGATCTCCGAGACATACCCGCCGGGGTCCACCTTCAAGGTGATCACCACGGCGGCGGCGCTGCAGGCCGGCGCCTCCGACACCGAACAGCTGACCGCCGCACCCTCCATTCCGTTGCCCAACAGCACCGCAAGTTTGGAGAACTACGGCGGCGAGCCGTGTGGAAACGAGCCGACGGTGTCCCTGCGGCAGGCGTTCGCCCTGTCCTGCAACACCGCGTTCGTCCAGCTCGGGCTCCTCACCGGATCCGATGCGCTGCGCAACATGGCGCGCTCGTTCGGTCTGGACAGCACGCCGAGCGTCATCCCGCTGCAAGTCGCGGAGTCGACCGTGGGGATCATCCCGGACGCCGCGGCGCTGGGGATGTCGAGCATCGGCCAGAAGGACGTCGCGCTGACGCCCTTGCAGAACGCCGAGATCGCCGCGACCATCGCGAACGACGGGGTGACGATGCAGCCCTACTTGATCGACAGCCTCAAGGGGCCCGACCTGACCACGATCAGCACCACGGCACCGTATGAGCAGCGGCGCGCCGTGTCGCCCCAGGTCGCCGCTAAGCTGACAGAGCTGATGGTCGGCGCCGAGAAGGTCGCACAGCAGAAAGGGGCCATTCCCGGCGTGCAGATCGCATCGAAGACTGGTACCGCGGAGCATGGCAGCGATCCGCGGCATACACCGCCGCACGCTTGGTACATCGCTTTCGCGCCCGCACAGACCCCGAAGGTCGCTGTGGCGGTGTTGGTGGAGAATGGCGCCGACCGCCTGTCTGCGACGGGGGGTGCACTCGCCGCGCCGATCGGACGGGCTGTGATCCAGGCCGCGCTACAGGGAGGACCATGAGCCCGCGAGTTGGTGTGACGCTGTCCGGCAGATACCGTCTGCAGCGCCTGATCGCCACCGGCGGCATGGGTCAGGTGTGGGAGGCGGTAGACAGCCGGCTGGGCCGGCGCGTCGCGGTCAAGGTGCTCAAGCAGGAGTTCTCCCAGGATCCCGAGTTCATCGAGCGGTTCCGCGCCGAAGCGCGCACCACCGCGATGCTCAACCACCCGGGCATCGCGGCCGTCCACGACTACGGCGAGAGCCAGTTGGACGGGGAGGGCCGGACTGCGTATCTGGTGATGGAGCTCGTCAATGGCGAGCCGCTGAATTCGGTGCTCAAGCGGACCGGCCGACTGTCGCTGCGGCACGCACTGGACATGCTCGAGCAGACCGGTCGTGCGTTGCAGGTGGCCCATGCCGCCGGCCTGGTGCACCGCGACGTCAAACCCGGCAACATCTTGATCACCCCGACGGGCCAGGTGAAGATCACCGACTTCGGTATCGCCAAGGCCGTGGACGCCGCTCCGGTGACCCAGACGGGGATGGTGATGGGCACCGCCCAATACATCGCGCCGGAACAGGCCCTGGGCCACGACGCCACCCCGTCGAGCGACGTGTACTCGCTGGGCGTCGTCGGGTACGAGGTGGTATCGGGCAAGCGGCCGTTCACCGGTGACGGTGCCCTGACGGTGGCGATGAAGCACATCAAGGAACCGCCGCCGCCCCTGCCCGCGGAGCTGCCGCCCAACGTGCGCGAACTCATCGAGATAACGCTGGTGAAGAACCCGGCGATGCGGTACCGCAGCGGCGGGCCGTTCGCCGACGCCGTGGCCGCGGTACGGGCCGGCCGTCGCCCGCCGCGGCCCAGTGCGACACCGCCCGCCGGCCGGGCCTCGCCGGCAGCCATCCCGTCCAGCCCGACCACCCGCGCCGCTGCGGTGTCCCCGAGCCGAAGCGCCGCGCCCCGTCGCTCGCGGCCGACGACCGGCGGCCACCGCACGCCCCCTGCCCGTCGCACCTTCTCCTCTGGTCAGCGCGCGTTGCTGTGGGCCGCCGGTGTGCTCGGCGCGCTGGCAATCATCATTGCGGTGCTGATCGTCATCAATTCGCGGGCGGACCAGCAGCAACAGCCGCCGACGGTGACCGACACGGGGACACCGCCCGCCTCGGGGCCGCCGCCGACCAAGACTCCGAGCGGTGCTGGGGCCCGTCCCGAAATGCGAATTAATTGGCCCGATGCCGGGACAATAGGGACCTCCGGCTTCCACAACGTGCCGGCCCGACACGGAACACCGCAATGACCACGCCGCAACACCTGTCCGACCGCTACGAACTGGGCGAAATCCTCGGCTTCGGCGGTATGTCCGAGGTTCACCTGGCCCGTGACGTCCGACTGCATCGCGACGTCGCGGTCAAGGTGCTGCGCGCGGATCTGGCCCGCGACCCGAGCTTTTACCTGCGCTTCCGGCGTGAGGCGCAAAACGCCGCCGCGCTGAATCACCCGTCGATCGTCGCCGTCTACGACACCGGCGAGGCCGAGACGCCCACCGGGCCGCTGCCCTACATCGTCATGGAGTACGTCGACGGGGTAACCCTGCGCGACATCGTGCACACCGACGGCCCCCTGCCACCGCGCCGGGCCATCGAGATCATCGCCGACGCGTGCCAGGCGCTGAACTTCAGCCACCAGAACGGCATCATCCACCGAGACGTCAAGCCGGCCAACATCATGATCAGCACCACCAACGCGGTCAAGGTGATGGACTTCGGCATCGCCCGCGCGATCGCCGACAGCGGCAACAGCGTTACCCAGACCGCCGCGGTAATCGGAACCGCGCAGTATCTCTCCCCCGAGCAGGCTCGCGGTGACGCCGTCGATGCTCGTTCCGATGTGTATTCGTTGGGTTGCGTTCTCTACGAAATCCTCACGGGCGAACCACCTTTCACCGGTGACTCGCCGGTGGCCGTTGCCTACCAACATGTTCGGGAAGACCCGATCCCGCCGTCGCAGCGGCACGAAGGCATCTCCGCCGACCTCGACGCCGTGGTGCTCAAGGCGCTGGCCAAGAATCCCGACAACCGCTATCAGACCGCGGCGGAGATGCGTGCCGACCTGATTCGGGTGCACAACGGCGAGAAACCCGAGGCGCCCAAGGTGCTTACCGACGCCGACCGGAGCTCACTGATGTCGGCCAATGTGGGCAACTCCGGCCCGTCCCGGACCGACCCGCTGCCCCGTCAGGTTCTCGCCGACGCGGGCGAGGACCGCAGCGTCGGCTCGGTCGGCCGCTGGATTGTCGCGGTGGCCGCGCTCGCGGTGCTGACGATCGTTGTCGTCATTGCTTTCAACACATTCGGCGGCAATACCCGTGACGTGCAGGTGCCCGACGTGCGCGGGCAAGTGTCCGCCGATGCGATCGCGGCGCTGCAGAATCGCGGCTTCAAGACCCGCACCCTGCAGAAGCCGGACTCGGCCATCCCGCCCGACCATGTCATCGGCACCGATCCGGGCGCCAACGCGTCGGTCAACGCGGGCGACGAGATCACCATCAACGTCTCCACCGGGCCGGAGCAGCGCGAGGTGCCCGACGTGTCCTCGCTGAGCTACTCCGACGCGGTCAGCAAGCTGAAGGCCGCCGGCTTCAGTAAGTTCAAGCAGGCCAATTCCCCGTCGACCCCGGAACTGCTGGGCAAGGTGATCGGGACCAACCCGCCGGCCAATCAGACGTCGGCGATCACCAACGTTGTCACGCTCATTGTCGGATCGGGGCCGGAGACCAAGCAGGTTCCCGATATCGCGGGCCAAACCGTCGACATCGCACAGAAGAACCTGACCGTCTACGGATTCAGCAAGGTCACCCAGGTGCAGGTGGACAGCACCCGCCCGGCCGGTGAGGTGATCGGGACCAATCCGCCCAAGGGACAGATGGTTCCGGTGGACTCGGTGATCGAGCTGCAGGTGTCCAAGGGCAACCAGTTCGTCATGCCCGACCTGTCCGGCATGTTCTGGACCGACGCCGAACCGCGGCTACGCGCGCTGGGCTGGACGGGAATTCTGGACAAGGGCGCCGACGTCGACGCCGGCGGCTCCCAGTCCCATCGGGTGGTCTATCAGAACCCGCCGGCCGGCTCCGGGGTCAACCGGGACGGCATCATCACGCTGAAGTTCGGTCAGTAGCGGTCGGGTCGGCCGGAAAGTACGGCCGCACCGCGGCGTGCACGTCGTTCTCGAGCCGCCGCACCAATGTGTCGTTACGCTCCCACCCGCAATCGGCGAGCCAGTTCGCCAGCATTCGATGACCGCCCTCGGTCAGGATCGACTCCGGGTGGAACTGGACGCCGTGAATCGGCAGTTCGGTGTGCCGCACGCCCATGATCACGCCACTGCGGGTCTGAGCCGTCACCTGAAGCACGGGCGGCAGCGACTCGGGCAGAATGGTCAGCGAATGGTAGCGGGTCGCCGTGAAGGGATCCGGAAGTCCTTGTAGCACACCGGTATTGCTGTGGTGGACGCTGCTGGTCTTGCCGTGCAGCAGTTCCGGGGCGCGGTCGACGGTCGCACCGAATGCGACGCCGATGGCCTGGTGCCCCAGGCAGACCCCGAGCAGCGGAGTCCGCTCGGCGGCACACGCCCGAACCATCTGGATGGACGCGCCCGCGCGCTCCGGGGTGCCCGGCCCCGGGCTGAGCAGCACCCCGTCAAACTGACCGGCCACTGCGGCCTCGTCGGACAGGCGGGTGTCGTCGTTGCGCCAGACTTCAGCGTCCACACCGAGCTGACCGAGGTACTGCACCAGGTTGAACACGAAGCTGTCGTAGTTGTCGACGACCAGGATCCGCATCGTGCCAGGTTACCGTCCGATGGCCGTGCCGATACCGGTCAGTAGGCGTCAGTAGCCGATCGGGCCGTCGGGCCGCGCGGAATGCAGCCGCTCGGGCTCGAAATGGCCGACGACCTGCACGTCGGACTTGACCTCTTCTTGGTAGCCGAGGCCGAAGCGGACGACGTACTGCTTGTACAGGACCACCAGGGGAGCGGCGGCGAGGGCGGCTTGCATGGCCGTCGCGTTGCCGATCGCGGTGATCGTGTACGGCGGGCTGTAGGTGCGCCCGTTGAGCAGCAGCGTATTGCCGACACAGCGCGGCACCGATGTCGCGATGATCCGCTGATCCTGCATCTGGATCGCCTCGGCGCCGGCGCTCCACAACGCGTTGAGCACCGCCTGGATGTCCTGCTGATGCACCACCAGGTCGTCGGGGGATGCATCCCGGGGGAACCGCCCATTGGCGTCGCGCTGCGCATCCGCGAGGGTCACCACCAGGCCCGGTCCGTGCACCGGGCTCATCCCCGCCTCACCGGCGAGCTGGGCGGAGCGCCGCAGCATCGCCGCGAGCGCCGCATCCGGCGACCGCCCGTGCGCGGCGTCGATCTTGCCCGCCAGGGCTTCGCGCTGGGCATTCAGCCGGTTCACCGAAGACTGGGTCTCGCGGACCAAGTCCACCAGCCGCGGGGCATCACTGCGGCGGATTTCGGCGCCGCCGGAGACTCCGTGGGTGGCGGCGAGCAGAAGTCCGGCCAGCAGACAGACGACCGGGACGCCGAAGCGCCATGGCGACCGGCGCGTCTGCGTCATCGCGTCTCCATTTCCTGGTCACCGTTGCAGGTGAGTTAGTCTCGTAGCCAAGCCATGGGTTGCAGTTGCAGTGTTTATCGTTGCACCCCGTCCCGCTCACCGTGTCGTTGAGGTAATCCGCGAGGTAATCATGCCCAAGTCCAAGGTCCGCAAGAAGAACGACTTCGCCGTCAGCTCGGTCAGCCGCACCCCGGTGAAAGTCAAGGTCGGACCATCGAGCGTGTGGTTCGTCGCGCTGTTCATCGGCCTCATGCTGATCGGTCTGGTCTGGCTGATGGTGTTCCAGTTGGCCGCGGTCGGCAGCAACGCGCCGACCGCCCTGAACTGGATGGCGCAATTGGGCCCCTGGAACTACGCCATCGCGTTCGCTTTCATGATCACCGGCTTGTTGCTCACGATGCGCTGGCACTGACCAGGACGGTCGGCGTAATGAATTCATTTTCGGTCTAATTCGACACCGCGTCAGCAACTATCCGGCCACCCAATCACACGCGTGTGATTTATCCCCACTGTTGATAGCTGATGTGGATAACTGCATAGGCAGTGGTGGGAGGGGTTAAGAAGCGCATGCAGCAAACACAATGGGAGCCGCACGCCGCCGGAATCGCTGGTTGTGGAGCCGCGGGCGTTTTGATGGCTATCGCCGCTGTGACCGTGGTCACAGACCCGCCCGGCCGGATTCTTGCGGGCGTTGCCGCGGCAGGTCTGATCTTGTTTGCCGGCGTGTCGTGGCACGCGCGTCCCAAGCTGGCAATCACGCCCGGTGGTCTCATGCTGCGCGGCTGGTTCCGGACGCAGGTATTGCAGCATTCCGACATCAAGATCATCCGCATCATCGAGTTCCGCCGCTACGGACGCAAGGTGCGGTTGCTCGAGGTCGAGACGGCCGACGGCGACCTGGTGCTGTTCTCTCGCTGGGACCTGGGGACAGACCCGGTAGGCGTGCTCGACGCACTGACTGCAGCCGGCTACGCGGGCCGTCAGCGGGACTGACCTACGCCCGTCCGGGCCGGTTCAGGAAATCGTGATCGACTCGATGACGACCGGCTCGGTGGGGCGGTCGTTGCCGTCGGTGCCGGTCGTCGCGATCGCATCGACGACCTTCTGCGACTCGGCGTCGGTCACTTCACCGAAGATCGTGTGGCGACGGTTCAGGTGCGGGGTCTGGCCCACCGTGATGAAGAACTGCGAGCCGTTTGTGCCCGGGCCGGCGTTTGCCATCGCCAGCAAGTAGGGCTTGTCGAATTGCAGTTCGGGGTGGAATTCGTCGGCGAACTTGTAGCCCGGGCCGCCGCGACCGGTTCCCGTCGGGTCGCCGCCCTGGATCATGAAACCCCGGATCACCCGGTGGAAAACCGCGCCGTCATAGAAGGGGCCGGAGGAGCCTCCCGATGCATTCTGCGTCGAGTACTCCTTGGTGCCCTGTGCCAGGCCGACGAAGTTGGCGACGGTCTTGGGCGCGTGGTTTCCGAAGAGGGCGACCTTGATGTCGCCGCGGTTGGTGTGAAGCGTGGCGGTAGCAGTCTGAAAGGGGCTGTTGGTCACGGCATGAGAGTCTGCCACTACGGGCGGGCGTCGCCGCACGCGGTGTCACCCACGCCGAATCCCGCGCAAATCGCGGCGAGTACACACCGCGGACGCCGACGTCCCTATGCTGGCAGTCTGTTCAGAAATCGGCCGGCGCCACGGCAGGCTCAATCGGCGGGACAGAGAGGCGGCAGATGAGGGCGAAGATGGATTCCCGGCTGACCCCGCGGCAGCGACTTTCCCGCGGCCTGACCTATTCGGCGCAGGGACCGGTGGACGTCACCCGGGGAGTTGTCGGGCTGAGTGTTCAGTCCGCGCGGTCGACCGCCTCGCAGTTGCGCCGCCGCTACCAAGAGGGGCGGCTGGCCCGGGACCTCGCCTCTGCCCAGGAAACCTTGGCCCAGGAGCTGGCCGCCGCCCAGGAAGTGGTCACGAGCCTGCCCCAAGCGCTACAGGACGCGCGCCGCGCGCAGCGTCGCGGTAAGCGCCCGTTGGTTCTCGCGGGGGTCGCCGTCGCGGTCCTGGTCGGGGGTGCCGCCGCGTTCAGCGTCGTCCGGCGCTCCGTGCGCGCGAAGCCTCAGGAGCCGCAGTCGCGGCCGCCCAGCGTCGACGTGCAGCCGCGTCCCTAGGGTCACCGCACGACCAACCCCAACCGTTCGCGGCGCCGGACCAGGATGCTCGGCAGCCATTCCCCGATATCGGCCGCATCGATCCAGGTGGTGCGCTGCAGCAGCATGCGCAACACGATGGTGGCTTCCAACCGGGCCAGTGCGGCTCCAACGCAGAAGTGCACGCCCTTGCCGAAGCTCAGATGACTCTTGGCGGCGGTGCGGTCCAGGCGGAATTCGTTTGGGGCCTCGAAGTGCACCGGGTCGCGGTTGGCCGCTCCCCACATCAGCAGCAGGTGGGAGTTGGCCGGCACCTGGGCCCCTCCTAGCGTGGTGTCGCGCCACACGTGGCGGTAGTGACCGCGAAATGGCGGCTCGAACCGCAAGGTCTCTTCGATGAAAGTGCCTAGTAATTCGGGGTTCTCGCGAAGCTGCCGTTGGATTGCGGGACGGTCGGTGAGGATCCACGCCGCGCTGCCCAGCAGCGATGCGGTCGATTCGCCGGCGGCGCTGAACAGCGTGAGCATGATGCCCAACGCCGGGAGTTGCTCGAGTTCCCCCGAGGCGCAGCGCGCCGCAAGGTCGCCCATCAACCCGGAATCTGGCTTGCCGCTGGCCTTTTCGAAATGCTCCAATACGTAGCCGGACAGCTCCATCGCGGCCAGCCCGGCCTGCGTGACCTGTTCGGGAGTGACGATCCCGTCGAGCAGTGTGGTGGTGGCGTAGCCGAGCCGAATGAGTTTGTCGGCGTCGTCGTCGGGCAGGCCCAGCAGCTTGCAGACCACCATCATCGGCAACCGGTTGGCGATGGCGCTCATCCATTCGATCTGGCCGTCGCGCAGGTTCTCTTCCCAGAGCCGGTCCGCGGTTCCGACGGCGAATTCCTCGATGATCCGCACGCGTTTGGCTGATAAGTGCGGCAGCAGAAGCTTGCGATGCAGCGCATGCACAGGGTCGTCCGCGGTGGCCAACGCGTGCATCGGGGCTCCGGGCAATCCCATGTCGAGCGGTGTGACGGTGCCGTCCTCGTGAAAGACCATGGTCGCCGTCAGGTTCGACGAGAAGTCGTCGACCCGTTCCACGGCCTCTTGCACCGCATCCCAACCGCACACGGCGTAGAACACCGAGTCGCCGATCCGGTGCACGGGTGCCTCGGCGCGCATCCGGTCATACAGCGGGTAGGGATCCTGTATCGCCTCGCTGCCGAAGAACCGGGTTGCGCTGTCCAAGACCGTCATGCGCTTCAGGCTCGGTGCCTCTCGCCCCGGCGGTCAATGGATCGCGGGAAAGTTGAGGGGCGGTCGCGGCAGACGTCGAGCGCGGATGACCGCGTGGACCGCCCGCCAGCAGGCCGTTCGGTTGAGAGAGATCGCCACAAAATTCTCAGGCTGCGAGAACTGTTTCTGTGCTCCGCATTGTGGGGGAACATGGGTGGATGCCGCGTGACGACTGGTTGGTGGGCCGCGACCGCCGTGGCGAAGCCGTCGAACGGATCTACGCCGCGGCCGCCGACATCATCGCTCGCCGGGGATACGAAGGATTCACGATCGAGGCCTTGGCGGCCCGGGTGCACTGCTCACCCGCGACGATCTACCGGCATGCCGGCGGTAAGGCGGCCATCCGCGACGCCGTCGTCGGTATTCAAGCGGCTCGCATCGTCGATAAGATCCGAGAGGCCATCAAGGACCTTCGGGGCCCCGAGCGCGTCGTGACGGCCACGATCATGGCGCTGGAGCGCCTGCGCTCCGACCCACTGGCTCAACTCATGCGGTCGATCCACGCGGCCCCGGTCAGCGATTGGGTCATCAGCTCGCCGACCGTCACGGCCCTGGCGGCCGAAATGCTGGGGCCCGACAATGACGATCCGCTGGCCGCGCAGTGGCTGATCCGCGTCTTCCTTGCGCTGTGGGGATGGCCGCTCAAGGATGCGGCCGCCGAGCGCGCCTTGGTGGAACGGTTTCTGGGTTCGTCGTATACGAGGCAGCGGGGCTAGGCCCGCAGCGAGCAGCCGCCGCTGTCAGGGCATCTCCTCGCTCCACGCGATATGTCCCTCGAAGCCAAGGGTTTTCGCCAAGTCACGGTAGCGATCCCTGAGGCGCGTGTAGGCCTCGACGTCGCCTTGGGCGCGCGCCAGCGCGGCGCGCATCCGCTGCAGCCAGGTCTCACGCATCGCCAGGTGCCCATCGGCAGGCTCGGACGCCACCCGTTCGATTGCGGCCGCGGCTTCGCTGACATCGCTTTCGGTCCCGCGGTCGAGCAGCGTCTCCACCAGGACACCGGTGGTCAAAGTACCCCACGAAAGCCCTTGTCCCCCAAGCATGAGATGGTCGACCGCGGCGCGCATGAGCGGTATCGCATGGTCGCGCTCGCCGCGGCGCGCCTGCTCGCGTGCCACGTACACGTCGAGCATCGGTATGTCGCACAGGAAGTGCCCCCCGCGCCGGAACACTTCGCGGACCTCGGCCAGAAGTTGCTGTCCGCGATCACGCTCGTCGTCCGTGGGGCGGTGCACCAGCGCCAGCCCCAAAGTCAGCCAGGCGACGCCCAATTGGAGGTTGTCGCCGGACGGTTGGGCGATCACCAGCGCATCCTCGATCTCGCGCAGGGTGGAATCGTCGGGTCGAAGCGCACCGGCCGGTATGCCCGTGGTGTACACATAGCTGACGACCGTGACGTAGGACAGGGAGTCGGCGCCGTGCGCCATGGCAACGCCGCGCTTCAGGTCGTCTCGCCATCCGGTACGACCCAGGGCCCAACGGGCGGTGCCCCGCTGGGCGAACGCGAGCGCGAGGGGCGACCCGAAGAGGAAATTGCCCTTGGTGGGGTCGCCGTCGGCCAGGTCGATGACCCGCTGCGACAAGCGGTGCATCTCGGCCCACTCGCCGGTCCCTATCTTGGCGCGGATCGCGGTGAAGGAGAGCCCAACCGTCAAAGTCGGGTCTCCGATGGACTCGATGAGGGCGACGGCCTCCGAAGCCAGCCGCGACGCCTCGCGCACCCTGTCCTGAAACGCGTGATCGACCACCAGCCCCGCCATCGCGATGGCCAGCGACGCCTTGTCCCCCGCGGCGTTGCACAATGTGCGCAGCTCGTCGAAACGGTCTCCGACGTCGTTCACATGCAGCCGCCAGGCGATCCCGCACAACATGGTTCGGGGGGCGATGCACATGGTGACCAGGTCTGGGTCATCGGCGGTCAACGCGTCGGCGATCCGCGTTGCACTTTCCCAACTGAGCCGCGCCGCGGCGATGTCGCGGTATGTCGCCCAGGTTGCCGCGCGCATGTGCCAGCCGTAGGCGTCCCGCAGGTCGCCCGCGGCTTCGAGGTGTTCGGCGATCAGCGCCGCGTTCTGGTCGGCGGATTCCGGCTCACGCGCCTCGATGGCGCCGGCCAGCCGCCGGTGCATCACGGCGCGATCGGACCGCAGTTGTGACTCGTAAGCCACGCTGCGAATCAGCGGGTGGCGGAAGGCGAATTCCGCGGTGGGCGTGAAACGGACCTGATCGATCAACGCGGCCTTCACGAGCGTATCGAGGACGGGTGCATTGCCCACCGCCTCGAGTAGCTCGGGCGTGAATCGCGAGCCGATCACGGCCGCGGCGTTCAGCGTCTGCTTGGCATCAGGGTCCAGACGGTCGATGCGCGCGGCGATGGTGGCCTGCAGCGTCGCCGGGACGGTCACCTCGGCCAGATCCGCACCACAGGTGAAACCGCCGCGGTCGCCTTCGAGCACCGCTCGCTCGGCGAGCTCGCGCACCATCTCCTGCGCAAAGAACGGGTTCCCGCCGGCCCGTTCGGCGACAAGCGCTTTGATCCCGGCGACTGACGGATCGGGGCCCAACAACTCGTCTAGAAGCGCCGCGGTTTCCGCCTCGCTCAAGGGCGAGAGCGAGATCGTCTGCGCTCCAGGCACACTCGCGAGCAGACCGGTGTATTCGGGGCGGTAGGTGATCAGCACCATCGACGGCGTCCGCGGAATGACCGCGAGGAAGTCCGCCACCAGCGAGTCGCTGACCTCATCGATCCAGTGCGCATCCTCGATCACGTAGAGGACAGGTTGGGTGCGGGCCAGCGACATCGAGTTGATCAGAGCGGTCAGCCGCCGTCGCCGCGCGTCGGGATGGATCGTCGGAGGGGGGGTGTCAGGGTCTCGGATGCCCATCAGGTCGTAGAGCAACAGCACGTCCTCATCGGAGGCGTCGGGGATCCTGGCCCGTACCTGTGCCCGCGCCGGCTCGTCATCGAGCTCGGCGATTCGGAGCCCCGCACGCAGCAGCGCTGCCGCCCCGACAAAAGGGACATCACTGGTGTGTGACTCACAGAAGGCCGAGACCACCTCGGCGCCCTTGCTGAGCGCCAACGCGACGGTCTCGTCGGCGAGTCGCGTCTTGCCGATGCCCGCCGGCCCGGCGACACAGACCACGCATCCGCGCCCGCCCTTCGATCGATCCAGCAGGCCGGCGATCGTGGTGACTTCCAGCTCTCGCCCGACCAATGCGCCTTGCAGGTCGCGACTTCGTTGCGGTCCGCCGGTCAGGCCGATCAGACGACGGGCCAGCACCGGGTTGGCGCTGCCTTTGATGCGCACCTGCTCGGCGTCGGCCAGCATGGCGACTTGCTGAACGAGTCGGGCGGTGGATTCGCTGAGCATCACTCCACCCGCCGGCGCCACCGATTCCATCCGCTGCGCCATTCCGACCTGTTCACCGATGGCGGTGTAGCCCAACGCTTTCGAACCGAGTTCGCCCGCGATCACCTGACCGGAGTTGAGCCCCACCCGCAGTTGAAGGTCCACACCGTCGCGCTCGCGAACGTCGACGGCGAGCGACTTGACCTCCTCCTGGAGGCCCAAGGCCGCCAGACAGGCGCGAAACGCGTGGTCCTCCATGGTTACCGGTGCCCCGAACACCGCCATGATGCCGTCGCCGGTGAACTTGTCCACCGTGCCCCCGTAGCGGTGCACCACCTTGGTGCAGCGGTGCACCAGTGCGGCCATGATTTCGCGCAGTCGCTCGGGGCCGACGGTCGCTGCGATGTCCATGGAATGCACCACGTCGGCGAACAACACCGACACCTGCTTGTATTCCGCAGGTGCGGCGGGTTCGGCGACTGCCGCGCCGCAGCCGTGGCAGAACCGCGCATCGTGGAGGAGTTCGGTGCCACACGCCTGGCACGCTCCTACGGCCGCCATCCGACCCTCCGCCGATCCTTGCCCCCCGCGTTTGCTGGAATCTTCACAGAATAGGCCGTCGGGCCCCCCACTAGGGAGTGTTAGCTCCTTCACTCAGACGCCTGCGGCACAAAATTTTGGTGCCACGCGCCTCAATCCTTGGCAGCAAAGGCGAACATCCGGTAGGAGGCCTGGCCGTTTTGCAGCCGGCGATGGATCAACGACCCAACCCCACCCGCGTAGTCATCAGCCAGGCCGCGCAGCAGCGCGATGTTCGGTAGGCGACGCGTGATTTGATCGACGAACCGATTCTTCTCCAGTCCGCGCATGACCTCCGCGTTGATGACCCGTTCGGACAGCAGCCGCATGGGGATGTTGGCCAGGTCCGCCTCCCAGGCGGCGATTTCGTCGGCGTAGCGCATATCGGCGTACAAGAACCGCCCGCCGGGGCGCAGCACGCGTTCCACCTCCGCGAAGAATCTGGGAACGTCCTGATAGTTGATCGCGGCTTCGACGTTCACCACTGCGTCGAAGGACCCGTCGGGGAAGGGCAGGCTTTCGGCGTTGCCCTGCACGAACTTCAGGCCGGATAAAGTGTGCCTCTTTCTGCAGAACTCGATGCCGACCGGGTTCAGGTCCAGGCCCGTATAGGTCGCCGGGCGCAGGGTCCGCATCAAATACGATGCGCCGCCACCGTGGCCGCAGCTCACCTCCAGCACGTCCTTGCCTGCCAGGTCCGCCTGCGTGGCCGTGCGGTGGTAGAGCTGAATCGGAAACCGATCGGGCTCATCGGCCGCCGTCAGCGGCAACGCCATCGGCGGGTCCTCTTCATATCCGTAATTCAGGAACAACACGTCGTCCCTGATGAGTAGGCGGCTAAGAAATTGGTAGCCGTATTTGAAGCGCAGGTTCAAAAGCTTCAGCAAGACCGGGTTGCGATTCAGCCGGTCGATGATGCCTTCGATCGGGGTGTGTTGGAGCCGCCCATCGTCTTTGCTGCAAAACCGGCGTGGTGATAACGGCCGAGGTAACCTGACGCCCATGCTCAAGTCTCCCATTCCGGCCCTGCTGCGCGAACGCGCCAGTCTGGCGCCGAATCGGACGGCGTTCACGTTTATGAATTATCAACGGGATTGGGCCGGCATCGAGGAGAGTTTGACGTGGGCGCAGCTGTACCGGCGGGCGCTGAACGTTGCCGACGAGCTTCGGCTGCACGGGTCAACCGGTGACCGTGCCCTGATACTGGCGCCCCAAAGCCTCGACTACGTCATTGCGTTTCTCGGCGCGATACAGGCCGGCTTCATCGCGGTTCCGTTGGGCGCCGACAGCGACGAACGGGTCGGCTCGGTGCTGCGCGACGCGTCGCCCGCTGCGGTTCTCACGACGTCCTCGGTCGCTGACGATATCGCCGGTTGTCTCGAGCCGAAGTCGCGCCAAGCGGCCCCCTCGCTCATCGCAGTTGACTTGCTGGATCTCGATTCGAAGAAGGCGCCCGCTACCAGGGTCGAGAGTTCAACGGACACAGTGTATTTGCAGTACACGTCGGGATCGACGCGCACCCCGGCCGGGGTCATGGTGTCGCACAAGAACATCCTGGCCAACTTCGAGCACATGAATGCCGCCTTCTTCGGGGACCACGGGGGAGTCGCCCCACCGGACAGCACGATGGTGTCCTGGTTGCCGCTCTATCACGACATGGGTTTGCAACTAGGGGTCATCTTTTCGGTTCTCACGGGATTTCGCAGTGTGCTCACGAGTCCGGTTTCCTTTCTGCAGCGGCCGGCCCGATGGATGCGATTGCTGGCACAGAACAGTCGGGCGCATTCGGCAGCGCCTAACTTCGCCTTCGAGTTGGCGGTTCGAAAAACCTCAGACGATGACCTTGCCGGGCTCGACCTCGGCGACGTGTCGTGCATCTTCAACGGTGGTGAGCGGGTACAGCCCGCCACCCTGCAGCGCTTCGCCGAGCGGTTCGCCCGCTTCAACCTCCAGTCCAAGGTGTTGCGGCCATCGTATGGATTGGCCGAGGCAACGCTGTACGTCTCGACTCGTGAGGCGAGTCAGCCACCGCGGGTCGTGCATTTCGACTCCGAAGAACTGACCGCGGGCCACGCGAAGCGCCAGTCAGACATCGGCGGCACGGCGCTCGTCAGTTACGGCGTGCCGCGGTCGCCGATGGTGCGTGTCGTGGATCCCGAGAGCCGTATCGAGTGCCCGGCGGGAACCACCGGTGAGATCTGGGTGCACGGCCGCAACGTCGCTAGCGGATATTGGCAGAAGCCGACCGAGACGCAGCATACGTTCGGCGCAACGTTGGTCGCCCCGTCGGCTGGAACCCCCGAAGGGCCTTGGTTGAGAACCGGGGACCTGGGGTTCATCTCCGACGGCGAACTGTTCATGATCGGCCGTACCAAGGATCTTTTGATCGTGTACGGGCGCAACCACTGTCCCGACGACCTCGAGGGGACCATCCAGAGTGTCGCACCGGGACGGTGCGCGGCGATCGCTGTTCCGGACAAGGGCACCGAAAAGCTCGTCGCCATCATCGAACTCAAGAATCGGGCCGCCTCTCAGGAGGAGGCGGGGGACGGATTCGACGTCGTCAAACGCAAAGTCACCTCGGCGATTTCCGATGTGCACGGGGTCAGCGTCGCGGATCTCGTTGTGGTAGCCCCGGGTTCGATTCCCATCACCACCAGTGGCAAGGTCAGAAGAGCGGCCTGCGTCGAGCGCTATCGCCAGAATCAGTTCGCCCGCTTGGACGCTTAGTGCCCCGGACACGGACGATCACGGAATTGACGTACTGGTACCAGTATTCGTTGCGGGAGAACGGTCCGGGGTTCACGATGCGACACGCTCGGTGGCGGCTACCGCTACGTCACAGGTATCAGTCATTCGTCGACGGCAAATACGGTGTCGAGATCGGCGGCCCGAGTGTGCTTTTCAGAACCGTGCTGCCCCTTTATCAACGGGTCAGGGGGCTCGATGGCGTCAACTTCTCCGCGGACACCATCTGGGAGGGACGCATCGAGGCCGATGCGGGTTACCACTACCACCGCAACAAACGCGGTCGCCAATTCATTGCCGACGCCACCGACCTGCCCGGGCTGTCGACCGCCCGATACGATTTCGTGCTGTCCTCGAACTGCTTGGAGCACACCGCAAACCCGTTGAAGGCTCTGGTCGAATGGAGAAGGGTCGTCAAGGCGGGCGGAGCACTGGTGCTCGTGGTCCCGAACAAGAAGCACAACTTCGACCACCGGCGCCCGGTCACGAAGTTCGAACACCTGCTGGCTGATTTCACCGCCGATGTCGGCGAGGACGACCTGACTCATCTCGATGAGATCCTGGCCCTCCACGACTTACGCAGGGACTGGCCGGCACGCGGGCGTCAGCGGTTCAGGAAGCGAAGCCTGAACAACTTTTACAACCGAACCCTTCACCATCATGTTTTTGATGTCGAGCTGATCGAGGAGATGCTGGAGCGTGTTGGATTCGGCATCGTGGACGTGACAACCACGCGAACCGACCTTTTCGCGCTCGCCGTGAAGACCGGCGCCGCGGCCACACTGCCGGCACCGGATGCAGCCGATCTCGTCGCGGCGCCATGAAACGCGTGCTGGGTACGGAATCCGCGCGCGCCATCGACGCTTTTCGATACCGACTGAGCCCCAACGCTTTACGGTTCATCTGTCAAAGCCATCTGGAGCTTCCATCGCAGCCGCCTTCCGGTCGTCGCACCCTCCTTTTGTTCGCACACTTCGATGTCCAAGGCGTCGTCGACCCATACGTCACCTACTACCTGAAGGCGCTGCACGGGCTCGGGGCAACCATTGTCTTCGTTTCTGCCTCGCCCGTCCTCTCCGCGGAATCGGTCGCCACCATCCGCCCGTTCTGTGCGGGCATTTACACCCGTCGCACGCTTTCCTTCGACTTCGGCTCGTGGCACCTCGCGTGGTGCGTCCTCCGGCAGCGCGGATGGTCGCTTGATCAGTTCGACCGTTTCGCCATCGCGAACGACAGCGTCTTCGGTCCCCTCTTCCCTCTCGAGGAGATGTGGGGTTCCTTCCGCGGTGCCGACATGTACGGCGCCATCGAAAACACCCAGATGTTTTCCCACCTCCAGTCCTTTTTCCTGGCGTGGGATCTCAATTCACGCACCCGCCCCTTCCTCAACGACCTGTGGGCCGAGTTCCAGTACCCCGTGCACAAAGGCACTCTCATCTGGCGGTACGAGGTTGGCCTATCCAGGCGCGCGCGTAAAGCCGGGCTCAGCGTCAAACCGTACGTCTCCGCCGCCGCCGTAAGAACCTGCGGTGGGCACCCATCGCAGCGATGGGGCAGCAAACGGTCGGGGCGAAACAACGGCACCCTCTACTTCTGGGACGGCCTCATCGAGGACTTCAGGTTCCCCTTCCTCAAGGTGACCGTGGTGCGCGACAAGCGCTTGCGCAAGTCGATGACGCACCTGCGCGATGTCATCGAGCAGCACACTCCCTATCCCTATCGACTCATTCAGTCGAACGCCGAAAAGCTCGGCCGCGGAAACCATCTCCTGCCCTAGGCGGGGCTCAGATGCTGCCCAGACCCGCCGCGATCAACGCAAGCCCCGCCGCTGTGGGCACGGCGATCAGAATCCGCCGCCGGTGCGCTACGGCAAGCCTCTGCAGCTGCAGCACGAGCGCCCGGATTTTTGCCGGCATGACCAGGTAGCCGATGAGCGGGATCTCAACCAGAGCCAGCACCACGAGGGTGAACATCACGACCGCGCTGAGCTGAGTGCCGAATGCGGCGCCCGAGGAGACGATGACGATGAGCACGACCAGGTAATCGATGGGCGGCATCGTGGACACCAGACCGATCCCGAACGCGAACCACGGGTTGCCGCCTTGCAACGCCCGACCGGCGCGGGCCCTGATCCGTGCGATCGCGGTTGACGTGCTTTGGCGATCCGGGGCCGCCGAAAGGGCGCCGTAGGTCGACACTTCGACAGGCAGTCGCGTCCGATACCTCGTTGACAACACTCCCGCGATCAGCAGTGCGAGCACGCCGATGGTGATCTGGAAATACCCGCCGGTGAATCGGAAGACTGCGGACCTCATATCTCCCATGACCAGCGGCACCGAATCGCGCATCGCCAGCATCAAGCCGAAGACCGCGATTCCAGGGGCGATACCGGCCGCCAGGCCGCCCAGCCAGTATGCGATCAGGTTGTGCTTGGGCCGCATGCGCGACATCAGGGCCACGACCACGACCAGGCGCGTCGGGTCCATCGCGACCCATGACGCCACTACCAGCACCGTGGCCCACATCAGGCAACGCGCTTCCGGTGAACGACCCCCTCGATGAGATCGGCCGCCACGCTCACGCTTTCGGCCGGATCGGTCAGGTGGGTGGCGACTTCACCGGCGCGCGCGACGTAGTGCGCCGCGCGGATCCGGCGTAGGTGTGCCACCAGCGATTTTCGGGTGATCGTGCAGAAGCGTTGAGCGCGGCCGACTTTCAGCCGGACCGTCGCGGCCGCCCATAGCGGCTGATCGGCTACGTCCCAAAGGATCAGCATCGGGATTCCGGCCCGAAGGGCTGCGGCGGTGGTACCCGCGCCGCCGTGGTGGACTGCTGCGCGACAAAGCGGAAAGATGGCCCCATAGTTCACCGGGCCCACCAGTTTCACCTCGTCGGGGTGCTGGATGCCGGTGGAATCGCGCGCATCGCCGTAGATCAGGGCACGTTCACCTAGTTCCGCGCAGGCCGCGCCGATCATGGCGATCGTGTCGGCGGAGGATTGGATCGGCGTGCTGCCGAAGCCGAAGTAGATGGGCGGCGTGCCGGTGCCGATCCATTTCGCGACCTCACCGTCGGCATCCGTCGGCAACTGCAACGTCAGCGCGCCGACGATGGGTCGCCGGCCGTGCCATTCGGCGGCAAGCTTGGGAAAGCAAGCCTGCTCGTAGGCCTGGATTTCGAGAGATCCGCGTTGCGCCATCCGCTTGGCCGCGGGCGCGGCTGCCCGCGGCAGCCCCAGTTCGCGTCGTTGCGCGTCATCGGCGTCCTTGGTGATGCGCCAATACAGCCACCACGCCGCCCTCAATGTAGAGCGAACCAGGGGAGTGGGCGACGGTATGGAAGGCAGGGCGAGTTGCCCGTTGACGCAGATCGGCATGTGGTGGATCGCCGCCAGCGGAATGTCGTAGTACTCAGCGACGTTGGCGACGACGCCGTGGTAGGTCTGGCCGGTTACGAGCATGTCGGCGCCGTCCGCGAGTTCGGCCAGCGTCCGGCTCATCTGCGCCCAGCCCGCGACGAAGAGGTCCCTGCCTGAGCGCATGAAGTCGAGGGGATTCTGCGGCCTGAAGGCGTGGTGAACGAATTCGGCAAGCGCGCTGACCTGCTCGTGCGAATCCGGGCCGTACCCGACCGCGCTAAGGCCGGCCGACCGCACAAAGCCGATGAGGTTGGGCGGGGCCGCGATGCGCACGTCGTGCCCCCTGCGCAGCAGTTCCACACCGACTGCGGCGCATGGCTCTACGTCCCCGCGAGTCCCATGGGCGGCCAACACGACTTTCATCGGCGCAACCCGATATCAAATTTCATCAGGACACCTGAACCGCTGTACCTGTATAGCGACCGTCCGCGGCACGCTGCAACACCGATTTCATCGCACTGACGTACCGGATCACGGAGTCTTTGGCGATCGTGTTTTTCGGCAGGTTCACCCACATCGACACCTCATCGAAGAGGCGGATTATCGAGAAGTAGAGGTGCGCCGGATCCCTGGGGTCGCAGTAGATGCTGACATTCGCATCCTTCATGTGGGAGGTGACGGTGGCAGAGAAGGGAGGAAGGCCCGCGTCCATGTAGTTGACCATCGTGCAGTTCGGGCCCCATGCCCTGAGCCACGGTGCCAACTTCAATATCTCGTTGAACGACACGCTGGCGAGGTCCATATTCGAATCGAAGGACGCCTGCGCGGCCCGGGCGGTCTCTTCGAAGGATGCCGGGTTCACCGGCACGGTGAAGGGCACCACGCCGGTGAACCAGCCCATCGTCGAGAATTCCGCCAACGACCTGCGTTTATCGGTCGGTGCAAGGCCGTAATATGTTGTGGCGCCGGTCAACTCGTGCTGCGCGAGAGCTATGCAGGCGAACAAACCGCCGCTGACTCGGGCACCCGCCGCGATGCAGCGGGATTCGAATTCGGCCGTCTGCTTCTGATCCATCAGCCGATCGACCACCACGTCGCCGCCGGTGGCCTGCGAGAGATCACCGAGCGGCAGCGGGAAGTCCGGCAAGGTCCCGCCGTTGCGCTCGGCGAATTCGATCCACCTGCGAACCTGGGTGGAGTCCGCGGACAGGGATGCTACGTGCTGCTGTTCTCTGATGCAGAAGTCGTCGTGACTGGCCGGGGGCGGCGCCTGAACGAGCGCACGGCCGGCCACCAGGACGCGGTAGTTCATCACGATCTCGGTGTAGAGGCCGGCGATAATCGTTGGGTCGCAGTGCAGGTGGTCGACGATCGCAAAAATGGTGAAGTGGTCGTCGCGCGCAATGATGCCAAACCTGAAGCAATCCCACTGCAACGGGTCCGGAGTCGACAGCACGAACTGGTGCCACTCCCGTGGCGTCATGTTGTCCTGCCGGACCGGAACGAAGTCGATGTCGGCGGGGTCCACGATCGTGTGCCGCACAATGCTTTCCGCATCGCCGTACTCGAACCAACTGTGATACGTCTTGTGCCGGCGCAGGTGAGAGTTGATGACGTAGCCCATGGCTCGGACATCGCATCGGCCGGGCTCGTCGCCGGAGCCGATCACCAGCCGCGCATAGTCGAGCCCGCGTGCGGCGTAGCGGGAAAAGCCGCGAAGGTGTGCGTCCTGCATCGCGCTCAGCGGCACCGCACTGATCGGAGCTTGCCGGGCTTTCGCCAGCGAAGCGGGCGATGGCTGCCAAGTCACGATCCTTCCCGCCTCGGGTGTCCAGTCGTAGACGGTTCCCACGAACAGCCCCCGCGTTGGCCCTGCACCTATGAACACCCACGCCTCCTTCAGTCCACCTGCGGCTCGGCCCACGCCGTGCCGTGCTGACTTGTCTCAAGGCCGCCGAGACGACCCGCGGGAGCCAGCCTTTCGCACAGGAGCCCGGCCAGGCCCTGGATGGTGGTGATGTCGTTGGTGGTGACCCGGATCCCCGTTTCGGCCTCGATGCGGGTGCGCAGCTCGAGGTTGCCCATGGAGTCGAGGCCGTATTCGGAGAGGGGATGATCAGGATCGATGGTGCGGCGCAGAATCAGGCTGACGGCATCGGAGATCATCCGGCGCAGTCGAACGGGCCATTCGTCCGATGGCAGCGCGTATAACTCGTTCAGCAGTTCGCCCGTGTCCGAGGCGCTTTGGTCGTTGGACCGGAACACTTCAGCGAACCGGCTGCGTTGCGCGTAGGCGGCGAACCAGGGCGTTCCCGTCAACGTTGCGTAACCGGAGTACGGACGGTCGTAACGCAGCAGGGCCTGAAACGCGTAGGCACCTTCGTCCGCGGTGAAAGCCGTGTCACGCCAGTGTGCGATGGCGGTGCCTTCGCCGTCGCGGCCGGGCGTCGTTTCTTCGCCGCCCTCGGCTCGGACTTCGGCGGCGCGACCCACCTCGGCCCACAACGCCCACCCGATCGCCGTGGCGGGCAGACCCTGGGTTCGCCGCCAGCGCGCGAATGCGTCCAGCCAGCCGTTGGCGGCCGCGTACGCCCCCTGCCCGGGTGAGCCCACCAGGCCCACGGCCGAGGAGAACAAACAGAACCAATCCAGCGGGAGCGCGGCCGTGGACTGGTGTAAGTTCCACGCGCCGTGGACCTTTGGAGCCCAGTTGCGGCTGATGAGATCGTCCGTCATATTGGCCAGCATCGCGTTTTCGAAGACCGCAGCGGCGTGCAGCACCCCGCGCAACGGAAGCCCTGTCGCGGTCGCAGCGCTCACCAGCCGCGGCGCTGTGTCGGCTTCGGTGATGTCACCGCATTCCACCGCGATGTCGGTTCCCATCGCCCGAATGAGCTCGATCGTTTGCAGCGCCTTGGGATTGGGCTCTGTGCGGGAGCTGAGCACGATGCGACCGCAGCCGCCTTCGGCCATCTTCTCGGCGAGAAAGAGTCCTATGCCACCGAGGCCGCCGGTGACGATGTAGGAGCCGTCGTGCCGGAATGGCCGGGCCTGCTCGGGCGGTACCACGACACAGCTGTGTCCGGACTGGGGTATGTCGAGCACCACCCTGCCCGCCTGCTCTGCCGCGTTGATCGCGCTGACAGCGCCGGTGGCATCGCCGAGCGGACAGCGAACGATCTCCGGTAGTGGCAACTCGCCGTCTGCGACGAGCCGGTACACCGCGCGTAGCAGGTCGCCGACTCGGTGTGGATGACTGTGCGACATCAGTGCCAGGTCGACGTGATGCAACGTGAGATTGCGATGCAACGGGACAAGTCCCGGCCGGGTGCCTGCGTAGACGTCGCGCTGACCGATCTCCACAAATCGTCCCCCGATGGACAGCACTTCTAACCCGGCGCGCTGCGCGGCACCGGTTAAGGAGTTGAGCACGATGTCAACCCCGCCGCCGTCGGTTTCCCGGCGGATCTGCTCGGCGAAGTCGGTGCTACGGGAGTCGTAGACGTGTTCAACGCCCATGTCGCGCAATAGCTTCCGGTGCTCGTCGCTGCCCGCGGTGGCGAAGATCTCGGCTCCCGCGGCGCGCGCGATCGCGATCGCCGCCCGTCCCACGCTGCCGGTGGCGGAGTGAATCAACACTCGGTCACCGGCGGCGATCCTGGCCTGATCGTGCAGCCCGTACCACGCGATCGCGTGCGGCGTACTCACCGCCGCCGCCTGGGCATCGGTGAGGCCCTGCGGCAGCGTCACGGCCAGGCGGGCGTCACATGTGACGAACGTGGCCCAGCAACCGTTCGTGGAGAAGCCGCCGACGTGGTCACCCGGACGATGGGTTGTGACCCCGGAACCGACCGCGGTCACCACGCCGGCAAAATCCGTACCGAGCCGGGGTGTATCCCCGTCGGCGCTGGAATACGGGTCGCAGGCCAACAGGACATCCGCGAAATTGACGGCTGCCGCGTTCACCCTGACCTCTATCTCGCCCGGGCCGGGCGGAACGCGTTGAAACGCAGTCAGTTCCATCGTGCCCACGTCGCCGGGCGTGCGGATCTGCATGCGCAGGCCATCGTGCTGGTTGTTCACCGCGACCGTTCGCCGCTCCTCGGCGCGTAGCGGTGCGGGGCTGAGGCGCGCGGTGTACCACTGGCCATTCCGCCAGGCTGTCTCGTCCTCGTCCGAACTCCCCAGCAGTTGCCGCGCCAGCTGCTCGGCCTCGCTGTTCTTGTCCATGTCGATCTGGGTGGCGCGCAGATGCGGATGTTCGGTGCCGATCGCTCGCACCAGGCCGCGCAGCCCGGCCTGCTGGAGGTTGGCCACGTCACCCGGCAACACGTTTCGTGCGTTCCGCGTGACGACGTAGAGGCGGGGAGGTTCTTCGCCAATGTCCACGATTCGCTGGGTAATTCGCACCAGGTGACGCACTTGGTCCTCGCCGAGCCGGCCCCACTCGTTCTCCGGGGCATCGTCCTCGGGGTCAAGGAGTATGGCGATTGCGCTGACCTGGTCGGCAAAGTGCATGCCGAGCGCCGCGGCAGTCGCCCCGTGATCTGCATGCCGCGGCCAGGTCATGGTCGCGCACCGGGCGCCCTCGGCTTTCAACGCGTCGGTCAGCCTTGTCGCCACGACGTCGGCGGTCGCGGAAGTGCTGATCAGCAAGCACGTTCCGACGCCGATGGGCTCCACATCCGGCAGCGTTCGCTGCCTCCACTCGACGGACAGCAGCCGCTCGTTCAGCACGCGATCGCGGTTGACGCTCTCCGATGTCCCGGTGCCCAATTGCAATCCGCGCACGGCCAGCAGGACCGTCCCGCGCTCGTCGAGCACATCGAGATCCGCCTCCAACCCGGCCGGGTCGGCCCGTGTCACCGTCGTATAGCAGTAACGCGCGGTGCGGGCGGAACCGTAGGCACGGATTCGGTCCACGCCCAGCGGCAGCAGCAGACCAGCGCTGCCGGCAAGCCGGGCCCCGGGATGGGCGGCGACCGATTGGAAACAGGCGTCCAGCAAGGCGGGATGCACCGTGTAGAGACCTTGTTGCGAGCGGATGGGCCCGGGCAGGCCCACCTCGCCCAGCACCGTGTCGAACGTCTCGTCGCAGTGGTGCACCGCAGCCAATCCCGCGAATGCCGGTCCATACTGCAAGCCGTGCGCGTCGAACTGCTCGCGCAGCTCGGTCCCGTCGAGCCGGCGCGGGTGGGCCTTGATCAGCTCGGCCATGTCGTACGCCGGTGGCTGGTCCTCGTCTGCCCCCGGATGCAGCATCGCGGCCGCCCGCCGAATCTGGGTGCCGTCCTGGACGGTCGCTACCGCGAAATCGATTGCGCCCGTCGGGGTCACCGCCGCAGCCACCGACACCGGTGTCTCGTCGTCCAGCAACAGCATCGCCTCGAAGCGGATGTCGCGAACTTCGGACCCCTCGCCAAACACCGTGCGAGCCGCGACCAACGCCATCTCACAGTAGGCCGCGCCTGGAAGCGCCGACACATTGTGGACCCGGTGGTCGCCCAGCCAGGGCTGAGCCGCGGTGCCGACCTCGCCCTGCCACACGTGGCGCTGCGGCTCTTCGTGCAACCGGACATGCGCCCCCAGCAACGGGTGCACCGGAACCGTGCTCGCGCCGCGCGCCCGCAGATCCGGGCTCTTGCGGGTCAGCAGCAACTGGCTGTGGCTCCAGCTGGGCAATGGTGCGTCCACCAGCTGACCGCCCGGGAAGAGCACCGAAAAGTCGATTGCCGCACCGCTACCGAACAGCTCCGCCACCAAGCCGCGAAGCCCGTGGGGCAGCGCTTGCTCTCGGCGCATCGCGGCGAGAGCGGCCGCCGGCATGCCGATGCTTCCGGCAGTCTGCTCGACGGCGTGGGTGAGTAGGGGGTGCGGGGCCAACTCCGCGAAGACCCGGAAGCCGTCTTCCAGCGCCGCCTGCACCGCCGCGGCAAAGCGCACCATATGGCGCAGATTGTCCGACCAATACCAGGCATCACACCTGGGCTGTTCACGCGGGTCGAACGCGGTCGCAGAGTAAAAGGGCAACTCCGTTGTCCTGGGCTTGATCTCGGCCAGCGCGTCGACCAGCTCGTCGAGGATCGGATCGACCTGCGGAGAGTGCGAGGCGACATCGACCGCGATCTCGCGCGCCAACACGTCCCGCTGCTCCCATGCGGTGACCAGATCGCGCACCGTCGCTGCGCCGCCGCCGATCACCGAAGAATGGGGTGAGGCCACCACCGCCAGCACGACGTCGTCGATGCCACGCGCCATCAGTTCCAAAAGCACTTGCTCGGCCGGCAATTCCACCGATGCCATCGATCCGGAGCCGGCGATCGTGGACATCAGCCGCGATCGGCGGCAGATCACGCGGACGCCGTCCTCCAGCGTCAGCGCTCCGGCCACCACCGCGGCCGCCGCTTCGCCCATCGAGTGGCCGATCACGGCCCCCGGCCGCACACCGTATTCCCTCATCGTGGCCGCCAGTGCGACTTGCATGGCGAACAGCGCGGGCTGAATCCGGTCAATCCCGCTCACCGTGTCGGGTCCTGAAATGGCCTCGGTGACAGAGAATCCCGACTCCTCGGCGATCAAGGGCTCCAACTGGGCCACGGTCGCGGCGAACACCGGTTCCGTCGCGAGCAACTCGCCGCCCATCGCCGCCCACTGCGAACCCTGTCCGGAGAACAGCCATACCGGGCCGCGATCGTCGTGTCCGGCCGCGGCCTGATAAGGGAAGTGGCCTGCGGCGATCTCGCCCAGACCGTCGGTCAGCTCCTCGATGCTGCGTGCGATGACCGCCGCGCGGACCGGCCGGTGCGCCCGCCGGCGAGCGAGGGTGTACGCCAGATCCGTTGGGGCAAGGTCCAACGCGTGTGCGCCTGCCCACTCGGCAAGACGCGCCGCGGTTTGCCGCAGTCCGCTGGCCGACGTGGCCGACAGGGCGAACAGCAGCGGACCGTCGGGGCCGGGACCGGTTTGCGAGGCCGCCTCGGGTGCCTGTTCCACGATCGCGTGCACATTGGTTCCCGAGAAGCCGTACGACGACACCGCTGCCCGGCGGGGGCCGTGGTGACCACTGCTCGGCCAGCCCGTATTCTGCCGTGGCACAAAGAGGTTGGTCTCGATCTCGGCCATGTCGTCGGGCAGCCGGGTGAAATGCAGATTGCGTGGAACCACGCCGTGCTGCAGCGCGAGGACCGCCTTCATCAGCCCCAGCGCCCCGGCAGCCGATTGGGTGTGCCCGAAGTTGGTCTTCACCGACGCCAGCGCGCACGGCCCGTCGTGGCCGTAAACCTCTGCCAGGCTTGCGTATTCGATGGGATCACCCACGGGCGTACCGGGGCCGTGCGCCTCGACCATGCCGATGGTGCGGGCGTCCACACCGGCTACGGCCAATGCCGAGCGGTAGACCTCGACCTGTGCCGTCCTCGACGGGGTCACGATGTTCACGGTGTGGCCGTCCTGGTTGGCGGCCGTACCCCGGAGTACGGCCAGGATCCGGTCGCCGGCGCGGAGCGCGTCCGGCAATCGCTTCAGCATCAGGACGACGCATCCTTCGCCCGCCACGAATCCGTCGGCGGCGACGTCGAACGCGTGGCAGCGTCCGGTCGGCGACAGCATTCCGATGGCGGAACCCGAACAGGACTTGCGGGGTTCGAGCGACACCGAAGCGCCGCCCGCCAGGGCGATATCGCTTTCGCCGTCGTGCAGGCTGCGGCAGGCCACATGGACCGCCGCCAGGCCGGACGAACACGCGGTATCCACGGTCATCGCCGGACCACGCAGTCCCAGCGTGTAGGCGATCCGCCCCGAGCCCATGGCGAAGCTGTTGCCCAAGTATCCGTAGGGCCCCTCCAACGCGTCGGCCTCGGCATGCACGAATTGGTAGTCGTCATGCATCAACCCCATGAACACGCCGGTGCGCGCGGCGGTTAGCGCATGGGGGGTGAGGCCGCCGTGTTCCATGGCCTCCCATGAGGTCTCCAACAGCAGGCGATGCTGCGGATCCATCGCGGTCGCCTCTTTCTCGGTGATGCCGAAGAACTCGGCGTCGAATCCCGCGACGTCATCGAGGAACGCCCCCCACTTGCACACCGACCGGCCCGGCACCCCGGCCTGCGGGTCGTAATATTCGTCGGCGTCCCACCGCTCCGGTGGAACATCGGTGACCAGGTCGTCACCGCGCAGCAGCGCCTCCCACAACTGGTCCGGCGAGGTGATGCCGCCGGGCAGCCGACACGCCATGCCGATGATCGCGACGGGGGTAAGGGGCGCCTTGCCTAGCGGGACCACAGACACGGCCGATCCTGAGTCCACACCCGATGACGAACTGGCCCGAACAAAGCCGTTTCCTCCTCCCCGCGAAGGTGGAGTTTGCGCTATGGGCTGCCTTATCGCTCGGTAGCGACCGGTCAGTTGTCGGGCATGTTAGCTGATCACCACGGGTCCGCGGGGGTATCCGGAAACCCAGGTTATGTGCGAGACAAGAGTTAACTAGAAGGCGGTCGGCCCGTCGCTGCGCGTGAGACTTGTGGAGCCTAGGGGAATCGAACCCCTGACACCCGCCTTGCAAAGGCGGTGCTCTACCAACTGAGCTAAGGCCCCTCATCGTGACCGAGTGGCTGACCTTGGTCATCCACAGCCACGTGCCAGACCTCGACTCCACGTCGCGACCACGCCACCGCCGCCAATACGGCGATAAGTCCCAGCGGCAGTGCGAGTCTTACGCAACGTCTTGACGGGCACATGGTTGTGGGCCTAGGAGGACTCGAACCTCCGACCTCTTCGTTATCAGCGAAGCGCTCTAACCGCCTGAGCTATAGGCCCGTACTCGCGTACGGCCGAGCGACGAGATTACCGCAATCCCCGTCCGACTCCCAAAATTGCAGCACCCATGCTAGTCGCGGTCCGCCAACGTGACCTCGATGCCGCCGATCAGATCGGTCGTCAGGTTGTAGACGAATGCGGCGATGGTGGCCGCCGCGGTCAGCAGCACAATGTTCACCAGCCCGATCAGAACGGCCCCGCCGAAAATGGTGCCGCTGGACACCAGTTCGCCGCTGCTGCCGCTGGTGTTGTTCAGTAAGTCACCGACGTTGCTGTTCAACTTCGACCACACGCCCATGCCGCCGAGCACGAGGTACAGGAATGCGACGGCGATCATCCAGACGAAGAACAGCGCCACCGAGAGCAGCAGCGACACCTTCAACGTGCTCCACGGATCGATGCGGCGGATCTGCATGCTGGCGCGCACCGGGCCGCGCGTGCGGCGTGATACCTGCAACCGGCTATCGCGGTTTTCTCGGCCCTCCCGGGTTTCGCCGGCGGCCGGACGTCCCGCCGATGAGGCCGGTGATTCCGCGGCCCGCTCGGGGGCGGGCTTGCGGTGCGGGCCACGCGGCACCGGGCCGGACAGGTCGGGTAATTCGCTGGCGTAGGCCTCGGTCGGCGAATGTTCACCGCGGGTGGCCGCGGGCTCCGGCTCTTTGGCATGCGATCCGGCCCCGGCCCCCGGCGCCGCGGTGCCGGAGATGAATCGGTTCAACCGGCCTTCGACGCCGCCCGCCTGGCCCGGTGGTCGCTTCTCGGTGAACGGCTCGTTCTGGCGAGGGCCTGGGTCCTGCGGCCGGGCACCACTGCGCTGCCACGGTGGTCCATCCCCGCCCTCCTGAGCGCGGCCCGCCTGTGCGGGCGGCGCCCCGTGGCGCGCACCGGCGCGTTCGGCCGAACCATCCCCGTTGGGGCCATCCCCCTGCTTGGGGGTGCCCGGCTCGTTCGGTGAGGTCACCCCGACTCCTTTGGTCAGCTACCCAGGCCGCCCAGGCGGTGGCAGTCGCGTTATGTCTGGTCGGGCTGAGTCTAGTGGCTCGCTACCGACTAACTATCTGACTCCGCACCGTCGCTTTGCTCGACGACCTCGTCCGCGTTTTCTTCGGCGTTGCGGGCGATGGCCAACAGCGTGTTCTCCTCACCCAGGTTCATCAGGCGCACGCCTTTGGTCTGCCGTCCCGCCTTGCGGACCTGGCCCGCTGCGGTCCGGATGACGCCGCCTCCCGAGGTGATTGCGTAGAGCTCGCTGTCCTCATCGACAATCAACGCACCGACCAGCCTGCCACGCCGGCGGTCGTACATCACCGTCAGGACTCCCTTGCCGCCGCGGCCCTGCACCGGATACTCCTCGATCGCGGTTCGCTTGGCGTATCCGCCCGACGTCGCCACCAGCAGGTAGGTGTCTTCGCGGACGACGTTGAGTGACAACAGGTAGTCGTCGGCGTTGAACCGCATGCCCTGGACGCCGGACGTGGCGCGGCCCATCGGGCGCAGCGCTTCGTCGGTCGCCGAGAACCGGATGGACTGGCCGTTGGCCGACACCAGAAGCAGGTCATCCTCGGCGGAGCAGAGCACCGCACCGACCAGCTCGTCGCCGTCGCGCAGGTTGACCGCCACGATCCCGCCCGACCGGTTCGAGTCGAAATCGGTCAGCTTGGTCTTCTTCACCAGACCGTTGCGGGTGGCCAGCACCAGATAGGGCGCGTCCTCGTAGCTCTTGATCTGGATGACCTGAGCGATCCGCTCCTCGGGCTGGAAGGCCAGTAGGTTCGCGACGTGCTGACCGCGAGCGGTCCGCGAGGCCTCCGGAAGGTCGTAGGCCTTGGCGCGATACACGCGGCCCTGGGTGGTGAAGAACAGGATCCAGTCGTGCGTCGAGCACACAAAGAAGTGCCGCACGATGTCGTCCTGCTTCAACCCGGCGCCCTGAACCCCCTTGCCGCCGCGCTTCTGGCTGCGGTACAGGTCGGTCTTGGTCCGCTTGGCGTAGCCGGTCTCGGTGATGGTGACCACCACGTCTTCGCGGGCGATCAGGTCCTCGTCTGCGACGTCACCGTCGGCGGCGATGATCCGGGTACGACGCTCGTCGCCGTGCTTGTCGACGATCTCGGCGAGCTCGTCGTGCACGATCCGGCGCTGCCGCTCGGGCTTGGCCAGGATGTCTTCCAGGTCGGCGATCTCGGCTTCGATCTTGGCCAGGTCGTCGATGATGCGCTGGCGCTCCAGGGCGGCCAACCGGCGCAGCTGCATGTCCAGGATGGCCTGGGCCTGAATCTCGTCGATGTCCAGCAGCTCGATCAGACCGGCCCGCGCGATCTCCACGGTCTCCGACGCCCGGATCAGGGCGATCACCTCGTCGAGCGCGTCGAGCGCTTTGACCAGACCGCGCAAGATGTGTGCGCGTTCGTTCGCCTTGCGCAACCGATAGGTGGTACGCCGGATGATGACGTCGAGTTGATGCGCGACGTAGTAGCGGATCATCTGGTCGAGCCGCAGCGTGCGCGGCACCCCGTCGACGATCGACAGCATGTTCGCGCCGAAGCTGGTCTGCAGCTGGGTGTGCTTGTAGAGGTTGTTCAGCACCACCTTGGCCACGGCGTCGCGCTTGATCTCCACCACGATGCGCAGACCGACCCGGTCGCTGGACTGGTCTTCGATGTTCGAGATGCCGGCCAGCTTGCCGTCGCGGACCTGCTCGGCGATCGAGGTGATGAAGTTGTCGTGGTTCACCTGGTACGGCAGCTCGGTGATCACCAGCGAGGTGCGGCCGCGTGAATCTTCTTCCACCTCAACGACTCCGCGCATCCGGATGGAGCCGCGGCCGGTGTTGTATGCGTCGTGGATGCCTTGCGACCCGACGATCAGGCCGTAGGTGGGGAAGTCCGGGCCCTTGACCCGCTCGCAGACCGCGGCCAGTGTGGCCTCTTCGTCGGCCTCGTGGTTGTCCAGGCACCAGTAGACGGCTTCGGCCAACTCCCGCAGGTTGTGCGGCGGGATGTTGGTCGCCATGCCGACCGCGATACCGCCGGAGCCGTTGGCCAGCAGGTTGGGGAACCGGCTGGGCAGCACGGTCGGTTCCTGCACGCGGCCGTCATAATTGGGGATGAAATCGACTGTCTCCTCGTCGATTTCACGCAGCATCTCCATCGCGAGCGGGGTGAGTCGCGCCTCGGTATAGCGCATTGCGGCCGGCGGGTCATTACCCGGCGAGCCGAAGTTGCCCTGCCCGTCGACCAACGGGTAGCGCAGCGACCACGGCTGCGCCATCCGGACCAGGGTGTCGTAGATCGACGAGTCGCCGTGCGGGTGGTAGTTACCCATCGTCTCGGCGACCGAGCGGGCCGACTTCGCGTGGCCACGGTCCGGGCGGAAGCCCGAGTCGAACATTGCGTAGAGCACCCGGCGGTGCACAGGCTTGAGGCCGTCCCGGACTTCGGGCAGCGCCCGGCCGACGATCACGCTCATCGCATAGTCGATGTAGCTGCGCTGCATCTCCTGCTGGATATCGACCGGCTCGATGCGGTCGGCGGCATCGCCGCCGGGCGGCAGCGTGGTGTCTGTCATCTATTCCTCGTTCGAGTTAGACGGGTACGTCTTAAACATCCAAGAAGCGAACATCTTTGGCGTTGCGGGTGATGAAGCTGCGGCGGGCGTCGACGTCCTCGCCCATCAGGATCGAGAACAACTCGTCGGCCGCGGCGGCGTCGTCGAGGGTGATCTGGCGCAGCACCCGCACCGACGGGTCCATCGTGGTCTCCCACAACTCCTTGGCATCCATCTCGCCCAGACCCTTGTAGCGCTGAATGCCGTCCTCGGCGTTGATCTTCTTGCCGGCCTTGCGGCCCTCGGCGAGCAACCCGTCGCGCTCGCGGTCGGAGTAGGCGAATTCGGGGTCGCTGCGCTGCCACTTCAGCTTGTACAGGGGCGGCTGCGCCAAGAACACGTGTCCGTTCTCGATCAGCGGCCGCATGAACCGGAACAACAGCGTCAACAGCAATGTCGAGATGTGCTGCCCGTCCACGTCCGCGTCGGCCATCAGCACGATCTTGTGATAACGCAGCTTGGTGATGTCGAACTCGTCGTGAATGCCGGTGCCCAGCGCGGTGATGATCGCCTGGACTTCGGTGTTCTTCAGAACCCGGTCGATGCGGGCCTTCTCCACGTTGATGATCTTGCCGCGCAGCGGCAGGATGGCCTGGAACATCGAGTCACGACCGCTCTTGGCCGAGCCGCCGGCCGAATCACCCTCCACCACATACAACTCCGACTTGCGCGGGTCGGTGGAGCGGCAGTCGGCGAGCTTGCCTGGCAGCCCGCCGAGGTCGGTGGCGCTCTTGCGGCGGACCAACTCTCGCGCTTTGCGGGCGGCGATGCGGGCCTGGGCCGACGACACGGCTTTGTTGACCACGACCTTGGCGTCCGCGGGGTTGGCTTCGAACCAATGCGTGAGTTGTTCGTTGCAGACCTTCTGTACGAACGACTTGACTTCGGTGTTGCCCAGTTTGGTCTTGGTCTGGCCCTCGAATTGCGGTTCGCTGACCTTGACCGAGATCACCGCGGCCAGGCCCTCGCGGATGTCATCGCCGGTGAGGTTCGGATCCTTGTCCTTGAGCAGCTTCTTGTCTTTGGCGTACTTGTTGACCACCGTCGTCAGGGCGCTGCGGAAGCCCTCTTCGTGGGTACCACCCTCGTGGGTGTTGATGGTGTTGGCGAAGGTGTGCACCGATTCCGAGTAGCCGCCGTTCCACTGCATCGCGATTTCGACCTCGTGGCCCGGACCCTTGCCGTCGAAGTCGATGATGCTCTGCTGGATCGGGCTTTTGGTGCGGTTGATGTGCTTGACGAAGTCGACGAGCCCACCGGGGTAGTGGAAGGTGCGGTGCTTGACCTTATGTGGCGCAGTGGATTCCGCGGCTTTTTCCTGCGCGGACTTGGGCGCTTCGGCGGTGTCGCTGACGACCTCGTCGACGACCTCTTCGTCGCTCACCCGCTCGTCGGTGAGGTTGATCGTCAGCCCCTTGTTGAGGAAAGCCATTTCCTGCAGCCGGCGCGCGACGGTCTCGAAGTCGTACTCGGTGGTCTCGAAGATCTCGGGATCGGCCCAGAATCGGATGGTCGTGCCGGTGCGCTTGGTGGCCTCGCCCTGTTTGAGGGTGCCGGGCACGGCGCGGTCGTAATATTGCGACCATTCGTGGCCGTCGCGGGCGATGTCCACCTCGAGGCGCGTCGAGAGCGCGTTGACCACCGACACACCGACGCCGTGCAGACCACCGCTGACGTTGTAGCCGCTGTTCTCACCGCCGAACTTGCCGCCGGCGTGTAGTTGCGTCATCACCACGTCCACGGTGGGGGCACCGGTCGCGTGCATCGCCACCGGAATGCCGCGGCCGTTGTCGGAGACCTCGACGCTGCCATCCCCGAGGATGCGGACGTCGACCTTGTCGGCGTAGCCGGCCATCGCCTCGTCGACCGAGTTGTCCACCACCTCCCAGATGAGGTGGTGCAGGCCACGCTCTCCGGTGGATCCGATGTACATGCCGGGGCGTTTGCGGACGGCCTCGAGGCCTTCGAGCACGGTGATCGCCGAAGCGCCGTATTCGTCTTGTGCCTTCTTCTTCTGGGCAGCCACGGTCGGAATGCTCTCCTTGGGGTTTCATGCGGGCGGTTCCTGATCACCGCAACAGTCGCATCCCGTCAGTCTAGCGTGAGCACCCGCCCGCACCGATATTCTGGGCGCGTTTCTACCCAGCTAACCGCGCCGTGCGGACGATTTCTCTATTCTGGCCGCGTCCCGACGTATGTCGAGGGGGTCCGCGTCGTCCTGGCGGATTTCAGGGGCTGTGGACAAACCCGCGTCTGGGGATCCGCGGCCGGGTCGTCGACCCCCTAACCGTAGGTGTCGCGCGGGCCCCGTCCAGCGATGTGGCGCGGCCCCTTGCGCCACGAGGGCGCGGCCGGGCCGGTGATTTTCAGCGACGTCACCACTCCGTTGCCGACGGCGGCCGCGATCTTGGCCAGTAACTGTGACTGGATCATCCGCAATTGGGTGGCCCACGCCGTCGATTCGGCAGCCACGCTGAGCACCCCGTCCTTCAGGGCGGTCGGTGCGGCGTGGTCGGCGATCTGGTGGCCGACGACGGTCGCCCAGTTGCCGAGCACCGTCCCCTCGGCGACTTGGGCCGACCAACCGCGTTTCTTCGCCAAATCACGCGCCAGCCTGCCCAGGGGCTGGGGATCGCGGGCATCGGGACCCGGTCCAGACCAACTGCGTCGCTGGCCCGCCACACGGCGCGGGGCGGGGGCGGCCGCGCGGCCGCGGCCGGCGTCTTTCCCCTGAGCTCGGGCCGCCGCGCGCGCTTCCTCGAGGGTGCGCCGGACCAAATCGATCCCGCTCAGGGCGTTCGACGGCTCGGTGCGAGGCGACCCTTCGTCCCCGCCGGTCATGAGCGCATCTCCGATACCCGCCCGGCGTCGCTGTCGCGCAGGTCGACATAGATCTGCCTGGCATCCCAGCCCGCCGGAATGTCTTCGAGCACAGCCGCCGTGACCAACACCTGTTCGGCCGATTCGGCCACCGTGGCCAGCGCGCGGCGGCGGGCGGCGTCGAGTTCGGCGAACACGTCGTCGAGCAACAACACCGGTTCGCTGTCTTCGGTTCGCAGCAACTCGTAGGCGGCCAGCCGCAACGACAACGCCAACGACCACGATTCCCCATGGCTGGCAAAGCCTTTCGCGGGCTGGTCGCCGAGCCACAATTCCAGATCGTCGCGGTGTGGCCCGACGAGGCACATGCCGCGTTCCAGCTCCGCATCGCGGCGCGCCGACAAGGCCGTCAGCAAGGCGGCTTCCAGGAAGTCACGGTCGGCATCGGCGATATCCGCCGCGGCGCCGGCACCCAGGCTGGATCGATAGCCGATGGAAGCGGCACGCGATCCGGGGGCCAACAGCTGATAGGCCTTCTCCACCTCGGGTGCCAATTGGTTCACCAAACCGATGCGGGCGGCCATCAATTGGGCACCGTGCTCGGCGAGGCGGCTGTCCCAGACGTCGAGAGTGTCCAGTGCGCTCTGGTCGCCGCGATAGCGGACGCCGGACAGGGATTTCAACAGCGCGGTGCGCTGCCGCAGGACTTTGTCGTAGTCGGCGCGCACCGCGGCCACCGCCGGTCTGCGAACAGTCGCCAAGTCGTCGAGGTAGCGCCGCCGGTCCGACGGGTCACCCCGGACCAGGGAGAGGTCTTCGGGAGCGAACAACACCGCGCGCAACACCCCGATCACCTCGCGGGTGCTGCGCACCGGTGAGCGGTTCAGCCGGGCCTTCTTGGCCCGGCCCGCCGCGATCTCCAGATCGACCGCGCACTCCCGGCCGTCGTTGACCACGATCGTGGAAACCACGGCGCGGTCGGCACCGGCGCGGATCAACGGCGCGTCCGTTCCCACCCGATGGGAGCCCATGGTGCTCGAATACCACAGTGCCTCAAGAAGATTCGTCTTCCCAAAGCCGTTGGATCCGATGAAGACCGTCCGACCAGGCTGCAATTCGAGGTCGGCGTGTGCCCAGGACCGGAAATCGCGCAGTCCCAAATGCCGGACGTACACCTAGCCAGGCAACCGGACAGGCATCAACAAGTAGACGTAATCGGTCGGTAGGGCGCTGTAGGGGCCCGTGCCCGTCGGGTGGCTGTCGTCGCTCAACGCCGGGCGCAGCAACGCCGGTTTGCCCGGAGTCGTGAAACCAAAAGACACCCGCTCGGAATGGACCGATCCCAGCCCGTCGGTCAGATACGTCGGGTTGAACGCGATCGTCAGCGGCTCTCCGACGAAATCGACCGCCAGATCTTCCTCGGCGCGGCCGACGTCGTCGGCGCCGGCGGATAGCCGCAGCGACCCCTCGGTGAATTCCATCCGGACCTGCGCGCCCCGGTCGGCCACCAGTGCGACGAGCTTGATGGCCTCCGTCAGCTCCGCCACATCGATGGTCGCGACCGCCGTGTGCTCGGCCGGCAGCAACTGACGGAACTTCGGGAATTCGGCATCGAGTAGGCGCGTGGTGCTGCGCTTGCCGTTACCGCTGATGCCGAGCAATCCGTCTTTTCCGACGCCCGATCCCGCGCCCAACGACAAGCGGACCTCGGAGCCGTCGGCGCCGGTTCGGGCGGCTTCGGCCAGCGTCTTGGCCGGGACCAGGACCGCGGCGTCGATGTCGGGCGAGGCCGCCGACCAAGTCAGCTCACGGACTGCCAAACGGAACCTGTCGGTGGCTGCCAAAACCACCGTGTCCCCGGAGATCTCCACCCTGATCCCGGTCAGCATCGGCAACGTGTCGTCACGGCCGGCCGCGATGGCAACCTGGCTGATCGCTTCGGCGAACAGATCAGCGGGCAACGTCCCGGTCTCCTCCGGCAGCGCCGGCAACGTCGGGTAATCCTCAACGGCCATCGTCGGCAGCGAGAACCTGGCGTTTCCGCAATGCAGCGCCACCCGGTTACCGTCGACGTAGAAGTCGATCGGTTTGTTGGGCAACGCCCGCACGATGTCCGACAGCAGCCGACCGGATACCAAAACGCTTCCCGGAGAAGCTATTTCGGCTGCAACCTGCGCTTCGGCGGAAACCTCGTAATCGAATCCGGAGATCGTCAGGCCCTCGTCGGTCCCCGACAGCAGCACACCGGAAAGCACGGGCACGGCAGGCCTGGACGGCAGATTCTTCGCCACCCATGACACCGCGTCTGCGAAAGACTCCCGCACCAAACGAAATTTCAAGTCGCTGAGGCCAGCCGTTGTCGTCGCCGCGTCCATAGCGTCCCTTCACCTACCCAGCGTTTTCGAATCCAATTGGCTAGCCGCCCCCGCTAGCACGGGGCTCCGCCACGAACGCCGATGGCGGTAATGCCAACGACGACCGCAACGGCAGTCGAAGAACAACCGTAGATCCTTCGACGCCATCTTGAAAGCTAATCGCAAAGCCCGACAACCCGGCCCGACGAAGGCCCGGACGACGGATCTGCACGGCGCGTCCCCAAGCCTGTATTTCAAAGAAGAACCGATGAAGATATCTCAGTACCAGTATTAAGTCCTGTGCATTCTGGGGACAGCATCGCCTTGGTGCAGCTAGCGCCACGATCGGGTTGTGCATCGCACAGTGAACGCCTGTGGGTGACGTGTTGGGCGGGTGGGGACGAACGACGGCTGTGCACCCCGGCGGCGTTGATACACGGTTGATTAATCGCGTTGTGCACAGCCCTGCCCACATGCCCTCGGTGGGACTCGTGTGACAGACGCGCGTGAAGTTTCTCGAAAAAATTCCGAACACGGGCGGCCGAAGCCCGAAAATCGCTCGTTCCGCGGCGCTGGGGAGAGGAGGACTCAGCGCTTGGAGCGCTGGCGGATGCGAGTGGTCAGCTCCTTGACGTGATCAAAAACCTCACGCCGCTCGGCCATCTCGGACAAGATCTTGCGTTGCGCGTACATGACCGTCGTGTGATCGCGGCCGAAGGCCTGCCCGATCTTGGGCAGTGAGAGATCGGTGAGTTCGCGGCACAGATACATGGCGATCTGGCGCGACTGCGCCAGCGCCCGGGTCTTCCCCGGGCCGCGGAGTTCCTCCACGGTGGTGTCGAAGTATTCGGCGGTAGCGGCCATGATGGTGGCCGCGCTGATCTGCATGGTGCTGGCATCGGCGATGAGGTCGCGCAGCACGATCTCGGCCAGCGCCTTGTCGATCGGCGTTTTGTTCAGCGAGGCGAATGCGGTCACCCGAATGAGGGCTCCCTCGAGCTCTCGTATGTTGCGTTCGATGCTGCTGGCGATGAGTTCCAGCACGTCGTCGGGGACCGCCAGGCGCTCCATCTGAGCCTTCTTGCGCAAGATGGCGATGCGCGTTTCCAGCTCGGGGGGCTGCACATCGGTGATCAAGCCCCACTCGAACCGCGTTCTGAGCCGGTCTTCGAGAGTGGCCAGCTGTTTGGGCGGCCGGTCCGACGAGATGACGATCTGTTTGTTGGCGTTATGCAGGGTGTTGAAGGTGTGGAAGAACTCCTCCTGGATACCTTCCTTGCCCTCGATGAACTGAATGTCATCGACGAGCAGCACGTCGACGTCGCGGTAGCTGCGCTTGAACGCGACCTTGCGGTCGTCGCGGAGCGAGTTGATGAAGTCGTTGGTGAATTCCTCGGTGGAGACGTACTTGACCCGCATCCCCGGGAAGAGCCGCTGCGCGTAATTCCCGGCGGCGTGCAGTAGATGGGTCTTGCCCAGACCGGACTCACCCCAGATGAACAGCGGGTTGTAGGCCCGGGCCGGCGCTTCCGCGATCGCCAGGGCGGCGGCGTGAGCGAACCGGTTGGAGGCGCCGATGACGAAGGTGTCGAACGTGTAGCGGCGGTTGAGGCTCGTTCCGGCGGCCACGGCCGGATCGATCGCGTGCGGACGCTCGGTGAAGTAGTTGGGCCAGCCCGGCTGGTTGTCGTTGACGGTTTCGCTGTTTTCGAAAGCTTCCTCGGTGTCGACGGCCGCGTCGTCGGCGGGGAAGGGCTGGTCGGATCCGGGGAACGGTTCCGCCGGCGGGATGAGCGCGTCGTCCACGTCGTCGGGCGGGGGAGCGATGCGGACTCCCAGCTGGATCTGCTGCCCGAGCCGGCGGCTGAGCGCGTCGGTGATCGGGGCCCTGAGATGTCTTTCGATCTCGTTTTGCACGAAACTGCTCGGCACCGACAGCAGGGCGAATCCCTCGACGATGGTCAGCGGGCGGACCAGATTGAGCCACGCTCGTTGCTGCGGAGTGAGGGGAGTGACAAGGGTCGCGCGATTGGCGGCCATGCCGTCTGCGGTGGGTTCCCCGTTGAGTTCGGAAACGACCGCATTCCACACTGTCGTGAAACTGGAACCGGGGTCATCGGTCAACGACGCATCTCCCTGGTTCTCGAACGTCCCGACCCGATTACACCGCGCTTGGTGACAAAACAACTGTCCACATAGTTATACACAGGTGTGGACAGGATGATCGTAGGCGAGCCACAGCCTACTGGCCGGCTCGCGATCTCCGCGCTGAAAGAGAACCTCGAGGGGTTGTCTCAGCTAGTCGATCCACCATCCTCGCTTCGTTGCCGAGCGCCGCTTGTCGTCTAAAACGACTTCGCAGAAGCTAACAGTTTTCCGTTCGGCTGCCAACAGTTCTGCCGCATTCCAATCGGGTCGTTTAGGGTACGTGGGGCTTGCTTCGGCTCGTTATGGTAGCCACGGCCGCGGCGAGTGTGATCGAAACGGAAATCTTTCTTCTCGCCACGCCGCGGGTTCGTTGTGGCAAGCCAGGTTTGACCAGGCGAAGGCTCGTCAGTACCCTCAAACAGTCGCCCGAAAGTCGGCGATACGGCTGCGACCCGAACCACCTGGGGACCGCGCCGGCCAGCAGCACCAAGACCACCTCCGGTCGAACCGCAGACGCGCCCGATGCGAAACGTCTGAGCGGCCGGATGGCAGCACAACGAGGAGAACGTCGTGGCCAAGGGCAAGCGGACCTTCCAGCCGAATAACCGGCGCCGAGCCCGCGTGCATGGCTTCCGCTTGCGGATGCGTACACGTGCCGGGCGCGCGATCGTGTCCGGTCGCCGCCGCAAGGGTCGCCGCGCGCTCTCTGCCTGATCGCAGCGTCAGGTTTTTCAGCGGTGCTTCCCGCACGCAACCGCATGACGCGGTCAATTGACTTTGACGCGACGGTGAAGCACGGGATTCGTCTGGCGCAGCCGGACGTCGTCGTGCACCTTCGCCGGGGGTCGGACTGCGATGAAACCCGCGCGCCGCGCGTCGGATTGGTGGTGGGCAAGCCCGTCGGATCCGCCGTCGAACGGCATCGCGTCGCTCGCCGGCTGCGGCATGTCGCCCGCACCCTGCTGGGAGAGCTCGGCCAATCTGATCAGTTGGTGATCCGCGCGCTGCCGAGCAGCCGGACCGCCTCCTCGGCCCGACTCGAGCAGGAGCTGCGCCGCTGTCTGCGACGAGTGCCAACGGCGGGGAGCCCGTCGTGACCGCGTGGGCGCGGCCGCGCGCGTTCGCCCATGCGACCGGAAGGCTGGCCGCGCGCGGCGTGATTTTTCTGATCCAGCTGTACCGGCATATGGTGTCGCCGCTACGCCCGGCGACCTGTCGCTTCGTCCCGACCTGCAGCCAGTACGCGGTCGATGCGCTCAACGAGTACGGCCTGATTCGGGGGAGCTGGTTGGCTGCGGCCAGACTCGCCAAGTGCGGACCATGGCATGACGGCGGATGGGATCCGATACCGGACCGCCCCGGAAGCCACGTGAATTGCCAAGATGCCAGCGACGCCCGGGCTGTCCGAGCGTCGCGAGGGGAGAGTGGATCCTTTGTTTGATTTCTTCAGCCTCGACTTCGTCTACTACCCGGTGTCGTGGATCATGTGGGTCTGGTACAAGTTGTTCGCCTCCCTGCTGGGGCCGTCGAACTTCTTCGCCTGGGCGCTGTCGGTGATGTTCTTGGTCTTCAGCCTGCGCGCGCTGCTCTACAAGCCTTTCGTTCGGCAGATCCGCACCACTCGCCAGATGCAGGAGCTGCAGCCGCAGATCAAGGCGCTGCAGAAGAAGTACGGCAAGGATCGCCAGCGCATGGCGCTCGAGATGCAGAAGCTTCAGCGCGAACATGGCTTCAACCCGATCCTGGGATGCCTGCCGATGTTGGCGCAGATCCCGGTGTTCATCGGTCTGTATCACGTGCTGCGCTCGTTCAACCGGACCACCGGCGGCTTCGGGCAGCCCCACCTGTCGGTGGCGCAGAACCGGTTGACCGGAAACTACGTCTTCACCCCGACGGACGTCGGGCACTTCCTGGACGCCAACTTGTTCGGCGCACCGATCGGCGCCTTCATGACGCAGCGCACGGGGTTGGATGCGTTCACCTTCTTCAGCCGGCCGGCCGTCATCGCGGTGGGCCTGCCGGTGATGATCCTGGCCGGTGTCGCGACCTACTTCAACAGCCGGGCGTCGGTCGCGCGGCAGAGTCCGGAGGCGGCGGCCAACCCGCAGACCGCGATGATGAACAAGCTCGCGCTGTACGTGTTCCCGCTCGGCGTCGTGGTCGGTGGGCCGTTCCTTCCGCTCGCGATCATCCTGTACTGGTTCGCGAACAACATCTGGACATTCGGGCAGCAGCACTACGTCTTCGGGATGATCGAGAAAGAGGACGAAGCCAAGAAGCAGGAAGCGATCCAGCGCCGGGCGGCGAATGCGCCGGCGCCGGGTGCCAAGCCGAAGCGGAATCCCAAGGCGGCATCGCCGACCGGAAACGGTTCGCCGGCGGCCGACGGCGACACCGACGCGCCCGCGGCGACAGATGCCGATGTGGCTGACGGCCCGGCACCTGACGCGAGCGGGGGCCCGAGCAACCGCACGCCGCGGCCCGGGGCCAGACCGAAAAAACGCAAACGCTGATACGGGCGGAATAGCTATCAGGGCCGCCCGCACAGGGCGATCCGAATTGGGCTGGGGCCCATGGATTGAGGAGAGAAGACATGGCAGACGCCGACACCACCGAGCGCGACGTTGATACGGAGATCGACACACGATCGGCCGCCGAAGATGCCGCAGATGCCGGTTCGGAGGAGATCGATGACCTGGAGGAGCGGTTGGTCGCCGAGGGAGAGATAGCCGGCGACTACCTCGAAGAGTTGTTGGACCTGTTGGACTTCGACGGCGACATCGACTTGGACGTCGAGGGCAGCCGCGCCGTCGTAAGCATCGATGGCAGCGACGACTTGAACAAGTTGGTGGGTCGCGGCGGCGAGGTTCTCGACGCGCTCCAGGAACTCACCCGACTGGCGGTGCACCAAAAGACCGGAGTGCGAAGCCGATTGATGCTCGACATCGCGAGCTGGCGCCGGCGGAGGCGGGAGGAGCTGGCGGCGCTGGGCGACAAGGTCGCGCGCCGGGTGCTCGAATCCGGCGAGCGCGAAGAGCTTGCGCCGATGACGCCGTTCGAACGCAAGATCGTGCACGACGCTGTCGCCGCGGTCTCGGGGGTGCACAGCGAGAGCGAGGGCGTTGAGCCCGCGCGTCGCGTGGTCGTCCTGCGCGGCTGACCCCACAGAGTTACAGCGGTGTAGTTTTCCCGTCGTCCGCCGGCCTGCGTCAGTCGTGCGCACCGACTAGAGGATGTTTCACGTGAAACATGGCGGCCCCACGAACCCCGGGGCGGACCGCTCGGCGGACGCCGGGAACCACAGCGGCGAAGACGCCGCAGCCGCAATCTTCGGCGACCGGTTCGAAATTGCACGACGGTATGCGGAAATTCTCGCTACCGCGGGTGTGGAACGTGGGCTGCTCGGCCCGCGCGAAGTCGACCGCATTTGGGACCGCCACATTCTCAATAGCGCGGTACTCGCCGAGCTCCTCGACCGGGGCGAGCGCATTGTCGACATCGGCAGCGGGGCGGGGCTGCCGGGGATACCGCTGGCGATCGCGCGGCCCGATATCGAGGTCGTGTTGCTCGAGCCCCTGCTGCGGCGTAGCGAATTTCTCAACGAGGTCGCCGACGAACTAGGGTTAGCCGTCGAGGTGGTCCGAGGCCGTGCGGAGGAACCGGGAGTGCGTAACCGGTTCGGGGAGAGGGATGCTGCGGTGTCGCGAGCGGTTGCGTCGTTGGACAAGTTGACGAAGTGGAGCTTGCCGTTATTGCGGCCCGCCGGGCGGATGCTCGCCATCAAGGGGGAGCGGGCCTTCGATGAAGTTGAACAATTCCGGCGTGTGATGACAGCATCGGGCGCCGCTGATGTCAGGGTGGTGACATGTGGCGCGAACTATTTGCGTCCCCCCGCAACCGTAGTTTCAGCGCGACGCGGAAAGCCGCCGCACCACAAATCGGCACGGACCGGGAAGGCCGGAAACCGATGACTTCTTCAGGCGATTGGCCCCCGGCCTCGCAAGCGCCGGCAGGCGTCCACGGAGCGGGCGCGGCGGGCCCAGCGGCGGCGAATTCGGACGTGCCGGCACCGCCGCCGGTCGCCTCCGCGCCGACCGCGACGGCGAATGTTTCACGTGAAACAGTGGTCGATTTCGACACCCCGATCGGAGCGGCCGCCGAACGCGCGATGCGGGTGCTGCACACCACCTACCCGCCGCTGCGCAAGCCGTCCCGGCGCCGGGTCTTCACCGTTGCCAACCAGAAGGGCGGAGTCGGCAAGACGACGACCGCTGTCAACCTCGCGGCCGCGCTCGCACTACAGGGACTCAAGACCCTCGTCATCGACCTCGATCCGCAGGGCAACGCGAGCACGGCGCTCGGCATCACCGATCGGCAATCGGGGACGCCCTCCTCCTACGAGGTCCTACTCGGCGAGGTCGCCGTGCACGACGCGCTGCGGCAAAGCCCGCACAATGAACGCCTGTTCTGTATCCCGGCCACGATCGATTTGGCCGGCGCCGAAATCGAATTGGTCAGCATGGTGGCGCGCGAGAACCGGCTGCGCACCGCACTGGCCGACCTCGAGAACCTGGATTTCGACTGCGTCTTCATCGACTGCCCGCCATCGCTCGGGCTGCTGACCATCAACGCGCTCGTCGCCGCGCCGGAGGTCATGATCCCGATCCAATGCGAGTACTACGCCCTCGAGGGTGTCTCGCAATTGATGCGCAACATCGAAATGGTGAAGGCACACCTGAATCCAAAGCTCGAGGTGAGCACCGTGGTGCTGACCATGTACGACGGGCGCACCAAACTCGCGGACCAGGTCGCCGAAGAGGTACGCCGGTATTTCGGGAGCAAGGTGTTGCGCACGGTCATTCCGCGCAGCGTGAAGGTTTCCGAGGCACCGGGCTACAGCATGACCATCATCGATTACGACCCCGGCTCACGCGGGGCGATGAGCTACCTCGACGCGAGTCGCGAACTCGCCGAGCGCGACTGACCACCGAAGGGACGACCATGACGCAGCCGTTACGCAAAAAGGGTGGCCTCGGCCGGGGCCTGGCTTCGCTTATCCCGACCGGTCCCGCGGAGGGCGACTCGGGGCCGGCGACGCTTGGCCCGCGGATGGGCGACGCCGCCGCGGACGTCTTGATCGGGGGTCCGCCACCGCAGGACGCGTCGTCGATGGGGGCGGTCTATCGCGAGATCGCGCCGGCCGACATCGAACGCAACCCGCGTCAGCCCCGGCAGGTTTTCGACGAGGAAGCCCTGTCGGAGCTGGTGCACTCCATCCGCGAGTTCGGCCTCTTGCAGCCGATCGTGGTGCGAGCCGTCAAGGATTCCACTACCGGTGCGCGTTACCAGATCGTGATGGGGGAGCGGCGCTGGCGCGCGGCTCAAGAGGCCGGCCTGGCGACCATCCCGGCCATCGTGCGCGAGACCGGCGATGACGATCTGCTGCGCGACGCCCTGTTGGAAAACATCCACCGGGTCCAGCTGAACCCGTTGGAAGAGGCGGCCGCCTACCAACAGCTGCTCGACGAATTCGGCGTCACCCACGATGAACTGGCGGCGCGGATCGGCCGGTCGCGGCCGTTGATCACCAACATGATCCGATTGCTCAAGCTGCCGATCGCGGTTCAGCGGCGGGTGGCCGCCGGAGTGCTGTCCGCCGGTCACGCTCGCGCCCTGCTGTCGCTCGAGGCCGGCCCCGAGGCTCAGGAGGAGCTGGCCACCCGGATCGTCGCCGAGGGACTCTCGGTGCGGGCAACCGAGGAGGCCGTCACGTTGGCCAACCGGAGTGGTACGGCCACGCCGACGGCCCCGCGCCGCAAACCCATCCAGATGCCGGGCCTGCAAGACGTTGCCGACCGGCTGTCGAACGCCTTCGATACCCGCGTCACGGTCAGCCTGGGCAAGCGCAAGGGCAAGATCGTGGTCGAGTTCGGTTCGGTGGACGATCTACAGCGGATTCTCGACGTTATGTCCCCGCCCAAGGCGTGAACGAGGACACCGTGTAATTACGTCACTGTGACACTCGGACAACTTTTGTGACAAATTCATCCGTCCCGGGTGCTGTGGCTCGACGAAACGGCATGCGCATCAACGACTTTCGAACATAGGCGGCCGCGGCGGCGCCACGAGGCCGGCCGTGATGCGCGCCAATCTCGATGACCAGGCCAAAGCTGGCCCGATGACGACCACCTCTCCTATCCTGGAGGGGTTGCCGGCGCAGATGGCTGCAGTACCGCACAAGAGCCAGGAGGCTAGTGTCCGCTCGAATCATGCCGCTACGGCTCGAGGCATTCGAGCAGCTTCCCAAGCACGCACGCCGGTGCGTCTTCTGGGAAGTCGATCCAGCGACCCTCGGTAATCAGGACCACCTCGCCGACCCCGAATTCGAAAAAGAAGCGTGGCTGTCGATGGTGATGCTGGAGTGGGGATCGTGTGGGCAAGTCGCCACCGCTGTCCCGGACGAGCGAAGCCAAGCCGAGCCCCCGTGTCTGGGATACGTGTTCTACGCGCCGCCGCGGGCGGTGCCGCGGGCACAGCGGTTCCCCACCGGTCCGGTGTCCGCCGACGCGGTGCTGTTGACGTCGATGGGCATCGAACCCGGGCCGGCGGCTGACGACCTCCCGCACGGCTTGATCGCCCGGGTCATCGATGAACTGGTACGCCGCGGCGTGCGCGCACTCGAGGCGTTCGGCCGTACCCCGGCGGCGTCGGAATTGCAGGATCCGCGCTTGGTCGGACCCGACGTACGGCCCGTGCTGGAAGCCGTCGGCGACTGTTCGGTGGACCACTGTGTCATGGATGCGGAATTCTTGAAGGACACGGGTTTCGTTGTGGTAGCGCCACATACGTACTTCCCGCGGCTGCGGCTGGAACTCGACAAGGGCCTCGGCTGGAAGGCGGAGGTGGAGGCCGCCCTGGAGCGCCTGCTGGAGAACGCACATCTGGAACAGCCGGTCGGCGCCGGCTCCACGGCAGCGGGGTCTACGACAGCGAATGCGCCTGAAACCGCCCCGGGCGGTTGAGGATTAGGAGCCGCCGAGTTGGCTGGTGCGTTCCACCGACAGCTCGTGGGCCAGCAGTTCGGCGAACGTGAAGGTGCCGGTGGGGCGGTCGTTCTTGCCCAACAGGTAGAGCCGCTTCACCGCGGCGAGGATCCCCTCGGCGATGGCGTCGCGGGCCTGCGTCGAGACCAGCATCGAGCGGTCCCGAGGGTTGGTGATGTAGCCGACGTCGACCTGTACCGTCGGCATCCGCGTCAGGCGCAGCAGATCCCACGTCCTGCCGTGCGTCCGACAGTCCCGTAAACCGGTGCGAGCCACCACTTCTCGCTGAATGAAGTCGGCGAGGTTGCGCCCGATGGTGGACACCGAACCGTGCGAGTTGCCGAAGTGAAAGGAAGCCACCCCGTTGGCCGCGGCGCTGATCTGACTTTCGCAGCGCAGGCTGATCATCAGGTCGGCGCCGACGTTATTGGCGGTGGCGGCGCGTTCGGCGTCGAGGGGGCTGCGGTTGACCGGTCGCGACAGGAATGTCTCCATGCCGATGGCGGCCATCCGCCCTTCCAAACGACTGCCTAAGTCCCACAACACATCTGCTTCGCTGATCGGTCCCGACGGGCCCTGCATGATCGTGCCGTGGTCCGCGCCGCCGCGGCCCGGATCGATGATGATCCGCTTGCCAGACAATTTGGGGCCAGATGAGCGAACCAGCTCTTCTTCGCGGAGCGCATGCGGAGATCCGCCGGTGACCCGCGAACTCAGGAAATGGAAGGAGCGCAACGTTTCTGGGCCGCAGATACCGTCGGCGGAAAGCCCGTACTCGCGCTGGTAGGACATCAATGCGTTGTGGGTCTGCAGGCCGAAATATCCGTCGACCAGGCCGGTGTAGAAGCCCAGATCTTGCAACCGCGCCTGCAGCGTTGCGACGTCGTCGCCGAACAGCGGGGCCCCGAATTGGTGATACAGCGTGCGGGCACCGAGCCGATACGACGCCTCCTTGAGCGCGCGGTAGGTCGCTTCGCCGACGATGCCGTCCACCAGCAGGCCGCGATGCTGCTGGAAGGCACGGACCGCTTGGTCGAGTTCGGCGTCGAAGAGTTCGAGGGCCACGTGCCGGCCGGTGTTGAGATCGTCCTCGGAGCTATCCAGCAGGCCCAGTGTGACCAGCGTCGCCCGAATTTCGGTCACAGCTGCGCTGTGGTCACCACAACGCAGCGCGTCGCCGTATTCGCGGCGCGGACTCGACATACCAAGGGCCCTCCGGGACTATTCACAAGCTCAGATGTTGGGCAACAGCTACCGGTATTGTCGCAGACGCTTCTCAGATTTCGGAAAACCGCAGGCTGTGCGCGGGGCGTGGTGCGGCGACGTAATTGAAATCAGCTGAGGTTGGGAACCGCGTCCGAGAGCTCCCGCAGTAACGCCGCCTTGCCTTTCGCGCCGACGATCCGCTTCACCGGCTGCCCGTCTTTGAACAGGATGAGGGTGGGGATGGAGACCACCTGGAAATTCTGTGCGGTTTCGGGGTTGGCGTCCACGTCGAGCTTGGCGACCGTGAGCTGTTCGCCCCGCTCGCTGGCGATTTCCTCGAGAACCGGCGCCACCATCTTGCAGGGGCCGCACCACGTTGCCCAGAAGTCAACCAGCACAGGCTTATTGCTGGATAGCACGTCGGTTGAGAACGAAGCGTCGGAGACTTCTATTGTGGCACCTGCTTTTTCGGCGTCGGTCATTGTGGTGCTCCAATCAATGTGTCGGTACTGCCCGGAAATTCGGTTGCGTCGCCTTGCGCGGCGGCGCTGGACTCTTCGTGGTCCGCGAGCCAGCGCTCGGCGTCGATGGCCGCCGAGCAGCCGCTGCCGGCGGCGGTGATGGCCTGGCGATAGGTGCGGTCCACCAGGTCCCCGGCGGCGAACACCCCTTCAATCGACGTACTGGTGGTGCGGCCACGCACCAGCACATAGCCCTCGGGGTCGGTCTCCAAAACGTCGCGCACCAGCTCCGAGCGCGGGTCATGGCCGATCGCCACGAACACCCCGGTCACCGCCAACGTCGAAACCTCACCGGTGCCGGTGTCGCGCAGCCGCAAACCCGTCACCGTGGACTCGCCCTCGACCGCCTCGACCGCCTTGTTGGTCACGATGGTGATCTTGTCGTTGGCCCGGGCGCGGTCCAGCATGATCCGCGACGCCCGGAACTCCTCGCGCCGGTGCACCAACGTCACGCTGCGGGCAAACCGGGTCAAAAACGTCGCCTCCTCCATCGCCGAGTCCCCGCCGCCGATCACAGCGATGTCTTGATCCTTGAAGAAGAACCCATCACAGGTCGCGCACGAGGACACGCCGCGGCCCAGCAGCTCCTGCTCGCCGGGCACCCCCAAATACCGCGCGGCGGCACCCATCGCCAAGATCACCGACCGCGCCCGCACCGTCTCACCCTCAGCCGTGGTCACCGTCTTGACCGGACCGTCGAGCGAGACCGATTCGACGTCCTCCATCCGCAGATCCGCACCGAAGCGCAACGCCTGCTCACGCATCTCATCCATCAACTCCGGACCGGTGATCCCGTCGCGAAAACCCGGAAAATTCTCCACCTCGGTGGTCGTCATCAACGCCCCACCGAATGACGTCCCCTCAAACACCACCGGCGCCAACTGCGCCCGCGCCGTATACAGCGCCGCGGTATACCCAGCAGGACCCGAACCAATAACGATCACGTCATGCACAGTGTCGGAGGTCATGAAAACCTTTCAAACGATTCGTCTCTGGATCTGTGTAAACACCAGCGTAGGCACGGCTGTTCCCGGGTGGGTCGCACCAGCTATCGCACCACATTAAGGGCGGGGGACCCCGGTGTTGGCCAGTAGGCCGGTATCGGCGGCGCTGCAGTTGGGGGAGACCGCAAAGACGGCCAGGACGTGTGGGCTGTCGCCGGGTACCACCAGAACGACGCCGGGGCGGGCATTGATCTCGACCGGGCGTGCGCCCAGGATCGGCGTCGACGCCGGATAGCCGAGGCCGGTGAGGCAGGAGGCGCGCCGCCCCGGGTCGTCGAGCGTTCCGTAGTCGGGGCTGCGGTCGAGCAGGCCGAGGATCTCGTTCCGCGAGAGCGGGATCTCCATCGGTGGTGTCGACAGCGTGATGTGCTGGACGTCGCCAGGGGTATCCGGGACGGGTTCGGGAGCATGCAGGAGCGCGACGGTCCCGACGCCGATCGCGAAGAGCACCGCGCACAGGCCCGCCGCGGCCGCGATGGCCCGGGCCGGACGGATGTGTGGGCGAGCGGAGTGAACGGGCGGTTCCGGCGCATCACCGGAAGCGGGCTCTGCGGAACGCAGTGCCGCCGCGATCCGGGCCGTTACCCGCGGGGGCGGGTCGGGTGCGGAGCCCTGGTCGGCGCCGACGGCGGCGACGTCGTTGCGGACCCGGTTCAAGGCACCCAGCACGGCGGCGGCTTGCGGGTCAGCGCGGACTTGGCTGCGGAGGCGGGCGGCGGTCTCGTCGTCGAGGAGCCCGGCCTGTAGGTCGGCGAGCAGTTCGACGGTCAGCGGTCGGTCTGATCCCGGGTTGCGGTCACTTGCCGCATCGTCGTCCGGTGCACTCATCGCACACAGTGTCCGTCATGCGCGCCCCGATGGCCACGCATAGCCCCGCGCGGCCGGTTGCATGTCGGGCACAGTCAGGGCTGGCCGGCGGCGTCTGGCAGGGCGTGTGTGTCGGCGTCGAGGTAGCCCAGCAGCTCGGCAAGCCGGACCCGGCCGCGAGCGCAGCGACTCTTGATCGTGCCTTCGGCGACGCCGAGCAGGCGGGCGGTGTCGGCCACCGAGTAACCCTGCATGTCGACGGCCACCACCGCGGCCCGCTGTTCGAGGGGAAGCCGCATCAGGGCGCGCTGCACGGCCAACTTGGTCTCGACCTGAGCCGTGCGGTCGGCAACCGGATAGATGTCTTCCAGCGGCACGGTCGGATGCGCTTTGGTGCGGCGCAGCCGGTCCAGGCAGGCGTTGACGACGATGCGGTGCAGCCAGCTGCCGACGGCGGCGTCGTGCCGGAATGCGCCCGCACCGCGATGCGCGGAAAGCATGGCATCTTGCAGCGCGTCTTCCGCGTCCTCGGGCGTGCGGGTGGTCAGCCGGGCAAGCCGGTGCAGGTGCCGCTGGTGCCGTCCGAAGAGCTCGCCGAAGGCGTGACGGTCGCCGGCCACATGGGCTGCGAGCAGTTCGGCGTCACTGCGCTCGTGCTTGGCGTTTCTCCCGAAGCCCACGGCCGGACATTAACCAATCGCCTATGGCGCGGCACTTCACTTGGACGGGCTCATGTGAGTGGGTCGAATGGGCCGCGGATCAGGACGCGGCCTGGACCGTGATCTCCGAGAATCCGGCTTGGCTCTTGCCGTTGGTGGATCCCAGGGTGGAGATCCACACCAGCAGATTCGACGTCGGCGAGCCCGCCTTGACCGGGATCACGTTGTGGCCGGGCTTGAGCGTGAAGCCAGGGGCCAGCACGGTGGTGTCGTTGAGGCTGGACGGCGTCGGCGAGGATGCCGCGCGGATCTCGACCTTGGTCCCGCTGCTGGGGGTGTCGATGCTGACTTGGCCGACGACGGTGGGGCTGGGCAGCTGCAAGATCAGCCCCTCGCCCTGCTTGAAACTGGGGAAGGGCACGGCGTCGGTGTACACCTCGGTCGCCCAGGCCGTCGAGGGATCGCCGTCGATGGCCTGCCCGGCCGTCCCCGCGTTGTCGGCGTCGCCGTCGGGGGAGAAGACCGTCGCTTTGGTGGGTTTGACGACGCTTCCCGCGGCCGCGGGCGGCGCGCTCGACGACGCAGGCGCGGATGACGACGACGAGGGCCCGTTCAGTCCGAGCTCGTCCTTGTTGAGGCCACCGCCGACGTTGCCGAAGATCTTGCTCACTATCGACGCCAGCACCAGCAGGGCCACCACGATGACGGCGAGGCCGGCGCCGACCCCGATGAGCACGTTGCGCCGACGGCGGGCGAAGGCCGCCTGCTCCTGACCGGGTGAGATCAACGCCGTCGAGGGCGAGGGCGAATCGTCGATGGGGCCGAGGACCTCAGTGCGGTCGGCGACCGCGGTGGCCTGCTGAAGGAGGTTCAAAAGCGTTGACGCGCTGCGTATTCCGCCGTCCTCCTGGACCGCTCGGACGGCGACCGCGGAGATCTGGAAGGGGATATCGCGGTCGAGGGACATCGGCTCGACGGGGTTGCCGGACGGGTCGCGTTCGGCCGCCGCGAGCCCGCTGCGCACCCCGCTCTCCACGATCGGCCACCGATTGACCAGTAAGGCGTAGAGCGCGGCGCCGATGCCGCGGATGTCGTCCTGCGGGTTGGCGTCGGGCATCGTCGCCGGGTAGGCCAGCACGACGTCGCCTTCGATGCTGACCCGCACTCGGCTGGGGTGGTCGATCGACAGGGCCACGCCGGCGCGGTGGGCCGCGTCGGCGGCGGCGGCCAGCGACTGCATGGCCCGCACAGCGCCCACCGGCGAGGGTGCGGTGTCGGCCACCTCCTGCAACGAGCCGCCGCGGATCCATTCGGATACCACCAGGCCGCCGGAGCCGGTGTGCACGACGTCGAGGACGCGGGCGATGCCGGGTTTGTCGATGCGGCTGAGCCGCAGGGTGCGCGACAAGATCTCTTGGAGGACCTCGTCGGGCAGGGCGCCGTCCGGGTCGACGAAGGTCAGCGCCACCTGCCGGTCCAGGGCGGTGTCCAGCGCCTGCCAGAACTGCAGCGGTGGGGCGCCGCCGTGGAACACCAGCAGCCGGTACCGGCCGCCGGCGATGCGGGCGCCGGGAACAAGGTGCACGTCATCTCCGGTGGAATCCGCCGTACGGCCGCGCGGCGCCTCGAACGGGGTCTGTGCATGGCGGGAGCCGGGGATATCGCCGTTGAACTGGTCCGACGGGCGGGACGGGGCGGACGGCTTTGGCCCGGCGGCGGGAATGTCGGGCTGGAAGTCGTCGGCGATCGGCCGCGGCAGCGAAGTATCTGAGCCTGTACCAGGGCCAGAGCTGGGGGCTGCGCTCTCCATCGGGCGGTCGGTCACCTCCGGTCCTTTCACTAGCCGGGCTCGGTTTGCCCGCTCCGGAGGCCTGCGCCGGATCGGCTCCTGGACCGCATTTACCCCAGGCGGGGACGAATTCCTCTGCTCAGGGTACGTGACCGGGCGCCGGTGGGACGATCGATCCGTGGCACTCGGCTTGCGCGGGCGCGGTCCGCGGCCCGTGATGCGGTAGCGCAGGGCGTCCAGGGCCGCCCGCGCCTCGGGGACCTCGGCGCGCAGCATGACCGCGGCGGTGATCGGCAGCATGATCAGCCCCAGCGCGACCAGGCGAAGCAGGGAACCGGCGCCGCCGTGGTCGGTCAAAGTGTTCAGCCCGAGCAGGCGGTCGACCACATGGGCGATCAATCCGGCCAGCATGGACGCGGTGAGCGTCACCAGGATCGTCCGGACTTCGCCGACGCCGATCAAGTGACCACCGGCCGGCAGCAAGGCCCTTCGCAGCAGGACGTAGCCGATGATGGCGCCGGCGAGGAACCCGGCGCCATTGGCCAGCCCCAGGAAGCCGGCCACCAGCTTGGGGTCGTCGGTGAGGTGCGGCGCCAGCACTGAGCCGAGGATCTTGACGGCCGTGATGACCAGGATGATGACGATCGGCGTCCACGGCTGTTCGCGCGCGTAGAACACTCGGAGCTGCAGAAGCACCAGCCCGTAGGGGATCAGCGTGAACGCCGAGAGGGTGATCGCGGCGCCCAGGTATCCGGCGTCGACGTTCCCGAAATGGCCATAGGCGAACAGCGCGCTGCCCATCGCGGGTCCGCCGACGGTCATGAACGCCACGATCGGGATGAGCGTGATCAACGTCAGCCGGGTAGCCAAGGACAGGTCGCCGAGCACGGCCTCGGTGTCGTCGGCTGCGGCGTTGCGGCTCAGCCGCGGCATGACGACCGTCAGCACCGTCACGCCGATCATGCCGAACGGCAGCATCAGGACCAGCCAGGTGTAGTTGTAGATCGCAGGTCCCGATGCCGCTGCGGTGCTGGCGATCTGGTTCCCGACCACCAGACCGAGCTGGCTGATCAGGACGTAGAGCACCATGGCGGCGGCCATGGTGCCGAAGCGCTTGAGGCGCTGGTCGATTCCCCACAGAGGACGCAAGTCGACGCGTTGGCGGCGCAGCGCCACCAGCAGCAGCCCGGTTTGGGCGAACACGCCCAGCGTGGTGCCGACAGCGAGCACCAGCAGCTTGGCGTTGCCCATCCGGACGGGATCGACCGAGAGCTCGCCGGGAACCAGTGCGTAGACCGCCAGGGTGACCAGCGCGACGACGTTGTTGACAACCGGCGCCCACGCCGTGGGCCCGAATACGTTGCGGGTGTTCAGGATCGCCATGAACACCGATGTCAGCCCATAGGCCAGGACCTGGGGAAGCAGCAGGTAGGCGAAGGCAATTGTCAGCGGCTCGTTGACTTGCGGGTTGCGGCCCAGCATCAACCGCACCAGCAGCGGGGCGGCCACTACCGACAGCGCTGTGGCGAAGATCAACAGCGCCGTCGTCAACGTGACCAGGCGCCGCACGAACGCCGCGCCGCCGTCGGGGTCGCTTTGCTCGGCGCGGGCCAGCACCGGCACGAAGATCGCGGTGAAGGTCGCCTCCAGCACCAGCGCCGCGACGAGGTTGGGCAGCTGGTTGGCCACCGAGAACGCGCTGGACAGTGCGGCGCCCAAGATCGCGGCCAACAGCACCACCCGGGCGAAGCCGGTCAGCCGGCTGATCAACGTGGCGAAGGCCATCGCCCACGACCGCGATACCAACGCCGCGTCAGACAGCTCGGGGCGCCGCCGATCGATCTCGGCGGCAACGGGCGGCAGTGGACCGGTCGGCGGCGAGCCCGCCGCACGGGACTGCCGCGACGGCTCGGGCAGGCGGTGGTGCGGTTGGGCCTGCCGATAGGTGGGGGTCATACTCGGTGCTCTTGTTCGACCCGGTCGTCGTCGGGGTCAGCGGCGGGCCGGGCATCGGGTGGGTCGGGGCGGTCCAGGTCGGCGGGGTCGGGCTGGCCACGGAACCGGTGCCACAGCCGTCGGCCGGCTAGCAGGATCAGGACCGCCGCGGCGGACAGCGTGATGGCGAACAGGACCTTGCCGTAGGCGTTGGAGTGCACCGACAATCGCACGGGCTCGCCCAGCCGCAAACCGTCCGGAGTCCGTAGGGTCGCGTCAACGGCGACGCGCTGGGTGAAGTTCACTTCGACCGGGATGCGCAGCGGCAGGTAACCCGGCGGCAGTTCGATCTGGCCGATGTCGGTGACGTTCATCCCCGGCGGCGCGTCGACATGCAGCCGCACCCGGATCGGGACGGCCAGGCCGTTGTGCAGCGCCAGCGGCAGCGGGCTGTGCTCGGTGGCCAGGGTGTAGGAGCCGCCCGGGTTGACGATCGTCACCGCGCCGAACAGGTCGTTAACCGTTTTGCCGACCACCACGAGGCGCTGCTGGGCCAGCCCGTTGCGGGTGTCGGGTGGTTCGGATTGGCTCAGCGCGCGCAGCATGTCCTCGCGCAGCGGGGCGGTGTACTGGACGCCGGTCAGCCCGGTGCGATCGTCGGTCATCAGCGATGCCGTCAGGCCCCACAGCCGGCCGACCTGCCCGCTGATGCCGGCGGTGACGTCGTCGCTGAACTGGCCGGGTGCGGAGGCGTAGGCGCCGACGCCTCCCTGCGGCTCGGTGCGGGCTTGTGCGGCTTGGTTGGCGTCGGCGACCACGGCCGGCAGCGGTCGCGGTACCGCCAGACCGGAGCGGATGGTGGTGGTCAGGGCGGTCAGGATGACCTGGGCGTCGTCGGCCTGCAGATTCCACGTCGACGGCGGAACCAGGATCTGGGTGCGGGGCTCGTCGCGGTCGAGCGCATGCCAGAAGATCGAGCCCAGCGCGTCCTGCCGGCGCGCGGTCGCGGAGTCGTGGCCCAGGCGAACCGTCAGGGACGAGTCCAGGTACGTCGGCACCCCGGGGGTGGTGCCCGCTCCGGCCAGCGCGGCGCCGACGGCGGGGTCGAACGGCGCAACCATGACTTGCGGGGACAACCGCCGCGGCGCGGTGTCGGCGCCGCTCCCGGGGGAGCCCTGCGCCTCGGTGGCCGACAGGTCGGCCGCGGCGATGGCGACCGTGTTGTCGCTGGCGCTGAGCAGCTTGACCATGCGGTTGGTCAGCGGACCGTTCGGCACCAGCGTGGCGCCGCGGATCGAGGAGACGTCCAGAATTTTGTCGACGATGCTGTTGGGGTTCGTGGTGGCGATGGCGCTCAGGCCGGGATCGTTGACGCGCTGGACGGCGTCCAGGTCGGCTTGCGCGTAGGGGAGCGGGGCCACACACGTCCGGTGGGCCAGGGCGCGTAGGCGGTTCAGCCATTCGGTCGCGGCGGCCTGCCCGGCGCCTGGGTGGGTGGGGGTGCCGGGCAGTTGGGCCGAGTCGTCGGGGGAGTTGGACACGACATAGCCGGCGGTCATCGCGTTGACCGTGACCAGCAGATCCGGGTCGATCGCCAGGCACAGCGCACGGCCGACGGCGCCGTCGGGGTCGACGTCGTGACTGGTGGCGACTTCGGCCGAGGCCAGCAGGATGTCGAGCCTGCCGCCGCCGGCCAGCGAGGTGGCCAGCTCGTCGTCAACCAACCGCACCGGGATGGTTCCGCCCGGCACGCCGGGAGCCAGCCTGGGCCGGTCGGCCAGCGGCCACAGCATGGTGATCAGCACCGGTTTAGAGGTGTCGGGTGCGACGGCGGAGCCCACGTCGTCGGCGCGGTCGGGCGGCACGCCCACCACGGGCAGCAGGAAGCGCGCATTGTCCAACCGGGCGGGTGCACCGTAGTCCGGTGTGCCGTTCACGTTGACCAGGACGGGGTAGATGCCCGGCTTCTCCGCGCCCAGCGACGGCTTGGTCAGGGCGCGCAGTGGGGCCGACAGGGTGAAGCCGACCTCTTGCCCGCGTTGCAGTTCGGGCGCCACTGTGAGGAAATCCGCGGCCGCCTGATACCCATCCGTGTCGCCGTCGAGGGTGGTGCGCAAACCCGCGGAGGCGGTGACGGGTCCCGCGTGCTCAAGGCGGACCATGACGTCGCGGACCGGCCGGTCGCCGATGTTGGTCACCATGCCGCTGACGGTCACGACGGGCGGACTGCTCGTGGTGACCACGTCGGGAGTGACTTGATCGATGCGAACCCGGACGAACGGTGTCACCCCCGGCTCGCCCGCCGCCGCACGCGGCGTCACCGGACCGGTGAGCACCGCAAGTCCGGCCACGATGGCGAGCACGGCGGCGATACGCACCAAGCCGGCCCACCGGAGACGCGGAGCTGTCACGGCCCCGGTCCGTGGCCGTTCTTTCGGCCCGTGGCCGGTTTGTCAGCATGCCGAGTCCGCGAATGGGTCTGAGGGCGGCGCCGCGGGGAGCTGGGCGGCAGCGGGGGGAGCGAAGCCGGACCGTCGCTTTGTAGCTTGTCGATCAGCTCGTCGGCCACGCGGGCCAGCCGGCGTTCGTCGGCGTAGGCCAGCCGGGACGGCAACTCGCCCATCGGGACCCAGGCCACCTCGGCGACTTCGAGGTCCTCGTCGGACAACTCGCCGCCCGAGAAACGCATTAAATAGTGGTGCACGGTCTTGTGCACGCGGCGGCCGTCGGTGACGAACCAATAGTCGATGCGGCCCAGCGCGGCGAGCACGCTGCCCCGGATGCCGGTCTCTTCGGCCACTTCTCTAATAGCGGTCTGCTCGGCGGTCTCACCGAGTTCGATGTGCCCCTTGGGCAGCGACCACAGCATCCGCCCCCGCCGGTCGATGCGTCCGATCAAGGCCGCGACCTGAGACTCGCGCGGTCCGTCGAGACCGTCGATGACCAGCCCCCCGGCCGAGGTTTCGTGGACGGTCCGCAGCTGATCCGGTCCGCGGCGAGACGCCCGGGATCGGCGCGATTTGATGGCTGTCGAGTCTCCGGTCGCTTGACCGGTGGTCTGCTTCTCGGACGAAGCCGCGGCGCCACGGCCCCGGCGCCGCCCCCGGCGCCGACGCGGTTTGCCTTGTTCGCCGTCCGACACCCAAGCGATAGTAGCTGGCACGGCATATTCTCCTGGAGATGCTCGCCGCGGGCTGAGTGCGCGAGGACGCGGCGGAAGACGTGCGTCTCGTCCAGTTCCCAGTCCTGGGTTTCGGTCAGATGGGGCCTATCGCGTGGGCGATAGCCCACACAGCGCCAAAGATAAGTAGCGAGAGCGGCCCGGAGAGGCTGCCGATGAGCATGCCGCGCCCGATCTGACCAGTTGTTCCCGGAGCCTGCATGACCACAGCTGAGATCGCCATGTAAATCAATACGACCGGCAGCACGAAGACGATTGAATACGGCATGAAAAGCCACGTGGTGAACTCGACGATGAGAACGTGAAGAATTGCAACCACGAAAGCGACCGGGCCATAACGCGGTTTCGATACCTGGACCATCGATTCGTCGGCCAACACAAGACCTTTCAGCGCAAGACTAGATAGGCGTAGACAATCCCACCGATAAGCACAGTGGCGGACGATCCCGCAATGCTAAGCGCAAGACCGTGATTGCGCGGCGACGACGACCTCAGGAACGCGACGCTGACTAGCAGCGCTGCCAAGGTCGTAACGCCGGTCGAAGCCAGCATCCATGCTCGCTCACCGGCGAACGCACTATGCGTTTCGAACGGCCACTTGCCCAGCAACCACATCGTGGCAAGCAGCAATCCCAAGACTATCTGCACGACGACTGGCGCAGACAATGTCGCCACGCGCCATGCGCCTGAGTCCAGCTCACCAACTCGAAGTAAAGACCGCATCTTCTGTTGCTTTCAATAATCCATGGTCATGCGGGAACCGCAGTTCCGGTAGGCAAGGGAGGCACCGACGGTATGTCGATAACCGGGCCAAAGTCAGTCGCAGGCAAAGGAGCCGGCACATCGTATTTCGTGTTCCAGCCACCTGTGTCGAACGGTGCGAACGCCTTTCCGCCGAGGGGGCCGACGTCGTGATGGCCGGGCAGATTGAACGCCGGCCCCCAGGATCGGCCGGATTTGGCGGGGTCGATCAGTACTGTGCGGGTGCCGCCGTTGGGCATGTCCTGATACACCTCCAAGGACGGATAGTCGGTGCGCGTTCCGTTAACCTGCACACCTCCTGGCCCGGGCGAGAAAACGAGGTCGCCGTTGACCGTTACTGTATGGCCCGCGAACGGGCCCGTGGGATCTCCGGTGATTACAGGAGCAAAAGGGTTGCCCGCGTCGTATTTGATCCGAACGGATCCATCTGGAAGTTGCGTCACGCTGCCTTTGGGTATGCCGACCTTCACCCGGCCGGGCCCGCCGGTGGAATTCTCCTCGACGGAAGGATTCTGCCGTAACACGACGATGCCGTTCTCGTAGTCGATGTATGTGGTGACCTTGGTGTCTTCCGGGTCGAAGTTTGCATTAGGTCCTCGGTTGTTCCCAAGGTCTCGCTTCCATGGCGGAAAGCTGGTCACGTCGCGTTGTTCGATCCACTGCGAGACACGGACCACTCCCTGCCCGGGTACGGGGCGGATCCTGACCACACGGATCTCCGATTTGGCGCCGTTGAACTTGGGGTCATAGGTCTGCGAATCCAGCGCGGCCGCTGTCTCCCAGTCGGCGTCCGAAGATGGTTCACGGCCAAAGACCTGTTTGAAGGCCTCAATCTGGTTATGACGACGCTGGTCCTGCGAGGGCGATTCCGGAACATCGCCGTCAAATGCTTGGATCGGCGGGTCGTACCCGTCCTGCTTACCCAGGTTGGCGATCGAAGCGTGCAGCTGATGAGAATATTGATCGCGAATTCGCGTCAGATTGCTTACCGACGCCTTGGTGTCATCGATCGCGTGCTTCTCGAGTCCGTCGATGTAGTGATCCAGCAACTGCCTCTCCGAAGCCGTCAACTGAGCGTTCTTCTCCAGCTCGACCGCCTCGCCGATTTGATCGTCGTGATCTTGCAGCGCTCCTTCAAGCGACGAAATCTCGCCCTTTCCCGATCGTTGGGCCTCGGCCAGGGAGGCCGCGACGTTCTCGAGATCCGCGCCGATTCTGGGCAACTGAGCTGCTTGTACCCCGAGCGCGTTCGTGGCCCGCTGTACCTCGGCCGAGTCGTTGATCGGGTTCTCGCCGTTCTCGCGTGTCCAGGCTTTGTCGAAGCGACTCCGCGCCAGGTTGAATGCGGCTTCCGCTTCGCCTGTGGATCGCCCCGCGTCATGAAACGCTTTTGCGAGATTCGAGATCTGGGCCGGCCGCCCGCTCTGCAATGTGGCATTGATCTTCCACGGGTCTCCGCCCGCGAACATGATCAGTGCGCCCTTGCTTATGTATCGGAGATGCACCGCATCGTCCCGCCGCCAACCCTTCTTGTCGCACGTAACGGTACTGACGCGCCACGCCGGGTCAATTCACCTTTGGTGACGTGCGAGGCTCCTCACACGGGCATTTCGCGAGCGGCCGACTAGGCTGATCGAACGTGCCAGACGCCGCCCAGGATGCCGACCTGCTGACCGCCGCCGCGGTCGCCCTGAATCGGCATGCGCCCGTGCTGGCCGAGCTCGGCTCCGCTTTCGCCGCCGCCGGCCACGAGCTCTACCTCGTCGGCGGTTCGGTACGAGACGCGTTGTTGGGCAGGTTGAGTCCCGACCTGGATTTCACCACCGACGCACGCCCCGAGCAGGTGCAACAGATCCTGCGTCGGTGGGCCGACAACATATGGGACACCGGGATCGAATTCGGGACCGTTGGTGTCGGTAAGGGCGAGCACCGCCTGGAGATCACCACTTTTCGCGCCGACACCTACGACCAGGTGTCCCGCAATCCCGAGGTGCGATTCGGCGACCGCCTGGAGGACGATCTGGTGCGGCGCGATTTCACGGCCAACGCGATGGCCGTGCGGATCTCGCCAGAGGGGCCGGGCGAATTCTTGGATCCGCTGGGCGGTTTGGCGGCGCTGCGCGCGCGGGTGCTGGACACGCCTGCCGCGCCGGAGGTGTCCTTCGGCGACGACCCATTGCGGATGTTGCGCGCGGCGCGGTTCGTCTCACAGCTCGGCTTCGGCGTTGCACCGCGAGTGCGAGACGCGATCGATCAGATGGCCCCGCAGCTGGCGCGCATCAGCGCCGAACGAGTAGCCACCGAACTGGACAAACTGGTGCTCGGCGACGACCCAACGGCCGGCATCGATCTGCTGGTGCAGACCGGCATGGGTGAGGTGGTGCTGCCCGAGGTCGGCGGCATGCGGATGGCCATCGATGAACACCACCAACACAAGGACGTCTACGAGCACTCGTTGACGGTGCTGCGCCAGGCGATCGCCTTGGAGGACGACGGCCCGGACTTGGTACTGCGTTGGGCCGCGCTGCTGCACGACATCGGCAAGCCCGCGACTCGGCGCCACGAAGCCAACGGCGGCGTGAGTTTTCATCACCATGAAGTCGTCGGCGCCAAGATGGTGCGAAAGCGCTTGCGGGCGTTGAAGTATTCCAAGCAGATGGTCGAGGACGTTTCGCAACTGGTGTATCTGCATCTGCGGTTTCATGGCTACGGCGACGGGAAGTGGACCGATTCCGCCGTCCGGCGCTACGTCACCGACGCCGGCCCGCTGCTACCCCGACTGCACAAGCTGGTGCGAGCCGATTGCACGACCCGCAACAAGCGCCGCGCCGCGCGGCTGCAGGCCAGCTACGACCGGCTCGAGACGCGGATCGCCGAGCTGGCCGCCCAGGAGGATCTGGCGCGGGTACGCCCCGACTTGGACGGCAACGAGATCATGGAGTTGCTCGGCATCCCGGCCGGCCCCCAGGTCGGCGAGGCATGGCGGTTCTTAAAGGAGCTCCGGTTGGAGCGCGGACCGCTGGACAACGACGAGGCGACCGCAGAGTTGTTGGCGTGGTGGAAGTCTCGGGGGAACGAGTAGCGGCAGCCACGCGTCCGAATATGCATGGACTACTGCATGGCTGGTGATAACGGCGCCGCCTTCTGGCACGGGCAACCCGACCTCGATCTGGACCACGACGGGCGCTTCGAATCGATCGGACTGGATTTCGACCACGACGGATTACGCGACGACGCCCTCGCCGATCTCGACGGCGACGGCATCGTGGATCACTCTGTGCTGGATATCGACAACGACGGTACCCCCGAGGCGTACTTCACCGACGACGGATCCGGGACATGGGCGGTGGCCATGGACCGCGGCGGCCAGCTGCGCTGGTTCGGCCTCGATGGTGTCGAACACACCGGCGGCCCCCTGGTCGACTTCGACGCGCACGGGCGTGCCGACGCCCGCCTCGTCGATACCGATGGCAACGGGTTGGCGGACCGCGTCTTGCGTTCCGACGAAAACGGCGTGACCGGCTATGTCGACACCGACGGCGACGGCAAATGGAATGTGCGGCTGACCGATTCGGATGGCGACGGCCTCGCCGACGGTGCGAGTTCGCTCTGAGGGTGGCGCTGGCCTAGCGACGGCGCGATGTTATTGCGCCACATAAGCATTCCACTTCTCGTCGCCGAAGCCGGCGGAGATCCCTGGTCGACCGATGCCAGCGTGCAAGCGGGCCGCCCAGCACAGATCTCGTCGTTGGCGCGGGCGTTCCGCGACGCCGGAGCGAGCACGTCGGAGGCGGTCGTTGCCTTCGAGGCCGCTCGCCGTCGCTTCGAAGCGTCGTGGAACCGCCAGAACAGCGAGCACCCGATCAACGACGCCGATGAGGTAGAGCGCGTGACCCGGTCGTTGGGTCTGCAGGCCGAGCGATTGCCCATGATCGCAGTCGAATTGGAGACTATTGCCGCAGCGTTGGCCGAGGCTCAGCGAGCCTCCGCGTGGTACCTCGCCGCACTGGAGTACGACCTGGAAGTCATCGACGACGAGCTCTGCGACGCCCTCGCAGACAACGACCACTGCGCGGCCGACGATCTGCGCGTCGAGGCGGTTACCGAAACGAAAGCGATAGTGCTGGTACTCCGGCAGGTTCGCGATCGGTATTCGGTCAGCCTTGCGGCCGCGTTAGGGGATCTCCGCGTCGAGGGGGTCGACCCGGCAGACATTCAAAGCGTCGACGAACTATCGATTCCGTGGGCGGGCAGCAGCTCAGAGGAGGGCAGGCGATGGTGGGAATCGTTGAATGCCAACCAAAAGCGGCTGCTGATAGACCAGCACCCGCGCGAGTTAGGCAACATGAACGGCATACCGGCCGACGCGCGTGACGCGGTGAACCAGGCGGCGATGAAGGACGACCTGCGCAAGGTCGAAGACGCCGCCCGTCAGCGCGGGCTGGTGCCCTCGGCGCTCCGCGAGGACGCGCTCAACAACCGGAAGTCGGATGTGTTCACCGACCCCGGCGATTACGGGTTGTGCGCCACCGACATTTCGCGATACCAGAACGCGGTGAAAACGAACGACTTTCTCGAGCGCGACAAAAGGTCCGATCTGCCGGAGGGGCACCCGGTCATGCTGTGGGCCTACGACCCGCTGGCTTTCAACGGCAAGGGCAGGGCGGCCATCGCGATCGGCAACCCGGACAAGTCTCGCAACACGGCGGTCATCGTCCCGGGCACCAACAGCAGCGTGCGGGGAGGGTGGATGTCCGACGGGACCGACGACGCGATCAACCTTTACGAACAGTCAATGAAAGCCGACCCCAGCCACTCGACGGCGGTGCTGGCCTGGATGGGTTACGACGCACCCGAATTCGGCCAACCGCATTGGCAGCAGGCCATCACCGATCCCGCGGAATTGGAGCAGGTTGGCACCCCCTGGCGGGCGAGGCAAGCAGGGGCGCTGCTGGCCGCGGATGTCAACGGCCTAGCCGCGACACATGAGTCGTCGTTCCCGTCGCATGTGACGGTTCTTGGACATTCCTACGGTGCCACCACCGTTGCCGATGCGTTTGCGAACAGCGGCCTGCGCACCAACGATGCTGTGCTAACCGGTTGCCCAGGAACCGATTTGGCGCATCGCGCCGCGGACTTCTCTCTCAACGGCGGCAGACTGTATGTGGGCGCCGCGTCGACCGATGCGATCAGCTGGATCGGTGAGACGGGTGGCGGCCTCCCGAACGGACTGAACGAGACGCTAGGCGGGCCGGTGGGACCGTTGGCAGGGCTGGGCAGCGACCCGGCGCACGCGGGATTTGGGGCGGTGCGGTTCCGTGCCGAAGTCGCGGGCTCGCACAGCGTCATGCCCTGGTTCACCGACCATTCGCGCTATTACGACGTGGGCAGCGAATCGCTGCACAACCTCACCGAGATCGTCGTCGGGCACGGCGATCGGCTGGCCGGCGAGGGCATGCTGGCGCCGGACCGGGCCGCAGCGCGCATCGCCCTTCCTTTCCAGTTACACACCCCCTTGGGCACGGTTTCGCTGCCGCATGTCGAAATCCAGGTGCCCGTGACTGTCGATCCGGAATGGGATCGGCCCGCGCGATCGGTCACCAATGGCCATGGTTTCTAGGTGTCCTCGTGCTGGCGGCTCCGCCTGGTCCGTGGGTGAATTGACCACCCCCGAAGCCGCATTTAGCCTGATCGAAAGGCGTACGCAGCGTCGAGACCGTTTATCGCATCAGATCGGAAGGAGTGCCAGTGTTCGTCGATACGGATCTTTTGCATTCCGGAGGCAATCAGTCCCACCGCGCAGGAGGGCACGCCCAGGACGGGGCGGATCAGTTGGCTGGCGGAACAGTGGCAGCGGGGATGTTCGGTGAGTTCGCTGCGGCCGACGCCTTTCACGGCGCGGTCTCGGCCGCGCACGGTCAGCATGTGAAAACCCTGCAGGCCCATAGTGAGACGCTCACGGGTGTCGGCACCAAGGCGCACCACGCGGCCAAGGGGTTCACCAACATGGACGACAACAACGCCGACGACATGAAGGCGTTGCGACCGAGTTCTGGTCCCTCTGTACAGAGCGTGTAGAGAGTGCCGTGACGGAGGACCCAGCTTCGCTTCTGGGTGGGCCCTATGTTGGTCCACCGGTCCGGCAGCCGACCTAGCGGCCGCAAAGCGGCGGTATTGCTCGTATCTCGGTTAGCTGTTGAACTATGGAAGCAAATTCGAGACGGTCTCGAAAGCGCGGGCAATCATGAGGAGGACGCATGGTGGGGGATCTGCCTCCAGCTCCCGAGGAGAGGCCGGCCGCCGGCCCGCCGCCAGGCCCCACGCCTTGGGCTCCAGTCTTTCCCACGCAGCCATCGGCGCGCCCTCGGGCATGGCCAGCTATCGTCTTAGCCGCGATTGCCGTCCTGCTGGGCATCGCGGCCCTCGTTGTCGCATTAACGCGGCCTGGGACTAGTCAGTCAGTTGCATCCTCAACCAGGTCGACCACAGCGTCATACACCGCGGACCAAACTGCGGCTGCGCACCAGCAGCTGTGTGACACGTACAAGCTGGCCGCACGCTCGGTTCAAATAGAGACAAATGGGAACGACCGGGCAGCGGCTGGTGTCGCCGGAGTTAATGCCGCAGTGATGCTTGAACAGGTAGTGAATGAGGCTCCCGCGATCCCGCCTGGTGACCGAGCTGTCGCCCTGGCATTGGCAGCGGCATACACCAAAGCCACGGCGATGGGAAGTTCGCTCCAGCGCGATGACCCCGCTTTCAATTCGGAGGTCGACGATGTCAACGCGAAGGATGCTGCAATGAAGAAGGTATGCGGCGTATGACGTGCTTCCGCGCGGCATCCTTCTCGAGATATTGGCTGGAAGAATAGCGATGTTGCTACCGATACACAGTTTCACGGCTGGTCTGACGGCCTCCACGCAAAAAAATGCCGCCATGAAGGGTTAATGCGCGGCACTTCAACTCTGTCCGCGACATCAGCCACCCGCGTCGGATCGGTTGGGTTGGCTCCTTGCGACGGCGCCCCATGACCATGCATGCGTGGCGCTACCGCGATGCTCAGTGGATCAGTCGAATCAGCAGCATAATGGGCTGGATCCGTGACGAGTTGCCGAGTCGAGCGCTGGCAGGATCCTTCGCCGAATGGTCGTAGGTCTGATGCGAAATGGCGGCATACGGTCTTCGATGTCCAGGTCGGCGAAGCGGATTGCCGCACAGTGAATTGCTCGACCTCCCCCTGCCTGCTCCACTATTGATGGGGAGGGAAGTCGCGGAACGACCCATGTGGTACCGCATACGGGCTTGCTGGCAGGAGGAGGACGTGGTGGGAGATTTGCCTTCGAGCCATGGTGAAGGGTCGCCTGTCCCGCCCGCAGGAAGTTGCCCACCACCGCATCTCCCGCAACCAATATCGCGTCCACGCCCACGGATGGTGCTAGCTGGAATGGTGACCGCCGCAGTGGCTGTTGCTGCGTTATTCGTGGCACTAATGCGACCGACGGCTTCCCATTCGTCAGCCAACGCCACAACGACGCCCAGTTATACGCCGGCGGAGATTGCCGCCGCGCAACAGCGACTGTGCGATATGTACAAGTTGGCGGCCCAATCCGTGCAAGTCGACACCGCCGGTACAGACAAGGCGCTCGCTCGCATCGCAACCACTAATGGGGCCCTGATGCTCGACATGGGGGCGAACAATCCGGCCCTCGATACCAACCACCGCGACACCGCACGCGCCCTAGAGTCGGCTTACCTCACAGTTACGGCAAAGAGTAGTTATGGTGTCGCAACTGACGCAGAATTTCAGTCGGCGCTCGAGGATGTCCTGGCCAAAGATGCCGTAATGAAGAAGGTGTGCGGTGGCGGTTGATCTTCCGCCTGGTAAGTGGTCAGCTGCGCTCGTCGGTGCGTGGTGGCCAGCGCCGTCAACGAATCTGCGCGCAGGCGCGCAACACTGGAGCCAGGCTTCTGCGGAGCAGCAAGGTTACTCGCAGCACCTGCGAAATCTTTGGACGAAAATCGCAGCCCACAACGAGGGCCACACGGCCGACGATCTTATTTCCCGATATCAACAGGGCGAGAAGTTTCACTTGGATCTCGCTGAGAAGTACCGGACGAAGGCGGCGGCCTTCAATTCAGGCGCGGACGCCATCGATTATTTGCGCAGCCGCCTGTCGGAGATAGCGAATACGGGCAATAAAGAGATAGATGACATCCTTGCTTCGAAGAAGCCGCCGCCCGAGCAGTTGGCGGAAGTGCAAGCTGTCCAGGCGCGTTGCAACGCCGATGCGGCGAACGCCAGCCGAGACGCGGTCGACAAACTTGTCGCCGCCACGCAGAAGATCCTTGATACCGAAGGCGGGGGGGATGCTCGGAGTTGGGCTCTAGCAAACGGGTTTGATGTTGGTGATGCCAAGCCGCCGAGCCCGATTAGCGCGAAGGATCTGGAAACACCGCCTCCGGCATATGGTCATAACTTCGGACAGAACGGGGAGGTTCCGGGGAGTGGTGGTCCGGGCGCATCGCCAGCCGGCTACGGGCATAACGCCGGACAGGGTGCGTTAGTGCCGGGAAGCGGCGGTCCGGGGGCCTCGCCGGCCGGGTATGGGCACGGTTTCGGGCAGGGGGCGTCGGTGCCGGGCGGCGGGCCAGCGCCAGGTGCGCCACCAGCAGCCCCCACAACAGGCGTCCATATGCCCACCACCGGCGGATCGGCATCACCCGCAATGCCTGGCGCCCCCAGCGCGGCGCCAGTGCCAGCTTCACCTGTCGGCATGGGGCAGGGCCTCCAACCCGGAATAGGACAAGCCTTCACATCCGGCTTAGCGACCGGCCAGTCGACAGGGCCTGGCGGGCAAGCGTTTACGGCGGGGCCGCTCCAAGCGATGGAGGCTGGCGGGCCTCAAACTCCTCCGGCGGCACCGTCGGTGACACCGACCGTGCCCAGTGCGGGAGCATTCATCCCAACGGGCACACCGGTCGACGCGCCACCGCCGCCGGCACCCGCGCCAGTAGCCACCGGAGGAGGCACACCAGTTGCGCCCGTAATGACCGCCAGCTCATGGTCGTCGCCCGCACCGACCCTCGGCGGCACCTCGTCCATTCCCACTGGTTCGCTGCCCGCCTACGGTTCCGACCTACGCCCGCCAGTGGTGGCGCCCCCGTCGGTGCCTTCTGCGCCCTCCGGTCCCGTGTCGGGTGCGCCGGTAGCGTCTTCGCCAGCATCATCCCCCTCTGCGGGCGGGGCAGGCGGACCACTTATGTCTCCTGTGGAACGGACGGCCTCCGGGGCGGCCGCAGGCCCGGCCGGCGCGGGGTCATCCACGATGGTTGGCGCATCGGCAGCTTCAGCGGCGACGGGCGCGACCGCTGGCACCGTGTCCGCAAGGACGGCCGAGCAGCAGCGGTTACAGCGGCTGGTCGACGCGGTCGCGCGCCAGGAGCCGCGGCTGTCGTGGGCGGCGGGACTGCGGGACGACGGCACCACGACGCTGCTGGTTACTGACCTCGCCGGCGGTTGGATTCCACCCCACGTCCGGTTGCCCGCGCACGTGACCCTGCTCGAACCCACGGCGCGGCGTCATGATGCCAATGTCGTGGATTTGCTGGGCGCCGTCACGGTCGCGGCTGCCCACCACGCCAACACCTACGTCGGCGAGCCGGGTCCCGACGAGCCCGCGCTCAGCGGTGACCGGCCAGCCCGGTCGGCTGCGCCCCAAGTCGAAGAGCTGGGGCCAACCCTGGTTGATGCCGTGCGCCGCCGGGACGGCTTGCCACGTATCGCCCAGGCCGTCGCGGCGCCGGCAGTGCGGAAAACCGGTGTTCTGGACAGCGAAAGCGGGATGTTGCGCGAATGCGCCGCAGCAATCCAGCATTCGGTGCTCGCGGCCTATCCGAATCACGACCCAGCAGTGGTGGGAGATTGGATGCTCTTGGCGGCCATTGAGGCGCTGATCGATGGCCACGAGTACCTCGCGAACTATCATTTGGCGTGGTTTGACGCGATCAGTCGTCGGAGTCACTAGAGCCGATTTACGACCTGAATACCGATTTAGCGGCGCTGTGACAAAATAGTGCGACATAAGGGTGCCGTGGTGAGCGGCTCAAGCACTTGTGGGATCTGCGAATGGGGTGGAGGTGAGTTGTGGGCGGCGACCCGAAAACAAAATTCACACCCGGCTCGACGGTTGATCCAGTCCCTGTGCACCTGCCGGGTGCCGGTCCGCTTCCGCCCGGAGGCACCTCATTCGCCGACGGTTGGCAGGGGGTTTTAGGCGGAGCCGGAAACGCCGGCGTCCCCAAAGACGCTGCGGACGCAGCCGCGGCAGACGCGGATCGCCGCGCCCACGCCGCCGATGCGGAGGCCAAGTTCCCGGCCAACGAGGCAAATAGCCAGCAGGACATGCAAATGGTCCAGCAGATGCTGCAGAGCGTGACCGGTGCCATCGGTGGCGCGATCGGAGGCATCATGGGCCCGATGACGCAGCTGCCCCAACAGGCGATGCAGGCTGGTCAGAGTGCCCTTCAGCCGCTGATGAGCGCAATGCAGGGCGCCCACGGCGCGGGTCTTGCCGACAGCGCGCATCTGGTCGACAACGTCGGCAGCGGCGGTGGCTCCGGCCTGGGCGGTGGCTCGGGCTTAGGCGGCGGCGGTGGAGGCCTCGGGGGCGGCGGCACCACGCCGGCCAGCTCGCTGGGGCCACCGCCGGTGCCGACGTCGTCCCCGCCAACCACACCCGCGGGCGCCAAGGCGCCGATGATGCCGCCGACCGGTGGCATGCCCGCCATGCCCGGGCAATCCGGCATGACCGGCATGCCGATGATGCCACCGGGCGCGATGGGCGCCGGCGGCGAAGGCGGCAAGAAAGACAGCCCGGTCGAGAAGCGGGTGATGGCGCCCGGCGTGCCCAACGGCCAGCCGATCAAGGGCCGCTTGACGATTCCGCCGAACGCCCCGGGCAACAAATCCGGCGAGGCAAAGCCGACCGTCGTCACCAATAGGCCCAACCGCCGGATCGTGATCATGCCGTCCGAGGACGAGCCAAAGGAATAGCCGGGGAAACATCCCAGCCCACCGCAAGGTGACTGGTCGGAGGGGTTGCCCAGCAGTAAGGTCGCTACGTAATCGCGGTCGGCCGATCCCAACGCACGCACCAAGTTGGGTTGCCCGTTATTGACAGCAGAACTGTCGATACGTGCACTATTGGTACGTCTGCAGCGACCGCGCAATGCGCGGCCAGGAGTGTGTGGGAGTACTAGCGCGAAGTGTCCGGCAAGGATGCGGCGTCAAGAGGGCGCACAGGTGAATCACGGCGGGGAAGTCGGTGACCGATCCTCTGAAAATGCAAGCGGTCACGGCGTTGTCTCGCGCCCACAATCTGTTCGCGGGCTTCACCACCGACCACGGCATCGACGATGCACAGGCCCGCGCCGCGGCGCTCACGCATCGCACCGCTAGGCTGCCCAGCGCGGCAGCTACTCGGTCGGATACCTCAAGAAAGCGGTTGACACGGTCGGCCCATGCGGACCGGATGCTGGGGCAGATCATCACCGCGGCGCGGGTCGATCACACGCACAGCCACGCTGCGACGCGAACGGTGCTCGATGCCGCCTTAACCGACACGACACCGGCCGCCGATACACCGATGGGTCGACGCGAGGCAGAAGGCCGTATGGTGGCGCGGCTGCGGACCCAACATCGCCACGTCGCCGGATCGCGCCGGCGGGCGAAGCTGCTCGCGCGCAGACTGCGACGCTTGCACTACCTTGGGGGGCGGTCGATGCACCACAGCCAGGCCAGCGGACGCCCGGCCGTGTTGGCGGCCATCCGTAAAGCCTTGGACATCAAGGGCATTCACGACCCGGCGGCGCGCGCTCGCTGGGAACGCGGCATGGATCTGGTGGCCCGCCGCGAATCCAACTACAACGCCAACGCGGTTAACGACTGGGATTCCAACGCGGCCCGGGGCACACCGAGTAAGGGCGCCTGGCAATTCATCGCGCCGACCTTCGCGGCGTATCACCAGCCGGGGACCTCGCGCGACATCCACAATCTCGTAGCGCAGGCGTGTGCGTTCATCAACTATGCGATGGGCCGCTACGGGGTGGCAGTGGACGCCGCGAATTTGGCTGATCGGATTCAGCAGGCCGATCCTCTCCGAGCACCCAAGGGGTACTGAGCATGCCGCTGAGTTTGTCTAACCGCGACCAGAACTCCGGGCACCTGTTCTACAACCGGCGGCTGCGCGCGGCGACCACCCGTTTCTCGGTGCGCATGAAACACGACGACCGCAAGCAGACGGCCGCGCTGGTGTTGTCAGTACTTCTGGTGGCCATCGCGTCGGGCTGGATGCTGCTGCTGAATGTTCTGAAACCGACTGGCATCGTGGGTGATTCCGCGATCATCGGCGACCGCGATTCCGGGGCGCTCTACGCCAGGATCGACGGGCGGCTGTATCCGGTGCTGAATTTGACGTCCGCGCGGCTGGCCACTGGCACGGCGAATCAGCCGACATGGGTGAAACCGGCTGAGATAGCGAAGTATCCGACCGGGCCGCTGGTCGGTATCCCGGGTGCGCCGGCGGCCATGCCGGTTCATCGGGGGGCGACGTCGGCGTGGGCGGTGTGCGACACGGCGGGCCGACCGCGCAGCTCCGAGCGGCCGCTGGTGACTTCGATCGCCGGGCAGCTCGAGGGCTTCGACCGCGCCACACCGCTCAGTGATGACGCCGGGGTGTTGGTCACGTTCGAGGGCAATACCTATGTGATCTGGGGCGGAAAGCGCTCGCAGATCGATCCGTCGAACAGGGCGGTCACGCTGAGCCTGGGTCTGGACCCGGGAGTGACTCTGCCGGTGGAGATTTCGCGGGCCCTCCACGACGCGTTGCCGGCGACCGAACCGCTCGGTGTGCCCGCGGTGCCCCTGGCGGGCACGCCCTCGACGTGGGTGTCGGGCTCACAGGTCGGCGCGGTGCTGCAGGCCCAGACCGCCAGCGGCGGCAAGCAGTTCTACGTCCTGTTGCCCGACGGAGTGCAGAAGATCACCAGTTTCGTCGCCGACCTGTTGCGCAGCGCCAACTCGTACGGCTCCACGGCGCCCCGCGTCGTGGCTCCCGACGTTTTGGTCAACATCCCCGAGGTGTCCTCGCTCGCGGTGGACTACTACCCGACCAAGCGCCTGAATTTCATTGACACCGCCGCCGATCCGACCACCTGTGTCGGATGGGAGAAGGGCTCGACGGATCCGCAGGCGCGCGTTGTCGTCTACAACGGGCGCGGACTTCCCACACCGTCGTACCTGGACAACCGCATCGTTCACCTGGTGCGTGACGACCGCGACCCGGCCTCGGTGGTCGCCAACCAGGTGCTGGTGTTGCCGGGCGCGGCCAACTTCGTCACGTCGACCAGCGGCGTGGTCACCTCCGATTCCCGCGAATCGTTGTTCTGGGTCTCCGACAACGGGGTGCGGTTCGGCATCACCAATGACGACACGACGTTGCGCGCGCTCGGGCTCGATCCGGGATCGGCGGTCCAGGCCCCCTGGCCGCTGCTGCGGACCTTCGCCGCTGGCCCGGCGTTGTCAAGGGAGGCAGCGCTTTTGGCGCGGGACACCGTCCCGGCGCTCGGCAAGGTGGCTGTGGTGACGACATCGGCGAAGCCGGGAGGCTAGAGAATGTCCAAGAAAGCGTTCCCCATCAACCGCGTCAAGATCGAGCCGCCGAAACCCGTGCGGGTAGCGCCCAGCGCGCCTATCGCGCTGCCAGAACGCGAGCCGCGCAACATCTGGGTGATGATCGGGGTGCCCGCGCTGATCGTCGCGCTCATCGGCACCATCGTCATGCTCTACGTCTCGGGCGTGCGCAGCCTGACCACCGGCTTCTTCCCCCTGATGGGGATCGGCGCCTTCAGCATGCTGGCGTTCTCCGGCCGCTTCGGTCGTGCCCGCAAGATCACCTGGGGCGAAATGGAAAAGGGTCGTCGCCGCTATCTGCGTGACCTCGACGGCAACCGCGACGAGATCCAGACCGCGGTGTGTGCGCAACGCGAATGGCAGAACTCCGTGCACTCCGATCCGCGCGGGCTCGGCGCCATCATCGGCGGCCCCCGGATGTGGGAGCGCGGGCGCGGCGACGCCGACTTCCTGGAGGTGCGGCTCGGCACGGGCGTGCAGCACGCGCCGGACTCGGTGCTTTCGGTGACCTGGCCCGACATCGCCTCCGATGAGGAGCTCGAACCCGTCACCGGGCAGGCACTTCGCGATTTCATCCTGGAGCAGCGCAAGATTCGCGACATCGCCAAGGTGGTCAACCTGCGCTCGGCGCCCGGATTCAGCTTCGTCGGCGAGGATCTCGACCGGCTGCGGTCGCTGATGCGCTCGGTGCTGTGCTCCCTGGCGGTGTTCCACAACCCGCGCGACGTCAAGTTGTTGGTGGTAACCCGCAACCCCGAGGTGTGGTCGTGGATCGTCTGGCTGCCGCACAACCTGCACGACGAACTGTTCGACGCGTGCGGGTTTCGGCGCCTGATCTTCGCCACGCCCGAGGAACTCGAAGAGACCCTAGGTGCTGAGCTGCACATGAAGGGCAAGCGCGGCGCCTGGACGCCGCTGGCCGCGGCCAGCCCCACCGCGATGGGCTCGGCCCTGGAAACCGGCAGCGACACGGTCGATCTCGGCCCGCACCTGGTGATCATCGACGACAACACCGGCAGCCCCGACGCGTGGGAGAGCGTCGTCGGGCAGGTCGGCAAAGCGGGAATCACGTTGCTGCGCATCGCCTCACGCATCGGCACCGGCGTCGGCTTCGCCAATGACCAGGTTTTCGACCTCAGCGAACGGCACAGCTCACCCAACGGATCGGTCAACGGCGAAGTAGCCCTGCACCGCAACGGCTCCGACGCCGACGGCGAAGACGACCGCCCGGCGCCGCTGCTGCGGGTGCGCAACAAGTTCTTCGCCCACGCCGACCAACTGTCCGTGCACCGCGCCTACCGGTACGCGCGGGCGATGGCCCGCTGGTCGCCGACCAGCCGTAGCGAGATCGCCGACTCTGTCAGCGGCGCAACCGAACTCCTGCGGGCCCTGGGCATTAGCGACCCCCGAGACCTCGACGTCGACCGGCTGTGGGCCGAGCGGCGGGGACGCGGCGACGAGCGTTGGTGCGAGGTGCCCGTCGGCGCCAAACCCAACGGCGAGCTGCAGAACATCACCATCCGCGCCAAAGACTTCGGCGGCTTCGGGTTCCACTCCGTGGTCATCGGTACCAGTGGCTCGGGGAAGTCAGAGTTCTTCTTGTCGTTGGTCTACGGCATCGCGCTGACCCACTCCCCGGAGACGTTCAACGTCATCTTCGTCGACATGAAGTTCGAATCGGCAGCCCAGGATATTCTGGGCATTCCCCATGTGGTGGCCGCGCTGTCGAACCTCGGCAAGGACGAACGGCATTTGGCCGAGCGAATGCGCAGGGTCATCGACGGCGAGATCAAGCAACGCTACGAGCTGTTCACGTCGGTGGGCGCCCGCGACGCCAACGACTATGAAGAGATCCGGCTTGCCGGGCGCGATCTGCCCCCGGTGCCGGTCCTGCTCGTCATCGTCGACGAATATCTGGAGCTGTTCGCCAATCACGAGAAGTGGATCAATCTCATCATCCACATCGGCCAGGAGGGCCGCGGCGCGAACGTTTTCTTCATGCTGGGTGGGCAGCGGCTGGACCTGTCGTCGCTGCAAAAGGTCAAGTCCAACATCGCGTTCCGCATCGCGCTGCGCGCCGAGTCCGGTGACGACAGCCGCGAGGTGATCGGCTCGGACGCCGCCTACCACCTGCCGTCGAAGGAAAACGGCTTCGGTCTGCTCAAGGTGGGGCCGCGTGATCTCGAACCGTTCCGCTGCTTCTATCTCTCCGCCCCGTTCGTGGTGCCGAAGGCCAAGGAGGTCGCCACCACCGTCGACATGACGCTGACCAAGCCGCGGCTGTACAACTGGCAGTTCCAGCCGCTGGACGCCTCCGATGCCACCGCGCTGGAGGCGGCCGCGGCCGTCGACGCCGAACCCGACGAATTCCTCTACTACGACGACGGTTTCAAACGGAAGAAGATCGTCGACGTGCTGCGGGAGTCGCTGCACGAGGTGCCGCACCGCTCACCGCGCCGGCCGTGGCTGGAGCCGCTCGAGGAGCCCGAGTCCATCGACGCCCTGGTCGCGGGATACCGCGGCAAGCCCTGGCACGTCGACTACGGGCGCAACGCGGGGCTGATGTTCCCGGTCGGCGTCATGGACATCCCCGAAGAGTCGAAGCAGATTGTCCATGCGGTGGACGCGTTGCGCAGCAACGTGATCGTGGTGGGCGCCAAGCAGCGCGGCAAAACCACCACGCTGATGACGCTGATGTGCTCGGCCGCAACCATGTACAGCCCGTCGCGGGTGACGTTCTTCTGCATCGGCGGCGCGACCCTGGCCCAGGCCGCCTCGCTGCCCCATGTCACCGACATCGTCTCGCCGAAGGACGCTGAGGGCATCGAGCGCATTTTGAGCAGCATGGACGCGTTGATCGACGCCCGCGAGGACTCGTTCCGACGCCTCAAGATCGACCTCGACGGCTTCCGGGAACGCCGCTTCGCGCCGGGCAGTGACGGATTGGGCGGCACCGACGCCAACGACCCGTTCGGAGATGTCTTCGTGGTGGTCGATGACTACGACGACCTGTACTCGAAAGACACTGTGCTGGGCGACCGCATCATCTCGCTGAGCAGCCGCGGCCCCGAATACGGCGTGCACGTGATGTGCAGCGCCGGTGGGTGGATTCACGGCCAGCGGCAGAGCCTGCTGCAAAACGCCACGGCACGAATCCAATTGCGGTTGGCCGACCCCAGCGAGAGTCAGATGGGGCACTCGTCGCTGGAGTCACGCGACGCGGCGCGGCGGACGCTGAACCGGCCCGGCTTCGGCCTGACCGACAGCCTGCACGAACTGCGGGTGGGTGTTCCGGCCCTGACCGATCCGAACACCGGCGTGGTGGTGAGCATCGTCGACGTCGGGGCCCGCATCGCGGAGGTCGCCGGAGTCACCAAGCACGCCACCCTGCAGCGTCTGCCTCAGCGGGTGGCACTGAAGGCGATTCTGGAGTACGAGGCCGCACACCCCAGCGGCGAGGACCTCTCGCTCGCGTTCGCCATCGGTGAACGTCACGAGCTGGGGCCGGTGCCCATCAAGCTGCGCGAGAGCCCCGGATTGATGATTTTGGGACGGCAAGGGTGCGGAAAAACCATGTCGCTGGTCGCCATTGGCGAGGCGATCATGAACCGATTCAGCCCCGAGGAAGCGCAGCTGACGCTGATCGACCCCAAGACCGCACCGCACGGTCTGCGCGACCTGCACGGGCCCGGCTACGTCAGCGCCTACGCCTACGACCAGGACGAGATCGACGAGGTGATCACCGCGCTCGCACAGCAGGTCCTGCTGCCCCGGCTGCCTCCGAAAGGCCTGAGCCAGGAGGAGTTACGCGCACTCAAACCGTGGGAGGGCCCGCGGCACTTCGTCCTGATCGACGACATTCAGGACTTGCGTCCGGACCAAAGTTACCCGCCCAAACCTCCGGTGGGCGCCGCGCTGTGGAAGCTGATGGAGCGTGCGCGGCAGATCGGATTACACGTCTTCACCACGCGCAACAGCGCGAACTGGGCGACGCTGCAGATGGATCCGTGGATGCGTTTCCAGAACTCGGCGAAGGTGGCGCAGCTCTATATGGACAACGACCCGCAGAACCGGATCAACCGCAACGTCCGGGCCCAGACACTGCCGCCGGGGCGCGGCCTGCTGGTCAGCGTCGACGGAGACGTCGAAGGCGTACTGGTCGGACTGCCCTCATCTGTCATACCGCCCCAGCAGTAACCAGTTGCGGCTCAGGCGTTTTCGCCGATGGCGCGACGGTGCGGCGGGGGAGCGGACTCGGCCACCAGAACCACCGGCCCAACAGCGCCATGATCGACGGCACGATGAACGCTCGCACCACCAGCGTGTCCAGTAACAATCCGACCGCGATCGTCGTACCGATCTGGGCGATGCTGAGCACGCTGCTACTCAGCAGCGCCAGCATGGTCAGCCCGAAGATGACGCCGGCAATCGTGACCACCCCTCCGGTACCGCCAAACGCGCGGATGATGCCGGTCTTCAGGCCCGCCGCCGCTTCCTGTTTGATGCGCAACGCGAGCAGCAGGTTGTAATCCGCGCCGACGGCGATCAGCGCGATGAAGGCGATCGGCGCGACGGCCCAGTGCAAGTCATGATGAAGCAGGTGCTGCCAAATCAGCACGCTGGCACCGATGGCCGAAGCGTATGAAGTGACGACGGTCCCGACGACGACCAGTCCAGCGACGGGGCTGCGCAACATCGCGGTGACGATGAGGAAGATGAGGACCAGCGCGGCACCGACCAACAGCTCGGTGTCGCCGGCCACGAAGCGCTGTAGGTCGGCGGTCACCGGGCCCACTCCAGCCAGGTCGATCTCGGTCGGGGTGAGGGTGCCCTCCTTGGTGGCCTCGTCGATGGCGGCGCGCACCTGCCCCGCCCGTTTGGCACCGTCGGCGCCCCACTCCGACCCGTCGCCGTACACCAGCAGGTAAGCCGCACGCCCGTTTTCGGAGATGAGGTGGCTAAGCGCCGTGGTGTAGCGCGGGTCGGTCAACGCCCGCTGCGGCATGTAGAAGTCCCCTGCCGCGCTGCCCTGGAACTGCGTCGCGATCTCGTTCATGTAATCGGTCAACTGGCGCAGTTGCGGACCGAGCGTATCGGACAGACTCAGCAAGTCGCGGGTGGCCGAACGGGCTTGCCCCAGGGCGTCTTTCATCGACGCCACGCTCTGCGGCAGGGTGGCCATCGCGGCGGCGGCCGTGCTCGACCCGCTGGTGAGTTTCGCCGCGCCCGAGCCCAGCCGGGTAGACGTCTGCACCAGGCTATCGACGGGCTGGAGGACACGGTCCACCGTTGAGCAAATCGGATTGGTGGCGCAGTCGGGAGTGCGCTCGACGAAGTCCCGCAGCGGGTCAAGGTAACCCGATACCGTCGTGACATTGCTCTGCAGTCCGTCCATCCCGGCCCGCATGTCTTGCGCGGCGCCGGACATGTCGGCCAATCCGGCGCTGCCACCGCGCAATCCGTTGCCCAACCCGTCGACCGCGGCTTGGGTCCGCGCCAGCGCGCTGTCCAGCTCGGAAACCCGCTTGAGCCGCTGGGTCAGCGAATCCATGGTGTCACCGAACTGACGACCGAGCACACCGGCCTGATAGGTCAACGTCGCCTGTTCGGGCACCTTGCCGTCGGGACGGCTGGCGGACTGCACTGCACGCACACCCGGTACGGCCATGACGTGGCGGGTGATCCGTTCGATGGCGATCAGCCCGGCCGGGTTGCGCAGGTCGTGGTCGGCCTGGACGGCGATGACGTCGGGCAGCAGCGCGTTGGCCGCGAAATGCCGGTCGGCGCTGGCATAGCCACGGTTGGAGTCGGTGGCCGACGGCGTGGCCGCGGGTTCGTTGAAGCCGACCCGCATGCTCACCAACGGCAGCGCGACCAGCAGGGTCAACGCCAGCGCGGTGACCAGGATCGGGCCGGGCCAGCGGGCGACGGCCGTTCCGACCCGGCGCCAGCGCCGCGCGGTTTTCGACGGCCGCGGCTCGAGATACGCGCGCCGTATCGCCAGGCTCATCAGCGCGGGCGTCAAGGTCAGCGCCGCGACCATTGTCGCCAGAATGCCGATGGCGCAGGGCAATCCTGCGCTGCGGAAAGAGCCCACCTTCGCGAAGACCAGGCACGCCAGCGCCACCGACACGGTGAGCGCCGATCCGATCACCACGGGCGCGATGGACCGGTAGGCCTGCGTCAGCGCCTGGGCCGGAGCCACGCCGCGGCGCCGGCCTTCGTGGTAGCGGCCGACCAGGAAGATCGCATAGTCGGTTCCGGCTCCCAGCGTCATGGCCGCCATGAGCGCCACGGAAAACAGCGACACCTCAACCACATTGGATTGACCGAGCGCCGCGACGACGGCGCGGGCCAGCGCCAGGGCAAGTCCGACCGAGATCAGCGGGATCGCCGCCGCGACGGGTGATCGATAGACCACCAGCAGCAACAGCAGGATGAGGCCGATGGTGGCGGCGGTGATCCCGAGCATCTGCCGATCGATCGCGGAGAATTCGTCGACGATCGTGGCTCCGGGGCCCGTGACATGGACTGCCAGACCGGTAGGCGGTGACAGCTTATGGACGGTCCCGCGCACGGCGTTGATCGAATCGCGCGCCTGCGCGGTGCCGAGCATGCCGGCCAGCCGGACCATCACGCTGACGGCCTTGCCGTCCGAACTCTGCGCGCCCGCGGCCGTGGCCGGCTGCGACCACAGGTCTGTCACCGCATACACGTGGCGCTGATCCGAGCCCAACGCCGTCGTCAGCGCGTCGTAGAACTGGCGATCCTGCGGCGTCAGCCGCTGATCGCGTTCCAGCACAACGTAAACGAAGTTGTTGCTGGGCGTCTGGTTGAACAACTGTGCGGCCCGGGCGGCGGCCGTCGCGCTCGGCGCGCTGGGCGGCATGAAGGACCGGGCATGGGAGTCCACCACCCGCTCAAGTTGTGGCACCGCCACATTGGCGATTCCCGCCGCCAGCACCCAGAGGCCGACGATAAGGACCGCGTACCGGCTGGTCAATCGCGCAAGGCTGCCCATTCGGTCATGCAACGGTCTGCCGATCACCGTTGGGCCCGCCGAACAAGCCGACGGCCACGTGCTCACCGCGCGTAAGCGAGCGCACGCGCAGCGAGCGACGAGTGCCGATCTTCACCAACGCGTGCAGCCCGGCATGGGCGGCCTCGAGATCGGCACGCACCTGTTCGGCAGGCGCGCCCTCGTAGGCGGCCTGATCCAGCTTGGCCACCAGCATGGTGATCCAGCGTTGGCCGAGCGAGAGCATCAAGCCCTCCTGGTCGCCGAACAGCTCGGACACCTCGGATGAGTTGTCGATCAACGCAAGTGCCGCCTCGGGGTCCGTCTCGGCGGCGCGTATCACCTCGGCCATGAAGGCCATGCGGTCGTGCAGCAGTGTCCATGTCATGACTGAAACGCTAGGAAAGCAGCGGCCCGCGGCGCGTCGTGCCGAAGTGCAGTCTTTGTCTCCTACCACGGGCGGAGGCGGGTGCCGCCCGCAGGAGGATGTGACGAGGCAGCCGGCTCTTCTAGGATTGGACGATGTTGCATGCCGCAGCGGATCACTTGCGGGAACTGCTGCGCCGGCGAAGCGAGCTGATTCCCGTCGGTATCACCTGGGCGGCGCTGATCTCCGTCGATGTCGCCCTGGTGCTCGGCGGGGTGATCGGGACGCTGCAGCGGCCCGTCTCGGATCTGCCGGTGGCGCTGACGGCGTTCGCCCTGGCGCTGTCCCCCTCGTTCGCGTTCTTGATCTTCAACACGAAGATGACCCCGGGGCCGCTGTGGGCCACCTGGACGGCGTCCACCGCGCTGACGCTGTTTGGCACGTCCACGCCCATCCACGCCGATTTCGCCCCGGCGTTGCTGGTCCTGATGGTCTTGGTCGTCGCGACGTTGGCGTCGGTGCTGGGCGGGATCCTGGCGAGCCTCTCGGCGGCGGCGCTGTTGCTCACCGCATCCGCCCTGCATCGCCTCGACACGGTGGTGCTGTATCTGGGTTTCATAGCGGTGGGATGGCTGCTCGGTTACCTGATGCGAACCCAGCGGCTGCTGCTGGCGGAACAGATTGAGGCACAAGACATGTTGGCCGAGCACGCCGCCGCCGACGAACGCCGCCGCATCGCGCGCGAAGTGCACGATGTCATCGCCCACTCGCTGAGCATCACCCTGTTGCACGTGACGGGTGCGCGCCGCGCGCTGCAGCAGGATCGCGACGTCGATGACGCGGTCGAGGCCCTGGAGCAGGCCGAGCGGCTCGGCCGCCAGGCCATGGCCGACATCCGTCGTACCGTCGGGCTGCTCGACAACTGGCCGAGCAAGACCGCGCAGACCGCTCCAGAGCCCGGCATCGACGACATCGCGGTGCTGGTCGAAGGTTTTCAGCGGGCCGGTTTGACCGTCGCGCTGTGCGTCGAAGGGCCCACCGATCACGTGTCGGCCGCGGTCGGCCTCGCGCTGTACCGCATCACCCAGGAGTCGCTGGCCAATATCGCCAAGCACGCCCCAGAGTCGAAAGCCGGTGTGGTGTTGGATATTTCGGCGGTGTCGGCGAGGCTGGCCATCACCAATCTGCTTCCCGCGGCGGTGGCGGCCTCGCCGTCGGCCGAGGGACGCGGCTTGCGTGGTATGCGCCAGCGGGTGGAGCTGCTCGGCGGCGCGATCGACGTCGGCCCCACCCGCGACGGCTGGTCGGTGTGCGCGGAAATACCGCTGCACGAAGGCGATGTCGCCTGGCGCCCGTGGTGGTGCAAGGGATGATCCCAGACAATTCAGCGACGCCCGAGATCACCGTGCTGCTCGTCGACGACCAGGACCTGGTGCGGTCGGGCCTGCGCCGGATCCTGCGCCGCAAGGATGGTTTCGTCGTCGTCGCGGAATGTGCCGACGGTGACGAGGTGCCGGCCGCGGTGGCCGAGCACCGGCCCGACGTCGTCGTGATGGATCTGCGGATGCGCCGCGTCGACGGGATCGAGGCGACGCGCAGGCTGGGTGGCAGGCCGCCGGTGCTGGCCCTGACCACCTTCAACGAGGACGAGCTGCTGTCGGGAGCGCTGCGTGCCGGCGTGGCCGGCTTCGTGCTCAAGGACTCTTCGGCCGAGGAGTTGATCCGCGCGGTGCGGGCGGTCGCCAGGGGTGACAGCTATCTCGATCCCGCGGTCACCTCGCGCGTGCTCACCACGTACCGCAAGGCCGCACCCGGTCCCCGCGGCATCGCCATCGGCGAACTGACCACCCGCGAGCTCGACGTCCTGACATTGATCGGCCAAGGGTTGTCGAATACGGAGATCGCCGACAAACTGTGCATCTCCGGCGTCACCGTCAAGAGCCATGTCGGCCGCATCTTCGGGAAGCTCGATCTGCGCGACCGGGCCGCCGCGATCGTCTACGCCTACGACAACGGCATCGTCGTGCCGCGCTGAAGACCTAGTAAGGCGCCGACTGTTCCGCCAGGTTCAACAGCACGTAGGCCATGCACATCAGGAAGTTCAGCACCACCACGATCAGACCCGCGAACATCAACGAACGGGCGCCGCGCTTCTTGAGCCGCTTGTAGCGCGCGGCGCGAGATTCGCGGTCGAGCTGCATCGCGATCAACGCGAAGTTCACGTTGAGCAGTTCGTGCGCGGCCAGCGGCGCGCCCGCTAACATTTCTCGCAGCCGCTCCGGTGCCGTTCGAACGCCCACCCGTTCGAAACTCTGGCACAGACGTCGCGTCCGCCGCCGGCGGAGCGTGTGATACGGCAGCCGAAGGTGCCGCGCAAGTTGCCCTCGATTGCCCCCCCAGGGGTAAGACGGGGTCATCACAAGCGGGATTCTAAATCGCTGGACGCCACTTTCGCGCCGTGAACGCGAATTATGTTGCGAGATATCACTTCGGCGTTCCGACGCTCATTTGCTGGGACGCGGGAGCGCCCGGCGCAGAATCAATGCGCTACTAGTGGTGTCGATGCGCGAGATACGAGGTTTCCACGATGTTTGCGGCCGGTAGAGCAGGGCGAGGGTGACCCGTTGAGCAGATCGGGCGGTCGGGTTTGTCGGTGGTGGCTGCGATGATGGCGCCATGTCTCCGACCGCGATTGCAGCCAGCGTCGAAGTGCGCCCCAAGGATCGTCTCGAGGTGCTGTTCGAGGAGATGGCGGAGTTAACCGGTCAGCGCAACGCGATCGATGGGCGCATGGTCGAGATCGTCGCCGAGATCGATCGCGACGGGCTCTGCGGGATCACGGGCGCACGCTCGGTTGCGGCGTTGGTGGCCTGGAAGCTCGGGGCGTCCTCGACGAACGCGCACACGATGGCTACCGTCGCGCGCCGGTTCGAGGAGTTTCCCCGCTGCACGCAGGGCATGCGGGAGGGCCGGTTGTCGCTGGATCAGGTCGGGGTCATCGCGGCGCGCGCCGGCGAGGGCTCCGATGGGCACTATGCGGCGCTGGCCCAGGTCGCCACGGTCAACCAGCTGCGTACCGTGGTCAAGTTGGAACCGCGGCCCGAGCCCGATCCTGGGCCGCAACCAGAGCGATCGATCACCAAAGCCGCCAACGAGGAGTTCACCTGTTGGCGGATCAAACTTCCACACCTGGATGCGGCGAAATTCGACGCGGCGCTGGCGTCTCATCGGGATGCGCTGATCGCTCAGTGGAAGCGCGAGCACGGCGAGGGCGTCAGCGATCAGGCGCCGCCGCTGCCAGGCACCGCCGACGCGTTCATGCGCCTGGTCGAGACGGGTTCGGACGTCGAGGCGGCGCGGCGTCCCCATGGGCAACACACCACCGTGGTGGTGCATGTCGACGTGGAAAAGCCCGCCGCGGCGCTGCATCTGGGTCCGCTGCTGTCCGAGGCCGAACGCCGCTACCTGAGCTGTGATGCCACCTGTGAAGCCTGGTTTCACCGCGACGGCGAAGTCATCGGCGCCGGCCGTGCGACGCGGGTGATCAGTCGGCGGCTGCGCCGCGCGCTGGAGCATCGCGACCGGATGTGCGCGGTGCCAGGCTGCGGGGCCACCCGTGGTCTGCACGCCCATCACCTCCGGCACTGGGAAGACGGCGGCCCCACCGAACTGGCCAACCTGGTGTTGCTATGCCCGTACCACCACCGGCTGCACCACCGCGGCGTCATCACCATCACCGGACCCGCAGACAACCTCAGCGTCACCGACAACTCCGGGCGACCCCTGCACCCGGGATCGCTCGCGCGCCCACCAACCCAACCCCCACCCGCCGTCCCTCCCTGCCGTGGGCCGCTCGGCGAACGCGCCGACTGGTGGTGGTACACACCGTTCCAACCCCAGCCACCACCGACCAACAATTGAGTCGGGTTAGCGGGGTCACTACCGGCAGTGCATCGTCAAGTGTCAAACAGGTTGCTACATCAAGACCTTCGTTGATGTGACCGGGGGCCGATCACCCGACCCATACCGCCTGCGACCCAAGACCCGTCAACACCCGCCGCCGGTCATGCGCTCTGAGTCGGGCAGTTCGAGGTAGCGCTCCAGGTTGCGATGCATGTTGATCACGCGGCGTTCCTCGCTGGACAACACCAGATGCGTGAAGCCGGGTTGATGCATGCCGCGTTGCAAGCCGGGAAGCACCGCGATGTCCTGGGTGAGCACCAGGCCCGGTTCGGCCTCCCCGGCGGTCGTCCGCATATCCGTCGGCTTGTTGTGCGGCGCACCGGGCGGTAGCCGGGTCATCAAGAACATGATCAGCTCGCCCTTGTCGGGGGAGGGGTCGGCGGCAGGCCGCGAGCACATCACGGTCAGGTGATCGGCGTTGGCCAGCAGCGTCATGTTGGGAAAGACGTTGTACTGGTGCAGCCGGGTCATGCGGTCGGTATCGGCCCAGGCGAGGTCGACGCCGCGCTCGGCCGCGAATGCTCTTGTGCGCGCGGCGATAAGGTCCTGAACGGTCTGGCCGGACTCGCGCGCCGGGATGGGCGTGCCGTCGGCGACGCCCATCAGCGCGCCCTGGGTTTCAACATAGGCGTTCCAGACCTCTTCGTCGGACAGGGCGCCGCCAAAGCGTGGGCTCTGCACACCATAGGGCTGGTCCGATTTCCCGGTGTGGCCCCAGATCTGTTGCGGCGCATGGATATCGTCGACGCAACGCAGCAGTTCGGGATGCAGGGTCTGGATGTGGTACGTCTCGCTGTAGCCGTCCGCGATGGTCTTCCAGTTGGCGTCGACCTCGATGGTGAGCGTGGCGTAGCAGCGGAAATCCTCCAGGTGGCACCACGCGATGTCGTCGGGCACCGCCTCGAGGTATTCGGTCAACGAGACCGCGCCAGGATCGAGGTTGACGAAGACGAGCCCGGCCCAGGTCTCGACCCGCGCCGGTATCAGGGGAAAATCGGACATCCGCAGCGAGCCGAAGCCCTTGCGGTTGGGCACCCGTTTGAGCGCACCGGCCAGGTCCCAGGTCCAACCGTGATAGCCGCATTTGACTTCGCGCAGGCCGGAACCGGATCCGGTGCACAGCGAATTGCCGCGATGCCGGCAGACGTTCTGGAAGGCGCGGAGCGTCCCGTCGTCGTCACGGACGATCAGCACCCCATATGGGCCGCAACGGTATTCGAAGTAGTCGCCGGGTGTCGCCACGTGGTCGACCATGCAGGCCAGTTGCCACACCCTCGGCCACATCCGCTGCGCCTCTAGCGCGGCGAAGGCGGGGGAGTAGTAGCGCTCTGCGGGCACCAGCGTCGGGCTTTCCGGCGGGGTGCCGACGGCATCCTCATCGCGGGCGCGCGCCGGATTGCCGGCCACCGTTGCCATGAGCTCTTAGCGCGCCCCGCGGACCAGGCGCCCGGGGCGGGCCCCGGTGTCGACGTCCTTGCGGCGGGTGACGGTCCCGCTGACGATGGTCGCCGCATAACCGCTGGCGCCCTGCAATATTCGGTTCCCACCGGCCGGCAGGTCGAAGGCCATCGCTGCCGGGTGCAGGGTCAGCGCGTCCATGTCGATGACGTTGATGTCGGCCTTCTTGCCCGGCTCGATGGTGCCGCGGTCGGTGAGGCCGAACAGGTGGGCGGTGTCGCGAGCTTGCTTGCGGATCACGTATTCCAGCGACAGCTTCTCGCCCCGGTGCCGGTCCCGTGCCCAGTGCGTGAGCAGAAAGGTGGGGTAGGACGCGTCACAGATCATGCCGCAGTGGGCGCCGCCGTCGGAGAGGCCGAGCACGCCCGCCGGGTGCAGCAGCATCTCCCGGATCGCGTCGCAGTTGCCGTCGGCGTAGTTGAACAGCGGCAGCATCAGCATGGAAGTTGCATTCGACTCCAACATGAGGTCGTACAGCGTGGACAGCGGATCGTCGCCGCGCGCCTTGGCGATGGCGGCGACGGTGCGGTCCGGGGTGGGCTCGTAGTCCGGCGGGTCGCCGAGCGCGTACAGCCTGCCCAGCGAGTGCTGCACCAAGGCGAACATCCCGTCGAACAACAATGTGGGATCGGCGGGCAGGTCATCCTCCGAGAGGATCGCCGCCTTCACCGCTGGGTCGGCCAACCGCTGCGCGAGCTCGTCGCGGCTGCACTCGGCCTTCAGCCGGCGGTAAGTGGGCCGATGGCTGAAACCGTGATGGCCTTGGAAGCCGATCATCATGCCGAACGGCCGCGCCGCGATCTGGGGGTAGAGGCGGGCGCCCGCGGCGTGCGCGTCCGCGGACAGGTCGAGCATCTCGCGCCACAGTTTCGGATCGGCGTCTACCTGGATCAGGGCGAAGGACACGGGACGGTCGATCTCGCCGCTCAGTCGCCGCATCCAGTCCAGTTCTTTCTTGGGCCCGATGATGTCCTCACCCGCCGCGCCCTGCGGTGCCAGCTCGAACACCGCCTGACCGCCCGCCGCCATCGCGCGGCCGAGACCGAACAGCTCCTCCTCGGCGGCGAACGTGCCGGGCACCGGTTCGCCGTCCATCGCGCGATGGCCCATCGTGCGCGAGGTGGAGAATCCGAGCGCGCCGGCCTCGATCGCCTCACGAACCAGCCGTCCCATCGTCTCGATGTCCTCGGGGGTGGCCGGCTCGTTGCGCGCGCCGCGCTCGCCCATCGCGTAGGCCCGGACCGCGCCGTGGGCGATCTGGCTGCCCACGTCGACGGCGAACTTCTGCTTGCCGACCGCGTCGAGGTACTCGGGGTAGCTTTCCCAGCCCCAGGTGATGCCCTCGGTCAGCGCGGTGCCGGGAATGTCCTCGACGCCCTCCATCAGCTCGATCAGCCACTGCTCACTGCCGGGCCGCACGGGCGCGAAGCCGACGCCGCAGTTGCCGGTCACGATCGTGGTCACACCATGGCCGCTGGACGGCTCGAGCAGGCTGTCCCAGCTGACCTGGCCGTCGTAGTGGGTGTGGATGTCGACGAAGCCGGGGGCCACCACATGCCCTGTCGCGTCGATGGTTTCGGCCGCTTCCCCGCTCATCGCGGGGCCGTTGGCCGAGCGTCGCACGACGTCGACGATCTTGCCGTCCTTGATGCCGACATCGGCGGCATAGCGCTCCGCGCCCGTGCCGTCGACGACCGTGCCACCGATGATCTTCAGGTCGAACATGAGACTCCTCTTCGCCGCCGGGGCTGTCTCGGGAGGGCTGAGCGGCTAGCCGCGCAGCATTTCGCTACGGTAGGTAGCGTAACTCTCGGCGGGACGAAGGCAATAGCCTCAGCCGAATTGGGTCTGTTCTACAGAGAACCCTTCAGCGCGGCGACGGTTTCCAGATCATCGAGCGCCGCGACGCCACGGCGCAGGCCCTCCATCGCGATGTTCTCGACCTGCATCCCGCCCATCCCGGCGGTGATCAGCGCGGCGACGTATGCATACAACGCGCCTTGGCGGAATCGCAGCCACAGGTCGTCGCGGTCCAACTCGGGTCCGCCGGCGGCCATCAGCGCCCGACGGTAGTCGTCGAGGAGGTCGCGCTGGTTGGCCTGACGGTCCTCCGGCGTCAGGCTGGTGATCAGCGTGTAGGCCAGTTCGCGCGACGGGTGTCCCCGGCGCACCGCCTGCCAGTCCAGCAGCCCGGCCTTCCCGCCCTGGAAGTACATGTTGCCCGGATGGGCGTCGCCGTGCATGACGGTGTGCGGGGGAGTGTCGATGAGCGTGGCGACGGCGCGGTAGTTGTCGGCGATAAAGCGGCCAGTGTCGACGGGGACGTCGACCAGGGAAGTGCGCTCGGCGAGCCGCTTGATCGAAAGGTGCATCAGCGAACCGGTCAGCAACGACGTGACGTCGCCGGACGGCGTATACAGCCAGCCCATCGGACCGCGCCCGTCGCGCGGGAGCCGGCCCCAGAAGGTGGCATGCAGTTCGGCCAGCAGCTCGATGATCAGGCTCGCCTGATCGGCCGACAACGGATGCAAGGTGTCGGGGAACTCGCACGACTCGGCCGGAAGGTCCTCCAGGACCAGCAGGTAGCGGCCCGTCCGGGCGTCGAATGCCGCGCCGTAGCAATAGGGCACACCGATGACTTGAGGCGCGAGCTCACGGTAGAACCGCACCTCGGTGTGTCCGAGGCGACCGAGTTCGCCCATCAGCCGAGTCGCGGCGCTTTGCGCCGCGACCTTGACGAACACCGAGTCGGGGACGTTCTTTCCGGTCAACACCAGCCGGCCCCGCGAGGACGTGCCCGCGTCCCGGCTGAGAACGCGGATCGACCGGACGGTGGTACCCATGACCCGGGACAGGACTGTGGGATCGATCGCGTCGACCGTCCGCGGCAGACCGAATCTGCCGCCGATCGCTGCGTCGGTGGCCACCCGGCCCGCGCCTCGGCCCAGGTGGGCGGCCAGACCGAGAATCGAGAAAGCTTGCGCAAGAGGAATCTTCATGTCCATCCACCCTGATTTGCGAGCCGTCCGCCCATGCCGGTGATGTTACGGGATGCGTTGTGCCGCTTGGCTGTCTGACGCGAGCTGACCGCGCCACGGGCGGTTTGTGCGATGAATCCTCTTGCCGCCCAATGGCTAGCCAGGAAAGCGTGATTGCAGCAATGATCAGGCGCTACAGCCGGGCCGCGTCAGGCCGGTCCACGTCAACGTGACACGAGTTCCCTGCGGAGTGCGGTCGATGCTGACCTCGTCGGCGAGCGCCTCCATCAGCGGGATGCCACGGCCGCGCATCTGCTGCTGGTACTGGACCGGCTTTTTCTGTCGCCACCGGCCGCGGTCGTCGACGGACACCGCCAAGGTGTCCGAGCCGCCGTCGTAGGCCGCCCGCACGTCGACGGTCCCGCGCTCCGCGGCGTCGACGTACGCGAACTCCGCCGCATTGGCGATCGCCTCGTTCACCGCAAGCAGGAGATCACTGAAGCGGTCGTCGTCAAGGGAGAAATATCGTCCGAGCCACACCCCGAACTCGGCGCGGATCCGGGCCGCGCTGCGCGCGTCGGCGCCCACTCGCGTCCGCACGAAGCGGGATTGGTCATCGATGTTCGACACGTTCTGCGGTTGATCAGAGCGGCCCATCGTCCCCAGTTGCGTGCTCACTTCGCCGAGGCTCACTCACCAGCGATGCCGCTCAGCGCACCGTCGAGGCTGCTGTAGAGCGAGAGCACGCTGTCGATTCCCATCAGCTTGATCGGCCGGCTGGTGGCCGAGCCGTTGGCGACCACCGCGAATTTCGTCGGCGGCTCGATCTCCGCCTGCGTGGTCACCAGGACGGTCATCCCGGCCGAGGCCAAAAAGCCGACCTTGGAGAGGTCAACGATCAGTGCCGCGGGCTTGGTGGCCATCGCGGTCTGGATGGCGTCGGCCAGCAGCGGCGAGCTGAGCATGTCGACCTCGCCGGAGACGGTGAGTACAACCGCCTGGTCTACCTGATGTTTGCCGACTTCGAAAGCGGTTGGATCGACAAGATCGCCGGATTGTTCGCCCATGGTCTATCACTCACATTCGGTTCCGTGCGGGACACCGCTAGCTCTAACAGCCATTGCCATATCCGGGGGCTGTGTATTCAACCCTCGGGGAACACGGTTGCCTACGGAGGAGACGCACTCCGTCGATCTGCGCTACTGAATGCAGATACAGCTACAAGTGTTTAGTCAATGGTAGGACACACGGCGTACCACGCTCAAAACGCTGAACGATTTCGGGCGCCGCGCCGTCGTCCGGATGTGCGTGACGGGCGGCGCAGAAGTTGCACGGGGCAGCGGCCCGTGCGTGAATTGCTACCACCGGCTTCGTCCTGCGCTTGTGCGGCGTGGCCTGCGCAAACGGGAAGGGCGGTGGGCCGTGGAATCCCGTGATCGCGACGGCGGGCAACACGACGACGGGCCGCCCGCCGAGCCGCCGGAGACCCCGGCCACGCCGTCGCAATTCGGCGCGCTGAACCGGCGTCGCGCGCTACTGGGCATGGGCGCGGTAGCCGGATTCGCCGCGGTCGACGTCGGTGGGTTCGCGTATGCCGGTGGCTGGCTGCGCCCCGGCGCGCTGACTCCGCCCGGGATCACGGATCGCTTTGAGCGCGTCTACGGCCGCCATGACGGGTTCCGGCGAAACCACGCCAAAGGCCTGAGCGCCACCGGGACGTTCGTCAGCAACGGAGCAGCCGCGGCGATATGCCGGGCCGCGGTCTTCCGGCGCGGGAGCGTTCCCCTGATCGGGCGGTTCTCGCTGTCCGGTGGGCTGCCCGACCAGGCCGACAAGTTCGACACCGTCCGGGGGCTGGCATTGTTGTTCGACGGCCCCGACGGACGGCAGTGGCGCACCGCGATGATCAACATCCCGGTCTTTCCGGACAGCACGCCGCAGGGGTTCTACGACCGGTTGCTCGCGTCCAAGCCGCTGCCAGGCACGGGCAAGCCCGACCCGCAGCAGATGGCCGCGTTCCTGCAGCGCCACCCCGAGACCGCCGCGGCCATGCGCCTCATCAAGCAGACACCGCCGAGCATGGGATTTGCCGACAGCACCTTTTACGGGCTGAACGCCTTCCGGTTCACCAACGGCGCCGGCGCGACGGTACCGGTGCGCTGGTCCGCGATTCCCCAGCAAGGCGTCGACGTGACGGCGTCGCCACCGGCGAGGGACTACCTGTTCGACGCCCTGATCCGCACCCTGGCGTACACGCCGCTGAGCTGGCGGCTCGTCCTCATAGTGGGCGAGCCGGGCGACCCGACCCATGACGCCACCCAACCCTGGCCTGCTGCGCGGCGCACCATCGACGCCGGCACCATCACCATCGCCGCGGTCCAGACGGAAGACGCCGGCAACGCGCGCGACGTCAACTTCGACCCGCTGGTGCTGCCCGACGGCATCGCCGCCTCCGATGACCCACTGCTGGCCGCGCGATCGGCCGTGTATGCCCGTTCGTTCACCCGCCGCGCCGGCGAACCCAAAGCGGTCAGCGCGGTCGACGTCGAAGCGGTCCTCCAATGACGCGCGCGACCGCCGGGGCGCGCTTCACCGTGCCGTCGCGCGTTCTGCACTGGTTGATGGCGCCGATGGTCATCGCACAACTGCTCATCGGCGTGACCATGATCGCCGCACTGAGCTACTACCCGCTGCTGCTGGCCGTCCATCGGCCCCTCGGCCTGCTGATCCTCGCCTTCGCGCTGGTTCGGATGGCGAACCGGATCAGGCACCGGCCGCCCGCTTTTCTGGCCACGATGAGCGCAACCGAACGCCGCATCGCAACGTGGTCGGAGTACCTGCTCTACGGCCTGTTGCTGGTCCAGCCCGTGACCGGGTGGGCGATGTTGTCCGCGGCGCGATTCCCGATCACGCTGCTCGGGCCGGTCGCGCTGCCCGGCATCGCGCCGCGCGACGTCGACGTTTTCGCGGTGCTGCGGGAGTGCCACGGCGCTTTCGCGCTGCTGCTCTTCCTGGCGTTTACCGCCCACATCACGGCGGTACTCTTCCACACGCTCGTTCTGCGTGACCGGCTGCTGGACCGCATGGCGCTGTGGCGCTGAAGCTAGGCGGCCAAACTGCTGAGACCGAAATCGCAGTCTGACGACCTGCCTGCTCGGGCTCGAAGTGGCCGAATATGATCGGCACGATTCAGACTTGAGCGCGCGGGCACGGGCCGGGCGTGCGGCGGCCGCGAGGGCCATGAGGAAGCGGGAGAGTTCAATGTCGAACCAGCAGCAAGCGGAACGGATGACGTCGGGGAAGGGGTTCATCGCGGCGCTCGACCAGAGCGGCGGTTCGACGCCCAAGGCGCTGCGCCTGTACGGCATCGAGGACAACGAGTACTCCTCCGAGAAGGAGATGTTCGACCTCATTCACCAGATGCGCTCGCGGATCATCACGTCACCGGCGTTCACCGGTGACCGCGTGCTGGCGGCCATCCTGTTCGAGCAGACCATGGACCGTGAGATCGCGGGCAAGCCGTCGACCACGTACCTGTGGGAGACCAAGGGCGTGGTGCCCATCCTCAAGATCGACAAAGGTCTGGCGGACTCGTCCGACGACGTCCAGCTGATGAAGCCGATCCCGGGCCTCGACGAGCTGCTGGACCGGGCCGCCGGCCTGGGCGTCTTCGGCACCAAGGAGCGCTCGGTGATCGGCGGCGCCAACGCCAAGGGCATCGCGGCCGTGGTCGCGCAGCAGTTCGAGCTCGGCCACCAGGTGCTCTCGCACGGCCTGGTGCCCATCATCGAACCCGAGGTGACCATCTCGTTATCCGATAAGGCCGAGGCCGAAGGCATCCTGCGCGACGAGATCACCAAGCAACTCGACGCGGTGCCCGAGGGCCAGCGCGTGATGCTCAAGCTGAGCCTGCCCACCGAGGTGAACTTCTACCGCCCCCTGATCGAGCACCCGAAGGTGATGCGGGTGGTGGCCCTTTCCGGCGGCTACTCCCGCGAGGAAGCCAACGAGCTGTTGGCGAAGAACACCGGCTTGATCGCCAGCTTCAGCCGCGCCCTGACCGAAGGCCTGACCGTCGACCAGTCCGACGAGCAGTTCAACGCGACGTTGGACAAGGCGATCCAGTCGATCTACGACGCCTCCGTCGCCGGCTGAGCTATCCCGATGGCGGCGACCCGCTGCGCCCGGCTTCGCCGCGCTTGCGATCGCCGCTAATAGCGGTGCCGGGCCATGCGCGGTGGCCCGGTGCCGCCTTCGTCGGAGACCAGAGCGGGCACCATTTCACTGGTCACCAAGCCCTCGTCGCACGTCAATTCGTCGATGACGCCGAAGGATTCGGCGATATTGGCCGGGGTGTCGATCACGATGGTGACGACGGGCACCCGGCGGGTCAGCGAGAGCAGTCCGTCGCCGTGGGGAGGGCGTTCGCCGTGGAAGCCCCAGACGCCGCGCAGCACCGTCGCGCCGTCCGCGGTTCTGGCCCGGCGCAGCCGCTGAACGATCCCGCGGTGGATCGGCACACCGCCGTGGTGTGCCGACTCGGAGGTGTAGATCGTCAGCTGCTGGAACAGCGGCAAGCCGCGCTCGTCGACGCCCGGTAGGGCGTGCGGCCGCTCCAGGAACTGGCCGTCACGTTTACACACCCGGACCCGTTCGAGGGTGATCAGGGGCCTGCTTAGCAGTTCGCCGATCTCCGGTAACACGCGACCGATCAGCCCGCCGGATCCGACGGCGACGATCATCATCGGGACGTCGGCGTTGCGGCCAAAGAAGTTGGCGCGCTGGCGCTTTCCGTGCGTGACACCGTCCACCCCGAGCAGCACCGTGGCGCCTGCGAGCCCACGCCGGTGCATCAAATCGCAGAGGGCGATGTATGCCGGTGAGCCGTTGACGCGTTGCTTGCGGCCGACGTAGATCGTCATCTTGACGGCGTCGCCCAGGTCCTCGGCCGGCTGCGGCGCCCCGACGTTGTCGTAGAGCAACCGGGCGCGCTCCAGGGTGACCAGGCCGCGCTGCTTGACGGCGAGCACCGGTTGGAGCAGGGCCTCGATCTTCGTTCTCGTGTCCACCGCGATGATCGCCACCGGCGGGTCCTCGGACAACGTCAACGACTCGTCGGTGCGCAAATGGTGACCGGTGCCGAATCCGCCGATGCCCCGCAGCAGGACGCCGCAGGCGATCCGGTGCTCTGCGTACAGGCCGAGCAGGACATCGGAGACGAAGCTGTCCCCGGTCCGCCTACGCTCGGCCAGATAGGTGGTGAGCTTCAGGCAATCGTCGTCCATCGCCGCTCCCGTCGCCTTGCCGGCAGCCTACCCGTTCGCAGACGTCAACCGCCGCAGCGTGTTCGGCGGACTGCGTCAGGTTCCGGTGAGGGCGTCCACGATGAGCCGGGTGGTCCGTTCGGCTCGCCGCCGCGAGTAGGGCTGCGCCCCGGAGAGAATCGGGTACACCACCCCGCCGACGATCGCGTCCGCCGCCGACTCGGCGGTGGCCTCGCTGACGCCGTCGGCCAGCAGCCGGGCCCGCACGCTGTCGTGCAGCGGCGCACTGAAACCGGCGCGCAGTTTGACGGCGGTGTCCTCATGCTCCATGCAGGCAACGGTCAGCGTGCGCAGCATGGCCGAACCTCGCGGCGTCGTCAGGCTTGTGAACAGCTTGCCCACCCAGCCGACCAGATCGGCGGCGAGGTTGTCGCTGTGGTTGACCGACGCGATCAGCTTGTCGGCGTCTTCCAGCATGACGTCGGCGACCAGCGCGGGGCGGGTGGGCCACCAGCGGTAGATGGTCTGCTTGCCGACACTGGCGCGCGCGGCGACCGCCTCGATCGTCAGCCCGTCGAAGCCGCGCTCGAGGAGCAGTTCCCGGGTGGCGGTGACTATCGCTTTGCGGGACTTCTCGCTGCGCCTCCTCGGCGAAGTCGCTTGCGCGTTCGCCGCGCTCAGATCGGTTGGCATCTGGTGGTCCTCGCTTCTGCGAACTGAAGATCGAAAGCCGGTAATCGGGCGCGCTTTACATATCCTGACTCGCGCCGGTACTCTTCCACAAGACGAGACGGTCCGTCTTGTAACGAAAGGATAGCAGTCCGTGCGGCCAACGCCAGTTACCTCTGGGCCGTCCTCGTGACCCTGGGACTGAGCCCGGAGCAGCAGGACCTCAGCGACGCCGTGGGCCAATTCGCCGCCCGGAACGCTCCGATTGCCGCGACGCGTGACAGCTTCGACGACCTTGCCGCAGGACGCGTGCCGAAATGGTGGGATGCGCTGGTTGCCAACGGTTTTCATGCGGTGCATCTGCCCGAAGACCTCGGCGGCCAGGGTGGACGGCCGATCGATGCCGCGTGCGTTCTCGAAGCGGCGGGCAAGTCGTTGTTGCCCGGACCGCTGCTGCCGACGGTCGCCGCCGGAGCCGTCGGGCTACTGGCCGATTCGACGCCGAGCGCAGAGTCGTTCCTGCGCGACCTCGCGTCCGGCAGCACTGCGGCGGTGGTGTTACCCGACGACGACGGCGGTCTGCAGGCCCGCGCCGAGGCCGGGCACTGGGTGATCAGCGGCGCGTCACAGGTAACCCCGGGCGTCTGCGCGGCACGGGTCATCCTGGTCGGCGCCCGGACCCAGGACGCCGCAATCGTCTGGGCGCTCGTCGACCGCGAACGGCCCACGGCCACAGTCGAAGCCATTGCCGGCACCGATCTTGTCGGCGACGTCGGGATCCTGCGCCTCGCGGACTACCGGGCGCCGGAGGCCGATCTGCTCAGCGGCATCGACCCGGAGCGGGCACGCTGTGTGGTCGTCGGACTCGTCGCCACCATGACCGCCGGCATCGTCCAGTGGTGCGTGCAGGCTGTCACCGCGCATCTGCGCAGCCGGGAGCAATTCGGCAAGGTGATCGGCACCTTCCAAGCCCTGCAGCACAACGCGGCAATGCTTTTGGTGAACAGCGAGCTGGCCACCGCGGCCGCCTGGGACGCGGTACGCGCCGTGGACGAACCACTCGACCAGCACCGAATCGCCGCCGCCGGCGCGGCCGTCATCGCGATCTCGCCGGTCCCGGATTTGGTGCTCGACGCCCTGACGATGCTCGGCGCCATCGGCTTCACCTGGGAACACGACGTGCACCTGTACTGGCGGCGGGCGATCAGTCTGGCGGGATCGATTGGTCCGGCGAACCGCTGGGCGCGACGGCTGGGCGAGCTCACCTGCACCCAGACGCGCGACATGTCGGTGAACCTCGGCGACGCGGAATCCGAGTTCCGTGCCTGGGTCGCCGAGACGCTGGATGCGGCAATGCAATTGCGCAACGACACACCCGCGCCGCACGGCGACTACGCGGACCAGGCCTCCGGACCCCAGCGCACGTTGATCGCCGACGCGGGCCTGATGGCGCCGCACTGGCCGGCACCCTGGGGCGTCGGGGCGGATCCGTTGAAACAGCTCATCATCGACGAGGAGTTCGCCAAGCGGCCCGGGCTGGTCCGACCATCGCTGAACATCGCCGAGTGGATCCTGCCCTCGGTGATGGCTGCCGCACCAAAAGACCTGCAGGAAAAGATGATTCCGCCGACCCAACGCGGCGAGATTCACTGGTGCCAGCTGTTCAGCGAGCCGGGAGCGGGCTCCGACCTCGCGTCGCTGGCCACGCGGGCGACCAAGGTCGACGGCGGCTGGCGGATCAACGGCCACAAGATCTGGACATCGCTGGCGCAGTACGCCGACCTCGGTGCGCTTCTCGCGCGCACCGACCCCGAGGCCAGCAAGCACCGCGGCATCGGCTATTTCATCCTCGACATGCGATCCCCCGGGGTTCAGATCCAACCGATCAAGACGGCGACCGGGCAGGCACACTTCAACGAGGTGTTCCTCAACGACGTCTTCATTCCCGACGAGATGCTGTTGGGCGCGCCGACCGACGGTTGGAGCCTGGCGATCGCCACGATGGCCGAAGAGCGTTCCGCCATCGGGGGATACGTCAAGTTCGACCGGGCGGTCGCCCTGCGCCGGCTCGCCGCTCAACCCGGGCCCGACCGTGAGGACGCGTTGCGTGAGCTCGGCGAGCTCGACGCCTACACCAACGCGATCAGGGCGCTCGGGGTCCGCGAAACCATTCGGCTGCTCGACGGCCAGGCCTCCGGTCCGGCGTCCAGCATCGCCAAGGTGGCGATGAACGTGCTGTTGCGCCGCACCTTTGCCGCCACGCTGCAGTTGACCGGGCAGGTCGGGATGGTCGACGACCCCGACGCGGCCGTCGTGGAACCCTATCTGCACCTGCCGGCCGAGCTGATCGGCGGTGGAACCAGGGAGATCCAGCTGAACATCATCGCGCAGATGATCCTCGGCCTACCCCGAAAGTAAGGCACAGCATGGGATTACGTGGAGAAGCCGCGATCGTCGGATACGTCGAGCTGCCGCCCGAGCGGCTCAACAAGGCCTCGCCCGCGCCGTTCGTCCTCGAACAATGGGCGGAGCTGAGCGCCGCCGCGCTCGAGGATGCGGGCCTGCCCGGCGAAGTCGTCAACGGGATCGTCGCCTCACACCTGGCCGAGTCGGAGATCTTCGTCCCCTCCACGATCGCCGAATACCTGGGTGTGGGTGCACGATTCGCCGAGCACGTCGACCTGGGTGGGGCCAGCGCGGCCGCCATGGTGTGGCGAGCCGCCGCGGCCATCGAATTGGGGATCTGCGACGCGGTGCTGTGCGCGCTGCCGGCCCGCTACATCACGCCGATGTCGCCGAAGAAGCCCAAAGCCTACGGCGACGCGCTGTACTTCGGCTCGTCGAGCAATCAATACGGCTCTCCCCAAGCGGAATTCGAGATACCCTACGGCAACCTCGGCCAGAACGGGCCATACGGCCAGGTGGCCCAGCGCTATGCCGCGGTGCACGGCTACGACGAGCGCGCGATGGCCAAGATCGTCGTCGACACGCGCACCAACGCCAACCACACCGACGGCGCGATCTGGAAGGACAAGCCGCTGACCGTCGAGGACGTGCTGGCCAGCCCGGTCATCGCCGACCCGCTGCACATGCTCGAGATCGTCATGCCCTGCGTCGGCGGTGCCGCGGTCGTCGTCGCCAGCGCGGACGTCGCCAAGCGGTCGCGCCATCGCCCGGTGTGGATCAAGGGATTCGGCGAACACGTGCCGTTCAAGACCCCGACGTACGCCGAGGATCTGCTCAACACCCCGATCGCCGCCGCGGCGGACACCGCGTTCGCCATGACCGGCCTGAGTCGTGAACAGATGGACATGGTCTCCATCTATGACTGCTACACCATCACCGTCCTGCTGTCGCTAGAAGACGCCGGCTTCTGCGAGAAGGGCAAGGGCATGGAATTCGTCGCCAACCACGACATGACCTTCCGCGGCGACTTCCCCCTCAACACGGCCGGCGGGCAACTGGGCTTCGGTCAGGCGGGTTTGGCCGGCGGGATGCACCACGTGTGCGACGCCACCCGCCAGATCATGGGCCGCGCGGGGGCCGCGCAGGTCACCGACTGCAACCGGGCCTTCGTGTCCGGCAACGGCGGCATCCTGTCCGAGCAGACCACCCTGATTCTGCAAGGGGACTGACAGATGACGTTCGAACGACCGATGCCGGTGAAAACGCCTACCAGCGGACCGTTTTGGGATGCGCTGGGTGAGCATCGCATCGTCATTCAGTACTCGCCGTCGCTACAGTCCTACGTGTTCTATCCGCGGGTGCGCGCGCCGCGCACCCTGGCCGACGACCTGGAGTGGCGCGAGATCTCCGGAATGGGCACCCTGTACTCCTACACGGTGGCCCACCGGCCGGTCAGCCCGCATTTCGCCGATGCCGTGCCCCAGCTGCTCGCCATCGTCGAATGGGAAGAGGGCCCAAGGTTTTCCACCGAACTGGTCAACGTCGAGCCGAATGCCATCCGGGTCGGAATGCGGGTGAAGCCGGTGTTCTGCGACTACCCCGAACACGACGTCACGCTGCTGCGTTACGAGCCCGCGGATTGATCTAGGTCGACGACCGCACCACCAGGCGAGCGATGTCGGTCAGCTCGGGAGACGGGGGCGCGGGGTGACCCAGCCGCTCGAAGACGGCGGCAAGCGCGGCGTCGGCAACCGCGCAGGGATCGAATTGCACGGTGGTCAGCGGCGGTGTGCTCACGACGCCCATCGGGCTGGCGTCGACGCCCATCACCGCGAGGTCGCCGGGACAGCGCAGGCGTGCCTGATGGATGCCGTACAGGACGAGGCAGGCGATCTCGTCGCTCTGCGCGCACACGGCGGTGACCCCGTCGCGCACCCAGCCGGTGACGACGTCGGCGGCGTTGTCCAGGGTGACCGCGTCGACCCGCACCGCGGGGAGGTCGCGCCTCTGCGCCGCCCGCGAAACACCCTCGAACCAGTAGTCACCCAGCGGACGCCATCGGGCAATCCCGGTGTAGGCGAACGCGATTCGGCGGTGTCCGCGCTCGACCAGGTGATCGACCCGCATCTCGCCCACGGACAGATGCGGGTCCTTGAGCGCGGGCAGTGTTCCGATCTCGATGTGGGGAATGCCCGCGTTGGTCACCGCTTGGCGTGCGGCTGCGCTCAGGGGGAACAGGCTGGTGATCGCGACGGGGTCGAGATTCTCGATCGCGTCGACCACGTGCTGGTCGTCGTCGGTTTCGAAAATCTGCACCTGCAGGAAACCCTCGCGGGCCAGCGCGGTGGTCATCCGGCTGCCGGCCTGCATCGGCATCTCGCCCACGGCCACGTGGGGCACCACGTAGAGCACCACGCCGCTTTTGCCGCGCGCCAGGTTACGGGCGGCGAGGTTGGGCCGATAACCCAAAAGTTTGGCCGCGCGGTACACCGCGTCGCGGGTTTCCGGCGAGATGCGGCGGCCCCGCGCGTTGTTCAGCACATAACTCACCGTGGCGGTCGACACGCTAGCCAGCCGGGCCACGTCGGCGGTGGTCGGACGCGCAGCTTTGTTGGTGCTCAACTTCCGTTACCTTCCGGGCCCAGTCATGCCCCATGGTGGCACGCGACGCGCAGAGGTATCGCGCCATATCGCTCGGGGAGTTCGTGCCGCGGCCGCTCCCAAGGACTAATAGTCACTACTACGGCCTGGGCGCGAGATTCCGGGCTGGACGGCTGCGCGCACCTGCGCCGTTGCAATTCAGTGGTTTAGCTCGCCAGCGCACCGCGACCGACGTTGACACTGTGATACACGACATTGTCTACTAGTCGATACCGGCGACCGAGGAGCGCGGCATGAACAAGGACGATCTGATCCTGATCAGCGTGGACGATCACATCGCCGAGCCGGCCGACATGTTCGACGCGCACGTTCCCGCCGCATACCGGGATCGCGCGCCCCGGGTGGTCCTCGAGCCGGACGGCGTCCAGCAGTGGTACTACGGCGAGATCCGGGGACGCAACATGGGTCTCAATGCCGTCGCGGGGAAACCGCGCGAGATGTACAACATCGACGCCTCACGCTACGACGAGATGCGGCCGGGCTGCTTCAACGTGGACGAGCGGGTGCGGGACATGAACGCCGGCGGCCAGCTGGCGGGGTTGAACTTCCCGAACTTCACCGGCTTCTCCGGTCAGGTGCTCAACCAGGGCCCCGACCGCGAGACGAACCTGGTGATGATCAAGGCCTACAACGACTGGCACGTCGACGAATGGTGCGGGGCCTACCCGGGCCGGTTCATCCCGTGCGGCATCCTGCCGCTGTTCGACGTGGCCGAGGCCGCCAACGAGGTGAAACGGCTGGCCGACAAGGGTTGTCACGCCGTAACGTTCTCCGAGAACCCAGAGGCGCTGGAGATGCCCAGCATTCACACCACGTACTGGTACCCGCTGTTCGAGGCCGTCTGCGAAAGCGACACCGTGCTGTGCACCCATGTCGGCTCCGCGTCGCGGTCTCCGCAGGTGTCGACCGACGCCCCGCCCAGCGTGCAGATGACCGCCTCGTCGATGATGAGCATGTTCACTTTCACCGAGCTGATCTGGGCCCAGTTCTGGGCCGACTTCCCGCAACTGAAGTTCTCGCTGACCGAGGGCGACGTCGGCTGGATCCCGTACTTCCTCTGGCGGGCCGAGCACGTCTACAACCGGCACTCGGGCTGGACGCTGGCGACCTTCCCACCCGGCTATGACGGACCCACCGACGTGTTCAAGCGGCACTTCTACACCTGCTTCATCAGCGACAAAGTCGGTGTGCGGAACATGGATTGGTTCAACGAGGACATGCTGTGCTGGGAGTCCGACTTCCCCCACTCCGACAGCAACTGGCCCTTCGCGCCGGAGGACATCGTCGCCACCATGGGCCACCTCGACGACTCGGTCATCGACAAGATCACTCACCAAAACGCCATGGCCGCATACTCATTCGACCCGTTCCGATTCATCCCGAAGGAACATGCGCGCGCCGGATACCTGCGCGCGCAGGCGACCGACGTCGACCTGGTCACCCACGTCGGCCGCAAGGCAAGTCAGCGTGACCGTGACGCCTGGACGCGGATGACCCAGTTCGCCCTGCAGGCGCAGGCATCGGTGACGGTCGAGGCTCCCGATATTTCCGGGCGATCCGCCCGGCGTCGCGCCACCACCCTGGGCAACTGAGCGTGGGAGCCGAGGCGCCCTTCGCGGACTGGCGCGTGCTGGAGTTGTGCAACGGCCTGGCGGCGTCATACTGCGGCAAGATGTTCGTCGACGCCGGGGCCGAAGTCGTGAAAATCGAATCGCCGCGGGGTGATTCGATGCGTGACTGGTCGGCCGGCGGCCCACCCGGGGCGTTGTTCGGCTATCTGGCCGCCGGTAAGAAGTCCGTCGTCAATCACGGTCAGGCCGAGATCGCGTCGCTACTGGCCGGCGCCGACCTGATAGTCACCGACCTCACCGACGGATGGACGCTCGACGCCATCAGCGCACACACCGCCGCGTCGGCCGTCGTGGTCGCCGTCACACCATTCGGCACCACCGGCCCCTATGTCGAAAACCAGGTCATCGCCAACGAATTCATCCTCCAAGCGCTGTGCGGATCGATCGCCGGTCGCGGTTGGCCCGACGACGAACCCGTCCAAGCGGGTGGCCGGCTCGGTGAGTGGCTGGCGGGGACGTTCGCGGCGGCGGTGGCTGCGGCGACCGTCCGGCACGCGGCCCGAAGCGGCCGCGGTCAGGTCATCGACGTCTCGACGTACGAGGCCATGGCGCTCGCCATGGGTGGCCTGTCCGCCATGTCGGCCAGCGTGTTGGGCGCCGATTCGCTGCTGTACGAACGCAGTTTGGAGCTGCCTTCGATCGTTCCGACGGCCGACGGCATGGTCGGGTTCTGCACCATCACCGCCCAGCAGTTCCAGGACTTCTTGGTGATGATCGAACGCGCGGATCTCGTCGGCGACGCCGAGCTGGCGTCGTTCACCGGGCGGGTGGAGCGCCGCGACGAGTTCCTGCGCATGGTCACCGAATGGACCGGGCGCCGGACCACCGAAGAGATCGTCGACCTCGCGGTGGCATTTCGGATTCCGGTGGCGCCCATCGCGACTCCCGAGATGCTTCCCAAGATCGACCACTTCGTGGAACGCGGCGTGTTCGTCGAATCACCGTCCGGGGTGCTGGCGCCGCGGGTGCCGTATCGCAGCGACGCGATGGCGACCGGCGCGCCCGCGGAACCGCCGCAGCTCGGCGCCGACACCGGACGCGTGCGGTGGCCGGCGCGCCCCGAGTCGCCGTGTGGCGACGACGCCGACGCGCTGCCGTTGTCCGGCGTCCGGGTCACCGACTTCACCGCCTTCTGGGCCGGGCCGGTCGCCACCCAACTGCTGGGCGCCTTGGGCGCCGACGTCATCAAGATCGAGGGCGTGCGCCGGCCCGACGGCATGCGGTTCTCCGCGGGCCGGCCGCCCGACTGGGACCAATGGTGGGAATGGGGCCCGGTGTTCTTGTGCAGCAACAACAACAAGCGGGGCGTCAGCGTCGAACTCGGCACCGAGGCTGGACGACAGCTCGCGCTCGGGCTCATCGCCGCGAGCGACCTCGTCGTCGAGAACTTCTCCCCCCGGGTGATGGCGAACTTCGGTCTGGAATGGGATGCGGTGCGCGCGGCCAACCCGCGGGCGATCATGGTCCGGATGCCCGCGTTCGGCCTCGACGGCCCGTGGCGCGACCGGGTCGGCTTCGCGCAGACGATGGAACAGGCGACCGGCATGGCGTGGATGACCGGGCACGCCGACGGCCCTCCGGTGATCCCGCGCGGGGTGTGCGACCCGATCGCCGGCCTGCACGCCGCCTTCGCCGCCGTCGCGGCGCTGGCGATCCGCGACCGCCAGGGCAACGGAATGCAGGTGGAATCGACCATGGTCGAGGCCGCGCTGAATGTGGCGGCCGAAATGCTGGTCGAGTACTCCCGCAACGGAATCGCGATGCGCCGCAACGGCAATCGTGGGCCGGGTGCCAACCCCCAGGGCGTCTACCGATGCCGCGGCGAGGACGAGTGGGTTGCGCTGGCCGCTTTGGACGGCGCCGCCCGGGCGTCGCTGGCCGGCCTGCTCGGCCAGCCCGCGCCGGAGGAATCCGGCTGGGCGGAGCGGGCCGACGACGTCGACAAACTGATCTCCGCCTGGGCCGCGGGGCAATCGGTGTCCGAGGCGGTCGAGGCGCTGCGCGGGGCCGGTTTGGCCGCCGCGCGTGTCACACCGGCCGCGGCGCTGCTCACCGATCCGCAGCTGCGGGCACGCGGCTTCTGGGAGACGGTCGACCATCCCGTAGCGGGCTCGTTCCTTTGCACCGGAATGCCTTTCGCGTTCCTCGGCAGGACGCGGCGCTGGATCCGGCGGGTGCCGCCGCTCTATGGCCAGCACACCGATGAGGTGCTGACCGAGGTGCTCGGGCACGACCGAGACGACCTGTCGGCCTTGCGGCGGTCGGGAACCATCAGCGCCCGGCCGGCGGGTCTGTGACATGGCGGTCAGTCTGTGCGTGCCGCCCCGGGCCGGGGAGCTGTGTGCGCCGGTGCGATTCTTGGTGCGTCAGGACTCCGTGGTGATGGAGCTGACGGCACGGCACCGCATCACCAGCGTCGAATGGGACGACGACGAGCATGCGGTCGCGATGGTCGTCGAGATCACCGACCCGCAGACGGCACGGCCGGTGGACGTGCGAATCGATGTCGTGGAGCCAGGCGCAGTGCCCGCCAACTCACGGGCCACGACGATCGGGACCATCACGCGCGGCGGGCGTGAATACGACGTCATGGGAACGTATTTGGGAGTTGTCGCGGATGAGAACTAGCCCGACCACGCGCACCCCGGCGATCGTCGGCGTGCACAACACCCGGCAGGGACGCCGCCTGGACGGCGAAACCTCGCGCGGCCTCGCGATCAAGGCGATTGTTGGCGCGTTGGACGATGCGGGACTGACCCTCGACGACGTCGACGGCATCAGCGCGAGCCCGCACTCGACGTCGCTGATCTATGACCTGCGAATCGGGCCGGCCTGGCAGGGCCTGGCTTTCGGCGTCGGCATGATCACCGAAGCCGTCACCGCCATCGAGCACGGCATGGCCGACGTGGTGGTGCTGGTCGCGGCCCAGGCCGGCGAGTACCGGGATCACGAGGCCACTGCGCCCTGGACCCGGCCCGAAAACGAATTCGTCGCCCCCTGGGGCATGTTCACCACCGCCGAGTTCGCACTCATCGCGCGGCGTCACATGCATGTCTATGGCACGACGCGCGAACAACTTTCGATGGTGGCGGCCACCATTCGCAACAACGGCTCGCGCAACCCCGAGGCCGTGTACTACGACCGTGGGCCGTTCAGCCCGGAGGACATCACCGCGTCCCGGCCCATCGCCGACCCGTTCCATCTGCTGGACTGCGCCACCACCTCCGAGGGTGGGTGTGCTTTGGTCGTGGCCAACATCGATGCCGTCGACGTTGCGGGCCAACCGATCTACGTGCTCGGCAGCGGCGCGGACTTCCACGGCCCGTCCTACCAGCATCCGCCCGCGTACGACCTCGCCGGCCGGCACGGGGATCACGTCAACGGTGTAGTGGGCCGGCGCGCCGCAGAGTGCGCGTTCAACCACGCCGGACTGCGCCGCGACGACGTCGACGTGCTGGAACTCTACGATCCGTTCTCCTTCGAAATCATCCGTCAGCTCGAGGCTTTCGGGTTCTGCGGGGACGGCGAGGGCGGCCCGTTCGTCGCCGATGGTCATATCGGCATCGACGGCAGTCATCCGATCACCACCGACGGGGGAACCATGTCGTTCAGCCACGCGGGAGCCAATCCGCAGATGATGCAGCGCGCGATCCGCGCGGTGCAACAGCTGCGCGGGCAAGCCGGCGACCTTCAGGTCCCCGACGCCCATGTCGCGTTGTGCAGCAACGGGGGAGCGGGGGCCCTGTTCACGACGGTGCTAATCCTGGGAGACGAACCACGATGACCTCCGACCCGTTGCGGCCTCAGACCGGACCCGTCCCGCACGCGAGCAGCCACGTCAGCGGGCCGTTCTGGGAGGGATGCCGGTCCCACGAGCTGCGCTACCAGCGCTGCGCGGCTTGCGGATCGGCGAACTTCCCGCCGACCGAGCATTGCCGCCAATGCCTTTCGGAGAACCTGCGTTGGCAGCCGGGCGACGGTCGCGGCGAGATCTACAGCTGGACGGTCGTATATCGGCCGGTCACAGCGGAATTCGAGCCGCCCTACGCCCCGGCCATCATCACCCTGGACGAGGGCTACCAGATGCTGACCAACGTTGTCGGCGTAGCGCCGAAGGATCTCGAGGTAGGCCTGCGGGTGCGCGTGGAGTTCCACGCCACCGGGCCCGACGTCACGCTGCCATACTTCACCGGCGCGCAGACGGACAGCTCGTGAGCCCCAGGACCGCCAACGGCCTGCCGGTGACCGCCTACCTGGTGCTGGGGGTGCTGGCGGCCAACGACGAGCGACTCACCGCCGGCGAGATCAAGATGCGCGCGGAACTGTCGGTCGGCCACTTCTATTGGTCCCCATCGGTCAGTCACGTGCGGCGCGAACTGACCCGTCTGCTGCAGCGGGGGATGGTCAGCGAGACCGGCGCGCAATCCGGCAAGCGTGCGATCACTTTGTACGAGACCACCGATGCCGGCCTCGACGCGCTGCGTCGCTGGGTCCAGCACTTCCCGGGCCAGGACCAGGTGGTCATCAAGCATCCGGTCATCCTGAAGACCTGGCTGGCCCGCGGCCAGGACCCTGAACACGTCCTCGACACCCTGGAGCGCCACCTCGACGCGACCCGGGCCCGGCTGGACGAGGCGCTGTGGTCGCGGCAGCGGTCGATCGATCTCGGCATCACCGACGACCCCGAGCAGCGCTACTCCTTCGCCGTGTTGGACTACGCGATTCGCGGGCTGTACGCGGAGATCTCCAACATCTCGCAACTGCGCGACGAGATCGCCTGCGGCACAGCCCGAGACCCGGTCAAACGGGTGCGACGGTCGAAGGGCCAGATCCGCCGCCGGGCACCGAGGAACCCGGGGTAGCCGCGTAGGCCGTGCCCCGGGGTTCGCGCTCCCACAGCACCTCGTCCGCCCCGACGTCCGTTCCCTGAGCGATCAGCTGGCGCTTGAGCACCTTGTGCGTTGCGGTGCTGGGCAGGTCGGGGGCGATGCGGACGTAGCGCGGGCGCGCCTTCGGGGACAGGTCGGGCTGTGCGTCCAGGAACGCTTCGAATTCGGCGGGTGCGATCCTCTGGCCGTCGTTGAGGACGATCGCTGCCATCACCTGGTCGCCGACGTGGTCGTCCGCGACGGCGTACACGGCGACACGGCTGATAGCGCCGTGACGCAACAGGATTCGCTCGATGGGGGCGGCGGCCAGGTTCTCGCCGTCCACCCGCATCCAGTCGGCCGTGCGCCCGGCAAGGTAAATCCAGCCGTCGGCGTCGCGGTAGGCCAGGTCGCCGGACCAGTACATGCCGTGGCGCATACGTTCGGCGTTGGCGTCCGGATCGTTGTAATAACCGGTGAAGAAACCCGAGCCCGCCGTGTTGACGAGCTCGCCGATCGCCTCGTCGGGGTTGGCAAGCGCCCCGTCGGCGTCGAACCGGGCCACCGCACATTCGGTCACGGTGTCGCTGTGGTAGATCGCGATGCCGTCCATGCCCTTGCCGATGGATCCCTTGGGGGTGCCTTCCTCGCGGATCACGATGACGGCATTCTCTGTGGAGCCGAAGCCGTCCTCGACCTGCACACCGAAGCGGCGGCCGAATTCGTCGATGTCCTTGTCGTTGGCCTCGTTACCGAAGGCCACCCGCAGGGGATTGTCGGCGTCGTCGTCGCGTTCCGCGGTGGCGAGGATGTAGGCCAGCGGCTTGCCGACGTAGTTCATGTAGGTAGCGCCGTAGCGGCGGATGTCGTCGAGGAAACTGCTCGCCGAGAACTTCGCCGGCACCATCGCGGCACCGGAGCACACCGCGGGCGCCCATCCGGCGACGACGGCGTTGGAGTGAAACAGCGGCATCGAGACGTAGCAGGTGTCGCGTTCGGTGAGGGCGAAGCGCTGGACCAGATTGAGACCGGCGAACGTCGCCATGAGGTGGGATACCTGCACCGCCTTCGGGTTTCCGCTCGTCCCGGAGGTGAAGATCATCATGAAGGCGTCCGCCGCGGTGACCTCGCGGTGCGGCTTCAGATCCCCTGCGGCGTCGACGAATTCGCTCCACTGCGGCGTCGAGGAGTCGAGGATCTGCGTTGCGCCGAGATCCAAGCCGTCCAGCAGCGGCCGGTGTTCGGCGTCGGTGACGACAAACTGGCAGTCGGCGCGCCGAACGTCGGCCGCCAGCGCCTCACCGCGCCGGGTGGTGTTCAGGCCGCACAGGACGTAGCCGCCCAGCCCCGCCGCCGCCATCTGGCTGACCATCTCGGGCGTGTTTCCCAGCAGGGCGCCGATGTGCATCGGCCGTTGCGGGTCGGCGGCGGCCAACAGTGCGGCGGCCCGCGCGGCGGCGCCCGTCAGGTATTGACGCCAAGTCCATTGCATATCGCGGTATTTCACCGCGATTCCAGCATCGGATGAGCGGGTGCGCAGCAGCGCTTGAATCGTGTCGTCAGCCATCCGTTTGGATCCACCCTCACTCCGCTCGCCCTACGAGACGAGACGGTCCGTCTTATAGTAGCGGGCGGCTCGGCGCCGTGGTAAGTGCCCTGCCGCCTTGCACCACCCCTGTGTTGTGAAGTTTTCATACTTATTTCGCTCACGATTCCGTTTCGCGGACCGCGTGTATCGCGAGGCCGTTGAGGTCGAACAGCCATCATTGGCTCATGCTGTTCGAGTTGCACAGGTCGCTGCTCCTGCTCAGGAATCGCGCGCGGGAATTTCGTCGTGAACTCTCACAATCGCGATCGGCGGACTTGTCCGGCCGGCGGTACCAGGCCGGATCGCCAGCGCCGAAGGACGACGGCCAAAGTTGATGCGCGGCCGCGCTATCCACCCACCATCATCAACCCGCCATCCACGGCCAGCAGTTGGCCGGTGATGAAACCCGAGCCGGGTCCGGCCAGGAACACCAGCATCGGACCGACGTCGCGGGCGGGATCGCCCAACGTGCCGCCGAGCGGGATCATCATTTGCATCTGCTGGTCGATCAGCGCCGCGGCGTCCGGGCCGAGGAACTCGCGCAGCCGGTCGGCACCGGCCGTCTGCACCGCGGGCGCAAGGGCGTTGACGGTGATGTTGTCGGCGGCCCAGGCTTTGGCGGCCGATCGCGTCCACGCCTGCACCGCGCCCTTGGTCGCGGCGTAGACGGCCGAGATCGGGCTGCCCATCACGGCTTCCGAGGAGCCGAAGTTGATGATGCGCCCGCCCTTGGGTTCCTGGTCCTTCATCACCGCGTATGCGGCCTGGTTGGTGAGGATGGTCGCCTTGATGTTGGTGTCCAACAGAAACGAGATGTCGTCGGCGCCGATGTAGCCGGGAACGCCCGCCTGCCACAACCCCGCGGCGTTCACCAACGCGTCGAGACCACCGAAGCGCTGGGCGGCCGCACCGACCATCGCCGCGACCGCCTCGGCCTCGCGCACGTCGCACTGCAACCACTCGGCGGCGAGGCCCTCCGGCGGTGGTGTCTGGTGATAGGTCGCCGCGACCTGGGCTCCCGCCGCCGTGAGGACTTCGACGGCGGCCGCGCCGATGCCGGTGGCGCCGCCGGTGACCAGGATTCGCCGGCCGAGCAGGGGAGGCGTCGAATCTGACATGCGTTGACGCTACCGCGAGCGGCGGGATCCGCCGCGGTGGCGTCGGCCGGTCGGTCGGTCAGGCGCGCACCGCGATCGTCGAGAGCAAGTCGGCGAGCCGGTCCGGCTGATCGACCATGGAAAAGGTTCGGGCCCCCGCGATGACTTCGAGGCGGGCGTTGGGAATGGTCGCGGCCAGCCTCGCCCCGTCTTCCTGCTCGAAGAACACGTCGTCGGCCGACCACGCGATGAGCGTCGGCTTGTCGAAGTCGTACAGCCGGGCCGCCACCGTCGTGGTCACCTCGGTGCGCATCGAAAGCGTGAACTGGCGCAGGTCTTCGGCGATGCGCGGGTCGGAGAGCCCCGGCTGCACCCAGGCCTCGGTGAGGGCGTCGATGTTGCGATGCGCCAGCCCGTCGAACGCGCGCTTGCGCGCCGCCGGCAGCCGCATGGCCTGTGCGGCGGCCCGGAAGGTCGGCTTGGTCTTCGCCGCCAGAATGACCGGCTTGAGGATTGGCGGCGGAAAGTGTTCGAACGCATCGCAACTCGTGAGCACCAGCGCACCCAGCCGCTCGCGATGGTGCACGGCCACCAGCTGGGTGACGACGCCGCCGGTGTCATTGCCGACCAGCACCACGTCCCGCAGGTCCAGCGCGTCGAGTACCTCGGCGACCATGCCGGCGACACCGGTGATGGTCCGGTCGGCGCCGCGGCGCAGCGGCTCCGGATGCGCGCCCAACGGCCAGGTCGGCGCGATACAGCGCAAACCACGGGCGGCCAGGCGCTCGCTGACTTGGCGCCACAGCTGCCCGCCCATCATGTACCCGTGCACGAAGACCACCGGTCTGCCGTCCTCGGGTCCGGTTGCTTCGTAATGGATGGTTCCGGCACTAATGTCGATCGTCGACATAGCAAACTCCTACTTCAGAGATATACTTACAAACAGGCTGCCTGTTCGTAAGTTACCAACAGGTTGTATGGAAAGCAAGAGACGGACCCAGGAAGAGCGCTCCGCGGCGACCCGCGACGCGCTGATTGCGGCTGCCCGCAAGCTGTGGGGGCTGCGGGGCTACTCCGACGTGGGCACGCCGGAGATCGCCACCGCGGCCGGGGTCACCCGGGGCGCGATGTATCACCAATTCGCCGACAAGGCAGCCCTATTCCGTGAGGTCGTCGAAGTCGTCGAGCAGGATGTGATGGCGCGGATGGCCGTCGTCGTGGCCGAATCCGGGGCCGCTACGCCGACCGAGGCGGTCAGGGCCGCGGTCGACGCGTGGCTCGAGGTTTCCGGCGATCCCGAGGTGCGCCAGCTGATCCTGCTGGATGCGCCGAGCGTGCTCGGCTGGGCCGAATTCCGTGATGTCGCACAGCGATACAGCCTCGGCATGACCGAGCAGATGCTCAGCGAGGCCATTCGGGTCGGCGAACTGGCCGAGCAGCCGGTGCGGCCGTTGGCGCACGTGCTGATCGGTGCGCTCGACGAGGCGGCGATGGTGATAGCCACCGCCGACGACCCGCAACGGACCCGTCGAGAAATCGGTCAGGTGTTGCACCGGCTCATCGACGCGATGTTCGACGCGCGGTGACGGCTGAACCAAAGCCTATCGCGTAGGTTGTCAATGCCCTTGCCGCAGTGCATGAGTCGCGGACGCCTTGGTGAACTGGCTGATAGCATCGGCCGCCACTTCGGCGCCGTCGCGCCGGCGGATCTCCGCCCCGACAAGCGCAGCCGTTTCCCGGTAGGTCGGGTCCTGCAACACCTTGCCGATCGCCGCACGGATGCGCCGTACACCGGCGTGTTTGCGCAGCAGGATCCCCGCACCGAGGCGTTCGATGGCGGCACCAACGCGACGCTGGTCGATCAGCGTGTTGGCGGGCATGATCACCAGTGGCACACCAAAAGACAGCGCCCGCATGGCCGTGCTGTGCCCGCCGTGGCCGACGACCAGGGAGGCGGTGGCCAGAACCTCGTCGTGGTCCAGCCAGGCGTGCAGCGACGAGTTCGCCGGCACGCGCAGCCCGGCTGAGTCGATGGCAGGTCCGACCGTTACCGTCGCGCGCACGGGCAGGGGTTCGATGGCGTCGAGGATCCTTTGCAGCATGCGCCGCTGCCCCGCATAGGCGACGGTGCTCAGGCTGACCAGAATCCGGGGCTCCGGCAGCGGGGTCGCCGCAGCCGGAATGCCTTGCCAGACAACGCCGACATGTCGGACCGCGGGCGCGCCCCGCACCGGGTCGAGTTCGGCGCGGGCGGTGACGATGTGGAGCGCGCCGGTTCGCTCGAGGTGGTCGGCCGGGGTGCCCTTGAGGCGCAGGAGCCATCCGATCGGGCCGGCGGCGAGGTCTTGCAGGGTCCGATGAAAGTAATGTCCGAACACCACTGTTGGGAAGCCTTGCGCCGCAACCTCGTAAATGGCCGCGGTCAGTAACACGTCGACCACCACCACGTCGGCGTGGTGCCGGCGTGCGGCTCGCACCGCCTCCCGGCCCAGCCGGCGGTCCATCGCGACCCGGACCATGCTGGCCATCATGCCAAGCAGCGGCCGCTGCACCGTCGGATCGAAATGTGTTGCGGGCGTGAAGGCCTCGAATCCGAACCCGTCGGCCTCAACGCGCTGACGCACGCCGTGGTGACCGAGGAAACGAACCTCGGCGCCGCGGGCGCGCAGCGCCCGGGCGACCGCCAGCTCCGGCGGAATGTTGCCGCCGCCGTCGAACACGACGAACAGAACCTTCATGGCGCCGCCCGCGCGCCGGCGCCCTGTGACACCGTGAGTACGCCGTCGATCATCAACAGCATGCGGTTGCGGACCTCGGCGACGGTCAAACCCCGGTCGCGCCGAAGCAGCTTCCAGCCGTATACGTCGGTGGCCACGACCAGCGCATCGATGATCCGATCCCGTTCGATGGGTTCGAGGGGCAACTCGGTGCCGAACACTTCCTCCACCCACTCGCGATGCAGGGTTCGTCCCGCCTCGCACATCAGCCGCGCTCGCGGATCGTCATCTTCCTCGGCGAGCAGGCCGAGCACCATGTCCCCGCGCGCCTCGTAGTGTTCGATCAGCACCGTCATCGCCGTTTCAGGGTCGCCCGGTGGCGGGACTCTTTCGGCCAGCACGGCTTGGCGGACAGCCAGATACGCCGCCTCGATCAGCGATTCGCGGCTGCCGAAATGCCGAAGCACCGTCTTCACCGTGACACCGGCGCGCTCGGCGACCGTGCCCAGCGTGATACCCAGAGAGCGTTCCGCCACGACCGCATCGATGGCCGCCTCCACGATGGCGTTGCGGGTAGCCGCCGTCGACTCCTTGCGAGCTCGCATGTCGTAGCGTCGCGATTTCGTGTCCATGATGATGTACATCAAACCACCATTTGATGTCCCCCGCAATAGACATCAACTTGCGGACGATTGGGGAACCAGCATCGCGACGCGTGGCTGAAACGGCCGAACTCAACAGGCCGGACGGGAAGTGCGCGGCCTCTCGCCGCTACGGGGTTTTGAGAAAGACGTCGTTGAGCGTGACGGTGCGCAGGTTCCGATCGCGGATGAAGTCGACGAGCTGCGGATAGACGTGCGTGACCGGCAGATGGTTGAGGTGCCCGATGACGATGGCCTGCGGTGTGAAGTACTGATCGGCCATCTGCACGATGTACTCCTCGGTGATCAACGTCGAGTCCGACAGCGACCCCGACCACAGGGTGGGGACCTTGTAACCGAGGTCGGCGGCCACCGCGTCCACGGTGGCGTTGCGCTTCGCGTAAGGCGGCCGCCAATACGGCTTCGCGCCGATGCCGTAGGTATTCTTCAGGAACGCGTCATTGCGCGAGAGCTGTTCGGCTACTTGCTCTTTCGTCAGCGTGGTCATGTCCGGGTGCGACCAGGTGTGGTTGCCGAGCTGGATCTGCCCGCTGTCCACCAATGGCCGAAGCAGGTCCAGGTTCTCGGTCCACGAGTCGTAGATCCCGTTGACGAAGTAGGTCAGCCGTATGCCGGTGTCCTTGGCGAACTGCGTGTAGGCGCGCACCACCTCGCTGTTGACGCCGTCGTCGACGGTCAGGGCGAGCAGGTCGCCCTCGCCGGGGATTTTCATCAGGGCACCGCCACCGGGCAGCGGGATGCGGGCACTGAGCGGCGGGGGCGGCAACAGGGCCTGCGGGGCGGCCGGGCCGGAGGCCGGTATGTCGGCCGCGGGGGCTTGGGCAAACGTGCGGGGCTGCGGATCGACGATGAGCCGCGCGGCGCCTACGCCGGCGACGACTGACGCGGCGAGCGATCCAAGGAACTGGCGGCGGTTCATGGCTGACAAGCGAACGCGTCGATCAACTGATCACGCGGTGACAGAAATGGCGAATTCGGCCCGAATAGTCGCCCGGTTATTGCCGCGCGCTGCGCATTAAGCCGATTCCCGCAGGAACCGCCATTGGTGCACAACATCGAGGCCACAGCCGCGAACCGTACCATTCGCTGCGCCCGAATGTCGGCTCCGTTACGGGAGGGTCAGCTGTGAATTCTCATCGACCCGGTTATCACCGGTGAACGGGAGCCGATCGCAAAATCAATGCGGTTCCCCGACGGCGGCCCGTTGCGGCAGTTGCACCGGTTCGACGTTGGGCGTGCCCAGCGTCGAGGCCAGCCAGGGCAGTGCCGTGGCAAACGCCTGGGCGGCGAACGGCCAGTCGTGCTTGCCGGGCTGTGTAACGACCGCGCAGGCGATCCCGTGGGCGGTTCCGGCGGCGCACAGCGCGTTGGCGGCGGCGTCCTGTCCTTCCGGGTTCGCGGCCGGATCGGTGGTGGCGGCGCTGAGGGTGGGGCTGGCTTCCTCGGCGACGTTGCGGGCCTCCGACGACGAGGGAACGTCGAACCATCCCGATAGCCCGGTGTAGTGGCCATGCCGGTTCATGACGGTGATCGGGTCGAAGTCGGCCCACGCGGCGGTGTTGCCGCCGAACAGCTTGGCCAGGGTGGCCTCTTTGGAACCGATGCTGGGCCCGCGATCACCGGCGATGTCCACGAACGCGCTGAACAACTCCGGATGCATGACGGCCAGGTCGACGGCGCAGGTACCACCCATCGACCATCCGGCGACCCCCCAGTTCGCCCGGTCCGGACTTACGCCGAAGTTCGACACCATGAAGGGCTCGATGTCCTTCGTCAGGTGGTCGGCGGCATTGCCGCGGGCGCCGTTGACGCACTCGGTGTCGTTGTCGAATGAGCCAGTGGGATCGACGAACACCAGCACCGGGGAGAACCCGTGATGGGCGGCGGCGAAATCGTCGATCGCGGTGAATGCGCCGCCGGGACCCAGCCAGTCCGCCGGGGTGTTGAAGGCGGAGCCGATCATCATGACCGTCGGCAGCCGGGGTGGGGGATTGCTGTTGAACCATGCCGGAGGCAGATAGACCAATTCCCGACGGTGGGCGAAGTGGGAGCCCGAAGGGGCGTTGTCGTCGATGTCGACCGGCACCACCACGCCCTTGGCCGGCCTGGTTCCGGCGACCTGCATCTCGGTGACCCGCAGCCGGTCGATCTGGTCGGGCAACGGGGCCGACGTCAGCTGATTCCACGCGGCGAGCACGGTGGGGAAGTAGCCGACCCATCCGTTCAGGGCCAGTCCCGCGCACAGGACGCACAGCGGCACCGAGAGCACCGCGAGACCGCGGCGCCACCAGCCGGTGCCCGGCCAGCCCACCAGCGTGACCGCGGCGGCCAACCCGCCCAACGCGATCCAGAGCCAGAGCGCCGTCGGTGCCGGATCCCCGGCCACCCCGAGCGATGTGATGTACCAGTACGCCAGCCCGGTCACCGCGACGGCCGCGACCAGCGCCACGGGTAGCACCAGCTTCAGCCAGCGCCGCGAACGCCAACGGATCGCGACGAGCAACGCGAGCAGCGCCAGGCCCTGCACGGCCGGCGGAAACCAGCCGTGCAGCAGGGACAGCTGTCCGAAGAACTGCTCCAACGGTCGTGACCTCTGCTAGATCGATTCGCTGCGCGCGGTGAGGTGAGTATCGAGGGGCCGTTCGGGGTCACCGAAGGCGGCGGCCGGACCAACTATCCCATACGATCACGGCCCGTCACCCGACCGTTTCTGCGTGTGGGCCCACCGGATGGGCGAGCCGGCCGCCCAGGTTCACACGTTGGTGATGACGCTGGCGAACGAGCGCAGCCGCAGGCTGTTACCGACGACCAGCAGGCTGGAGGCGGCCATCGCGGCGCCGGCGAACATCGGGTTGAGCATGCCGAGCGCGGCCAGCGGGATCGCGGCGAGGTTGTATCCGAACGCCCACACCAAGTTGGTCTTGATGGTGGTCAGCGTTCGCCGGGAGAGCCGGATCGCGTCCACGGCGGCGCGTAGGTCGCCGCGGATCACCGTGAGGTCGGCGGCCTGGATCGCGACGTCGGTGCCGGTGCCCATGGCCAACCCCAGGTCGGCGGCGGCCAGCGCCGCGGCATCGTTGACGCCGTCACCGACCATGGCGACCACCTTGCCCTCGGCTTGCAGGCGTTCGACGGCGGCGACCTTGTCGGCGGGCGTGGCATCGGCGATGACCCGCGCGATGCCGAGTTCGCCGGCGATACCGGCGGCGACCGTGGCGTTGTCGCCGGTCAGCAGCACCGGCGTCAGGCCCAGCCCGGCGAACTGCCGCACCGCCTCGGCGCTGGACGGTTTGACGGTGTCGGCGACCACCAGGATGCCCCGGACCCGGCCGTCCCAGCCGACGGCGACGGCGGTCTTGCCCTCGCTCTCGGCGCGAGCCTTCGCCGCGGATAGGGCGGGGTCGGGCAGCATCCCGCACTCGGTCAGCAGGCTCTCACGCCCGACGACGACGACGCTTCCGTCGACCTTGCCCCGCACGCCCCTGCCGTGGATTCCGGTGAACTCGGTGGGCGTCGGAAGTACGCCGAGCTTCGCCGTGGCGGCGCGCGCGATCGCTTGTGCGACGGGATGCTCGGAGGCGTCTTCCAGGGCGCCGGCGTAGCGCAACAGCGTGGTGGGCTTGGTGTCGACGCCGGCGATGAGGTCGACCAGGGTCATCCGGCCGGTGGTGACGGTGCCCGTCTTGTCCAGCACGATGGTGTCGACGCCGCGGGTCGACTCCAGCACCTCGGGCCCGTTGATGAGCACGCCGAGCTGAGCGGCGCGCCCGGTCCCGACCAGCAGGGCGGTCGGAGTCGCCAGCCCCAGGGCGCACGGGCACGCGATGATCAGCACCGCGACGGCCGCGGTCAAGGCGGTCGTGAGCGAGCAGCCCGCCGCGAGCCAGCCGGCCAGGGTCGCCACCGCAAGCGCGATGACGACGGGGACGAAAACCCCCGCGACACGGTCGGCGAGGCGCTGCGCCCGGGCCTTGCCGGACTGGGCCCGCTCGACGAGCTTGGCCATCTGCGCGAGCCGGGTGTCGTCCCCGACGCCGGTGGCGCGGACGACGAGCCGACCGCCGGCGTTGACGGTGGCGCCGGTGACGGCGTCACCCTCGCCCACTTCGACCGGGACGGACTCGCCGGTCAGCATGGAGCCGTCCACGGCCGAGGAACCCGCGACGACGATCCCATCGGTGGCGATCCGTTCCCCGGGGCGCACGACGAACTCGTCGCCGACCGCGAGCCGTTCGACCGGGACACGGGCCTCGGCGCCTGCTCGCAGCACGGCGACGTCCTTGGCGCCCAGGGTCAACAGCGTGCGCAGGGCGGCACCGGCCGCCCGCTTGGACCGCCTTTCGAAATAGCGCCCGGCAAGGACGAACAGGGTCACGCCCGCGGCGACCTCGAAGTAGACGTGGCACGGGGCGCCGTCGCGCCCGATGGTCAGCTCGAAGTCATGCCGCATGCCCGGTTGGCCCGCCGTCCCGAGAAACAGGGCGTACAGCGACCAGAGGAATGCCGCCAAGGTGCCGAGCGAGACGAGGGTGTCCATGGTGGCCACGCCGTGTTTGAGGTTGGTCCATGCGCCCGCATGGAACGGCTGGCCGCACCACACGACGACCGGGGTGGTCAGCGCCAGTGAGACCCAGTGCCAGTGGGGGAATTGCAGGGCGGGAAACATGGCCATCGCGATGACCGGGCCTGCCAGCACGACGGCGGTGACCAGACGCCGACGCAGCGAGGTCAGCTCGGGATCATCTGATGTCTGCAGGGCCACCTGGTCGTGGCCGCGCTCCGGCTCGCGCGGTGGCAAGGCGGCGCTGTAGCCGGCCTTTTCGATCTCGCCGATGAGAATTTGCGCGTCATAGCCGGCGGGAGCCGTGACAGCGGCCTTTTCGGTGGCGTAGTTGACGGTCGCGGCGACGCCGTCGAGCTTGTTCAGCTTCTTCTCGATCCGCGCCGCGCAGGAAGCGCAGGTCATCCCGGTGATGTCCAACTCGATCCGGGGGGCGGTGGTGGGTAGGGCGCCCTCGTGGATCTCGCGCGGGGGCGTGCTCATGCGACCGTGACGGCCTCAAAGCCGGCCTCGTCGACCGCACCGAGGACGGCGTCCGCGTCGACGGGGTGCGTGCTGGTGACGACGAGCCTGCCGGTGGTGGCGCTGACCGTCACGTCGTCGACGCCCGGGATCTGGGTCACCTCACTGCGAACAGCGGCCTCGCAGTGGCCACAGCTCATCCCGCTCACCCGATACTCGCTGGTGGGCATGCCGCTCCTTCTCGATCCCCCGGCAGTCTTGACCACCCCATTCTGCCTGCTCGGCCGAGCGGGCTATTGGCGCAGGTGCGATCTGCCGCCTGGCGAAGGAGCTCACGTCAGACGTAGCCGACACCGATATCGACCGATACCTGGCTTGCGGTGACCAGTCTGGATTGGTCGGAGGCAAGCCACGCAACGGCGTCAGCGATGTCTTCGGGCTGTGCAATACCGTCGGGTAGCAGAGGTTTGTGCAGGCCTCGCAGATGCGGGTAGTCGTCCGCGGCCGATCGCAGTGCATCCCGCATCCGGCCGGTCCCCATCGGGGTGGCGACCGCCCCGGGGTTCAGGCTGTTGACGCGAATGTTGTACCGGCCGAGTTCGGCGGCGAAAGCGCGTGCCATCCCCACCACGGCGTGTTTGCTGGCCGTGTAGTGGATCATGAACGACTGCATGTTTATGCCCGCAGCCGATCCGATCAAGATGATCGAGCCGCCGCGGTCGCCGTCGATGATGTGCTGCGCGCCCGCCATCACGGTGTTCCACGTGCCAATGACGTTGGTGTCGATGGTGTCCCGGAACGCCTGTGCGGATATCTGATTCCAAGGAGAGGGGCTGCAGATCCCGGCGTTGGCGACGATGATGTCGAGCCGGCCGAGCTGGCGCACGGCGACTTCCACTTCTGCTTTGAGCGCATCCAGGTCGCGAATGTCGACCTGTGCGGCGAAGACCCTGCGTCCGCGTGCGGTTACCAGCCGCGCGGTCTCGGTCAGATCGTCGGGCGTTGGCGAGTCGTAGGGAACGCTCGGCGGCAGCGGGCCGGCGATATCAACCGCGATGATGTCGGCTCCCTCGGCGGCGAGGCGTGCCGCGTGTGCCCGGCCTTGGCCGCGGGCGGCGCCCGAGATCAGCGCGACCTTTCCCGAAAGTGACTGATTCATCAGCGGGGGTCCTTTCAGTCGCCGGCGTCCTCGTCGAGCGGGTTCCGGCGTCCAAGCATGCCCTAGTCGTGCCGTCGCCTGGGATCCGAACATTCCCGAACCGCAGAGCCAGTGGGATTACGCTGCCGGGTAGTGGAAGGAGACATCATGACCGTCACTGTCGTCGAACGGGGGCCTCGCCAGGTGAGCCGCAGGGTCGAGGTGGCCGCCCCGGCCGCGGAGCTGTATGCCATGGTCGCCGATCCACGCCGTCACCACGAACTGGACGGGTCGGGCACGGTCCGCGACAACATCAGCGTGCCGCCGCAACTCGTTGAGGGCTCGAAGTTTTCGACGCACATGAAGATGTTCGGCCTTCCGTATCGGATCACCAGCACGATAACCGCACTCATGCCGAACGAACTGGTGGAATGGCGCCACCCGCTGGGCCACCGCTGGCGCTGGGAATTCGAGGCGGTGTCTCCGACCCAGACCACGGTCACCGAGACGTTCGACTACCGCGACGCCGGTGCGCTGAAGAACAAGCTGAAGTACTACGAGCGCATGGGGTTCGCCAAGGCGAACGCCTCGGGCATCGAAGCGACCTTGACCAAACTGCGCGACCGGTATGCGGGCTGATCAATACTCCGCCGGATCGGCCGCGTCCCAAGGCATCACGCCGGATACCCAATGGCTGAGTTCCTTGGCCTGGTCGTTGCGGTGCAGATGGCGGGGCGGGGTCGCAAAGGTTGAGTAGGGCCGGCAGCGGATGACCACGCGGTTCTCGCGTTCACACATTTCCTGGATGTGTGGCCGGGCTTCGTCGCCCAGTGGTTGGCCGGACATCCGGCCGCCAACCGCCATCATCACGTCGACGGCCAGATCCCGGTCCTGGTCCAAGATCGCGTCGGCATAGACCTGCAAATAGGAAAAGGGCCACCGCTCGTCGAGCACACACAGGCTGACCTTGCCGTCACGTTCGACGACGCGAGCCTTGCCCCGGCCGGCCATGGTGGAAACGAGCAATTCGTCGGTATCGGTGGGGATGTAGTACACGATCGACATGCCCGGGCCGTCGTTGCGGCGACGGTAGCCGAAGACGCAGGTGCGATGGGTGCGCACGAACTCGCGTCGTTCGGAGGGGAGCATGTCGCGGTCGGTGGGAACGGTGAAGGCTTCCGCCGCCAGGGGCAGCAGCATGGCGAATGTTCCTCTCTGCCAGAGTGCTTGAATCTCGAGGCTAATTATGGATACAGTGTCTCCGTAATAAGTGCGGGTGTCAAGCGGAGGGAGAGCCACCTTGCGCGACGCGGGCGACAGCGACGGGCCGCGCCGTTCCCGCGGCCGCCCCGCCCTCCCGGTGGACCGCATCCTTTCCGCGGCCGTCGAGCTCGTCGACGATCAGGGGCCGGAGGCATTGTCGATGCGGTCGGTGGCGCAGCGCCTGGGGTCGGGCACCGCCACGCTGTACCGCCACTTCTCCAGCCGGTCCGAGTTGGTCTCGATGGTCATCGACAAGATTCTGGGCGAGGTCGACCTCGGCGCGGACAAGCTCGCCGCAATGCGGTGGCAGGACGCCTGCATTCTGTTCGCGCAACACATGTTTGACGCGCTGAGCCGACATGGCAATGTCGCGCCCCTGTTGATCGAGTACACGCCGATGGGCCCGAACGCGTTGGCCCATCGCGAGCGCTGCCTGGCCATGCTCCTCGACAACGGGTTTTCGACGGCGGTCGCGGCCCGCGCGTACGCGACGCTGGCCCGCTACGTCCTGGGCTTCGCGATACAACTGTCGTCGGTGCCGGCGGAGGGCGATCAACGGGACGCCGAACTCTCGGTGGCCTTTCACCGGCTCGATCCGTCCCGCTTTCCCGCGACGGTCACCGTCGCCGACGATCTGCCCGTCCCGCTGGGGGACGAATTCGCTTTCGGGTTGCGGCTCATCGTCGCCGGGCTCGAGCGGTTGCGGAAGTGAACGCGACGGGGACCTGAACCGTGGGCTGGGTGGTTGGTCGCGTTTCCGCTCCAGAAAGGACTTGGCCCGATGATCGAACGTACCCCCGCGCAATTTGCGGCGCCGGCGCTGACCCGGTGGGGTCATTTGGTGAGCCGCTATGGCCTGGCGCTCGTCTTGGCGTGGATCGGGGTGGGCAAGTACGTGAAAATGGAAGCCCGCGTGCTCATTGCGCACAGTCCGCTGATGAGCTGGGTCTACGACGTCTTCAGTGCCACCTTCGTCGCGCGCGCACTCGGAACGATGGAAATCGTTGCGGCCCTTCTTATTACGCTACGGCCGGGGTGGCCGCGGCTCTCAGCTGCCGGCAGCGCGCTGGCGGTGGTGCTGTTTGCGGGCACGCTCAGTTTTCTGTTCACCACCCCGGGGGTGGTCGTGACGTACGCCCACGGTATTCCGGTGCTCTCGGCGCTGCCGGGCCAATTCCTGCTCAAGGATCTGGCCTTGTTCGGCGTCGCGTTGTGGACGCTGGGCGACTCGCTGTCGGCCGTCGATGAACGTCGCTCGCCGCAGTACTCACTTGGCCGAACGCCGCGGTCCGTCAGGCCGCGCGTCAGCGCGTGGATCGCAATCACCGCGGCGCCCATTGTAAGGTCGAGGCCACGGAGAGGAACTCGACGCCGTGACCGAGACCGTTGGCCAGGCGCTTGATGTCGACGCGCTACGACGCAAGTACGCCGAAGAACGCGCGCGCCGTATTCGCGCGGACGGCATCGATCAATACGTCGAGATGGCCGGCGCATTCGCCCGATACGCCCAAGACCCGTGGGCGGACGGAAACCTGGTCCGCGAGCCGCTCACCGACGAGGTGGACGTCGCCGTCGTCGGCGCCGGATTCGGCGGCCTGTTGACCGGGGCGCGGTTACGACAGCTCGGCGTTCGAAGCGTGCGGCTGATCGACCGGGCGGCCGACGTCGGCGGCACCTGGTATTGGAACCGCTATCCGGGAATCGCTTGTGATGTCGAGTCGTATGTGTACATGCCGCTGCTCGAGGAGCTGGGCTACACCCCCACCGAGAAGTACGCGAAGGGGCCGGAGATCTTTGCGCATTGCCGGCGCATCGCCGAGCACTTCGACCTGTACCGCGACGCCTGCCTGCAAACCGAGGTGCGGGAAATCCGTTGGGATTCAGCCGAATCTCGCTGGATCATCCGCACCGACCGCGGCGACGAAATGCGCGCCAGGTTTGTCTCGATGGCCAACGGCTATCAGGCCAAACCGAAGTTGCCGGGCATCGAAGGACTCGGTGCTTTCGGCGGGCATGCGTTTCACACCAGCCGCTGGGACTACGCGTACACCGGTGCGGAGCTGGAGAATCTGATCGACAAGCGCGTCGGCATCATCGGAACGGGCGCCACGGCGATCCAGTGTGTACCGCACCTCGCCGCTGCCGCCCAGCGGCTCTACGTCTTCCAGCGCACCCCGTCGTCGGTGGACGTTCGGGCCAATTGCGCCACGGACCCGCAGTGGGCCAACGCTTTACAGCCCGGCTGGCAGCGCGAGCGGATACAGAACTTCCAGATCCTCACCGCCGGAGGCCACGCCGACCAGGACCTGGTCGCCGATGCCTGGACGAGCATCACCCGCAAGCTACCGGTCATGCGTCAGAATCCCGACGGCCTCGCCGATCCCGGACAGCGGGGCCGCGACATCGAGCTGGCCGACTTAGCGAAGATGGACGAGATCCGGGCGCGCGTCGCCGCGATCGTCTCCGATCCCGCCACCGCCGAGGCGCTCCAACCGTGGTACGGATACTTCTGCAAACGGCCCTGCTTCCACGACGAGTATCTGCCGACGTTCAACCGGGACAACGTCACCCTGGTCGACACCCGCGGCCTCGGGGTGCAGCGCATCACCGACACCGGTGTGGTGGTCGACGACGTGGCCTACGAACTCGACTGCCTCATCTTCGCAACGGGATTCGAGGTGGGCACCGACTACTGTCGCCGCACCGGATTCGCGCTGATCGGCCGCGACGGTGTGTCGCTCACCGAACACTGGAACGACGGCGTGCGCACCCTTCACGGCCTGTGTACGACCCGGTTCCCGAACTGCTTCATCGAAAGCATCGCCCAGGCCGGGCTGACGGTGAACTTCCCCTACCTGCTCGACGTTCAGGCCGGCCACGTTGCGTGGATCATCGCGACCGCACTCGCCGAAGGCATCACCGAAATCGAGGCCGCACCGGCCGCCGAAGCCGCCTGGGTCGACACGGTCGTCGCCCGGTCGGTCGCGAGTGCCGAGCGCGCCAAGACGTGCACGCCCGGCTACTACAACCGGGAAGGCAAGGCCGACAGAAAAACTCGGCAGGGCAGCTTCTTCTTCGGCGCACCGACCGAGTACGCCGACATCCTGCAGCAGTGGCGCGCCGACGGCAACCTGGACGGCCTGCTGGTCCGTCGCGCCGGAGACGGACCGTGACGAGTCGAAAAGCGCGAGCGCTCTACGCCATTGGGCGGATGCGAGCGGCGACCCGGCGGCGCCGCGGACCGAAGGTGGCCATCATCGGCGCCGGCTTCGGCGGGCTCGGCGCGGCCGTCGCGCTGCGCCGCGCGGGCATCGACGACCTGGTGATCATCGAGGGCAGCGACGGCGTCGGCGGCACCTGGCGGCGCAACACCTACCCCGGCGCCGCCTGCGATATTCAGAGCCACCTGTACTCGTTTTCCTTCGCCCCCAACGCATCCTGGAGCCGCACCTACGCGCGCCAGCCGGAAATACTGGCCTACCTCGAGTCGGTGGCCGACGACTTCGATCTGCGCCGCCATCTGCTGCTCGACACCACGGTGCGCTCGGTCCGTTGGGACCCGCACGCCGCAGCGTGGCATTGCGAGCTGAGCCGCGACGGGCAGCCGTCCACCCTGACCGCCGACGTCGTCGTGTGTGCGGTTGGCCTGTTCGGTTCGCCCAAGCTTCCTGACATCGACGGCGTGAGCGAGTTCGCCGGCCCGGTGCTGCACACCGCGCGTTGGGATCACGACCTCGATCTGGCCGGCCGCAACGTCGCGGTGATCGGCACCGGCGCAAGCGGGGTGCAGCTCGTGCCCGAGCTGGCGAAGTCCGCCGGGCGCGTCATGGTCTTCCAACGCACGCCGCCGTGGATGGTGCCCAAGGACGACCGCCCATATAGCGCAACCGAATTGGCCCGTTTCCAGCGAAGCGTCCTGGCGTTGCGCCACACCCGCTGGCAGATCTGGAAGTTCCAGCACGACAACACCGCGACCTTCGCCGACGACCCCGTGGTGACGGCGCGCACGCGAATCGCGACGTCGTTCCTGGAGCGCACCGTCGACGACGAGGAGCTGCGCCGGGCGTTGACACCGGACTATCCGTTCCGCTGTAAACGGGTGCTGCTGGGTGACGACTATTACCGAGCACTGCAGCGCGACAACGTCGAACTGATCACCGACCCCATCGCACGCATCGGCCGGACGTCGGTGACCACCGCATCGGGCGCCGAAGTCGACATCGATGCGATCGTGCTGGCCACCGGCTTCGAGACGTCTCGCTATCTGTCGGGGATCGACGTCGTCGGCGCCGGTGGACGCCGGCTACACGAGCACTGGGGCGACGACCCGTCCGCCTACCTGGGGGTCGCGGTCAGCGGATTCCCCAATTTCTTCATGCTCTACGGCCCTAACACCAACCAGGGCGGCAACTCCATCGTCTACATCCTCGAGGCCGGCGCGCGACTGGTCGCCAGCGCGGTGAGCCGACTGGCACGCCGTGGCGGATACCTCGACGTGCGGCCCGAGGCCGAAAAGCGCTACAACGACGCACTTTCCGGCGACCTGGAGCGCACCATCTGGACGCAGTGCGACAGCTACTTCCGCTCACCGTCCGGCCGAATCGTCACGCAATGGCCGTATACCGAGCTGGAGTACGCGCGCCGGACCTGGCGGCTCAGGGCACGAGAGTGGATACACGGCGGGACGCGTGATGGTGCGGGACTGACAAAGGCCGGCATCGGCGCGCGGCAATAGCCAACCGGAGTCCACGCGCGTGCTCGCGCCGGCCAAACACACTGAGCGTATTTATCTTCAGAGTGATTTTCACGGCTGTCGACGGCTGGCCAGATCGTTAACATTCTTAAGAATGTCCGGTCCCAGACGGGGCCGTCTGGCAGATCAGCAGGAGCGGTGAGCGGAGGTGTGGCCGGCGTGGTGAAACTGCTGCCGCCCGGCGCGGCCCGCCCGTCGCTTCGCCTGCCCTGGCTCAGCATCCTGGGCGTCCTCGCCATCGTCGTCGCCACGGCCGCGATCGTGCTGAAAAACCTACCGACGGGTGGCTCCGACGAAATCCTCAACGTCTCCTACGACCCGACGCGCGAATTGTATTCGGCGCTGGACAAGGAATTCGTTGCCGAATACCACGCGCAGAGCGGAAACACGCTGCGCATCAAGGAGTCTCACGGCGGCTCTGGACGCCAGCTCCGCAGCGTGCTGGATGGCAGTCAAAAAGCCAGCGTCGTGTCGCTGGCCCTGATCAGCGACATCGACACACTCAGCAAGCGGGGTCTGATCGCCGGCAACTGGCAACAGCGGCTGCCCAACGCCGCGGTGCCCTACACCTCGACGATCGTCTTCGTCGTCCGCAAGGGCAACCCCAAGGGAATTCGCGATTGGCCCGACCTCATCAATCCCGACGTGGCCGTGGTGTCGCCCAACCCGCGGACTTCGGGCAACGGTCAGCTGAGCGTGTTGGCGGCCTGGGGCGCGGTCACAACCCGCGGCGGCAGCCCGGCGCAGGCGTCCGCCTACGTGAAGTCGTTGCTGCAGCACGTCGTGGTTTCCGACGCCGGAGCTCGCAGCGCCGGAGATAGTTTCGCCCTGGCCAAGATTGGCGATGTCCAGCTGACTTGGGAGAACGAGGCGCTGCGCGAGGTCGCCGCGAACAAGGACGAACTGGAGCTCGTGTATCCGCCGGTCAGCATCCTCGCCCAGCCCGCCGTCGCCTGGGTCGACGCGAACGTGACCGACCCCCGGGCGGCCGCCCACGCGAAGGCCTACCTCGACTATTTGTTCACCGACGCCGCCCAGGAGCTGGTGGCGAAATTCGGGTACCGGCCGTACAAGCCGGCGATCTTGGCCAAGCACGCCCTCCGGCTGCGGCCCCTGTCGTTGTTCCCGATCAGTGCGATCGCCAAAAGCTGGAGCGACGCCCGGGAACAGTTCTTCGGCACCAACGGAATCCTGGACACGATCTCGGCGCCGAACGCGGCGTCGGGCGCTTAGCGGAAAGACTCGGAAACGTGGGTGTGCGTGTGAATTACGACCTGGTGAAGGGCCGGCATGATGTGATCGCCGGCCTGACCGTCGCCGCCATCTCGTTTCCCCAGGCGATGGCCTATGCCCTGATCGCCGGGGTGGATCCGAGATTCGGCGTCTACTCGGCGATCGTCGTGACCATCGTCGCGTCGATCTTCGGGTCGTCCTCACACCTGATCAACGGGCCTACCAGCGCCATCTCGCTGTTGGTGTTCACCGCGCTGGCCTTCATCGACTCCGAGAACGCCAAGGAACTCTTCGAGGCGCTCTTCCTGCTGGCCGTGCTCGTCGGCGCATTCCAGATCGTGATCAGCCTGTTCAAGCTCGGCAACCTCACCCGCTACATTTCCGAATCGGTCATCATCGGCTTCATGGCGGCCGCGGCCTTCCTGCTCGCCATCGGACAGCTGGGCAACGCCCTGGGCGTCCGTGACAAGGGCAACGGCCACATGCAGGTACTCCGGCGCGTCTGGCTCACCCTGACCCACGGCGATCACATCAATTACCGCGCACTGACATTGAGTGTCACCGCGGTGATCCTGGCCGTCGTGCTGCGCAAGCTGGTCCAGCGGTACGGATGGCCGCAGGTCGACATGCTCGCGGTGCTCGTCATCACGGCGCTCATCGCCTACCTCGCCGGCTGGTCGACCCCGGGCCGGGGCGGGCACACCGCGGTGTCGGTGGCCGCCAAGATCCCGCGCAGCCTGCCCGGCCCGCATGTGCCCGAGGTGCACACGGAGTGGCTGCCGCATCTGTCCACGGGTGCACTCGCCATCGCCTTCGTCGGCATCATCGAGGCGCTGTCGATCGCCAAAGCCATTGCCTACCAAACACAACAGAAGATCGACTACAACCGCCAGATCATGGCCGAAGGCCTGGCGAACCTGACCGGGGGCTTCTTCCAGAGCCTGCCCGGGTCGGGCTCACTGTCGAGGTCGGCGATCAACTTCCAGTCCGGCGCCGTAACGCGGTTCTCCGGGATCGTCTCGGCCGCAACGGTCGCCGCGGCCTTGCTGCTGTTCGCCCCGCTGCTGCGTTACGTTCCGCAGCCCGCGCTGGCGGGGCTCTTGCTCGTCACGGCGGCGCGCCTGGTCGATTTCAAGCGCCTGATCTACACCCTGAAGGCGTCCCGCTATGACGCCGGGCTGGTGCTCGTCACGGCCTGCACGGGTATCGCCGTCGACCTCGACAAGTCGGTCCTGCTCGGGGTGGTCCTATCGATCCTGCTGTTCGTGCCGCGGGCGGCCAAGCTGAAATCCAAGGAACTCGTCGTCACACCCGAACGTGTAGTGCGCGAACGTATTCCGGGCGACGCCGCGGACCCCTCGATCGCCATCTACGATCTCGAAGGTGAGCTGTTCTTCGGGGCCGCACCGGAATTGGACCGTTACCTGACGGCGATCAACCATCGCATCGCCGAACAAGATCTCGCTTTCGTGGTGCTGCGCCTCAAACGGGTGCGCCACCCGGACGTGGTCTGCATCGAGCGCATCGAGCACTTCCTGCGCGAGGTGACCGAGCGGGGTGTCACGGTCCTGCTCGCCGGGGTGCGCCCCGACACGCTCGGCGTCCTGAACAATGTCGGCTTCCGGAATTGGTTTCCCGCCGAGCAGGTCTTCCCCGAGGAGGACGAGGAGTTCTCGGCCACCCTCAAGGCGGTGCGCTACGCCCACAACCGCCTGGCCGACCTCAAAGTGAAGGAGCCGTTCACCGGCACGCCCGAACTCGCCCCGCACTCCGAGTTGTACTACCTCGTCTAACCCGCGGCCGACACCCTGGCGCGTTCGGTCATCGAGGCGATCACGCCGCCGTCGCTGAGAATGTCCGTGCCGGTGAGATATCCGGCCTTCGCGCTGGCGCAGAAGGCGAGCAGCTCGGCCATCTCTTCCGGCTTGCCCCACCGCGGGACGGCGGCGTTGGCCACCATGGCGCCCGCGCCGGCCTGCTCCTCGAGCCGGCCCATCTCGGTGTCGATGGACCCCGGCGACACCGAGACGATGCGCAAGCCGCGGGTGTTGAAGCGCTCGGCCTGCGACTGGCTGTACCACTTGACGAAGCTCTTGCTGATGGCGTAGGCGAGGCCGGATCGCGCGTCCTCGGGAGCGATGCCGCACGCCGCCAGCATGGCGTCCATGAAGGCCGATGTGTCGCTCAGTGCTTGCGGAAACTGTTCTGCCGGAATGACTTCGGCGGGTAGAATGTGCGCGGCCATCGATGCCACGTTGACGATCACCGCGCCCTCGTCGGCGCCCGCGAAGAACTCCTCGTTGACGTTGACGGTGCCGACGGCGTTGGTCCGAATGACGTAGTCGGCGGCGCCCATGCTCGGGCTGACCCCGGCGGTGTGGATGACGGAGACAACGGACCCTAGGCCGGTCGCGGCGGCGAGCAGGTCCGCGACGGCGCGCCGGTCGGTGACGTCGCAGTCGACGGTAGTCGCGGCGATCCCGAGGTCTTGCAGGGTCGTGGCCGCGGCCGCCAACCGGTCCTGCCTGACGTCGCAGAGCACCACGGTGTGGTCGCGACCGACGATTTTCGCCGTGGCCAGACCCATGCCGCCCGCCCCGCCTGTGATCACCGACACTCGATTCATACCTGGGACCGTATACGCAGTGTGTTTTCGGGCGCGGGCGGGTGACCGTGCAGCGGCAGCTACCGCGGGTGGGCTGAATCTCCAGGTTCGTGATGTGGGTGACCGCTGTGCCGAATGGCCGTCCCGAAGAACGGCGCCCGGAGAGTGGCGACCACGTGGCGGCGGTTGACGACCAGCCCGACGACGGCCACCGCGACGTAGACGGCGCAGAGCAGCAGCCGCCCCTGTGTCGAGAAGATCGGGAACTGGACGACGAAGAGCCCGAGCAGTGCGCAAGCGGCGAACCGGTGGAACCGCAGCGCCAGGATCAGCGCCACCCCCATCATCGTTTGGGTGGCGGTCAGCAGCACCTCCTCCACCTGGCGGGAATCCAATTGCAGGGAGACCCCGCCCCCGCCCAGCAGGTGGGCGAGCGGCAGTGACCCGATCAGCAGGGTCCACTGGTTGACCTTGGAGGACAGCAGCGTGGCGATGGCGGCCGTGCCCTTGCCCCGGGCGGCGAAGATGGTCGCGATGATGAACTCCGGTGCCTCGGAGGCCAGCGGGGCCAGCCACTGCACCAGCAGGAAGCGGTTGATGCCGAGTTGGGCGCCGGCGGCGACCAGGTTGTCGGCGAACGGCTTGGCGCACAGCAGGATCACCGCGCCCGAAACCAAGAACAGGCCGATTACGGTGACGCGCCGCCGGCCGTCGGGCAGGTCGCCCAACGCGGCGGCGGTGCCGATCAGGTCGGGCTCTTCGACCTCGCCGTGGCTGATCTTGTAGAGGTAGAACCCGAACCAGGCCAGCAACGCCAGCCCCAGCCCGAGATGGATCTGGCCACTCGCCGGGATCGCGAACGCGAGGACGCCGGCGATCGACAGAAATCCGAGTTCGACCCGGTTTGCTGGCTCCAGCGTCAGACCGGTGGGCTTCGCCGACCCGGTCTTGCGCGCGACCATGATGCCCACCAGCACCACGACGGGCCAACCCAGGCCCATCAGCAACCGATTGGATCCGGTCATGTTGGCGGCGGCGTATTGCGTGTAATCCGCGTTGTGGCCGGACACGTAGGCGTAGTACAGGTCGACGGCGTATTCGGGCAGCACCGCGATCAGGGCGAGCAGCGCCGTCGCCAGCCCGCCGGAGACATCGATTTGCGCCGCCTCGGCCGCCCAGGCCAGCAAGAAGCTGGCCGCCACCACTGCCGCTCCGAAGATCAGCAGGGCGAGCACCGCGCCGGTGTGCAGTCCGGCGATGCGGACGACCACGGCTGGGACGACGAACGCGCCGGTGATCAACCCCGAGCGGGTCAGGGTGCGGCGGCGCCAGCGCGTCGTCGACACGGTCGCTGCGGGCCTGTCTATGGCGAGCATCGTCATCCTTCGCGCTGCTGATCGGTGGTTAGTTCGGCTCGATGCCGTGGCGATCCGGTTACCCAAAGTACGCGCGGCCTACACGCTCAGCAACGCAGCGGGTCGGCCGTGAGAACAGTGCGTGCAAGCCCATATTTGCTGCACAGGGGACTGGGAAAGCAAGAGTTAGGCTGCCCTGATTTCGAACTTTGGCAAACCTCGCTGCCATCTAGTAGGACGCGCAGCGAACCATCGCGGTTCCGCCGTTTCGCCCTAGGCGTCCGGTCCCATGGCAGCGGCGGCGGCCTGGGCGAACAGCTCAACGGCCTGATTGCGGCTCAGCGATGCCAGCAACTGCGCTGCGGCGCGCATGGTGTCGCCCACCATCAGGGTGGGGCCGTTGCCGAGGTTCTCGAAGGCCTCGGCGATGACGTCAGGCACGGCCGCCGCGTCCGGCGGGACCTCGTCGGGGGAGCCGATCAGGCCGCGGCTGTATTCGAGTTCGCGCAACGCCGGTGTGTTGGTCTTGCCCAGGATGAGGCCCAGGACGTCGACGCCCTTGTCGTGCAATTCGGCCCACAGCGCCTCGGCGAAGACCATGTCGAACGCCTTCGAGGCGCCGTAGGCGACCATGTTCGGTCCGCCGGCCAGCCCGGCGCCCGACCCGAAGATGACGATGCCGCCGCTGCCTCGCTCCACCATCGCGGGCGCGAAGTGATGGCACAACTGCATGGGCACCATGCAGTTGCGTCGCACCATCGCCTCGACGGCTTCGATCGGATTGGCAAGGAACGGTGCGAAATTCGGGTCGGCTCCGGCGCAGTACACCAGCATGCCGATCTCCAGGTCACCGGTTGCCGCGGCCACCGCCGCGGCGGCACCGGGCTGCGCGAGATCAATTGTGACAGTGCGGGTTTGCATCGGCGTCTTGGCCTCGATGTCGGCCGCGACGCGGTCGAGCACGGCTTGCCTGCGGGCCAGCAGAACCACGTTGACGCCGCGCTCGGCGAGGCCTTCGGCGAACGCCGCGCCCACGCCATCCGAGGCGCCGGCCACCAGTGCCCATGGCCCGTATTTCGTCGCGAAAGTCATCTACTCGCCCCCGACCGTGGCGATACGAACCTGGGTGTAGCGCCGGCGGGCGATGCGCCAGCCCGTCGGCGTGCGCACCAGGTCATCGTCATAGAAACCGATCGCATTGACGCCAGAGTTGTTGTCGCTAGCCATGATCAAGCCGTCGATATAGGTGCGTGCCGTGGCCTTGTCGCCGTCGAGCGTGATGGCCTGGTTGGTCAGGCGATGCAACGTGTGCCCCGCCAGGGCGTGCACCTGCTCCATGAAGTCGGCGACGGCGTCGACGCCATTCCAGGTGCCGATCTCGCCGTAGTCCAGTCGGCAGTCGTCGGTGAAGACGGTGCGAAACAGCGGCCAGTCGCGCCGGTCGATCCCGGTGGCATAGCGCACCAGCAGTTCGGAGATGTCTTGCCGGTCATCGCGTTCGCTCACGTGACGTCTCCATTCGGACGGACGACGATCCGGGGCGGGCCGTCGGACCTGCGGGCCTGATCGAGGGCATCGGGCACCTCGTCGAGGCCGATGATCTTGCCGACGCTCGGCAGCGGATCCAGTCGGCCCGCGACGATGGCGTCGAGCGTGCCGTACCAGTCCTGGGGGTGCGGACCGCCGCCGAACTGAATGGTCACACCCTGGCGGGTGGCGGTGGTGATGTCGAGGGTGTCGCCGGTGTACCAGCCGCCCGCGCAGTAGATGCGGGTGCCCAGTTCGGCGGATTCGACCAACTCCTGGATCAGTCCGGACACGCCCACGCATTCGAATACGACTGCCGGCCCGGGCAATCCGCGCTGCGCGCGCACCTCGTTGAACGCGTCGAACGGGGACTTCTCGCCCGGGTCGACCAGCACGTGCGCGCCGAACCGGTCTCGGGCTAGTTCGCGCCGGTCGGCGTGAAAGTCGGCGACGACGATGGGCTCGATGCCGCGGCCGGCCAGCGCCGCGACGGCCGAGAGCCCGATCGCTCCCGCACCGATGACGATGGGAATCTCGCCGTGGTTCAGTTGCGCCGAGCGCACGTAGAACTCGCCGACCGCGAACGCGTCGGTCAATGCGACGGCATCGTTGGACACGTCGCCGGGGACCGGCTTGGCCGCCACTTCCGAAACCACCAGCAGCTCAGCGAAACTGCCTTGGGCTTCGGGATGCTGACCGATGATGCGCATTCCGCCGGCGCCGCCGTCGACCAGGCGCACCGGCATGGCCGTCACGCGCGTACCGACGGCGAACTGGTCGGTGCAGCCGGGCCCGTGTCCGACGACCTCGCCGACGAATTCGTGGCCGAGCACGATGTCGCGCTCGGTGTCGTACAGCGAGCGGCCGGTCGGGTCGTCGATGGCGAGCTCGGGATGATCCATGAAATGCACGTCGGACACGCAGATCGCGGTGCTCAACGTGCGCAGCAACAGCTCACCCGGCCCGGGCTTCGGGTCCGGTATCGCACGGACCTGCAACCGGCCGTCTCGCAATACCACAGCGCGCAATGAACTAGCTTTCTCGGATAATCGATATAAGATCTCGAATGTTCGTACAACTGTAAAAACGGAGTGGTAGAGGAGTCAAGCAATTCGCGGTTCGACGTCAGCGCCGACCGCCCGCGTGCTCGATGTCGTCGAGCTGCTGGCGCGGTCCGGAAATTCGCGGCTGCGCTTCTCCGACGTCGTGCGCGAGCTGGATCTCACCCAGGCGACCGCGCACGCGATCCTGAAAACGTTGTGCGACCGCGGATGGGCGAGCCGCGATCCGATCGCGAAGACGTTCGCGCTCGGTCCCGCACTCGCCGTGGTGGCCGCCCGCACGGACACCGCCCGCCCGCTCGCGCATGCGGCGCGGTCCGCGGCGCTGCGGCTGTCCCGCGAGGTCGACTACGCCTGTTCGGTGGTCGAAAAGTTCGGTGATTCCCTGGTGGTCACCGCCTTCGAGGGCGAGCCGGCCACGCAGCCGTCGGGGATACCGGGTGACCGCATTCCGTACGCGCCGCCGTTCGGGGTGGCCATGGCGGCCTGGGACACCGAGGAGGAGCAACGCGCGTGGGTCCGGCGGGGCGCGGGCGACAACGCCGACCGCACTCAGCGCCTGGAGCAGGTGTTGGCGCACACCCGGGATCGAGGGTTCGACGTCGACTGGACGACTCCGGCGCTCGCGCAGGCGGTGCAGGTGGTCGGCACGCTGGACAGCAGCGAAATGCCGACCCCGGTGCGGCACATCATGGATCAGCTGCTGGTCGAGTTCACCACCATCGGATTTCTGTCCGATGACAACCCGGGCCGGCGCAAGCAGCCCGTGGTGACCATCGCCGCGCCGGTTTTCGACGACCGGGCCCGCGTCGCCCTGATGGTGGCCGTGCACCCGCTGTGCGCGCTGACCGCGCGACAGATCCGCGACATCGGCAAACACCTGACCGACGAGACCGCCGCCCTCAGCGGGTCGCGGCCACAGACCGATACCGCCGTGTAGCGCATCACACACAGGAACGGGGGCGTGCGTCGGGGTAGCCTCGCCTGGGAGGCGAAAAGTGGTGGCACATAACTACGTTGTGGACGAGTTGGCCGATTTCGTCGTCGGCGCGCGGCAGGGGGATCTGAGCGGGCGGCCGCGCGAACTGTTGAAACGCAATGTCCTGGACAGCATCGCGTGCGCCGTGGGCTCGCTGGACGGCGAGCTCGTCCCGACGATCCGCGACCACACCGCAGCGTTCGGTGGCGCCCCGACGGCCACGCTGGTCGGCGGGGGGCGAGCATCGGTGGACCAGGCCGCCTTCTTCAACGCGGTGCTGGTGCGTTACCCCGATCTGCTCGACACCTACCTCACCGTCGGCGGGCTCTGCCACCCCGCCGACAACCTCGGCGCCTTGCTGGCCGTGGCCGAGCACACCGGCGCCAGCGGAGCCGACTTCCTGCTGGCGCTCGCGGTCGCCTATGAGATCCAATGCCGTTTCAGCGCACAGGTTCCCGTGATGGCGCGCGGCCTCAACCACGCGCTGCAGCTGGCGATGTCGGTCGCGGCGGGCAGCGCGAAGCTGCTGGGGCTGAGCGCCGGACAGACCGCGAACGCCATCGCGGCCGCGGCGGCCGACAACGTTTCGCTGGCGACGGTCCATGCCGAACCGGTGTCAAACTGGAAGGGCATCTCGCCTGCCAGCACCGGCATGCGCGCCGTGTACACGACGATGCTCGCCGCGCGCGGGATCACCGGACCCAGGTCGCTGTTCGAAGGCCCGCACGGATTGGTGCAGTTGTTCGATCAGCCCATCGATCTCCACCCGGCCGACCGCGGCCTCACCTGTGTCGAGCAGACCTACCTGAAGCAGTACTGCTCGCTCATCCACGGCCAGGTCGTCATCGACGCGGTCCTGGCCGTTCGCAGCGAAAACGGTTTGCGCGGTGCGGATGTCGACCGGGTGGTCCTCGAGGTCTTTCAGGGGGCGTACGACTTCGCCGGTGGGGGCGCGTATGGCGACAAGCAACACCCGATCACCAAGGAGCAGGCAGACTACAACCTCAAGTACCTGACCGCGGCCGCGCTGCTCGACGGGGGAGTCGGCCCCGAACAGCTTGAGAATAGCCGGGTTTCGCGGGCTGACGTCCAAGACCTGTTGTCGCGGGTGCGGGTCGAGGCGGCCGACGACCTGACCGCCGACTATCCGCAACGCACCGCGGCGCGGGTGCACGTGATTACCAGCGACGGGCGAGAGTTCAGCCGCGAGCAGTCGGATTACGAGGGATCGCCCACCCGCCCGATGTCCTGGGAACGCGTCGTGGACAAGTTCGCCTGGCTCGCCGAACCCTTCTGCGACGAGTCGCTGCGCGATGACATCGTCGCCGCCGTCGCGCGTCTCGACGAGATCGGAATCGCCGAACTCACCGGACTCCTCGGGTCGGTGCCTCCCACCGCCCGGTGCGCTCGCAGCAAGCCGCGTTTCTGACGTCCGCGCGCCCCCTTGCGTGGCCGACCGTCGGCCATGAATGATCCGGCCATGGGCAAAGAACACCGCCACAATCGGTGGGAGCTGGTCACCTGCGCCGTGGCTGGGCACGCCACCTATGCACCGGACGAGAAGTCGCTGGCCGACCGGTTGAGCGGCAGCACCGGACTGGGCGAAGTGTGGCGCTGCCTGCGGTGCGGCGAATTCACCGTGGGCGAACCGCACGGCCGCGGCCGCGCCGAAGACGCGCCGATGATCATGCGCGGCAAGGCCTTACGCCAGGCCATCATCATCCGTGCCTTGGCGGTGGAACGCTTGTTGCGGGCGGTGGTGATCGGATTAGCCGCTTACGCGGTGTGGAAGTTCCGCGGGGCGCGCGGCGCCATCCAGGCCACCCTCGATCGCGACCTGCCGATCTTCCGCGCCGCCGGATTCAAGGTCGATCAGATGACCATCGTGCACGAACTGGAGAAGGCGCTGGCCGCCAAGCCGTCCACCCTGGCCCTGCTGACCCTGGCGCTGGTGGGATACGCGCTGATCGAGGTCGTCGAGGGGGTCGGCCTCTGGCTGCTGAAGCGGTGGGGCGAATACTTCGCGGTGATAGCCACCTCGGTCTTCTTGCCGCTCGAGATCCACGACCTGGCCAAGGGCATCACCATGACCCGGGCGGTGACCTTCGCCATCAACGTCGCCGCGGTGATCTACCTGCTGGTCTCGAAACGGCTGTTCGGGCTGCGGGGCGGGCGCAAGGCCTACGACGAGGAACGGCGCGGCGAGCAACTGCTCGACGTCGAGAAGGCCGCCGCGGCGAACTGACCCCGCACCCGGCAGGCCCGCCGAAGTGACAGGCATACTGCCCGTCGGAACGGAGGAATCAATGGGCACCTATGCCATCACCGGGTCGGCTTCCGGGATGGGACGCGAGACCGCCGCGCGCCTTCGGGACAGCGGGCACAAGATCATCGGTGTCGACATCAAGGACGCCGATATCGTCGCCGACCTGTCGACACCCGATGGACGCAAAGCGGCGGCCGACCGCGTCCTGACGGCCTCGGGCAACCGGCTCGACGGTGCCGTGCTCGCGGCCGGCCTGGGTCCGGGCCCCGGTCGCGACCGCATCCGCCAGATCGCTGCGGTCAATTACTTCGGTGTCGTCGAACTGCTCGCCGCCTGGCGCGCCGCGCTGGCCGCCGCCGAACGCGCGAAGGCCGTTGTCGTAGCCAGTAATTCGACGACGACGGTTCCCGCGGTGCCGCGCCGGGCGGTCAGGGCGCTGCTTGCCCACGATGCCGATAGGGCGGTGCGGACCGTGCGGCTGTTGGGTCCTGCGGCGCCGACGATGATGTACGGGGCATCCAAGATCGCGGTCAGCCGTTGGGTGCGGCGACACGCCGTGCTTCCGGAGTGGGCAGGGTCGGGGGTGCGACTGAACGCATTGTCTCCCGGTGCGATCATGACGCCGCTTCTGCAGGAACAGCTGTCGAATCCGAGGCAAGCCAAGGCCGTCCGGTCGTTCCCGGTCCCCCTCGGGGGCTTCGGAGACGCGGGACACATGGCGGACTGGATGTGTTTCATGCTGTCGGACGCCGCCGACTTTCTCTGCGGCAGTGTAGTATTCGTGGACGGCGGTACCGACGCGTATTTCCGCCCCGATGACTGGCCAAAGGCGGTACCGGCACACCGATTGCCGGGTTATCTGCGCCGGTTCAAGGGTTTTCACTAGACGCACTGTTGCGTGCCCTTCGTTGCGTCACGAATGTGCCGTACGCCACAACCGGGCTTTTCGTGACGTTTACCGCGGCGCGGCGCCGCCGTAAATCCGCTGCGGTGCAATTGACTGAGTCGGCGCACATGCCGAAAGAACAAAGGAACACATTGTGGCCACACTTCCGGCCTGGGTCAGCCAGGCTCCCGCCACTTTCGACGTGGTCGCGCCGCTGAAGACGCGCGCCTCCCACGTAGTGCACGCGGTGCTCAGAAGCTCGCGGCGACCGGCGGCCACGGGTCCGCGCCTGATGCCCAAAGGCGTCGAACGCTGCTGACGGGCGCATCGACGTCCCGCCGGGCTTTATCGCCGATGCCCGCCTAATCCGGCGGAACGGCCGACTGCGCCGCCCGATCGCGTTCCCGCCGCCGCGCCCGGGAGGCGCGCAGATTGACGGCGTTACCGCACGTTTTGGCGTCGTGCCAGACCCCGCTGTTGTTTTTCGAACGGTCGTAGAACGTCGATCCGCACCGGTGGTTGTGGCATCGCTTGAGCCGCCGCCAGGTGCCGGCCTGCTGGCTCAGCAGCACCTCGGCCCACAACGCCGACGCCAGCCAGCGCCAGCCGCTGGCGCTGGGTTCCAGCAGCACCTCGCCCGAATCGGACAGCGTGACGGAAGCGGTAATGCCGCCGGCGCCCGGCCCACTCGGCGGTTGGCCGGCCACCAGCTGCTCGACGGTGGCCCGCAAGCCGCGAAGCCTGGCCAGATCCGCATCGCCCAGCTTCGGGGGGTGCAGGGTCACGCCGCGCGCGCACGACCACGCTCGCACCGCGGCGGCGGCCCAGTCGCGGGCGAGGATCGGGTCGGCCAGCAGGTCCGGTCCATACCCGTCGATGGCCCTCGTGTTGAGGAAGTCCTGGACCAGGCCCAGGCCGCCGGGCGCCGCGGCGCACCCGTATCGCTGTGACGCACCCCACGGCGAAGACATACCCAAATATTACTTGCCTATGTCACATGCGGCCAGTACCGTGACGTAAGCAAAACAGTTTTGATTCAGTCAAGGGAGTAGGCACATGGTGAACGTCAAGGGGTCGACGGTGGTTGTCACCGGTGGACAGCGCGGACTCGGCAAGGCCATCGTGGCCGAGTTGTTGGAACGAGGCGCGGCCAAGGTCTACGCCACAGCGCGGGCGCCCAAGCCCAGCCAGGATCCGTGCGTCGTCAGCGTCGAATTGGACGTCACCGAACCGGAATCGGTGGCCACCCTGGCGGCCGCGGCGCCGGACGCCGACATCGTGATCAACAATGCCGGTGTGCTCGGCGCCCGAAGCCTGCTCAGCAGTGACATCGACGAGGTGCGAGCGGTCTTCGAGACGAACTACTTCGGCGCGCTGCGGGTGGCCAAGGCGTTCGCGCCGATACTTGCCGACAACGGCGGCGGGGCGCTGGTCGACATCGCCTCGATCCTGTCCTGGATGCCCGGATCCGGGGGATACGGAGATTCCAAGGCCGCGCTGTGGTCCACGACGAATTCGCTGCGTATCGAACTCGAAAAACAAGGCACCCTGGTTACTTCCGCGCACCTGAGCTTCACCGACACCGAGATGACCTCCGGCTTCGACGCACCCAAGAACGACCCGCGCCAGGTGGCGCGCGCGATCGTCGACGGCATCGAGGGGGACGCCACCGAGGTGCTGGCCGACGACGACACCCGCTACGTCAAGGCGGCGCTGTCCGGGCCGATTGAGGCGCTGCCGCGGATGGGGTGAACCGCCGCTGCGGCCCGGCCCACAGTCACCAACCGGCGGACCCGCCGACGTGTTTGGATAGCGGCATGGAAGAGGAACGCATCGTGAGCGCCACCCGCGTCATCTCGGCCAGCGCGGCTCGCATTTTCGAACTCATCGCCGACCCGGCTCGGCAGCCGAGCTGGGACGGCAACGACAACCTCGCCTCGGCCGCTCCGGGGCAGCGCGTCCACCAAGTCGGTGACGTGTTCACCACGACCCTGACCAATGGCGCGGTGCGCGAAAACCACGTCGTCGAATTCGTCGAATGCAGCAAAATCGCTTGGTGCCCGGCGGAACCCAAGAAGCAGCCGCCCGGCCACCGGTGGCGCTGGGAGGTCAGCCAGATCAACCCCACGCTGACCACCGTGACCCACACGTACGATTGGACGGCGCTCAACGACCCCACCCGCATCGAACGAGCCCGTGCGACGACGCCCGACATGTTGCGCGAGTCGATGGACAAGCTCGCCGTCCTGGCGCAATCGCCGGAATAGGACCGGCCCGCGGCCGTCGGAAAAGCCCGGCGGATCAGCCTTTCTTACCGCGGACCCACTGGAACGTGCCCAGGTTCTTCACCCGTACGCTCGCAAAACCGTTGTCTTCCAAGGCATCGCCGATTTCGTCGTCGTCGAACGCGTGCGCCCCGACATTGGGCAGCAGCTGCCAATAGCGGGCCAGGCGCCCGGCGGTCGGGACCATCACGGCCAGCCTGCCGCCAGGCCGCAGCACCCGCGCGATCTCGGCAAGGGCGGCCGCCGGATCCGGCACCAATTGCAACACCGCGGTCGACACCGCCACGTCAATAGTGCTGTCGCGCAGCGGAAGTCGTTGTGCGTCGGCCTTGATGAAGCCGACCTGCGGCCCGGCCTCGTTGCGCACGGCGCGGGCCAGCATCGGCTCGGAGATATCGACGCCGAGGGCCAGCCCGTTCGGTCCGGCGGCACGCGCCAGCGACGCGGTGACATTGCCCGGACCCGAACCGACGTCCAGCGCGATACCGCCCTGCGGGACGTCCAACCACTCCAGCGGCAGTTGCCACGCGCTGATCCAGCGCCGGGAAAGCGCTTGGGCGTTGTCGTAGAGCATCGATCCGATCGGCGATGCCCAGGCCGCCTGGATGGGGCCGGTGTTCTTCTCGACTGGGCCGTCGTTGCCGGCGCCGAGCAGGTTCAGATAACCGTGGCCCACGTCTGGATCGGCCGGCGGGTCGATCAGCAGGTCCAGCGCTCGCCGCAGAGCGGGAGGCAGCGAGATGTGCACGTCGTTCATGCGTACTCCTTCGATCAAATGCCAAGCCAGACGCCAGAAATCGAATGGAAAGCCGCGTAGCGTCGGCTCCGGTAAGTCCCCGCCCGCAGCCTACGCCGGGGCCGGTGACACTTCGACCGCCGCGATTTGGCGGGTGGGTTACCGGTGGGCGACGGCGTGCTCGCGGACCAGGGCGTATAGCCGCCAGTAACCGGGGACGCCCTTGAGCGCGGTCTCACCGCGGTCGCCGAACCGGTGCCGCGACCCGGTGACGATGTCGCGCAGCGTGGATGACACCAGTACCTCACTGGGCCCCGCGAGCGCCGCCACCCGCGCGCCGATGTGGACGGCCATGCCTGCGACGTCCGCACCGCGCATCTCGACTTCGCCCGCGTGAATGCCGACCCGCACCTCGATGCCCAGAACGCGAACGGCGTCCACGATGGCGTCCGCGCAGGCGATCGCCGCGCTCGGGCTGCTGAACGTCGCGACGAATCCGTCTCCGGCCGTGTTGACTTCGCGTCCGCTGAACCGCTGCAGTTCGTGACGCACGATCGTGTCGTGGTTGTCCAGCAGGTCGCGCCAGCGGTGGTCGCCGAGCATCGCGGCGCGCTCGGTGGAGCCGACGATGTCGGTGAACACGATGGTGGTGAGCAGGCGCTCCGCGTCGGATCCGCCACGCACGCCGGTGATGAACTCCTCGATCTCGTCCAGCATGGGCGCGGTATCGCCGACCCAGTACAGGGTGTCGCCGCCGGGGCACTCGACCAGGCGCGCGCCGGGGATGCGCTCGGCGAGGTAGCGCGCGTGCTCGACGGGGCTGAAGCCGGGATTGTCGCGGTGCAGGATCAGGGTCGGCACGGTGATCCGGGGCAGCCGGTCGCGGACGTCGCCCTGCCTGACCTTGTTGATGAACGCCCGCGCCATGCTGGGTGACGCGGCCCGGTTACCGGCCATGTCCCACCACGAGCGGAATGCGTCGTCGTGCGCGACGCTGGGGGCGATGATGCCGAGCATGTCGAAGCCCTGCTCGACGGCGTCGGGCTCCATCCCGATCGACGTGAAGCGATCGGCGGCGTCGAGCTCAGCGCCGATGGGGTAGTCGGGGCCCCGCAGGGTGCGTGCCGCACCGTTGGCTATGACAAGACTGCTCACTCGGTCGGAGTGGTCGGCCGCGAGAACCACCCCGGCCAGCGTGGTGAAACCCGGGGCGAAGACGGTAGCTCGCTCGCAACCGACCGCGTTCATCACCGCGAGGGCATCCTGCGCCCACGATTCCGGGCCGAGCATGTCCAGCGAGGGAATCCGGGACGACAGGCCGATGCCGCGCTGATCGAAGCGGATCACCCGGCAGAAGGAGGCCAGCCGTCGATGGAACCGATACATCGAGGGCTCGAGGTCGACACAGTCGATCGGGATCAGCGGGCCCGGCAGCATGAGCAGGTCGATCGGGCCATCGCCGAAGACCTGATAGGCGATGTCGATCTCGCCGCAACTGGCGTACCGGGTCCGCGGAGCCGCAGAACTCCCAGCCACGGGTCAAGGCTAGTTCAGGACGCCGACAATGTGAGCGCCGTTAGCGGGCCTGCTCCCGGCTGATGATCGGAACCAGATAGCGGGCGGCGTACTCGCGCACCGCGGCCGGGTCCGAGGTGTCGAGCCGGTCGGTGGGAAAGACGATGATGCCGAGGGCGACGCGAAGCAGGATATCGGCGACGTTGTCCAGGTCCGGCTCGGGTAGGTCGGCCCCGCAACGCCGAAGGGTATGGGCGATTCCGTCGGCGAACTGGCGAATCGGGAAGGCATGCGACCGGGAAAACATGCCGAAGAGTTCGGGTTCGCTGTCGGCGATCCGCGAGTACAGCGGTGAATCCTGGACCAGCCGCACCCCGAGCGCGAAGGCCTCGACCACAGCCTGTTGCGGGTCACAGCCGGCGGTCGCTTGATCCAGGGTGCTGAAGAACAGTCCGGCCTCGCGCCTGACCACCTGGGCGAACAGCTTCTCCTTGGTCGGAAAGCGCCGGTAGATGGTGCTGCGGCTGACCCCGGCCCGGGCGGCGACGTCGTCGATGTTGGCGCGGCGCACCCCGTAGGTCTCGAACACGCTTCGCGCGGTGTCCAGGATGGTGCGGTCGAGATCGGTGGTTTCGTCGAAATTGCGCTCAAGGCTGCGGTTCTGCATGTATCACGACCTTCACGGCAATCTCGCGGTACACAGAATGCTAGCCTTGGAACAAAGATACACTTTTGTGTCGGCGTTCCACGACGCGCCACGCCAGCACAGCGCCGGGCGACAAGGAGGTGGGCATGACCGCCCAGAACGACGGGTGGGCCGCGGCGACCGCCGGCTCGCGTTTCGACACCGGCGTTCGCGAGGCGATGCCCATGCCCGTCGACGACGAGGTCGCCGACGCCGCGACGCGGCTGGGGCCGGACTCGTTGATCTGGAAGTTCTATGGCGACGTCCGGACTCAGTTGTTCGGGTTCCAACGCACCGCCGGGGTGGAGAACTGCATCGAACAGCTCGCCCAGGGCGTGCTGGACCACTCCGTGATCTTCAGCGACACGCTGGGCCGGGCCAAGCGGACCGCGCCGCCCCTGATGAACACCGTCTACTCAGACGAGCCCCACGAATGGGGCCGCAAGGTGCGCGACTTCCACAAGACGATCAAGGGCACGGTCAGCGACGGATCGAGATATCACGCGCTGAACCCGGAGCTGTTCTACTGGGCGCACGCCAGCTTCGTCGACCAGGTCATCTACAACGCCGACACATTCATCCGCCGGCTGTCGCGCGCCGAGAAGGAACAGATCTTCACCGAGGGCAAGCTCTGGTACAGCCTGTACGGCGTCAGCGACCGGGGACAACCGCAGACCTACGACGACTTTCTGGCCTACTGGGACGAGATGCTCGACCGGTTCGTCCCGCACAAGACCGTGCTGTACGGCACCGGCTACATCCGCAAGGGCATACCGGGTCCGCGCCGGATTCCCAAGCCGGTCTGGAAGGTCCTGTCGGCGCCGCTGAACGCCTATACCCGGCTGATCGTGGTCGGAACGCTGCCGCCGCAGATGCGCGAGGTGTGCCAGCTGCAGTGGAATGCCAAGAAGGAGAAGCGTTTCCAGCGCATCGCCGCGGCGATTCGAGCGCTCAACCCGCTGCTCAACCGGCTGCCCGTCCGGGTGCTCTACACGAGCTGGGCCGCCGCGGGGTGGCACCGCGCGGGCGTCGATCCGCGCCGGCTGCACAACCAACCGGCCGCGTAACCGAATCGGGTCGCGTTTTTCGTGACAGCGCGCGGGCGGATAGGGCATCGTGGTTAGCCGGCTCCGCATTGGGGCATTCCGCTCTGTCGGCCGAGTGGCCGGTCGAGCTGGCCGATGGCAGGGCGACCCCGAAGGAGAACCGCGATGCAGATGACGGGCAACACCGTTCTGGTCACCGGCGGCGGCAGCGGCATCGGCCGCGGCCTGGCGGAATCTTTCCACCGATTGGGCAACCAGGTCATCATCGCCGGCCGGCGCAGCAACCACCTACGTGCCGTGGCGGAGGCCAACCCGGGCATTCAGACCCTGTCGCTCGACCAGGGCGACCCCGCCGACATCCGGCGGTTCGCCACCGAGCTGACCGACCACTACCCGGACCTCAACGTGGTGATCAACAACGCCGGGATTCAGCGGGTCGAGGACCTGACCGGCAGCAGCGTCGGCCTGGCCGAGCAGAGCATCGCCATCAATCTGCTGGGCCCCATCCGGCTGACGTCGGCGCTGCTGCCGGCGCTGCTGCGCAAGCGGCACGCCACGATCCTCAACGTGACGTCCGGGTTGGCCTTCATGCCCAGCGCGCTCACCCCGACCTACTGCGCCGCCAAGGCGGCGCTGCACTCCTACACCGAATCGCTGCGGTTCCAGCTGCGGGACACCTCGGTGCAGGTGATCGAGATCATTCCCCCGCACGTGCAGACCGCCCTGCAGGGCGAGCGGGGATTCGATCCCCGGGCGATGCCGCTGGAGGACTACATCACCGAGACGATGACCCTGCTGCAGACCAAGCCGCAGGCCAAGGAGATCGTGGTGGAGCGCGTCAAGATGTTCCGGTTCGCCGAGCGCGACGGCACCTACGACGACATCTATCCCCGTTTCAACGAGACGATCACAGCGATGCTCGGCACGTAGGGGCAGCGCGCTGAACATCGCGTGCACACAGATGAAACTCCCTGTGAAATAAGGCGATACGGTGGCACGCGCGCCTGACCAGACGCCCCGTGTCGTTGGCATACCGGTCCATGATGGGACAGGATCGAGGACATGGCCGATGTCGACTTCTCGCTGTTGGACGTCCCGCGCGCGGCACCGGTCGATGATGCCGACGCCTATTTGCGCGCGGCGATCGCCTGGCATTTCGGCGACGACACCGGTTCGCCGTTCTGGTTGAGGGCCGCCCACACACTGGGCTTCGACCCGCTGACCGACATCAACACCTTCGCCGACCTTCGGCTGTTTCCCAACCTGATCAACGAATTGCGCAGTGTTGCCGTGGAGGACCTCATTCCTCGCGGTTACGCGGCCGAAGGAGCTGCGCCGCCGCTGCCCCAGATTTTCGAATCCGGCGGCACCACCGGAGCCCCGAAACGCACTGTGCAGATGCCGGATTGGGTCGCACAGGTCGTCGAATGGCAAACCGAGGACTTCGCGGCGCGCGGGTTTCGGCGGGGGCAGGGCTTTCTCTGCCTGATGCCGAGTGGGCCGCACGGTGTCGGCTACTTCTCCCGGCTGGTGTCGCAGCGACTGGGCGCGGTTTTTCACGCGATCGACATCGATCCCCGCTGGGTCAAGAAGATCGCCGCCCGCGGCGCCGCCGGCGAGGTGGCGGCCTACGTCGACCACGTCGTCGAACAGGCCGCCTTCGTGTTGCGGACGCAGAATGTCGCGAACCTGCACACCACCCCGCCGCTGCTGGAGGCGATCGCCCGCAACGATCGGATCGTCGACCTGGTCAACGACAAGATCCGTTACCTTTTGCTCAGCGGCGCGCATGTGGACGCCGACACGCTCGACCTGTTGCGCGGCATCTTCCCGAATACGACGGTCGTCATGGCGTTCGGCAGCACCATGGTGCTGTCGCAGGCGGTCACCCGCATCGTCGACGGCGACGCGTTCGTCTTCGACCCCCGCACCCCGTATGTGGTGTTCTGGGTGGTCGATCCCGACACCGGGCAACGCGTGCCGTACGGGCAGCGCGGCCAGGTGGTGATGAACCACGTCAGCAAGGGCATGTTCATCCCGAACAATCTGGAGCGCGACCTGGCGATCAGGATGCCCGGACCCGCGGGCGACCTCAGCGATTCGGTCAGCGAGGTGCGACCGGTGACCACATTTGAGGGCGAGGCCGTCATCGAAGGCGTGTACTGAAGCGTGGCCGTCGAACACGGTTGCCCCGCAACCGATTTGGTGAACCTGGACGCACTCGGCCCGGACGGCGAATATCGAACCCGCAAACGCCAGGTCATCACCACGACCGCGGGAACCCCGGTCGCCGAGATGAGTATGGTTCCGCCGCTCTACGTTTCGCAGACGCTGGGCGCGCAGCGCAACGTCGCACCGCTTCCGGTCGCCCAGCGCGCGGCCGCGCTGGCCCGCGCCGCCGAGATATTTGTCAACGGCGTGATCGCCGGTCTGGATTTCGAGGCCTACGTCGGGTTGGCCGGCCGGATTTCGGGCATGCCGATCGCGATCACCCGGGCCGCGGCGAGCGATGTGGCCGACGCCGTCACCGAAGCTTTCGATGCCGTCCGGCCGGCTCAGCCTTTGGGTGCGGCGCTGGACTGGCGCGAGGAGCGCACCCGCGGGGGCGGTGCGCTGTGGGTGCGCCGGGGCGAGGTGTTCGGCGTGCACGCGGCCGGAAACGGTCCGGGCGTCCACGGGCTGTGGCCCCAGGCGCTGGCGCTGGGCTACCGGGTCGCGGTGCGCCCGTCGCGGCGCGAGCCGCTCACGGCGCATCGGCTGGTGTGCGCGCTGCGCCAGGCGGGCTTTCGCGCCGAGGACGCCGCCTATCTGCCCACCGACCATGCCGGTGCGGACGAACTCATCCGGCGCGCCGACCTCGCGATGGTGTACGGCGGCCAGGAGGTGGTGGACAAGTATGCCGGTGATCCGGCGGTGATCGTGAACGGGCCGGGCCGCAGCAAGATCGCGATCACCGCCGACCGGGACTGGCGCGACTATCTCGACCTCATCGTCGATTCGATCGCCAGTCACGGCGGCATGGCGTGCGTCAACACCACCGCGGTGCTCTACGAAGGCGATCCCACGGCGCTGGCCCGAGCGATCGCCGAACGATTGGCGACGATCGAACCGCTGCCCAGCGACGACGAGCGGGCGAGCCTGCCCACCCAGCCGGTCGAGAAGGCGCGCGCGCTCGCGAACTTCCTGGCGGCCAGAGCCGCTGGGTCAACCCCGCTGCTCGGCGCCGATCAGGTGGTCGCCGACCTCGGCGACGGCTACGCCGTGCTGCGCCCGGCCGTCCATCTGATGACCCAACCCGATGTGGACAAACTCAACCTCGAGCTGCCCTTCCCGTGTGTGTGGGTGTCGGCATGGTCGCGCCAGGCCGGCTGGGCTCCGTTGCGGCATTCGCTGGTCGTCGCCGCGATCACCGGCGACGAGACGCTGATCGACGACCTGGTCGCCGAGCCCACCGTCGGCAACGTCTACTGCGGGCACCATCCGACGTGGTTCCAGGCACCGCAGATTCCGCACGACGGCTTTCTGGCCGACGCCCTGATGCGCAACAAGGGCTTCATCAGGGACTGACCGGCGATGTTATTCGCCGAAGCCGCCGTGCGGCGACGCGACCGGAGCCGGCCCGCCCATACCGAGGTGGCTGGAGGCGAAGGAGACGCCTTTGTCGATCATGGCGCCGTCGTCGGCGTAGGTGTCGTGGGCGGAGAAGTTCATGCCGTCGGAGCAGACGGGGTCTTCGGTGGCGCACACCTTGACGGTCTTGTCTTGGTAGAGCGGGCCGATGACCACGGGGGGTTCGCCCAGGAAGTTCATCGCACGCACGTTGGGCATGCCGAAGAGCACGACCGAGGAAACGTGGCTGGCGACGTCGGGGGACAGCGGTTTGGGCACGGTGTTGGGGTCGATGCCTTCGGGTACGGCGGCGGAGGTGACAAAGCCCATCACGGCCGCGCCCTGGGAGTAGCCGCCGAGCACCATCTTGGTGTTGGGGCAGTCGTGGGCCATCGAATTGACATGGGCGCCTGCGTCTCTGACGCCGTCGATGCCGGTGTCCCATTGGTCGCTGGCGGGGTAGTTGACCGGGTAGACGTCGAAGGAGCGTCCGCCCACGCGCTGGCGCAGGGAGTCGACGAAGGCTTGGCCGGTGGGGCCGACGCCGGGTGCTTCGCCGGTGCCGCGGGCGAACACCACTTGCACGTCCGGACACTGGGCCGAGGCGGAGGGGACGATCGACGTGGACACGGCCGAAACGGCCACGCCCGACGCTGCGAGAACTACTGCTGAACCGAGGAAACGAACGATGTGACGCGCAATCATGCCGCCATTGTGCCCAGCCGACACGCCGCTTAAACACAGGAAACACCGAAATTAACGTGTTCTCATAAAATAACCGCCGCGGATGCGGACGGGCTGAGATCGGTTGTGCGCGGCGCGCATCCGGCGCCGCCGATCGCATCCCCGACGGGCCATCGTCATCGCTGGCCGCCGCCGGAGCCGTCACGGCCGGGCCGGAGCGCGGGCCCACGATGCAATGTGGTCTGCTACTTGTGGTTACGAGCTCGGGGCGCGGTGAAGCAACAGCCGCCCTCGGCAAGCGGCTCGAGTGGATGCGGCGGCGAAGTTGAACGCGATAGCGCAGGCCCTGAACGCGGTCACGGACCGCGTGGCCAACCCGGCGCGGGTGTCGGACCCCGATAAGTTGCGCCGCACCGTCTTCGGCAAGACCGTCTTGGTGACCGGCGCCTCCTACGGCATCGGCGAGGCGACCGCACGCAGCCTGGCCGCCGCCGGGGCGACCGTCCTGGTGGTCGCCCGGTCCGAGGAACGGCTCCGCGACGTCACGTCGTCGATCAACGCCGGCGGGGGCAAAGCGGTCGCCTATCCGGCCGACCTCACCGACGAATCCGCGGTGAGCAGCCTGACCAAACAGATCACCGAGGAGCACGGCCCGCTCGACATCGTGGTGAGCAACGCCGGCAAGTCACTGCGCCGCTCGCTGCATGAGCAGTACGACCGGCCGCACGACTTCCAGCGCACCATCGACATCAACTACCTGGGACCGGTGTGGCTGCTGCTGGGGCTGCTACCGGCCATGCGCGGCAACGGCAGTGGGCACATCGTGAACGTGTCGAGTGTCGCCGTGCGGGTGGCGCCGGGCCCGCAATGGGGTGCCTATCAGGCGTCGAAGGGCGCCTTCGACCGGTGGCTGCGCAGTGTGGCCCCGGAGCTGCACACCGACGGTGTCGATGTGAGCACGGTCTATTTCGCGCTGGTCCGAACCAGGATGATCGCGCCCACCCCACTTTTGGGCCGCCTTCCCGGAATGTCGCCCGACCAAGCCGCCGACGCCATCGCCAAAGCGATCATCGAGCGGCCGCGCACCATCGAACCGCCCTGGGTGCTGCCAGCCGAGCTGGCCTCCGTGCTACTGGCCGGCCCGGCCGACTACGCCGCCCGGCTATGGCACCGCCGGCTCTTCAGCGAGCCCGACAACGACGAGGCCGACGATGACCAATGACCGCGTGGTGACCACCGCCGCCCGGGCCCTGCTGCACTCCGGTCTGCTCAATCCGCCGCCGCCCCTTGCGGGTTTCCGGCTGCTCCGCGAGGCGCGCCGGGGCGGCACGAATCCCTACACGCTGTTGGCTGTGACGACCGCGCGTTGGCCCGACCGGACGGCGATCGTCGACGACGACGGCGCGCTGAGCTATCGGCAGCTGCAGCAGCTGACCGAGTCGCTGGCTCGGCGGTTGTCCGCCGATGGTGTCGCACCCGGACAGGCGGTTGGAGTGATGTGCCGCAACGGACGCCGTTTCGTGGCGGGCGTTTTCGCCGCCGCCCTGCTGGGCGCCGACGTCGTGCCGATGAGCACGGAGTTCCGCAGCGATGCGCTGGCGGCCGCGGTGCAGGCTCACCGCATTTCGATTGTGGTCGTCGACGGCGACGAGTTCGCCGAGCGGGTCCGCGCCGCGGATGAATCGGTTGTCACCGTCGACCCGGCGAGCGTCGGCACCGACGACGGCGCGCCCAGGCCCGACGTGGCCGCACCCGGCCGCATCGTACTGCTGACGTCGGGCACCACCGGGAAACCCAAAGGGGTGCCGCGCACACCGCAGCTGCGCTCGGCGGTGGGTGTGTGGGTGACGATCCTCGATCGCACCCGGTTACGCACAGGCTCACGAGTTTCGGTGGCAATGCCCATGTTTCACGGGCTGGGGCTGGGCATGCTGATGCTGACACTCGCGCTCGGGGGCACCGTTCTGACACGTCGGGAGTTCGACGCCGAAGCCGCGCTGGCCCAGGCGTCGCTGCACCGCGCCGACGCCTTCACCGCGGTGCCCGTCGTACTCGCCCGCATCCTGGACCTGCCCGAGCAGGTGCGGGCGCGAAACCCGCTGCCCTACTTGCGGACCGTGATTTCCAGCGGCGACCGCCTCGACCCCAGCCTGGGTCAGCGATTCATGGACGCCTACGGCGACATCCTCTACAACGGCTACGGCTCCACCGAGGTCGGCATCGGTGCGCTGGCCACGCCGGCGGATCTGCGCGAAGCTCCCGAAACCGTGGGAAGACCCGTCGTGGGGTGCCCTGTGCGCATCTTCAACAAGAACGACAAGCCGGTGGGCCCGCGGGTCACCGGGCGGATCTTCGTCGGCGGCGAATTGACCAGCGAGGGCTATACCGACGGAGCGGCAAAAGCCGTGATCGACGGCATGACCAGCACCGGCGACATGGGCTATCTGGACAACGCGGGCCGGCTGTTCATCGTCGGCCGCGAAGACGACATGATCATCTCCGGCGGCGAGAACGTCTATCCACGTGCGGTGGAGAACGCGCTCGCCCAGCACCCCGCCATCGCCGACAGCGTGGTCATCGGTGTCCCGGACGAACGCTTCGGGCAGCGGTTGGCCGCGTTCGTGGTCGCGCAGTCCGGCGGCGAGATCGATGAGGCGGAGCTGCGCGAGTACCTGAAGGGCCGGGTCTCTCGCTTCGAACAGCCGCGCGACATCAACATCGTCGACAGCATCCCGCGCAACCCCGCCGGCAAGGTGCTGCGCAAAGAACTGCCCCGCTGACTTTTACTCCTCGCCGGGCTCCAAAGCGGCGACCTGCTTGGCCAGCCAGTTGGGTGCCAGCGCCGAAATCGCGGTGGCACCCGCCGTCGAGCCCAGCACACCGGACCAGGCCACCGGCCCCAGCGGCGTGCACCCGAAGAACTGGCTGAGCCCCGGGGTCTGCACGATGCCGACCAGGACGCCGGCGCTGCCCAGGGCGGTCGCCACGACGAGCGGGCTGTGCCGGCGGGTCAGCAGCGTCTGCGCCAGCTGCGTCGTCACGAGCGCGGTCAAACCCATTGTCGCGGTGCGGCGTTCGGTACCCGGCGTCCATCGCCCGATAGCCCAGGCGGCCGTTGCGCCGGCGGCGGTGACGGCGCCGCGGGTGACGATCTGGCGCATCAGCGGGGCATCGAGGGAGGGCGTGGGCCCGGTCAGCACCTCGCGGCGGTGCAGGCGGCGCGCCTCGTCGGCGGCTTCGGCGGATTCGTACTCGGCTTCGTCGGGCTCGACGTACTGCGACGTGACCGCCACCGCGAGCGCGGGGAACATGTCGGTGAGCAGGTTGACCAGCAGGAGCTGACGGGTCCCCACCGGGGCGCGGCCCTGGCCGAAGGCGGTCCCGATGATCGTGAACAGCACCTCGCCGACGTTGCCGCCCACCAGAATGGTGACGGCGTCGCGAACGCCGCTCCACATGCTGCGGCCCTCGACCAGGGCGTCCATCAGGACGCCCAGATCCTCGTCGGTCAACACGATGTCGGCGGCCCCGCGAGCGGCCGACGATCCGCGACCGCTCACCCCGATGCCGACGTCGGCCATCCGGATGGCGGCGGCGTCGTTGGCGCCGTCACCGACCATCGCGGTCACGCGCCCGCAGCGCTGCAGGGCGGCCACGATCTGCACCTTCTGTTCCGGGCTGACCCGGGCGAACACCTGCACGTCGGCGACCAGCCGGGCGCACGCGTCCTCGTCGAGGCCGGCGAGTTCGGCGCCGGTCACCACCTGCGCGTCGGCGGGCAGGCCCAGCTGCCGGGCGATCGCCCGCGCGGTGACGGGATGGTCGCCGGTGATCAGCACCACCTCGCGGCCGGCGTCCACCAGCGCTTCGATCAACGGGCGCGCCGATGCCCGCGCGGTGTCGGCCAAACCGACGTAACCGAGCAGCTCGAGGTTCTGCGCCGCGGCGTCCACGGCGTCGGCGTCGGTGTCATCGTCGTCGGTCTCGTGCTTCCAGCCGCGCTGCGCCACCGCGAGCACCCGCAAGCCCTGCTCGGCCAAGCCGTGCACCACCGCCTCGGCCCGCGCCTGGTCGGCTTTCGGGTCGGCGAACTTGCAGCGCGGCAGGATGACTTCCGGAGCTCCCTTGAGGACCAGCACCGGCGCGTCGGCGGGGTGACCATTGGTAGTGCCGTCGTGGCCGACCGTGCCGATCGCGGCGGCGAAGCCGCGACTGGACTCGAACGGCACCTCGGCGAGCATCGCCCAGTCCGAATCACCTTGGCCGTTCAGCGAACTCGCGGCGGTGAGGATCGCCTCGTCGGTGGCATGCGCATGCCCCTGGCCTTCCTGCGGCTGGGCGGACGCGCGTGCGGCGGCGCGCAGCAGACCGGCGGATTCCGGGTCGGTCAGCTTCGGGAACGGGTCGTGCGGATCGACATCGTCGGGCACGGCGCACACCACCCGTAGCCGGTTCTCGGTCAGCGTGCCGGTCTTGTCGAAGCAGATGGTGTCGACGCGGCCCAGCGCCTCGATGGAACGTGGCGCGCGGACCAGGGCCCCGCGCGCCGTCAGCCGCTGGGCGGCCGAGAGCTGAGAAAGGGTCGCCACCAGCGGCAGCCCCTCGGGGACCGCGGCCACCGCGATCGCGACGCCGTCGGCCACCGCCTGGCGCAGCGTCGCGCGGCGCAGCAACGCCAACGCCGACACCGTTGCACCGCCGGCGAGCGTCAGCGGCAGCACCTTGCTGGTCAGCTCCCGCAGCCGGGCCTGGATTCCGGCCGACGTCTCTACGTCCGCGACCGCCGAGATCGCGCGGTGCGCGGCGGTGCCGACGCCGGTCGCCACGACGATGCCCCGGGCCCGCCCCGCGACGATGGTGCTGCCCTCGAACAGCATGCTGGCGCGGTCCGGGTCGTTGACCGCGACGGGGTCCTCCTGCTTGTCCACCGGCAGCGATTCGCCGGTGAGCAGGGACTCGTCGACCTCGAGGTCTTCGGCCACCAGCACGCGGGCGTCGGCCGGCACCACCTCGGGTGCGGTCAGGTCGATGACGTCGCCGGGCCGCAACGACTTGGCGGACACCGTGACGGTGCGGGTGGCGTGCCGCGCGGCTTCCAGACGGCGTTTGGTCGTCGCGACACCAGGAACGACGACCCGGCGCACCAGCTGATCCTGCTCGGCGAACAGCTCGGCGGCCGCGGCCTCGGCCCGTAACCGTTGCGCCCCACCGGTTATCGCGTTGACGGTCATGACGCCGGCGACCAGCAGCGCGTCGATGTTGCTGCCGACGATCGCCGACGCCGCGGCCCCGACGGCCAGGATCGGGGTCAGCGGGTCGGCGAGTTCGGCCCGCGTGGCGGACGCCAGCCTGGCCGCGTTGAGCAGCGGACCCCGCAGTGGCGCCAGCGCCGGGCTGTACGACAGGTCGTCGAGACGACGCCGCCATGACGGCTCGGTTTCGACCGCCAGGGGCCGGGAACCGCCGGCCAGCCGCGAGTAGACGATCTCGGGATCCAACGCATGCCAGGCGGTGAGCGGCTGGGGGGTGGGATCGGGCAGGCGCAGCACCCGGGTTGCCGACAGGGTCCCCGCCACCAGCGCGGTGGCCGCGGCCGCGTTGACCGGGTTGAGCCATCGGCGAAAGCTCACGGGATTCGTGGGTGCTTGTTCTTCGCCGGTGACGAGCAGCAGCCCGGCCAGCGTGGTGCCGCCCTGGGCAAGGTGCACGGCCGATTCGCTGGCCGACCGCGCCACCGGGATCGCCGACAGGATCCGCACCGCGTCGGCCAGGTCGGTGCCGGTGATGATGTCTGCGGTCCACGCCGTGGCGGCGCGCGGATCGTCAAGGGCCACACCGACGTCGGCGATCGCGAGCGCGGCGAGGGTGTCGGTCGACGCGAAGTCGCGGTGCAGGGCGGTGATCAGCAGGACGGGTCCGCGATCGACTCGCAGCTCGCGGACCACGTTCAGCAGCGGCGTGCCCGGCGGATGCGATGCGCCGACGCTGGCGGAGAGGTCCTCGGTGCCGGCGACGTGGCGTAAGACCACCCGCGCACCCGTCCGGTTCGCGGTCTGGAACAGCGGAATCGCGTAGGGGTCGACCTCCCAGCCGACGGCGACGCTGCCCACGCATTCGCCGTCGACGATCAGGTCGGCGTTTTCCAGACCCTCCGCGGGCTTGCCCGACGGCCTGCCCTCCGACGAAACCCATCTCAGGCGCGCACCGGTGGCCGGGAGTTCGTCCGGGTCGGGCTCGGGCGCCTCCTCACCGTGCAGCAGCGCGTCGGCGACCTCGTAGACGCGGTCGTCGTCCCAGCCGGGCGCGTCGCCGCGCACGCGCAAGACGGCACGATGATCGCCGCGCAGCGCGGCCCCGTCGATGACGACCACCTTCACGCGGTCCAGCCGGCGCAGCGCGCCAGGGTCGAGGACCAGTTGCCCGGAGTTGGCGAGCCCGCGGCCCAACACCGCCGCGAACGCCTGCCGGCCCATGTGCGCCGCCCGCGGTACAGCGGCTTCGATCGCGCCGGCCGCGTCCTCCGTACCGCCCCCCGCGACCAGCGCGCTCGCCGCGGCGATCAGCGCGCCGTTGGCCGCGGAGTCGACATAGCTCTCGACGGGGCCCGCCATGGACCCCTTCCCGGCGTCGATCGCGACGTCGATGGACCCGCCAACCACCACGTGCGAAGCCTCACCGGCCGCGGCGGCCGCCCAGCTGTGCCGCGGCTCATGGGACTTGGCACCGGCGGATGAGATGACGGGCACCACCGGAGCTTGCGGCCGCTGAGGCGAGGCCAACGCCGGCTCGCGGTCCCGCCACACCCGGCGGTGGGCGGTGGCCTCCGAGATTTGCAGGGTGCGTTGGGTCAGGTCGAGCAGCGGAGTGCCGATCGCCTGGGTCAGCCCGTAAGCTGCGGCCGTCGTGGCGGCAAGCGCGATATCGGTGCCCACCCGGCCCAGTCGCGATTCCAGGATCGCCACCATGCGCGGCTGATGGTTGATCAGGGCGGCCGCGGCCCGGGTGGTCTTGGGTGCGGCGGGCAGGCGGGTCACCCAGCCGGTGACCGCGCCACTCACCGCGACGATGTCCAGGGCGGCGGCAGTCAGGGGCACCAGAACCGCCAGCGGGTTACCCGGGTCGGCGAAGGGCGCGGACAGCGGCGACGACACCGAGGTTGCCGGAGCGATGTCGTCGGCCAGGGTGACAACCGCCTCCCGCACCTCGTCCAGGACGGTGCCGGGGTCCGCGTCGTTGGTGAATTCGACCACCAATCGGCCCAGCGAGCCCTCGACATGGGCCTTGGCCACGCCGGCGATCCGGCGAACCGGCTCTTCGACGACGGCCGCGTACTCGTCCCACCGCGGGAACGGCAGCAGCGGGTCGAGGTCCAGATGCACCCGTCGTCCGCTCTGCCAGCGCACCGGGGGCAGGACGCGGGCCGACGAACCGTTGGTGGAGCCGCCGAATCCGATGGCGCGGCCAGTAGTTTCAGCCACCGACTGAACCACCGGACCGGCCAATTCCGTGACCGGATTGGTCAGCGTCTGCAGCGCGCCCACGGCCTCCGCCGCGGTGGACACACCAGCCCGCACTACCTGCGCGGCTCCGTCGGCTACGCCGGCGACGACGCTGGAAACGCCGGGAATTTTCACTCGTCACCCTTCAACTTCGTCTACGCGCCTAATGATCCTGACGTGTGGAGGAGCTGTCCACACGCGGGCGGGAAGGTGAAACCGTGCGACGACGCCGATGACGATGCAGGTCCGGCCTCCCTTAGAGAGCAAGGGTGCGATTACGTCCCTGGACCAAGGTTACCGGGTTGGCGACAAACCAAACGTGCTGAACAAGCCGGGGTCGAGGAAGACGGTGATGCCGGCGATCCCGGTAGCGCCGGTGGTCAGGACGTGAATGGAATGGGCCGCCATTGACCCGTCGGCGCTGCGCCGGTACTCGGCAACGGCGGGTTGCGCATTCGCGGCCGTCGGGACCATCGCGATATCGCCGGGCTCGGTCAGAGCCCGCCGGGCGAGGAACCGCAGCACCGCGTCGCGGCCGGTGAACCATATTGGCATGGGCGGCATTTCGAGTTTGACGTCGGCTTGCAGCAGCGCCGTCACCGCCGCCATGTCCGCGTTTTCGAATGCGGCGCAATACCGGTCGAGCAATTCGCGGCGCTGCGCATCGCCGGGCTCGGAGATGTCTTCCTCGGCGGGGGAGAGTTCGGCAAGCCGTGCCCGGGCGCGCTGCAGCGAACTGTTGACCGCTGTCGGTGTGGTGTCGAGGAGCTCGGCGACTTCGGCGGCACTGAACTGCACGACGTCGCGCAGAATCAACACCGCGCGCTGTCGCGCCGGCAGCTCCTGTAGCGCGGTCATCACCGCGAGCCGCACGCTCTGCTTGGCGGCGAGGCCGTCCTCCGGGCTCGTGAACATCGAGTCCGGAATGGGCTCGAGCCAGGCATGCGCGCCGGCCTTCGCGTCGAAATCGGTGTCTGGGTCGAGCGAGCCGTCCCCCACCCCCATCGGGAGCACGCGGCGGGCGCGGCTCTCCAGCGCACGGAGGCAGGCGGTGGTCGCGATGCGATACAGCCACGTCTTCAACGCCGCGCGTTCCTCGAAGGCCGGATAGCCGCGCCAGCCCCGCAGATACGTCTCCTGGACCAGATCCTCGGCGTCGTGCACCGAGCCCAGCATGCGATAGCAATGCGCGATCAGCTCGGCCCGATAAGGCGCCGCCTGCTCGACGAAATCCTCCTGCGCCGGCACGACCGTCTCCTCTCGGCTGCGAGGCGAAACCTACTTCCTTAGAGACGTCGCGCCGCCGAAATTCATCGGTCCGGGCGCGATGAATCCCGATGCGGCTTCGTATCTGAATCAGTGAAGACGCGGCAACGGCCGCCACACCAGCGAGAGTGAGAAGACCATGAACCAGCCCCGCACCGCCCATGCCGACGGGCTCGTCGGCACCACCGCGATCATCACCGGAGCCGGTCGCGGGTTCGGCCGTGCCATCGCCGGTGCGCTGTCGGCGGCGGGCGCACAGGTCGTCGGCGTTGCGCGTACCCGATCGCAACTCGAAGAGGTGCGCACCCGGCTCGGCGACGCGTTCACCCCGGAGGTGGCCGACGCCGCCGAACCTGGGACGGCCCGTCGGCTCATCGACCAGTACCGGCCGCGCACACTTGTGCTGTGCGCCGGGGCGACGCCGCGGATGACGCCGCTACCGGATCAGACCTGGGAGACGTTCAGCGCGAACTGGAACGTGGACGTGGCGCAGGCATTTCACTGGATCCGCGAAGCGCTGCGACGCCCGCTGGCGCCGGGCAGCTCGGTGATCGTGATGTCCAGCGGCGCCGCGCTGAACGGATCACCGCTGTCCGGCGGCTACGCGGGCGCGAAGGCGACCGTCAGGTTCATCACCGGCTATGCGGCCATGGAAGCGCAACGCGCCGGGCTGGGGATCGGCTTCACCGCCGTGCTGCCGCGGCTGACGCCGGCCACCGACCTCGGCGCGGTCGCCGTCGCCGCCTACGCCGAACGGCAAGGCGTCGACGTGGACTCGTTCCTGCGGGCCGCCGGACCCGCGCTCACCGCCGAACTGGTGGGCAAGTCGGTCCTGGAGATCGCCACTGGCGCCGCCGCCGAAGGCGGCGCGTACCTACTCAGCTCCACCGGCCTGGCGGCGCTGTCCTGACCACCCACGCCATCCGCCGCCGCGCGAAAACTCAGTGGCGCAGCGGATTTCGTGTTCTCAGCCGCGCTGGTACATGGCCCAAAAACACGAAAGCGCGGTAGCCGTCGACCGGCTACTCGCGCAATGTTCGGCTCAGAGATTCAGGCTATAAGATTCGGTGGTTCGCCCTGCCGACCTGATACCCGGCAGGAAACGACTTCTCGATGACCTGCAGTTGGTGATCCACCCTGGATTCCAGCTCGAGCACCACGCAGCTGTCGCTGAAGGATTTCGATTCGAGAACTATGTACCGCTGACCACAATCGGTGATCGGGTCGCCCGAGTGCAAGCTCTCGACCGACACCGACTCCGGAGTTCCATCTGCCTCCATGCATGACACGTTAGGTCAATTCCGCAAATGAGGGAATAGACCGCTACTTCGCGGCGGCGCCCCGCTGCTTGAAGAACACGCTGACGTGAGAGATCAACCCGTCGTCGTTCTGCTCGAACCGGATGCATTCGGGCCACGTGCTCGCGACATCATCGATCTCGAATGTCTCGGACAGCTCGGCGAACGACACCCGCGAATCCACGCGCGAGACCCGCCGCACGTCCAGCCGGTGGCCCCGCAGATTGGTGCACACCTTGCGCAGGTAGGCGACGTAGTGCGCCTTGCCCTCGACCACGTCGCAGAACGGCCCCTCCCGGGTCAGGCCCTCCTCGGCGATGGTGTCGGCCAGTCCGTCCCAGTCATGAGCCGCCAGGCATTCCAGGTAGCGTTCGACCACTTGGCCTTCGGTGCCCATGTCTTCTCCGCTCGCTCGTGAGTCCACGGTAAGCGCCGAATCGTTGCCCGGCTAGGTTCCTCTTATGAGTTGGTGGACCGTGCACGCCGAACGGACGCTGTCCGAACACGTGCCCGCGCCGCCCGAGGCGGTCCGCAACTTCTACGTGGACCTCGACAACATCAAGCTCGTGCACCCGCTGATCGTGTCCGTGGAAACGGTGTCCCGCAGCGCAACCCCGGACGGCTACCAGCAGACCTACCGCGTGGTCGACCGAATCCCATTGGGGCCGTTGACCATACGCACCAGCTATCGGGCCCGGCTGCGAGTGCCCGCGCGCGGCGACGTGCTGACCGAGGCCGATCAGTCGCCCGGGGTTCGGCTGCGCGGCACGGTGAGTTTCGATCCGGCGGACGGCGGCACCCGAGTCACCGAGCGGATAGGCATAACCGCCCCGCGGCTACTGGCCGGCGTGACCATCCGCGAAGGGGTCAAGGCGCACGTCAAGATGCTGGCCGGCATCAGGAGTCACTTCGAGTCTGGGAGGTCGCAATGAAGTGTCGTGCCGCTGTGCTGGAAGGGGTCGGCAGGGATTGGGAGATCCGCGAGGTTGCACTCGATCCGCCCCGCGCCGGTGAGGTTTTGGTACGCATGGCCGTTGCCGGCATCTGCCACTCCGATGACCACCTCGTCACCGGCGACGTGCTGCCGACCCCCGAGGTACGTGCGTCAACGGGTATCCCTGAGCCCGACTGGTTCCCGATGCTCGGTGGTCACGAGGGCGCCGGTGTCGTCGAAGAGATCGGCCCGGGTGTGACGTCGGTGCGGCCGGGGGACCATGTGGCGATGTCGTTCATTCCCGCATGCGGGAGTTGCCGGTTCTGCGTAAACGGTCAGAGTTACATCTGCGACGACGGCGCGAGTCTGTTCTCCAGGGAGATGCCGACCGACGGAACCTGTCGCCGGCACCTCGGCGACGAAGACCTCATGGCTTACGGTCAGCTCGGCACGTTCGCCGAATATGCCGTGCTCACCGAAAAGTCCGTCATCAAGATCGACGACGCGATCCCCTTCCACGCCGCCTCACTCGTGTCGTGCGGCGTCAGCACCGGCTGGGGCTCCGCAACGATATCGGCGGGCACCGAGCCGGGCGACACGGTGGTCGTCATCGGCACCGGCGGCGTCGGTATGAACGCCCTGCAGGGGGCCCGAGCCGCCGGGGCAACCTATGTGGTCGCGGTGGATCCCGTTGAATACAAACGCGATTCGGCCAAGATCTTCGGCGCCACTCACTCCGCGGCCTCCGCCGAGGAGGCCGTATCGCTGGTGGCCGACATCACCACCGGCGTCATGGCCGACCGCGTCGTCGTGACGCCCGGCGTGCTGCACGTGGAGCTGATCCCCTTGGCCATGCGGCTGCTTCGCAAAGGGGGGATATGCGTGGTCACCGGCATCACCCCGTACACCGAACCCGTGGTACCGCTGATCCTGCAAGAGATGGTGCTGTCGGCCAAACAGCTTCGGGGAGCGCTCTACGGCGGGATGAATCCGCGCACCAGCGTGCCGTTGCTGTTGTCGATGTATCAGGCGGGTGCGCTGAAACTCGACGAGTTGGTCACCCGGCACTACCAACTCGACCAGATCAACGAGGCGTTCGTGGATCTGCGCGAGGGCCGCAACATTCGCGGAATCATTGACTTCGCCGATCTCTGACCGAGCCGACCGGTCTCACTGCGCCAAGCCGGCCCGCAACTCTCGCTTGAGCACCTTGCCGTAGCTGTTTTTCGGTAGCTCGTCGACGAATTCGTAGCGCTTGGGCCGCTTGAAGCGCGCGATGCGGCGCAGCAGGTGGGCGTCCAGCGCGGCCGGCTCGGCCGCGCCCACGATGAACGCGACCACCACCTCACCCCATTCGGCATCGGGGGCGCCCACCACGCAAGCCTCGGCGACATCGGGGTGCTCGAGCAGAGCCTCCTCCACCTCGCGGGGGTAGATGTTGCTCCCGCCGCTGATGACGACGTCCTTCGACCGATCCCGCAGCGTGAGAAAACCGCGCGCGCCGAACGAGCCCATGTCGCCCGTGTACAGCCAGCCCTCTTTGAGGGTCGCGCGCGTGGCGTCGGGATTGCGCCAATAGCCGGACATGACCGCGTCTCCGCGGCAGACGATTTCGCCGATCTCGCCGCGCGGCGCCACGCGGCCATCCGCAGCCAGCACGGCGACCTCCATCCCCGACCGCGCATAGCCGACGGACCCCAGAATCGCGTCGTCATCGGATTCGTGATCGGCGCGGCGCAGCCCGGTGATGGTCATCGGCGACTCGCCCTGTCCGTAAATCTGCGCGAAGACCGGGCCGAATGCCGCGATCGCCTTGCGCAGGCCTTCGGAGTACATCGGACCGCCGCCATAGACGATCGCCTTCAGATTGGCCGGCCGGCCGCGGCCCGTATCCACCAGCCGCTGCACCATCGTCGGCGCCAGGAAAGTGCTGGCGGCTGGGTGACGTTCGCACAGATCCAGGAATTCGTCGGGGTCGAAACCCCCCGACACCGGCACGACCTGCCGGGCAGCGCGCAGCACGTACGGCAGGACGTAGAGTCCGGAGCCGTGCGACATCGGCGCCGCGTGCACCAGGCTGCAGTCCTCGTCCGGAGCGTCGATGTCAGCGAGGTGCGCGACCGTCATCGCCATGAGGTTGCGGTGCGACAGCATCGCACCCTTGGCCCGGCCGGTGGTCCCGCTGGTGTAGAACAGCCACGCCAGCGCAGCCGGATCGGTGCGCGGCGGAGGTGCCGGGCCGACGCCCAATCGCCGCGAATAGCCCTCGGAATCAATGGCTTCCGTCGTCGTCGCGGTGACCGGCGCCAGCTCGGTGCCGATGGCCGACGAGGCGAAGACCCGCGCCGCGCCCGCATCGTCGAGGATCTGCGCCATCTCGCGCGGGTGCAGCTTGTAGTTGATCGGGACGAGGACGCACTCGGCGGCCCAGGTCGCGAACATCAACTCGATGGTCTCGGGACGGTTGTGGGTCGCGATGGCGATTCGCGCGCCCGCACCATGCTGTTGCCGGATCGACGCGGCCAGACGTAAGGCGCGGTCGCGCAACTCATCCCACGTGCACACCAGTCGATCTCCGTGATACACCGCACCGCGATCGGGAAACCGGGTCGCGGCCTGATCGAGCAGGGCGAACAGATTCATCGCTCGATCCACTGCGCCGCCAGCGCGGCCTCCGAAAGATATTTCGTCGAGCTCCAGCCGCCGTCGACGACGATCGTTTGGCCGTTGATGAAGCTGCCGCCCGGCGAGCACAGGAAGGCGACGGTGCTGGCGATGTCGTCGACGCGGCCCAGCCGCTGATGCGGCGTCATTTCGGTGTTGATCTTGCGGAAACGCTCATCCTCCAGGCGCTGCTCGACCATCGGCGTCACCGTCACTCCGGGCGCGACGGCGTTGCAACGGATGCCGGACGCGCCGTATTGGCAGGCGATGTGGGTGGTCAGGGCCGTGAGTCCGCCCTTGGCGGCGGAATAGGCGCCGCCGCGCAGGCCACCGACGACCGCGAAAGTCGATGTCACATTGATGATCGCCGACCCGGGCCCCATGTGCGGTAGCACGTCGCGGGCGAGCCGAAACGGCGCGCGCAGCATCAAACCCAAGAAGTAGTCCAGGGTTTCGTCGTCGGTTTCGTGCAGCGGCTTGGGGCTGCCGACTCCGGCATTGTTGATCAGGAAGTCGATGTGACCCCACCGGCGCACCGCGAGGTCCACGATGCGGCGCGGCGCATCGTCGTCCGTGAGATCGACGGCAAGTGTCGCGACGCGCTCCGGATCACCGACGGCCCTGCCCAGCTCGGCCAGCCGCCCCTCGTCGCGGCCGATGCCGACAACCGCCATGCCCGCCTCGGCGAGCTTTGTGGCGCAACCCAAGCCGATGCCGCTGCTTGCTCCCGTGACGATTGCGACCTGCATATCACCCATCCTTCGCCGGTGTCAGAGCCGCCCGGATCCGATGCTTGAGTATCTTCCCCGCATCGTTTTTCGGCAGGGCATCCCAGATCTCAACCTGTTCGGGGGCCTTGAATCTGGCCACGCCCTTGCTCACCAACATGTCGAGCAGGCTCGCGACGTCCGGGCGCGCGCCGCGGGCGGGCACGATCACCGCACAGGCGCGTTCTCCGGTGCGCTCGTCGGGCAGCCCGACGACCGCGATCTCGGCGATGCCGGGGTGGTCGGCGAGCAGGTCCTCGACCTCCTTGGCCGAGATGTTCTCGCCGCTGCGGATGATGACGTCCTTGGCCCGGCCGGTCACCACGAGGTACGTGTCGTCGACCCAGCGGCCCAGGTCGCCGGTGCGGAAAAACCCTGCGGCATCGAAGGAGTCGTCCTCGGGGTGGCGGTAACCCAGCAGCATCTGCGGGCCGCGAACACAGATCTCCCCGTCGCCGTCGGGCGCGGAGTCGTGTGCGGCGAGCTTGATCTCGGCGATCCCGGGCCTGCCGTCGGTGTCCGCGGCGTAACCGGCCTCCCCGGGTCCGGGCGCACCGATCGTCGCGACGGGCACCTCCGTGCAGCCGTACACCCTGGTGACCACGGCGCGGTCGAAATAGGCTGTGGCGCTGCGGATCAGCGACGGCGACACCGAGGCGCCACCACAGATGAACATCTTCAGGTCGGGCAGCCGGGTGCCGGCGCGTCCGGCCGCGGACAACAGCTGCTGCAGGAACGGCGTCGCCCCCGCCATGTGGGTACACCGCTGCGAGTCCATCAGGGTGACCGCCCTACCCGCATCCCACCGGTCCATCAGCACCGCGGTGGTGCCCAGCAGCAGCGGGCATTCGAACGCGTAGATCGAGCCGCCGATGTGGGCGACCGGCGACGGCACCAGGAACGTGTCACCCGGGGTGATCATCCAGTGGTCGCGGATCTGACGGATCAGCGCGTGCATCGAATTGTGGCTGTGCAGGACGCCTTTCGGCCGGCTCGTGGTGCCGGACGTGTAGAGGATCATCCGCACGGAATCGGGATCGAGCACCGGAAGGGTCGCGGCGTGCGGTGGCTCCTGCACCAGGGCCGCATACGGCGTGTGCGGCCCGGCGTCACCGCGCAGCACCACCACCTCCGGCGCGCGGCTCATCGCGGCCGCCACGCGCTCGAGCATCGCCGCGTAGTCATGGCCGCCGTGATGCCTCGGAACGAAAATCACTGCGGTGCCGGCGTCTTCGAGGATGTACCGCAGATCGTGGTCGCGCAGCGACGGCAGGATCGGGTTCACCACCATCCCCGCGAGCGTCGCGGCCAGGTAAATGACAGCGCTCTCGTGCCAGTTCGGCAACATGAACGACACGGTGCTGCCTGTCGGCACGCGCGCCAGCAGCGCGCCGGCCAGCGCGCCGGCCCGGTTGTACAGGGCGGTGCAGTCCAAACGAACGTCGTTGTCCACCAGAACTGTTCGGTGGGGCGTTTCGGATGCGGCCTCGCGGAGCGCATCGGCCAGCGTCGTGCGCACCCACCACCCGCGCCGGTATGCCTCCGCCGCATGCGCCCCGCTGGCCCGGGCGATCACCACGACCTCATCTCGGGGCGCCGTCATTCATCCACGCGACGCATCGTCATCGCGTACCGGAACCTCGACGACAGGTGGGTGTTGACCGTCACCTGGGCCACCTCGCCGTCGGAGGTCGTGTATGTGCGCCGCATCTGCAGCGCGGCCGTGCCCGCTTCGGCACCGAGACCATCCGCCAACTCCGGTGCGAGCAGGACGGCGGCGATCTCTTGGTGCAACTGGGCGACGCTCACCCCGAAAAGGTCCTCGATCAAGGGAAATATCGGGCCGGCGTGGCGTTGCAGCAACCTGCCCACCGCCGCGAAACTGCGGTTGATGTAGTACTCCGTCCGGCACAGCGGAACCGGCGCGCCCTCGGCCTGCCGGTAGCCGCGGACCGACAGCCACTGGGTGCCGACCTCCAGGCCGGTCAGTTCGGCGAGGTCGTCGTCGATCGTCACCATCGCGTTGGATTCGATGGTCAGCTGCGCGCCGGCCGCGAACGCGAGGAGGTCGTCGATCGACATCGCGTCCTGCGCATAGGAACTCGATGCCGGCCGGGGAACCACCCGGGTGCCCGCGCGCGGCCGGGAAGCCACCAAGTTGTCCTCGCGCAGCCGGCGCAGCGCCTCACGGATGGTGTAGCGGCTGACCGCGAAGCGCTCGCATAGTTGGTGCTCGGTGGGCAACTGCGAACCCACCGGGTAAACCCCGTCGACGATCTCCTTGCGCAGGGTGCGCGCGATCTGGAGGTAGCGGTGGTCGCCCGCGATCGCCTGCGGCATCACGGTCCGTCCGGCCTCGCGCGCACCGCCAGCACGCTGCCCTCGCCGTCGGCGGAGAGGTAGAGCGTCCCATCGGCCGACGCGGTGATGCCGGCGAACGGACCCTGCGGCCCGGAGAACGGTGGCATGCCGCGCAGCGGTTTGGGCGTGACACCCGGCGGGGGGCCGACGGGCAGCCCGGCCGCAATCGTCCGCCGTGCGCTGGTGGTCAGATCGAACTCGACCAATTCTTTGGCGCCGGCATCGACTATATAGAGCACGCCGCCCCGGACCAGAATGCCCTGCGGGCGTCGCAGATCGGCGATCACGGTGTCGATCCCTGACCCGCTCACCCGCAGCACCCGGCCGGCTCCGGCCTCGGCCACCAGACACGCCCCGCCCGCGTCGACCGCAACCCCGACGGGCTCACGCAGCTCTTTCGCCAGCACCTCAACACCGCCCGATTGCAGCGACAGCACCCGTCCGGTGCCCAGCTCGGCGAACACCACACCGCCCGCGCTCAAGGCGATACCGTAGAGCTGGTCGAAACCGTCTGCCAATACCTCGGTTTCGCACGCCTCCGGACGGTATCGGGCGACCTGGCCGCCGGACGTGGTGACGACGAACTCGCCGGGCCCGCTCGCGGCGAGGCCGCGCAGGAAGCCGGGATAGCCGGGGCTGAACAACATTCCCGCGGTGCGCAGGGACCCATCTGGCTGGGCGACGTAGAAGTAGGTGCCGTCGGCGATGTAGAGCCGGCCGTCGTGGCCCATCGCCAGGTCCATCGGCCAGTTGAGGCCGCCCGCCAACACGGATCGCGTTGTGCCGTCCGGTGAGATCTCGGTGATCTCGCCGGTGAAGTTGGACACGAACAGCCGGTCGTCGACGAAGGTGCAGTTGTCCAGGCCGGGGTTCAGTTGGGCGAGCACGCGTTGATCGCCGCTGCGCGGATCGATGCGCAGCACCTGCCCGCTGGCCACCTGCGTCGAGACGATGTAGCCCTGCGCGTCGAACTTGACCGAGTCGGGCACACCGAGACCGGTTGCCACACAGTGCGGCTCGCCGCCATCAGGGTCGATGCGCCAAATCTCGTTGGCCCCCATCACCGGGAAGTACAACAGGCCGTCCGGGCCGACCTCCATCGCGTTCGGCGAGGGCACGTTCTCCAGGAGCACCCGCGGCGGCCCGCCCGCCAGGTCGAATTCCAGCAGCCGCCCACCCTCACGGCATTCTCCGATGAACAACCGGCCCGCATGAAAGGTGATGCCGTTGGCTGACGGCACGTCGTCGCGCAGCACTCGCGTGCGGCCGCCGGTGTCACGCACGCTCACCCGGCCGTCCATCACCTCGGTCGCGTACAGGTTGCCGCCGGCGTCGAACGCGACGTCGTCGGGCGCCACGATGTCGCCGCCCTTGGGGCTCGCGGTGAAGATGTCCCCGGTGCGGTGATCGAGCGCGCTGATCTGACTGCCGGTCACCTGGGCGATGTAGATGCGCCCGTCCGGGCCGGTGCGCAGGCCATTGGCGCCGAACAGCCGGCTGGGCGCGGTGACCCGTTCGAGCTCCCAGCCCTCGGCCACGTCGACGGGGTGCGGCGGCGCATACCGCGAGGGCAGCGTTGGGATGGCCCTTGAGATGGACATGCTCGCCGAGGTCCTTCCGTCAGCCGGTTGGGCTGGACGCTATCAATTCCTCTTAGTCCAGACAATAGCTGTCATCGGCGCGCAAACGGACCTTGACAGCGAAGTCTTCGGATCGGAATAGTGTTCTCCAACGGGCAGAATGCCACATTTTGTCCGGACAAAATGAGTAAATCGAGCTCGTTGCGATCGCTGGCGCGGCGGCGGCGGGGAAAGCAGGTCATGGCCGATCACCAGGATCACGTCAACCTTCTAGGTCTCGACGGCCGCGTCGTGGTGGTTTCCGGCGCCGGCGGGGGCGGCATCGGCACGACCGTTGCGGCCATGACCGCCCGGGCGGGAGCCACCGTGATCGCGGTAAGCCGATCCAAGGAGAACCTCGACGAACACATCGCCCCGCTGGCACACCAGGGACTGGCCGTGGTGCCTGTCGCGGCCGACGCGTCGACCGACGAGGGTATCGCCACGGTGATCGACCACACGCGCCAAGCCGACGGCGGGTTGTACGGCCTGGTCAACGTCGCCGGCGGCGCCGAGCCGTCGACCTGGATGCCGTCCACCCGGGTGACGCGTGGGGACTGGCGCAAGATCTTCGCCGACAACCTCGACACCGCGTTCTTCATGAGCCAGGCCGTCGCGCGTGAACTCGTCGCCCAGCACCGGCAGGGATCGATCGTGTCGATCTCCTCGATCAGCGGCATGAACACCGCGCCGTTTCACATCGCCTACGGAACGGCCAAGGCCGCGATCACCGCGATGACCCGCACGATGGCACTCGAGTTGGCGCAGGCCGGAATTCGGGTCAACACGGTGGCGCCCGGCGTCACCGAAACGGCGGCTTCGCGCACCTATGTCGACGAGGACCCCGAGCGCGACCGCCAGGCGATCGCGATGGGCCGACGTGGGCTTCCCGAGGAGCAGGCCGGTGCCATCCTCTTCCTGCTCTCGAAGCTGTCGAGCTATATCACCGGCCAGACGCTGCTCGTCGACGGCGGCCTGGGCCTCAAGTGGAGTCACCTCGGCGCCGACAACACGTCGCTGTTCCTGCATGACGAATCCTTCCGCGCGGCGATGAGGAGGTTATGATGACCCGCCCGGCGAAAGGCGCGAATCCCGAAGCGGCCGAAGAACTCTCGCAGCCGATGACGATCGGAGTCGAGGCCTACATCTCCGAGGACTATGCCCGCGCCGAGCGCGACAAGCTGTGGCGCAAGGTCTGGCAGCAGGTCGGCCGCGTCGAGGAGCTCCCCGAGGTGGGCAGTTACCTTACCTATGACATCCTCGACGACTCGATCATCGTTGTGCGCACCGGTGACAACGAGTTTCACGCCCACCACAACGTCTGCATGCACCGCGGCCGCCGGCTGATCGACACACCCGAAGGAGCCAAGAACGCCTGCGCGCGAACCCGAAAGTCGTTCGTCTGTGGTTTTCACGGCTGGACCTACGGCCTGGACGGCGCGTGCACGCATATCCGCGAACAACAGGACTGGCAGGGCGCTCTCACCCCCGACAACACCCACCTTCGACCCGTCCGAGTCGACACGTGGGGCGGCTGGCTGTGGATCAACATGGACCCCGACTGCGAGCCGCTGGCCGACTTCCTGTTTCCCGCCGCGAAGATCCTCGACCCGTTCGGGTGTGAGAACATGCGCTACAAGTGGCGCAAATGGGTCATCTTCGACTGCAATTGGAAGGTCGCGCTGGAGGCCTTCAACGAGACCTACCACGTCTACACCACCCATCCGGAGTTCAACAAGTTCGGTGAGTTCAAGGGCTGGGCGAAAGCCCAAGGCAGGCACAGCAATATCGGCTATGACGCGCCCGAGGACATGGAGGCCACCAAGTCCAAGATCCGCCTGGGCATCGGCGCCGATCCGCGGGTGTCGACCGCGGAGATGCAGGTGTACACGATGGAGGAGACCAACGCCACCACCACCCAGACGCTGGTGAATGCCGCCAGGCGGCTGGTCGACGAATTGCCCGAGGGGACACCGGCCGACAAGGTGCTCGAGCACTGGCTGGCGTCGGCACGCCGCGACGACGAGGCCCGCGGGGTGATCTGGCCGACGATCCCCGCCGACATACTCGGGCAGGCCGGCACCGCATGGCAGATCTTCCCGAACTTCCAGATCGGCCAGGGTCTGACCAGCGCGCTGTGCTACGGCGCGCGGCCGCATCCCAGCTACAACCCGGACAAGTGCATCTTCGAGGTGTCCGTCTTCGAGCTGTACCCGAAAGGCCAAGAGCCGCAGACGGAGTGGGAGTACACGCCGGTCGGAGACCCCCGGTGGCGCTCGGTCCTACCGCAGGACTTCTCCAACATGGCCGCCGTGCAGCAGGGCATGAAGTCTCTTGCCTTCCCGGGCACCAAACCCAACCCGTACCGCGAGCGCAGCACCGTCAATCTCCATCATCAACTGTCGAAGTACATGGGTACCGGCGAACCGCAGGAGCTTTAGTGCCGATCGCAAGCGCGGCGCGGGCGCCGGGCGCCGCGGGTCGGCACTATCAGAAGGAGACGCATGACCACCGCTGACGAGCCCTGCGGGCCCACCGACGTAGCGCAAGACGTCGACATAGACGCGCTGCGGGCCAAGTACGCCCAGGAGCGCGACAAGCGCCTACGCGTCGACGGCGGCGCGCAGTACCTCGAACTCGAAGGTGACCTGGCGGACTTCTACGAGATAGACCCGTACACTCCGATCGCCGACCGCGCGCCGATCAACGAGGACCTAGAGGTGGCCGTCCTCGGCGGTGGGTTCGCCGGATTGTTGTCCGGTGCCTACCTGAAAAAGGCCGGCGTACAGGATGTTCGGATCATCGATATGGCCGGAGACTTCGGCGGAGTGTGGTATTGGAACCGCTTCCCAGGCATCCAGTGCGACAATGACTCCTACTGCTACATCCCGATGCTCGAGGAGCTCAATTTCCTGCCGAGCAAGAAGTTCGCCGACGGGGCCGAAATCTTCGCGCACTGCCAGGCCATGGGTAAACACTTCGACCTCTACGATGGCGCGATCTTCTCTACCCAGGTCGAGACCATGCGCTGGGACGAGAAGATAACGCGGTGGCGGCTGACCACCAACCGCGGCGACGACATTCGCGCACGGTTTGTGGTGATGGCGCAGGGCTCGTACAACAAGCCAAAGCTGCCCGGCATCCCCGGTATCAAGGAGTACCTAAACGGCGGCGGCCACGCATTCCATTCCGCCCGTTGGGACTACGACTACACAGGTGGCGATGCCAACGGCGGGCTGCATAAGCTGGCTGACAAGCGGGTCGCACTCGTCGGCACGGGGGCTACCGGCGTCCAGCTGGTGCCGCATCTCGGCCGGGATTCCAAGCAGCTCTTCGTGTTCCAGCGCACCCCGTCGTCGGTGGACATGCGGGCCAACACACCCACCGACCCGGCCTGGGCGGCGGCGCTGCAGCCCGGTTGGCAGGAGGAGCGCAAACGTAACTTCCACAATTGGTCACCGTTTGTTGGGGTGGTCTTCGGCGAGCCGGATCTGGTGTGCGACTTCTGGACCGAATTGGGGCGCAACATGACCGCCCGGATTGCCGCCAGCCCGGATCCCGCCTCGCTGGGGATCGAGGAGATCATGGCGATCCGCGAGGAAGAGGATTACAAGATCATGGAGCGGCTGCGCCGCCGCGTGGCCGCGCTGGTCGACGACCCCGACACCGCCGAGGCACTCAAGCCGTACTACCGCTTCATGTGTAAGCGGCCGTGTTCGAGCGAGACCTACCTGCCGGCGTTCAACCTGCCTAACGTGACGCTGGTGGACGTGTCGGAGTCCAAGGGCGTGGAACGCCTGACGGAGAAGGGCATCGTCGCCAACGGCGTCGAGTACGAGGTCGATTGCGTCGTATTCGCCAGCGGTTTCGAGATCTCCACGGAGATCAGTCGACGCTTCGCCGTCGACGTCATCGAGGGTCGAGACGGGCTGTCGCTGTTCGACTACTGGCACGACCGCTACCAGACGTTGCACGGCATGACCACCCGCGGATTCCCGAACCAGTTCTTCACGGGCTTCATCCAGGGCGGCGTCTCGGCCAACACCACCGCGATGTTCGAGCAGCAGGCCGAGCACATCGCCTACATCATCGCCGAAGCGCAAAAGCGCGGTGCCACCGTCGTTGAACCCAGTCAGGAGGGCCAAGACGGCTGGGTCAGGACGGTTGCCGAGCTCGCTATCGACAACTCGGCATTCGAGATGTCCTGCACCCCTGGCTATTACAACAATGAAGGCCAGGGTGGCGCCAAAGACAACGGTGCGTTCCTCGGCGATTTCTACTCGCCGGGTTTCTACGCCTTCGGTGACCTGATCGCCGAGTGGCGCGCCAAGGGTGACTTGGAAGGCCTTGAGCTTTCGTGAGCGACTTGAGGTTCGACGGCAGGGTCGCGGTCGTCACCGGGGGCGGCCGAGGGCTCGGCCGCTCCTACGCCTTGCTCCTGGCCTCGCGGGGGGCGAAGGTGGTCGTCAACGATGCCGGCGGCCGCCTGGACGGCGGCGGGAGCGACGCCGGGCCGGCCGAGCAGGTGGTCGCTGAGATCACGGCGGCCGGGGGCCAGGCCGTGGCGTGCAGCGCGTCGGTTGCGACCCGCGCAGGCGGCGAGGCGATCATCGGGACCGCACTCGAAAACTACGGCGGCATCGACGTTCTGATCCACAACGCCGGCAACGTGCGTCGCGCGTCGCTCAAGGAGATGAGCTACGAGGACTTCGACGCCGTGCTCGATGTGCACCTACGCGGCGCGTTCAACGTGGTGCGGCCGGCGTTTCCGGTCATGTGCGAGGCGGGTTACGGCCGCATCGTGCTGACGTCGTCGATCGGCGGCCTGTACGGCAACCACAACGTAGCCAACTACGCGGCGGCCAAGGCCGGCGTGATCGGGTTGTCGAACGTCGCCGCGCTCGAGGGCGCCGCCGAGGGCGTGCGGTGCAACGTGATCGTGCCGGCCGCGGTGACGCGAATGGCCGACGGCATCGACACCTCCTCCTACCCGCCGATGGGCGCGGAACTCGTTGCGCCCGTGGTCGGTTGGCTTTCCCATGAATCCTGCTCGGTGACCGGTGAACTCTTCGTCGCGCTGGCGGGTCGCGTGGCGCGGGCGGTCATCGCGGAAAGCCCGGGCGTGTGCCGGTCGTCGTGGACGATCGAGGACGTCGGCAGCCATCTGGACGCGATCCGCTACGTCGAGGCGCCGCTGATCTTCCCGGTCGTGCCCGACGGGCACGACCGGCACATCCGCTACAGCTTCGAGCTCGCGCACCGCTCGACCGACCAGGGGGCGCTCAATGGCTAGCCCGACCGGCCCGATGGCGGGGCTGCGCGTCATCGACCTCACCGCGATGGTGATGGGGCCGTACTGCACGCAGATCATGGCCGACATGGGTGCAGACGTCATCAAAGTCGAACCGCCGCAAGGGGATAACACCCGCTACATCTCGGTGGGTCCGGCACCGGGCATGAGCGGGGTGTTCGTCAACGTCAACCGCGGCAAGCGCAGCGTCGTGCTGGACCTGCAGACCGACGCCGGGGCGCGCGCGCTACGCGCTCTCGTCGAGACCGGCGACGTGTTCATCCACTCGATGCGCGCCAAGGCGATCACCAAACTCGGCTTCGGTTATGACGACGTCGCCGCGATCAATCCCGCAATCATCTACACCAATTGCTACGGGTACGGTCGACGCGGCCCCGACCACGACCGCCCCGCCTACGACGACACGATCCAGGCCGAGTGCGGCCTGCCCGCGGTGCAACGGCAATTGACCGGCGAGGCCGATTACGTCGGCACCATCATGGCCGACAAGATCGCCGGGCTGACCGCGCTGTACGCGACGACCATGGCGTTGTTCCATCGTGAGCGCACCGGCCAGGGCCAAGAGGTCGAAGTCGCCATGTTCGAGACCATGGCCTCGTTCATGCTCGTCGAACACGCCAACGGCGCCCTGTTCGACCCGCCCCTCGGGCCGGCGGTGTATCCGCGAACGGTGGCGCCCAACCGCCGCCCGTACCGGACCAGCGACGGCTACATCGCCGCGCTGATCTACAACGACAAGCACTGGAACGCCTTCATGAAAGCCGTTCAGCCGCCGTGGGCCAGCGAGTTGTACGCGACGCTGGAACAGCGCGCCCGCGAGATCGACACCGTCTACGGACTGCTGGCCGAGACCATGAAGGAGCGGACCACCGCGGAGTGGCTGCAGCTGCTGCGCGACCTCGAGATTCCGGCGGCGCCGCTGAACACACCGGAGGCTCTGTTCGACGATCCGCATCTCAACGCCGTCGGCATGTTCGAGACGGTGGACAGCCCGCACGGGCCGGTGCGCTTCCCGGGGGTGCCCACCTGGTTCTCGCAGACACCGGGCCACGTCGCCGGGCCGGCGCCAGAACTCGGCGCCGATACCGAAGAAGTACTCGCCGAAATTGGCGCTCGCGAGGGAAAGGAACTGTAAATGGGCGTGCCGGTTTATCGGAGGATCCTCGACCTGTTCGAGGCGGAGGGCGTGAACACGCTGTTCGGCATACCCGACCCGAACTTCGTGCACATGTTCGCCGAGGCCGACGCCCGCGGGTGGTCGGTGGTCGCGCCGCATCACGAGCTGAGCGCGGGATTCATGGCCGAGGCGGCGTCGCGGATGACGGGTAAGCCCGGCCTGTGCATCGGCACCCTCGGCCCGGGCATGGCCAACATCGCCGGTGCGATCCAGTGCGCGCTGGTGGAGAACTCGCCGGTGATCTTCCTCGGCGGGCAGCGGGCCCGGGTCACCGAGCGTCGGGTCCGGCGTGGGCGCATCCAATTCGTCCAGCAGGAACCGCTTTTCGCCGCGTCGGTCAAGTACAGCAGCTCGATCGAATACGCCGACCAGACCGACGAGATCATCCACGAGGCCATCCGCAGGTCGATGTCCGGCACCCCGGGACCGTCCTATGTCGAGTTCCCGTCGCACGTCATCCTCGAGGAACTCGAGGTGGGCGCCGCGCCGAGCCCGTCGGCCTACCGGCTGGTCAACCAGGGCGCCGGCACCCGCGAGGTGGCCGAGGCCGTGAAGCTGATCCGCGGGGCCAAAAGCCCGGTGCTGCTGGTCGGCCACGGCGTGCACACCTCCCGGACCCAGCAGCAGGTCAAGGAGCTGGCACAGTTGATGGCCTGCCCGGTGATCCAGACCTCCGGCGGCACCTCGTTCATCCCGGGACTACAGGAGCGGACGTTCCCATACTTGTTCTCGCCGGCCGCCAACGAGGCGGTCGAGGAATCCGACCTGTGCGTCGCGCTGGGTACCGAACTCGGTGAGCCCATGCACTACGGCCGGACGCAGCATTGGGCTGGCAACGACGCGAACCGCAGATGGGTGCTCGTGGAGCAGGATCCGACGGCCATCGGCGTGAACCGGCCGGTCGACGTGGCGCTGGTCGGCGATCTGCGCGGTGTCGTGCCGCAACTGGTCTCCGCCCTCAAAGATTCCCCGCGCAACCCCGCACCCGCGCTGCAGGCCCTGATCGACAAGGACACGAAAGAGCTTGCGGATATGGCTGAATCGGCACCGTCCGGGCGTTCGCCGATTCATCCCGCGCGCTATGTCGTCGAGGCGACCAAGGCGTTCAACGAACTCGACGACGGCATCCTCGTGCGCGACGGCGGTGCGACCGTGATCTTTCAATGGACCTACTCGCAGTCCAAGCCGCGCGACGTGATCTGGAACCAGAACTTCGGCCACCTCGGCACCGGCCTGCCGTATGCGGTCGGAGCCTCTGTCGCCGAGGGTGGAAAGCGGCCGGTGATGCTGTTGACCAGCGATTCGGCGTTCCTCTTCCACATCGCCGAATTGGAAACCGCTGCGCGGCAGAACCTTCCGCTGGTGTGCGTGGTGGGCGTCGACCACCAATGGGGCTTGGAGGTGGGTGTGTACAAGCGCACCTTCTCCCAGCCCTCGCCGCAGCCCGGTGTGCACTGGAGCAAGGACGTCCGGATGGACAAGGTTGCCGAGGGCTTCGGTTGCCACGGCGAGTATGTCGAGAAGGAATCCGAGATCGGCCCGGCGATCGCCCGCGCTTATGCCAGTGGCAAAGTCGGTGTAGTGCACGTGTGCATCGATCCGAAGGCCAATTCCGAAGAGATGCCGAAGTACGACCGATTCCGCACCTGGTACGCCGAAGGCACTCAGTAAGCCCACAGTAAGAAAAGGACCGATGTCATGCGCGAATACCTGAAGTTCTACATCGACGGACAATGGGTCGACCCGTTGCGGCCCAATGCATTCGACGTGGAGAACCCGGCAACCGAGCAGGTTTCCGGGAAAATCTCGCTGGGGTCGGCGGCTGACGTCGACGTGGCGGTCAATGCCGCCCGCCGGGCCTTCTCCAGCTGGTCGCAGAGCACCCGCGAACAGCGCCTGGACCTGTTGCAGGCCATCCTCACCGAATACCAGAAGCGCGCCGACGATCTCGCCGAGGCTGTCACCGAAGAAATCGGCGCGCCGCCCTCGCTGGCCGCCGGGCCGCAAGTCTTCCTCGGGATCGGTCACCTGACCACGGCCATCGACGCGCTGAAGAACTTCGAATTCTCCGAACAGAAAGGGGCGACACTGATCGCCAAGGAGCCGATCGGTGTCTGCGGGTTGATCACCCCCTGGAACTGGCCGATAAACCAGGTCGCGGTCAAGGTCTACCCGGCGCTGGCGACCGGCTGCACCGTCATCCTGAAACCCTCTGAGGTGGCCCCCTATTCGCCGTACATCTTCGCCGAGATCCTGGATGCCGCCGGCGTACCGGCCGGGGTGTTCAACCTGATCAACGGCGACGGCCCGGGGGTCGGCGTGGCCCTGGCGAGCCATCCCGACATCGACATGGTGTCCTTCACCGGATCCACCCGCGCCGGTGTCGATGTGGCCACGAATGCCGCCGCGACCGTGAAGCGAGTGACCCAGGAACTCGGCGGCAAAAGCCCCAACATCGTCCTCGACGACAGTGGCTTCGCCCAGGGCGTCAAGGCCGGCGTGGCCAACATGATGCCCAATTCCGGACAGAGCTGTAACGCCCCCTCGCGCATGCTGGTCCCGAATTCCCGGATGGCCGAGGCCATTGACATCGCGCGTGAGGTCGCCGAACAAGTCCAGGTGGGCAGCGGCGACGCGACCGCCATCGGTCCGGTCGCGTCGAGGGCACAGTTCGAGAAGGTTCAGCGCCTTATTCAGCAGGGCATCGACGAGGGCGCGACCGTGGTCGCGGGGGGCCCGGGCCGGCCGGAGGGACTCGACACGGGGTACTACGTCAAACCCACCGTCTTCGCCCATGTCACCAACGACATGACGATCGCGCGCGAGGAGATCTTCGGGCCGGTGCTGTGCATTCTCGGCTACGACGACCTCGACCACGCCGTCGAGATCGCCAACGACACCCAATACGGCCTCGCCGGCTACGTTTCGGGCGCCGACCTCGACACGGCGCGCGAGATCGCCCGCAAGATCCGCGCGGGATGGGTGACCATCAATCACGCATTCGACATGAACGCACCGTTCGGCGGCTACAAGCACAGCGGCAACGGTCGGGAATGGAGCGAGTTCGGCTTCCACGAGTATCTGGAGGTCAAGAGCACCCTGGGTTACGCCCCCGGCAAGGGCTGACGCGCCCACCCGAAATCCGAACGCAGCGCGGCGGAAAACACGTCGCGTGTCCTCCACCTGATCCCGTGCGCCCGCCTCTAGGCTGGCTTGCTGAAATCAACAGGAGGGGCAGCGACGTATCGGCATCAACCATGGCGCCGGGCGAAATGGTAGTTACGGCGCGCTGACAGCAAGCACAGAGCCGGGCGGGTTTCACCCCGCACCGGCTCGTCGCACTCGCCCCCGGTGGGTGGCCCCCGTGCGTCGCGTCGGCCGGCTGGCGATCTGGGATCGGCCCGAGCGGGCCAGCGGAATCCCGGCGCTCGACGGGCTGCGTGCGATCGCGGTCGCGCTGGTGCTCATCGGGCACGGCGGGATCCCGGGCGTCAGTGGCGGATTCATCGGCGTCGACGTGTTTTTCGTCCTCAGCGGGTTCCTGATCACCTCGCTGCTGCTGGACGAGCTTGGGCGCACCGGCCGTATCGAGTTGACCGGCTTCTGGATCCGGCGTGCGCGCCGGCTCTTGCCCGCACTGGTGCTCATGGTGCTCACCGTGGCCGCCGCCCGTCAGCTCTTGCCCGACCGTTCGCTGACCGGCCTGCGCGACGACGCCATCGCGGCCTTCGTGTGGATGGCGAACTGGCGGTTCGTCGCCCAGAAGACCGACTACTTCACCCAGGGCGCGCCGCCCTCGCCGCTACAGCACACCTGGTCACTCGGGGTGGAGGAGCAGTACTACTTCGTCTGGCCGGTGCTGCTCATCGCCGTGACCCTGCTGCTCGCCGCGCGCGCGAGGCGCCGCTCGTCCCGAGCCACCGTCGGCGGTGTGCGGTTCGCGACGTTCCTGATAGCCACCTTCGGCGCGCTGGCTTCGGCGGCGCTCGCCATCGTGTTGGCGTCCAATGGCACTCGCGACCGAATCTACTTCGGCACCGACACCCGTGCGCAGGCGTTGCTGGTCGGCGCCGCGTCGGCCGCGCTCCTGGTGCGGGACTGGCCGTCGATGAACCGCGGCTGGTGCATGATCCGCACCCGGTGGGGCCGCCGGGTCGCCCGGATCCTGCCGCTGTTCGGTATGGGGGGACTGGCGGCGGCGACCCACTACGCGACCGGGGCCAGCGGCGAATTCCGCCTCGGCTTGCTGATCGGAGTCGCGATCGCGGCGGTGATCGTGATCGCACCCGTCGCGCTGGAGCAGCGCGGAATCGTGGCCCGCGCGCTCGCGTTGCCACCCCTGGTGTGGCTGGGAACCATCTCCTACGGCGTCTACTTGTGGCATTGGCCAATCTTTTTGGCGCTCAACGGCGAACGCACCGGATGGTCCGGCCTGCCCTTGTTCGCCGCGCGGTGCGGTGCCACGCTACTGGCGGCCGCAACGTCGTATTGGCTGCTCGAACAACCCATTCGGCGCTGGCGACCGGCGCGGGTACCGCTGCTGCCGCTGGCGGCCGCGACCGTGGCCAGCGCGGCCGCGGTGACGCTGTTGGTGATCCCGGTGGGCACCGGGCCCGGCCTGCGTGAGGCCGGTCTGCCGCCCGGCGTCTCGGCCGTCGCGGCGGTCTCGCCGTCGCCGCCCGGCCCGAGCCGGCCCCGAGATGCCAACCGGCCGTTCACCGTCTCGGTGTTCGGTGATTCGATCGGGTGGACGTGGATGCACTACCTGCCCCCGACACCCGGGTTCGCCTTCCTCGACCACACCGTCATCGGATGCAGCCTGGTGCGTGGCACGCCGTACCGCTACATCGGCCAGACCCTGGAGCAACGGTCCGAATGCGATGGCTGGCCGATTCGCTGGTCGACACAGGTCAGCCGGGATCAGCCGGACGTCGCGCTGCTGGTCATCGGCCGCTGGGAGACGGTGGACCGGGTCAACGAAGGCCAGTGGACTCACATCGGCGACCCGACCTTCGACGCCTACCTCAACGGCGAGCTCGAACGGGCGCTGACCATCGTGGGCGCTACCGGTGTGCACGTGGTGGTCGCGACCGTCCCCTACAGCCGGGGTGGCGAAAAGCCGGACGGTCGGCTGTATCCGGAGGACCAGCCGGACCGGGCCAACCTGTGGAACACCATGTTGCGCAAGACCGTCAGCCACCATCCCAACGTCGCGATCCTCGACCTGAACAAGAAGCTGTGCCCCGACGGGGTCTATACCGCCAAGGTCGACGGCATCAAGGTGCGCAGCGACGGCGTCCACCTCACCCCCGAAGGGGTGAAGTGGCTGACGCCGTGGCTCGAGGAATCGCTGAGGTAGCCCTAACCGCTTGTGCGGCAGCTGATCTCCATGCTGTCGCTGTCGCGGACCTGGAAGTTGAAGCTGACGTAGCCGTTGTCCTGGTTGCGGACGCGATCGAGATAGGGCGCCATGTCGGCCGAGCTGGCGTTGTCGGCGATGACCAGCGCACCCGTGGACAGGCGAGGCTCCAGCAGCTCGATCACGGGCAGATACAGATCCTTCCAACCGTCGAGCAGCAGGAAATCGATTGCGCCGTCCAGGCTTTCCAGCGTGGTCAGCGCGTCGCCCTCCAGGATCGTGATCACATCGTCCAGGCCCGTCTCGGCGAATGTCTTCTTCGCCGCCGCGATCTTGGTCTCACTGAGCTCGGTGGTCACCACCCGGCCGGCGCCGTTGTCGCGCACCCCCGCGGCCAGATGCAGGGCGGAGATGCCGAAGGACATCCCGAATTCCACGACGGTGGCCGGGCGGGTGGCTCGCACCAGCGAATACAGCAGCCGGCCGGCTTCCGGTGTCACTGGAATGTAGAACTCGCTCATCGCCTCGGTGCGTTCTCGCGTGGTCATCGGCCGATCGAAGGTGCCGCGCCGCTCACGCAACAGCGACATCTGATTCTTCGACTCGGCGTACATGCGGTCGAGCGTCGATGCGACCCGGGAATCCTGCAAGGTTGTGGTCATGTGTTTGAGCCTAGGCTTTTTCCCATGAGCGGTGCCCGGGCGCGCAACCGTCAGGAAACCGTTAAGCGGTTTGACGAGCTTGCGGACCCGGTGTCACTATGGACCCCGCAAGCACCTCGGTAGGTGAGGCGTCTGCATGGACACAGGCCACTGACCCCGAACGTCGAGAGACGCCCCGGGTCAGGACAGCTCTTCCCGGACTAAGGGTTGAGCCCAAGTGGCTTCTGGACCATCGGCTGGGTCTGGATACGCCGTGCAGTGCCGAAGCTCCGACGAGAGGGGTGCGGCCGGCGCTGCATTGTCGGTCATTTCCGCCTCTCCCGTTCAGGTGAATGTAGTGACACCCGCGTGTGTCCCGGCCGTGAGGAGGTGAGGGCGAGATGAGTCCCGGCGATAGTCCCTATCCGAAATCCGTCTTGTCCCGATCCGGTTCCGGCATTTCTCGCACCGCCTGACCTCGCTTGGTTTCGCGGCTGACGCGCCGTGCCGACGCCGACCGGGCCTCCGTCAGGAGAAGATCATGGCTTTTGTTGTTATGCACCGTTTTTCCGCTGCCTCCGGGATGCGCGGCCGGTCGATGCTGCGTGCAGGCCGGTTGCTGGCCAACAGGTTTCACCTGCGCGCCAGCCTGACCCCGCAGGAGCGCGCCAACCTGTACGTCTCGAGGATGCCGGTCGCGATGGTCACCGCGTCGCTGGGCGGCCACGTCTCGGGTCCCGACGGCAGCCACCGTTGAAATGCTGCCCCGGCGGCGGGCGGCACAGCTCCGCTCGCCGCCGCAGGCACGTTGAGCGCCGCAACCGCCTCACTGGTGGCTGAAAACCGCTCGAGATAGCGAGGATTCGATGACTTCGATCTACGACCGCCGCACCCCGGTGGCCGGTCGGGCCGCTGCCGCGCCGGAAGGCGCACGCTCCGCGCCGCAACGCGCGGCCGAGCTGGATTCCGCGCACGCCGGCGACATCGTCGGGGCGTTCGGGCGCATCCGGCGCGACGGGGACGGGGCTTTCAGCGGGCGTTGGCGGCGCCTGCGCACACTGGCGGTCATCACCGGACCGGGACTCATCGTCATGGTGGGCGACAACGACGCCGGTGGCGTCGCGACCTATGCGCAGGCCGGCCAGAACTACGGCATGGGCCTGTTGTGGACGCTGGCACTGCTGATTCCGGTGCTGTACGTGAACCAGGAGATGGTGCTGCGACTAGGCGCAGTGGCCCGGGTTGGGCACGCGCGCTTGATATTCGAGCGGTTCGGCAAGTTCTGGGGCGCCTTCAGCGTCGCTGACTTGTTGATCCTGAACGCCTTGACCATCGTCACCGAATTCATCGGCGTCTCACTGGCTCTCGGGTTTTTGGGTTGCCCGAAGGTCGTCGCCGTTCCCGCCGCGGCCGTCCTGCTGTTCGCCGCGGTGGCGGGCGGATCGTTCCGCCGTTGGGAGAGGTTGATGTTCCTCCTGATTGCGGTGAATGTGCTGATCTTCCCGATGGTCTTGCTGGTGCATCCGACCCCGAAAGCCACCGCGGCCGGGCTCATCCCGCAGTTTCCCGGTGGGCTCAACTCGACGGTGTTGCTGCTGGTGGTCGCGATCGTGGGCACTACGGTCGCACCGTGGCAGCTGTTCTTCCAGCAGTCCAATGTGGTGGACAAGCGCATCACGGCCCGCTGGATTCCCTACGGCCGAGCGGATTTGGCCATTGGAATCGTCGTGGTGATGGTCGGCGCGACGGCGCTGATGGCCGTCGCGGCGTTCGGGTTGACGGGCACGGCCGATGCGGGCCACTTCACCGATGCGGGCGCGGTCGCGTCGGGGTTGTCGACGCATCTTGGCCCCACGGTGGGCGTGCTGTTCGCGATCGTCCTGCTGGACGCGTCGCTGATCGGCGCCAATGCCGTCGGCCTGGCGACCACGTATGCGGTCGGTGATGCCATGGGTAAGCGCCACTCGCTGCATTGGAAGATCCGCGAGGCCCCGCTGTTCTACGGCGGCTACGCGATACTGCTGGCGGTGTCGGCAGCGGTCTCCTTCAGCCCCGACCACATCCTGGGCCTGGTGACCCAGGGAGTCCAGGCACTGGCCGGCGTGCTGCTGCCCTCGGCCACGGTCTTCTTGGTGTTGTTGTGCAACGATCGGGCTGTGCTGGGACCGTGGGTGAATACGGTGCGGCAGAACATCATTGCGTGGACCATCGTGTGGTGCCTGGTGCTGCTGTCGCTGGCGTTGACGGCGGCCACCTTCTTCCCCAGCCTCTCCACCGCCACCATCGAGGCCGGGCTCGCGACCGGTGCGGTGCTCGGCGTCGTCGGCGGTGCAGTGATGATCATCGTGGGCGGACGACACCGGAACCTGACCGAGGCGGAAGCAATCGTGCGCACTCTCGGCGGCGGCCTCGACCCGGGGGAGGTCGACGATCTCGACGACGCCTCGTCGCTGACGCGTGCCGAGCGGCGGGCGGTACGGCGCCAGGACCGGTTGAGCTGGCAGACCCCCAGCCTCGCGCTGCTCGATCGGCCAGTGATGTCACCGATGCGCCGGGCGGGGCTCTTCACCCTGCGGGGCTACCTGGTTGTGGCCGTCGTTTTCGTCATCATCAAGATCGTGCAGGCCGGCGTTGTCGGGCCGGCCACCTCATTCTGAGTTGGTCGGCAGCAGAACGATTTTCCCGTGTGTGTGCCGCTGCTCGAGCTCGGCATAGGCGTCGGCGACCCGGTCGAGCGGGTAGGCCGCGGCGATGTCGAATTCGATGGCGCCGGAAACGATCAGGTCGGCCATCTCGGCGAGCACCTCGGGTGTCGAGGCTGCCATGCTGCCCTCGGTCTTCGCGCCCACCTCGCCCGCCTTCTGGAACGAGATGATGGTGTCGATTCGCTCGGGTGCCACGCCGAGATCGACGGCAAGCTGGACGTAGTCAGGGCCGAACAGGTCGATGAATGCGTCGATGCCGTCCGGTGCCGCGTCACGCAGCCGCTCGGCGAGCCCGTCACCGTAGGCGATAGGGGTGACGCCATGCGCGCGTAGCCAGCCGGCATTGCCCGGGCCCGCAATGCCGAGCACTCGCGCCTCGCGCAACGCCAGAAGCTGCACGACAAGGCTGCCCACCCCGCCCGCGGCCGCCGACACGGCGATCGTTTCACCGGCTTGAGGCGCCACGGCACGCACGGCAGCATAGGCGGTCGCACCGACCACGTACAGCGAACCTGCCGTCTCCCAACTGAGTTCGGCGGGTTTGCGGATCAACTGGTTGACGGGAACCGCGGTGTGGGTGGCGTGGCTGGACCGCCGCATGCTGAAGCCCAAGACTTCGTCGTCGACCGAAAACTCGGTGACCCCGGGCGCCACGGCGGTGACGACGCCGGCCAGATCGCTGCCCTGGCCGGAGGGAAAGGTCGCCGGGAACATCTCGTGCATCGCCCCGGTCCGGATGCCGGCTTCGCCGGGATTTATCCCCGCCGCGCGCACCTCGACGACGACCTCGCCCGGCCCGGGGGAGGGCATCTCGATGTCCGCGACGTACAACACCTCACGCCCCCCGTAATGGTCGAACCGCACTGCGCGCGCCGCTGCAGCCGTCATACCGATCTCCTTCCAGCGCGGGGATGCTCGTGTCCACGCCAGCATAGGCGCGCCAAACCGCTACCCAGGGGGCGTCGACTGGGCCTATGTTCGTAGCGACCCTGGTTTACACCAGTGTTTCGCCGGCGGCGTCGGGGGCCGCGGCGGAGGCCCGGACACCGATGACACGTGGAAGGACATGCGTGCAAGTTGATCGGATCGGCATCGCCGGCTGGGCCGCTGCCATCGTCGTGGTCGGCGCCGCGAGCACCGGATGCGGCGGCGACGGCAAACCCTCATCGGCGCCGGCGCCGAGTTCTCCCGCTTCGACCGGTTCGAGCTCGGTCACCGGCCCGCCGTCGGTCCAGCCGTCGGACTACGGCTCCCTGCTGATCAAGCCGAACGACGTCGGCGGCGGGCTCACAGCACCGCAGTCGCCCCTGCTCAACCCCAACAATGCGCCCGGCGTCGCCCAGCTGTTCGCCAACGCGGACAGCAGCCGGCGGCTGTGGGACACCATCGTCATCGCCGCCGATCCGCCCGCGGCGGTCGCCGAATTAGCCTCCACCCAAAGCAGTTACAACGGCAAGGTGAGCGGTAGTTGGCAACCGCTTGCTGTCGGCGCGAACGGGGTGATGATCTCGGGGACCTCACCGGACAACTCCCAAGCGATGACCGTTTTGGTCTTCACCGAAGGCAAGGCACTGGTCACCCTGGAATTCGACAGCCCGCCCAACGAGCCGGTCGATCCGGCCGTCGCTCTCGACATCGGTCGCAAGCAGGATGCCGCGGTGAAGAAAGGGCTACCCGGCTAGCTTGGCAGCGACTACACCAAGCCCAGATCCGCGACGTTCTCGTCTGTCCACGCCGCCGACAGACGCGGAATGTCGTCGTCCACAACGATTTTCGCCTCCGGCACGGCGGTACGGAACACGTCGATCGGGCCGGCGCACCCACGGCGCGGCTGCGGCATTGGGTAGGCGCCCAGCAAAGCCCGCGCTTTCTTTCAGCGCCCGTGCCGGCGGTAGGGGAGCCCGGGTCGCGCCGCCGATGAGGCGGTGGCGCTCAGGCCACGACCTGGATAGGATCGCCGACGTTCACCTCGTTGAAGTACCAGGCGGCGTTGTCGGGACTGAGGTTGATGCAGCCATGGCTGACGTTGGCGTAGCCCTGGGAATCGACCGACCACGGTGCCGAGTGCACGTAGACGCCGCTCCAGGTGACTCGCACCGCGTAGGAGGCGGTGATCTTGTAGCCCTCGGGCGAGCTGAGCGGGATACCGATGGTCCGCGAGTCCATCACCACGGTGCGCTGCTTTTCCAGTGCCGTGAAGCTGCCGATCGGGGTGGGCCGGCTGGGCTTGCCCATCGACGCCGGCATGGTGCGCAGCACCTCCCCGTTCCTGCTCACGGTGAAGGTGTGCTTGGAGATGCTGGCGACACCGAGTAGCGAATCGCCGGTGTCGAAGCCCGTCGACAGGGCCTGCACGCCGACCTGCACGTGGGTGTGGGCCGGCCAATACTGGTCGGGTACCCACTGAACGACAGTGCTCTGGATCCATTCGAAGTGTCCGGGGGTGCCGCTGGGCGACGTGACGTGGATCGACCGTTCGACGGCGGCCCGATCGGCCACCGGAGCGGCGAAGGTCACCACGACCGGATGGGCGACGCCCACCGAGGCGCCATTAGCGGGCAAAATCGAGGCGACCTCGGGGGCGGGCTGTGGTTGTGGCACGGCCGCGGTGCTGCGACCGACCGGTGCCACCAGGCCCACAGCTGTGATCGCGACCATAACAAATAGATAACGAACACCCCGACGCATAGCGTCCACCCTTCGAGATGGCGTGATTAGCACACCGATATTCTACTGGTTACCCGCTGATCACCGTTTTCAGCAAACAATGACAGCTTGGCGCGGTCGTCACGGTAACGATTTGATCACCGATTGAGTTCACGCGCGTCGGAGCGCATCCGGGTGGGTCCCGCGTGCCGCGGAAGTTGCGCAAGCCTGAGCCGCAGTTGCGTGAAACCGGTACCAGCGCTTCGGTTTTCGCGGTCGCGGTGTTACGAGCAGCCCGAAAGGCCGAATTCATACGGATAGCCGCGATGGCGGTGGCGCAAACTTCGGCTTGGCCCGCCAGTCGGCAACGCGCTAGCCTCAGCGGATCGGTGCCCGAGAGGCCCAGCCCGAACCCGAGGAGTGCGGGTGCTGTTCCGTCAACTGGAGTACTTTGTGGCGGTCGCTTCCGAGCGGCACTTCGCCCGGGCGGCCGAGAAATGCTTTGTCTCCCAGCCGGCGCTCTCGGCCGCGATCGCCAAGCTCGAACGAGAACTGAATGTCACGCTGATCAATCGCGGACACAGCTTCGAGGGCCTCACTCCCGAAGGCGAGCGGCTGGTGGTGTGGGCCAGGCGGATCCTCGCCGAACACGATGCGTTCAAGTCCGAAGTGGACGCCGTACGCTCGGGCGTCACCGGGACACTTCGGCTGGGCACCGTTCCCACCGCCTCCACCACGGCTTCCCTGGTGCTCTCCGCGTTCTGTTCGGCGCACCCATTGGTGAAGGTGCACATCCTCTCTCGGCTGGCGGCCACCGAACTGTACCGGCGGCTCCGCGAGTTCGAGATCGATGCCGCCATCGTGCATGCGGCGCCGGAAGAAGCACACGACGTGAATCTGGTTTCGCTGTACCAGGAGCGATATGTGCTGCTAGCGCCGGCGGTCATGGTGGGATCCGGCGCGACGACGATGACCTGGGTGGAGGCCGCGCAACTGCCGCTGGCGTTGCTCACTACCGCGATGCGTGATCGCCAGATCATCGACAAGTCGTTCGCCGATCATTCCCTCACCGTCAGCCCGCAGGTCGAAACCGATTCCGTCGCATCGTTATTCGCTCAGGTCTCGGCGGGCAACTGGGCGTCGATCGTGCCGCACACGTGGCTGTGGACGTCGCCGCTGGGGCCGGCCATCCGGGCGGTGGAAATGGTCGACCCGGTGCTCAAGGCCGATGTCGCCCTGGCCACCAGCTCGAGCGGACCCGGATCGCCGATCGCCCGCGCGCTGGCCACATCCGCCGAACAGCTTTCGCTCAACGAGTTTTTCGACGCGCAGTTGCTGGGGCTTACCCACCGTCGCTGAGCGCCGCCGCCGGTGGGGCGGTGGCGGCGCTGGCCGGGTTCAGGTTGGACAGATGCCCGCTTTCGACCCCCGCCGCCGGGTCGAGTTCGCAGTCGATGAGTGAGGGCGCCCGGGAGCCGATCGCCTCTGTCAGCGCCGTGCGCAGCTCCGACGGGGTGGTGACGTGATAGCCCTTGCCGCCGAACGCGTCCGCGATCAGTTCGTGGCGCGCCCGGGCGTTCAGCACGGTCGGGGCCGGGTCGGATCTCGCGGCGGCCGCACCGGGTGTGGCCTCGTCACCGCGGTAGACACCGCCGTTGTTGAGGATGACCACGGTCACCGGCAGCCGGTAGCGGCAGATGGTTTCGATCTCCATGCCGCTGAAGCCGAACGCGCTGTCCCCCTCGATTGCGACCACCGGCTTGCCGGTCTCGACCGCAGCGGCGATGGCATATCCCATCCCGATGCCCATCACGCCCCAGGTTCCGGTGTCCAGCCGGTGCCGCGGCAGCTCCATGTCGATGACATTGCGGGCCAGATCGAGCGCGTTGGCGCCTTCGTTGACGACGTACACGTCCCGGTTGTCCTGCAGCACAGACTGAATCGCACCAAGCGCGTTGTAAAACCGCATGGGGTGCGGGTTTTGGGCCAGGCGCTCGCGCATCTTGGCGTCGTTGCGTGCCGTGCGCTCGGCCAGCTCGCCCGTCCATTGCGGCGGCGCGGTGATCGGGCGGGCGGCCACGCCGTCACACAGGCCGGACATCACCGAGCCGATGTCTCCGGCCAGCGGCGCGACCTGCTGGTTGCTGTCGAACTCGGACGCGGCGATGTCCACCTGGACGAATTTGGCGTCACGGCTCCACTGCGGTGACTCCCCATGCCCCAGAAGCCAATTCAGTCGGGCGCCGACCAGCAGGACCGCATCGGCGCGCGAGATCGCCAGGGAGCGGGCGGCCGCGGCGGACTGCGGGTGCGAATCGGGGAGCAGCCCCTTGGCCATCGACATCGGCAGGAAAGGAATACCGGTGGCCTCGACGAATTTCCTAATCACATTGTCGGCCTGGGCATACGCGGCGCCCTTGCCCAGCACGATCAACGGTCGCTGCGCTTGAGCCAGCACGTCCAGCGCGCGTTCGACGGCGTCCGCAGCCGGCAGCTGTCGGGGGGCGGGGTCGATGATGCGCCAGACCGTCCTCGCCGCGGCGTCTGCGTTCATGGCCTGACCCAGAACCTCACCGGGGATGTCCAGATAGACGCCGCCGGGCCGTCCGGAGACCGCGGTGCGGATGGCGCGCGCGACCCCGCGCCCGATGTCTTCGATCCGATTGATCCGATAGGCGGCCTTGGCGAACGGCTTCGCCGCGTTGAGTTGGTCGAGGTCCTGGTAATCGCCTCGCTGCAGGTCCACCAGCGCCCGATTGCTGGAGCCGGAGATCTGGATCATCGGAAAGCAATTCGTCGTGGCGTTCGCCAGCGCGGGCAGGGCGTTGAGGAACCCGGGTCCGGAGGTCGTGAGGCAGACGCCGGGACGCCGGGTGAGGAATCCGGCGGCGGCGGCGGCGTTGCCGGCCGAGGATTCCTGCCGGAAACCGATGTAGCGGATTCCCGACGCCTGCGCGACTCGGGCGAGGTCGGTGATCGGGATGCCGACGATGCCGTAGATCGTCTCGACGTCGTTGGCCATCAGCGCGTCCACCACGAGGTGAAAGCCGTCGATCAGGCCCCTCGGGTTCGGAGGTACCGAAGCGGTGGACATGGGCGACTCCTCGGGTGCTGTGCGGTACGGCCTTGGCCATCACTGTGACCCCGGCGCATCCCACGTGTCCAAGACGAGGGCACTATCCCTCGATTTATGTTGGCTATCGTCACAGGTCACGGCCACACTACGGGAGTTAATAGCCCCCGGTTATCGATAGTGAGCGAATCGGTATTGGACGCACCAGAAAGCCGACCGGCAGGGTGGCATCGATGGCAAGAGTGGAAGGAGTTCGGCGATGGGGTCGAATGACGGCGGCGGGGGGTCGACAGAATCCGCGAGCATCGCCGATCTGGTCGAGGCGGCGGCACGCCGATCGTCGGAGGCGCGCGCGCTGGTGGTCACCGCCGATCACCTACGGGTCGACTATCGCGATCTGCTCCGGCTGGTCGATGACCTGGCCGCGAAGCTGAAGGCCGCCGGCTTGCTGCGCGGCGACCGGGTGGCGCTGCGCGCCGGCAGTAACGCCGAATTCGTCGTCGGGCTACTGGGGGCGTCGCGTGCGGATCTCGTTGTGGTTCCGCTGGATCCGGCCCTGCCCCTCGCCGAACAGCGTGCCCGTAGCGCGGCGGTGGGCGCCCGGGCGGTGCTGGTCGACCAGCCCGGCGACAGCGATGCGACCGCACCGGACGGCTTGCCGTCCTGGCCGGTCGCGGTGGCCGTCGGGTCTGACGGCACCGCCGCGACGGTCAGCCTGGACGTCACCGCGGCACCCCGGCGTGACGTGTCGACACCGGAGGGGCTGCGCGAGCACGACGCCATGATCATGTTCACCGGCGGAACCACCGGTGTGCCCAAGATGGTTCCGTGGACGCGCCACAACATCGCTCGCTCGGTGGCGGCCATCATCGCGGGCTATGGGCTTGATGCACAGGACGCGACGGTGGCGGTGATGCCGCTCTACCACGGGCACGGTCTGCTCGCCGCGCTGCTGGGCACCCTGGTGTCCGGGGGAGCGGTGTTGCTGCCGGCGCGGGGAAAGTTTTCGGCGCACACCTTCTGGGACGACATCGAGGCCGTCGGGGCCACCTGGTACACCGCCGTCCCGACGATTCATCAGATCTTGCTGGAGCGCGCCCGAACCGAGCAGCCGAGCGGCTCGCACGCCCTGCGGTTCATCCGCAGTTGCAGCGCACCGCTGACCGCCGAGACCGCGCAGGCGCTGCACGACACCTTCTCGGCGCCGGTGGTGTGCGCCTTCGGGATGACCGAGTCGACCCACCAGGTGGCGACGACGGCCATCGGCGGTGCCGGCCACACTGAAAACCCCGGTGCCACACCCGGACTCGTCGGCCGGTCGACCGGACCGGAAATCCGGATCGTCGGACCCGACGGCCAGGCGCTGCCGCCGGACGCGGTCGGCGAAGTCTGGCTGCACGGCCCGACCGTGGTGCGCGGCTACCTCGGCGACCCGTCCATCACCGCCGCCAACTTCACCGAAGGGTGGTTGCACACCGGCGACCTCGGAACGCTGTCGCCGGCCGGTGACCTCGTCATCCGCGGCCGCATCAAGGAGCTCATCAACCGGGGCGGCGAGAAGATTTCGCCGGAGCGCGTCGAGGGCATCCTGGCCACCCACCCCGACGTGCTGGAGGTCGGCGTGTTCGGCGTGCCGGACAAGCTGTACGGCGAGTCCGTGGCCGCGGTCATCGTCGCGCGTGGATCCGCCGCCCCGACGGCCGACGAACTGACGGCGTTCTGCCGTGACCGCCTGGCACCCTTCGAGGTGCCCGCCGAGTTTCAACTGACCGCCGAGTTGCCGCACACCGCGAAGGGTTCGCTGGACCGGCGCGCGGTGACGGAGCGGTTCGGCCGCAAAAGCTGAGGAGTTCTAGACGGCGGCGTTCAGTCGGGCGGCCGCGGATTCCGGCATGGGTTCGTAGCGGGCGAAGGACCGGGTGAACGACGCGGCCCCATGGGCCAGGGACCGCAGGTCGATGGCATAGCGGGTCAGCTCCACCTGCGGCACCTCGGCGTTGACCACGGTGCGCTCGTTGCCCGCGGTGTCGGAGCCGAGCACCCGCCCCCGCCGGCTGGACAGATCACCCATCACCGCACCGACGAAGTCGTCGGGCACCAGCACCGAAATCTCGTCGATGGGCTCGAGCAGCGCCACCTTGGTCACCGCGGCGGCCTCCCGCAACGCCAGCGAGCCCGCCATCTGAAACGCGAAGTCCGACGAGTCGACGCTGTGCGCCTTGCCGTCGAGCAGCGTGACCCGGATATCGACCACCGGGTAGCCCGCGTGCACGCCCTTCTCCATCTGGGCCCGCACGCCCTTCTCCACGCTCGGGATGAACTGCCGCGGCACCGCCCCGCCGACCACCTTGTCGACGAACTCGAACCCGGAACCTTCCGGCAACGGCTCCACCTCGATGTCGCACACCGCGTACTGGCCGTGCCCGCCGGACTGCTTGACGTGGCGCCCGTGGCCTTTGGCCTTGCCGGCGAACGTCTCTCGCAGGGGAACGCGCAGTTCCACGGTGTCGACGGTGACGCCGTACCGGTTGGCCAGCGCCTCCAGCACCACGCCCGCGTGGGACTCGCCCATGCACCACAGCACGATCTGGTGGGTCTCCTGGTTCTGCTCGATCCGCAGCGTCGGGTCTTCGGCGGCCAACCGGCCCAGCCCCACCGACAACTTGTCCTCGTCGGTCTTGGCGTGGGCCGCGATAGCGATCGGCAGCAGCGGCTCGGGCATGGTCCAGGGCTTCAATACCAACGGCTCGGACTTATCCGAAAGCGTGTCACCGGTTTCCGCGCGGCTCAGTTTGCCGATCGCGCAGATGTCACCGGCCACCACCGCCTGCGCCGGGCGCTGCTGCTTGCCCAGCGGGAAGGACAGCACCCCGATGCGCTCGTCCTCGTCGTGGTCGGGATGCGCATGACCACTGCCGTTGCCGGTGCCGAAGAACGACGCAAAGTGGCCCGACACATGAACCGTCGTGTCGGGCCTGATGGTCCCGGCGAACACCCGGACCAGGCTGACCCTGCCGACGTACGGGTCCGACGTCGTCTTCACCACCTCCGCGAGCAAGGGGGCGTCCGGCGAACACGTCAGGCTGGCGTGCGGCGCACCGACCTGGGTGAAGACCTCCGGCAGCGGGTGTTCCATCGGCGACGGGAAGCCGCGAGTGGCGACCTCCAGCAACTCCAGGGTGCCCACGCCGCTGCCGCTGCAGACCGGGATCACCGGAAAGAACGATCCCCGGGCGACCGCGCGCTCGAGATCCTGGATCAGCACGGACTCGTCGATGACCTCGCCCCCGAGGTAGCGCTCCATCAGCGACTCGTCCTCGGACTCCTCGATGATTCCCTCGATCAGGGCGCCGCGCGCCTCCTCGATCTGCTCGGCGTCGGAGGGGTCCGGCGGTTGCACGGTGCGTTTGCCGTCGGTGTATTCGTACCGCGTTTGCGACAACAGCCCGATCAGGCCGTGGCAGGAGGGCAGGCCGGTAGGCAGGTACAGCGGTAAAACCTTGTCGCCGAACGCATTCTGCGCGGCGGCCAACGCGTCGGAATAATTTGCCCTGGCGTGGTCGAGCTTGGTGATCACCACGGCGCGGGGCATGCCGACCTGGTCGCATTCCTGCCAAAGCGATTTGGTGGGCTGGTCGACGCCTTCGTTGGCCGCGATGACGAACAGCGCGCAATCCGCGGCGCGTAGCCCCGCCCGCAACTCGCCGACGAAGTCGGCGTATCCGGGAGTGTCGACCAGGTTCACCTTGATGCCGTTGTGCGACAGGGATGCCACCGCGACGCCCACCGACCGTTGTTGTCGGATCTCGGCGTCGTCGTAATCGCAAACCGTGCTGCCGTCGGCCACCGAACCGCTCCGGGTCAGCACACCGGCGGCGACCAACAGGGCTTCTACGAGTGTGGTTTTGCCCCCACCCGACGGACCGACCAGCACCACGTTGCGGATTTCGTCGGGACCGTTGGCGGTAGGAGCGTTCCCCGCTCCTTGGGAAGCGTTTGTCCTGTCGGCCATGACTTTCCTCCAGGTTGCCCGGGGCGCGCCATTGCTGTCCTAGCCAGCACCTATCTAGCTACCATCCACCCAACTTCGGTCGACCACAAGACCGTCGGACCGAATCAGCCGCCACGGCGGTGGGCGGCCCCGCCGAGCCGGCGCTCAGTGATGCCAGCTGGACCAACGCCGCACCGCGACCTCGATCACCGGGCCGTCCAGCGAAACCGATTGATACTGTGGGTATTTCGCTCGTAGCAGCAGGCGCCCGAGCTCAACGGCGTCACCGTGGGTGTGGACGGTGGCGACGCCGTCGGCGCGCACCCACCACAGCTGGGCCCAGTCGTCGGCGTAGTGATCCACGAGCAGGCTCACCCGGGGGTTGCTGTCGATGTTGGTCAGGCGGCGCAGCCGCTGTGTCGTTTTCGGCTTCGCGTCGACGGCCGTGTAGACCACGTCGCCGTCGTCGGCGGCGACGGCGAACACCACCGGCACCAGGTGCGGCAGGCCGCCGGGCGTGACCGTCGCCAGTCGGGCCACCGGGGCCCGGCCGAAGCTGGCCTTGGGTTCGAATTCGCCCACCGTGTCAGCTTAAGACGCGCGGTAGCTGCAGACGGGCTGGTCAGAACCTCACCCATGCCGTGCATAGCTACCTGCATTACGGTTATATACACACACATGTGCCGCCAAGAGCCTGAGGCCGGGACAATTTGTTCTCTACCGCGAAGCAGGAGGGTGACACCGATGAGCAAACCGCACCACCGCCCGGTCCTGTGGTCATGGTTGGTCAGCGTGCTGACGGTGGCCGGACTGTGGCTTGGTCTGGGGTCCGGCGTGGGCCTTGCGCCGGCTTCGGCGTCACCGTCCAACCTGACGCTGGATCGGTTCACCGACCGCCCCCTGGCGCCACTCGACCCGTCGGCGGCGGTCGGTCAGGTGGGGCCGCAGGTGGTCAACATCGACACCAAATTCGGCTACAACAACGCGGTGGGCGCCGGAACCGGCATCGTGATCGATCCCAACGGGGTCGTGTTGACGAACAACCACGTGATCTCGGGCGCCACCGACATCAGCGCATTCGCCGTCGGCAACGGCCAGAGCTACGCCGTTGACGTGGTCGGCTACGACCGCACCCAGGACATCGCGGTGCTGCAGCTTCGCGGCGCGGCCGGCCTTCCCACCGCCGCGATCGGGGGCGCGGCGACCGTGGGAGAGCCGATCGTCGCGCTCGGCAACGTCGGCGGCCAGGGCGGCACGCCCAACGCCGTGGCCGGCAAGGTCGTCGCGCTCAACCAGAGCGTCTCGGCGACCGACACGCTGACCGGCGCGCAGGAGAACCTGGGTGGCCTGATCCAGGCGGACGCCCCGATCAAGCCCGGTGACTCCGGTGGTCCCATGGTGAACAGCGCCGGGCAGGTGATCGGCGTGGACACCGCCGCCACCGACAGCTACAAGATGTCCGGCGGGCAGGGCTTCGCCATTCCCATCGGACGCGCGATGGGGGTTGCCGGCCAGATCCGGTCGGGCGCCGGCTCGAACACGGTTCACATCGGTCCCACCGCCTTCCTGGGCCTGGGTGTGATGGACAACAACGGCAACGGCGCGCTGGTGCAGCGCGTCGTCAGCACCGGCCCCGCGGCGGCCGCCGGCATCGCGCCCGGCGACGTCATCACCGGCGTCGACAACGTCGCGATCAACGGCGCGACGTCCATGACCGGGGTGCTCGTCCCGCATCACCCGGGGGACACCATCGCCGTGCACTACCGGTCCAACAATGGCGGCGATCACACCGTGGACATCACCCTGGCGGAGGGGCCACCGGCCTGACAGCCGCGCCGACGGGACCGGGCCGGTGGCCAAATCGTTTGCGAGCGGGCGTGTTTCGACGTAAACGTAGGTGCGTGATTCCGAAAGTGGCGCCTAGGGTACCCGTGGCATCGTGGATTTGATGAACGACGCAAGAGAAGCTGTCGAGCACCATCCCGAGGGGGGCAGTCACGTCCAGGACGGCGTCGTGGAGCACCCCGACGCCGAGGACTTCAACAACGCCGCCGCGCTGCCCACCGACCCCACGTGGTTCAAGCACGCGGTGTTCTACGAGGTGCTGGTGCGGGCCTTCCTGGACGGCAATGCCGACGGATCCGGCGACCTGCGCGGGCTGCTGCAACGACTGGACTACCTGCAGTGGCTGGGCATCGACTGCATCTGGCTGCCACCCTTCTACGACTCGCCTCTGCGAGACGGCGGATACGACATCCGGGACTTCTACAAGGTGCTGCCCGAGTTCGGCACGGTCGAGGATTTCGTCGCGCTGCTCAACGCCGCGCACGAGCGGGGCATCCGGGTCATCACCGACCTGGTGATGAACCACACCTCCGATTCGCACCCTTGGTTTCAGGAGTCGCGGCACGACCCCGACGGCCCGTACGGCGACTTCTACGTCTGGAGCGACACCGCGGAGAAGTACACCGATGCGAGGATCATCTTCATCGACACCGAGGAGTCGAACTGGACCTTCGACCCGGTGCGCAAGCAGTTCTACTGGCACCGGTTCTTCTCCCATCAGCCCGACCTGAACTACGACCACCCCGCCGTGCAGGAAGCCATGATCGACGTGCTCCGGTTCTGGCTCGAGCTCGGTATCGACGGATTCCGCCTGGACGCGGTGCCCTACCTCTTCGAGCGCGAGGGCACCAACTGCGAGAACCTGCCCGAGACGCACGCCTTCCTCAAGCGGGTTCGCAAAGTCATCGACGACGAATTCCCCGGCCGGGTGCTGCTGGCCGAGGCCAACCAGTGGCCGGCCGACGTCGTCGAGTACTTCGGCGACGCCACCACCGGCGGCGACGAATGCCACATGGCGTTTCACTTCCCGCTGATGCCGCGCATCTTCATGGCGGTGCGCCGGGAATCGCGCTTTCCGATTTCGGAGATCCTGGCCCAGACGCCCGAGATCCCCGATATGGCGCAGTGGGGGATCTTCCTGCGCAACCACGACGAGTTGACGCTGGAGATGGTCACCGACGAAGAGCGTGACTATATGTATTCCGAGTACGCCAAGGATCCGCGGATGAAGGCGAACGTCGGGATCCGCCGCCGGCTGGCGCCGCTGCTGGACAACGACCGCAACCAGATCGAGCTGTTCACCGCGCTGCTGATGTCGCTGCCCGGCTCGCCGGTGCTGTACTACGGCGACGAGATCGGCATGGGCGACGTGATCTGGTTGGGTGACCGCGACGGGGTGCGCACACCGATGCAGTGGACACCGGACCGCAACGCGGGCTTCTCCAAGGCCAACCCGGGCCGGCTTTATCTGCCGCCCAGCCAGGATTCCGTCTACGGATACCAGGCGGTCAACGTGGAGGCGCAACGCGACACCTCCACGTCGCTGCTCAACTTCACCCGGACGATGCTGGCCGTGCGGCGCCGTCACGAGGCCTTCGCGATCGGGACCTTCGAGGAGCTGGGCGGCTCGAACCCCTCGGTGCTGGCCTTCGTGCGGCAGGTGTCCGACGACGGTGACACCGTCCTGTGCGTCAACAACCTGTCGCGTTTCCCCCAGCCGATCGAACTGAATCTGCAGCATTGGAGCGGTTGCACGCCGATCGAGCTGACCGGACAGGTGGAGTTTCCGCGCATCGGTCACCTGCCCTACCTGCTCACACTCCCCGGACACGGGTTCTACTGGTTCCAGTTGACCGGATGCGAGGAGGATTCATGATGAGGGCTCGCGCCGCGGCGATGCCGTGGGGGTACTCCCCAGCCTCGCGGGGAGCGCATCCGCTGGCGGGGAACGGAGCCGATGAGAAGGAGTGGCGCAAATGACTCAGCCGGCCAAGCTGCCTTGGTCTGAGTGGCTTCCACAGCAACGTTGGTACGCAGGACGCAACCGCGAACTGTCCAGCGCCGAGGCGAGCGTGGTCGTCCCGCTCGACGACGGCCTCGACCTGGTGCTCGTCGACGCCGTCTACGCCGACGGTTCCCGGCACCGCTACCAGGTGATCGTGCGCTGGGACGCTCCCCCGGTCTCCGAATACAGCAACGTCGCCACCATCGGCGCCGTCGACGACCGGACGGCCTTCGACGCGATGTACGACGCCGTTGCGCCGCGGTTCCTGCTCTCGCTCATCGACTCGTCGGCCTCGCGCGGCGCGTCGGGCACCGAGATCAACTTCGCCAAGGAACCGGATGCGAAGCTGCCCCTGGAGGCGATGGCGCACGTATCCGATGCCGAGCAGTCCAACACCAGCGTCATCTTCGACCGCGACGCCATCTTCAAGGTCTTCCGCCGAGTCAGCAGCGGCATCAACCCCGACGTCGAGCTGAACCGCGTGCTGGGCCGGGCCGGTAACCCGCACGTCGCGCGGCTGCTGGGAAGCTACGAGATGGCGGGTTCGGACGGCGGCGCCGACGCGGCATGGCCGCTGGGCATGGTCACGGAATTCGCCGCGAATTCCGCCGAAGGCTGGGCGATGGCCACCGCCAGCGTCCGCGACCTGTTCGCCGAAGGCGATCTCTACGCTTACGAGGTCGGCGGCGACTTCGCCGGGGAGTCCTACCGGCTCGGCGAGGCCGTGGCGTCGGTGCACGCCACCCTGGCCGAGGCCCTGGGCACCTCGCAGGCCGTTTTCCCGGTGGACAACGTGCTGTCGCGGCTGTCCTCGACGGTGGCGCAGGTTCCCGCGCTCGAGGAGCACGCGGCGACGATCGAAGAGCGATTTCAGAAGTTGGTCTCGGAGACGATCACCGTGCAGCGCATCCACGGCGATCTGCACCTGGGCCAGGTGCTGCGCACGCCGGAGCGCTGGTTGCTGATCGACTTCGAGGGCGAGCCCGGACAGCCGCTCGAGGAGCGCCGTGCGCCCGACTCAGCGTTGCGGGACGTGGCCGGCGTGCTGCGGTCGTTCGACTACGCCGCCTACGGACCGCTGGTGGACCACGCGGATGACAAGCAATTGGCGGCGCGCGCCCGGGAGTGGGTCGAGCGCAACCGGACGGCATTCTGCGACGGCTACGCGGCCGCCTCGGGGATCGATCCGCGCGACTCGGCGCAGCTGCTGGCCGCCTACGAGCTGGACAAGGCCGTCTACGAGGCCGGCTACGAGGCGCGGCACCGGCCGGGCTGGCTGCCAATCCCGTTGCGTTCCATCGCACGTCTTACCGCTGCCTAGCGGGCTGCCGCCTCGGCCGTCCGCTGCGCGGATGGCCGATGTCTGAAAACATGTGCGGGTGCCGAGTGAAATCAACAACAGCGAATCGCGCCTGTCGTGGGTGCTGGCAGTGCTTGCCGGGATCTTGGGGGCGACCGCCTATACGCATTCCGCCGGATACTTCGTGACGTTCATGACCGGCAACGCGCAACGCGCGGCGCTGGGGTTCTTTCGCGGCGACGTGGTGCTCTCGATCTCCGCGGCGGTGTTGATTCTGTGCTTCGTCGCCGGCGTGATAATCGCGTCGGTGTGCCGGCGACATCTCTGGGTGGCGCACCCGCACGGACCGACGGTGTTGACGACATTCAGTTTGGCGGCGGCCACCTTGGTCGACGTCGTCGACGAAGGCTGGGAGGAGAATCTGCTCGACTTTGCACCGATCATGTTGGTGGCATTCGGGATTGGGGCTTTGAACACATCGTTCGTCAAGGACGGTGAGGTGTCGGTCCCGCTGAGCTATGTGACCGGCACGCTGGTCAAGATGGGCCAGGGCATCGAGCGTCACATCGCGGGTGGGACGGCGGCGGACTGGCTGGGCTATTTCCTGATGTTCGCGAGCCTCGTGGTGGGCGCGGCCGTGGGTGGCTTGATCAGCCTGTTCGTGAACGGGACGTGGATGCTGGTGATAGCCACCGTCGTGTGCGGGCTGACGACCGGCTACACGTATTTCCACTCCGATCGCCGAGCCCTGCTCCAGCAGGCGGGAAAAGAGCATCGGCAGTAGCGCTGACCGGTGCGCTACTGCCGATGCTGGCTTTGGCCTTAAGCCGCGGGAGGGTTAGCGGTGGGCGCGCTAGCCGGTGCGGCGTTGACCGTGTTGAGGGTTTGCAGGATATCGGGCTTCATCGCGACCAACTGCTGGTTCCAGTAGGGCCAGGAGTGCGTCCCGTTGGCAGGGAAGTTGAACACCCCGTTGCGTCCGCCGGCGGCCACGTAGTTGTTCTGGAACTGCTCGTTGGTGCGCAGCGTCATGCCCTCCAGGAACTTCGCCGGCATGTTGTCGCCGCCGAGGTCGCTGGGGGTGCCGTTCCCGCAGTAGACCCAGAGGCGGGTGTTGTTGGCGACGAGTCGCGGAATCTGGATCATCGGGTCGTTGCGCTTCCACGCCGGGTCGCTGGACGGGCCCCACATGCTGTTGGCGTTGTAGCCGCCCGCGTCGTTCATCGCCAGCCCGATCAGGGTGGGCCACCACCCCTCGGAGGGGTTGAGGAAGCCTGACAGCGCGGCGGCGTACGGGAACTGCTGCGGGTAGTAGGCCGCCAGGATCAGCGCGGAGCCGCCCGACATCGACAGGCCCACCGCGGCGTTGCCGGCCGGGGAGACCTGCTTGTTGGCCTGCATCCACAGGGGCATCTCCTGGGTCAGGAAGGTCTCCCACTTGTAGGTGTAGTTCTGTCCGTTACCCGACGACGGCTGGTACCAGTTGCTGTAGAAGCTGGACTGGCCGCCGACCGGCATGATCACCGACAGGCCGGACTGGTAGAACTCCTCGAACGCTGGGGTGTTGATGTCCCAGCCGTTGTAGTCGTCCTGCGCGCGCAGGCCGTCGAGCAGGTAGACGGCGTGCGATCCGCCGCCCTGGAACTGAACCTTGATGTTGCGGCCCATCGACGGCGAGGGCACCTCGAGGTATTCCACCGGAAGGCCGGGCTTGGAGAAGGCCCCCGCGACGGGGGAGCCGCCGGAGGCTACCGCGAGACCGGACAGCAGGGAGGCACCCACAGCCGCGATCGCCAGTCGGCGCGGCATGGTAGCCGCTGCGCCACGCAACTTTTCGAAGAACGACATAGCTCTCTACCCATCCCAACTTTCATCTGCCGCAAGGTGCGGTCGAATCTGTTCTCGGGGAGTGAAACACAGCGAGAGCGCCGAATCCCGTTGTCGCGGCCGGGATGACAGATCGCGGTTAGCTAACGATTGAGCGTCGCGCAGACATCGTCACAGTCGGGTCACGATCGTCTCTCGGAACCCTGCGCAACCCTTGCGCTGCGATGGCGCATGCGCTATCGCGACCGCAGTGCCTCAGGCGACCAGGCGACGTAAAAGTGTTGATGCCGTGACGATTCCGAGGACGGCTGCCACCACCAGCACGACGATGTCCACGGGGTTGAACGGGGTGCCGATCAGCAGCCCGCGCAGTGCGTTCACCTCGTAACTGAGTGGATTGACCTTGCTCAGCACGTGCAGCCACGTCGGCATCACGTCGACCGGGTACAGCGCGTTGGACGCGAAGAACAGCGGCATCGTGATCGCCTGGCCGATCCCCATCAGGCGGTCGCGGTTGCGCACCAGACCGGCCAGGGTCATGGACAGGCAGGCGAAGAATGCGGCGCCGAGCATGACGATGGCCATCGCCGCCAGAATCCGCAGCGGATTGACCGTCAGGCCGACGCCCATCACGTACGCCAACGCGAGCACCCCGACCACCTGGGCCACCGAACGGACGCCGGCGGCGAACGCCTTGCCGGTGATCAGTGCCGACGCCGGGGCCGGCGTCACCATGAGTTTGGCCAGCACTCCGGCGTCTCGATCCCAAATGATTTGTATCCCATAGAAAATGGAGATGAACAGCGCCGACTGGGCGATGATCCCCGGCGCCAGAAACGCCAGATACGACACCGATCCGGTGGGGATGACATGCAGGTGGCTGAACGTGGTCCCGAAGATCAACAGCCACAGCGCGGGCTGCACCATCCGGGTGACGAGCTCGGTCCGGTCGTGTTGCAGCTTCTGCAGTTCGACGATCGCGAATGCTCCGATGCGGCTGGACAGCGCACCGACTCGTTGCCAGCCACGCGGGGCGAGGACCAGCGAGCCCGCCGCGGCGCTATCAACCGACACGACGCGCCACCTTTCTGCTGGAACGGATTTCGCGAATGGACCCGTTGGCTTCCCCTGGGTCTTCTTCTTCGTCCAAACCCGACGCCGCGTAGTGGCGGAATACGTCTTCGAGGGTGGCCGACGGCGACACCGTCGCCTTCAGTCTGTCGGGGGTGCCGACGGCCCGCAGCTGACCGCGATGCATCAGCGCGACCCGATCGCACAGCGCGTCGGCCTCCTCCATGTAGTGGGTGGTCAGCAGGACGGTCATGCCGAACTGGGCCTGCATCTTTTGCACCTGCCCCCACACCCCGTCCCGCGCAATCGGATCCAGACCGACGGTTGGTTCGTCGAGCACCAGCAGCGACGGGCGGTTGACCAGCGCCTGGGCCACCTCGAGGCGGCGCACCATGCCGCCGGAGTACGACGACGCCAGCCGGTCGGACACCTCCATGAGATCCATGGCGGACAGCGCCTGATCGACGCGGTCGGCGCGCTCGCTGCGGGGCACGCCGTACAACCGCGCGAACCACGCCGCATTCTGCCGGCCGGTGAGCGCGGGCTCGATCGAAAGCTGTTGCGGCACATAGCCGATATTGCTTCTGATGTCGGTGGTTTGGCGGCGCGCGTCCATCCCTAAGATACGCAGTTCGCCGTGCTGCACGGGTGTCAGCGTGGTCAGCATCCGGACCATGGTGGTCTTGCCGGCGCCATTGGGCCCCAGCAGTCCCATGGTCTCGCCAGGGCGCACCTGCAGGGTCACGTCATCGACGGCGGTGAACTGGCCATAGCGATAGGTCAGGTTTCGGCCGTCGACCGCCATCGGCAGCGATCCGCTCATGGTCGCCGCTCTCGCAGTTTTCGGGTCATCGTGTCGAGGACCTCCAATCCCTTTGTCAAAGAATCGATTTCGTCGTCATCCAGTTCGCCGATCACCTCGGACAGCAATGCCCGCCGGGTGGCGCGGGATGCGTCGACGACCTGCTGGGCGGGCTCGGCAAGCCGAAGTTGGCAGACCCGGCGGTCGGTGTCTCCCGCCGTCCGCAGCAATAGCCCGCCGGACACCAGCTTGGTGACCAGGGTGGAAGCGGTGTTGGGCACCAGGCCGAGCTCGGCCGCCGCGGCGCTGACCGAAATACCCGGCCGACGCCCGACCAGCCACAACAGCTCCGATTGAGACTCGGAGAGTCGCGACGAGTCGAATCCGCGGCCGGCCGACCTGCGCAGCTGCCGACGGAACCTGCCGACGACTCCAAAGAGCTCGCCCGCCACATCAGTGCGTGATTTCATATGCACCCCATAATACCTCTGTAGCCGAGCTATTTATGTGGAGAAGCTATGCGTGGGTTATGTACCCGCTACCGGGGAAGGCGATGCAGCACGACGTCGGTCAGCTCGCCGTCGTCGACGTTCGCGGTCATGTAGGTGCAGAACGGTTGCCTGCGGCGGTCCGTCGGCGACCCGGGATTGAGCAGGCGCAACCCGGTCTCGGTGGTGGTGTCCCACGGGATGTGGCTGTGCCCGAAGACCAGCACCTGACTGTCGGGGTAGAGCCGCGACATCCGGGCGTCGCGTCCGCTCGCGGCGCCGGTCTCGTGCACGACGGTGAACAGGACCCCCGCCAGCCGTACGTCCGCACGTTCGGGCAACCTCGCCCGCAACGCCGGGCCGTCGTTGTTTCCCCAGCAGCCCACCAGCCGGGCCGCCCGCGCCTCGAGCTCGTCGAGGAACTCCCGCGCTATCCAGTCGCCGGCGTGGACGACGACGTCGGCCTCGGACACCGCGTTCCATACCGGCGCGGGCAGGTCGCGGGCCCTTTTCGGGATGTGGGTATCGGCGATCAACAGCAGCCTCACAGCCCCATCTTGCGCCAAATCGCGCGCATCGTTGCCCGGACCCGGCGGGACGATCAGGGCTATATACCCTACGGGGTATGGTATACAGGACGCATGGGAAGCGAAGGTAACGGCAGCGGATCGCACAACACGGATGTCGCCAAGCACGACGCCGGGGACATCGACGCCGTCCTCGCCCGGTTACGGCGGGCGCACGGTCAGCTCGGGGGCGTCATCTCGATGATCGAGCAGGGTCGCAGTTGCAAGGACGTCGTGACCCAGTTGGCGGCCGTCTCGAAGGCCCTCGATCGCGCGGGCTTCAAGATCATCGCGTCCGGGCTGCGTGACTGCATCGCGCGGCCGGCCGCTAAGCCGGCCGTCTCCATCGATGACCTCGAGAAACTGTTCCTGAGCCTGGCCTGAAGGGCCACGCTGCCGAGAGAGGGGTGAAAAGCAATGTCCTCCGCGAAAAATGACCGGACCCGACCGACGGTGACGCTCTGGCTCGACCCGGTGTGTCCGTACTCGTGGAACACCGCACGTTGGCTCCGCGCCGTCGCAGAGAAGACTGGACTGGCGATCGACTGGCACCTGATGAGCCTGGCGGTTCTCAACGAGGGTCGGGAGTTGTCACCCGCGCAGCAGGCCCACATGCGTGACTCGCGGCAGATCGGCTGGCTGATGGCCGCTATAGCGCGCGACCATGGCGACGCGGGATGGAACGCGGCGTATTTCGCCTTCGGCGAGCGACACTTCGACCGCTCAGAGCCTGTCAGCGGCGACCTCGTCGCGCAGGTCTTGATGGCGGCGGGGGCCCGCGGCGCAGAAGCGGCGGCGGTCTCCGACGCGTCCCTGGACGACTTCATCCGGACCCAGCATGAGGAGGGCCAAAAGGCACTCGGTGAGACCGGGGGCAGCCCCATTCTGCGGATCGGCGACCACACATTCTTCGGGCCTGTGCTGACCGGGCTTCCGGATTCCGATGCCGCCACCGCGCTGTTCGATGCGATCGCGACCTTGGCCGCGATTCCGCAGTTTGCCCAACTGCAACGGCCACGCGCGGCCTAGCCGCACGAGCGTCGACGCTGAAACAAGGAGGAAAGAATGACATCGACGTTGAGCACCACGCTGCACACCTCGTTCGAGGATGCGGTGGACCGGACGACAAAGGCGTTGGCGGATCAGGGTTTTGGCGTCCTGACGACAATCGACGTCAAGGCCACGCTGAAGCAGAAGCTGGGCGAGGACATGGAGGATTACCTCATCTTGGGCGCCTGCAACCCCACGCTCGCGCATCGCGCGCTGGGCATTCATCGCCAGATCGGCCAGCTGTTGCCGTGCAACGTGGTGGTGCGGTCCGATCCCGCCGGTGATGCCGATGCGGTTCTGGTCGAAGCGATGGATCCCCAACTCATGGTCAAGGTGACGGGCGAGCAGGGAGCTCTGCAGGAAGTCGCCGACCAGGCCACCGCCAAGCTGCAAGCGGCGATCGGCGCGCTGGGATAACCCGGATAGCCGCGCGGGCGCAAGCGCTCGCCGGCCCGACTAGCCGTCTTGGCTGCGCGCTTCGGCGCCCGACTCACCGGCGTCGAACGAGTCATCCGAACCCGCAGCCCCCACATACGAGCCGTCTTCCTCGCCCGCGGCGGCGCGGGACTGAGTCTGGTGGTTCTCAGCGTCCACGTCTTCCTCGGCCTTGTGGCCCTTGTGATCTGGCATGGTGGCTTCCTTTTCTGGGGAGGGGGAGTTCCCCCGTGGGGTTCCCTCGACAGCCGAGATGAAACGGCGACCTCCGGCCACGACGTGGAGCCACGGCGCTATTGTTAGCAGCCGAAGCCAAGGAGAACATCGAATGCGCACCTTCGAATCAGTCACCGAACTTGCCGCGGCCGCGGGCGAAGACCTCGGGCACAGCGACTGGGTCACCATCACCCAGGAAGACGTCAACCTGTTCGCCGACGCGACCGGCGATCACCAGTGGATTCACGTCGACCCGGAACGGGCCGCGTCGGGCCCGTTCGGCAAGACCATCGCCCACGGTTTCATGACCTTGGCGCTGCTGCCCCAGCTGCAGCACCAGATCTACACCGTCAACGGCATCAAGCTGGCAATCAACTACGGCCTCAACAAGGTTCGATTCCCCGCCCCGGTTCCGGTCGGCTCCCGGGTACGCGCCCAGAGTTCGTTGGTCAGCGTCGACGACGTGGGTAACGGCGCCGTGCAGGCGACCATCTCGACCACCGTCGAGATCGAGGGATCGGCCAAGCCGGCGTGCGTGGCCGAAAGCGTGGTTCGCTTCGTCGCATAAAACCCGCGCCTAAAACCCACGTCGAGCGTCGAGTTGTTGCGGTGAAACGCGGGCTTTTCCCCAACAAGTCGACGCTCGACGTCAGAACTCGGCGACCGCGTGTTCCAGCCGCTCGGCCAGCCGCGCTTGTGCTTCGGCGCGCCGGGTCGGGATGTGGGCTGAGGGGAAAGGCGTTGTCACCGGCTCATATTCACGCAGGGTCCGGCGGGCGACCGTCATCTTGTGCAGTTCGGTCGCGCCGTCGGCGATGCCCAGGGATTCGGCGGCCACCAGCATTTTGACGAACGGCATCTCGTCGGAGACGCCGAGTGCGCCGTGTAGGTGCAGCGCGCGCTGCGCGACGTCGTGCAGGACCTGCGGCATGGCCACTTTCACCGCCGCGATGTCGCGGCGCACCTTCTGATAGTCGTGGTGCTTGTCGATCAACCAGGCGGTGCGCAGCACCAGCAGCCGGAATTGCTCGATCTGGATCCAGCTGTCGGCGATCTTCTCCTGCGTCATCTGGAAGTCGGCCAGCTTCCCATGCCTGGTCCGGCGCGAGACCGCGCGCTCACACATCATGTCAAAAGCCTTGCGCGCCAACGCTATCGTCCGCATGGCGTGATGGATGCGGCCACCGCCCAGGCGGGTCTGCGCGATCATGAACGCCGAACCTTCGCCGCCGAGCACATGGTCGGCCGGCACCCGCACGTCGTTGTAGCGAACGTATCCGTGTGAGCCGTGCTTACCGGACTCGCCCCCCACCGCGACGTTCCGAATGATCTCGATGCCTGGGGTCTCGGCGGGGACGATGAAGAGCGACATCTTGTCGTACGTGCGCGCGTCGGGCTTCGTCACCGCCATGACGATGAAGAACGACGCGTGCTTGGCGTTGCTGGAAAACCACTTCTCCCCGTTGATGACCCAGTCGTCTCCGTCCCGGGTTGCGCTCGTCACGAACATCCCCGGATCGGAACCACCCTGTGGTTCGGTCATCGAGTAACAGGAGGTGATCTCGCCGTCCAGCAACGGCTGCAGGTACCTGGCCTTCTGCTCGTCGGTGCCGAACAGCGCGAGGATCTCGGCGTTGCCGGAATCCGGCGCCTGACAGCCGAATACCGAAGGCGCCCAACGGGAACGCCCGAGGATCTCGTTGAGAAGCGCGAGCTTGACCTGACCGAACCCCTGACCGCCGAGCTCGGGGCGCAGGTGGGCCGCCCACAGGCCCTGGTCCTTCACCTGCTGCTGCAACGGCCGCAGAATGGCCATCATCTCCGCGTTGTGCTTGTCATAGGGGTCGAGGGCGACCAGGTCGAGCGGTTCCAGCTCTTCGACCATGAACTTTTCCACCCAGTCCAGCTTTGCCTGGTATTCGGGGTCTGTTTCGAAGTCCCACACGAGGGCCAACCAATCCCCGGCGCAGCGCCGCGCCGGACTCGTCGATGAAGCCACCCCATCCTAGAGCGAGGCGGCCAGGATTCAGTCGTCGGCGCGGGTGTCTATCACGCGCTGGGCGACGTCGATGAGCTTGGTCTGGCTCTCCTGGGAAAGCCGGCGCAGCAACTCGAAGGCACGCACATCGTCGACGCCGTAGCGCTCCATGATGATGCCCTTGGCCTGGCCGATACGGTCTCGCGTGGACAGGGCCGACAGCATTTGCTGTCCGTGCCGCGAGGCCATGATCGCCGAGGCGGCATGCGCGGCGAACACCGTTCCGATGGTTTCGGCCTCGGTGTCCCACACGCCGGGCCGAAAGCTGAACAGGTTGAGCGCGCCGGCAGTGCGCTCCGCCGTATACAGCTTGAACGAGAGGCTGCTCAGCACGCCGTGCTCCACGGCCGCCGGGGCGTAGTGAGGCCAGCGCGGTTCCTCGCGAAGGTCGTCGGTGCGCACGATCGTTTCTTTCAGCGCGGCGTCGTGGCAAGGGCCCTCACCGAAGTCGTGTTGTAGCTTGTCCAGCTTGGCGACCAGGCTGTCGGTGTCGGCGAGGGATTCGAAGTCGCCGCCGCCCTTCACCAGCAGTACGCCCGCGATGTCCGCCGCCGGTATCAGCTCCACAGCCGTGGTGGTCACGTCGGCGAGAACCCGGTCGAGCGAGCGCGGCGCCGCGATTTCCCGGGCGAGCTCGGCCATGCGCGTAGCCAGCTCGTGCCGCGAGGTCGCGTCCAAAGACTCCATGGGACCGGATTCTCCACGATGTACCCCCGTGGGTCACCCCGTCCGCGCATTTTTCCGCGGCGCCGACCCGCCGAGAAGTTTGCGGAGTGCATCGTTTGGCCCCATGAGCCCCGGGTACCCGCCGTCGACAGCCCGATGCCAATCCCCCAGGAGGCCCCAGTGTTTGTGCACAACAAAGATCTTCAATTCGAGGTTCGCGTCGATCGACCCGACCCTCGCTTCGCGTCGCTGCTGATGGAACAGTTCGGCGGAGCCAACGGGGAACTCACCGCGGCGCTGCAGTACTTCACCCAGGCGTTCGTGCTGCGGCAGAAGAACCCCAAGATGTACGACCTGTTCATGGACATCGCGACCGAGGAGTTGAGCCACCTCGAAATGGTCGGGTCGATGATCACGATGCTGCTCGACGGGCTCAACGACAACCTCAAGATCGCCAACGAAAAATGTGACTGGATGCCGGCGGTGGCTTCCAACGGCGGCGGCCGGGATGGCCTCATCCATTCGGTCGCGGTCAACCCGCTGTTCCTGGTGCTCAGCGGCGGTGGGCCCGACGTCAAGGACTCCGGTGGAAACAACTGGACGGGCGCCTACATCGACGCCAACGGTGACCCGACCGTCGACCTGCGCAACAACGTCGCGGCGGAGTCGCGTGCCAAGATCGTCTACGAATACCTCAAGCAGTACACCGATGACCCCGGCGTTCAGGACACCCTGACGTTCCTGATGACCCGCGAGGTGGCGCACTATCAGCAATTCAGCGCCGCGCTGAACGAGCTGCCGGTGAACTTCCCACCCGGACAGTTGCCGGGTGACCCACGCTTCCAGAACGTGGCGTTCAACATGTCCAACGGCGGCGGCGAGTCCATCCGCGGCCCGTGGAACCAAGGCCAGGGGCCGTGGCCCGAGGGCATGGAATGGGAGTACGTCGAAAAGCCCGAAGAACAGTGGCTGGGCGGCACCACGCGCAAGAACACGGGCGCTGCCGAGAACCCGCAGGGCTCACCGGCCGTCAACGCCGAGAAGCCATTCACCCACGAACAGCACGTTCCCACAGGATAGTTGGAGCGGAACAAGGGCCGGGCGTCGATTATTCGGCGCCCGGCCGCCGGCCGGCCTCAGTGCATCTGGGGATCCGGCGGGTTGTCCTCGGCGCGGCCGGTGAGCGCGTCGCGCACGTGGTCGACCGCCGCCGCAGCCATTCCCATCGTTTTCAGCACCGCGGGGTTCGGCGGCGTGTCCGGATGCGGTCGGGTCGGGGCAATCTTCTTCCCGGCTTCCAGCTTCGCGCCGATCTTCTCCAAATCCGCACGGCTCATTACGGTTTCGACCTGAGGCCAAACCTCATTCTGTTCGTAGGCGATATGTTCGCGCCCCGCCTTGACGAATTCCTGCAACGCTTCGTGGTAATCCGGCTCGCCCGGCTTACCGTCCTCGAGGCGCTGCAGCAGCTTCTTTCCGGCTTGCTCCTGCTCGATCGCCTTGTCAACGAGTCCGTCACCGATCGCGTCGCGTACCGCGGGCCAGAAAAACTGCTCCTCGATCGCTTCGTGCTGTGACTCGGCGATGATGAGGTTGTTGACCATGGTTTCCAGGCCGCTGGCCTGCGCGCCGGAGCCCGACGGCGCGCCGTCCAGCGTCTCCAATAAGCCGAGCACGCTCTTATGGTCCTGACGAAGAAAAGTGATTGCGTCCATGCCGTGCCTTCCAGTCGGGGCTGTGAGAAGTTCGCGTGCGGATACCCCGGCTGACCGCGCCGAAACGGTAGGCGGGCGAGGTGCGTTCAGCGCAGTTGCGGTAAGACGTTGACGCGGTAGAAGTCGATGGCAACGACGGGATCGCCCTGGGGAAAGTGCAGGAACGGGATGGCGCCGGCGTCCAGAACCCGCTGCACGGCGTCGACGTGCGGACCTGCGTCGGTGCCGACGGTCCAGCCGGCCAGCACCTTGTCAATGGGGTTGGACTCGGCCGCGCGCTGGATCTCGACGGGGTTGGGCTGATCGACGGCCCCGGCGGTGAAACGCCACAGCGTGGCGGCCCGGGTCGCCTCGGCGTTGTCGCCGACGACCGCGAACAATTCGGCGCGCTTGCCCAGCGCGCCCACATCGCGGCCGGCGTCCCGCGCGCCGGCAGCGAAGGCCGCCAAGAGTTTTGGATTGGTGACATCGTGGGCCTGGGTGATCCAGCCGTCCCCGCGCTGCCCCGCGAGCCGGGCGCTCTTCGGGCCGGAGGCTGCCACGAAGATCGACGGGGGCGTGGCCGGGACGTCGTAAAGCTTCAGCGAATTGGTCTGAAAATAGCGTCCGGAGAAGGAGATTCGCGAGCCACTCCATAGCTGGCGAATCAGGTCGATCGCTTCGGCCAGCCGGTCGTGGCGCTCGGCGTAATTGCCGTAGGTGTCGGTGGTGGCCTGCTCGTTGAGCCGCTCGCCGGTGCCCACTCCCAGAAACACCCTGCCCGGGTTCAGGATCGCCAGCGAGGCGAAGGCCTGGGCGACTGTGGCGGGGTGGTAACGGTAGCTCGGACAGGTCACCCCGGTGCCGAACGAGATGTGGCTGGTGCCGCTGCCGACCAGCGCCAGCGTCAGCCAGGGAAACATCGCGTGGCCCTCGTTGTCCTGCCATGGCTGGATGTGGTCGCTGGCCCACACGTACTGAAAGCCGGCCCGTTCGGCCGCCTGAGCCTGTGCCACCAGGCGATCGGTGCGGAACTGCTCGTGCGAGAGCACGAAGCCTACGCCCTTGCCCGGCGGCGGTGGGCCGCCGGACTTGCCATGTTCGCCAGCCGGTTTCGCGCATCCGTCCGTCAGGCCGACGGATCCGAGCATGCCCGCACCGGCCGCGACCCGACCGAATGCCCGCCGCGAGATGCCGGTCACCGGATCGGCATACCCGTACCACCCGGGCTCACACCCACTAGCCTGATGCGGATGACCCCGCAGGTCCGACCGGCAGTAAAGGCCGATGTCCGTGAGCTCTCCAGCACGCTGGCGCGCGCGTTCTACGACGACCCGGTGATGATCTGGCTGATTCCCGACCAGGACAAGCGGACCGTGCACCTGTCCAGGTTGTTCGCGACGATGACGCGCCATCACCACCTGGCACGCGGGGGCGTGGAGGTGGCCGGCGCGGACGCGGGTATCGGCGCGGCCGCGCTGTGGGATCCGCCCGGCCAGTGGCACGAGACAACCGGTGGGCAGCTGGCGATGACGCCGACTTTCATCCGGGTTTTCGGCCTGCGCTCGATGCGCGGGCGCGCGGTACAGGAATTGATGAAGAGCCTGCACCCCGAGGAACCGCACTGGTACCTGGCCGTGATCGGCAGCGATCCGACGGTCCGCGGCACAGGATTCGGTCAGGCGCTGATGAGGTCGCGGCTGGACCGGTGCGACGCCGAATACTGCCCGGCATATCTCGAGTCGAGCAAGCCCGAAAACGTGCCGTACTACGAGCGTTTCGGCTTCACGGTCACCCGCGAGATCGTGCTGCCCTATGGTGGTCCGAGCCTATGGGCCATGTGGCGCCAGCCGCGGTGACGGCCCGCCAACCGGCCCCCGTCCGCGTTTAGCCCCGCGAAGGCGCGGGCAACCGTCTCGGCATGAGCGATAACCCCCAGGCCGACCTGGATCCCGCGGACTTCCCCGAGGAGGGCGGCCCGGGTGACACCTTGAACGCGAGCGAAAGCACCGACTCGGACGAATTGCGCAATGACGACGGCGACATCGTCGTCGACCCTCCCGAGGGCTGGAGCGAGGCTGACAAGTTCGGCATGACCGCCAGGGAAGAACGCGAGGGCGAGTCCCTTGACGCCCGGTTGGCGGCCGAGGAGCCCGACGTCCCCGATGCCATCGAGCCGGTCGACGACAAACCCCGGCGCGCGCACCGGGGCCAGATCGACGGCACCCCCGAAGACGGCGACTCGCTGTACGAGGTCGTCGACGAATAAGTCAGTGTTCGGCTGTTTACTGCAGCCGACGCGGTCAGGGCGTGCTTCGCCAGCCGGCGATGCCGGTCGCGATCATCCTCAGCTGCTTGACGGCGAGCCGGCGGATGTCCTCGGTCGCCTCGGCGCTCTGCGAATCCTCGATGGCCTCCGCGATCACGATCATCGCGTTGACGAACAAGGTCGCCAGCACATTGAGATCCTCGGTGGTCCACTTGTTCAGCCCGGGAAATCGCGCCAGGTCGGTGGCCAGTTCGGACGTGATCAGCCGGATTTCGGTGCGAATGGCGTATCGCAGCACAGACAGGCCACTGTTGCGTTCCCGGCCGATGAGCCGCCAGTGTTCGCGCCGGTCGGCGACGCTGGCGACCAGGATCTCGACCGAGGACTCGATCACCCGGTTCGGGTCGAGCTTGCCGGCCCGCGCGTCGCGCAGGGTGTCGCGCAGGCTTCGGAACGACTCGTCGATCAGGACCAGGCCCAGGGCCTCCATCGATTCGAAATGCCGGTAGAAGGCCGCCGGAACGATGCCTACCTCGCGGGTAACCTCGCGCAGGCTCAAGCTGGAGAAGCTGCGGTCCTGCAACAGCTTGAGGGCCGCGGCGATGATGGCCCGGCGAGTCGCCTCCTTGCGCTCCTCCCGCGACTGGCTTTCGCGCGTGCGCTCGCGACCTGAGCCGCGCCCGCGTGAGCTAGGAGTACGGCTGTTCACTGTGTGAACCCTACCACAGCCAGGCAGTAAACCCTTGACTACCTGGCCACCGTGGCCTCACGGTGTACATATGTTCACTCAAACCGCTCAAACTTCTGGCCGAGTCCTCGCGCGGACCCTTCGGCAGCGCGTGTTGGGTTCAGAGCTGTTGGACCTGCTGACCGGTCCGCACGGCGTCGACCGCTACACCGAACTGGTGGCGCCGACCTGGACGCTGGGCGAAGCCCGCGCCAAAGTGACGGACGTGCGCCGGACCACCCCGCGCAGTGTCACCCTGACCCTGACCCCCAACGACACCTTCCTGTCCGCTCACACCTTGAAGGCCGGCCAGTACGTCAACCTCACGGTCGAGATCGACGGCCGTCGGCACACCCGTTGCTATTCGCCCGCCAATGCCGAAGGGACGGCCGGCCTCGAGTTGACCATCGGTCGGCACGAGGGCGGCCTGGTCTCGAATTATCTGTACGAACACGCCCACCGCGGCATGGTGGTCGGCTTGACGGGCACCGGGGGCGACTTCACGTTGCCGGCGCGCGGACCGCAGAGCCCGCAGCGCATCCTCTTCATCTCCGGCGGCAGCGGCATCACTCCGGTGCTGGCGATGGCGCGCACCCTGCTCGCCCAGCGCCATCCGGGCGAGATCGCCTTCATCCACTACGCCCGCACGCCCGCCGAGGCCTGCTACCGAAACGAGCTGGCCGCGATGTCCCCGGTGCGGGTGCTGCACGGCTATACCCGATCCGACGACGGCGACCTCACCGGGCGCTTCGGCCCGGAGCACCTGGCCGCCGCGATGCCGTCGCCCGACGCGGTATTCGTCTGCGGGCCAACGCCTTTGGTCGAGGCCGTCCGATCGCACTGCGACAACGTGTACACCGAGAGCTTTGTGCCGCCGGCCTTCGACACGCCGGCGGAACCGTCGGGCGGACGAGTCACATTCGCCGACAGCGGCGTTGACATCGTCGACGACGGGCGGTCGCTGCTGGAACAGGCCGAGGCGGCGGGTCTGTCGCCCGAAAACGGATGCCGGATGGGCATCTGCCACACCTGCACGCGCCGCAAAACGTCCGGCACCGTGCGCAACCTGGTCACCGGTGCGGTCTCGACCGCTCCCGATGAAGACGTGCAGATCTGCGTGTCCGTTCCGGTCGGTGACGTGGACCTGTCGCTGTAAACGCCAATTCAGCTCATAAACGCTTGGAGGACAAGCAATGTCGAACGAAAAGATCACCCTGACCCGCGAACAGGCCGACGCGTTCGGCCGTGAACTCGACGCCATCAAGGAACGCGTGATGGCCGAACTCGGCGAAGAGGACGCCGACTACATCCGTCGCGTCATCAAGGCGCAGCGCGCGCTGGAAGTCGGCGGCCGGGCGCTGCTGTTCGCCGGGTTCCTGCCGCCGGCATGGCTGGCGGGCACCGCGATGCTGGGCCTGTCGAAGATCCTGGACAACATGGAGATCGGCCACAACATCATGCATGGCCAGTACGACTGGATGCGCGACCCGGCGATCTCCGGCCGCACCTTCGAGTGGGACACGGCATGCCCGGCCGATCAATGGCGGCACTCGCACAACTACATGCACCACACCCACACCAACATCGTGGGGATGGACCGCGACATCGGCTACGGAATTCTGCGGATGAGCGAAGACCAGCCGTGGCAGCCCTACTTCCTCGGCAACCCCGTCTATGCGTTCCTGCTGATGGTGCTGTTCCAGTACGGCGTCGCGCTGCACGAGCTGGAAACCGAGCGCATTCGCTCCGGCGAGATCCGGCTCGAGGACAAGAGGGAAGTCCTGCGGGCCATCTGGAAGAAGACCCGACGGCAGACCCTCAAGGACTACGTCGCCTTCCCGCTGCTGGCCGGACCCGTCGCTCCGTTCGTCTTCACCGGTAACCTCACCGCCAACCTGATGCGCAACGTGTGGTCGTACATGATCATCTTCTGCGGCCACTTCCCGGACGGGACGCAGGAGTTCACCGTCGAAGAAACCAAGGACGAGTCGCGCGGCATGTGGTACTTCCGCCAGGTCCTCGGCTCGGCAAACCTTACCGGCGGCAGGCTCTTTCACCTGCTGTCCGGCAACCTGTCACACCAGATCGAGCACCACCTGTTCCCCGACATGCCGGCCCGCCGGTACTCCGAGATCGCGCGAGAGGTGCAGGAGATCTGCGGACGCTACGGCATCCCGTACAACCGCGGCCCGCTGCTGCGCCAATTCGGCACCGTCGTCCGCAAGATCGTCCGGCTGACCTTCCCCGACTCGTGGACGCAGCAGTCCGGCGCCGAGAAGTCCCCCGAGCGCGAGCCCGTCGCCGCCTAAATCCGCGCGGTCCGGCCCATTGCCTCGCGCCGGGACAGGGGGACAATGAGGTCCGTGGAATGGACCGGCGCGCGCTATGCGGATACCCCGACAGTGGAAGCCTCGACGTGGATCGACGCCGACCCGGCGCGGGTCTGGAGCCTGATCTCCGATATCGCGCTGATGCCGACCTTCAGTGACGAGCTGAAGGCCGTGGAATGGGCCGAGGGATCGGATGGCCCGCGGGTCGGCGCTCGCTTCGTCGGCCACAACGAGCATGACGCCTTTGGGCAGTGGAGCAGCACCTCGCAGATCGTCGCCTGCGACCAGCCGCACGAGTTCGCCTGGGCCGTGGGCCAACCCGACGACCCTGCGGCGATGTGGCGATTCCGGCTCGCCCCCCGCGACGGCGGCACCCTGCTGAACTACTGGATGCAGATGGGGCCGGGCCGCTCGGGCCTGTCGGTGGCCCTCGAGGCGATGCCCGACAAGGAACAGAAGATCGTGTTCGTGCGGCTGCGCGAATTCGAGGGCGCGATCGGAAAAACACTGGCGGCCATCAAACGGCTCGCCGAGCGCGGAGTGCATTGATGCGGACGGCCACCACGGTCGAGCTGTCCGGCTCAGGCAGCGAGGTCGCCGAGGTCACTGCGCTGGTCGTCGAGGCGGAGAAGCTGGGGCTGGATGTCTGCTGGGTGGCCGAGGCGTGGGGCGCGGATGCGCCGTCGGCGCTGGGCTACCTGGCGGCGCGCACCGAGCGGATCGTGCTGGGTTCCGGCGTGCTTCAAGTCGGCACGCGGTCGCCGGTCATGGTCGCCCAGACCGCGATCACGCTGTCCAACCTGTCGAACGGGCGGTTTCTGCTCGGTCTGGGCGCCTCGGGCCCGCAGGTCATCGAGGGCTTGCACGGCGTCTCGTTCAGCCGACCGCTGGCACGCATGTCCGACACGATCGACATCGTGCGGCAGGCGTTCGCCGGCGGGAAGATCTCCTACGCCGGAGAGGCGCTGGAGATTCCGCGGCCCGGCGGTGAGGCGGTGCCGATGCGCTTGTCGACCCGCGCCGAGCACGCCATTCCGGTGTACCTGGCCGCGCTGTCACCGGCGATGCTGCGGTTGACCGGACGCGTCGCCGACGGCTGGCTGGGCACCAGCTTCGTTCCCGAAGGGGCCGCCGACGCCTACTTTGCCCACCTCGACGAGGGGCTGGCATCCGCGAACCGCACCCGCGCCGATATCGACATCTGCCAGGGCGCCGAAGTCGCTTTCGCCGCAGACGAAGACGAGTTGCGGGGTATGGTCGCGGGCCGAAAAAGGGAGCTGGCCTTCAGCCTCGGCGGCATGGGGTCGTCGAGCACCAACTTCTACAACCGGGCCTACAGCCGGCAGGGTTGGGCAGACGTCGCCGCCGAGGTGCGCGAGCGCTGGCAGAGCGGCGACCGGGACTGGGCGGCCACCCTGGTGACCGACGAGATGGTGCTGGCCACCACGCTCATCGGGACCGAGGAGATGGTCTCCGCACGCCTTAAGGTGTGGCGCGATGCCGGGGTCGACACCGTGCGGCTCTATCCCGCGGGCGCCACCCTGGACGCCAAGCTTGAGACGTTGGGCCGGGCGATCGAGCTGGTCCGGCAGACCTAGCTCACGTCGGTGGGGGCGTCGATCGCCTTGACGAGTTTCACCTCGGGCCGCTGCGGCACGCCGTCGGCAAGGAACCACCGAAATGCCAGGTTTCCGCGCGGATACCCCAGCGTGGTAAGCGAATTCGGATGTGACGTCGTGTCGTGAGACAACACGACCGTCACGGAGCCGTCGCTGTTGGCGACGGCGCTGTGGCCGTTGAGGGAGCAGCGGGCATCCTTCGCGCCGAAGGTTGCCATGAACTGATTCCACACCACCAGGTTCCAGAACCTGCATGACGGCGGCCGGTGCGTGATGACCAGCGCCTCGTCTGCGTCGAGCACGAAACTGCCGTAGGCGTAGCAGGCGTCGCGCGCCGACCAGCCGAAGTTGGCATCGGGCACCTGGTAGGGATCGGCGAATGCGTTGGCGGCATGGGCGGTTTCGTGCCCCAATGCGTGCTCCTGATCGACGCGGTTCCCGACGGCCAGCGGCACGATGGCGAACATCGTCCGCAACCAGGCCGTGGCGGCGCGCAGACTCGCCGCGGTCTCGGCGTCACCGTGCCTGATCGGGTCGGGCTCGTCGAGCGCCTCGATGTGCCAGGTCACCGGGCGGCCGGTCAGGGGATCGGCCTGATAGTCGCGCGTCATCAACACGGCCGCATCGGGGGTGGCGGGAAAATCAAAGGTGAAGTTGCCGTCGGCGTCGATATCGAGATCGGTGTCGCGGACGATCGCGACCACCCGATCGGACCAGGCGCCGGGTGATGGCTCGTTGTAAGCCGTCACCGAGAAGTACACGCTGTCACCCTTGTTCCCGCTGATCCGGTACCGGCGGGCGGGATCGACCGGGCAGATGAAGTAGTAGGCGTCGGTGTTGTCCCCGCCCCAGCGGCGGTCGCGGCGGAAGGGAGTGTTCACCGCGACGAACTGCGGCCGACCCGGTTCGGGGAACAAGTAGGTGTCCAGCGCGACGCCAAGGGTGGCGGCGAGCATGCGATAGCCGTCGGCCACGTGCCGGTCGTCGGTGACGGCACGGTCACCCTCGAGGAACGAGTGGTCCAGTTCGCCAAGCGTTTTCAGCAGTTCCTGCCACGCGTGCGTCGACTGTTGCGTCATGCGCCGATTCCTTTCAGGAGCAACTTGGTGGTGCGATCGACCCACGCATCGTCGAGTTCGCCGGCGTGGGTGAGGAGGGAGACCAGCGCGATGCCGGCGATGGTCTCGGCCAGTTCGGCGGCGGTCACGTCGGGCCGCACCTCACCGCGCGCCGCGGCGGCCGCGAGCCAGTCGGCGAGGCCACCGCCGATGACGTCGGCGAACCGCTCCAGCAGCGCCGAATGCAGCGTCGGATCCGCGGCCATCTCGCCGATCAGGCCGGGCACCGCCGCCCGGGCGGCCGGGGTGCTCAGGAAAGCCATTGTGCGGCGGACCATTTCGCGCAGACCATCGCGAACCCGCCCGCTGTCGGGTATGGCGGTGCCGGCGCCGATCGGGAACACCGCCTCGTGCACCAGGTGTGCCTTGCTGGGCCAGCGGCGATAGATGGCCGGCTTGCTGGTGCCCGCGCGCTCGGCGATGGCGGAGACCAATAAGCCGGGATAGCCGGTTTCGGCCAGCAGCTCGACCGTCGCGCGGAGCACCGCGGCGTCGATCCGGGGATCACGGGGTCTGCCAAAATCCACAACCATTACGAAACTCAGAGTAACATAAGTCGCCGTGAACGTTCGGCTTGACGATCTCGCCTCGCCCCGGTTCAGCCCCGAGGGCCAACAGATTCTGGACATGATGGCCTCGATGGCGCCGGAGTGCCCCTTGGAGGCCGGCGCGCTGCACGCCAAGGCCAGCGCCGACACCGGTCTGCATGATTTCGGCCCGACCGATTACCGCGAGCGCCTCGAGGTCTACCTCGCCGCGCTGCGCGAGATCGACGGCCTGCACGACGCCGGGGTGGTGAACTTCTACGGGCAACTGTTGCAGGTGCTCAAGAACCGGCTGCTGTTGGCCGAACTGCTGCGGCGCCATCCCGAGATCAACGGGATCGACCTGCGCTCGCCGGTGGTGATTGCCGGGCTGCCCCGTACCGGCACCACGCACCTGCACAACATGCTCGCCGCGCCGCCGACCTTTCGCACCATGCCGTACTGGGAGAGCAACGAGCCGTTCCCGATGCCGAATGAGGTTGGCATCGAACCGGATCCGCGGCGGACCCGGATGGATGTCGCGGTCGGGGTGATCAACATGGTGATGCCGCATTTCGCGCTCATGCACGAGATGACCACCGACCACGTCCACGAAGAGATCCAGTTGTTGGCCAACGACGTGTCGACGATGCTGCTGGAGACGCTCGCCGAGGTGCCCCGCTGGCGCGACTACTACCAGGCGCACGACCAGACGCCGCACTACCGATACCTGGCGACCCAACTCCGGGCGATGCAGTATCTGCGCGGCGGGCGGCGCTGGCTGCTCAAGTCGCCCCAGCATCTCGAGCAGGTGCCCGTGCTGGATCGGGTGTTTCCCGACAGCATCGTGGTGTTCACCCACCGCGATCCCGTGCCGGTGGCGCTGTCGATGATTACGATGATCACCTACTCCGCCCGCATGCATCGCTCGCCGGTGCCGGTGGAGCAGATCGCCAACTACTGGATCGATCGCCTCGATCAGATGCTCACCGCGCTCATCCGCGGCCGCGACGCCGTCGGGCCGGACCGCTCGATCGACGTCCGGTTCGACGACTTCATGGCCGACGAACTCGGCGTGGCTCAACGGGTATACGCCCTGGCGGGCGAACCGTTCACCGACGAGGCACGCGCGGCCATCGACGACTACCTGACGGGCCACCGGCGCGGACGACTGGGCAATGTCGAGACGTCGTACGAGATGTTCGGGCTGGACGAGGGGAGCCTGCGCGAGCGCTTCGCGCCGTATGTCGAGCGATTTCTGGCCTAAGCCTTTCCGAGCCACTACGTTCTCAACTCATGGTCGCTATGCCGGCGCTGGACGGTGTCGAACACAGATACATCGATCTGGGAGAGGGCGTGACGATTCACGTCGCGGACGCCGGTCCGGCGAGCGGGCCGGCGGTGATGCTGGTACACGGCTTCCCGCAGAACTGGTGGGAATGGCACGAGCTGATCGGGCCGCTGGCCGCCGACGGCTACCGGGTGTTGTGTCCGGACCTGCGCGGCTCGGGCTGGAGTTCGGCGCCGCGCTCCAGCTACACCAAGGACGAGATGGCCGACGATCTGGCCGGGGTGCTGGATCGGTTGGGCGTCGCGACGGTCAAGCTGGTGGCCCACGACTGGGGTGGGCCGGTCGCGTTCATCATGATGCTGCGTCATCCGGAAAGGGTGACCGGGTTTTTCGGGGTGAATACCGTTGCGCCGTGGGTGAAGCCGGGCCTGGCGACGCTGCGTAATATCTGGCGGTTCTGGTATCAGATCCCGATCATGCTGCCGGTCGTCGGGCCGCGGGTGATCAGCGATCCCAACTCCCGGTTCGTCCGGATGCTCGGGTCATGGGTCGGCGGTGGTTTCACCCTGCCCGACGATGACATCCGCCTGTACCTCGAATGCATGCAACAGCCCGGCCACGCCGAGGCCGGCTCACGCTGGTATCGCAGCTTCCAGACCAAGGAGATGCGGAAATGGATGCGCGGCGAATACAACCACGCCCGCGTCGACGTCCCGGTCCGCTGGCTGACGGGCACCAATGATCCGGTGATCACGCCCGACCTCACCGACGGATATGCCGATCGGATCAACGATTTCGAGGTCGAACTGGTCGACGGCGTGGGCCACTGGATCGTCGACCAAAGGCCCGACCTCGTCCTGGACCGGGTTCGCACATTTCTGCGCCACGAAACTTAAACTGCAGCGCCGGTTTTCGGCGTGTCGTGTGCGTGACGTAAGTGTCGTGGCGCGCCGAGTGTACGCGCGGGATGCTAGTCGACGCCGATGGTGACTTCAGTCGACTTGATGAACACGGTGGCCGGCTGTCCGACCTTGAGTCCGAGGTCGGTGGCGGCGTCCTTGGTGACCGACGACGTGACAACCTGATCGCCGCCGTCCAGCGTGACCTTCACAACGGCCATCACGGTGCCGAGTTCGACCTCGGTGATGGTTCCCCTGAGCTGGTTTCGGGTCGAGAGCCGCATCGCAGGATCCTCCATGTCGGAACGGGTGGGGTCTGCGCTGAGCTTAGCCCCGCCGGACCGGCGCCAGAATGGCTTGCCACGCATTCCTTTACGGGAACGTACGGACCTAATGCCGCGGGCCGAGCAGGGCTACGGATGCATCGACGGCGGGTTCCACGATTCCTCGGACCGGCCTTCCGTCCTCGACCGCAAGTGCGGTCAGCTCCCGCAGGCCGCCGAGCAGGATCACGGCCAACGGCGCGGTCAGCGGAGGCAGCTTTGCACGCCGGAACCCCGGACTGGCGCTGAGGTCGATCAGCAGGCTGGTCAGCAACTGCAGTCCGCGCCGCTGGACCGGTCGCGCGGCCGCCCCCAGCGAGGGCAATTCACGGATCCAGCTCAACGTGATGGCGGGGCGCGCCTCGATGTATCCGACATACGCCTCGACCGCCTGGCGGATCTGCACATGCCAATCGGCCTCGGGATCGACCGACGCCGTGATTTTCGCGCCGAGTTTCTCGATGTCGACGGCCAGTAACTCGAGGAAGCACTCTTCCTTCCCGGCGAAGTGGTCGTAGAACGTGCGCTTGGACGTGCGAGCGTGGCGGACCACATCTGCGACGGTGCTGGCGCGGTAGCCGCGCTCGGTGATCGACGTGGCCAGACCATCGAGCAGTCGTTGCCGAAACGGATCCGGCCCGGCGGGTGCGTCGCCTGCGACCGCGTCGGCGGCAGTCGCTGTCACCGTTGGTGTCACGCGGGTGCCCCCTTTCGGTGGATGCGGCACCTTGTCAGGCCTGGTACATCAGAGTACCGTACAAGGAACGCGCTGCGGTACATCGCCGTACCAGCCCCGTCGCCGGGGCAGATGTTGGGAGACGCCATCGTCATGAGCCACCAAGTCGCCGCCCCGCCGGCCGCCGTCAACCTGCCTCCGGCGGTCCGGATCCCCAAGGTGCTTCAGGGCCTTGGGTTTTCGATGTCGCGGCGCTGGATGATCCAACGGCTGGCGCGCCGCCACGGCGATGTATTCACGCTCAACCTGCCGATGTACGGGCGGGTCATCGCCGTCGGCGACCCGCAGTTGGCCAAGCAGATCTTCACGACGAGCCCCGACGAGCTCGGCAACATCCAGCCCAATCTGGGCAGGCTGTTCGGCACCGGTTCGGTCTTCGCGCTCGAGGGCGACGAACATCGCCGACGGCGCCGGCTGCTGGCGCCGCCGTTCCACGGCAAGAGCATGAAGAAGTACGAAAGCATCATCGAAGAAGAGACGCTGCGCGAAATCGCCGACTGGCCACAAGGCAGCCCATTTCCCACGCTGCCGCCGATGATGCGGATCACGCTGAACGCCATTCTGCGCGCGGTTTTCGGAGCGGAAGGCGCCGAGCTCGACGAGCTGCGCCGGCTCATTCCGCCGTGGGTCACCCTGGGATCGCGACTCGCGTCGGTGCCGATGCCCAAACGCCAATTCGGCAGGTACAGCCCGTGGGGACGGCTGGCCGAATGGCGCCGCCGGTACGACAAGGTCATCGACAAGCTGATCGACGACGAGCGGGCCGACTCGCACTTCGCCGAGCGGACCGACGTCCTGGCGATGCTGCTGCGCACCACCTACGAAGACGGTTCGGCCATGTCACGCAAGGACATTGGCGACGAGCTGCTCACCTTGCTGGCGGCCGGACACGAAACCACCGCATCCACGCTGGGCTGGGCGTTCGAACGGATAAGCCGGCACCCCGACCTGCTGAAGGCGCTCGTCGAAGAGGCCGACAACGGCGGCAGCGAGCTGCGTCAGGCCACGATTTTGGAGGTGCAGCGAGCCAGGACGGTGATCGACCTCGCCGGTCGCCACGTCTATCCCGAGACCTTCCAGCTTGGCGAATGGGTGATTCCGCGTGGCGATTCGATCATCGTCGGAATCGGGCAGATTCACAGCAACCCCGACGTGTTCCCCGATCCGGACCGTTTCGACCCGCACCGCTTCCTCGGGACCAAGCCGTCGGCCTTGTCGTGGATCCCATTCGGTGGCGGGACGCGCCGCTGTGTGGGGGCGGCGTTTGCGAACATGGAGATGGACGTGGTGCTTCGAACGGTGTTGCGCCGCTTGACTGTTGAGACGACAGATGCGCCCGACGAAGGCTGGCACTGCCGCGGGGTCGCGTTCACCCCGAAGGCCGGCGGCCGAATTGTGGTGCGCCGGCGCTGATCTCGGCGCGGGCAGTGCGGCCGGGAGCCCAGCGTCGCTACTTCTCCGCGGTCGCCCGGCGCGGCAGCTTCCAGCCCGGGCGGATGAAGTGGCAGGTGTATCCGTTGGGATAGTGCTGCAGGTAGTCCTGGTGCTCGGGCTCGGCTTCCCAGAAGTCGCCGGCGGGGCTGACCTCGGTCACCACCTTGCCGGGCCACAGCCCCGACGCCTCGACGTCGGCGATGGTGTCCAGCGCGATCCGCTTCTGGTCCTCGTCGAGATAGAAGATGGCCGAGCGGTAACTGGTGCCCCGGTCGTTGCCCTGCCGGTCTTTCGTTGTCGGATCGTGGATCTGGAAGAAGAACTCCAGCATCGTGCGGTAGTCGGTGACCGCCGGGTCGTACACGATCTCGATGGCTTCGGCGTGCGTGCCGTGGTTGCGGTAGGTCGCATTCGGGACGTCGCCGCCGGTGTAACCGACCCGGGTCGAAACCACGCCCGGCTGCTTGCGGATCAGTTCCTGCATCCCCCAGAAGCAGCCGCCGGCGAGAATCGCTTTCTGGTTGGTCATCCTTCGTCCTCCATAACCGGCCAGCCCTCGGATAGGAACAAAAGCCAGGCTACACTCCGCCGATGAGCTGCAACGGTGCCGCGAAATCATGAGCATGCCCGAGTTCTCCCGTAGCGAACTGGCCGCCGCCTTCGAGAAATTCGAAGCGACCGTCGATGCGGCGGCGCGATCACACGACTGGGATGCCTGGGTCCAGCACTACACACCCGACGTCGTGTACATCGAACACGCGGCGGGCACCATGCACGGCCGCGACGAGGTTCGTGAGTGGATCAGCCGAACGATGGGCAGCTTTCCAGGCAGCCACATGGTCGCGTTCCCGTCGCTGTGGTCGGTGATCGACGAACCCACGGGGCGCATCATCATGGAACTCGACAACCCGATGCGCGATCCCGGGGACGGGACGGTCATCGGCGCGACGAACATCTCGATCATCACCTACGCCGGCGATGGCCTGTGGCGCCAGCAGGAAGACATCTACAACCCGCTGCGCTTCGTGCAGGCCACGTTGAAGTGGTGCCGCAAGGCACACGAGCTCGGCACCCTCGACGAGGCCGGCGCGCAATTCATGGAGCAATACGGAGGCGCCCGATGAGCACCAAGCCCAAACTCGTCGTCGGCGCCAACGGTTTTCTGGGTTCACACGTCACGCGCCAGCTGGTCGCCGACGGCCACGAGGTGCGGGCCATGGTGCGCGAGGGCGCCAACACCCGGTCCATCGACGACCTCGAGCTCACCCGGTTTCATGGCGACGTCTTCGACACCGCCGTGCTGCGGGAGGCGATGCAGGGTGTCGACGACGTCTATTACTGCGTCGTGGACACCCGCGCCTGGCTGCGCGACACCTCGCCGCTGTTTCGCACCAACGTCGAAGGGCTGCGCAGCGTCCTCGAGGTGGCCGTCACGCAACCCGAACTGCGCCGGTTCGTCTTCACCAGCACCTACGCGACCGTCGGGCGGCGGCGCGGGCACGTCGCGACCGAAGAGGACATCATCGACACCCGGGGGGTATCGGACTACGTCCGGTCCCGGGTCCAGGCCGAGAACCTGGTGCTGCGCTACGTGGCCGATTTCGGGCTGCCCGCGGTGGCGATGTGCGTGTCGACGACATACGGCAGCGGTGACTGGGGCCGCACCCCGCACGGCGCGTTCATCGCCGGCGCGGTCTTCGGCAAGCTGCCCTTCACGATGGCGGGCATCCAGCTGGAAGCCGTCGGCGTCACCGACGCCGCCCGGGCCATGATCCTGGCCTCCGAACACGGGCGCATCGGCGAGCGGTACCTGATCTCGGAGCGGATGATCGCGCTGACAGAGGTGGTCCGCATCGCGGCCGACGAGGCCGGCATGCGCGCGCCGCGTCGCTCCATCTCCGTCCCGATGCTGTACGCGCTCGGCGCGCTGGGCGACCTGCGGGCCCGCTTCACCGGAAAGGACGCCGAGCTCAGCCTCGCGTCGGTGCGCATGATGCGTGCCGAGGCGCCCGTCGACCACAGCAAGGCCGTCCGCGAATTGGGCTGGCAGCCGCGCCCGGTCGAGGAATCCATCCGCGAGGCGGCCCGGTTCTGGGCGGCGATGCGAAATGCCAAGAGCCGGAGCACGACTCCCGGCTGAACACCACGCCGGCCGCTGTTCAGGACGCGGCGCGGCTCCGAAAGTGGGACTAGCCTCGGGCGCTGTGACTACCGCGCGAGTGCCTGTCGATCTCACCGGCGCGCCCCAGACCATGTTGGCGACGTTCTACGCGAAGGCGCTCGATGCCGACTTCGAAAAACCGATCCTGGGCGATCGCTACGCGAAGGAGATCGTCGAGCGCATCGACTACGACTGGAAGAAAACCACCATCACACCGCGGCGGGCACCGTCGGTCACCACCCGGTCGGCGCACTTCGATGAGTGGACACGCAAATTCCTTGCCGCGCACCCGCGTTCGATCGTGCTGCACGTAGGCTGCGGGCTCGACAGCCGGTTTTTCCGCCTGGGGCCGGGCCCGGACGTCGAATGGTACGACGTGGATTACCCCGAGGTCGTGGCCCTGCGCACCCAGCTCTATCCCGGCCGCGATCACTATCGCGTCATTGCCGCCTCGGTCACCGACCCGGGATGGCTGGCGGAAATCCCCGCCGACCGTCCCGCCCTGCTGATCGGGGAGGGGCTGACGATGTACCTCACCCGGCAGGACGGCACCGCGCTGCTGCGCCGGGTGGTCGACCGGTTCGGTTCGGGCGAGCTGCAATTCGACGCGTTCAATTGGCTCGGGATCAAGTCGCAGTGGCTCAACACCGTGGTGCGACGGTCGGGGTCGACGCTGCGCTGGGCGATCAACGGGCCCGACGACATCGTCGATAGCGTGCCAGGGGTGCGGCTGCTGGCCTGGGAACGGTGGTTCGAGTCGTACACCTTCGCGCAGTTGCCCCGCTCATCGCGAGCCTTGGGCAAGACCATGTCGCTGTTTCCCGCACTGGCGAACATGGCGCAATACCACCGCTACGCATTTGGTCCGGCCGGACGGGAAGACCTGCCCACGGACGCGCGTTGAACCCCGATAGCCGTCTAAGGAGGAACCACCATGGCCCACCCGGAAATCAAAGAACCCAACGCGGGGCACCCGATCACCATCGAGCCGACCAACGGACGGGTTCAGGTGCGCGTCAACGGTGAACTGGTCGCCGACACCACCGCGGCACTGGAATTACGCGAAGCCACTTTGCCTGCCGTGCAATACATTCCGATCGCCGACGTGGTGCAGGATCGGCTCACCCGGACCGACACCACCACTTATTGCCCCTTCAAGGGCGACGCGAGCTACTACAGCGTGACCACCTCGGCCGGTGAGACGGTCGACGACGTGATTTGGACGTACGAGCAGCCGTATCCGGCGGTCGCGGCGATCGCCGGGCATGTGGCGTTCTACCCCACCAAAGCCGACATCACCGTCTCGGCTCAGTAGGGGATCCACCCGGGAAGGGCGGTTGCGACCGCGCGCGTGTCGCTGTACAGACGCATGGAGACGATCAGCCCGTCGCGGGTGTCGAAGATGCATACGAACGGGCTGTCGAACTCGAGGCCGTCGGAGGTGGTGCCGGTGGCCTGCGCCTCCACCACCACCGTCTCTCCCTCGTTGACGCAGCGCACCAGGTCGATGATCAGCTCGAGGTCTTTCTTGCGTTCCTCGATCGCCCGCCGAAACGTGGCCTTGTCACAGGAAGTGCGCGTGTAGAGGGTCCAGTACGTGAAGTCGTCGCTGAGCAGCGCGAAACCCTCGTCCAGATCGCCGTCATCGCTGACCGTCTGCAAGAACATCCAAGCCAGTTCGCCCTGCGGGTCATCGAACGGCGTCATCACAACGCAATATTGACTTGGACCGCAGCGAACGGTCAATCAGGGCAGTCGGAGAATCATCACGTGAACAGCACGCGCACGGTCGTGTTTCCGGGGCCCGTCAGCTTCGGACACACGTTGGCGCCCCTGCGCCGCGGTCGCGGTGATCCGTGCTTCCGATCTCCCGGCGACGGCTCGATCTGGCGCACCAGCCTGCTGCCCAGCGGATCCGTCACGGCCCGGATCACTCGCGTCGCGCCCAATGCCGCGCAGGGCGAGGCGTGGGGGAGTGGGGCGCGGGAATTCATCGAAATGCTGCCCGCCCTGCTGGGTCTCGAGGACGACGACTCGGACTTCGTGCCGAAACATCCGACGGTAGCGGCTGCGCACCAACGGGTTCCGCACTTGCGCCTGGGCCGCACCGGGCTGGTGCTGGAGGCCCTGATTCCTGCGATCATCGAGCAGCGGGTGCCGGGCGCCGATGCGTTTCGCTCGTGGCGGGTGCTGGTGACCAAGTACGGCACACCCGCGCCGGGACCGGCGCCGGCGGGGATGCGCGTCATGCCGCCGGCGCAAGTATGGCGGCACATCCCGTCTTGGGAGTTTCATCGCGCCAACGTCGACCCGCGGCGGGCGCAGACCGTGGTGGCCTGCGCGCGCCGGGCTCCCTCGCTGGAACGGTTGGTGTCGCGGCCGGCGGTGCAGGCGCGTGAGGCGTTGATGTCGCTGCCGGGGGTGGGGGAGTGGACCGCCGCCGAGACCGCGCAACGCGCCTTCGGCGACGCCGACGCCGTGTCGGTGGGCGACTACCACATTCCCAAAATGATCGGCTGGACCTTGCTGGGCCGGCCCGTCGACGACGCCGGCATGCTCGAGCTGCTCGCGCCGATGCGACCCCACCGCCAGCGGGTGGTCCGGCTGCTCGAAGCCAGCGGACTGGCGTACGAACCCCGCCGCGGCCCGCGGCTGCCGGTGCAGCAAATCCACTCGCTTTGATCCGTAGCGTTTTTCAGCGCGGCCATCGGGTACCCACCAGTGCAAGTAGCTGTGTGCGAACCATGGAAGGAAGCTAGGAAATAAGCGATGACTCAGTTCACAATTCCGGGATTGACCGATAAGCAGGCGGCGCGCCTCACCGAACTGCTGCAGAAGCAACTGAGCACCTACAACGATCTTCATCTGACGCTGAAGCACATTCACTGGAACGTGGTTGGCCCGAACTTCATCGGCGTGCACGAGATGATCGACCCGCAGGTGGACGCGGTGCGTGGGTTTGCCGACGATGTCGCCGAACGCATTGCGGCCCTTGGCGCTTCGCCGCAGGGGACGCCCGGTGCCATCATCAAGGACCGGTCGTGGGACGACTACTCGGTCGGTCGGGACACGGTACAGGCGCATCTGGCCGCGCTGGACCTCGTCTACACCGGTGTCATCGAGGACATTCGGCAATACATCGACGAGACGGACGAACTCGACCAGGTGACCCAGGATCTGCTGATCGGTCAGGCCGGGCAGTTGGAGAAGTTCCAATGGTTCGTCCGGGCGCACCTGGAAAGCGCCGGCGGGGAGCTGGCGCACCAGGGTAAGAGCACCGAGAAGGATGCCGCAAGCAGCGCCCGTGGCAAATCCTGAAAATAAGCCCAGACTCCACACATTCGCCCCGGCGCCTCGGCGCCGGGGCGAAGTGCATGCGCCCGAGCGCACCTCCTCCGGAATAAGTGGACCCTAGTCCGGTTATATAGGGCATCCACGATATGAGGAGGCCAGATGCCTGCAGTCACGGCTAACACGCTGACGTTGCCACGAGTCAGCGGTCCCGGCCCCGCCGACACCGGGCGGCCGGTTCGATCGATCACCACCGGCCCTCGCGGCTACGAGGGCGAGGGTTTTCCGGTTGTGCGCGCGTTCGCGGGGGTCAGCACCGCGGCGCTCGACCCGTTCGTGCACATGGACCAGATGGGCGAGGTCGAATACCAGCCGGGGGAGCCACGGGGTACCGACTGGCATCCGCACCGCGGCTTCGAAACCGTGACCTACATGCTCGACGGGAAGTTCGCGCACCAGGACTCCCACGGCGGTGGCGGCCTGATCGCCGACGGCGCGACGCAGTGGATGACGGCAGGCTCGGGCATCCTGCACATCGAGACGCCGCCCGCCGAGCTGGTAGACAGCGGGGGCCTCTTCCACGGCGTCCAGCTCTGGGTGAACCTGCCGAAGAAAGACAAGTTCGCACCCCCGCGGTACCAGTCGATCGAAGGCGGCGACGCCGCGTTGCTGGCATCCGACGACGGCGGAGCGCTGATCCGCATCATCGCCGGCGAGATCGACGGCCACCGGGGCCCCGGCGTCACCCACACGCCGATCACCCTCGCGCACGCGACGATCGAGAATGGGGCACGGCTCGACATCCCGTGGCGGCGCGACTTCAACGCCCTGGTCTATGTGCTGTCCGGCAGCGGGTACGTCGGCCCGGTCGCACATCCGATCCACCAGGGGCAGTTAGCGGTCCTGGGACCGGGCGATCGGATCACGGTGGGGGCCCAGCGGGCCGCGGATTCGAGCCGGACGGCCATTGATTTGCTGCTTCTGGGCGGGCAGCCGATTCGCGAGCCGGTATTCCACTACGGGCCTTTCGTAATGAACACTCGCTCGGAATTGATCGAGGCGCTCGAGGACTACCAGGCCGGGAAGTTTGGCAGCATTCCGCCAAATGCGCTAATGCCGCACCACGGCGGTGGCACACTTTAGCAATGCTTCCACGGGGGACTCGCCGGCCGGGGCGTCCGCCCGCCGCGAAGGCCGACGAGACTCGGCAACGAATCATCCAAGCTGCTCGTTTGGTGTTCAGCGAGCGTGGCTACGACGGCGCGACCTTCCAGGCCATCGCCGCGCGCGCCGATCTCACCCGCCCTGCGATCAACCATTACTTCTCGAGCAAACGCGCGCTTTACCGCGAAGTGCTGGTAGACACCAACGAATCCGTCATCGGGGCCGGCATCAAACAGGCTGAACGCGAAACCACCCTGGCGGCTCAGTTGACGGCATTCATCGCCGAAGCGACGAGAGCCAATTCGAAGAACCCGGCCGGATCCGCTTTTTTAGTCACGGGCGTACTGGAATCGCAACGCCATCCGGATTTGGTCGGAAGCGACGATGATTCCGTTCGACTTGCCCGATCTTTTCTCCTGGGCGTCATAAACGACGCGATCGAGCGAGGCGAAATCATCGCCGGCATCGAGGCGTCGGCACTGACCGAGGCGCTGCTGGTGCTGGTCTGCGGGGTCGGTCTCTATGCCGGCTATATCGAGAGCCCCGAGCACCTGTTGGCGCTGGTCGGCGTGATGCGCCAGCTGCTGGAGGGCGCGCTGCAGCAGCCAGAGGCTTAGCGCTGCCCCGCGTTCAGTGAAGTTGCGCACAAAGCGTATAGGCTAACTAACTTATCCCGGTATCATGGCCGGGATATGACTGATCTGGATGCCTCGCCGCCGCCTTCCGTACGGTCTGCCGGCGACAGCTGGACCATTACCGAACTCGTCGGCGCCACCGCGTTGGGCGTCGCCGCGTCGCGCGCGGCAGAAACCGCCGGACCCGATCCGCTGATCCGCGACGACTTCGCGCGACTGTTGGTGGCGTCGGCCGGTCCGGCGTGGGCGCGGCTGGCCGACCCGGACCTCGCCTGGCTCGACGGTGACGAGCACGGACAGCGCTCACATCGGTGCGGCATCGACTACCAGGCCGTGCGCACTCACTTCTTCGACCGGTACTTCGCGGACGCCGCCGGGGCCGGGATCCGGCAGGTGGTGATCCTGGCCGCCGGGCTCGACTCCAGGGCCTACCGGTTGAATTGGCCGGCCGGCGCCACGGTCTACGAGATCGACCAGCCCCAGGTGCTGCAATACAAGGCTGACATCCTGCAGCAGCACGGCGCCGTGTCATCCGCTATCCGGCATCCGGTCCCGGTGGACCTGCGTGCCGATTGGCCCGCGGCCCTGACCTCGGCAGGGTTCGACCCCACCCGACCCACCGCATGGCTGGCCGAAGGGCTGCTTCCGTATTTGCCCAGCGACGCCCAAGACCGGCTCTTCGAGATGGTCACCGCGCTCAGCGCGCCGGACAGCCAGATCGCGATCGAGATGTTCGGCCTGAACTCCCGGAGCAACTCGCAGCGCTGGCTGCGGATGCGCGACCGGCTCGGTTTGGATGTCAATGTCCAGGCGTTGACCTACCACGAGCCGGACCGATCCGACGCCGCCGTGTGGCTGGCCGACCACGGCTGGCGGGTGCACAGCGTGAGCAACCGCGACGAGATGGCCCGGCTGGGCCGTCCGGTACCCGACGACCTGACTGATGAAGCCGTCCGCAGCACGTTGGTGCGGGCGCGTCTCGGCAAGCCCATCGCCTGACCACGGATCTAGCAAGGAGCACCGCCATGAGTTCACTGCGCACCCACGACGACACCTGGGACATCAAGAGCAGCGTCGGCACCACCGCGGTCATGGTGGCCGCCGCCCGGGCGATCGAAACCGAGCAGCCCGACGCGCTCATCCGCGACCCCTACGCCCGGCTGCTCGTCAACAACGCCGGCGCCGAGGTGTTGTGGGAGGCAATGCTCGACCCGGAGGTGGTGGCCAAGATCGAGGCCATCGACGAAGAATCCGCCGCGCGCATGCAGCACATGCGCGGCTACCAGGCGGTCCGGACGCACTTCTTCGACGCATACTTCGCCGACGCCGTCGCCGCCGGGATTCGGCAGGTGGTGATCCTCGCGTCCGGGCTGGACTCGCGGGCGTACCGTCTCGACTGGCCGGCCGGCACCACGGTTTACGAGATCGACCAGCCCGAGGTGCTGGGCTACAAGACCACCACGCTGGCCGAGAGCGGCGCCAAGCCGTCCGCCGATCGCCGCGAGGTGGCGATCGACCTGCGGGAGGACTGGCCGGCCGCGCTGCGCGCCGCCGGCTTCGACCCGGCCCAGCCGACCGCCTGGCTGGCGGAGGGATTGCTGATGTACCTGCCCGCCGAGGCGCAGGACAAGTTGTTCACCCAGATCGGCGAGCTGAGCCCGGCGGGCAGCCGCGTCTCGGCCGAAACCGCACCCATGCACGCCGAGGAGCGGCGCCAGCAGATGCGGGAACGGTTCAAGAAGGTGGCCGAGCAACTCGGCCTGGAGGAGACCGTCGACGTCGGCGAGCTGATGTACCGCGACGAGCACCGCGCCAACCTCGCCGACTGGCTCAACGAAAACGGCTGGCGCGCAACGGCGCAGAACTCGATCGACGAGATGCACCGCCTGGGCCGCGGGGTCCAGAGCTCCGAGGTGGACGAGGACCGGGACGCGTTCTCCGATTTCGTGATCGCCGAGCGGCTCTAAACGGCGCGGCGTCGTTGCGCCTGACCGCGTAGGCCCCTCGCACGTTCACCGTTGGCTCGCGGCTGCGGTTACCGGGAATTCGCCTGGTCATCGGGGACAATGGTCACTCATTATGGGCAGCGGCGGATCCGACCAATCGCAGCGCTGGGTGCTGAGAAAGGCTCGGTTGGTCGCCGCCACCGCTTCGGCGTTCGTGATGGCGATCACCGGCATGGGGTGGACGGGTTATCACACCGCCCTCGGCAAGATCATCATTTCGCATGCCCTGCCGAACGCGGCGAAGACGCTGGACGGCAACCAGAACATTCTGCTGATGGGTCTGGACAGCCGGCTGGACCAGAACGGCAAGCCCCTGCCCCAGGAGATCTACGAGGCTCTGCACGCGGGTGACGAAAGTTCGGGCGGCTACAACGCCAATGTCCTTATCGTCGTGCATATTTCGGACGGCGACGGGCCGGTCACCGCGATATCGATTCCGCGCGACGACTACGCGGAGCTACCGGGCTGTCCCGGGTCGGTCTGCGCCGGAAAGATCAAGCAGGCATACGGGCTGGCCTACCAGCAGTCGCTGAATTCGCAGGCGGCCGGGAATTCGGGTGGGGCGGGCGCCAACAACTTGACGGCTCGCGAGCAGACCGCCCGCGAGGCCGGCCGCAAGGCGGAAATCGACGCCGTCAAAGACTTTCTGGGCGTCTCGGTCGATCATTTCGTCGAGGTCACACTCGGCGCCTTCTTCCAGATCGCCAAGGCCGTCGAGCCGATCACCGTCTGCCTCAACGCCGATACGCAGGACAGCTATTCGGGCGCCGACTTCCACCAGGGGGTGCAGCGCATCGATGCCGCGGACGCGATGGCCTTTGTGCGGCAGCGGCGCGACGAAAACGACGGATCCTTCACCGATTTCGACCGCACGCGGCGACAGCAGGCGTTCCTGGTGTCGTTGGTCGAGGCGGCCCGTAGGGGCGGTGCGCTGTCCAGCGTGAGCGGGCTGCGCAAACTGCTGCAGGTGGCCCGCGACAACGTCGCCGTCGACGACGGGCTGGACATCATGGAATTCGCCTCCCGCGCATCGCAATTGAGCGAGCGCCCGCTGTCGCTCTACACCCTGCCGATCGCCGGCTTCGGCAAGGACGCCAACGGATCCGACATCAATCAGGTCGATCTTCCGACCATCCGGCGCATCGTCAACGAGCGCTTCATGTCGGACACGCCGGTCGCGCTCGAGGCCGCAGCACCGGACACCCAGCCACCGCCGGCCGAACCCGCGATTCTCGACGTCGTCAACGCCACCTCACGCGACGGGCTCGCGGGCGCCATCGAGGAGGCCTTCACCGGCCGCGGCTTCACCCGCGGCAGCGCCACGACCGCGGCGGTCCCGGCCGACGACAGCATCATCGAATACGGCGCCGGGGCCGATCGGGCCGCGCAGGCCCTGGCCGATCAACTGCACGTGCCGGTGACGGCCAACGACACCGTGGCCGCGGGCACGGTGCGCCTGACCGTGGGAACGCAGTTTCCCGCCGGCGACTACCTCGCCCACCCCGGCGCAACGGCCGACCCGTCGGGGTCCGGGCGGGTGAGTGCCGTCGCCGCCACCGGCACCGGCGACCGGGCCCCGGCGCCGACCGACCTCAGCCAGATGACCGCGGCGAACGTCCCCTGCGTGAAGTAACCGCAGCCGCGATCGCGCCCGCGGGCTGGGTTCTTAGACGTCCTGACCCGGCGAGACCGGGTTGGCCGGATCCTTCCTACTGCTCTCCCAACCAGATGGTTAGTATCGCGGTTATCACCGATGAGCGGCCGCCGCAGCGGGACTCTGCTCGGGAAGGACAATGATGACCACCGAATCGGTTGCATCGAAGACCTCCGCATCCAATGGGACGGCTCAGCCCGCCGACGTCCCGGCGACGGTCGCCAAACTCCGCAGGACCTTCGCCACCGGGCGTACCCGCGACATCGAATGGCGCAAGCGCCAGCTGCTACAGCTGGCGAAGCTGATGGAAGAAAACGAGGGCGCCATCGCTTCGGCCCTCGCCGAAGACCTGGACCGCAGCCCCTTCGAGGCCTTCATCGCCGACATCGCGACGACCGCCGGCGAGGCGAAGTACGCGGCGAAGAAGGTTCGGCGCTGGACGAAGCGCAAATACCAGTTGCTCGAGGTGCCGCAGCTGCCGGGCCGCGGCTGGATCGAATACGAGCCCTACGGGACGGTGTTGATCATCGGAGCCTGGAACTACCCCTTCTACCTGACGCTGGGTCCGGCGGTCGGCGCGATCGCCGCCGGGAACGCCGTCATCCTCAAGCCCTCGGAGATCGCCGCGGCGTCGGCACACGTGATGGCCGACTTGGTGCCGAAGTATCTCGACAACGACGCCATCGCCGTGGTCGAGGGCGACGGCGCGACGAGCCAGGAGCTCATCGCGCAAGGCCTGGATCGCGTCCTGTTCACCGGCGGCACCGAGATCGGTCGCAAGGTCTACGAGGGCGCGGCCCCGCACCTGACCCCCTGCACCCTGGAACTCGGCGGCAAGAGCCCGGTGATCGTCGCGGCGGACGCCGACGTGGAGGTGGCGGCCAAGCGGATCGCCTGGATGAAACTGCTCAACGCCGGACAGACCTGTGTCGCACCGGATTACGTGTTGGCGGACGCCACGATCCGCGACGAGCTGGTCAACAAGATCGGCGCCGCCATCACCAAGTTCACCTCCGACAAGCCCGACGGCATGCGGATCGTCAACCAGCGGCAGTTCGACCGGATCAGCAGCTACCTGTCCGGTGACGACGGCAAGGTCGTCGTCGGCGGCAAGTGCGACGCGTCGAGCCTGCGCATCCAGCCGGCCGTCGTGGTGGACCCCGATCCGGACGGCCCGCTGATGCAGAACGAGATCTTCGGGCCGGTGCTGCCGGTGGTCACCGTCCAAAACCTGGACGACGCAATCCGTTTCATCAACTCTCGGCCCAAGCCCCTCTCGGCGTACCTGTTCACCAAGACGCGCGAGACTCGCGAGCGGGTGATCAAGGAGGTGCCCGCCGGCGGAATGTTGGTCAACCACCTCGCCTTCCAGGTGTCGACGGCCAAGCTGCCGTTCGGTGGCGTCGGCGCATCGGGAATGGGTGCCTACCACGGCAAGTTCGGTTTCGAGGAATTCAGCCACCGCAAGTCGGTGCTGACCAAGCCGACCCGCCCCGACCTGTCGAGCTTCATCTACCCGCCCTACACCGACCGCGCCATGAAGATGGCCCGCCGGATGTTCTAGGAATCGTTTTCCCGCACGAAATCACTTGCTCGACACAACTTTTCATACGGAGAGGAAACTTATGCCCGGAGTGCAGGATCGCGTCATCATCGTCACCGGAGCCGGTGGAGGACTGGGCCGTGACTACGCCCTGACCCTCGCCAAGGAGGGCGCCAGCGTTGTCGTCAACGACCTCGGCGGCTCGCGCGACGGCACCGGCGCCGGCCACAACATGGCCGACGATGTGGTCAAGGAGATCAAGGACGCCGGCGGGCGGGCGGTCGCCAACTACGACAGCGTCGCCGAGTCCGAGGGCGCCGAGAACATCGTCAAGACCGCGCTCGACGAATTCGGCGCCGTGCACGGCGTGGTCAGCAACGCCGGCATCCTGCGCGACGGCACCTTCCACAAGATGTCCTTCGAGAACTGGGACGCCGTGCTCAAGGTGCACCTCTACGGCGGTTACAACGTCATCCGCGCCGCATGGCCGCACTTCCGTGAGCAGAGCTACGGACGCGTGGTCGTCGCCACCTCCACCAGCGGGCTGTTCGGCAACTTCGGCCAAACCAACTACGGCGCGGCCAAACTCGGCCTGGTCGGCTTGATCAACAGCCTGGCTCTGGAGGGTGCGAAGTACAACATCCACGCCAACGCGGTCGCCCCGATCGCGGCGACCCGGATGACCGAAGACATCCTCCCCAAGGAAGTTCTCGAGAAGCTGACCCCCGAGTACGTCGCCCCGGTGGTGGCCTACCTGTGCACCGAGGAAAACCCCAACAGCGCATCGGTTTTCGTGGTCGGTGGCGGCAAGGTGCAGCGCGTCGCGCTGTTCCAGAACCAGGGCGTCAACTACGACAAGCCACCGTCGGTGGAGGACATCGCCTCACGGTGGGGCGAGATCACCGATCTGTCCGCGGCGAAGCAGGCCGACTTCAAGCTGGGGTAAGCACCGGCCTGCGACTCAGGCCAGCAGCTCTGCGCGGAGCCGGTCCACCTCGTTTTCGGTGACGCCGGCTTCGCGTAGATACGCCTGCAGCGACCCGAACTCCCGATCGATGGCGTGGCGCGCGGCGTCCAGATACTCCGGACGTACGCCGAGGACCCCGTCGGCCAGCCTCGCCTTGGTGAACGTGACCACCTCTGGGGTCAATTCGACGTCGGACCGTTTCTGGATCATCTCGTAGATGTGGTCGCGCAGCTGGGGCACCGCGGCGTTGCTGCGCAGATAGTCGGCGACGATGGTGTCGCGATCGATGTCGAGCACCTCCAGCACCGTGGCGATCACGAAGCCGGTGCGGTCCTTGCCCGCGAAGCAGTGCGTGAGCACCGAACGCCCGGCGGCCAGCATCGAGAAGACTTGCCGCACAGCGCGTTGCGCCCCGCTGCGGGTCGGAAAGTGCCGGTACTCGTCGACCATGTGCCGGATCGCGGCCTCGTTGACCTCTTCGTCGGACTGGCTCGGGTCGCCCTCGAACAGGCGCCGAAACGCGGTCTCGTGCGGCGCGTCGTCGTCGCTGGGCTGATCGTCGCCGAGATCGGGCAGGGGGAGCCGGTGGATTTCGACGCCGTCGGGAACCAACCCCGGGCCGCGCCGCGCGACTTCCTGATTCGCGCGCAGATCCGCGACGTCGGTGATGCCCAACTCGCTCAGGGTGGCGCGGCCCCGGTCGTCGAGGCGGCTCAGCTCACCGGACCGGAACAGCCGCCCGGGCCGCAGCGCGGGTGTGCCGTCGGCGACATCGCGAAAATTCCACGCGCCCGACAGTTCCCGCAACGCCTCAGTCATTCGCGGGTCACCGCCGCGGCGAACGCGGACTGCTCGCGGCCGATCTCGCTGCGCGCGATGGTGCGCATGTGCACCTCGTCGGGCCCGTCGAAGATCCGCATGGCGCGGTGCCAGCCGTACAGGCGGGCCAGCACCGTGTCGTCGCTGACGCCCGCGGCGCCGTGCACCTGGATCGCGCGGTCGATGACGTCGCACGCCACCTGCGGCGCCACCGCCTTGATCTGCGAAACCAGTAGATGGGCGGCCTTGTTGCCGTGCTGGTCGATGGTCCACGCCGCCTTCTCGCAGAGCAGCCTGGACTGGTCGATCTCGTTGCGCGACTTGGCGATTGCCTGCTGCACCAGACCCTGGTCGGCCAGGGGGCGGCCGAAGGCGACGCGGCTGTTCGCGCGGTGCACCATCAGCGCCAGCGCACGTTCGGCAGCGCCGAGAGCGCGCATGCAGTGGTGGATGCGGCCGGGCCCCAGCCGGGCCTGGGCGATGGCGAAGCCGCCGCCCTCCTCGCCGAGCAGGTTGGTGGCCGGCACCCGGACGTTGTCGTAGATGATTTCGCAGTGCCCGTGCTGGTCCTGCCAGCCGAACACCGACGTGGAGCGCACCACCGTCACGCCGGGGGTGTCCATCGGCACCAGCACCATCGACTGCTGCTGGTGGCTCGCGGCCTCCGGGTTGGTGCGGCCCATCACGATCAGGATCTTGCAGCGCGGGTCGGCCGCGCCCGAGGTCCACCACTTGCGCCCGTTGATGACGTAGTCGGCGCCGTCGCGCACGATGGCCGTCTGGATGTTGCGGGCATCGCTGCTGGCGACCGCAGGCTCGGTCATCGAGAAGGCGCTGCGGATCTCGCCGGCCAGCAGCGGCTCCAGCCACTGCTTGCGCTGCTCCTCGGTGGCGAACAGGTGCAAGGTCTCCATGTTCCCGGTGTCCGGCGCCGCGCAATTGACCGCCTCGGGGGCAAGCTCCATGCTCCAGCCGGTCAGCTCGGCCAGCGGGGCGTATTCAAGGTTGGTCAACCCCGATTCGGCCGGCAGGAACAGGTTCCACAGGCCGCGCTCCTTGGCCTTGACTTTGAGGTCCTCGATGACGGGCGGGACCGTGTGATCGCGCGGGCCGGCTTCTTCGCGGTATTTGTCGTACTCGGCCTCGGCCGGAAAGACGTACTCGGTCATGAAGTCGGACAGTCGCTTGTGGTAGTCGCTGGCTTTGGCCGACATCGCGAAGTCCATGCCCGTCACGATAGGACACGTGTCGAGTCGCCGCGTTTCCGGTCGTCAGCCCGCCCGCGGGGCGGCACGATGGAGGCATGAGTGAAGCCCGCCCGCCGTTCCCGCCGTTCACCCGGGAGACCGCGATTCACAAGGTGCAGGCGGCCGAGGACGCGTGGAACACCCGCGATCCGCAACGCGTCAGCATGGCCTACACGGTCGATTCGCAATGGCGCAATCGCGGCGAACGCGTCGTGGGCCGCGACGAGATCGTTGCGTTTCTGACCCGCAAGTGGCAGCGCGAGCTCGACTACTCGCTACGCAAGAGCCTCTGGGACTTTCACGACAACCGCATCGCGGTGCGGTTCCAATACGAGTGCCACGACCAGTCCGGCCAGTGGTACCGCAGCTACGGCAACGAGCTGTGGGAGTTCACCGAGTCCGGACTGATGGCGCGCCGCGAAGCCAGCATCAACGACGTGCCGATCGACGAATCGCAGCGGCGCTACTTCGGGCCCCGGCCGGAATCAGAGCACGGTCACGACATCCCGCTGTGGTAGCGGCCGGGCGGAGGAGCGCGCAACCGCATTCGGCGCAACAACCGCGTCTTGTGACCTCACAACGGCGCGGGCGCTACTGCATCGCCTCCCGGCGGCGAAGCATCGACCGGAGGGTCGATCGCCGGCGGCCGGGGTATCCGGCCTCGGGTGGCCCGGAGCCGATCACACGTCCACGGTGAAACCTGGTTAAGGTAGCGAAGCGCGCGGCCGAGCCAGCGCCACGCCCATCGGCAGGACAGTACGGAAAAGTACGGAAAGTAGATGTACGCGCCATGACAAATGCGCAGACGACGGTAGGGGTGGTCGCCGAGTCCGGCGCCGACGAGCGGCGGGTGGCGCTGGTGCCGAAGGCGGTCGCGTCGTTGGTGGGCACTGGCGTCGCGGTGGTGGTCGAATCCGGTGCCGGCGAACGGGCCCTGTTGCCCGACGCCCTCTACACCGAGGCGGGGGCCAGCATCGGGGATGCCTGGGCCGCCGACGTGGTGGTCAAGGTCGCACCGCCGACCCAGGCCGAGGTCGCCAAGCTGCGCAGCGGCCAGACGCTGATCGGCTTCCTCGCGCCGCGCAACGCCGAGAACTCCATCGGGGCCCTGAAGCGGGCCGGCGTTCAGGCATTCGCACTCGAGGCCATTCCCCGGATCTCCCGGGCCCAGGCGATGGACGCGCTGTCCTCGCAGGGCAACGTGGCCGGCTACAAGGCCGTCCTGCTGGCGGCGTCGGAGTCGACCCGGTTCTTCCCGATGCTGACGACGGCGGCCGGCACCGTGAAGCCCGCCACCGTGCTGGTGCTCGGCGTGGGCGTGGCCGGGCTGCAGGCGCTGGCGACGGCCAAGCGGCTGGGCGCGCGCACCACCGGGTACGACGTGCGGCCCGAGGTGGCCGACCAGGTGCGCTCGGTGGGTGCGCAGTGGCTCGACATCGGCATCGACGCGGCGGGTGAGGGCGGCTACGCCCGTGAGCTCACCGACGAGGAGCGCGCCCAGCAGCAGAAAGCCCTGGAAAAGGCGATCAGCGGATTCGACGTCGTGATCACCACGGCGCTGGTCCCGGGGCGCCCGGCGCCGCGCCTGGTCACCGCCGCGGCGGTGGAAGCGATGAAACCCGGCAGCGTCGTGGTGGACCTGGCCGGAGAGACCGGAGGCAACTGCGAGCTCACCGAGCCAGGGCAGACGGTCGTCAAGCACGACGTCACCATCGCCTCGCCCCTGAACCTGCCGGCGACCATGCCCGAGCACGCCAGCGAGCTCTACAGCAAGAACATCACCGCCCTGCTGGACCTGCTGCTCACCGACGGCAAGCTGGCGCCGGACTTCGACGACGAAGTGGTCGCGGACTCGTGTGTGACCCGCGACCAAGGACAGAAGGATTCCTAGATGTACGACGAACTGTTGGCCAACCTGGCGATCCTGGTGCTGTCCGGGTTCGTCGGGTTCGCGGTCATTTCCAAGGTGCCCAACACGCTGCACACCCCGCTGATGTCGGGCACCAACGCGATCCACGGCATCGTGGTGCTGGGCGCGCTGGTGGTGTTCGGCTCGGTCGAGCACCCCTCGCTGGCGGTGCAGATCATCCTGTTCGTCGCCGTCGTGTTCGGCACGCTGAACGTCATCGGCGGGTTCATCGTCACCGACCGGATGCTGGGCATGTTCAAGGGCAAGAAGAAACCCCTGCCCGCAGCCAGTGAGGAGCCGGCCGCCAAATGAACTACTTGGTCATCGGCCTGTACATCATTTCGTTCGCCCTTTTCATCTACGGCCTGATGGGCCTGACCGGACCCAAGACGGCGGTGCGGGGCAACCTGATCGCCGCGGTGGGTATGGCGCTGGCGGTGGCGGCGACGCTGATCAAGATCCGCCACACCGACCAGTGGGTGCTGATCATCGCCGGCCTCGTGGTGGGCGTCGTGCTCGGCGTCCCGCCGGCCCGCTACACCAAGATGACGGCCATGCCGCAGCTGGTGGCGTTCTTCAACGGCGTCGGCGGTGGCACGGTCGCTTTGATCGCGCTCTCGGAATTCATTGAGACCAGCGGCTTTTCGGCCTTCCAGCACGGCGAGTCGCCGACCGTGCACATCGTGGTGGCGTCGTTGTTCGCCGCGATCATCGGCTCGATCTCGTTTTGGGGATCGATCATCGCGTTCGGCAAGCTGCAGGAGATCATCTCCGGATCGCCGATCGGCTTCGGCAGGGCGCAACAGCCGATCAACCTGCTGCTGCTGGCCGCCGCCGTGGCCGCCGCGGTGGTGATCGGACTGCACGCCCATCCCGGCAGCGGCGGGGCGGCGCTGTGGTGGATGATCGGGCTGCTGGCCGCCGCCGGCGTGCTCGGCCTGATGGTGGTGCTGCCCATCGGCGGCGCCGACATGCCCGTGGTCATCTCGCTGCTGAACGCGATGACCGGGCTCTCGGCCGCGGCCGCGGGACTGGCGCTGAACAACACCGCGATGATCGTGGCCGGCATGATCGTCGGCGCGTCGGGTTCGATCCTGACCAACCTGATGGCCAAGGCCATGAACCGATCCATCCCGGCGATCGTCGCGGGTGGCTTCGGCGGTGGCGGCGTCGCCCCCAGCGGCGGCGACGGCGGCGACAAGACCGTCAAGGCCACCTCGGCCGCCGACGCTGCGATCCAGATGGCCTATGCCAACCAGGTGATCGTGGTGCCCGGCTACGGGCTGGCCGTCGCGCAGGCCCAGCACGCCGTCAAGGACATGGCGGCGCTGCTGGAAGACAAGGGCGTCGAGGTGAAGTACGCGATCCACCCGGTGGCGGGCCGAATGCCCGGGCACATGAACGTGTTGCTGGCCGAGGCCGAGGTCGACTACGACGCCATGAAGGACATGGACGACATCAACGACGAATTCTCTCGCACCGACGTCGCGATCGTCATCGGCGCCAACGACGTCACCAACCCGGCGGCCCGCAACGACGCGTCCAGCCCGATCTACGGCATGCCGATTCTCAACGTGGACAAGGCCAAATCGGTGATTGTGCTCAAACGGTCGATGAACTCCGGCTTCGCCGGCATCGACAACCCGCTGTTCTACGGCGAGGGCACCAGCATGCTGTTCGGCGACGCGAAGAAATCGGTGACCGAGGTCGCCGAGGAACTCAAGGCGCTGTAACGACTCAGGCGCGTCTGCGCTGGGCGTTTAGACGGGCGGGTAGGCCGGCGGCGGGTATCCGTTTCCGTCGACCACCCCGCGCAGACCCCAGGGGACGTAGCGGAGGAAAAACTCGATCTCGTCGCTTGCGTCGTAATCCGGATTCGGATCCATCGTCCCCACCTCTCGAATCATCGCGTTCGATGGGCAGTCTAGTCGCATACGCGTGCGCGTGACACCCGGCGTTTTGCATAAACTGTCCAACCAGTTGATTGATAGATATTCTGGCCGCACCCGCCCTGGCCTGGCCATACCGACGATAGTGAGAACAGATGCCCACCGACAGCATCACCCCGAATGGGCTAACCCGGCGCGAAGAGCTGCTTGCGGTCGCCACCAAGCTGTTTGCTGCGCGCGGCTATCACGGCACCCGGATGGACGACGTGGCCGACGTGATCGGCTTGAACAAGGCGACCGTCTACCACTACTACGCCAGCAAGTCGCTGATTCTGTTCGACATCTACCGCCAGGCCGCCGAGGGCACGCTGGCCGCCGTGCACGACGACCCGTCCTGGACGGCGCGCGAGGCTCTCTACCAGTACACGGTTCGGCTGCTCACCGGCATCGCCAGCGATCCGGAACGGGCCGCGGTGTACTTCCAGGAGCAGCCGTACATCACCGAGTGGTTCACCAGCGAGCAGGTCGCCGAGGTGCGGGAGAAGGAAGCCCAGGTCTACCACCACGTGCACGGCCTGATCGACCGCGGGATCGCCAACGGCGAGTTCTATCCGTGCGACTCACACGTGCTGGCGCTGGGCTACATCGGCATGACGCTGGGCAGCTACCGCTGGCTGCGGCCCAGCGGCCGGCGCTCGGCCAAGGAGATCGCCGCCGAGTTCAGCACCGCGCTGCTGCGGGGGCTGATCCGCGACGAAGCCATCCGCACGACGTCTCCGCTCGGGCCTTAAGCGCGCAGGTGCTTGTCGAGGAACGCGAGCTGGTCGGCGACGACGCGTTCGAAGGCCTCGTCGACGTAGATCGCGAAATGCCCCTCGGGGTACAGCCTGACCTCGCCGCGGGGCGCCTTGGCGGCGTGGCGCAGCGTCGCCGCCGCGGGCGCCACTGAGTCGGCCTCGCACACGCAGAACAAGATCGGGCAGCTGATCTTGGGCGTGGCGCGGCCGGGGCGATAGGTGAAGACCTGCAACGCGATTCGCGCGGCGACCTGGTTGCGCATTTCGATCCCGTCGGGCACCAACCGCAGGTAGCCGGCATACGCGTCGGGCGTGTTCATCAGCGCGACCTCGCCGGGCCTGCCGGCCGTCGCGACCAGCACCGGCGGCCTGCCCAGCCGGCTTGCGAGCACGTCGCGCACCGCCCGCGCGGTGATGCGCGCGGTGATCAGCGGGTTGCCGATGGTGCGTGCCGACGCGAGGCCGTCGGTGAAGGGGCATTGGGCGACGGCCGCGGCGATACCCGGCTGTCGCGCCGCGGTGGCGATGACGTGACCGCCCGCAAAAGAGGTGCCCCACAACCCGATTCGATCGTGGTCGATTCCCTGGATGGTGCGGGCAAAGGCGACGGCCGCGGCCCAGTCGGCGAGCTGCATGCCGACGTCGAGGACCTGACGGGGCAAGCCCTCGCTATCGCCGAAGTTGCGATAGTCGAACACCAGGCACGCATAGCCGGCCGCGCTGAAGCGTTCGGCGTACGCGTCCAGTCGCATGCTTCGCACGGCGCCCAGACCGTGCGCCATCACCAGCAGCGGCACGGGCCCGCTGGCCGCGGGCCGGTAGAGCCAGGCGCTGATCAGGTCGTCGCCGGACGGGAACCGAATGTCTTCACGCTGTGTCATCAGCGATTGATTCTGCCTGGACGATCGCGATCAGTCAGCCAGGTATGCGCTCCCGAATTAATGGACTAGTGTCTAGAAAAGTCTGAGCGCTCAACGGACGGAGACTCACAATGGCGATCCGCGTCGCGCACGTCGGTACCGGCAATGTCGGAGGGCTGGCCCTCGCCGAACTCATCACCAACCCCCAGTTCGAATTGGCCGGGGTGTGCGTCTCCACGCCCGAGAAGGTAGGGAGGGACGCCGGCGAATTGTGCGGCGTCGGTTTGGACGCCGGCGTCGTCACGGGCGTCGCGGCCGTCGATGACCTGGACGCGATCATCGCCGCCAAGCCCGACTGCGTCGTGTACTGCGCGATGGGTGACACCCGGCTGCCCGAGGCGATGGCCGATGTCATGCGCATCCTGGCCGCCGGCATCAACGTCGTCGGGTCGTCACCCGGGCTGCTGCAGTTCCCGTGGGGTGTCATGCCGGACAAGTACATCGCCCGCGTGGAAGACGCTGCCAGGCAAGGTAATTCGAGCATCTTCGTCAGCGGCGTCGACCCCGGATTTGCCAACGACCTGATCCCGTTCGCGCTCGCCGGCACCTGTCAGCGCATCGAGCAAGTGCGCTGCATGGAGATTCACGACTACGCGTCGTACAACGGCACCGAGGTCATGGACTACATGGGGTTCGCCAAGCCTATGGACGAGATCCCGATGCTGCTGCAGCCGGGCATCCTCAGCATCGCCTGGGGTACCGCGATCCGGCAGCTGGCTGCCGGCCTCGGCATCGAGGTCGACGAGATCACCGAGTCCTACCAGCGCGAGCCCGCACCCGAGGATTTCGACATCGCGGTGGGGCACGTGGCCAAGGGCACCGTGGCCGTGCTGCAGTTCGAGATTCGCGGCATGGTCAAGGGCCACCCGGCCATCGTCATCGAGCACGTCACCCGGTTGCGCCCGGACCTGCGTCCAGACCTGCCCCAGCCCGCCTCCGGCGACGGCTCGTACCGCGTCGAGATCACCGGCGAGCCGTCATACGCCGTCGACATCGTTCCCAGCAGCCGCAAGGGCGATCACAACCATGCGGCGATCGCGGGCGCCGCGGGCCGCGTCGTCAACGCCATTCCCGCGGTGATCGCGGCGCCGCCGGGCATCCGGACCACGCTTGATCTGCCGCTGGTAACGGGCAAAAGCCTTTACGCACCAAGCACTTTGGTGACCACCTGAATCGAAAGGAGACCCGCGTGGGTCGGGTAGACGGCAAGGTAGCGCTGATCAGTGGTGCCGCTGGCGGTATGGGCGCCGAAGACGCACGGCTGCTAGTCGAGGAGGGCGCCAAGGTCGTGATCGGCGACATCCTGGACGACCAGGGCAAGGCACTGGCCGACGAGATCGGCGAATCCGCGCGCTACGTGCACCTCGATGTCACCCAGCCCGACCAGTGGGACGCCGCTGTCGCCACCGCGGTCGGCGAATTCGGCAAGCTCAACGTGCTGGTCAACAATGCCGGCACCGTGGCGCTCGGCCCGCTGAAGAGCTTCGATCTGGCCAAGTGGCAGAAGGTGATTGACGTCAACCTGACGGGGACGTTCCTGGGCATGCGGGCATCGGTTGAGCCGATGATCGCGGCCGGCGGCGGCTCGATCATCAACGTGTCGTCCATCGAGGGCCTGCGCGGGGCGCCCATGGTGCATCCCTACGTCGCGTCGAAGTGGGGCGTGCGCGGGTTGGCGAAGTCGGCGGCGTTGGAGCTGGCGCCGCACAACATTCGGGTGAACTCGGTGCACCCGGGGTTCATCCGCACCCCGATGACCGCCCACCTGCCCGAGGACATGGTGACGATCCCGCTCGGACGTCCGGGTGAGGTCCGGGAAGTCGCGACGTTCGTGCTTTTCCTGGCCAGCGACGAGTCGTCGTACTCCACGGGCAGCGAGTACGTGATGGACGGCGGCCTGGTCACCGACGTGAATCACAAGGAGTTCTAACGCAGGGCGGGCTGTTTGACGCCGAGCGTGCACTCACTGCGACAATCGGGTTTGTTTTCCGCCGTCAGTGCACGTTCGGCGTAGGGGATGGTGTAGATGCTGCGCAGCCTGGCGGGCCTGGTCGGATCGAATCACGTCGTCACCGATCCCGACGTGCTGACGGCGCGCAGCGTCGACCACACCGGCCGCTACCGCGGTAAGGCGAGCGCGCTGGTGCGGCCCGGCACGGCCGAGCAGGTGGCCGAGGTGTTGCGGGTGTGCCGCGACGCCGGCGCGCACGTGACGGTGCAGGGCGGCCGGACCTCGTTGGTGGCCGGCACCGTCCCCGAGCACGACGACGTGTTGTTGTCCACCGAGCGGCTGCACGCCGTCGGCGACGTCGACACCGTCGAACGCCGCATCGAGGCCGGCGCCGGGGCCACGCTGGCCGCGGTGCAACGGGCCGCCGCCGCAGCGGGTTTGGTGTTCGGCGTGGATCTGGCGGCCCGGGACACCGCGACGGTCGGCGGCATGGCGTCGACGAACGCCGGCGGCCTGCGCACGGTCCGCTACGGCAACATGGGCGAGCAGGTGGTCGGCGTCCAGGTGGCGCTGCCCGACGGCACGCTGCTGCGCCGCCACAGCCGGGTGCGCCGCGACAACACCGGCTACGACCTGCCGGCGCTGTTCGTGGGCGCCGAGGGCACGCTGGGCGTCATCACCGAGCTGGACCTGCGGCTACACGCCACCCCGTCGCACCGGGTGACGGCGATCGGCGGGTTCGCCGACCTCGACGCGCTGGTGGCCGCCGGGCGCACCTTCCGCGATGCGGACGGCATAGCGGCACTGGAATTGATCGACGGCCGCGCCGCCGCGCTGACCGCCGAGCACCGCGGTGTCGGCGCCCCGGTCGCCGGCGACTGGCTGCTGCTGGTCGAGCTGGCCGCCGATCACGACCAGACCGAACGGCTCGCCGGCCTGCTCGACGACGTGCCGATGTGCGCCGATCCCGCGGTCGGCGTGGATCTTGCTGCGCAGCAACGGTTGTGGCAGGTGCGCGAATCGCTGGCCGAGGTGCTCGGTGTGTACGGGCCACCGCTGAAATTCGATGTGTCGCTGCCACTGTCGGCGGTCAGCGAATTCGAAAGACACGCAATCGATTTGGTTCACACACATGCCCCCGACGCACTGCCGGTGCTGTTCGGCCACGTCGGCGAGGGCAACCTGCACCTGAACGTGTTGCGCTGCCCGGCCGATCGCGAGCGGGCGCTGTACGAGCCGATGATGGAACTCATCGCGCGATCCGGCGGCAACGTCAGCTCCGAACACGGCGTCGGCAGCCGCAAGCGGCCCTACCTCGCCATGTCCCGCGGACCCGCCGACATCGCCGCGATGCGCACGGTCAAGGCCGCGCTGGACCCGACCGGCTACCTCAACGCCGCGGTGTTGTTCGACTAACTCCCCTTGATCCCCACCGCGTGCCGCAGCTGCGCCAGAAACTGGTCGGCGTCATCGCTGCGCACGATGTAGTGCGATATCGCAATCCGGATGACCGTCGCCGCTTTGACCGCCGCGTTGGGTCCGGGCAAATGGCGTTGCAGGCCCTCGCGCATCTGCGGGATGACCCAGGAGAACTGGGCGATGGTGTGCTCGGGCTCGACGTCGACCATGCGCACCCCGGAGTACGAATGCTGGTATTCGACGATGAACCGCAGCACGGCGTCGAGCTTGTCCACGCCCTTCAACCCCGCGGTGGCCTTCACCAATCCGCTTTCGAAGATCTGGCGCTCGTAGGCCGAAAACGCCGACAGCAACTCCTCTTTGGATGCGAACCAGCGATACAGCGTGGGGCGGGAGACCCCGGCCTGGGTGGCGACGTCGGACAGGCTGAGCTTGGTCTTGCCGTTACGGCCGAGCACCTCGGCGGTGGCCGCCAGGATGCGCTGACGCGTCGAGGTGTCGTTATCGGCGATCGTCGTCGCCCGGACCGGCTGGCTCATGATTCAGACTTTTCGCAGTGTCGCCGAGGTGTCATGGTCATCCGCTCCCACGTTAGGCCCGAGGCGGGCGCCGGCGCACCAGCACCGACTGCTGGATGGCGCCGACCGCGCCCTGCTCGTCGAACAACGTGCCGATGGTCGTCCCGATGCCGTCCGGCCCGTAGCTGGTCTGCGCCCGAATGCCGATCCAGTCCCCATCCGGCACGCGAAACACGTGCACCGCCAGATCGGTGTTGAGGAACGTCCACTTGGTGATGTCCAACTTGCTGCCGATGCCGTTCGCGCAGTCGGCCACCGCGAACAGCCGTTCCAGCTGCGTCATGGATTCGCCGTTGACCAGGTCCACGGTCGGGTTAATCCACGATTCGCCCGGGCCCTCGCTGAGCGGCTCGGTCAGCCACAGCCACTCCAGGCTGTGCACGTAGTTACGGTCCCAGTCCCGGGCCTTGAGGTTGCGGTTGAAGGCCTCGGCCCGGGGCCGCGGCAGCGGCGCCGCCGCGTGCGCCAGGGACTGCGTGTCCTGGTGCTGCAGCCGCCATCCGGTGGCGCGCGCTACCGGCCGTGGGGTGCCGTCGGGCCCCGGGGCCAGCATCTCGGCGCTGAGCAATTCGATCTGCTTGCCGGGGCGTTGCACCTCAGCGCGCACCCACAAATCGCCCTCGGCCGGGACCCCGCCCAGCAGGTCGATGACGACGCGGGACAGGCGGGTGTCGTCGCGCTGATCGCACCGCTCCAGCGCCCGGACCAGCAGCGCCGACACCGGGCCGCCATGCTGAATGGCCGCCGACCAGGTACCGCGGGCCAGGTCGGTCGCCCGGAACTTCTCGCCCAGCGCGGCGTCGGCGTCGCCGACAGGGTCCATCAGCTCGTAATAGGCGTCGGTCATCGTCAACCTCTCGGTCAGGGCAGGCCGGCGCCGGGAGTGGTCACCGTGACGGCATCCAGCCGGGAAAGCCGGGTGCCGATCAGGCGCTGAGGATATGCCTCCGTACTCGACAACAGAAACAGGGTGCGGCGTTGCGGACCGCCGAGGGCGCAGGCGATGGCCACCCGGTCGCCCATGTCGATGCGGTCGGTCACGGTGCCGTCCGCCACGATCCGCTCGAACTGGTGCGCCAACGTCATGGATGTCCACACCCCGCCATCGGCGTCCAGCGCGATGCCGTCGGGCGGCCCGTCCAGTCCGTCGGCGAAGACGCGGCGCTCGGACAGTGCGCCGGCGTCGCCGATGGAAAACGCCGTCAGCCGCCGGGCCGTCGACTCGGCGACGATCAGCGTCCCGCGGTCCGGGGTGATCGCCATGCCGTTGGGGAAGTCGAGGTCGTCGGCCACGACGGTGGCGCCGTCGTCGGGATCCAGCGCAATGATGACCCCACCGCGCAGCGCCTGGCAGCCGATGTAAGCGCGGCCGGCGTCGTCGATGACCATGTCGCCCAGGGCGGCCGGCGCGACGTCGGCGAGATCGGCGATGGTGACGACGGTTTCGCCGTCATAGCGCAGCACCTGGCGGTCTTCGGTCGAGGCGATCAGCAGCGACCCGTCGGGCCGGAAGCCCAGGCCCGACGGTGAGTGCCCGGGCAGCGGCAGTGTGGTCAGCGATCCGCCCATGGTCGCGGTGTGGACGGCTTCGCCCAGCATGTCGGAGAACCACAACAGGCCCTCGAACCAGCGCGGGCCCTCGCCGAAGCAGAATCCGTTGGCCAACGGCTCGGGAATCATTCGTCCCGGCCTTCGGCAAATCGGACGGCTTTACAAAACACCGAAAAAGTGTCACGCACCGCAGGTACCGGTGTCAATCTGCCGATAGCGCGAGCTGGCGCGCCACCCCCGCCTGGCGCGTGAACGCGGTTCCCGGAGTAGTGGCGGCAATGCCCAATTGCGTTGCCGCCCCACGCATCCGGTCGTTTGACCACTCGGCTGGGCCGCCGTCTGTTAGCCAACCTTTACAAATCCTACGCAAAGTGTCACGCTGAGCGCTGAGCCGCGAGCGCGAGAGGGTGAAGTGGGTGACGAAGGCGTCTGAGGAAACCGAGCAGACCGAGTGGACCGTGCAGGGCCTGCTGGATCTGTTCGACGTGCAGGGCGACGGGCAAGACCGATTCACCGGCCAGACCGGCATCGCCGTGGGCGACGAACGCCAGGTGGTGGAGGGCACCCAGGTGCTCGCGCAGGCGATCGTCGCTGTGGCGAAGCGATTTCCGGACAAGTCGGTGCGCTCGGCTCATGCGGTCTTCTCGCGGGCGATCACCGTCGGCCCGCCCATCGAGCTGGTTCTCGACGTGGTGTCCGAAGGCCGCTCCACGGCCACCGCGGTGGTCGCCGTGCACCAGAACGGCCGGCGCTGCCTGAGCATCACCGTGCTGGCCGACGTCCCGACCGACGACGTCATCCGGCACCACCTGCCGCGCCCCGAGGTCGCCGCCCCGGCGGACGCGCACCCCTCACCGATGCCGATGGTCGGTCGCGAGCTGCGCCTGGTCGACGTGGTCGACGTCAACAGCCCCGACGAGGTCGGCCCGCCGGAGCTCTACGCCTGGTTGCACTACGACCCGATCCCGACCCGTGACGAGTTGGCCAAGGCGCTGCTCGCGTACTTCACCGGCCATCTGGGCATCTCGACCACCATGCGCGCGCACGAGGGCATCGGCACCGCCCAGGCGCACCTGACCGTGTCGACCGCACCGATGAGCATCTCGGTCGCCTTCCACGAACCGGTGGACTGGACCGGGTGGCTGCTCTACACACACGAGAGCACCCAGGTCGGCGCGGGCATGTCGTACGTGCGCGGCACCGTGCACGCGCAAGAGGGTGAGCTGCTGGCCTCGTTCGCCCAGGAGGCGCTGATCCGCCCGCTGCGCACCAGCGACACGGCGATCGACTCGCGCGCGCGGTTCTAAGGCCATGCGGTTCACCATCACCCACCCGATGCACAGCCATCCGTACAACCCGGAGCTGGTCAGTGGGGACGGTATCGGCAAGGTGGCCGCGGCGACCGAGGCGGCCGGGATCCACGGCTTCGGCTTCACCGATCACCCGGCGCCCTCGCAGCGATGGCTGGAGGCCGGCGGGCACGACGCGTTGGACCCCTTTGTCGCCCTGGGTTTCGCGGCGGCCACCACGTCCACGCTGCGGCTGATTCCCAACATCGTGGTGCTGCCGTACCGAAACCCGTTCGTGGTGGCCAAGGCCGGCGCCACCCTGGACCTGCTCTCCGGCGGGCGGTTCACGCTCGCGGTGGGCGTGGGCTACCTCAAGCGCGAGTTCGCGGCGCTGGGGGTCAGCTTCGACGAGCGCGCCGAGCTGTTCGAGGAATCCCTACAGGTGATCCGGGCCATCTGGACCGGCGACGATATCTCGTTCGAGGGCAAGCATTTCAGCGCGCGGGGCATCACCGCGCACCCCCGCCCGATCAGCGATCCGCACCCGCCGCTCTGGATCGGCGGCAACACGTCCTCTTCGCGGCAACGGGTGGCCCAGTACGGCGACGGCTGGTGCCCGTTCCCCGCGCCGCCGCAGCTGGCCCAGACGGCCGGCACCGCCGTCATCGACTCACCGCAGAAGCTCGCCGACGGCATCGACGATCTGCGGCGCAGATGCGATGCGGCCCAGCGGGATTGGTCTGCCATCGACATCACCTTCACCAACTTCGAGGGCGGCAGCCCCGCGAGTGACGACTTCAACGCCGACGCCTACCTCGAGGGCCTGGACAAGCTGGCGAAGCTGGGCGTGACGTGGGTCAGCATTCACCTGCCCGGCGACAGCATGACGCACGCGCTCGAGACCCTCGACCGGTTCCGCAGCCTGGTCGTCGACGCGGCGTGATCAGAGGCGTCACATGGACTTCTCCCGTGTAGTGCTCTCGCCCGAGGATCAGGACTTCTTCGACCGGACTCGGGCGTTCATCGCCGAACACGTCACCGACGAAGTGCGGCGGCGCGATCGAGAGACCGGCGAAAACTTCAGTGAGCCAGTGCATTTGGCTTTGGGCAAAGAGGGCTACCTGACGTCGGACTATCAGCTGGAGTCCGAGGGGGGATTCGATCCGGTGCGGCGGCGGATCTTCCACCTAGAGATCGGTCGCGCGCACACGCCGTGGTTTCACTGGGGCACCACGGCGACAGTCGCGCGGTTGGTCGAACAATTCGGGGCGCCCGAACTCGCCGACGCGATCCTGCCGGGGGTGTTGTCCGGCGAAATCCGACTGTGCCTGGGCTACACCGAGCCCGAGGGTGGCTCCGACGTCGCCACCTGCAAGACCCGAGCCGTGCGCGAGGCGGACGAATCGAGCTGGATCATCAACGGCTCCAAGATGTTCACCTCGAACGCGCAGAACGCCCAGTACGTCTTCCTGCTCACCAACACCGATCCGCAGGGCCGCAAACACAAGAACCTCACCATGTTCCTGGTGCCGCTGGATTCGCCGGGCATCGAGATCCAGGGCATTCGCACGCTCGACGGCGACCGCACCAACATCGTGTATTACAGCGACGTACGGGTCGCCGATCTCTATCGGATCGGCGAGGTCAACGGCGGCTGGACGGTGATGCGGTTCGCCCTCGACGCGGAACACGGCATCACCGAAACCGAAGACCATGGCCTGCAGAACATTTCGATGTTGTCAGAGCATGGCCACCTGATGGCCGAGGCGGCCGATGGAGTGGCAGCCGTCCTGTCGAAGCCCGATGCGGCCGGGCGGCGCCCGATCGATGACGATGCGACGAAATACCGGCTCGGGCGCAACATGGCCCGGATCGAGGCGGCCATGTCGACCCCCGGGATGTACGGGCGGGTAGCGCTCATCCAGACGATGCGGGAGGCCTCCCAGGAGTTGATGGACCTGCTGGGTACGGCATCGACATTGCCTACGGATACAACGGGTTCCGCGGATAATGGTGCCATCGAGTTCATCTTCCGGCACGGCGTGCCCGCCGGCATCTACGGCGGCACGATGGAGGTGTTCCGCAACATGATCGCCCAGCACGAGCTGGGTCTCGGTCGCCCTAGCTACGGTCGCTGACCGGCAGCTCGGCCATCACCTCGGCGCGCGTGTCGTCAAAACTGAGGAATCCCTTGATGGGCAGGCTTTCCGGCGGCGGGCCGGGATAGCTCCAGGCGACGTCCTCGACAACCCGGTCGCGGGAGACGAACGACCAGTACGTCGCAACCCCTTTGTAATTGCAATAACTCGACGTCTCGGAGCGCCGCAGCAGATCGGTGCGCACGTGTGCCGGATCGACGTAGAGCCGCGGGGCGAGCGCGGTCTCGAAGAGGATGACGGTGTCGTCGGTGTCCACCAGCGTCGTCCCGTCGGCGCGGACGCGCAGGCGGCGTTGCGTCGGACGGCAGTCGACGCGGTGATAGGGATTGGGCGGATAGTGCACGAGTTTGCGCCCCTCTTCCAGCCAGGTGTCGACCGCGTCCCAGGGCACCTGGACGAAACCGGGCGCCGCGGGTTCCGGCTCGCCGGGTAGGTCGCCTACCTCGTCGGCCGCGAAGGCGTAGCTCAGCGGCCGGCCGCGCCGGTGCACCATCAGCGCCCGCTCGGTGTCGATCACCACGCGGCCGTCCCTGACTGCCTGCACGCGCCGGGGATGCGGTTCGACGTAGACGACGTCGTCGGGTATCGCGGGCGAGAAGCGTCCCGCGGGATCGCCGCTGAGCGGACCACGCCCGGCCACCAGACTCATGTGCGCAAGCCTAAGGCCGCTGAACGTCACGCTAGCGTGGCACTCGGTATGCGGCGTTGCGCTGGCGTGTCCCCCCAGAAGTGGGTGGTACCCCCAGCTCGGATAGCAGAGAGCGGGAACTTACCCATGGCGGGACCGGTAGCAGGCGTCAAAGTCGTCGAACTCGGGGTCTGGGTGGCCGGCCCGGCCGCCGGCGGCATCCTCGCGGACTGGGGCGCCGACGTGATCAAGATCGAGCCGCCGGCCGGTGATCCGGCGCGCATGTTCGGCCGGATGCTGGGCTGCGATTTGGGCTTGAACCCGCCGTTCGAGATGGACAACCGGTCCAAGCGCAGCGTCGTGCTGGATCTCGGGACCGACGACGGCCGCGCCACCGCATTCGAATTGCTTGCTGAGGCAGACGTTTTCCTGACCAATGTGCGGCCCGGCGCGCTACGGCGCCTCGGCCTGGACTTCGAGGCGGTGTCGGCGACCAATCCGCGTCTGGTCTACGGGCTCATCACCGGGTACGGCGAGGACGGGCCCGACGCCGACCGCGCCGCCTTCGACGTCGCCGCCTTCTGGTCCCGGGCCGGGGTGGCCCACCTGCTCACCCGCCCCGGCGACACGCCCCCGTTTCAGCGTGGCGGCATGGGCGACCACTCCGCCGGGATGACGATGGCCGCGGCCGTATGCGCGGCCCTGCTCGCGCGCGAACGGACCGGGACGGGTCAGCTGGTGACCACCTCGCTCTACCGGCAGGGTGCCTACACCGTCAGCTTCGACCTCAACACCTATCTGATGAGCGGACAGCCGATCGCGATCGGGCAGCGCGAAACCATGGGCAATCCGTGCATGAACAACTATGCCGCGGCCGACGGCCGGCGGTTCTGGATCGTCGGTCTGGAGGCCGAGCGGCATTGGCCGGCGCTGTGCCGGGCGGTGGGCCGGCCCGAGTGGCGCGGCGATCCCCGATTCGCCGATGCCCGTTCCCGCGCCGTCAACTCGACCGAGCTGATCGCCGCTTTGGATGACATCTTCGCGACGCGCCCCCTCGACGAATGGGCGGAGGTGTTCGCCGGCGAACCGGACTTCTTCTGGTCACCGATCAACTCCCTCGAGGACGTCGTCGCCGACGAGCAGTTCCACGCCGCGGGCGGCATCGTCGACGTCCCCGACGGCGAAGCCGCCGTGCCGATGGTTGCCACACCGGCGGATTTTCACGGGACTCCGTGGGCACCGCGTTCTGCGGCACCGGAACTCGGGCAACACACCGCGGAAGTGCTGGCCGACCTCAAGGCCCGCCGCGGGTCCTGACGGGCCGGCGGTAGCTTTACAAATTCCGCAAGAAGTGTCACCCTGTCCGGTGAGTCGCATCGGCCCGCGCGTGACGCGGCTCCAGCCCAAGACAAGCGCTTGTGACCCGCCAGCGAACTGGTGGTGAGGAATGGATCGATGGTCGCTCCCACGTTCGACATCAGCAAGAGCGGCGCTGCGGAAGCAGCCCGCGCAACCGGCGAGGGTCTGCGTTACCGGCTCGACGTGGTCGCGGCCAGCGCCGCGGATGTCGTGCAGTCGGCCGGCGGTTGGCTCTACGACCGGGCCATGGCCGGTTGGGAGGTGACCGTGCTGCTCCCGCGGGGCTGCGATACCCGGTCGCTGCGCATCCTGGGGGTGCGGGCGGCGGACCTCGAGCCCGAGCTTGCCGGCGTGTGCGCGGGCTCGACGAGCCTGGCCGTTAGCGCTCAGGCGTTCACCGCCGACGCCCGGGTGCGTGAGGCCGTGCTCGAGTCACTGGACAACCCGCTGATCGAGGTCGCCCTCTGGGGTGAGGGATGGCCCCTGGGGGTGAACCGTGCGACGACGCGTGCGCAGCATCTACTCAGCGGCGCGGCCCGCATGTTCAAGAGCTATGCGCTTGCGGCGGCGGGCATTCCGGGCGCGACGGTCGATGCCACCGAGATGTTGCTGTGCGACGTGGGCTTGGGGGCCGCCTCAGAGCTGATCCGGCTCGACTAGCCCGATGAAGAAATACTTCGGACACACCCTGCTCTACTTGCACGAGACGATTTCGCTGGGCTCCGGGCGCAGCGACCTGTTCACCGAGATCTTCGCCGACACCTATCAACCGATGATGGAGCAACTCGGCGCTCGGCTGTTCGCGATTTGGGAGTCCACGCCGTACAACGGTCACTGGCCCCAGGTGACGGTCATCTGGGAGATCGACGGCTTCGCCGACTACGCCAGGATCGGGGCCGCGCAGGCCCGCGGCGGCAGCCACGAGGCCGCATCCGGCAAATGGGCGGCGTTCCTGGCTGACGTCGGCGCTTCGGGGGAGGGCCGCATCATGTACCCCGGGCCCAGCAACAAGACGCTCGCCCAGCTGCGCGAAGCCAATTTCACCGCGCCGCTGGTGATCCAAGAGATCATGCAGACCAAACCGGGACGCCAGGACGACTACATCCGCGAACTGGAGCGGCTCTACGTTCCGTGGTCGGAACGGACCGGCAAGCGCTGGCTCGGATCGTTCACCACGACCTTCCGCTACAACGAAGTGATCCACTACTGGGCGCTGGACGGCGGCTGGGACTGCTTCGCCGAGCACTATCCGTCCTGGAAGGAGAGCCCACCGGCCGAGATCGTCACGTGGATGAGCGTGGCGCCCGCGTTGCGTGACGGCTGGGAGGATTCCATTCTGCAGGCCCTCCCGCCATCGCCGCTGCAGTGACGGAGCGGCTGAACGCCTTGACCATGAACGACTTTCGGTATGACCCGTTCGACGCGGCGGTGATGGCGAACCCATTGCCGTACTACAAGACCCTGCGCGACCACCACCCCGTGTACTACATGCCGCAGTGGGACACGTTCGCGCTGTCACGCTTCGAGGACATCTGGACGGTGCTGGAAGTCAACAACGGCACGTTCGTCGCCTCGGAAGGCACGCTGCCGCCGGCATCGGTTCTGGCCCAGCACAACAGCGGGCCGGTCGCCGACCCGCCCCTGCACCCACTGCCGTTTCACGCCATGTTCGACGCGGACCTCTACGGCGAGATCCGGCGCACCCACTCGCGGCCGTTTCGGCCGCGATCGGTCACCGACCTGGAGGGCCGGATCCGCGCGTTGGCGAACCAACGCCTCGACGCGCTGCTCCCGGGCGGTGCGTTCGACCTGACCCAGGACTATGGCGGAATCGTGGTGGCCGCGATCGTCTGCGAATTATGCGGTATTCCAACCGATCTCGCGCCGCAAGTCCTCGCCACCGTCAACGCCGGCAGCCTCGCTCAGCCGGGCGTCGGTGTGGACACCGGCCAGGCGCGGCCCAACTATTTCGAATACCTGCTGCCCGCGGTCGCGCGCCGCCGCGCCGATTCGTCCGGGACACCACTGGACGTGGTCGACGGCCTGCTGGGCTATCACCTGCCCGACGGCAGCGCGCTCGACGACATGGAAGTCGCGACCCAGATGCTGTGCATCTTCATCGGGGGAACCGAGACGGTGCCCAAAATCGTCGCCCACGGCCTCTGGGAGCTCAGCCGGCGGCCCGAGCAGCTGGCCGCCGTACGCGCCGACCTGGAAAACAACGTGCTCGTCGCGCGCGACGAGATGATCCGATTCTGTGCGCCCGCACAGTGGTTCGCGCGCACGGTGCGCAAGCCCTTCGAGATTCACGGCGAAACCCTGAGTCCGGGCCAGCGCGTCATCACCCTGCTCGCCTCGGCCAACCGCGACGAGCGGGAGTACCCCGAGCCCGACGAATTCATCTGGGACCGGCCCATCCACCGCTCGCTGGCATTCGGCCGCGGCCAGCACTTCTGCATCGGATATCACCTGGCGCGGCTGGAAGTGGCTGTGCTGCTGGCCGAATGGCTTCGCCGGGTGCCCGACTACGCGATCCAGGCCGACTCGGCCACCCGGCTGCCGTCCAGCTTCCAATGGGGCTGGAACAACATTCCGGTGGAGGTCTGACGTGTGGTCCTATCGGATCATCGCCCCGTATCTGTTCGAGCGCACCACGATCGACGACAAGACCCCCGAGTGCCTGGCCGACGGGCAGGTGCTGTTGCGGTTTTCGGCCGCGGGCGTTTGCGGCAGCGATCTGCCGGCCTTCCGCGGCGCCCGCGGACGGATCCCGGGTGACGACGGCCGAAGCGGTCCCGAGAAAGATGGCTTCCCCATCCACGAGGTCGCCGGCGAGGTGATCGCCAGCCGGCACCCCGCCCACCGCCCCGGCGATCAGGTGGTCGGCTGGGCCTCCGGATTCGACGGCATGATGGAACGCATCGTCAGCGACGGCGACGGACTGGCGTCCTACGATCCGGCGCTGACCCCCGCCCAGGCGGTCGGGCTGCAACCGCTGGCCTGCGTCCTCTACGCCTGCGAACAGCTCGGCGACCTGGCCGGCCGGCACGTCGCGATCATCGGCCAAGGGTCCATCGGGCTGTTGTTCTCCTATGTCGCCAAGGCGGCGGGGGCGCGACGCGTCACCGGCGTCGACCCGATCGAACGCCACGGCCTGGCAGAGGCTTTCGGGGTCGACGACCCGGTGCGCGCCACCAGCGACCGCTGGGTGAGCCAGCTCGAGGGCGCGGACCGCGCGGACGTCGTCATCGAGGCCGTCGGCCATCAGGTCGCCACCCTGAACCACGCCATCGACGCCGCCGCCCCCGGCGGCACCGTGTTTTATTTCGGCGTCGCCGATGACGAAATGTATCCGATCAGCATGCGGGCGATGCTACGCAACAACCTGACTCTGAAATCCGGTGTGACACTGGACCGCCGGCGGATGCTGGAGCTTGCCGGCAAGTTCGCCGCCGAGCACCCCCGGCTGCTGGGCGCCTACCTCACCCACACCTACGGCGTCGACCAGGTGCAGGACGCCTTCGAACTGGCCTGCCGGCCGGTCGCCGAACGCATCAAGATCGCCATCGCCGGTGCGCCATGACTTCGCCGAGCAATTTACAGCAGGCGCTGAGCCGCAAAGCCCCGATATTCGGCGGCTGGATCACCGGCCCAACGGAACTGGGGCCGGAGGAATTCGCCCGCGCCGGTTACGATTACGTCGGCTTCGACGCGCAACACGGCTACCTCGACGACGCCGACATCGCGCGCATCCTGCGCCGCATCGAGCACGTGCCCGTCGCCACGGTGGTCCGCCTGCCCAACGCCGACGCGGCGCCGATCGGGCGGGTGCTCGACGCGGGTGCGGACGCCGTCGTCATCGCGATGATCGAGTCGGCGGACCAGGCCGCCGCGGCGGTGGCCGCCACCCGCTACCCGCCGCGGGGCGTGCGCAGCTTCGGTCCGCTGCGCGCCAGCCTGGGGCTCGACCCCGCCGCCCACGAGTCGCGGGCCGGCGTGTTCGCGATGATCGAGACCGCCGCCGCGCTCTCCGGCATCCACGACATCTGCGCCGTCGACGACCTGACCGGAATCTACGTCGGCCCAGCCGATCTGGCCATTTCGCTGGGCGCCGGTGTCGTCGGCGCCACCCGGCATCCGGAGGTGCTCGACGCGATCGTGCGCATCCATCGGGCGGCGTCGGACGCGGGTCTGGTCACCGGCATTCACGCCGGGGATGGCAAGACGGGTCACGCCATGGCACAGTTGGGATTCGGCATGATCACCCTGGCGGCCGAGTCACAGGCGCTGCGGCGCGGCGCCGCGGAGCACCTGCGCGAGGCCACGCGATGACGGACGACGAGGCGCGGCGCCGCTGCGCCACCTGCGCCGGATCGGCCGACAGTCGCGAGGTGAGCCCAGCATGAATCAACGCGTCGCACTGGTGACCGGCGCCGCCGGCGGACAAGGCTGGGCCATCGCCAAACGCCTGCGCGACAAAGGCTTTTCGGTGGCCGCGTGCGACCTGCGGGCAGCCGAACTGCTCACCGCCGTCGGCGAAGCGCACGACGAAGACCTGATCGCCCTCGAGCTCGACGTGACCGCATCCGAGCAGTGGGACTCGGTGGTCGCCGAGGTCGCCGGTCGCTTCGGCTCGCTGAGCACGCTGGTCAACTGCGCGGGTGTGCTACACCGGGCCTCGCTGAGCGCGGAGACACCCGCCGGCTTCGAAACCGCCTGGCGGGTCAACTGTCTGGGCCCGTTCCTCGGGATGCGCGCAGCGCTGGAGCAGCTACGCACGGCGCCGAATGCCTCGATCGTCAACATCTGCAGCACCGGCGCCATCCGCCCCTTCCCGCAGCACAGCGCCTACGGGTCATCGAAGTGGGCGTTGCGCGGGCTCACCCAGACCGCCGCGGCCGAGCTCGCCCCCTCCGGCATCCGGGTCAACGCCGTCTTCCCCGGGCCGATCGCCACCACGATGCTCGACGACGCCACCCAGGCGCGGCTGGCCGGGGCGTCCATGTTCGGGCGGATCGGCGAGGCCGGTGAGGTTGCCGACGCGGTGGCCTTCCTGGTGTCCGACGAAGCATCGTTCATCACCGGCTCCGAACTCGTCATCGACGGTGGGCAATGCCTGCAGATCCGCTGAAGGTCGGCAGCGGCGCCGGCGGCGCGCGGTGACACAGCTGGACGGGGCCGATCGGCTCGATCCCGCGTTGCGTGACGTCGTTACGACGCGGACCGAGTTTACGCTGGCCGCAATACAACTCGCGCGTGAGCCGTTCAACGAACGCCGCCGGGTGACCGCCGGGCAGACCAATGCGTCCGGGGTGGGGATCGTCGAGGATCGCGTGCCGACGGAATTCGGCGGTGTCAGGGTGCGCATCTATCGCGGTGGGCCCGACGACGGGGCGCCGGGCGTGGTGTACTGCCACGCCGGCGGATTCGCGCTGGGCAACCTGGACACCGATCACCGCCAATGCGTGGAGCTTTCGCGACGCGGCCGCTGCACGGTGCTGTCGGTGGACTACCGGCTCGCCCCCGAGCACCCGTTCCCGGCGGCCCTCGAGGATGCGGGCGCCGTGCTGCGGTGGGTGGCCGCGAACGCGGGGGACCTGGGAGTGGACCCGGGGCGCCTGGCCGTCGCGGGCAGCAGCGCCGGCGCCGCCGTGGCCGCGGGCCTGGCGCAGCGGGCCGCCGACGAGAAACTGCCGCCGGTGGCGTTTCAGTTGCTGCACCAGCCGGTGCTCGACGATCGGGTTACCGGATCGAAGGCGCAGTTCCGCACCAGCCCGGCGTTCGACGGCGAGGCCGCCGAATTGATGTGGCGCCACTACCTGGGGCCGGCCGGCGCGTCGGAGCTCTCGGTGCCCGCACGGCGGGGCGAATTGGCCGGACTGCCAACGGCTTTGATCACGTGCGCCGAGATCGACCCGTTCCGCGACGAGGCGATCGACTACGCGCTGCGGCTCCTGCGGGCCGGGGTCTCGACCGAACTGCACGTCTTCGCGCGCGCCTGTCACGGGTTCGATTCGCTGCTGCCAGAGTGGGCTGGCTCGCAACGACTGTTCGCGCTGCAGGGCCACGCACTATGCGGCGCGTTGCACGTTGACTAGCCGTCGAACCTGATCAGTTGACGCACGGCGGTCCCGTCGGCCAGGTTGTCCATCGCCTCGTTGATGTTCTCCAACGAAATCGTGGACGACACCAGCGATTCCACCGGCAACCTGCCCGACCGCCACAGCTCGACGAACCGGGGGATGTCCCGGCTGGGCACCGCCGAACCCAGGTAACTGCCGATCAACGACCGGCCCTCGGCCACAAAACCCAACGGCGACACGCTGATTCGTGCCGCCGGGGGCGGCAGACCCACAGTGACCGTGCGCCCGCCTGGCGCCGTCATGGCGATCGAGGTCTCCAGCGCGGCCGGATGACCGACGGCCTCGACCACCACCGCGGCCTTCACCCCGGCGTCGGTGGCCTGCTGCGGCGTGTAGGCGTCGTGGGCGCCCAGGCGCCGGGCGGCCGCCAACTTCTCCGGCAGCTGGTCGACGGCGACGACGCGGACGTCGTCATAGGTCAGCGCGGTGAGCAGCGCTGCCATGCCCACGCCCCCCAACCCGACCACCGCGACCGTCTGGCCCGGCCGCGGATGACCCACGTTGAGCACCGCGCCGCCACCGGTGAGTACCGCGCAACCCAGGAGCGCGGCGACGTCGGCCGGCACGTCGCCGGGCACCGGGACGGCGCTGGCCCGATTGACGACCGCGTGCGTCGCGAAACCGGAGACACCGAGGTGGTGATACACCGCGTGGCCGGCTCGGCTGAGCCGAATGTCGCCGCCGAGCAACGTGCCCGCGCCGTTCGCCGCGCTGCCCGATTCACACGGCGTCAGCCCCTCGGTTGCGCACGCCACGCAATGACCGCAGCGCGGCAAGAACACCAGCACCACCCGCTGGCCGACGGTCAGGTCGACCCCGCTTGATAGCGCGCCGTCACCGATCTCTTCGACGATCCCGGCGGCCTCGTGGCCCAGCAACATCGGCACCGGCCGCACCCGGTTGCCGTCGACCACGGATAGGTCCGAGTGGCAGATGCCAGCCGCCTCGACGCGGACCAGGACTTCGTCGCGGCCCGGGGGCGCGAGGTCGAGTTCGGCGACGGTGATCGGTCGCGACCGGGCGTAGGGCCGGGGCGACCCGATGTGCTCCAGTACGGCGCCTCGAATTGCAGGCATGCTGGAATACAACCATGGCGTCGGCTTCCGTGGTTCCGCCCGCACCGGACGGGCTGACCAGCAACGACTTTCCGGTGTTGTGGCCGGTCGGCACCCGGTGGGCCGACAACGACATGTTCGGCCACCTCAACAACGCCGTGTACTACCAACTATTCGACACCGCGATCAACGCCTGGATCAACACCAGCACCGGGCTGGACCCGATCACCACGCCCGCGCTGGGCATCGTCGCCGAATCGGGCTGCCGCTACTTCTCCGAGCTGCAGTTCCCGCAGCACCTCGTGGTCGGACTCGCCGTCACGCGGCTGGGCCGCAGCAGCGTCACCTACCGGCTGGGAGTGTTCCGGGCCGCCGGGAATGAGCTCGCCGAAGACAACGCCCGACCGATCACCGCGCTGGGGCACTGGGTGCACGTCTACGTCGACCGGGTCACCCGCAAGTCCGTCCCCATCCCCGACGCCGTCCGCGCCCTGCTGGCGACCGCCGCCGTCGACCAATAACCGCCTGGCAGCAGGGCTTTCGTCATCGAATCGGCCGCGACGGCACCGCACGGAGGCGCCGCCGGCCCGGCTATGCTTCGCGCATGCCAGTGATGAGCAAGACCGTCGAGGTGGACGCCGACGCCGCGTTGATCATGCGGATCGTCGGCGACTTCGAGGCCTACCCACAATGGAACGAGGAGATAAAAGGTCTCTGGGTGCTTGCCCGCTATGACGACGGGCGCCCCAGCCAGCTGCGGCTCGACACCGATTACCAGGGCATGCAGAGCATGTTCATCCAGGCCGTGTACTACCCCGGGGAAAACCAGATTCAGACCGTCCTGCAGCAGGGCGACCTCTTCACCAAGCAGGAGCAGCTGTTCAGCGTGGTTTCGATGGGGGCGTCGAGCCTGTTGACGGTGGATCTGGACGTCGAAACGTCGATGCCGGTGCCGGCGCCGATGGTGAAGCAACTCCTCAACAACGTGCTCGACCATCTGGCCGAAAGCCTGAAGCAGCGCGCCGAGCAGCTGGCCTCGAGCTAGTCGAAGATTCCGGTGCGGTCGCGCATCTCGGCCAGGCGGGTCGCCGCATCGGTGAACTGCCACACGGTGTGTTCGATCACCGCGCTGGTGTCGCGCCGGCGCAGCGCACCGATCAGCTGGCGGTGGTTGTCGACGGCGGCCTCTCCCCAATGGGGGTCGGCGGCGTAGACCAGCACCGGCATGTAGCGCGCGGCGTTGAGCAGGAACCAGGCCAGCTTGATCCGCCCGCTCGCCTGGTTGAAGACGCGATGGAACGCGAACTCGATGCCCGCGATGGTCTCGGCGTCGCCGGACCCGACGGCCGCGGCGAGCGAGTCGTTGATGCGGTCCAACTCGTCGATCTCGGCCTCGGTGATGTGGTCGGTGGCCGCCGCCGCCAGCTCGCGCGCGATCGATGCCTGCAGCCAGAAGATGTCCTCGATGTCCTGCCGGGTCAAGGGCAGTACGACGTGGCCGCGGTGCGGTTCGAGCTGCACCATGCCCTCGCCGCGCAGCTTGAGCAGGGCTTCACGCACCGGGGTGACGCTGACCCCGAGCTGGGCCGCGGTCTCGTCCAGCCGGATGAACGTCCCCGGCCGCAACGAGCCGGACATGATCGCGGCCCGCAGACGCCCGGCCACCTCGTCGGACAACTGCGCCCGACGCAGCGGCCGCCGACTCCTCGGCTGCATTGACATCGGTGCGTTCACGGGGGCTGCCAGGGCTTTCGTGGGCTTGGCGGGACGGGGTTTAAGTTTTGACGGGCGTTAACGGGGACTTGTCAGTGGACCGTCAACGCCATAGTGTGACCCACACAACACCAAGTTTTATCAAATATCAACCTGGCGCAAGCGGTGCGCGAGTGAAGGGGAGTGCTTAGTTTGACCGCGCAATTGGCGAACCATCCGACACAGGCGGACGAGCAGCCGTACCTGGCCCGTCGACAGAACTGGGTGAACCAGTTGGAACGCCACGCGCTGATGCAGCCGCACGCGGCGGCGCTGCGGTTCCTGGGCAAAACCCTGACGTGGGGCGAGCTGCGCGGCCGGGTGGCGGCGCTGGCCGACGCGTTGAGCCGCCGGGGTGTCGGCTTCGGTGACCGGGTCATGATCCTCATGCTCAACCGCACCGAGTTCGTCGAGTCGGTGCTGGCCGTCAACATGCTCGGCGCCATCGCGGTCCCGCTGAACTTCCGGCTCACCCCGGCCGAAATCGCCTTCCTCGTCCAGGACTGCGAAGCGCGCGTGATCATCACGGAACCCGTGCTGGCCCCGGTGGCCACCGGAGTCCGCGACATCGAGTCACAGCTCGGCACCGTCGTGGTGGCCGGCGGTCCGACCGACGACAGCGTGCTGGGCTACGAAGACCTGATCAACGAGTCCGGGCAAGAGCACCGGCCGGTCGACATCCCCAACGACTCGCCGGCGCTGATCATGTACACCTCGGGCACGACAGGGCGGCCGAAGGGCGCCGTGCTGACCCACACCAATTTGACCGGCCAGACGATGACCGGCCTGTACACCAACGGCGCCGACATCAACAACGACGTCGGATTCATCGGGGTGCCGTTCTTCCACATCGCCGGGATCGGCAACATGCTGACCGGGGTGCTGCTCGGCATCCCGACGGTGATCTACCCGCTCGGCGCGTTCGAGCCCGGACAGCTGCTCGACGTGCTCGCCGCGGAGAAGGTCACCGGCATCTTTCTGGTGCCCGCCCAATGGCAGGCGGTCTGCGCCGAACAGCAGGCGCGCCCGCGTGACCTGAAATTGCGGGTGATCTCCTGGGGCGCCGCGCCGGCACCCGACGCGTTGCTGCGCGAGATGTCGGCGAGATTCCCCGGCACCCAGATACTGGCCGCGTTCGGCCAGACGGAGATGTCGCCGGTCACGTGCATGTTGCTGGGCGAGGACGCCATTCGTAAACGCGGCTCGGTCGGCAAGGTGATACCCACCGTGGCCGCCCGCGTCGTGGACGAAAACATGAACGACGTGCCGATCGGTGAAGTCGGCGAAATCGTTTATCGCGCACCAACTTTGATGAGCGGATACTGGAACAACCCCGAGGCCACGGCGGAAGCCTTCGCCGGTGGCTGGTTCCACTCGGGCGATCTCGTCCGCATGGACTCCGAGGGCTATGTGTGGGTGGTCGACCGCAAGAAGGACATGATCATCTCCGGTGGCGAGAACATCTACTGCGCCGAGGTGGAAAACGTCCTCGCCAGCCACCCGGCGATCGTCGAAGTCGCCGTGATCGGCCGGGCCCACGACAAGTGGGGTGAGGTGCCCATCGCGGTGGCCGCTGTCGCCGACGACAATTTGCGGCTCGATCAACTCGATGAGTTTTTGACCGAGCGGCTGGCGAGATACAAGCATCCCAAGGCGCTCGAGATCGTCGACGCCCTGCCGCGCAACCCGGCCGGCAAGGTGCTCAAGACTGAACTGCGGGTGCGGTACGGAGTTGGACAAATCGGCTAAATCCATTCTCGGGCAAGAGGTTTTAGGAGTAGAGAAGAAAGGCGACAGGAGCTGTAACGTTTGCCAGCGGTTGGCGAAGGGTTAATTGTGCGGATGCGGTTCACACGTGCTTGGCCATCGGGTACATTCCTGTGGTCTCCGTTACTACTTGCCAGTAGGGAGCCGATGGTCACAGGCATCAAGCCGGGGCGAGTTGGGGACGACCCCAGCTACATAGCGGTGAGGGGGCGAGGCGTGCTACACGATCCGCCGCGGCGCCATACAGCGCGCGGTGACTGCCGGAGGGGGGAGCGGTGACTTCAACGTCGACTGATCGGCAAGGCCCCTACCTCGTCAGCTATGTGCGCGACCAAGCGCGGACGCCGTTGACGCTCGTCGGGGGATTCTTCCGGATGTGCGTCCTGACCGGGAAAGCGCTGTTCCGTCGGCCGTTCCAGGCGCGCGAATTCATCCTGCAGTGCTGGTTCATCATGCGGGTCGCGTTCCTGCCGACGGTCTTCGTCTCGATTCCTCTGACCGTGTTGCTGATCTTCACGCTCAACGTGCTGCTCGCTCAGTTCGGGGCCGCCGACCTGTCCGGCGCCGGCGCGGCGATCGGCGCGGTCACCCAGCTCGGCCCGCTGACCACGGTGCTGGTGGTCGCCGGCGCCGGTTCGACGGCGATCTGCGCGGACCTTGGCGCTCGCACCATCCGCGAGGAGATCGACGCGATGGAGGTGCTCGGCATCGACCCCATCCACCGCCTGGTGGTGCCCCGGGTGCTGGCCGCGACCCTGGTCGCTACGTTGCTCAACGGCCTGGTGATCACGGTCGGCCTGGTCGGTGGCTACCTGTTCGGCGTCTACTTGCAGAACGTGTCGGGCGGTGCGTACCTGGCGACCCTGACCACCATCACCGGCCTGCCCGAGGTTGTCATCGCAACGGTCAAAGCCGCTGTGTTCGGGCTGATCGCCGGCCTGGTCGGCTGCTACCGCGGCCTGACCGTGAGCGGCGGGTCCAAAGGCCTGGGCACCGCCGTCAACGAGACCGTCGTGCTCTGCGTCGTCGCGCTTTACGCCGTGAACGTGGTGCTGACGACGATCGGCGTGCGGTTCGGGACGGGACACTGACATGTCGACATCCGCGGTCTTTCGCTCCCGCTTCCCGCGGGCGGCAGAGAACCTCAACCGCTACGGCCTGGCCGCGGCCCGCGGTCTGGACGACATCGGTCAGATGGCGTGGTTCGGCACCATCGCCATCGGGCACATCCCGCACGCCCTGCGCAACTACCGCAAGGAGACCCTGCGCCTGATCGCTCAGATCGGCATGGGCACCGGCGCCATGGCGGTCATCGGTGGCACCGTCGCCATCGTCGGTTTCGTGACGTTGTCCGGTAGCTCGCTGGTCGCGATCCAGGGCTTCGCCTCGCTGGGCAACATCGGCGTCGAGGCGTTCACCGGCTTCTTCGCCGCGCTGATCAATGTGCGCATCGCCGCGCCCGTCGTCACCGGAATCGCCATGGCCGCCACGGTGGGTGCGGGTGCCACGGCGGAGCTGGGTGCGATGCGCATCAGCGAGGAGGTCGACGCCCTGGAAGTGATGGGCATCAAGTCGATCTCGTTCCTGGCGTCCACCCGCATCATGGCCGGGCTGGTGGTGATCATCCCCATCTACTCGATGGCGATCATCATGACTTTCCTGTCCCCACAGATCACGACGACGGTGATCTACGGGCAGTCCAACGGCACCTACGAGCACTACTTCCGGACGTTCCTGCGTCCCGAGGACGTGTTCTGGTCGTTCGTGGAAGCCATCCTCATCACCGCGGTGGTGATGATCACCCACTGCTTCTACGGCTACGAGGCCGGCGGCGGTCCGGTCGGCGTGGGTGAGGCCGTCGGCCGATCGATGCGCTTCTCCCTGGTGTCGGTACAGGTTGTCGTGTTGTCCGCTGCGCTGGCGCTGTATGGCGTCAACCCCAACTTCGCACTCACGGTGTAATCACCATGTCCCGACCCATTCAGACCAACGCCCCGCGGACCCCGCCGTACAAGCTGGCCGGCGTGGCGCTCCTGGTCGTCTTCGCCATCGCGCTGGCTCTGGTCTACGGGCAGTTCCGGGGCAGCTTCACCCCGAAGACATCACTGACCATGCTGGCGGCGCGGGCTGGGTTGGTGATGGATCCGGGTTCGAAGGTCACCTACAACGGGGTGGAGATCGGCCGGGTGGGGTCGATTTCGGAGACGGTGCGTGATGGCAAGCCGGCGGCGAAGTTCGTTCTTGAGGTGTATCCGCGGTATTTGAAGTTGATCCCGTCGAATGTGAATGCCGATATCAAGGCGACGACGGTGTTCGGTGGCAAGTATGTGTCGTTGACGACGCCGGCCAATCCGTC